>CAWHTA010000001.1:0-472835 GCA_963832145.1 uncultured Acidobacteriota bacterium
TGTATATGTTTACTTAATCATCGTATTGCTAAGGAGAAGTTGAGGACTGGAAAGTGATGAATGAAGCAACAAATGATATGTTGAAACGCCTTTCAGGAAAAGAGTGGACTGGATATAAAACATTGACTGCTTATTTTGTAAATTACCGTGTAAATAATGCTGGACAATATGAATATGATGTTGTGTTTAGCGGAGTGAATACAGAAGAAGGTACGGCTGTAGAAAAAGAACCAAATAATTCATTTGAAACAGCAAATCCACTATCCTTGAATATTTTGTTAAAAGGAACCTTGAGCGATCAAGATCAGGGGGATAAATTTGTTATTGATGTAAAGGATCAAAAAGATTTACAGATTTCTGTTACGAACGAACAAAATCTTGGACTGAACTGGGTATTATATTCTGAATCAGATCTAAATAATTATGTAGCTTATGCAACAAAACGTGATGGAAACAAATTGCTTGGAAATTATAATGCAAAGCCAGGGAAATATTACTTAAGTGTATATAAGTATGGTGGTGGAACAGGGAATTATACGGTACAAGTAAAATAGTTTGTTTTGAAAGGCTACTTATTGCATTTTTTAGCTAAATAAAGTAGTTTAATGTTAAACATTAAACTACTTCAATATATCCCTGTTCTAATTATAGAACAGGGATATATTGGCTTTATATTTTTAAATTAAATAACTTCATTGGATTTTGACAAGAAAATAATTAATATAGATTTGAATTCTCATTCGTAAAGCATGTTTTAATCTTCTTAATGCTCTTTCATTTTTGTCTCAATGCTTGTTTTCAAATCAGTTGATACTTGATTGAAATACCCCAAAACTATCTTCCTAATATCATGGGATATAACTTTCAAATCACTAGCTAAGTTTTTAGCAAGATGTTCTTTTTCTATCGGTTTTAACTTCGTATAAAATTCACTAGGCTGCGTAAAGTCATCCTGTTTCGTAATAGAAGTTCTTTCAAGTTTACCTTCAACGTATCTTCCGTCACCGCTCGTTATTTGATTAGCAGGCGTCCAATTTTGCTGTTTGTTAATCGCCAATTTGCGAAATTCGGAACCAATTCTTCTTCTTTGAGAATCACTGTAAATGTTAGCACGCCCTTGCAGCATTTTATCATCTGATAGTTCTGCACCGTCTAGTAAATTAGAAGGGGAGAAGGCGACTTTTTCTACTTGCTCCATATAATTTTCAGGATTTTTATTTAATACCATTTTGCCTACTGGTATAAGAGGATACTTCTTTTCATCCCATACTTTTGTATCATCTAAAGGGTCATAAGAAAGATGTGCTTCATCTTTCGGATCCATGAGCTGGACATATAAACCGTATTCTACTGGTTTACCATTTGCAATTGCATCATATAAATCTTTCCCGCTATAATCAGGGTTTTCAGCAGCCAGTTTATTCGCTTCCTCACTAGTAATGTATTGTACACCTTCAAAGGGGTACCAATGATACTTTACATACTTTCGATTACCTTCTGCATTTCTCCATACATATGTATTAACACTATGTCCTGGGATGTGGCGAAGACTTTTGGCCGTACCAGCATCAGAATATAAATGAACAACGAAATGAATGGATTCAGGCGCTCTAGCGACAAAGCTCCAAAATCTATTAGGGTCTATTAAGTTATTTATAGGTGAAGGTAACAACGCTTGAATCGTTTCAGGGAAACGCATCGGATCACGAACGGAAAAGACAGGGATGTGATTACATAAAAGATCGAAAATGCCTTCTTCTGTATAAAACTTTGTAGAAAAACCGCGTACATTTCTAGAAGTGTCAGGTGTTCCTTTCGTACTAACGGCTAATGAAAATCGCACCATAACAGGAACTCTCGCATTAGAATTTTGTAAAAAACGTAGTTTAGTATGTTCAGACATTGGATAGATCGTTTGAAAATAACCGAACGCACCAAATCCTTTTACATGAACAGGTCTTTCTAAAATTTTTTCGTGAATAAATTCTTGTAGCGTCTCGTGAAGTACACTATCTTGCTTTAGAATAGGTCCACGTGAACCAACTGTTTGTGAGTGAAGTATAGCTTGTTCATTACGTTCTCTATTTTCATTAAAGTCATTCCCTAGTAAAGATTGCCCCTGTTTATCATAGTTTTCATCCATCTATATAGCCTCCAAATCTTTTTTGTCCATTGTTACTAAATATGATTTCATAGCCTTGATTATGTATGACACGCAAAGTCCAAAATGGTAACAGACCGCTAGATGAAAAAAATGCACATGTAGTGGACCTGTTGAAATAGAAGAAATTATGGAAAAATGAATATCGTGAAGAAAATTACTATTAAAATTTTAATCTGAAAAATGAATTTATACATGACTTTATAGAGAATGAACATAAATAAACAGGGAAAATAACTAGGAGGAATTTAAAATGTCGGATTGGTTTCAATTAGATAAAGAATATATGATGTCTACGTATTGTCGTACGAAGGTTGCGATAGAAAGAGGAGAAGGTTGCAAACTATATGATGTGGATGGTAAAGAATATGTAGATTTATTTTCTGGTGTCGGAGTGAATGTATTAGGATACAATCACCCGAAAATCGTGCAAATGACAATGGAACAAGTTACGAAATCGTTGCATCTTCCATTTCATTTTTTAAATCCAGTTGCGATTGAGTATGCAAAGAAATTAGTTGACTGCTCTTTAAAAAACGGAAAGGTCTTTTTTACAAACTCTGGTACGGAAGCGACAGAAACGACATTAAAATTAATTGATAAATATAGAGCTAATACGGGAGAGGAACGTGAAGGAATCGTAGTGCTGAAGAATAGTTTCCATGGGCGTACGTTAGGAGCACTTCATTTTACGAGACAAGAAAGTGTATATCAAAATTTCCCTAAAACATCGATTCCGGTATATGAAGTAGAGCGTGAGAATATAGAGCAATTAGAAGAAACAATCGTTAAAGAAAATCCAATTGCGATTATGCTAGAGCCTGTATTAGGAAGCGGGGGGATATACCCTTTATCAAGTGAATATTTACATGGTGTTCAAAATTTATGTGATAAATATAATGTTATTCTTATCGTTGATGAAGTTCAAAGTGGTATGGGGAGAACTGGTAAACTATTTGCTTATCAAAATTTCAATATTACTCCGGATATTATTCAAATTGGTAAGGGAGCAGGAGGCGGGATACCGCTAGGCGGAATCATTGTAGGTGAGAAGTTATGTGATGTATTTGCACCAGGAGATCACGGAACAACATTTGCTCATTCATCTATGGGAACAGCTTTAGGGTTAACGGTATTAAACACATTGATTGACGATGGTTTAATGCAAGAAGCGTATGAAACGTCACTACTATTTAAATGATAAATTGCAAGAAATTCAGAGAAGAAAATTCTTATTATATTCAGGAAGTACGTCATGCTGGTATGATGTTTGGAATTAGTATGAATGATACGAATGAAAATGTAAAGAAATTACAGGTAGAGCTAATGGAGAAAGGGATGTTAGTTGATGTTACACAAGGGAACATCATCCGTTTACTTCCTCCATATATAATTAAAAAAGAAGAAATTGATGCATTTATTACTCAATTTATTTCTTGTATGGATAAAGTTGCTGCTGTAGTAAGTGCTTAAAAGTTAAAAGCTAAATTTTATATAAAGTGCACTCTAATTGTTCAAAATAGTTTTACAATTGGGGTGCATTTTTTATAGTTGAATTTTGTAAAATACAGTTGTTGGTAAATGATAACGAAAAAAATAGAAGGAATCTCATTATATTTGATACATGATTGAATGATATTTTACTGTTGAAGAAAAGAGAAAGTAAATATAAAGATAGTAGATAAAACGAGTGGTACTAACAACGAGTGATAGAACGTTTTGAAAATAATAGCATACGAATATATAAATAATAAGAATGAGGTGATATATTGGAAAATAATGATATTCAATTTACTTCTTTACAAATGAGAACGGATAAATATGGTTGGGCTAGTATTCAATATGCGAATAAAAAGCAAGCCATCTTATATACTCGAAACGGAGGAGTAGAATGGGATGTTGTTAATCCTCTAAATTCAATTGTATTATTTGCATATCCAATAAACGCTCGAAGCTCTTGGGCATATGGTTTAACAAAAACGAATGACGATCTATTGCCAGCTATATTTTATACAGTTAATAGAGGGGAAAGATGGAGTGAGTTTATTTTACCGGTTGAAGAAGAGTGGGAGAAATCGACTGATGTTCAAGTGCAATTGCATGCTACGAATATGGATAGTATATGGATTGTATTATCTAGAAAGCTTGCATCAAATAAATTTGAACATAATTTATACTATTTGAAAACGAAAGGGAAAGCTTGGAAAGTAATAAAAAATATAAGTATTAGTGATAGTATTTCAGGGATAACATTTATAAACGATTTAGTCGGATTTATTTCATTACAAAAACATTATGAAACATCAACGGTATTTAAAACAATAAATGGTGGGGAAAGTTGGCAAGCTATAAAAGATATTCCAAGTCTTGAAGGGATTAATACTGGGACTGCTATGGCTTATAAAGCAATCTACAAAAATAACCTATTAGTAATACCAACTAAAATGAATGATGATAAATTTTTAATGAATTACTCATTTGATAAGGGGAATTCGTGGCATATTTCAAATAAAACAATAAATACTAGTAAAGTGGCTGTTTCTTTTTTTAGTTCCTATTATGGCTGGGTTATAAATAGTGAAAATGGAAGTGTATATCAAATAATAAAAAAAGGATCAAAATGGATAAAAGTATCAAGTAATCCATTGTTAAAAAATGTATTTTGTTTGCATTTTTTTAATCGGCGTAAAGGTTGGGCGTGTAATAAAAAAGAAATATTTACTACAACAGATCGCGGTATAACATGGAAAAAGGTAGTATATAAAATTAATAATATTGATAAATTTGTTTAATAGAGTCCTAAAGAAATTAGGACTTTTTTTGTTTTTAAATGGTGAGAGTTGTAACAAACAATGATAAGAGGAAGGAGGTAAGTGCAGAACTTATATTTTCAAAAATAGACGGTTGTTTTTACACAGTATAATTCACTTTTGAATATGTTAATAAAGTAGCAAATTCATAGGAAATGGTAATACTTAATATTTTATGTCACATGATGTGTAAAGGGGGCGTGTAATGAAATCGTTAACGGTTATTATTTTGTATAGTGAAAGAGCACAAATATTAGAAGAGTCAATTCAATCTATATGGAAGCTAAATCCTCTTGAAATTATAATTTTCGTTCCTAACGATAGAAGTAATTTGTATGAAATAGCAAAGAAACATAAATGCCATATTGTTTTGATGGATAAATATAGTACGTATTATGATGGGTATGAAGCTTCTGTAAAGGCAGCTAAAGGAGATGTATTGTTATTTGTAGATAGTAATTTTTTATTATCTTCAAATGAAATGAAGAATTTTATTGAGCCAGTTGTTACAAATCAGGCTGATGTAGTATTAAACAAAATAGATAAATTTATAGAAGTTGGTAAATGTCCAAATATGGATATTGTTTGGAGAAAAATGTTAAATGAAATTTTAAGTCGACCAGATTTAAAAAGCAATTCAATACTTTCATTACCATATGCACTTACGAAAGAAGTAGTGGTAAATATCGGCTTTGATTATATAAAAGATATCGTTCTAGCTCATATGAACATAGTTAATCAAGGCTGGCGGATTAACGATCAATATGCAATAAAAACGTTATCTAGAGATGAAACGTTAGAAGAGGAAGGTTATTTAGTTAAAAAAGAATTGTCAGAAAATGAAAGGGAGAAAGTGGGAAAATATTTAATCAGTATTTCTAAATGGATAGAGAAAAAGGGAAAAAGAGTAGGGTTTACTGATGCAGGAAAAAGAAGAGATATTATTCAAAAGATTAGGTGAAAGCAAGCGATATCCTTCTTATCATCGAGGATGGGGAATGAATTCATCAATTTATGACGGGAAACAACTTTCTGTCATTATACCAGTGCAAAATGAAGAAGAGACTATAGAACAAGTAATACTTGAGGCAAGAAAAATAGAACCGCTAGAAATAATTGTCGTTGTAAATGGTTCGACAGATCAAACGGCCAATATTGCTAAAAGACTTGGTGCTACTATTATTGAATATAACGAACGACTTGGTCATAATGTTGGACGTGCTATTGGAGCGCTTGAAGCTACAGGAGATATCCTTTTATTTATTGATGGTGATTTTAGTGTTTCAGGAAGTAATTTGCATCACTTTACAAAAGCAGTTTCAGCTGGTGTAGACATAGCATTAAATGATTTGAATCCGATGTTACATCCTCCGTTTTATGTTGTAGACGTCGTAAAGTATATGCTTAATTTAGCATATAATCGTCCAGAATTAAGTAATGGCTCATTAGTAGCAATTCCACATGCTATGAGTAGATCATGTTTAGATGCAATAGGCTGGGAAAGTTTACTATGCCCTAGTCTTGCACAAGTAAAAGCTATATTACAAGGGTATAGAGTAGAATGTGTACATTACGTTGATGTTGTAAAACCGAATAGAATTCGTTTAATGGAGAATGTAAGTCATAATGGACATCCTCCAGCGGTATTAAGAATAATTGGTGATCACGTTGAAGCTCTCTCTTACTTAATAGAACACCTTGAAATAGATGGAAAGGGTGATTAAACTGTTAGACCAGTACAAAAAAATTAACATTTCATATGAAGAATTATGGCAAATGGATTTTCAAACTACAGAACCATTTATACTCAAGGTTGATTGGGGTAAAGTAACGTATGAATTTTTAATTCGTATTAAGCCGGGTGCTTCTAACACTATTGTTTTTGGATCCGGAGCAGGTGGATTTCAAGAACAGCCAATCGGTCCACCTATTTTTCATAGACATTCTTGGATGGAAGAGTTTGAAGATACTGTTATATATTATAATGATCCTACATTATATCTTGGAAAATTATCTTTAGGTTGGGGACAAGGGGAGTTAGATAGATTTTACTTACAAGATATAGCAAATATTTTAGAAATATTATTTACAAAGTTAAAAATTGATTCGAAAAATGTGTTGTTTTATGGCAGTTCCGGGGGAGGGTTTATGTCTTTAATTTTAGCTGGATTCGTTAAGGGCTCCACAGTTTTAATTAATAATCCTCAAACAAATTTATTAAAATGGATACCTGTACCAATAAATCTAGTTTTCGATTTGTCTTATCCAGGTTTATCAAGAGAAGAAGTTGAGGAGAAATTTGGCGAAAGAATTAATGTTGTGAAATTTTTTAATCACATTAAATATGTACCGAATATTTATTTTTTGCAAAATTTCGCGTGTGAATTTGATGTGCAAAATCATTTAATACCATTCATTTCTGAATTAGAACAACTGGATAAAGATACAGAAGTAAATCAAATTGTAATAGACTTATATTTCGATAAAAAAGCAGGGCATGCAGCGGTAGGTAAGAGTGAAACAATTGAATATATAAAAAAAGTAAAGCCTAATCAGACTGTAAAAAAAGAACAAAAAGAAGTGGCACTGTCAGTCGTTATAGTTTTAGGAGAAGAAAAATCGAAATTGAATCAAATTTTAAACAAAGTGCACCATATAAAACCATTAGAAATTATCATTGTAGCTGATGATAGAATGAGTGCGATACAATCCATACCTACATTTGTTGAGAGTAACGTTGTTGTTATTGAAGAGAAAAATAAATGGAAAGCACCAGTTCATGGGGCGAAAATCGCTAATGGAGATGTAATTTTATTTTTAAATGGAGAAGATGTTATTTTTTCGGTAGAATTAGAACGATTTATAGAACCACTACTAAAAAAGGAACAGGATGTAATCTTGAATAACATAGACTCTGTATGTTTTGAAAAGATGAGAGTAGAATGGCCAAGCATTGCTATGGTGTATAGAAAAATAGTAAACGATGTATTGGGGCGTATGGATTTAAAATATGATTCGATGTTATCTATGCCATATGCTATTACTAAAAAAGCAATTGAAGACATTGGATATGATATCTTGCAGAACCCTATTCTGTCCCAAGTAACTCTTATTGAGAAAGGGTGGCGACTACAATCCTCGTCAGCCATCACTAACACCTCCTTGAATAATATACCCGCAAACAAAACCTCTTTCTATAAAAATGAATTAACTAAATTAGAAGTATGTGAGATTAAAGAGAATGTAAAAGCTTTGGAAAGTTGGTTACAACGAAAAGATGATAGAGGTAACTATACAGATGGAGGAAGAAAAAGAGAAATTATAGAGCAGCTAAAAAAACAAAAGAATTATTCGCGTTTCCATAAAGGGTGGGGTATGAATTCATCAATTTATAATGGAAAACAGTTATCAATTATTATACCGGCACAAAATGAAGAAGCGACGATTAAAGAAGTTATTCTTGAGGCAAGAAAAGTTGAACCGAAAGAAATAATTGTTGTCATTAATGGATCAACAGATCAGACAGAAGTAATCGCAAAACAATTAGGAGCAACAGTAATTGTTTATCAAGAAAGATTAGGGCATGATGTAGGACGGGCAATTGGTGCACAAGAAGCCACAGGGGATATACTTCTCTTTATTGCCGACGAAACGCGGCGCCGGTCAGTACGTGGATGCCTTCCTCGCCGGAAAGGACCCCGATTACGACACGGCCCGACCGGTGCGCTTCGACCTGATGAAGGACTCGCAGGAGCCGCGGATCGAGTCGCACCCGCAGGGTGGCGCGGTCGTGCGGATGTTCGGCGATCTGAAGCGCCACGACATGGGCCGGCGTCTCGCGGATCCCTCGCCGGTCGGGGTGCTCTCGGTGAGCCTCGCGCCGCTGCAGTTCGAGGGGAAGCCCGTGAGCGTGTCCGCGAGCGAGTACCTGACGCCGGAGCTGTGGGGCGTCGGGAATACCGGTCCCTGGATGCACGACGACCGCGCCGGGACTCTCGCGGAAGCGATCACGCTCCACGGCGAGGACTCTCCGCCGGCGCCGGGCCAGGCCGGTCGGAGCGAAGCTCAGGAAGCCCGTGACGCGTACGTCAAGCTTTCGCCGGACGATCAGCGCGCGCTCGTCGCGTTCCTGAAGAGCCTCGTGAACTTCTCGAGCGAGGAATAGTGAGCTGAACGGCAGCGACGTCCTGCAAGTCGCGCCCGGCCGAACGTGGGCGCGATGGGTTCTCGTCGCGGGTTACCTGGCTTTCATTGCCGCGGGCTTCCTCATCCCGTGGCAGCCGCGCGCGTTCTGGACGGTGCTGCTGCCGCTTCTCATCCTCTTCATCGTCCTTGCCGGCTTCTACCGCTGGCGCGCGATCTGCCCGCTCGCCGCGTTCGGTGAGGTCGGCCGCCGCCTTCCCCGGCGCTTCCAGCGCCGCGTCCCCGAGTGGCTCGAGCGCGGCCACCTCGCGATCCCGCTCGTCTTCCTCGCGGCGATGCTCGTGCTCCGGCACGTGGCGACCAACGGGGACGGACGATGGATCGCGGGGCTGTTGATCGGCCTCGCCGTCGCCGCCTTCGTCACCAACACCGTCTTCACGGGGAAGACGTGGTGCAACTTCATCTGTCCCGTTGGGGTCGTGGAAAGGATCTACACGGACCCGTCGTCCCTGCTGCCCGCCGCGAACTCGCAGTGCGAACGCTGCACGGCCTGCAAGAGGTCGTGTCCCGACATCGACCAGGAGAACAACTACTGGCGCGAGTTCACGAGCCACGGCCGCCGGGTGGCCACTTACACCTTCCCGGGACTGGTGTTCGCCTTCTACCTCTACTTCTGGCTGCGGGCCGGCGATTGGGAGGCCTACTTCGACGGGCGCTGGACCCGGGGAGCGGCGGACGCCATGCTCGCCTTGGGTCCGGGATTCTTTTTCGCTCCCGGCGTCCCGGCGATCGCCGCCGCCACGTTGACCCTCGTGGTCTGCGGGCTCGTGAGCTACGCGTTCTTCCGCGCGGTCGAGGCCGGCGTGAAGCGCTTCCTTCCGGGTTTCGACCGCCGTCGCCACCTGGTCCTGTCGCTCGCCGCGTTCACGGCGTTCAGCATCTTCTACTTCTACGCTGGCGCCCCGACGCTGCGCCGGATCCCCGGAGCGACCCGCGTCTTCGCCTTCGCCGCGCCGGCGATCGGAGTGCTCGTTCTGGCCCGCCGCTGGGGGCGGAGTCGCGAGAGCTACGTCCGGGAAAGGGGAGCGGCGCGCCTCCTTCGGAACTGGCCGTTCGAGGGAATCCCCCCTGCCGATCCGGTGGAGGCCTACGCACGCGCGCAGGCGAGCGAGCAGGCCCGCGACCAGCTGCTCGCCGGGTACGTCCAGACGCTTCGCGACGTCGTCGCCGATGGCCTCGTCGACGAGAGCGAGGTCCGGATGCTCGCCGAGATCCGCAAGCAGTTCGGCATCACCGCGCGCGAGCACGACCAGGCGCTGACCCGGCTCGCGGCGCCGGACCGGCAGCTCCTGATCTCCGGACGGTTCGTGACTGTCGAGGAGCGCCTCCAGGTCGAGAGCTACCGCGCCGCCCTCACGGAAGCCCTGCTGCGGTCGGCGTCGGAGGCGGAGATCGACCTCCTCCGGCGCGAGTTCGGAATCGACTCCGAGGACCATGCGGCGATCGTCGAACAGATGCGCGGCGCGTCCGGCCCGCTCCTCGACCGCGCGCGGCGCGAGCTCGTGGATGCCCTCGTGCGCCGGGCGGACCGGGAGACGCTCGCGGGCGTCGAAGCGGCCGATGAGAGCCTCCAGCTTCTCGGCTTCCTTCTCTCACGGAGCGAGCAGGAAGCGCTCGGACGGATCTACGACCTTCTCGCGACCGTCGGCGACCGTTCCCGAATCGACGCGCTGCGTCCCCGTCTCGCCAGCGAAGATCCCGAGACCCGGCGTATCGCGCTCGCGGAGCTCGGCGACGTTTCACCCGAGGCCCGCGAGCTCTCCGCTCTGCTCGAAAGGCTCGTGCCGGAACCGACTTCTCCTTCCGTTCCCGAGGACGCGAACGTGAGTGAGGCGCTCATCCGTCTCCTCCAGGACGCCGACCCGTTCGTGCGCGCGGCCGCGGCTTGGGGTCTTGGCGTCCGGATGCCGGGCGCGCCCCAGCTCCTCGGGGTCGCGCGGGACGACGCCGACCCCCTCGTAACTGAAGCGGCGGCGGCCGCCCTCGTCCCCGAAGACGATGCCGACCGGGCCGCGAGAAGCGGCCGGTTCCGTGGACGCACGCGGATCTCGCGGATGCAGTTCCTCCGAGGGGTCCCCCTGTTCGCCAGTCTCGAACCGCGAGATCTTCTCGACCTGGCCGAGCTCTCGCGCGAAGAAGAGCTACGTCCGGGCCAGGCGCTCTGTGAAGAGGGACAACCCGATTCCGGCGACCTCTACGTGATTCTCGGAGGACGAGCCTCCGTCTTCGTCAAGGGGAATGAGACCCCGATCGCGGAGCTCGGGCCGGGCGAAGTCGTCGGAGAGCTCTCGCTCCTGGACGGCAGCCCGCGGAGCGCGACAGTCGTGCCGCGCGAGAGGCCGCTGCGTATCCTTCGAATCCCGGCCGAGGCATTCCGCGACCGGCTGTTGCCGCGTGGAAGCGTTGCGCGGTCGCTTCTCCGCATGCTGACCGCGCGGCTGCGCGCGCTCGCGAGCCGTGTCTCGGAACCCACGGGTTCGTCGAGTCACACCGGCACCTGAGCTCGCCGAGGTGACGGCGGTCACAGTGGTCCCGCTGAGAGTCGGACTCGGCAGCCGATCCGGACTTCTCGTCCGCCTCGCGAGGTATTCGACCAATGGATAGGTTGACAGCGGGTGATCCGCTTGCGACCATGAGCGTGCAGTGAACGCACATTTGACCGCTTGTTGTTGTTGTTCGATCCTCTCGGGCCGCGGTCACGCTGCGTTCAAGGTGTTCAACTTCTAAGCCACAAAGACAAAGCAGACCAAAGGCCCGAGGGGAAAACCTCTCGGGCCTTTTTCTTTTGTATTCACGTGCGGTAGTCGAGAAAGGCAGGGATCGACAGGATGGCGCAGACGAGCGGCTCGGAAGCCTTCGATCTGAAACGGTTCGGCGACTCGCTCACGGGTCTCGCTCCGCACGAGATCCTCGCGCGCGCGGCGCAGCAATTCCCGCGGATCACTTTCGCAACCGGCTTTGGCGTCGAGGGGTGCGTAGTGATCGACGTGATCGCGCGAAGCGGTCTGCGCATCGATCTCTTTACGCTCGAGACCGGCCTCCTCTTCCCCGAGACCCACGAGCTCTGGCGCCGCCTGGAAGAGCGTTACAGGGTGACGATTCGAGCGGTACTGCCGGAGCGCACGGTTCCGGAGCAGGCGGGGGAGTTCGGCGATCGTCTCTGGGAACGTGCTCCCGATCTCTGCTGTGGGATGAGGAAGGTCGCTCCTCTGCGTCGGGCACTCGAGAATTTCGACGCGTGGGTGAGCGCGATCCGGCGCGATCAGACTCCCGAGCGTTCCAGCGTTCCCCTCGTGCAGTGGGACGACAAATTCGAGCTCGTCAAGGTCAGCCCGCTCGCCCACTGGAGCAGTGACGACGTGTGGGCCTACGTACGGCAGCACGACGTCCCGTTCAACCCGCTGCACGAGCGGGGCTATCCCAGCATCGGTTGCACTCCGTGCACGAGTCCGGTCTTCGCCGGGGAAGACCCCCGAGCCGGCCGCTGGCGGGGTCGCGAGAAGAAAGAGTGCGGAATCCATGGCCGCTCAGAACGGCAACAACTGACCTCCTACAGAAAGCAGAGATCGAACCATGTCCCGATTGGTTGAGCCGCACGGCGGCGTTCTCGTCGACCGACTCGTCGAATCCTCGGACGCTGCGAGCTTCGAGGCCCGGACTCGTTCGCTTCCACGGATCGTGCTGGACGCGTGGGAGCTCGCGGACCTCGAATTGATCGCCACGGGCGCGTTCAGCCCGCTGACCGGTTTTCTCGGCTCCGAAGACTATCGGAGCGTGGTCGAGCGGATGCGGCTCGCGGATGGAACCATCTGGCCGCTGCCCGTCACCCTGGCAGTCACGGAAGAGACCCGCGCGGAAGTCGAGAACGATCGTGAGGCGGCCCTGTGCGACGCAACCGGCCGGGTCTGGGGAACGATCGAGATCGCTGACGTCTTCTCGCGCGACCTGCTCGAAGAAGCCACCCGTTTCTATGGAACGGTCGATCCCAAGCACCCGGGCGTCAACCATCTTCTTTCCCGCCCCCGGTGGTTGATCGGGGGACCGGTGCGGGTGCTCCCGCTGCCGAAAGACCTTCCCTTCGCCTCGCGCCGGCTCACGCCTCGGGAGCTGCGACAGGAGATCTCCGCGCGCGGCTGGACGCGAGTGGCCGGGTTTCAGACTCGCAACCCCATCCACCGCGCCCACGAGCACCTGACGAAGCTCGCCCTGGAGTTTACGGACGGATTGGTGATCCATCCCCTGATCGGCGAGACCCAGAAGGGTGACGTGACGGCCGCGGTCCGCTTCGAGGCGTATGACGCACTCGTCGAGAACTACTACCCCAAAGATCGCACCCTTCTCGCGGCCTTTCCCGCGGCGATGCGGTACGCCGGTCCGCGCGAGGCGATCTTCCACGCGCTCGCGCGCAAGAACTACGGGATCTCGCACTTCATCGTGGGACGCGACCACGCCGGCGCCGGCGGGTTCTACGCCCCTTACGAAGCCCAGGAAATCTTCGCCCAGTTCGACCCGGCCGAGCTCGGAGTGACCCCCCTGAAGCTCGACGCGACCTTCTACTGCAAGACGTGTGAAACGACGGCCTCGGTCCGGACCTGCCCGCACGACGCGTCGCACCGCCTCGAGCTGTCGGGCACGAGAGTGCGCGAGCTGCTCACGAGCGGAGCGGAGTTGCCGCGCGAGTTCACGCGTCCCGTGATCGCCGGGATCCTGCGCGCGCACTACGGCACCAATGGGAACGGAAACGGGCATGGGAACGGTGCGGGCAACGGGAATGGAAATGGCGACGGCAAGAACCTCGCTGTCGCGGCTCGGATCCCGGCCGGCGAGGGAAGCCTCTCCGAACGGCCCCGCGGTTTCATCCTCTGGTTCACCGGTCTCTCGGGCGCCGGCAAGAGCACGCTCGCAGTGGCACTCCGGGACCGGCTGCGCATCGAGCTGCCCGTCGAGATCCTGGACGGCGACGACGTCCGGACGTACCTCTCCAAGGATCTCGGATTCTCGAAAGAGGATCGCGACACCAACGTGCGCCGCATCGGGTACGTCGCCCGCCTCCTCGCGAGGAACGGCGTCGCCGCGATCGGCGCGGCCATCTCGCCCTATTCCGACGCGCGCGATGAGGTCCGCCGGGCCGCGGAAGAGAACGGCGTGCCGTTCCTGGAAATCTTCGCTCAGGCGGACCTGGACGCCCTGATCGAGCGCGACGTGAAGGGGCTCTACAAGAAGGCCGTGGCCGGCGAGATCGCCCACTTCACCGGCATTTCGGACCCCTACGAGCCTCCGAAGAATCCGGAGGTCGTTGTGCGCACGGACCGCGAGTCCGTGGAGGAAAGCCTCGCGACGATCCTGGCCGCCCTGCGCGCCCGGAATCTGCTCGGCGCGGCGCCGGAGCGGGGCGCGGCCGCCACGAGACCCGCGCCCGTCTACCCGATCTTCCTGCGGCTCGCCGGCCGGCGGGTGGTGGTTATCGGGGGCGGCAACGTCGCCGCGTCGAAGCTCGAGGCGCTCATCCGTTCCGGCGCGGATATCACCGTCGTGGCGCCCGAGATCCGGCCCGAGATGGCGAAGACCGGCGTGACCCTGGTCGAGCGCGGCTTCGAGCCGACCGATCTCGACGGAGCGTGGTTCGTCGTGGCGGCGGGCACCCCCGAAGTCAATCGGCGCGTCGCCGCCGCCGCCGAGGAACGGCGCCTGTTCGTGAATGCGGTGGACGATCCCGCGAGCGCCAGCGCGTACCTGGGCGGAGTGTTCCGCCGGGCGGATCTGACCGTCGCCATTTCCACCGAAGGCGAGGCCCCGGCGCTGGCCGGCCTCATGCGGGAAGCGCTCGAGAATCTCATCCCGGAGGAGATCCAGTCGTGGTTCGAGGAGGCCGCGCGGCAGAAGGTCGTGTGGCGCTCCACGGGGATCCCGATGCCTGCGCGGCGACCGCTTCTCCTTGCCGCGCTCAACCGCCTCTATGCCGCGAAAGAGGGCGTCCCCTCGGGCGAAGGGATCGCCGGGGTCGAAGCCGCGCGATGATCGGCTTCGTCTCGCTCGTTGGAGCCGGCCCGGGCGATCCGGACCTGCTGACCCGGAAGGCGGCCCGCCGTCTCGCGGAAGCGGACCTCGTTCTGTACGACGCGCTCGTCGATCCGCAGGCGCTCGACCTCGCGCCCCGGGCGCGCCGGTTCTTCGTCGGGAAGCGGGCGCGGCGAAAAGCGATCCGGCAGGAAACCATCCACTGGCTGATGATCCGCGCGGCGCGCCGCGGCCAGCGCGTTGTGCGGCTGAAGTGCGGTGATCCGTTTCTCCTCGGGCGGGGAGGGGAAGAGGCCCTGGCGCTCACGGCCGCCAACGTACCGTTCGAAGTCGTCCCCGGGATCTCCTCGGCGATCGCTGCGCCGGGGCTCGCCGGGATCCCCGTGACCCACCGTGGGATGGCATCCGGCTTCGCGGTTCTCTCGGGGCACGCCGAAGCGACCTATCGCCCCATCCTGGAGTCGATCCGGCCCGGTTCGCTCACGCTCGTGGTCCTCATGGGTCTGACGACGCGGGCGGACCTGGCGGCGTGTCTCTTCGAGCGGGGCTGGCCCCGGCAGACCCCCGCGGCGATTCTTCTCGCGGCTTCGATGCCGAACTCCTTCACGTGGACAGGCGCGCTCGAGGACCTTGCGGGCGCGCAGCTCCCCCCGGAGTGCCGCGACGCTGCCGGAACGATCGTGATCGGTGAGGTCGTGTCTCTCGCAAAGACCATCGGTTCGGAAACCCGTGAAGACGGGCTCGCGGAGCTCGTCAGTGTCCGGTCGTAACAGGAGACCCCTATGTCGGCAGTAGACGATCCCAAGACTCTCGGCCGGTCGCGCCTCTCTTTCGCCAGCGAGTCGGAGATCGACGAGTTCGTGGCGACCCTCGACAAGTTCGAGCGCGGTGACCTCTCGCCCGACGAGTGGCGTGCGTACCGCCTCGTGCGCGGGACCTACGGGCAGCGCCAGGAAGGCGACGTCCAGATGATCCGGGTCAAGATCCCGCAGGGCATCCTGAACGCCGAACAGCTCGAAGCGCTGGCCGACGTGGCGGAGACCTACTCGCGGGGCTTCGGCCACATCACCACCCGGCAGAATCTGCAGTTCCACTTCATGAAGCTTCACGACGTCGAGCCGGCCATGCGCCGCCTCGCCGAGGCGGGGCTCACGACGCGCGAAGCGTGCGGCAACTCGGTCCGCAACATCACGGCGTGTGCCTATGGCGGCGTCGCCGCGGACGAAATCTTCGACGTGAGCCCTTACGCGGAGGCGCTGACGCGCTATCTGCTGCGGCACCCGCTCTCTTCGTCGCTGCCGAGAAAATTCAAGATCGCATGGGAGGGTTGCCCCGACGACCACGCGCTGACGCCCATCCACGACCTCGGGTGGCACGCCCGGCTGGGGGAGGCGGGAGGCGCCCCCGCTCGCGGCTTCCGGGTCTCCGTGGGTGGCGGCACCGCGAACCTGTGCCGGAGCGCATCGCTGCTCTACGAGTTCCTCCCGGCGGCCGAGATCTTGAACGTCGCCGAGGCCATCCTTCGCGTGTTCCATCGGCTCGGGGATCGCGACCACAAGAACCGGAACCGCATGAAGTTCCTCCTCAAGGAGCTCGGCTGGGAACGGTGGAGAGAGGAGTTCGAGAAGGAGTTAGAGAAGTTCCGCGCCGAGGGCGGCGCGACCCTCCCCTTCGACCCGGAGCGACCCGCCACCGAGGAAGCGCCGAAATGGGTGCGCCCCTGTCCGCCTCCGACTCCGGTCGTGGGGCTCAAGGCGGCCGCAGCCCGGCCACGGGGTCCCGGCATCGTTCCGGAGGCCCGAGCTCTCCTGCCCACGATGAACGGCGACTACTTCCGGTGGAGGCGCACGAACGTGCTCCTGCAGAAGCAGCCGGGTTACGCGATCGCGACGGTGACGGTTCCGCTCGGCGACCTGACGGGGGCGCAGATGCGGGTGATCGGCGATCTCGCTCTCGCCTACGGGGACGGCGGAGTTCGCGTCACCGCCGAGCAGGACCTCCTTTTCCGATGGGTTCCGGTCACGGAAATCTCCGGGCTCTACCGCCGCCTCGCGGCGATCGGCCTCGGTCTCCCGGACGCCGGGACGATCGCGGACGTCACGAGCTGCCCAGGCGCCGAGTCGTGCCGTCTTGCGGTCACTCAATCCCGCGGCCTCGGGAAGTTCCTCGGAGACCACCTCCGCGCGCGCCCCGACCTCGTGGCCGCCGCGCCGGACCTGCAGATCAAGGTCAGCGGCTGCCCGAACGGCTGCGGCCGCCATCACATCGCGGGCATCGGCTTCCAGGGCAGCAGCCGTCGGATGGGAAACTCGGTGATCCCGCAGTACCTCGTTCTCGTCGGAGGCGGCGTGGACGGCCACGGCGCGCAGTTCGGAAAGGTCGCCGCGCGGATCCCGGCGCGCCGGACCCGCGAGGCGCTCGAGCGCCTCCTCGAGCTCTACCAGGCCGAACGTGCGGGACAGGAGACGGCGACCGAGTTCTTCCGTCGGCTGGAATCCGGGCGCGCACGCGCGGTCCTCGTTGACCTCGAACAAATGTCCCCCGAGGACGCACTCCCTTCCGACTTCGTCGACCTCGGAGAGGACGCGGCGTATCGGATGGAAACGAAGGAAGGGGAGTGCGCGGTCTAGGAGCGCCGCTCCGACCGAAGCGACCCAAGTTCCTTTTCCGCTCGTGACGTTGGCGGCGATGCGCCGCACACGAGCTTTCGTCGTTGTGACTCGGACCTAGGTCCGGCGCATCAGGAAGAACCCGGCCCCGCCCAGGAGCAGCGCGAGAAGCGCCATCATCGGGAACGACAGGGTCGGGACCTGCACGGGCGCCGGCGCGGGCCCCGTCGGGGTTACCGTTGCGATGCCGGGCCCCGTCGTCGGAGTGCTCGTCGGAGTCGTCGGCACGCTCGTCGCGGTACTGCTCGGCACGACCGTCGGCGTCTCCGTCGGCGTTCCCGGAGGCAGCGTCGGCGATGGCGTCACCGTGGGCGTGCTGGACGGGGTTTCGGTGGGCGTCCCGGTGAGAACGCCCCCTCCGGCGGTGACCGTATTCGTCGGGGTGTTGCTCGGAGTGATCGTGGGCGTGTCGGTCGGGGTGTTCGACGGGGTGTTGGTCGAGGTGGGCGTAGCTGTGTCGGTGGGCGTGTTCGTCGGGGTGTTGGTTGCGGTGGGCGTGGACGTGTCGGTCGGTGTATTGGTCGGTGTGTTCGTCGGTGTGTCGGTCGGTGTGTCCGTCGGGGTGTTGGTCGCGGTGGGCGTAGCTGTGTCGGTGGGCGTGTTGGTCGGAGTGTTGGTGGCGGTGGGCGTAGGTGTGTCCGTGGGAGTGTTTTGGTCGGGGTGTTGGTTGCGGTGGGCGTGGGTGTGTCGGTGGGCGTGTTCGTCGGGGTATTGGTTGCGGTGGGCGTGGGTGTGTCGGTGGGCGTGTTCGTCGGGGTGTTGGTCGGCGTTGCCGTGGGGGGCAACGGCGTCGCCGTCGGGGTCTGAGTAGGGGTGTTCGTAGGGGTCAGGGTGGGCGTGTTGGTCGGAGTGCTCGTCGGGGTATTCGTCGGCGTATTGGTTGGGGTGTTCGTCGCCGTGTTGCTCGGGGTCAGCGTTGGCGTGTTGGTCGGAGTGTTCGTAGGGGTATTCGTCGGCGTGTTGGTTGGGGTCTCCGTGGGGGGCAACGGCGTTGCCGTCGGGGTCTGACTCGGAGTGTTCGTGGGTGTATTCGAGGGCGTCAGTGTGGGCGTATTCGTCGGCGTGTTGGTCGGGGTGTTCGTCGCCGTGTTGCTCGGGGTCAGCGTTGGCGTGTTGGTCGGAGTGTTCGTAGGGGTATTCGTCGGCGTGTTGGTTGGGGTCTCCGTGGGGGGCAACGGCGTTGCCGTCGGAGTCTGAGACGGAGTGTTCGTCGGTGTATTCGAGGGCGTCAGTGTGGGCGTGTCCGTGGGCGTGTTGGTCGGGGTGTTCGTTGCGGTGTTGCTCGGGGTCAGCGTGGGCGTGTTGGTCGGAGTATTCGTCGGCGTGTCGGTCGGCGTTGCCGACGGGGGCAGCGGCGTCGCTGTCGGGGTCTGAGTCGGAGTGTTCGTGGGTGTATTCGAGGGCGTCAGTGTAGGCGTATCCGTCGGCGTGTTGGTGGGCGTGTTCGTCGCCGTATTGCTCGGGGTCAGGGTGGGCGTGTTGGTCGCGGTGTTCGTCGCCGTCGAGGTGGGCGTCGGGGTGCAGATCGCGACGCCGCAGGAGATGTCCGCGTGAGAAGAGGCGATGACGACCTCGATGCCGAGAGGCAGGATTACGTGGAGGGCATTGACGGTGACCGAGCAGCTACCCGTCCCATTCCCGGTGATGATCTGCTCGTTGATGATGATCGTGGCGCCGAGGAGGTTGATCGTCTGATTCGGCGCGCCCGTCACGGTGATGGTGCTTCCGTTGATGACGAGCCCCGTGATCGTCGAGCTTCCGCTGCAGTTCGCCGTGGTCCCCGTGCAGCCGGCTGTCGCGCTCGTCGAGAGAACGCCGGCGGTAATTCCGATGAGTCCCGCCGTCAGCTGCAGATTGTTGACGGTCGACGTCGTCTGGGCCGTGCTCCCCGATCCCGTCGTCGTCCCGTTGATGACCCCGGTGGAAAGCGCTACGGGACTCACCAGGCTTGCCGAAAGGACGGTGACCGACAGGTTTCCGCCTTCGAGCGGCAGCGACCCGGTATCCCCGAGGGTGGCCGAGATGACGCCGAGCACGCTGGCCTCGACCCCTTTGGCCCGGCCACTGTACAGATTTCCCGAGGGAGTGCAGGGGATGACTCCCTGCGGGGCCAACCCGGGCTTCCGACCACGCTTATCTGCGGCGACAGGGCTATCGCTTCGCTCCGGTCGATCGGTGCTCGCTCCCGATTCCGGAATGACGAGGATCAGGAAAAATGCGGAGATCGCACGAACGAGAGTCGCCGTCAAAAGCCGTCGAGGCATCGATCCTCCTCCGGTTTTGAGCAATGCGATGTTTTTCGAGATGGAGTGCCGACCCATGGTGCGGTCAGGCGTCGTCTTAGTCAACTCAAAACGAGATCCTTCGCTCCGATAGACTCGCGGCGTGCCGCCGCGCGATTCGGAAATCATCGGCGAGCTTCGGCGCAAGGGTTCCCGGGTCCTTTCGTTCCGTGAGCTCGCCAAGAAGCTTCACGTTCCCGAAGGGGAAGAAGATGCGTTCCGCGAACGCCTCGACGCCCTCGAACGGAAGGGCGAGATCGTGCGCGTGCGCGGCGAGAAGTACTCGCCGGTCGAGTTCACGAACCAGGTCGCCGGCCGCATTACGGTCCGGCCCGAGGGGTTCGGTTTCGTCCTGGTGCCGGACGGCCCGGACCTCTTCATCCCGCGCAGCGGAATGCACGGCGCCATGGACGGCGACACGGTGCTCGCCCGCGAGGAACGCTCGGCGCGCGCGAGACCGGGAGGCGCGGAGCGGACTTCGGGCTCGGTCGTCAAGGTGCTCGACCGCGCCCGGGAACGGGTCGTCGGGCGGTTCGAAAAGCAGGACGGGCGGCCAACCGTTCTGCCCTACGACCCGCGCATCGACGCCGTCATCCGCATCGTCGAGGGAAAGACGGGCGGGGCCCGCGACGGGGAGATCGTCGAGGTCCGGCTGACCGCCTTCCCCGATCACCGCCGGGTCGCCCACGGCGTCGTCGAGGAGCGGCTCGGGTTCCTGGGCGAGCCGGGAGTCGACATCGAGATCGTGCTGCGCTCCCACAACCTGCCGACCCGCTTTCCGCAGCCAGTCGTCGAGGAAGCCGAGCAGTTCCCGTCCACCGTTCGGATGGAGGACCTCCTCGGCCGGCGCGACTTCCGCGGCAAGCGCGTCGTGACGATCGACGGCGAGACGGCGAAGGATTTCGACGACGCGGTGGAGATCGAAAAGACAGCCACCGGCTTCCGCCTCGGCGTGCACATCGCCGACGTCTCTCACTACGTCAAGCCGGGCACCGCCCTCGACGACGAAGCCCGCTCCCGCGGTACGAGCGTCTACTTTCCCGGGCGCGTTGTTCCGATGCTCCCCGAGCACCTCTCGAACGGCCTCTGCTCCCTCAACCCGCGCGTGGATCGCCTCGTGCTGTCGGCGATCCTGGAAACCGACCGCCGGGGCACCGTCGTCGGCGCCGAGTTCGTCAAGGGCGTGATCCGGAGCTCCGAGCGGATGACTTACACCGAGGTCGCGCGGCTCCTGGAGACCCACCCGACCGCCACCGATCGCGAGCGCTACGGGCCGCTGCTCGAGGACTTCCGGAACATGGGGGAGCTCGCACTGCGGCTCCGCGAAAGGCGCATGGCGCGCGGCTCGATCGACTTCGACCTGCCGGACGCCGACATCGTGCTCGACGACGCGGGTCTCGTCGTCGGGATCGTCCCGGAGGCGCGCAACGTCGCGCACCGCCTGATCGAAGAGTTCATGCTCGCCGCCAACGAGGCCGTCGCGAAGCGGCTCCTGTTCGCGAAGCAGCCGGCGATCTACCGGGTGCACGACGCGCCGGACCCGGACCGGCTCGTGGACCTGCGCGAGGTGCTCGAGACCTTCGGCTACTCGCTCAAGGGCGACCTCGCGGAGATACCGCCCTCCGCCTTCCAGAAGGTCCTGAAGGCGATCGAGGGGAAGCCCGAGGAGCGCTTGCTCTCGGACCTGCTGCTCCGGGCGCAGCGGAAGGCCGTCTACAGCGAGGAGTGCCGTGGTCACTACGCGCTCGCCGCACCGTACTACTGCCACTTCACGTCGCCGATCCGCCGATACCCCGACCTCGTCGTGCACCGCCAGCTCTCCCAGCTCCTCGAGACGGGGCGCCCGGTGGCGCCGCGCGACTTCGAGGCGGTCAACGAGGCGCTCGGATCGATGGCGAAGCACTCCTCGGATCGCGAGCGCCGGGCCGAGGCCGCGGAGCGCGAGAGCCTGCTCTGGAAAAAGATCGTGTTCATGAAGGACAAGCTCGGACGGGAGTTCGACGCCTTCATCACCGGAGTGACGTCCTTCGGTCTGTTCGTGACCTTGCAGGACTTCTTCGTCGAGGGTCTCATCCCGATGTCGAGCCTCGGCGAGGACTTCTACGTGTACGAGGAAAAGCAGCATCGGCTGCGCGGCCGCGCGAGCGGCAAGATCTTCCGGCTGGGTGATCCGGTCACCGTGGAACTGAAGGCGATCGACGAAGTACGGCGACGTCTCGACTTCCGGATCGCGGGGCGCGAGCGATCCCGTCCGGAAGCCGTTGCGACTCCCGAGAGAACCCGCCGGGCCCCGAAGGCTGCCGAGCCCTCCCGGGCCCGTCGGCGCAGGACGCGATGAGGCGTTCGCCCGCGGCCCTCGCCGTGCTCCTGACCGTGGTCCTGCCGGTCTTCGGCTGCCGCGAGCGCGGCCGTCCGGATCCGGACATCCGCATGGCCGTCTCGCACGATCGCGAGGACATGGCGCCGGCCGGCTCCGACGACGCGCCGACCGCGCCGACCGAGCTCGTCGTGCCGCCCGAGGCGATCGCCGCCTTCTCGGGAGTGAAGATCGCCTGGAAGGACGCCGAGTCCTCGAAGGAGGGAATCCTCGAGGTCCCGATCGGCATTCCGACGCCGCTGCCCGGCTCGGACCTCCAGGTGCGCGCCGACGTCTACCTTCCCGCATTCGCGATGAGCGCGCAGACCATCACGTCCACGGGAATCGCCGAGGAGAACCCCGCGGCGCGGATCGCCGTCGCGCAGGGGGGCAAGGAGATCTTCACCGGGTGGATCTTCCAGCGCTTCCCGGACGTCCACCCGTTCCAGCACCCGCGTTTCGCGCTCCGCCTCGAGGGGGGAATCCCGCGGAAAAAGGCGTGAGCGCCTTCCGCGTCGTCATCGCCGGCCGCCCGAACGTGGGCAAGTCGGCGCTCTTCAACCGGCTCCTCCGTCGCCGGCGCTCGCTCGTTCACGACCTGCCGGGCATGACGCGCGACATCCTCGAGGTCGAGGCACCGCTCTCCGACGGCCGCACCTACCGGCTCCTCGATACCGGCGGCTACGACCCGGAGGGCAAGGAGAAGATCCCCGCCGAAATCCGGGACCGCGCCGTCCAGGCCATCCGGCGGGCGGACCTCGTCCTCCTCGTGATGGACGCGTCCGCCGGCGTGCTCCCGGGCGACCTCGCCGCCGCGCAGGCCGTGCGCGGGACCGGCGTCGAGACCCTCGTGGTCGCGAACAAGGTGGACCGGCGCGAGGGAAGCGAAGGGGAGGTCGAGGCCTGGGAGCTCGGCTTCGCCGAGGTCTACGGCGTCTCCGCGGAGCACGCGATCGGGATCGACGAGCTCATCGACGCGATCGCGAGCCGGGTTCCCGCCGAGCCGGAAGCGGCGGAGGCGCCACCGGAAGCGACGCAAGCGGAAGCGCCACGGGAGGCGCGCGAGATCGCGCTCGCGATCATCGGCCGCCCCAACGTCGGAAAGTCTTCGCTCGTCAACGCGCTCACCGGCGAGGACCTCGCGATCGTCTCGGAGGTCGCGGGCACGACCCGCGACGCGACCGACGTCTCCCTGGAGGCCGGCGGAAACCGCTTCCGCCTCGTCGACACGGCCGGCATCCGCCGCAAGGCGAAGACCGAGCAGGGACCCGAGGTCCTCTCGGTCGTCCAGGCGCGCAAGCGGGTCGAGGAGTGCGACGTCGCGCTCCTCGTGCTGGACGCCTTCGACGGGCCGACCGCGCAGGACGCGTCGGTCGCCGCGTTCGCGCACGAGCAGGGGAAGGGACTCGTCATCGTCGCGAACAAGTGGGACCTCTCGGAGGGCCTCGGCCCCGAGGCCTCGCGAGCGGTTCGAGGCCGCGGTCCGCGAGCGGCTCCCGTTCGCCGCCTACGCCGAAATGCTCCGCGTCTCCGCGAAGACGGGCAAGGGAATCCGGCGCGTTCTGCCGGCCGCCGTTCACGCCGCGGAAAGCCGCCGGCGCCGGATCACGACGGGGGAGTTGAACCGGGTCCTCGGTCGCGTGCTCCGGGACTCGCCCCCTCGCACCGACCGCGGCACGCGATTGCGCGTCTACTACGTCGCCCAGACGGGCGTGGGCCCTCCCACGTTCACGCTCGTGTGCAACCGGGAGGAGCCGCTCCACTTCTCCGAGAGCCGGCGGATCGAGAACCTCCTGCGGAAGGCGGCGGACTTCGGCGGTTCGCCCCTTCGGGTCTCGGTGCGCTCGCGATCGAAGGAGCACAAGACGTCGGTCACCAAGGGCGGCGAACGACGGCGGACGTCGAAAGTCCCGGGTACAAAGTCGAAGGGGCGGCGATAGAGTAGTGACGGTGGCGAAAGCCGATACCCAACTTTTCAAACCCGCGGACGCCTGTCGGATGGCGGAGGTCGCGCCGTACGTGCTCCGCTACTGGGAGACGGAGTTCCCCGCGCTCGCCGAGGGCAAGGACCGCGGGGCGCCGCGTCTCTACACGGCGCGAGACGTCCAGATCATCGCGCGCATCCGCCAGCTCCTCTACGACGAAGGCTTCACCGTCGCCGGCGCGAAGAAAAGGCTCGAGTCGGAGATCGCGGAAGGGCGATTCGACGACGGCGAGAAGGCGCCGCCGATCGGCGGAGAGCGCCGCAAGCTCGAGGAGAAGGTCGAGCTCCCTCAGCCGAAGCCCGTGCCCAAGCCGACTCCGGTCGCCGCGGCGCCGGCCCCGACACCGGCGCCCCGTCCGGTGCCGCAACCTCCGATCGTCGCTCCGCCGCCTCCCGCACCCGCTCCCGTGCGCGCCGCCGAGCCGTCCGGCTTCGCCGAGCGCAAGAACGTGATCCGGGAGCTGAAGGAGATCGTGCGGCTCCTCGACAAGCCGAAGAAACGCTGAATCGACCGCGCGCCGTTTGACAGCGCGCCCCGCGCCTGCTCAAATGCCCGACTCCGGTCGGGACGTGGCGCAGTCTGGTAGCGTACCTGAATGGGGTTCAGGGGGTCCCGGGTTCGAATCCCGGCGTCCCGACCAAATCTCTCTATCGACCTGACCTCCCATACCGCTTCAGCGCCGCCTTGAGCTTGTCCTGCGGGATCGCCTCGATCCGGTGCCCTTCCATGCCCGTCATCGTCTCTCCCGCGACGAGCGCGTTCACGATCGCTTCCTCGGTCGCCAGGACGACGGCGTTGAAGATCGCGCCGATTCGGTCGTTCGGCACGAACGTCGCCGTCGCCATCTTCTGATCGAGCTTCGGCGCCTCCCGGTTGGCCGTCGAGAACGCGACGAAGATGTCGCCGGACCCGTTGCCCGCACGGGAGCCCGTGCGCGCGAGACCGAGGGCGGCCCGCTTGGCAAGGCGTTTCAGCTGGTGGGGGAGGAGCGGCGCGTCCGTTCCGACAACGATGATGATCGAGCCCTGCTCGTTGTCGAAGTTGCGCCCCTTCGAGTAGGGCGCGTTCTGCGTCGAGAACGGTGCCGACGGGCGCGCCGGCGACCATCAGCTGGTACCGGATGCCGTGGTTCGCCTGGACGAGGACGCCGACCGTGTGGCCGCCGTCGGCCGCGGAGAGCTTGCGGGAAGACGTGCCGGTCCCGCATTTGAACTCGTAACAGATCATCCCGGTGCCGCCGCCGACGTTGCCTTCGGCGACGGGGCCGGTCGTCGCCTGGTCGAGGGCACGGATCGCGTCCTCCGGCGTCACGTGAAAGCCGTTGATGTCGTTCAGGTACCCGTCGTAGGTCTCGGCGACCATCGGGTACGAGTAGTCCTGGTAGAGGAAGCCCTTGGCAACCTGCCACCGGACGACCGCGTCCCGCACGACGCCGACGCTGTGCGTGTTCGTGATGAGGATCGGTCCTTCGAGGAACCCGGACTCGTCGAGCCAGTGGGTGCCGGTCATCTCGCCGTTGCCGTTCAGCGGGAACCAGCCGCCGAAGACCGGAATCCCGGCGGAGGCCTTGCCGCGCGGAAGGATCGCGGTGACACCGGTTCGCACGGCGGCCGTCTTGCCGTCGGCGCGGCGCGCGTCGCGGATCAGCGTGACCATCCCGACCTCCACGCCCGGGACGTCCGTGAGTGCGTTCTTCGGCCCGGGAAGTCCGTCGAAGGGGATTCCGAGGTCGCGCGCGCGCGGCTTCTGGGCGAGGAGGGGAGTCACCGCGAGCAGGAGAAGGATGGCGAGGGTCAGTTTCCGCATGCGACCTCCTTACGATCCAACCGCGGTTGCTTCGGCGTGAAGCGGCAGCGGACGCCCGTCGAAGTCGGCGGAATCGGGACCCCCGCGTACTCGAGCACAGTCGGCGCGAAGTCATAGATCGACCGGCCGTGGACGACGGCGCCTTCCGCCACGCCGGGCCCGGTCGCCAGGAAGAACCCGCGCGGGCGGTGACTGCCGCCGCGCGCGTCCTGACGCGGGATGTGCAGTGTGCCGACGCGCGGTGACGTGACCGACTCCCACCGGAAGGACTGGTCCCAGAGGACGGTCAGGTCCGGCAGGTTGTCGAGGAACGGTCCCTCGAACTCGCGATGGGTCCGGGTGACGAGCTTGACCACGCGCCGGCCGCTGACCGGATCCGTCAGCTCTTCGAGCCCCTCCGCGATGTCGCGGCAGATCTCGTCGTATTCCGCTCCCGGCTCGACGAGGCCGTCCCGGTCGCGCCCGCGGACGCTCACGCGGATCGCGCCGACCGAGTCGTTGTTCGGGATGGCGAACGCGCGATGCCCGGCCCAGCTCCGGCCGCCCGCGTACCAGAGGAACAGGAGCCGGTGCTGCATCGCCTGCGGGAGCATGGCCTTGATCCGGTACTGGATCCTTCCGGGCACCACCATCTTCAGGATGCGCCACGGATTCACGCGGGCCTCGCGGGCCTCTCGCGCGCGCTTCTCCTGACCCGGCGCGCCGTAGCCCAGGCGCTCGAGGATCTCCGGCAGGTTCCAGGAGGCGTGATAGAGCGGGCCCATCCCGTGCGCGGCGACCACAATGCACCGGGTGTCGTCGCCGGCCGCAGCCAGCATCTCGCCGATCTCGCTGTCGATCGCGGCGTAGACGCTCTCGATGCCGCTCGCGAGCCCGTGGGGATCGTCGGACGGATGCCGCGGATGGGTGGAGTCCAGGAAGTGCCAGAGGTGATGGCCGATACAGTGGGGCGCGGAGAACGCCCCGAAGAAGACGTCCCACTCCCTTTCCTTCATCAGAGCGCGGAAGACCCGCCCGTGCACGCGCACGCCCTCCAGCACGAGGTCCCGGAGCTTCACGAGCGCCGCCGGATTCTCGGCAACGGCGTCGCAGTCGCGCACCGGATGGTCGCCGAAGCGCGCCTCGATCTCTTTCATCAGCGTCGCCGGCATCGCGGCCCGGGGAGTCGTCGTGGCGTGCGCGCCCCAGTTGGTCAGCTGGAACCCGTTCCGAGACGGGTTGAGTCGCGTCTTCGGCACGTCCACGACCCCGACTCGCCGCCCGCCCTCCCCGAGGAGCTGCCAGAACGGCTGGCCGCGTGATGGCGTCATCGGTCAGGTACTTCAACCCCAGCGTGGCCGCGTCGTACTGCACGTAAAACCACTTCTCGAGCTTGGCGGGATTCACGCCGGTATAGAGGGACGACCAGACCGTGTCGGGGAGCTGGGCGGAGGTCGAGGAGAGCTCGCCCCGCGTGCCCCGTTCCATGAGGCGGCGGAAGGTCGGCAGCTTTCCCTCCCCCGCCCAGCGTTCGACGAGCTCCCACTCCATGGCGTCGAGCCCGATCAGCAGCTGCCGTCGGGGCCCGGCGCTCACGAAGCGCCTCCGGGCGGACGGGTACCTCTCGCGAGGCCCGGGAACATGGCGAAACTCTAGCGCACGCGATCCCGTGCGGAAGGTATCGTGCGGCACCGGCGAATGTTCGGCTCGGAGCTGCGATGGCTTCCTGATTTCGGCCCGCTCGAGCGGACCGTCATCCGTCTCTATGGGACGCTCTCCGCGCCGACGGTCATCCGCTACACGCGGTTCCGGCACTTCGCACTGCCGTTCCTCGATCGGCAGGGGATCCGCCCCCGCAAGGTTCTCGACTTCGGCTGCGCCTTCGGTGCTTTCGGCTTCGCTCTCGCGCGCCGCGACCCGGAGGCGGCGGTCTTCCTCTACGACGCGTCGCCCGCCGCCGCCGAGAGGTGCCGGACCATCGCGAGCCGGGGCGGCTACTCCCGGGTGAAGGTGCTCGACGAAGAAGGCCTCGATCGGGAGGACGGCTTCGACCTCATTCTGCTCGTCGCCGTGCTCGAGCACGTGGAAGACGACTGTGAGTTGCTCGAACGTCTTGGGGGGAAGCTCGCGCCCGAGGGCCATCTCTTCGTGATGGTCCCCGAGGCGAGCGGGCACCGCTCCACGGAGGACGACTACCACCATCACGTCCGTCCGGGATACACCCGCGCCGGGCTTTCCACGCTGGTCGAGCGCGCGGGCTTCGAAGTCGTCGTCGAGCCCGAATACTCGCCTCGGGGCGGCGGCTGGACACTCGGTCGGCTGGCGTCCGCCTACGCCTTCCTGACCCGTTCCCCTGGCCATCCGCTGCTCGACTTCGCCAGTCTGCCGCGCCTCCCGGCCTGGAAGAAAGCCGGGCTGGCCGTGCTGTGGCCCCTCTACCGCGCGGCCCTGGAGCGCGACGCGGCGACGACCGGCATGCGGGAGGACCGCCTCGCATTGCTCGTCCGCAGACGGCGACTTTGAATAGACTCCCCTCCATGATCGGACGACCCGGACCGGACGAGGCGATTCCCTACTACTTCAAGTACATCGACCGGATTCAGACCGAGGACGTCGTCGGCAAGCTCGAGTCTCAGCTCGACGAGTCGCTCGGGTTCTTCCGAGGAGTCTCCGAGGAAAAGTCCCTCGAGCGCTACGCGCCGGACAAGTGGAGCGCGCGGCAGGTTCTGAACCACGTCAACGACTGCGAGCGGCTCTTCGTGTTCCGCGCGATGTGGTTCGCACGGGGCTTCGACAGCGAGCTTCCGAGCTTCGACGAGAAGGTTGCCGCCGCGGGCGTGCCGTCGGACGACGTGCCCTGGGCGGCCCACGTCGAGGAGTTCCGCGGGGCCCGGCTCGGCACCGTGGCCTTCTTCCGGAACCTGCCGCCGGAGGCGTGGATGCGCAGCGGCATCGCGAGCGGGTACCTCTTCAGCGTGCGCGCCCTGGCTTACATCGCCGCCGGCCACCTCGCGCACCACTCGGCGGTCTGCGGGAGAGGTACAACCTCGCTTCGTGAGATCGGATCGGCGGGCGGATAATGCGCCCATGAAGGTCCGGCTCGTCTCGGGCTCCTACTTCTCGGCCGCGCACCGCCTCCACCGCGACGACTGGGACGAGGAGACGAACCGGAGCGTCTTCGAGAAGTGCAACAACCCCCACGGGCACGGGCACACGTACGGGCTCGAGGTCACCGTCGAGGGCGAGATCGACCCGGAAACGGGCTACGTGATGGACTTCGGGAAGCTCAAGCGCACGATTACGGATCGTGTCGTCGGGAAGCTCGACCGCCGGCACCTGAACTTCGACGTGGACTTCCTCTCGGGACGGAACCCGACGGCCGAAAACATCGTTATAGGTATATGGGGAGAGCTCGAGGGCAGACTCGAGCCGGCCCGTCTCGTGCGGGTCGCCCTGAACGAGACCGAGAAGAACCGGGTCGTTTACGAAGGAGGGTAACGTGAACGGTGAAACGAGACCCAGAAGGCTGACTCGCTCGAACCGCGAAAAGATGATCGCGGGCGTGTGCGGCGGCCTCGCCGAGTACCTCGACATGGACCCGACGGTGGTTCGAGTTCTCTACGTCCTCGTCTCCATCCTGTCGGCCGCGTTCCCGGGGATCATCGCGTACATCATCCTCATGTTCCTGATGCCGCCGCCTCCGGTCGAGCAGGTGACCGTATGAACCATCCGCGGCCTCTCCGGCGCTCGCGGAGCCAGCGCGTGATCGCGGGGGTCTGCGCGGGCCTCGCGCACCACTTCGGGATGGACGTTGGCCTGATGCGGGTCCTGTACGTGCTCGTCTCGATCCTGTCCGCCGCGTTCCCCGGGATCCTCGTGTACATCATCATGTGGATCGTGATCCCGGAAGAACCGGCGGCGTGATCCGCCCGCGGATCTTCGTCACCAACGACGACGGGATCTTTTCGGAGGGGATCGAGCGGCTCGCCGCGGCGCTCGGGGAGGTCGGCGACGTCCACACGGTCGCGCCGGACCAGGAGAGGAGCGCCGCGGGGCACGCGCTCACCCTCGACACCCCGCTACGCGCGAAGGAGATCGGCGAGCGGCGCTGGTCGGTCAACGGGACGCCGACGGACTGCGTCAACTGGGGGGTCCTTCACCTCCTGCGCGACCGGAGGCCTGACCTTCTCTTCTCCGGCATCAACCTCGGGCTGAACCTCGGCGACGACGTGACCTACTCCGGTACCGTTTCGGCGGCGTTCGAGGGCGCGCTCCTCGGCATCCCGTCCGTCGCCGTTTCGCAGGAGATCGAGAAGGGCTTTTCGTTCGACGCCGCCGCGAACTTCGCGGCCCGGCTCGCTCGGCGTCTCCTCGAGGAGAAGCTCCCGCCGAAGACGCTCGTCAACGTCAACGTGCCGGCCGGCGAGGTCCGGGGCGTGCGGGTGTCGCGGTGCGGAACGCGCCGGTACGGGGAGACGGTGATCGAGAAGACCGACCCGCGCGGCCGTCCCTACTACTGGATCGGTTCGACGATCCCCGTGGGCGAGCTCGAGGAGGGCACGGACATCAGCGCGGTCGCCGACAAGCACATCTCGATGACGCCGCTGCACCTCGACCTGACCGCCTACGCGTCGATGGACCTGCTCGAGGGGATCGCTTCCGGTCTGACCCTTCCGACCGCTGCGCGTCGTTAGTAGGCGAGGACCTTCCGCGCTCCTTCGAGGAGCCGCTCGGTCGACGGGAGGACGGCCCGCTCGAGGATCCGGTTGAACCCGACCGGGGTAAAGGTCGATCCCACGCGGCCGATCGGGGCGTCCAGGTACGGAAAGACCGCTTCCTGGATCTGAGAGGCGACCTCGCCCCCGAAACCGCCGTGGACCTTGTCCTCGTGCGCGACCAGGGCCCGGTTCGTCTTCATCACGGAGCGGGTCACCGCCTCGATGTCGAGCGGCACGAGCGAGCGCAGGTCGACGACCTCGACCTCCTTGCCTTCCTTGGCGAGCTCGGCGGCCGCTTCGAGGGCGAAGTGCACCGTCGTTCCGTAGGAGACGATCGTCAGGTCTTTGCCCTCGCGGCGAAGGCGCGCCTTCCCGAACGGAACGGCGAACTCCGCCGGCACCGCGGCGCGGGCCATCGGGTTGTTGTAGAGGAACTTCGGCTCGAGGAAGAGCGTGATGCCTCGCGAGCGCATCGAGGTCCGGAGGAGCCCCGCGGCGTCGTCGGCGAACGCCGGGTACACGATCCGGATCCCTGGCAGAGTCACGAGCCATCCCTCGATGTTCTGCGAGTGGTAGAGGCCGCCGCCGATGTACCCGCCCGATGCGAGCCGCACCGTGACGTTCGGGACGTACTTCCCGTTCGTCCGCCAGTACTCGTGGGACATCTCGACCATCTGCTCGGCCGCCGGCCAGAAGTAGTCCGCGAACTCGGCGCCCTCGACGACGACCCGGATGTTCTCGGCGAGACGCGAGAAACCGTCGGACGTCCCGAGGATGAAGTCTTCCGCGATCGGACCGTTGAAGACGCGGTGGGGGCCGAACTCCTGCTGCATCCCCTTCGTGACGTTGAAAATCCCGCCCTTGTCCCGGTAGGCGACGTCCTGGCCCCAGATGTACGTGTCGGGGTTGTGGCGGAACTCTTCCTTCAGCGTCTGGTTGATCGACTGCACGAGCGTCATCGCCTCGCCCGTGCCGTCGGGAAGCCCTTCGGGCCACTTCTCGGGGGTCCACGGCTCGGGTGCGACGAAATCGAAGATCGACTCGGGGGTGGGATCGGGCGCCTGTCGCGCGCGATCGGCAGCCTCCTCGTACGTCTGCTGGTTGTGGGCCTCGATCGCGACGATTTCCTCCTCGGTCAGGAGGCCGTTGTCGACGAGCGTGCGCCGGAAGCGGGGGAGGGGATCCGCCTCGCGGGCCGCCGCGAGCTCTTCGGGCGAGCGGTAGAGCTCGTGCCGGTCGGAGTTGGAGTGCGAGTGGATCCGGACGCAGGGCGCGTAAACCATCGCGCAACCGGCGCCGGTCTCGACGAAGTCCACCGCCTCGCGCATCGCCCGGAAGGAGTCGAAAACATCGAGGCCGTCGCATTTGAAGATCTTGAGGTTCAGGAACCCGGAGAAGTTGTCCGCCGGCGCCGGGTTTGCGGTCTGGTCGATCTTGGGCACCGAGATCCCGTAGCCGTTGTCCTGGACGACGAACACGACGGGGAGCTTCTCGCGCGAGGCGCCGTTGACCGCCTCGTAGAAGTACCCCTCGGAGGTCGAGGATTCCCCGATCGAGCAGAAGACGATCGAGTCGCGGCCGTAAGTCCGGATCGCGCGCCCGAGCCCGGCCGCGTGGGCGGCATGGTTCGCCACGCAGGACGAGACGTTCTGGATTCCGATCTCCGGCTTGGAAAAGTGGTTGGACATGTGCCGCCCGCCGGAAGAGACGTCGGTCGCCTTCGAGGTGCCGTTCAGGATGATCTCCTCGGCGGTGAGCCCGGCGGCCACGCAGGTCGTCAGGTCGCGGTAGTAGGGGAAGAGGTAGTCCCGTCCCGGGCGGAAGGTCATCCCGAGGGCGAGCTGGATCGCGTCGTGTCCGGCGCAGGGGGCGTGGTAGCTCCAGCCGAGCCCCTGCTTCAGGTAGTTCGGGGCCTTGTCGTCGAGCACGCGCGCGAGGTGCATGAGCGCGTACCACTTCTTCAACTCTTCCCGGGAGACTCCGGCCAGCGCCGGATGGACGAGCTCAGCCGTATCTCGGGGCGTCAACGTACCTCCATGGATCGAGTGGAACGCTCATTTTAGCCGGTTTACTCCGGGGAGCCCCGAGGAGCCCCCGGAACCCTCCTGCTACCATGACGTTCAGGTGCCCCCGCAAACCGACCGCCGGTCCGGCGTGCGCGAAGACGCGCAGCGCCGCGAGATGATCGTGCGCTACGTCGTGCCCCGCGGCGTGGACGATCCCCGCGTGCTCGCCGCGATGGGCGAGGTGCCCCGCCACTGCTTCGTCCCTGAGCCGCTGCGGGCAAAGGCCTACGGCGACCACTCGCTGCCGATCGGGCACGGACAGACGATCTCGCAGCCCTCGGTCGTCGGTCTCATGACCCAGCGCCTCGCCGTGCAGCCGGGCCAGAAGGTCTTGGAGATCGGGACGGGCTCCGGCTACCAGGCGGCGGTGCTCTCACGGCTCGCCCGCAGCGTGTACTCGCTCGAACGGCTCGACGAGCTCGCGCGCGCCGCGGCCGCGACGCTCGCACAACTCGGTTACCAGAACGTGTCGGTGAAAGCGTTCGACGGGACCTACGGCTATCCGGCTGCGGCGCCCTACGACCGCATTCTCATCACCGCGGGCGCCGACGAGATTCCGGAGACTCTCCTGGAGCAGCTCGCCGTGGGGGGAAGACTCGTCGCGCCGGTCGGTCCGCCGGAGCGGCAGCGCATCCGTGTCGTGCGCAGGCGCAAGACCGACTTCGCCCGGGAGGACGGGGAAGAAGTCGTCTTCGTGCCCCTCCTCGGCCGCTTCGGCCGCGCGCCGGCGTGATCGCCCGCCGCGCGCTCATTTCGGGGCGGGTCCAGGGCGTCGGATTCCGCTTCTTCGCGCGGCGCGCCGCGGAGGGCGAGGGAGTGACGGGCTGGGCGCGCAACCTCCCCGATGGCCGGGTCGAGACTCTCGTCGAAGGAGAGTCGGGCGCCGTCGATCGTTACCTCGCAAAGATGCGCCGCGGGCCGGTCGGCTGCCGGGTCGACGCCGTCGAAGTCGAGGAGACGACTCCCGAGGGGCTCACCACCTTCCGCATCACGGGATGATCGACCTCGCGCGGTTCGTCCGCGACGTCCCCGACTTTCCGAAACCGGGCATCCTCTTCCGGGACATCACGCCGCTCCTCGCCTCGCCGGAAGCGTTCCACGCCGCTGTCGGCGCGATGGCCGACCCTTTCCGTCAGGCGCGCGTCGATCGCGTCGTCGGGATCGAGGCGCGCGGCTTCATGTTCGGGGCGGCGATCGCCCGCGAGCTCGGCCTCGGGTTCGTTCCGGTGCGAAAGCCCGGCAAGCTTCCGGGGCGCACCGAGAGGGTCGCCTACGGCCTCGAGTACGGATCGGACGCGCTCGAGATGCACGCCGACGCGTTCGCGCCCGGCGAGACGGCGCTGGTCGTGGACGACGTGCTCGCCACGGGCGGAACGGCAGCCGCCGCCGTGGAGCTCATCGAGAAGCTGGGCGCCCGGGTCGCCGGGCTGTCCTTCTTCATCGAGCTCGGCCCGCTCGGCGGCCGGTCGCGCCTTTCCGGTCGCCCGGCTCACGCCGTCTTGGTACTATGAGCGGGAGCTCCTGACCGGCCCGAGACACCAGGAAATACATATGGCCGACGAACGCATCCTCATTGTCGACGACGACGAGGACATCCTGCTCATCGTGCAGACGATCCTCGCGAACGCCGGCTATTCCGTGCTGCTCGCGCGCAACGGAAGGGAGGGCGTGGACCTCGCGCTCGAGACCCGGCCGGACCTCGTCCTTCTGGACGTCATGATGCCGGAGCTGTCCGGCTGGGAGGTCTGCACAACGCTCAAGAACGCGCCGGAGACGCGATCGATCCCGATCGCGATGATGACCGTGAAGAGCGAGATCCGCGACCTGATCACCGGAATGCAGGTCGGCGCCGACGACTACCTCACCAAGCCATTCACCCGAAAGAAGCTCCTCGCGACGGTGCGACGGCTGCTCGAGCAGCGCGGGGATGAAACCGCTCCCTTCATGCCTTCCGAGAACGACCAGGTCCGATTCAAGAGCCTGCTCTTCGATCCGGTGACCGAGCTCCCCACCGTCCCGGTCATCATCGACGCGCTTCGCGACCGGCTGCTCGACAGCCGGGACCTCGCGGTGCTGTACGTGGACGTCGAGCAGTACAGCCACGTCGAAGACGCGTACGGGTGGGAGGTCTTCGACGGCCTGCTGCGCCACGCGGCGAAGGCGCTGCGGCGGATGCTCGGAACCGTCTTCTCGGCCCAGGACTACGTCGCGGTCAACCGGACGGGAGGCTCCGACTTCTACATCTTCACGAGCCTGGAAGGGGGCGACGAGGGCCTCGCCCGCCTTCAGCGCAAGGCGCGCCAGGTCGAAGAGTCGCTCCGCGGCACGCTCGACGAGGCGTTCGGCTCTCGCATCCACAAGCGGATCGCCGTGTTCGTCGGGCACTCCGTGATCCGCGGAAACCCCCAGATGCGGATCGAGCGGCTCGTCTACCGCGCGCTCCGCGAAGCGATCACGATCGCCACCACGAAGGAGCGGGAGCGGCAGGCGCGCCTGCACGACGCGTTCAAGGAGATCCTGCGCAAGCGCAACATCCGAACCGTCTACCAGCCGATCTTCGACCTGAACACGATGGACCTCTTCGGCCACGAGGCGTTGACGCGCGGCCCGCTCGACTCCGCGTTCGAGAGCCCGGACCTCCTGTTCGAGTTCGCCGGCGAGCACGAAGCGATCTGGGATCTCGAGCAGCTGTGCCTCGAGTCGTCGGCCCGGAACTACTCGATGGCGGCGACGTCAATGCTTTTCCTGAACGTCGAGGCGGACACGGTCGCTCTGCTCTCCACCCGCGGGGTCCACGCCCTGAAACCGCTCCTGAACCTCCGCAACCAGGTCGTTCTGGAAGTTACGGAGCGGTCGGCGATCCGCGACCTCCCGGTCTTCCGGGAGTCCCTCGCGATGCTCCGCGAGCATGGTTTCAAGATCGCAATCGACGACGCGGGCTCGGGCTACGCGTCGCTCCAGTCGATCGCCGAGCTGCGGCCGAACTTTCTCAAGGTCGCCAACACGCTCGTCACCGGCCTCCACCAGGACACGATCAAGCGCGACGTCGTCGAGATGCTCGTCAACCTGTCGCGCCGGATCGACGCGACGTGCGTGGCCGAAGGGATCGAAACGCCGGAGGACCTCGAAGAGTGCCGGCACCTCGGCATTCCGCTCGGCCAGGGGTTCTACATCGGGGTCCCGGAAGCGATTCCCGCGCTTCGCCCCGCGCGCGACTTCGCGCCGATGCGCCCGGCGAGCTCGGATCGCTGACGCTCGCGCTGCGCAAGCGAAGCAACGTGGTGGGGCCGGGCAGACTCGAACTGCCGACCTAAGGTTTAGGAAACCTTCGCTCTATCCAAACTGAGCTACGGCCCCGAGGGATCGAGTGTAGCTCTACCTTCGGGAGGCCGGCTTCGCCTTACGGAGCAGAGGCGCGGCCTTCTTCGCGTCGGCGGGGGAGTCGAAGCCGATCACCGCCGCATAGCGGCGGCCGACGACCTGCGCAACGAGGAAGGCGACGTTGATTCCGGCTCCGGCGAGGCTTCGCGCGATCGCGGCTCCGAGGCCCGGTTTGTCGTCGCCCTCCACGAGGAGGGTCGGGATGCCCGACTCGGAGAGTCCGGCGCGTCGGGCCGCTGTCGTCGCCTTCCTTCCGGCGACGGGAAAGAGCTCGATCGCCCCGCGGCTCTCGTTTCCCGGGAACCGGTACACCATCGCGACGCGGAGACTCGCGCCCGACTCCGCCAGGGGACCGAGAGCCTTCGCGAGCGTTCCCGGCCGGTTGTCCACTTCCGCCCGCCACAACGTGATCGCCTTGACGCTGACTGCCATGGGAAAGCCTCCTCCCGGTTAAGCCGACCGATCAGACCTGGTCGGGAAGTCCCAACATCTTCTTCAACCGTCGGTCGAGGAATCGATCCGACGCAACCGACTTCAGGGAAACGAGGATTCGCGCCAGCGGTGTGACCCGGTATCGCGTCTTCGGACGCTTCGCTTCGATCGCGTCGACGATCGTGCGTGCGACCACGTCGGGGTTCTTCTTGCCCATCTGGAACTGCCGGTTGCTCGCTCGTTCCGCGCCGTCGTAGAAGCGGGAGTAGGGCCCGGGAACGGCGAGGATGCGCGCCGTCGCCAGGCGCGTTCGATCGCCGAAACGAGTCGCGATCGGACCGGGCTCCACGAGCACCACCCGGATTCCCCAGGGAGAGACCTCGACTCGCAACGCGTCCGACATCGCCTCGAGTGCGTGCTTGGACGCCGAGTAAGGGCCGGCGAACGGGATTGCCACCCGGCCGGCGACCGACGACACGTTGACGACGGTCCCCCCTCTCGCGGCGCGCATGGCGGGAAGGACGGCCCGAAGGACGGCGATCGTGCCGAAAAGGTTTACCTCGAACTGCGCCCGCCACTCTTCGAGAGAGACGTCCTCGACCGCGCCGTACTGGCCATAGCCGGCGTTGTTGACGACGGCGTCGATCCGCTCGGCGGCTCGGAGGATGTCCCGGACCGCCTCGCCAATCGAGTCGGGATACGTGACGTCGAGAGCGAGAGTCTCGATGCCCCTCCCGGACAGGTCGGCGACGTCCTCGCGGCGTCGCGCCGAGGCGAAGACCCGGTGCCCCCTCGCAGCCGCCTCGAGCGCGGTCGCGCGGCCGATTCCGGTCGAGCAACCGGTCACGAGAATCACCTGTTCCGGTCGCGCCATCCGTCGGGGATGTTACCCTTCCGACGCGCGTCCATGTCTTACGCGGAGAAGAACCTGGTGCCCGGCGAGACGATCGTCTACCGGGCGCGATACCACTGGATTTACTACCGCACGACCGTCGTACTCCTGATCCTCGCCGCCGTGTTCGGGCTGTCGTGGTGGGTCGCCGGGAACTCTCTCGAGGACGCGACGACGTCCTCCGTATTCGGAAACCTCGGTCTCCTCTTTCTGTTCGCAGCGGTCGCGCACTTCGTCGTGCGGCGCATCCGGGCCTCCGCGGACGAGTACGTGGTCACGAACCGTCGCGTGATCCGGAAGTACGGGCTCGTGGCTCGCGAGGTCGAGCAGGCGCTCCTCGACCGCATTCAGGACATCACCCTCCGCCAGGGAGTGATCGCGCGCCTGCTCGGTTACGGCACTGTCGTCCTCGAAACCGCCTCGGAGACCGGCCGGCTGACGTTTCCGGACATCGCTGAACCGGAGCAATTCCGGAAGGCCGTCTGGGGGCAGCAGACGGGCGCGGGGACCGCTCCCGCGGCGCCGGCGGCCCCGACGACCGCGACGCGTCTCGCGGAGCTGGAAGACTTGAAGACCCGCGGGCTGTTAACCCCGGAGGAGTACGCCCGAAAACGCGAGGAAATCCTGAGCTCTCTGTGAAATCGTCCCGGACCCGCCCTCCGTCGACCCGTAAACTCCGGCGCCGCCCGATCGTCTATCGGGTGTGCCCGCCCTTGCCATGATTCCGCGCGAGACCCAGCCAGGCGTCGACGAAGCGCGCCTGATCGAGGAGATCCGCGCCGGAAACACGGAAGGCTTCGAGTACTTCGTCCGCCAGTACCAGCGCAGGATCACGCGGGTCGCCTACCGGCTCCTGCGGGACATGGGCGAAGCGGATTGCGCCGCGCAGGAGAGCTTTCTCCGCGCCTGGCAGAACCTGAACGACTTCCGCGAGGGGTCGACGTTCGAGACGTGGCTCACGCGGATCTGCATCAACTGGTGCAAGGACCGGTTGAAGCGGCGGCGGCTGGTCCTCTATTTCCACCAGTCCCCGGACGCCGGCGACGAGTCGGGGCCGCGCGACACCGCGCCCCACGGCGACCCGTCTCCGGAGCGTCGGGCGCAGTCGCGGGAGATTCGCGAGCGGCTCCGCGATGCGATCGAAACGCTGTCGCCGCGGCAGAAGACGGTTTTCACCCTCAAACACTTCGAGGAGCTCTCGATCCCGGAAATCGCGGAGCTGACGGGACTCGACAGCGGAACGGTCAAGTCCCACCTCTTTCGCGCGGCGCACAAGATCCGAGAGCGCCTGAGCGACTTCCGGGAAAAGGCGGGACCATGAAGCTCGACGAAAAGACATTTCCGAGGAAGCATCTGACCGACGACGCGCTGTTCGCTCTCGCGGTACCGACGGCCGGCGTGCCCGAGGCCTTGCCGCCGCACCTGATGGAGTGCCTCGCGTGCAGCCGTGCGCTCACCGAGTGGAAGGCCGCGGTCCGCGACATCGGCGACAAGGACGACGAAGCCCTCGCCGCCCGGACGCCGGAGGAGTGGACGGCCGCGGAGGACGCGACCCTCGCCGCAGTGCGCCGCGCCGGCGCCCCGGGGCGGGGACGGCCGCAGATGCTCAAGTGGGCCCTGCCGCTCGCGGCCTCGCTCTTTCTCGTTCTCCTGCTCGTGCCGGGCCGGAACGTGTCCGCGCCGACAGCGGCTCTGGTCGACGACACCGCCGGTCTTTCCGCTCAGGACCTCGCCGACGACGAGTTGCTCCGCGACGTCGAGTGGCTCGCCATGGGCGAGGACGGTGCGACCGAGTGGGACGAGCCCGCTCTCGAGTCCCCGGAGGAGCCCTCGTGAAGCGGATTGCGGTCGCGCTCCTCTTCGTGGGCCTCTCCGCGGCCACGGCCGGGGCTTCGCCGGACCTTCCCTACGGTAAGTGGTGGAAGCGCCCCCGTGTCGCTGCCGCGATCGGGCTCACGTCGGATCAAACGCGCGAGATCGAGGCAATCTTCTCGAAGGCGCGCCCAAACCTGATCGACCGGAAAGCGGACCTCGAGAAGAAGCAGGGCGAGCTCGAAGACGCCATCGAGGCCGACGCCGAGCGCAAGGAGATCGCGGCGCGGGTCGACGTCGTGGAAGACGCGCGCGCCGAGCTGCAGAAGGCGCGGATCCTCATGATGCTCGACATGAAGCAGGTCCTCCGCGCCGAGCAGTGGGACCAACTCGTCCGGATGCAGCAGGAAGCGCGCCGGCAGCACATGGATCGGCGAGGGCGCTATGGCGGGCGGGGATCGTTCGGAAGAGACGGCGCGCCAACTCCGCAGCGCCGCGCCTCGCCTCGCCCCTGACGGCCGGCTTCCTCCCTTAACATCGCCGGGTGGACGCCGCCGCCCGCGCTCGCATCGCCGACTACGTCAAACCCCTCGCCCTCGGTCTCGACGGCATCACCTACTACGGCGACGTCGAGCGCGTCCTCGCCGCGACCGATCGGATCGCGGACGGCAGGACCGACGTGGACCGCGACCTCCTCTACCTGCTCGCCGTCTTTTCCGGCCAGGAGAAGTGGGTCTCCCGCTTCGGGCACAAGAGCCGGACGGAGATCTTCCTCTCCTCGCTCGGCGTCGAGCCGCGGACGGTCGCGCGACTCTGGCGCGGGCTCGGCCGGCTCGAGAAGGAGCCCGCGACGCCGGAGGAGGAGATCGTGCACGACGCCGTGAGGATCGAGGAGCTCGGTGCCTACGGGATCGCGCGCCGTCTCGTCGAGGGTCACCGGGAGAGGATGGACTTCACGGAGATGGCCGACTCGATCGACGAGGCGGCGGCGGCGCCCCTGCGTACGGAGGCCGGACGCGCCCTTGCGGCTCCCCGAATCGCCGCGATGAAGGAGTTCGCCGGTCGGCTGCGCGAGGAGTACCGCGAGTTCTCGCGCTGAACAGCGCCTCTCAGACGATCGACCGCCCCCCGTCCACCCGGATGACCTGTCCGGTCAGGAAAGACGGCCCCGCGCAGAGGAAGACCACCGTCGCCGCGACGTCCTCGGCGGAACCGATCCGCTTCGCCGGTACGCGCCGCGCGAGGCGCTCGATCTCTTCCGCGGAAGTGCCCTCGGGGGGCAACACCGTCCCGGGCGCGACGCCGTTGACCGACACGTCGGGGGCGAGCTCCACCGCGAGTCCGCGCACGAGGCCCTCAACGGCCGCCTTCGACACCGAGTGCGCGAGGTAGTTGCGGGCGGGGCTCTCCGCGAGGAAGTCGGACACGAAAACGACCCGGCCTTTCCGGGCGGCGAGCGTCGGGGCGGCCTCCCGCGCCATGAGGAACCCGGCCCGCGCGTTGACGTCCATCGCGCTGTCCCACAGGTCCTCGTCGGTCTCGGCAAGCGAAGCGCGGTGAAAGTTCGAAGCGGAGTGAACCAGGAAGTCGAGTCCCCCGAGCGCCGCGATCGAATCGCGAACGACCCGGCGGCAATCGTCCGGCCGAACGAGGTCCGCCGCAACGACGACAGCGCGGCGGCCTTCCGCCTCGATCTCCGCCGCGGCGCTCTTCGCGCCTTCCCGCGAACCGCGGTAGTGGAGCGCGACGTCCGCGCCGGCGCGGCCCAGGGCGAGCGCGATCGCCCTCCCGACCCGAATGCCGGCCCCGGTCACGAGGGCCACTTTTCGGTCGAGCGATCGCTCCATACGGCGATCGTAACCTTTGGCTCGCGACCTCCGTCTCTTTGCGGAGAGAATGGTCTGCCTTCCGGAGGAACAATGACGCGTCACCCCCAGGCCCGTCTCGCCGCGGCACTCGCGCTCCTTCTGCTTCCCGTTGCCGCCCACGCGGCGGCCGTTTCCGGCCGCGTGCTCGACAAGTCGGGCGCACCGGTCGCCGGCGTGAAAGTCGTGTGGGAGGCCTATCGCTCCGACGAGGAGACCCTCGTTGACGAGACTCTCGGGACAACGCCCGCCCCGATCGGCGAGACCGCCACGGACGCCGAGGGACGTTTCCGCATTGCCCTGGACAAGCCGGGAGTCGAGGTCGCGGTCCGAATCCTCCCGGGCACGCTGCCCGGCGCGCTTCTCGGCGGCCCCTACGACTCGACCGAAGACGTGGCGTTCGGAGACGTCGAGCTCTCCGCCGCGGAAAAGATGTCGGGGAGAGTCACCGACGAGGCGGGAAAGCCGGTCGCGGGCGCGAAGGTCCGCGCGGTCGGCGGCTCGCCGTTCGAGGAAGAGGAGATCGTACTCTACGCCGACGCCACGACGGGCGCCGACGGGTCGTTCACGATCGCCAACGCACCGGCGAGCGCGGGTCGTGTGACCGCGCGTGCGACCGGATTCGGGCTGGCGACGCAGACTTCCCTGCGGGAGCGGGTGAGTGCCGCGAAAATCACGTTGCGGTCCGGCGGGACCGTCTCGGGCACCGTGCTCGACGCGGCCGGTAAACCGGTCGAAGGCGCTGTCGTTCTGTCCGGCGCCCTCGCGGCGAAGTCCGACGCCATCGGCGCGTTCCGGCTGGCGGGCGTTCCCACGGGCGCGCAGACCGTCGAGGCGTTCTGGAAGGACTTCGCCGCGCGAAGCGACTCCGTACGGGTGAAAAAGGGCGAGACCGTCGAGGTGCCGCTCCGACTCGGCCGCTCCGCCATCGTGACGGGCAGCGTCATCGACGAGAAGACGCGCCGGCCGATCGCCGGCGTCCGGGTTTCCACGACAGCCGGAGGCTTCACGATGCGATCTTCGGACCCGAGCCGGCGGGCGCGGACCGATGCGAAGGGGAAGTTCCGTCTCGCCGGGCTTCGCCCGCGGGCCTACTCGATCCGGGCGGCGAAGGCGGAGTACCTCCCCGTTACGATGCCGGGTGTCGTCGCCGGAGTTTCGACTCCGGGCACCGTCGCGATCGCCCTCCAGAAGTCCGCGAGCATCACCGGACGCGTGACCGACGAGGCCGGTGCGGCGGTTCCGGGCGCGCGCGTCGAAATCGCGCGGGACACCGGCGTGCGCGCGCTCATGCGGAGCGGCCCGGCGGCGTTGCTCGGAGGGGGCGAAGTCACGAGCGGGCCGGACGGAACGTTCCGGCTCCGGGGGCTCACCGCCCAGCGAAACGTCACGATCGAGGCGGCGAAGGCCGGTTACGTTCCGGCGAAGCGCCACGGCGTCTCCGTGAAGTCGGGCGAGAGCCTCAAGGACGTCGCCCTCGTCGTGAAGCGCGGTCTCGAGGCGCGCGGCCGCGTCGTGGACTCCGCCGGGAAACCGATCGCCGGGGCGGAGATCCGCGTCTCGCGGCCCGAGAGCGGGGGCGGCGGCGGGGGAGCCCGCGTGATGATCCAGATGGCCGGCCTGAGCCGCCAGAAACCGGACGCGGCGAGTGGAGCCGACGGTTCCTTCCGCGTCGCGGGCCTGGCGCCCGGCGATTACGCGCTCGCCGTTTCGCGGGAGGGCTACGCGAGCAAGAGCGTGCCCGCGGTCACGGTCAACACGGAAGGGGTGAGCGAGTGGGCGCCGGTCGTCCTCACGGCGGGAGTCCCCATCGGCGGTTTCGTGCGGAACGGCAAGGGTGAGCCGATCGTGGGCGCCGAGATCGTCTCGTTCGGCGAGGGAAGCGGGGCTCGGCAGGCGACGACCGATCCCGAAGGACGCTTCCGACTCGAGGGGCTGTCGCCGGATCGCGGGGTGATGATCAACGTCCGCGCGGACGGTTACGCCCCTCTCCAGCGGACGGTGACCCCTCCCTCGGACGATCTCTCACTCGTGCTCAAAACGTCGGGAACGATTCGGGGCCGCGTCGAGGACGCGGGAACGAACCGGCCGATCTCCGACTTCTCGGCGTCCGTTCGCGAACCCCGCGGCGGAGGGATGGGCGGCATGCGAATCATGATGGGCGGCCGCCAGTCCGACCGGAGCTTCCAGTCGTCCGACGGGACGTTCGAGCTGACCGACGTCGCGCCCGGCCGGTGGTCCGTCTCCGCTTCGTCGCCCGGCTATCGGCCCGCGGAGGTCACCGGCGTCGACGTCGCGGAGGGCGAGACGAAAGAGGGCGTCGTCCTCCAGTTGAAGAAGGGCGCCGCCGTCAGCGGGCGGGTGCTCGATCCCCGGAAGGGCACGGGAGTCCCGAACGCTTCGGTCTCGTGGAGCGAGGACGGCGGGGGACCCGGGATGGGCATTCTTGCGGGGTTCGGGGGCGGGCAGAACGCGCAGACGACCGACGCCGACGGCCGGTTCCGATTCGACGGTCTCGCGGCGGGGAAGGTCAACCTGACCGCGCGGCATCCCGACTTCCTCGATACGTCGAAGACGATCGACGTCAAGGAGGAGGACGAGAGCACGGTGGACCTGACGCTGTCGATCGGCGGCTCGCTCGCGGGCACCGTCGTCGGAAAGGACGGACGGACACCGGTGGCGGGGGCGGAGGTCGAGCTCGACGACCAGGGGGGATCCAGCCGCTTCGGCGGTGGCGACTCCACGCGGGCGGACGGATCGGGCAACTTCCTGTTCGAGCACCTCAAGGCGGGTCGGTATCGCGTCACGGCGCGATCGAACGCGGGCAGCTCGGCGCCCAAAGAGGTTGTCCTCGCCGAGAGCCAACGCCTCGACGGCGTGCTCCTCGAGATGGCCACCGGGGCTCTCGTGCGCGGGACCGTTTCCGGGCTTCCGGCCGGGCGACGCGGCGGCGTCCGGATCTTCGGCTCCGGCGGCGACTACCAGGACGGTACAACAACCGACGACGAGGGTCGTTTCACTCTCAAGGATGTCCCTCCAGGGGTGTTGCGCGTCTCCGCCTCGACGGCTTTTCCGTCGGGCCGTTCCGCTTCGGCGAGCGTGGAGGTCCCGGAAGGCGCGGGGGAGGTGGCCGTCGAGGTCGTCTTCGAGGGGGCTTCGCGGCTCTCGGGGCGGGTGACGCGGGGGGATCGCCCGATCGCGGGCGTATTCGTCACGGCGATGCCCGACCCGCCCGGCTCGACCGGGGGGGCGCGCGGCCAGACGGACGAGAACGGCCAGTACGCGCTCGACGGTCTCACCGACGGGAACTACCAGGTGGGGCTCTCCGGGCAGGGCGTTTCCTACCGGAAGGCTTTCGCCGTCTCCGGCGAGACCGACGGCGACATCGTGCTGCCGGCCGTCTCGATCTCCGGCGTCGTGACGGAAGCCGGGTCGAACGACCCGATCGAAGGCGCGTCGGTCCAGGCGGAGAGCGGTCGCGAGACTGGCCCGTACGAGATCAAGCGTGCCGTGACCGACTCCCGGGGGTTCTACTCGATCGACGACGTGGACGCGGGCAGCTACCAGGTCACGGCCAGGAAGGCGAGCTATCAGTTGAAGACTCAGCCAGTGTCCGTCACCGGCTCACCAGCCGAGGTGAATCTCTCCCTCGCGCGGGGAGCCGGCCTCGCGATACGGGCTGTCGATGGGTCGACCGGGCTCCCGCTGCGCTGGCTGATCGTGCTCGCGTACGGCTCGGGCGGCGCTGTCGCCTTCTCGGGAGGCATTCCGCTCGATGCCGAGGGCAAAGGTGAGATCCCGTCGCTCACTCCGGGGCAGTACTCGCTTTCCCTGGGAGCGGAAGGCTATGCGCGGCGTTCCTTCACGGTGCAGGTTCCCTCGGGACGCTCAGTGTGACGATGACGCCCGGAGGGCGCGTCGAGATCCGCACGGACGCGGCGGTGAGCGTCCGGATGCTCGACGCGACAGGCGCTCTCTACACCGGCTTGTCGCGCCGAGACGGGATATTCAGCGTCGGCCCTCCTGCAACGGTTCTGGAACACGTCGCGCCCGGTTCGTACCGCCTCATCGTGACCAGCCCGTCCGGGGAAAGCTCCTACCCCTTCACCGTCTCCGAAGGAGCGACGACGACGGTCCAGATCCGCTAGGCACCCGTCCGGACGTACTTGCGAGGGTCGGCCATGAGTCGGGCGTTCTCGCCGAACGCCCGCCACTCGGCGACGAGGGCCCAGACGTGTAGCAGGAGAGCGGAGAGCGACGCCGCGAGGTGCGTCCACGACGGGAGCGCCCGCGTGTGGACCGCCCCTCCGAGGACGAACACCGCGATCGATGACAGCAGCGCGAAAGTCGCGGGGGGCGACGTCCGGCGCTTGAACTCCGAGAGCGCCCGGTAAACCCGCCGCTTCTCCTCCTCGGGATACCGGGCGACGTCGTCCTTCACGAGCCGGCCGGTGCCGATGAAGAAAAAGATCACCATCGACTGCGAGAAGAGGGAAAACATCACTGTCGGGATGGCGAGCGCCACGTGCCGCGTGACGAGGGTCTTTGCCAGAGGGCCCGCCACCTCGAGCCCCGTGGCGAGCGACACGCCCTGCACGGACGTGACGAGAAGGCCGGCGATCGAGAGGAGCGTCCCGAGCGTGAGCGCCAGCGCCATTGCGGGCGGGAGCATCTCATTTCCTTGATTCCCCGGGTGGGGCGCGACAGAATCGCGCCACCTTTGCGATAGGGGGAGGTCCATGAGCGCGCAAGTCCGAACCCTCTGTGACGTGTTCCTCTCCGCGGCGGCTTCGGGGAAACCGGACCTTCTCATTTCGAAAGTCGGCGGCGCGTGGACTCCCATCTCCGCGCGCGACTTCGGTTTCACGGTCCGGTCGGTCTCGCTCGGGCTGAACGCGCTCGGGGTCCAGCCGGGAGACCGCGTCGCGATCCTCTCGGAGAACCGGCCGGAGTGGGCGATGGCCGACTACGCCATCCTCTGCGCGGGCGCCTGGTCCGTCCCGATCTACCCGACGCTTCCCGCGCACCAGATCGCGCCCCTCGTGAACGACTGCGGCGCGAAGGCGATCTTCGTGTCCACGATCGAGCAGCTCGGCAAGGTCCTCCAGATCAAGGCGCAGTGCCCGACGCTCGACCACGTCATCGCCTTCGACGCGAGCCCGCCTGCGGAGCCGGGATACCTCTCGTTCCACGCGCTCGCGGACAAGGGCCGCCCGACGCTCGAGATGAGCCCGGCGGTCTTCGAGCAGCGCGCGGCCCGGGTAAAGCCCGAGGACGTCGCCACGATCATCTATACGTCGGGCACCACGGGGGAGCCGAAGGGCGCGATGCTCACGCACTCGAACTTCGTCTCGAACGTCACGGCCTCCTGCGAGGTGGTCCCGATCACGGGCGACGCGGTCGCGCTCTCCTTCCTCCCGCTGTCGCACGTCTTCGAGCGGATGCTCGACTACGCCTACCTGTACCGTGGCTCCTCGATCGCCTACGCGGAGTCGATCGACAAGCTCCGGGACAACTTCGTCGAGGTCAACCCGCACGCTTTCGGCGCCGTCCCGCGCGTCTACGAGAAGGTCCACGCCCGCATCATGGATAAAGTCGAGGCGGGCAGCGGCCTGAAGAAGAAGCTCTTCAACTGGGCGGTCGGCATCGGCCGCGAGCGGGTGGCCTACGAGGAGCGCCGCCAGCCGCTGCCCGGCGGGCTCGCGCGGAAAGCGAAGATCGCCGACAAGCTCGTCTTCTCGAAGATCCGCCACGCCCTCGGGAACCGGTTCCGGTACGCCGTCTCGGGGGGAGCGCCGCTCGCGCGCGACCTCGCGGAGTTCTTCGTCGGCGCGGGCGTCATGATCTACGAGGGGTACGGTCTGACGGAGACCTCTCCCGTCATCGCCGTGAACGGGCCGAACGCGCTGGAGGCTCGGAACGGTCGGGAAGCCCCTCTCGAACGTCGAGGTGAAGATCGCTGCGGATGGCGAGATCCTGACCCGCGGTCCGCACGTCATGAAGGGGTACTTCAACAAGCCGGAGGCGACGGCGGAGGCGATCGACGCGGACGGCTGGTTCCACACGGGCGACATCGGAAAGATCGACGAGGACGGGTTCCTCGTCATCACGGACCGGAAGAAGGACCTGATCGTGCTCGCCGGCGGGAAGAACGTCGCGCCGCAGCCGATCGAGAACGAGCTCAAGAGGCTCGCCCTTCATCGGAGTCCCGATCGTGCTCGGCGACCGGCACAAGTTCATCGCGGCCGTCATCGTCCCGAACTTCGACAGGCTGCGCGAGCACGTCAAGTCGTCGAACTGGTCGGTCGACTGGACGAAGCTCGACTCGGATCCGGTCATCCGGGGGCTCTACCAGCAGGAGATCGAGACGTACAACGCGGGCAAGCCTCACCACGAGCAGATCCACGCCTTCGCGATCCTTTCCTCCGATCTGACGATCGAGGACGGCTCGATCACCCCGACCCTGAAGGTCAAGCGCCGCATTCTCGAGAGCCGGTACAAAGACCTGATCGACTCCATGTATCGAGCCGCCGAGAAGGCGCATGTCGCGTGAAGTCGTCGTCGTCGACGGGCTGAGAACCCCGTACGCGAAAGCGGGGACGCTCCTGAAGGACGTTCCCGCCCAGGAGCTCGCCCGGATCGTCACGACGGAGCTCCTCGCGCGCACCGGCTTCGAGGCCGACGGGCTCGACGAGGTGATCTTCGGAAACATCGCGCAGCCTCCGGATGCCGTGAACCTCTCGCGGGTGGCAGCCCTTCTCGCCGGAGTGCCGCGGCGCGTTCCCGCTTTTACAGTGAACCGGCTGTGCGGCTCGGGGCTGCAGTCCATCACCGACGCGTGGTACCGGATCGCCGGGGGAGACGCGCACGCGATCGTCGCCGGCGGCGTGGAGTCGATGTCGAACATCCCCTTCCTCTACTCGCGGGAGAGCCAGGAGATCTTCACGGAGCTGTTCACGGCGAAGGACCTCGGCACGCGCGCCGCGGCGGCGACCCGCTTCCGGCCGAAGCACTTCAAGCCGGAGATCGGCCTGCAGCAGGGGCTCACCGACGCCGTCTGCGGGTTGAACATGGGCGAGACGGCGGAGCTCCTCGCGAAGGAGCACGGCATCTCGCGCGAGGAGCAGGACGAGTTCGCGCTCCGGTCGCACCGGCGCGTCACGCTCGCGCGGTCCAAGCTCGCCGAGGAGATCGTCCCGGTGCCCGTGCCGCCGCGCTTCGAGCAGATGGCGGTGGCCGACAACGGCGTCCGCGAGAATCAGACGATGGAGGCCCTGGGCAAGCTCAAGCCCTACTTCGACCGGAAGTTCGGGACGGTGACAGCGGGGAACTCGTCCCAGATCACCGACGGAGGAGCGGCCACGCTGATCATGAGCGCGAAGGCGGCGCTCGAGCGGCGCTACCGCCCGCTCGGAAAGATCCGCGGGTTCGCGTTCGCCGGCGTCGATCCGGAGCGGATGGGTCTCGGCCCCGCGGCCGCCACTCCCCTCGCGTTGAAGCGCGCGGGCATCGCCTGGGAGGACATCGGCCTCGTCGAGATCAACGAGGCCTTCGCCGCGCAGTGTCTCGCCGTGGCTCGCGTGTTCCCCTCCGCCGAGTGGCACGAGCGGCAAGGGACGGGCGGACCGATCGGCGAGATCGACTGGGAGAAGACGAACGTGAACGGGGGAGCGATCGCGCTCGGTCATCCCGTCGGGTCCTCCGCGAACCGGCTCGTCACGACGCTCCTCAAGGAGATGCGGCGCCGCGACGTGCAGTTCGGGCTCGCGACCATGTGCATCGGCGGCGGCCAGGGCGGCGCCGTCGTGCTCGAGGCGATGTGAGCGCGTTCCGGCTCGACGTCGGCCACGACGGCCTCGGAGTCCTGACCTTCGACCTCCCCGGCGAAAAGGTCAACAAGTTCTCGCGCGACGTGCTCGTCGAGCTTTCCGAGGTCCTCGTCCGGCTCACACAGGACCCGCGGGTTCGCGCGCTTCTCGTTCGGAGCGGAAAGCCCGACGTCTTCATCGCGGGAGCGGACATCAAGGAGTTCACGCAGGTCGCCCCGGAAGACGCCTCCGCCGGCTCGGCGCGCGGTCAGGCGCTCTTCGAACAGGTGGCGCGGCTGCCGTTCCCGACTGTCGCGGCGATCGACGGGATCTGCGTCGGGGGAGGGACCGAGTTCGCCCTCGCCTGCGACTACCGCCTCATGTCCGACGCGCCGGCCGCGAAGATCGGGCTGCCGGAAGTGCGCCTCGGTCTCTTTCCGGCCTGGGGCGGGTCCGTGCGGCTGCCGCGCCTCGTGGGCCTCGCTCCGGCGCTCGACCTGATCCTGACCGGGAAGCTCATCGACGCGCGACGGGCCAAGCGCATCGGCGTCGTCGACGAGGCGGTGCCGGCACCCATCTTCGAGGACTTCGCGCGGCGTTTCGCGCGCGGGAAGGTCGGCGCCGCCAAGCGCACCACCGTTGCCGTCCGGCGGTCGTTCGGGGAACGGGCTCTCGAGGCGACCCCGATCGGCCGACGGCTGATCTTCAAGAAGGCCCGGGAGAAAGTCCTCGAGCAGACAGGGGGACATTACCCGGCGCCCCTCGAAGCGCTCGCGGTCATCGAGGAGACGTGGGGGTTGCCGATCGAGGCGGCGCTGGAAGTCGAAAGCCGGCGGATCGCGAACGTCTTCGGCGGCGAGGTCCAGCGAAACCTCCTCAACATCTTCTTTCTCACCGAGCAGGTGAAGAAGGAGACCGGGGTGGACGACCCATCGGTCCGCCCCGGGAAGTGAAGCACCTCGGGGTTCTCGGCGCGGGCCTCATGGGCGGCGGGATCGCGCAGCTCGCGGCGGATCGCGGCACACCGGCCCGCATGAAGGACGTCGAGCCCACGGCGCTGGCGCGCGGGTTCGCCGCCGCCGCGGCCGTCTGGCGCGAGGAGGTCCGACGCCGGCGGCTGACGCCGCGGGAGATGACGAGCCGAAGATGGCGCTGCCTCTCGGGAACGCTCGACTACGCCGGTTTCGCGCGCTGCGAGGTCACCATCGAGGCGGTCGTGGAGAAGCTCGAGGTCAAGCGCGCGGTTCTCGCGGAGTGGGAAGGGGACGTCCCGCCCGACGCGATCTTCGCCTCGAATACGTCGACGATCCCGATCGCGCGAGATCGCCGCCGGCGGCCGCGAGGCCCGGCAGCGTCGCGGGTATGCACTTCTTCAACCCGGTGCACAAGATGCCGCTCGTCGAGGTGATCCGCGGGGAGAAGTCCTCCGACGAGACTGTCGCGACGATCTTCGCGCTCGCGAAGAGATTCGGAAAGACGCCGGTCGTCGTCGCGGACCTGCCCGGCTTCCTCGTCAACCGGATCCTCGCTCCGTACCTGTCCGAAGCCGTTCGGCTCGTGCGCGAGGGCTGCCGGATCGAGGACGTGGACAAGACGCTGACCGACTTCGGCATGCCCGTCGGCCCGCTCGCGCTCCTGGACGACGTCGGGCTCGACGTCGCCGTGAAGGCGGGGGAGGTCCTGCAGGCGGCCTTCCCGCAGAGGATCAAGCCGGGAGGGGACGAGGCCCTCGTGGCCGCCGGCCGGCTCGGCCGCAAGAGCGGCGGCGGCTTCTACGACTACACGGGCGGAAAGCGCGGCGACCCTTCGCCCGCGGCGTACGAAGCGCTGCGCGCGAAGTCCTCGGCCGCGTCGCCTTACTCGCGCCACGTCATCGAGTCGCGCCTCGTGCTGCCGATGGTCAACGAGGCGGCGTTCTGCCTCGAGGACGGCGTCGTCCCGACGCCCGCAAAACTCGACCTCGCGATGATCATGGGAACCGGCTTTCCTCCGTTCCGAGGCGGCCTTCTGCGGTGGGCGGATTCGCTCGGTCTCCCGCGCGTGCGGTCGCTGCTCGAAGAGCTCACCGAGAAGTTCGGGCCCCGCTTCGAGCCGGCGCGGAGCATCCGGCGAATGGCGGACGCCCGGGAGACGTTCTACGCCGACTCGCGGCCGAGCATCGAGACGCAGGCGGTTTCGTGAGCGCCGATCCCCTGCCCGCCGCCGACCTTCTCTCCTCGCCGATCAAGGGCTTGTTCAGCGGGCAGATCGTCGAGAGCGCGCTTTTCCCCTATCCCGAGCCGGCGGACGACGAGCGGGAGACGGTCTCCGCGTTCCTGGACTCCCTGCGGAGCTTCGCGAAGGACCGGGTCGATCCGGCGGTCTTCGATCGGGAGAAGCGGATTCCGCCGGACGTCGTGAAGGGGCTCGCGGACCTGGGAATCTTCGGGCTCACCATCCCCGAGGCGTACGGCGGCTACGGCTTCTCGTCTTCCGCGTACTGCCGGGTCATGGAGGAGATCGGCTCGACCGACGCGTCGCTCGGCATCCTGATCGGCGGACACCAGTCCATCGGAATGAAGGCGCTTCTCCTCTACGGGTCGGAGGAGCAGAAGAAGCGCTGGCTTCCATCGCTCGCGGCCGGCGAGAGGATTGCGGCCTTCGCTCTTACCGAGCCCGAGGCGGGGTCCGACGCCGCCTCGATCCGTACCACCGCGCGATACGACGCCGCGAAGGACGAGTTCGTCCTGGACGGCACCAAGCACTGGATTTCGAACGGCGGAATCGCGGGGTTCTTCACCGTCTTCGCGAAGGACGTCGCCCTCGACGTGAAGGACGAGCACCGGCGGATCACCGCGTTCGCGGTGACGCCGGACCTGCCCGGACTCGAGATCGGCCCGGAGGAAAAGAAGCTCGGCCTGAAGGGATCTTCCACGGTGCCGCTCGTGTTCAAGGACCTTCGCGTCCCCGCAACGAACGTCATCGGGGCCCGAGGCGGCGGGTTCAAGGTCGCCGTCGAGGTCCTGAACACCGGCCGGACGTCGCTCGGAGCCGGCTGCGTGGGCGGATCGAAGTCGATGATCCGTGCGGCCGCCCTTCATGCGCGCGAGCGGCGGCAGTTCGGGACGCGGATCGCGGACTTCGAGATGATCCGCGGCAAGTTCGAGCGGATGGTCGTCAACACTTACGCCCTCGAGTCCGTCGTCTACCTGACGGCCGGCCTCGTCGACCGCGGCCTCTCGGACTACGCGCTGGAAGGCGCCGCGTGCAAAGTGTTCGGGACCGAGACCGTGTGGAACGTCATCAACGACGCCCTCCAGATCGCGGGCGGCAACGGCTTCATGGAGGAGTACCCGTACGAGCGGGCGCTGCGCGACTCGCGCGTCAACATGATCTTCGAGGGCACGAACGAGATCCTCCGCGTCCTCGTGGCTCTCTCCGGAGTTCGGGATCTCGCTTCGGATCTGGAGGACGTCGCTCGGGCGCTGAAGACGCCGCTCAACCACATGGGAGTCCTTTCCGAGTTCGTCGGAAAGAAGATCCGGGGGTACGTGACGCCGGAGCGCCTCGAGTCCGTCGTGCCGGAGCTCGCGCAAGAGGCCGACCTCGTGACTCGGTATGCGCGATCTTTCGCGACGGCCGCCGAGACCTTCGTCGTCAAGTACGGGAAGAATCTGATCGAGAGGCAGTACCAGCAGGAGCGCCTCGCGAACGTCGCAACCGATCTCTACGTCTCGCTCGCCGTCCTGTCGCGCGCGAGCGCGGCCGTCCGCCGGCTGGGCGGGGAACGCGCGGGAGAGGAAATCCGCGTTGCCCGTTCCTTCGTGCAGGCGGCGAAGTATCGGGTCGTCGGGGAGCTGAAGGAGATGGAGAAGAACCGCGACCGGGAACGCTCCGCGGAGAGAGACGGGAATCGAAATCGAATCGCGGAGACGGCCTACGAGACGCCGGGCTACCGCTTCGACTTTTGGGTCTGACCCCGCAGGGGTCAGATCCATCCCCTGTGTTCCCGGCGGATAAGTAGTGGATGGAGGGGGTCAGATCCCTCTTCAACGGGTGCGGAGCCGATGTCCCGCCACACCGGCACCCGTTCCCGGGAAGTAGCCCCGGCGCAGCGCCGCGCGTAAGTATCGGATCGCAGCGCTCCACGGCGCCCTCGATCCCGAGTCCGAGGGCGAGGTTGGCCGCGATCGCCGAGGACAGCACGCAGCCAGTGCCGTGAGTTGCGGCTGTCGCGATACGGCGGCTCTCAAAGACGCGAAACCGCCGTCCGGTCCAGAGGACGTCGGCGATCCGGTCCCCCGCGCCGTGGCCTCCCTTGACGAGAACCGCGCGCGGTCCGAGACCGGCAATCGTGCGGGCGGCCCTCCGAGCGTCCTCTTCCGTGTCGACGGTCATCCCGGCGAGGATCGCCGCCTCGCCGAGGTTCGGCGTCGCGACGTCGCAGCGGGGGAGGAGATCCTTTCGGAGTGCGCGGAGGCCGGCGGGCGACAGCAGGCGCACCCCGCCGGTCGAGGCGAGGACGGGATCGAGAACGACCTTCTTCGCGCCATGCCGCGCCAACCCGGCGGCGACCTCGCGCACCTGGCCGGCACCGAAAAGCATCCCGATCTTCACGGCGGCCGGCGCAAGGTCGGTGAAAACCGCATCGATCTGGGCCGCGACGAAGCGGGGGAGAACGGCTCGACCGAAATCACTCCCCGGGTGTTCTGCGCCGTCCCCGCCGCGACCACGGTCGCGGCGTGCACGCCGTGCGCGGCAAAGGTCAGGAGGTCAGCCTGGATTCCGGCACCGCCCCCGGAGTCCGAGCCCGCGATCGAGAGGACCGTGATCCGACGAGCTTGCCCCGGTCTCGGCCGGTTCCCGCGCGAAGAGGACATCGCCACAAAGGTATACCGCCGGCCTCGTTTCCCGTTGCGCCCGCGCCGATCCCGGATGCTAGAATCCCGCGCGCGGAAAATGTTGAAAAACACTTCGAAACTCGAGGGCGAACGGGCCGGGACGCGCGAGTCGTGTCTCCGCCATTTTCCAGATGGAGATCGTATGAACACTCGCCTGCGGCTCTCTCGCGTCGTGTCCGTGTTCTCGCGTGGCTTCGTCCCCGTCCTCGTTTTGTGCGGGGCGGGCTCGCTGTGGAGCGCTCCGGCGACGGCGGCGGAGACGCCGGTGCTGAGCTCCGACAAGGAAGTGGTCCTCGTGCCGATCGTCGGGGCGGCGAAGGAGAGACTCGTCCGCGCGATCCAGGGGAAGGGCGACCAGGGTCTCGGTACGTTGCACCACGAGTGTCCGGGTGGCACGCCGCACGTCCAGAGCATCGCGTGCGGCGACACGGTTTCGGACGCGCTGACCCAGGCCGGGTCCTGCCCTTTGAACGACAGTAGCTACGTGGACTTCTACGGCTTCAGCGGCACCGCCGGACAGCAAGTGACAGTCAACCTGTCGGCGGCGTTCGACACGTACCTTTTCCTCCTCGACCCGGCCGCGGAAGTCGTCGCCGACGACGACGACGGCGGCGGCGGGACGAACTCCCGCATCGTCTTCACGCTCACGTCGTCCGGCACGTGGTTCATCGCGGCGAACAGCTTCGCAGCCAACACGTTTGGCGCTTACACCCTGTCGCTCACGTGTACCGGAGGGGGGAACGGCGGCGGCGGAGGATGCACGCCGAACGCAACCACTCTCTGCCTGAACAACGGCCGCTTCCGCGTCACCGCCACGTTCGCGACGAACACGGGGCAGAGCGGAAACGGTATAGCGGTCACCGAGACGACGGACACCGGGATGTTCTGGTTCTTCAGCGCGAACAACATCGAGGTGATCATCAAGGTCGTCAACGCCTGTGCCCTGAGCCGATACTGGGTTTTCGCTGGAGGTTTGACTAACGTCGCGGTGACGATCACGGTTACCGACACGGCGAATGGAACGGTGCGCACTTACACCAACCCTCAGGGCGTCGCCTTCCAACCGGTCCAGGATACGAACGCATTCGCGACCTGCCCTTAAGGAACAGTTCTGGAGGCTCGATAGGGAGCGGCATCCGCCGCTCCCTTTTCTTTTGTCCTCCGGGAATCCGGAGGTGTCTCAGAGGGGTTTCGAAACTGCTTACCCGGACCCCTCGGCCCGGTATTGATGTTGCAGTAAGCCCTGTGAAGTCGAACACTTCGGAAGGAGCCCGGTACATGAATCTCCAGCTCACCTCGAGAAACGGTGCGGTGACGACAGCGTTCGCCCGCTTTGGTGCAGTCCTGCTTCTGGCCGCCACCCTCGCGCCCGCCGCCTTCGCGCAGACGGGTCGCTCCGCCGGGCTTTCGACCGCCGAGCGCAAGCGCGTCGGCAAGACGATCGGAAGTCGGGCGGGGCTGGGGACGTTCGGAGCGGCCGCGTGCGTGCCGGCCGGCGCGCCCTGCAACACGACAGTCACCGGGGAGTTGACGACCGATGATTGCCGCCTTCCCTCGGATCAGAGCTTCTACGATCAGTGGACGGTCTCATTGGCGGCCGGGCAGACGGTCCAGATCACGATGACGTCCGGAGTTTTCGACACCTATCTCTTTCTTCTCGATCCGGGCGGCATCGAGGTCGAGGACAACGACGACTATCCCGGCGGGGGCACCAACTCCCGCATCACCTACACCGCCGAGACGACAGGCACTTTCACGATTCTCGCGAACAGCTTCGAGCCCGGCGACACGGGCGCTTATTCGCTCCAGGTCATCTGCTCGCAGCTTCCCGGAACCTGCACCGCCGGGGCGACGACCCTCTGCCTGAACAACGGCCGGTTCCGCGTGGTCGTGAACTGGAGCGTCCCGTCGCAGGGCACTTCCGGCGTAGGGACCGCTTCTCCGCTCACATCCGACACCGGTTACTTCTGGTTCTTCTCAGCCAACAACATCGAGCTCGTCATCAAGGTGGTCGACGGGCGCGCGTTCAACAACTTCTTCTGGGTCTTCTACGGCGCGTTGTCCGACGTCGCGTACACGATCACGGTCACCGACACGGCGACGGGGGCTGTGAAGAACTACTCGAACCCGCAGGGACAGCTCGCGAGCGTCGCGGACGTCACCGCGTTTCCGGGCGGTGCCGCGAAGGCGGAAAGCGCGGCGCCCCCGACCGGGAGAGCCCCGAGGATCTCGCCCGCGTCGAGTCGCAGCGTCTCGCCCGACTGCTGTCCGCCTCCGCGCCCCTCGTCTGCACGACCGACGCGACGGACCTCTGCGTCAACGGCGGCCGGTTCCGGGTGCACGTCGACTGGAGCGTGCCGAGCCAGGGAACGTCCGGAGTCGGCCGGGCCGTCCAGCTGACGGCGGACACCGGATACTTCTGGTTCTTCTCGGCGAACAACGTCGAGCTCGTGATCAAGGTGGTGGACGGCCGCGCCTTCAACAACTTCTTCTGGGTCTTCTATGGAGCGCTTTCCGACGTCGCCTACACGATCACGGTCACGGACACGGAGACCGGAAGGGTGAGGACGTACACGAACCCGCAGGGTCGGCTGGCGAGTGTCGCGGATGTCGCTGCCTTCTGAGGAAGGCACGGACCGGGGAGACGGCTCCGCTGACGATCACCGCGGAGGCGGCGGAGCGTCTCTCTTCCGAAGCGGACTTCAGCCGCTCCGTGCTCCTCGTCCGTCACCTTCTCGGTTGCGGCGGGAGCGGGTTCCGCGTATCGGTCGAAGCGGAGGCGCCGGACGAGGGGCACCGCTTCGAGTCTCGCGGCATCCCGGTCGTCATGGACGACTACGCGTTCGAGACGCTCCAGGGGGCCGTCCTCTCCATCGATCCGGACCCGGCGGGCGAGGGATACCGACTCGAGCACCCGAACGCCCCGATCGCGACGTTCTGCTGAGACGCCGTATGGGGTCTGATCCCCGCAGGGGGTCAGATCCCTCTTTCCCCGTCGACTGCGCCGCTCGGCCGAGCGGAAGACGGCGCTAGGGCCTCGGCAGCCTCGGCCGGAGCTCCCCGTGCCTCCGGGACGGCTTGGTTTCCGGCTTGTTCGTGACCTGCGAAAGGCGGCGGTGGTGCTCCACGACGAGCTTCACCGCGTCCTCCGGGTTGCCGCTGCGGTGGATCAGGTTGCGGTCCGCGATGCTGATCGTCCCGTGCTCGAGAAGCTTCCCCAGCAGCGGCTCGAGCGCATCCTCGACGTCTTTCCCGCCCATGATGATCGGATAGCTCTCGATCTTCCGCGTCTGCATGAGGGTGAGCATCTCGAAGAGCTCGTCGAGCGTTCCGTAGCCGCCGAGAAACGCGATGAAGGCGCAGGACAGCTTCAGGAACATGTACTTGCGGATGAAGAAGTAAGTGAAGTCGAACTCGCGGTCGAGGTACGCGTTGGAGTGCTGCTCGTGCGGCAGACGGATGTTGAGGCCGATCGAGACCCCGCCGCCTTCCCGGCAGCCGCGGTTCGCGGCCTCCATGATCCCGGGTCCCCCGCCGGTCACGACGTTGAAGCCCTCGAGCGCGAGGAGCCGCGCCGTCTCACGAGCGAGCGCGTAGGCCGGATGCGATTCGCCGAGGCGGGCCGAGCCGAAGATCGTCACGGCCGGTTCGACGTCGCCGAACGCCAGGCTCGCTTCCACGAACTCGCGGGTGATCTCCGCGACCCGCTCGGCCTCGCCTCCGGGCAGGTCCGACCAGCCGAGATCTTTGAGCGCGCTCGGAAAGTCGGGGATCGGGCGATCGCTCATCGGACGACGGGACCGCGCGGGTCTAGCGCGGCGCGGGCGCGATCCGCCGAACCCTCAGGAGTTCGTTGACGAGAAAGAGCGGGCCCACGAGGAGGTGCTGGAGGTTCTTGAAGAAGGCGGGCCGGTTCTTCTCGTAGACGGCGTGGCCGATGGCCTGAAACACCCAACCGATGACGAAAGCGGCGAGTCCGACCCTCCAGTCTCCGACTGCCCGGGCCGCGAGGTCGAGGACGGCGAACGCCGCGAGCATCGCACCCGCGAGCGGCAGGTCGAGGGTGGCGTAGTAAAGGACGACGACGGCGATCAGGATTTCGCCGGCGGTCAATGGGCCGACGCGAACCTCGGCGAGTATCGAGAGAATCCCGAAGACGATCAGCGTGACTCCGAAGGCGTGGCAGACGAGGTTCCCCCGCGTCCGGTGATGGGCCCCGTAGTCGGAGAGGAGGTCGTCCACGCGCTTCATGGGGTGTCTCCCTGCGAAGGCCGCGATTATACGGGTCGCCTGTCGCGTTCCGCGGAACGCCCCTCCCTCACTCGAATCGAACGAGAAGCCTCCGCGGCCGGTTGCCCGGCTGGAACTGGAGCTCCGAAAGGGCGGCCGGCGCCGGCGCGCCGAAACGCGCGGTCTCCTCTTTCCGCTCGCGCGTCGGACCCGGCCGGACTCCGCTCACTTTGCCCTGCGCGTCGACGTGCAGGATGAACTCGTGGCCGCGGAAGCTCGCGGGCAGTGCCACTCCCGAGCCCTCGAGCAGCGGCGGAGCCGAGCCGTACCCGTCGATGGCTTCGACCTTGAGGCGGAGCGGGCCTTCGGGGGCGGGCGCGGCCGCGGAATACTCGGTCCCGCCCGCTGCCCGACCGACCTCCGCCGCCAGCGCGGGGCGAGTCTGGTCTCGATCGGCGTCCCGCGCGAGGGTGTCGCCCTCCCTGGACTGGGCCGCCGCGGGAGGGGGTGAGGCGGCCGAAGGCGCGTCCCGCCGCGCAGAGTCTTTCGCCAGGGCGCCCCGCTCCGCGTTGGCGGGCGCGGAAACGACACGCCTCTCCCCGCGAGCGACCGCGTCTTCCGACCGCTCCCGCACCGTGGACTGCGGGGCGGCCGGCTCCGCGGGTGCGGGGGCGGCATCGCCCGGGACCGGGGTCGGAAACGTCACGAGGACGGCGGGCTCGGGCCGGCGCACCGTAAGGAGGATCGCGAAGATTCCGGTGAGCAGGAGAGCCGCCCAACCGAGATCCGCGCGGAAGCGAAGGCTGAATGGCGCGCGGGGGCGCGACGAGGTCTGGATCTTCCTCAGGATCCGTCCGGCCAGGTCGGCCTGCGGCGGCCTCGATCGCGCGGAACGGAAGAGAGACAGCGCGTCCTCGAACTCGAGCGCGGCGCGCCGGCACTCCGCGCAGTGCGCGCGGTGGGATTCGAAATGCGCCCGCTCTCCCGCATCGAGCTCGCCGTCGTGCAGCCGGGAAAGAAAGTCCGTCGACCTCCCCGGATGCTGCCGGATGTCACCGCTCATGGAACCCTCTCTTCCCCGAGGAGCGGCAGCAGGATCGCGCGCAACTGCCCCCGGCCCCTCGCGATGCGTGACTTCACGGTTCCGATCGGCAGCTCGAGAGACACCGCGATCTCTTCGTAGCTCCACTCCTCGAGGTCCCGAAGGACGACCGGTAGACGGAACTCGACCGGAAGCTTCTGGAGTGCGTCGCGGACCGAAGTCCGCGACTCGTCCGCTCGCGCGTCGTCCTCCGGGCTCGCGCTGCCCGCCGCACGATCCGCAAGCGCATCCGGCGACGGGTCCGGCGCGAAGATCCTCCGGAACCGGCTTCGCGAGCGGTACCGGTTCTTGATCGCGTTGTCGGCGATCGCGGCGAGCCATGCCCGGGGCGGCGCCTGTTGCCGGAAACGGGGGAGCCCCCGGTAGGCGCGCAGGAAGATTTCCTGGGTCATGTCGTCGGCGTCGTCCTCACCGACCGCCCGCGCCATCCACCGGTGGACCGACGCCGTGTGACGGCGCACGAACTCGCCGAACGCGTCGTCGTCTCCTTCCCGGGATCGGGCGATGAGCTCGTCGTCGGTCGGGTCGGGCGGGGCAGTCTCCAAGCGATCGCGTCCGGTGGGAACCGACGCAATTGTACTTTCGACCCTGCCCCGCCCGCCGTTCACGGGACGTCAGCGTCGCCGATCGGGGTCCGGCGCATAGCGGGGCTCGAACCCGCGGGCACGCTCCCGGCTCGCGAGGGCTTCGTCTCCCCGTGGCAGGACTCCGAGGCGGACGAGCTCGCGCCGGAACTCGTACCGCACCGCGATCCTCGCGGCCGGCTCCGGCTCTTCGTCGAACTCGATCCAGCGGACGGGGTGATCGGTCCGGTCGCCGATCCCGGTTGCGGCGAAGCGGTCCGCTTCCTTCTTTTCCCGGGCCGCGCCCGGCGCGGCGGGTGCATCGTGTCGAAGCCGCGAGGACTCTTCCGAATGAGGACCCGGGCCGGTCCCGCCGCTGATCGAAGGCGGGTAAGGGCGCCGCTTCTCCCGGAAGAAGACCGCCTCGATCGTCCCGACGTTGCGGGTATCGCCGAGCCACTTCGCATAGGAGCGCGCCGTCTCGGTGAAAAAGAACTTCCGCGACGTTTCGCCGGAGACCTGCCAGCCGGGAATCTCGACGGTCTGTCCCGGAGAGAGCACCCACTTGGCCGCGCCCTGCGCGGTCGTCCGCTTCGCGTCGACGACGTTCCGCCCGTCCACGGAAAGGGCCACGGCGATGCGTTCGGACGTCGGGTTGGTGAGCCGGAGGGTGAAGTCCCGCCCCTTGAGAGCCTCGACGTAGATCTTCCCGTCGTGGTGGAACTCGGGGGCCTCGCAGCCGTCGACGACAACGGAAAGACCGAAGCCATCCCGCCCGGCGCCCGCGAGAGGCGGGGCGAAGGCGATGACGCCGAGGAACAGGGCGAGGGAGAGAACGCGGTATCGCATGAGTGCCTCCTGCAGAGAGAGACACCGCGGGAGAAGAGAGGTTCCCGGCGACGCCGTCCCCTCGCCCCGACCCTCTCCCCGCCGCGGGGATCTCGGCGACGTCGGCCCCTCACCCCAACCCTCTCCCCGCTCGCGGGGAGAGGGACAGGATCAGGCGAGGCCGGTTCGGAGGACTTCCTCGACCTTCTCGGAGAAGACGTCGACCTCGTCCGGGCGCGTGTACACGTTCGGCGTGATCCGGAGGCCGTTGAACTCGGGGTGGACGATCGGTGTCGTCAGGATCTTGTGCTTGTCCCAGAGGTGGGCCTGGAGCTTTTCGGTGTCGACGCCCTCCACGTGGAGGAGGCCGATGCCTCCGGCCTCCGTCGCATTCAACGGAGTCAGGACCTTCACGCGGGAGCTCGCGGCGAGCAGCCGCTTCGCCCACCGATCGCGAAGCCACCGAAGGCGCGCCGCCTTGCGCTCCGCGCCGATCTCCCGGTGGAACGCGAGCGCGGCCGCGATCGCGTTGTGGTTGGCGGCGGGGTGGGTGCCGATCTCCTCGTACTTGCGCACGTCCTCGTCCATCTTCTCGGGCGCTGCCATGAGAGGCCAGATCTTCTTCTGCTTCTCCCGGCGTACATAAAGGAATCCGGTGCCGATCGGCGCGAGAAGCCACTTGTGGAGGCTCGTGCCGTAGTAGTCGCACTCGAGGTCGTCGCGACGAAACGGGAAGTGGGCAAACGCGTGAGCGCCGTCGACGAAGACCTCGATCCCGCGCTCCCGGGCGAGTCGCACGACGTCCCGGACCGGCAGGATCTGCCCCGACAGGTTCGTGATGTGGGTGATCTCGATGACGCGCGTCCGGGGGGTGATGGCCCGCCGGAACCGATCGACGACGTCCGCCGCGGAAGCGGGAGGGATCGGGAAGGAGATCGCCTTGACGACGACCCCGTCGCGCCGGCTGCGCTGCTCCCAGCTCGTCAGCATCCGCGGGTAGTTCTGGTTCGTGACGATGACTTCGTCCCCCCGATCGAGGTCGAGTCCGAAGATGAGAGTCTCGAGAGACTCCGACGCGTTCCGGGTGATCGCCATTTCCTCCGGCGCGCAGCCGAACTCGCGCGCGAGCTCGCGTCGCACCGACTCGATCCGGGGCTCGAGGACGTTCCACATGTGGTGGACCGGCAGCTCGTTGGAGAACTCGATGTCGCGGATCATTGCCGCGAGGACGTGAGTCGGGGTCGGGCTGCACCCGCCGTTGTTCAGGTTGACGATCGTCCTGTCGACGTCGAAGGCGCGCTGGATGTGCGACCAGTACGCCTCTTCCGACGCCAGCGAGGCCGCGGGCGCGGCGCCCGCGGCGCGTCCGGCTTCCCGGACACGCTGCATCGCCGAGGCGCGAAAGACGGGCGCGAGGGCCGCCGTGGCGGCGGCCGCCGAGAGGAGACTCCGGCGCGTCAGAGGCATGCGCGTTCCCGGCCTGCGGTCAGATCATGCCGAGCTGCGAGAAAAGAAACGTCCATACGTCGGCCTGCTCGTCGAGGATCTTCGTCGTCGGTTTGCCGGCGCCGTGCCCGGCCTTCGTCTCGACACGAATCAGGATCGGCTCGTCTCCCGCCTGAGCCTCCTGGAGCCGCGCCGCGAGCTTCTTCGAGTGGCCGGGATCCACCCGGTCGTCGGTGTCGGCGGTCGTGATGATCGTCGCCGGATAGGAAACTCCCTCGCGCACGTTGTGAAGAGGGGAGTACTTGTAGAGGAAGGGGAAGTCCTCCGCCACTTCGGCGCTGCCGTATTCCGCGATCCAGTAACGGCCGACGGTGAAGCGGTGATAGCGGAGCATGTCCGCCACCGGCACCTGACAGATGACGGCGCCGTAGAGATCCGGACGCTGCATCATGACCGCGGACACGAGAAGTCCGCCGTTCGATCCGCCGCCGATCGCGAGCCGATCGCGCTTCGTGTACCCGCTCGCGATGAGCCACTCCGCCGCCGCGATGAAATCATCGAAGACGTTCTGCTTCTTCTCCCGCATCCCGGCCTGGTGCCACGCCTCGCCGTATTCGCCGCCGCCGCGCAGGTTGGGGATCGCGACGATGCCGTCCTTCTCCAGGAAGACGTACCGCGTCCCGGAGAAGCCGGGCGTCTGGTTGACGTTGAAGCCGCCGTACGCGTAGAGGTAGACGGGCCGGTTGCCGTCCTTCGCGAGCCCCTTCTTGTGGATCAGGAACATCGAGACCTTCGTTCCGTCCTTCGACGGGTACCAGACCTGCTCGGTCTCGTAGAGGGAAGGATCGACCTTCACTTCCGTCTTGTGGAACGGCACGAGCTCGCCCTTCGCGAAGTCGTAGCGGAAGTTCGTGGGAGGCTCGGTGAAGGAGTTGTAAGCCAGGAACAAATCCTTGTCGTCCACGTCCCCCGAGAGCCCGGAGACCGTACCGATGCCGGGCAGCGCGATCTCCTTCTCGAGCTTGCCCGCGAGGCTGCGCACCTCGAGAGCCGTGCTCGCGTTGCGGAGCCGGCGCACGACGAGCTTCCGATTGAAGATCTCGGCGCTCTGGATCGTGTCCGTTCCCTGCGGAACGATCTCGACGAACGGCGCATCCCGGTTGTCCTTCGAGATCTTCGTGAGGTCCACGGCGATGACGCGTCCGAACGGGGCGTCCCGGTCCGTCCGCGCATAGAGCCGGCCGTCCACGATGTCCGCCACCTGGTACGCGTGCTCATAGCCGGTGAACACCGCGATTGGTTTCGCGCCGCGCGCCTTCAGGTCCTGGACCCAGACTTCCGTCTTGTTGCTCGCGCCCTTCCCGGGAAAAATCAGGAGCCAGCGGCCGTCGTACGAAACGGCGCCGCCGACGCCGACTTCCTTCTCGGTCGGCTTCTCGAAGAGCTTGACGTCTTTCTCCTGGGGATCGCCCAGCCGGTGGTAGTGGAGTTTCGGGAAGTAGTGCTCGTCTCCGGCGGGTACGGAGCCGGTCTCGGGGTAGCGCGTGTAGTAGAAGCCCTTCCCGTCCGGAGTCCACGCGATCCCGGAAAACTTCACCCACACGAGCTTGTCGGGGAGGTCCTTCCCGGTGGCGACGTCGCGCACGAAGATTTCCTGGCGGTCGCTCCCGCTTTTGGAGACCGCGTAGCCGAGAAGCCGGCCGTCATCGCTCGGGGAAACGTAGCTCAAGGCGACCGTTCCGTCGGCCGACATCGTGTTCGGGTCGATCAGGGGCCGGGGTGCGCCATTCCAGCCGTCCTGCACGTAGTAGATGGACTGGTTCTGAAGCCCGGTGTTCTTGAAGAAGAAGTAGCGGTTGCCCCTCTTCTTCGGGATGCCGATCTTCGGATAGTCATACAGCTCCGTGAGCCGCGCGCGGATCGCTTCCCGCTCCGGGCGGTCGAGCACGCTCCGCGTCAGCTTGTTCTGCGCCTCCACCCAGGCCACCGTCGCCGGATCGTCCGCCTTCTCCAGCCACCGATAGGGATCCGCGACGCGCGTGCCGTGGTAGTCGTCGGCGACGTCGCCGCGCGAGGCAGCGGGATAAGCGAAGGCCCTCGCAGGCGCCGGCGGGGCGGCCGCGGAAGGCGCCGAGGGCTCGGCGGCGGCGATTGCCGGAGCCGGAGCGGCCGGCGAGTTCATCGCGCACGAGGTCAGCCCGAGTGACAGAGCGAGAAAGAGCAGGGCGGCGGCGGAGAGCCGCGCGCCGCGCGAACGGAGCAGATCGAGCATCAGAAGTCCTCCTGTGTGGGGTTCGTCGGACGGGTCCCGTGAAGACTCGATGTCGCCGGACCGGATTCCGGCCGCAGAGAGAAGGACCGCGCCATCGTCGCCTCCTCGAAGCGTTACGGGCGCGATTCTTTCACGATCGCCGGCGCTCTACGGGATCCGCCGGGCGAGCTGCAGGCTCGGGTCGTTCGTGCGGTTGTCCACTGTGGCCCCGTAGACGATCGCCGCGCCGGATGTCACCTGGACGGTGATCGTGTCGTTGGCGGAGACCGCGGCGCCCTCCAGGAAGGAAGCCGAATCGCGCTGTTCGAAGTAGCTCGGCGCGTAGGTCCGATTGAAGGACCGCGTCACCGTTCCGGCCGCGTTGCGAACGACGATCGAGAGAGTCGCTCCGGAGGCGAGGCTGCGAACGCCAACGTTGAACCGATAGAGCGCTGTGTCGATGGGAGCGACGAGAACGCCCCGCTGTCCGGCGCCGAGCGCCTCGGCCGGCAGGACGACCTCCTCGGTGAAGCCGGTCGTGCCGAAAGAGCCGCCGTCGTTGAAGACCCGAACGGCGAGGAGCGGAATCGCCGTGCCCCCTTCGGGGACGACGTCGAGGGACCCGAGGCCCGAGAGTCCCATGGACGGAAGGAGGTCCGGAATCGACCGCGTCTCGCCGGGCTGGATGGCGTAGAAGGACGACGGGTCGGAAGCCGACGCGGCCGCGCCCTGCGGGTGGTACACGAGGCGACCGCTGATCAGCGTGGAGCCCGGGTTGTGGAGCTGAACCGACGTCCGGAAAAACGCCTGGCCGAGAGCTCCGGGGGTCGATCCGACGACGGGAACGATGCCCGCCGGATCCGGGGAAGAGGGGGGAACGGTGACGTTGCCGCTCGCCTGAACGGAAAGCGTTGCGTTCGAAATGACGGTCCCCTGGGCCACCGTGACAGTGAACGTGACGTCGGAGCTATACCCGACGAAGCCCGCGGTCGCGCCGGGGGTTTGCCCGACCGGGCTGCCGCATGGCGTGAGCCGGCCAATGCCGATCCGGTCGCCTCCCTGCACTTCGACCGGGGGCGAAAGGAACACGAAGCTCGTCAGCGACGTGACGTCGTACGGGCCGCGTTCGGTCATGAAAACCAACGATCCGGTGGGGCTCGGGCGGAAGAACTTGATCTTGACCGCTCCCGGGCAGGGACTCGCGGACCACGAGAACGCGGCGTTCGTCAGCGTCGCGGGACCCGACGCCGGATTCGCGAGGTCGATCGCCGTCATCGGGGTCTGGTTGAAGCCGAAGTTGGGGTTCGGCGGCAGAGCGCCGACTGTCACGCTCTGGGCAGAAATGCTGCTCGAGACTCCGACGGAAAGCAGAACGAGGGCAATCGCTGAACGTCGCATCGGGACCTCCCTGGTACGACCGCGGACGTAGCAATTTCGGTGCTCGATCGGACCTCAGCCGTCGGACTTCCCCGTGATCAGCCTGGCCCCGCGCTGGTCGGTCAGGTAGTACCAGGCCCACTCGAGAAGAATGAAAGCGCGGTTCCGGAAGCCGACGAGGAACAGAATGTGGACGAACGCCCAGGCGAGCCACGCGACGATGCCCGAGAGGCGAATCTTCCCGAGGTCCGCGACCGCCATCCCTCTTCCGATGACCGCGAGACCACCCTTGTCGCGATAGCGGAACGCCTTGCGCGGCCGCCCCTCGAGGTCGCCCGCGATCGTGCGCGCCACGTACCGGCCCTGCTGGATCGCGACGGGAGCGACGCCGGGCAAAGGGGCGCCCGTCTGGTGGAGAAACGCGGCGAGGTCCCCGAGCACGAAGATCTTCGGGTCTCCCGAAATCGAAAGATCGGGCTGCACGAGAACTCGCCCGGCGCGGTCGCGCGGCGCGTCGAGCGACTCCGACAGGGGCGAGCCGCGAACCCCGGCGGCCCAGATCACCGTCTCGGCCGGCACCCGGACGCCCCCCGTAACCACCGCGCCCTCCTCGACCGCCGTGACGGCTCGACCGGTCGCCACCTCCACCCCGAGCCGCTGGAGGGCCTTCTCCGCCTTTCGCGCGAGCGACTCGGGGAACGACGGCAGGATCCGCGGACCCGCTTCGAGCACGAGGATGCGGGCGTCTCTCGGGTCGATCGACCGGAAGTCGGCGACGAGCGATCGCCGTGCGATCTCGCCGATGGCGCCGGCGAGCTCGACGCCTGTTGGCCCTCCGCCGACGATGACGAACGTGAGGAGGGCGCGGCGGCGTGCTTCGTCCGTCTCTCGCTCGGCGCGTTCGAAGGCGAGCAGGATTCTCCGTCGGACGTCGAGCGCGTCCTCGAGACTCTTCAGGCCCGGGGCGTGCGCTTCCCAGTCGTCGTGGCCGAAGTACGCATGCCGGGCGCCCGTCGCGATCACGAGGTAGTCGAAGGGAATCCGGCCGTCCGCGAGGACGAGCTCGCGTTTCTCGCGGTCGACCGCGACCGCGTTCGCGAGGAGGACGGTTGCGTTCTTCTGACGGGACATCACCGATCGCAGCGGGTACGCGATGTCGGCGGGAGAGAGCGACGCGGTCGCCACCTGGTAGAGGAGGGGCTGAAAGAGGTGGTGATTCCGCCGGTCGACGAGCGTCACCCGCACTTTCGCGTTCCGGAGAGCCCGCGCGGCGTTCAAGCCCCCGAACCCTCCGCCGACGATGACGACCTGTGGTTCCGATGCGGGCCCGTTGGTGCTACCCGACGCGTGCTCCCGCGAAGCAACTGGGAGAACGGCCACTCGCCGGATCTTCCCACGGGGGCGATCCGCTCGAAAGGTCGGCGCAGGTGACCAGTTCCTCTACAAAAACGCCGGCCGGACCGGGCGGAAGCCGGCGGGGAAGCGCACGCACCGGCCGTTCGCGAAGGAGAAATCCACCCCGGACTTGTCGCGGCCACCGTCTGCGAGCAATGCTTGCGACAACGACTTCCTGGATTTCCCAAGGAGCCCGTGGACGGGCCGAGGAGAACGGATGTCCGAGAGTCTCACGCGCGCGCAAGCATTGACTCAAGTTGGAAAGGGTTGGTCCGACCTCGTCAACCGCGCCTACGACCTGCTGGAGGGAGCGGACGCCCGGGTCCATGCCGTCAAGGAGAAGTTCGGGGGACTGCTCATTCAGTTCGAAGGGCAGAGCGAAACAACCGATCTCGATGCGGAGATTCTCAAGCTCGAAGAGTTGTCGACCTCGGTCTGCGAGAATTGCGGATCTCCCGGCTCACAGGTGAGCGAGAGCAAGATCAAGACCTTCAGCTCGGGCTTCATGAAAACGCTTTGCCCCAACTGCACGGGGGTCGAGAAAGGATGATGGACGAGGACGTCAAGCGACAGGTCCTGCGCCGGATTCCGTACGGGATGTACGTCATGACGGCGATGGCCGACGGGGCGCCCGTGGCGTCGACCCTGACCTGGCTCTCCCAATGTTCGTTTCACCCGCCGCTCGTGATGGTCGGCGTTCAAGCCAACAGCCGGATGCACGAGGCGGTCGAGAAGAGCGGCGGCCTCGCGATCCACTTTCTCTCCGAGGATCAGCAGGAGATCGCGAAGCGGTTCTTCCGGCCCTCCGACACGCAGGACGGGACGCTCCATGGCCTCGCCTGGGAAGCCGGGCCCGAGACCGGCGCCCCGCTCCTCGCCGAGTTGCCGGCGTGGCTCGAAGCGAAGGTCGCCGAGCGCGTCGAGCGCGGAGACCACACCGTCTACGTCTGCGAAGTCGTCGGTGCGGGAGCGCGGGAGCCCGAGTTCCGACCCCTCACCCTCGCGTCGACGCCGTGGAAGTACGGGGGCTAGAAAAGGGGACGGCTAGAAAAGGGGACGGCTAGAAAAGGGGACAGATTTATTATTCGATCCGCCAAAAATAAATCTGTCCCCTTTACCGCGCGGTCCCCTTTACCGCGCGGAAGACCTCCGCGTTAGAAAAGGGGTCAGATCTATTTTTCTCTTCTCCAGAAAATAAATCTGTCCCCTTTTATCGCGCGAAGACCTCCGCGACCGGAGTGATCCGGACGTCTTCCTCTTTGATGCCGAGCTTCCGCGCGCCGATGACCTTGTCCTCGGCGAGGAGCTCCGCCGGCTTCTCCGCGTCGTACTTGATCGGCGAGAACGCGTCGGCGACGAGCTGGTCCTTCAGGGCCTTCGCGTCTTTCGTGACGATCACGACTGAGAGGTCCTTCGCCGAAAGGTGCTTCCGGACGGCCCGGTTGACGTCTTCGACGGTCAGCTTCGCCAGCTTGTCGCGAAGGAAGGACGTGAACTCACCGATCCCATACCACCGGGAGTCCAGGGCATAGCCGAGCTGCTGGTTCTGCGTCGCGGTCATGACGTATACGTTCTTCCTCAGGTAGTCGCGGGTGCCTTCGAAGTCCTCCTTCGACATGCCGTCGCGGATCAGCTTGTCGAGCTCGTGGACCGCGATGCGGAGCGCCATGTGGGCGTTTTCGGGAACGACGGGCCGGATCCAGATCTCGAAGAGCTGCGCGCGCCGCGCGATGTTGGGATCCGGGAAGAACTGGAACATGCCGCGCGGGAAAGCTTCGATGTAGGCGTAGTCGCCGTAGTTCATGCCCCGCGTCTCGCGGATGCGCTGGTAGAGGTGGGAGACCGAGGCCCGATGCTCGCCGAGCCATGCCCGCGCCACCGAGAGCGCGGCAAAGTCGGGATGGGAGCGCGTCACCTCGATGGGATGCCCGAGCGATATGGCGGTCGCACGCGTGTCCTTCTGAATGATCTCGACCTTAATCCCCTGGGGCTTCTTCGCCGCCACACCCTGCGGAGCCGGGGTGGCGGGACCGGCGGGCAGCTTCGCGAGCTCGGTCCGCAGCCGCGCGAGGTATTCCTCGGGCGCGTCGCCCGATGCACCGATCGTCAGGTTCGCCTGCGTGTACGCCTTGCGCTGAAAGTCGCGGACGTCGTCCAGGGTCAGCGCCTCGATTCCCGCGGCCGTACCGAGCGTGGTGTGACCGTAAGGCGTCCCCTGGAAGAGGTTCACCTGCAGCCTCTCCTTGCCGAGCTCCTCCTCGTTGTTGTTACGGAGGTCTTCCGTGAGTCCGTTCTTCTGCGCGTCCTTCAGCCGACTGAAGTCGTCTTCGCGCAGACCGGGCTCGAGGAGCATGGGGAAGACGACGTCCGCGAACGCCTTCCAGTTGTCGCGGTGAACGGACAACGTGAATGTCGTCATCTCGCGGTCGACCTGCGCTCCGAGGCTTCCCGCCATCGGGTAGAGGGCGCGGTTGATCTCGTCGATCCGCATCTCCCGGGATCCCGCGTCGCTCACCATCGACCCGGCGAGTTGCGCGAGTCCTTCCTTGCCCTTCGGGTCGTGGGCGGAGCCGACAGGAAAGAGGAGCTTGACGACCACTTGCGGAAGGGGAGACTCGATTCGGACGAGCTCCTTGCCCGTTCCCGCGGCCGCCGACGCCGGTGGTTTCGGCGCGAGCGCCGCGAGGGACGCCGGTTTCCCGACCGTCTCGGGAAGCTTCTCGTGCGAGAGCGTGGTCATGACGAGACGGTTGTCCTGGAAGTACTTTCGTCCCGCCGCGAGCAGGTCTTCCGGCGTGAGGGCCGCGTAGACCCGGTAGGCCTTGTTGAGCGTGTCGAAAGACCGGTCATACCGCACGAAGCGGGCGAGCGTCGCGGCGATCCGCTCCGTGTTGTCGAGCGAGCGGACGAACGAGTACCGCAGGTTGGACTTCGCGTCCGCGAGGCGCTTTGCGGGAACCGCCTCGGTGCGGGCGCGGGCGTAGGTCTTCAGGATTTCGTCGCGAACGTACGCGAGGTCCTCGACCTTCTTCACGCGGGCGTAGACGCCCGAAAGCTCGGGGTCCTCCGTCCGGGGGTTGTCGGTGAAGAGCGCGTCGACCTTCTGCTCCTGCTCGACGAGCCGCTTGTAGAGCTCCGACGTCTCGCCGAAATTCAGGTCGAGAAGGACGTCCATGGCGGCCGAGTCCTTCTCGGTGTCGGAGAACGCCGGGCCGTGGAAGACGGCGGTGATCCAGGGGAGCGTCGCGCTCTCCCACGGCACGTGCGCGTAGACCGGCCCGCGGGGCTCGGGCTCGCGCGGGACCTGCAGCGTGTAGCTCCCGCGCTTCCAGTCTCCCCAGTGCTTCTCCACGAGCGGGATCACGGTCGCCGCATCGACGTCGCCGGCGACGATGATCGTCGTGTACTCCGGGCGATACCACCGGTCGAAGAACGTCTTCGCGTACTCGAACTGGTTCGGCATGTCCTCGACGTCTTTCAGGAAGCCCATCCCGGTGTGCTTGTACGTGTGCGTGGTGAAGGCGGCGTTGCGCTGCACTTCGTCGAGCTTGACGATCGGGTTCGAGCTGTTCTTGTTGTACTCGCCGAGGATCGCGCGCGACTCCGTTTTGAAGCCTTCGACGGAGTACTCGAGGTTCTTGAACCGGTCCGCCTCGATCTCGATCATCGTCTCGAGGTCTTCCTTCGCGAACGTCGTGTGGTAGTTCGTGAAGTCCTGATCGGTGTACGCGTTCTGCCGGGCGCCGGCGCGCGTCAGGATTCCCTGGTATCGATCGGGCGGATACGCGCGCGTTCCCCGGAACATCATGTGCTCGAAGAAGTGCGCAAAACCGGTCTTGCCCGCCTCGATCTCGTTGCGCGATCCGCTGTTGACGGGAATCTGCAGCGACACGATGTTGGGGAATCCGGTGCGAACGACGATGACTTTCAGGCCGTTCGGCAGAGTCTTCTCGACCGCCCGGAACGGGAGGACGTCGGTCGGGGCCGAGACCGGGGAGGGGGTGGCTGCTCCGGCCTGGGCGCGGGAAGGCTCCGCACCGGACGTCACGACGGCCAGGAGTGATGCGGCGCAAACCGCGGCAAGAGTTCGAGATGCAGGCATTGCGGCTCCTTGGAGTTCGCGTTCAAAGGCGGTGATTCTATCGGCTGGGTCGGGGTCGTCTTCCCCGGTTCCCGGGCGCCGGAGGAAACCTGCAAGGAAGAGCGATCTTTTCGACCCCCGCGGCGGATGGATGTGGTCCAATGGGTCTCAGATTCGAGTTTTATTCCATTCGCGAAAAGGAGATCCACCATGTCCTCGAACCACCCCATTCCCGTTCCCGAACGTCAGCCCGAGCCCACGACCCCGCGGACGGTTTCCGTTCCGCGTCGTCTTCCGGACGCGCGCCGACCGAGATTCGCCATCAAAGTGAGGGGAATGATCCCCAACTAGACGACGACGGAAGGAGGAGGCGAGGGCTTTTTACCCCCGCCTCGGTTATGATCGCCCCGTTAGCAGTCAATCAATGGACTCGCGACAATGATTAGGCAGACGCGAGTCGAGGAAGTGAACGACCTGTTCGAGCGGGCTCTGCCGGTTATCCACTCGACGCTCGAGGGGTTTTACCGGCTGAACCAGCGGGAAGCACGGGATGCAGAGCATGACCTGTTCGTGTGGTTTCATCGTTTCGCCCGGCGTATCGGAAACGTACAGGTACCCGTGCGCTCGATGAAACTTTCGCTGCTCCTCGCGGCGTGCCAGTACGGTCGCTCGCTGCAACTCTGGAAACAGGAAGGCCCCGGTAGAGACGAGAGCCTCGCGCGCGCGCTCGAGCGGGAGCCGCGGGACCTGGCGTCCGAGCTCGTCTCTCGGCTGGATCGAGAATCCTGATGGGCGGCCGCGTTCTCCATTTCCCCACGAAGCCGATCTCTTCCGACGAGGGAATCGACGCGGCGGAGGCTGTCCTCGCCGTCTCCATATCCGAGCGGCCCGGACGGGCCGCGGAGCTCACACTCGAAGAGCCGGAAACGCTGCTGGCGCTCTGCGGAATCCTGAGGGGCCGCCTCGAGTCGACTCCGGAAGAGGTAGTGCGCGAAGCGCAGTTCTTCTACCGCTTCCTGGAACAGCCGAAGCGCTCGATCGGGATCCTGGACGAACGCGAGTTCTTCCTGGGCGAAACCGCACTTCTGGCCGGCAGCGCGTGTCGAATCCTCTCGCGCCGGGAGGATGCCCGGCGGTGGTTCGACCGTTCCGAGGCGTGGTTCCGACAGACGGTCAACTCGGTCGCGGACTGGTCGAGGCTCTCGTACCAGCGACTCGCGCTCCGTGTCGAAGAGCGGGAGCTCGACGAAGTGCTGGAGCTCGTTCCCCTCTTGATCGAGAGCTTCGAGAAACTCGAGATGCGGGAAGAAGCTCTCAAGTGCCGCTTCCTCGAAGGTATCGTACTGATGGAAGCGGACCAGCTCACGCGCGCCGCGGAGGTCTTCCGCAGGATTCGCGCCGGAGCGCGCGCCCTCGGAAACGATCAGCTTCTCGCGACGGCATTGACGAACATCGCGCAGCTTCACGGAACTCTCGGCGAAGCGGAAGAGGCGCTCGACGCTTCCCGCCACGCTCTCCTCGTCTGGAAGCGGCTCGGCAACCGCATGGGCGTCGCCAAGGTGCATTGGGGCATGGGCGACCTCCTTCGCGTCAAAGGCCAGCCCGCGTCCGCGATCGAAGCGTACCGCTCTGCCCAGGTCGAGTTCGCGGAGATCGGCATGAAGGGCGACGTCGCGGCGCTGCAGCTCGTCCTCGCGGATCTGCTCCTCGACCTCGGTCAGGACGAAGCCGCGCGGCGCGAGATCCTGCTCGCACTGCCGGTGATCGACGAGACGCAGATGGTGCCCGAGGGGATCGCCGCGCTGGCGCTCCTTCGGGAGTCCGTGCGCGGACGCCGGATCGACCGTTCGGCTCTTCGCGAGCTGCACGGGTTCTTCGACCGCCCCACGAACTAGTTTCGCGGTGAGCCGGGCGCGGTCCCCGCGCGCGCAAAGCGAACCTCCAGACCGTCGAGAACCGCCGCGTTCGGCAGAAGCGCCGGCTCCAGCCACGTGATGTTTCCGGAGCAGGTCGCCCACGCGATCCAGGAGCCGCCTTCCGGGAGGAGCGCCGTCCCCGAGCCGTCGGCCTCCAGAGCGACGTTGACGAGCGCCGGAAGAGACGTCTCGCCGGCGAGAGGCCCGGAGAGGAAGAGGGTGCCCCCCGCACAGCCGGGAACCCGCGCGAGGAACTCGATCGGCTCGGGAAGCCGGAGGTCGCCCAGGTCCGTCACGCGGGGCGAGAGGTCGGAGCGCCGGACCGCCGCGCGTGCGACCCCGCTCGAGCCGGTGCGCGCTTCGACCAGGTAGTCGCCGTTCCCGGCGGCGGTGATGCGGAACCTTCCGTCGGACCCGCTCTCCGTCCGGAGGGGAAGTCGGGTGAGCCGGTCTTCGGCGGCCGTCCACGTCTTCCCGGTCGGAAGGATCCGCACGGCAACGCCGCCCTGCGGCACCCCCGCGCTCGAGAGCACGCGACCGATGAAAGCGCTCTCCCCCGGAAGCCGGAGGGCGAGCGGGAGGCCGGAAACCACCGGCGTATCGATGCATCCGTGCTCGCCGTGACACGCGCGAATGCGATAGGGGCCCGGCTCGACGCCCGAGATCTCGAACTCACCGACCGAATCGGTCTCCGCATCTCCGACGACCGCGCCGGCGTCGGTAGCGGCGACGGACCGCACGAGCACGAGCGCCGCACGAAGGGGAGATCCCGCCTGGTCGGTCACGGTTCCGAGCACCGACGCGGCGCGTGGGAGGACGAGGGTGATCGGCTCGACGCAACGGACCTCGTCGGGATGGATCGCAAACCGTTTCGTCGCGTGGCCGGCGGCCGCCACTTCCACGACCGCTCCCGAAGTCCCCGATGAAGTTTCGATCCAGACGAGATCGCCTCCCACGTCGGAAACCGTCCACCGCGGATCGGCGCGCGCCACGATGTCGTTCGGTTGCGGTGGACGCAGGACCCGGACGGAGAAAGCCCCTCGTCTCGATCCCGGCTCCGACGGCTCGGAAACCTCGAGCCGAAGAAGCGCTCCGAACGTGACCGGACGGAGCACAAGGCCGGTGGGCGAGTCCGGCCGCAGGTCCCCGGTTCCCGCAACCGTCGCACCGCGACAGGCCGCGAGGCGTCCGGAGAAGTCGCGAGGGATGTCAACGCACTGCCATTCGCCCGCTCCGTCGCTTTCGCAGAGCGGGTCGACTCGGGAATTCCCTCCGGCGAGACGCAGTTCGTACGCGGCGCCCGCGAAGGGGCTCGATCCACCAACGCTTCGCGCCGGGCGAGCGACGACGTCGCGTTGAGAGGGTTCGGAGGGCCAGAGGAAGGGGCCGTCCACTCGATACCCGGGGCCATTCGTGTCGCGCACGACGACGAGCGCGCGGGACCCGGCCGGCGCGCGAAGCATCACCCGGCCCGCCGAGACGATCCCCGCGTCCCTCCACCTCCAGCGCGGGAGCCGATCTTTCGACTGAGCGAGGAGATCGACCCGGGATCCGTCCGGACCGGTCCGGAGGACGACGGCGACGCCGGGCGCCGGTGAGCGGCCGGGGTCCGAGTACCGCGAGGCATCGGCGGCGCCCAGGTGGAAGCGGAATCCCGGCGCCAGCGAGACGACGGAGGCGAGGACGAGCACGCCGGCCGCGCTCACGACTCGATCCGATCGAAGGCCCGGAGGAGGTCGGCGCCCTGGACCTTCCCACCGGCGAGATCCGCGGCGGGTCGCACGTCGAGGCGTCCGTTGTGCAGGAATGCATAGCGATCGCAGAGCGCGGCGAGGTCGTGAAGACGGTGCGACGACACCAGAAACGCGCAACCCTGCTCGCGCCTCCGCCGGAGTTCCTCCGCGAGCCACCGCGCTCCGTCGGGGTCGAGGCCTTCCCACGGCTCGTCCAGGAGCACGGCGTCGAGTCCGGTCCGCGCGAGAACGGCCCGCAAACCGAGGAGCTGCTTCGATCCCCGCGAGAGCACCCGGACCGGTCGCCGGTCGTCGCAGACCGCGTCGCCCCGCGAGACGAGACGCACCCACGTGCTCGCCCGGACCTGCGGAGGCAGCGTGTGCGCTCCGCCGAAGTGGTCCACAGTCTCCGGCGGCATTCCGGTGCCCGTGGCGGCCCACTCGACCCGGCCGGCGTCGGACCGGGCGAGGCCGAGAAGAGTCCGGAGAAACGTCGTCTTCCCGCTGCCGTTCCGGCCGATGAGGCCGACGATCTCGTGCTCCGAGAGCGTGAAGTCGAGGCCCTGCAGGACGAGGGCATCTCCGTAACGCGTCGAGAGGCCGCGCACGTCCACGATTCCCGTCACGCTCCCTCCTCCGATAGCGGATAGCTCGCGCGCACCACGCTGGCCACGCCTCCGACGAGCGCGGCGAACGAGATCGCGAGGAGGGCTGCGAGAACCGGCGCGGGCCACGCGAGCGACGGCACCGCGGCGGGGAACCCGAGGCCGAGGGCGACAGCCGACCAGGGATGCGCCCGGGCCCAGCCCGGATCCGAGTGAAAAAGGGTGAGCGCCCGGAAGAGCTTCCCCGACAGGAAAAGGGAGGCGGTGGCCAGAAGCCAGAGAGACCCCGCGGCGAACGGAGGAAGTCTTAGGTTCGCTGCCCACGGGATCGCCGAGACGAGGAGTAACGCCACCCATCCCGCCGGGCGGAACGCGGGCGTCGAGAACGAGGTCCCCGAAATGGCCCCGGCGGCCCCCACGGCCGTCCACGCCGCGAACCCGGGAAGCGCGGAAATCGCGAAGTGGGCGAGCGCGATCTGCGCGCGCGTCCCCCCACCGAGCAGCACGGGATCGTAGTGACCGCGACTCGCATGACGCGAGAACCCCGACGAGCAGGCGAACGTCTGCACGAGCGCGATCGAGGCGAGAACCCAGTCGGAGGAGCCGGCGTCCAACGACTCGAGGACAAACGCTCCGGCCGCCAGGATAGCGAGCACCGCAACGAGAGGCGCGGCGGGCGGTGTCACCACCGCGAAGTAACGGAGCGGGGAGAGCCGCGTCACCGGACCACAACCGTCCCGACGGAGCGATCGGAATAGAGGATGACGAGTCGCCCCGGATTCGCGTCGAGAATGGCTCGCGCTTCCCGATCGAGCGAAATGATCCGGCGGACCCGACCCTCGCGCACGTGGGCGATGTGTCGCGCGCGAACGGCGCCCTCTTCGAGGGGCGTCCGATCCCCCTCCTGGTTGCTCAGGATCCAGAGGCCGCCCGGTTCGAGGAACGCGTCTCGCACCGGATAGACGAAACCCGAGCCCGGGTCGCTGCCTGTCGCGGCCCGCGTCCGGGCGGGCGCGAAGGACGGCACGGCGACGCGGGACGCGCTTCCGTCACGGTGGATGAGCACCACGTCGGGCGGGCCGGCGAGGAACCAGCAGGGCAGCGCATCGCCGGTTCCCGAACCGCAGCGCAGGAGGTTCCCGATCAGCTGAGCGGCCGGGTTCGCGCCGGACCGCGAGAGGATCGGCGAAAAGGGGCGGAAGCCTTCCGGCGCATCCTCCAGGACGAGGGGCTCACCGGCGCGGAGACGGATCGCGATCACGCCGAGGCGCTGCCACAGGCCCGTCACGCCCTGGCTCGGCTCCGGAAGCCTCCTCGTCTCGATTCGATCCCCGGTCGTCGCCGAGAACCGGGTGAGGACCCGACCCCTGTCGGAAAGCACCGAGAGAGTCCCGTCCCCGTGCGCGGCGACACCGTATGGATCGAGACGCGCGCCGTCGCGCGAGAGCGGCGTCGTTCGGACGCGCAGGGTGCGGCGGTCGATGAGGCGGATGGCGGGGGGCGCCAGGTCGAGGACGAGGATGTAACTCCCCGAAACGGCCCGCCCCCCGAACTCGCCGACGAGCCGCGGGGGCTCGTCGGCGATCGAGGCGGCCGGAAGGGCGCAGAGAGCGAGGGAAAGAATCACCGGACTTGTGCGCGCCACGCGCCTAGCCGTAGGCGCCCTTGAGGCAGGCGACGGCGTCCAGGTAGCAGTCGATCCCGGCGGCCGTGCGCTCCCACCACGTGGCGAGATCCGAGGCATCGACGAGGCACTGGGCGTAGCCCTGCACGCAGCTCGCGCCCTGAACGGGCGCGGCGGTGGCGAGGCCGGCGGCGAGGGCCAGGGCGGGAACGAGGTTCCGGGGAGATGCGATGCGGGGAAGATCCATGGGGTCCTCCTTTAAGAGTTGTTGTGAGTCGTTCGACGCGAGTCAGGCGAGGCGGCGTTGAAGACAGGAGAGGAACTCGGTGTAGCAGCGCAGCCCTGCCGCCGAGCGTCTCCAGAAGCTGTTCTCCTCGGAGGCCGCGTTCACGCAGTCGGCATAGGTGACGAGGCAGTCGGCGCGAAGCGGGGCAGGGGAGACGAGCGCGGCGGCGAGAAGGGCGGCAGCGAGAGCGCCGGGGCCTCGGTTACCGGGGCGGGATTTCCAGGCGGGATTTTTCATTCTGCGTTCTCCTTCTCTGGAAATGTCTCGGGGACGGACGCGGGTGGATCGTGGCGACAACGGAACGGTAGTCGCCGTTCTGCGCGCAAGACGGGACGCCTGATGCGGCGTACGATCCCGGCGTGCCCCGCGTCCTCCTTCTCCTCCCGACGACGACCTATCGCGCTTCGGACTTCCTCGCCGCGGCCGCGAAGGTCGGCGCGGAGGTGACCGTCGCGTCCGAGGAACCGAGCACGCTGGCGAGCCGGAACCCGGCAGGGCTGCTCACCCTCGACTTCCGCGATCCCGAGGAGTGCGCGCGGCGGGTCGTCGAATTCTCGCGCTCGCAGCCGATCGACGCGGTCGTCGGCGTCGACGAGGAGACCGCGCTCGCCGGCGCCGCGATCTCGGACGCTCTCGGGCTGGCGGGCAACTCGCCCCGAGCGGCCGCCGCGGCGCGCGACAAGGCGCTTCTCCGCGAGGCGCTCGCGGCCGGGGAGGTCCCGTCGCCCCGCTTCCGCGTCTTTCGGATCGCGTACGGATCGGAAATGGCGGCGACCGCCGTCGACTACCCGTGCGTTCTGAAACCGACGTTCCTGGCGGGCAGCCGCGGCGTCATCCGAGCGGACGACCCGGAGTCTTTCCGCCGCGCGTGGAGTCGAATCGCTGCCCTCCTCGCCGATCCGGGAGTCGCCGCCCGGGGCGGAGACGCGGCGAAACGGATCCTTGTCGAGGAGTTCGTGCCGGGGCCGGAGGTGGCCGTCGAGGGCCTTCTGACCGGCGGGGCGCTCGAGGTCCTCGCGGTCTTCGACAAGCCCGACCCACTCGACGGTCCGTTTTTCGAGGAGACGATCTACGTGACGCCTTCTCGCCTTGCACCCGCGACCCTCGAGGAAGTGCGCCGCACGACCGCGCGGGGCTGCGGTGCGCTCGGGCTCGAACACGGGCCGATCCACGCGGAGCTGCGGCTGGGCCCGAAGGGGCCCGTCGTCATCGAGCTCGCGGCGCGATCGATCGGGGGACTCTGCTCGCGAACGCTGCGGTTCGGCACCGGGCGGTCACTCGAAGAGCTGATCCTCCGCCACGCGCTCGGGGCGGCGGACGCGACTCCGAACCGCGACGTCGGAGCCGCCGGCGTCATGATGATCCCGATCCCGAGAGCGGGACGTCTGGACGAGGTCCGCGGGCTGGAAGACGCGCGCGCCGTGCCGGACATCGTCGATGCCGTGATCTCGGCGCACGTTGGACAGAGACTCGTCCCGCTTCCGGAGGGCTCCCGATACCTCGGGTTTCTCTTCAGCCGCGCGGGCGACCCCGCGCGTGCGGAGTCGGCGCTGCGGGAAGCGCACGCGAAGCTCGAGTTCCGGATTAGATAGAGCCGCCTCACCCCGGCCCCTCACCCCGCCCTCTCCCCGGAGGGGAGAGGGAGCATGTCAGGGCGGGAGAACGACGAGCCGTCTCTCGACGATGTCGCGCCACTCCCCGGAGCAGTCCGGGTGTTCGCGCGCGCGCAGCAGCGCCGCCCGGCCTTCCTGCGAGTTGCCCTCACGGCGGGCGAGCTCGGCGAGGCGGACGAGCGACCGCAGCGCGGCCGTCGTTTCCGGATGCTTCTCGGCGATGAGGCGGTGGAAGCGCGCCGCCCAGACCTCTTCCCGCTGCCGATCGAGGTGGCTCGCCGCGCGCTGGAGGAATCGGAGGGGCATCGCGTCGATCGCCTGTGGCGGAGTTTCTCCGATGAGTCTCGTCGCGAGATCCTTCTCGCCCTTCGCGACGTACAGGTCGAGCAGGCGGGCCGCGTGCAACCCGTACCCGGGCCAGTCGCCGGCCTCGAGCGCGAGGTCGCAGGCCACCCGCTGGGCGTCGGGGTTCGAGGGATCTCCCCGGAGAACGCTTCCGGTGCGGAGGCGCGCCGCCTCGAGATCCCCGCGCTCGTGCGCTTCCAGGGCTCCGACGAGATCGGCGTTCTGGTTCCAAGAGACGTGGCCCTCGATCCGCGGGTGGATCCAGCGCTTCTCGATGCGCAGGAGGGCGAGAAGAAGCGCGGCCACCGCCCCGAAGGCGAACCCGCCGACGTGGGCCCAGAGGGCGACGTTTCCGGGCTCGGTCGTGCTCGTCGCCAGCCCGAACTGGACGGCGAACCAGAGAGGCAGGAAAACGAACGCGGGGACGAGGAACCGGAAACGGATCCAGGGAAGGAAAAGTATCGGCACGAAGAGGAACCGGATCCTTGACGTGCGGAGGCGCACGAGAAAGGCGCCCATGACGCCAGCGACGGCGCCCGACGCCCCGACGACCGGCGCGAAGCTGCCCGGGTTCTGCCAGGAGTGGGCCGCCAGCGCCGCCAGGCCCGAGAGGACGTAGAGGAGGAGAAAGAGGGGACGCCCGAAGACGTCCTCGAGGAAGGGCCCGGTCGCGAAAAAGAAGAGCAGGTTACCCACGAGGTGGAGGAGACCCGCGTGGACGAACATCGACGAGAGCGCGGCGAAGAAACTCGGCTCGGCCGGAACGAATCCCGGTGCGAGCAGCGGCAGCTCTCGCCCGATCGCGAAAAGGTCCTGCGCCATGGCGTTCAGCTTCTGCTGCTGCCTCCGCATGACCCACGGGACGGGGCGATCTGCCGCGGCCCCGCGCGACCCGAGAATCGTGACCGCCCGGCGGCCGTAAAACGGGACGAGCTCCGGGGGCACGGTCAGGTAGGGATTCTGGACGAGATACGCGGTGACCTCCTCCGCCTTCGCCTCGAAGCGCTCGGGGACGTCCGACCGCAACGACGCAATCCAGAGAACGAGGAAGATCGCGATGTTGAACGCGACGATCGCGTAAGAAACCCAGGGCTCGCGGCGGACTTCGCCGTTCTCCTGCCCGATCGGGATGACGATCATGACGAGGTATCCGGTTTCAGGGGTCAGGTTTCAGGAGTCACCAATACCTGACACCTGATACCTGACACCTGATACCTGATACCTGGCCTACTTCGCGGGGGAGTAGTAAGGGTTCCGTCCCGCGGCGTGGTCGGTCGTGTCGAGGATCTCGCCCACCGAGGGCGCGAGACCGCGGATCGCTTTCTCGATGCCCTGCTTCAGGGTGACGTCCGCGGCGCCGCAACCCTGGCAGCCACCGCCGAGGCGGATGTAGACGTTGTTTTTCTTCACGTCGATCAGCTCGACGTATCCGCCGTGCGAGGCCACTGCGGGATTGATTTCGCGGTCGAGCAGATCTCCGATCGCCCACTTGAGGTCAGCCTCCGCGGGCAGACTCTCGAAGTAGCTCTCGGAGACGATCGGCTGGCCACTGCCGAGATGTCGCCGGATGACGTGCCCGACGCCGAGGGCCGGCCAGTCGATCGCGTAATCGGCGTCGAGCGTCACGACGTTCTCCGCGAGGAGGACCGAAGCGACGCCGGGCAGGGCGAGAAGCTCCGCGGCGAGCGGCGAGACTTTCGCGGCCGCGGAACGGTCGGCGAAGAAGACCGACTCGTCGGGAAGGACCGGCCGGTCGACCTCGAAGCGGCAGCGTTCGCCCGTCGCCGACGGCTCACCCTTGATCTTGATCTCGTCGGGCATATCTCGGCCAGTATAGCCACGAGGGACGACCGGGCTGGCGGCGCCCGAGGGCCGGCTCGTGCGCCCGCGTTTTCGCCCCTGGCGGCTGGGGACCTGACACTTCCCGGCACCCCGGTAGCTCGCGCCCCTCCCGGTAGCGGCGCAAGTGGCTTGTTCCGAGTCAGTTGACGAACGCGGCGCAGCGGGTACGCGATTCGCTTTTCTTTAAGATCACCAATGACAGCCGCAGGCGCCCGGACGGGGTTCGGGCGGTACCTCAAGTCCATTGAAACGGTGGTCGCGATGGCGATCCTCGCGAGCTCGTGCCTGTTCGCGGGAGCGTACTTCTACACGATTCTCCACCGCGAACGGATCAAGGCGGCCGCCCACGGCGTCCGTGCGCTCGTCCTTGCCGCGCGAATGCAGGCGGTCCGGCGCGAGCAATACGTCGTCCTCGAGGTCGACGTGGATTCCCGTGAGCTCGTGACCTGGATCGACCATCCGCCCCAGAACCTCAAACGCGACGACACGGAGCCGGCGCTCGGCACCTACCGCATTCCGGAGGCGGTCGCGTTCCGTTCCGTCGGGGGCGCGATCGGGGGCCCGGACAGCGTCGCGTTCGACAAATACCAGTGGAACGACTCCCTCGTCGATCGGATCGTGTTCCGGGGAGACGGGAGTCTCCTGGTTCCCCAGGGAGTGAACAGCCGCCCGCCGGCGCGACCCGGAAAGGTCACGGCGTCGGTGCCATCGACATCGATCGACTGTCCCCCCACCGGCTGTCGGGGAATCTTCCTCGCCGACCGTTCGGGGCGGGGAACCGGGAGAAACGTCTTCCGGGTCAGCGTGGACGACTTCGGTCGGATCGGAAAAGTATCGCTGCTCAAGTGGCTGCCTCCCGGACACGGGGGGAATGCAGGCGAGAGGGACTTCACTCCTCCGCCGTGGAAGTGGGTGGATTGATGGACGCCAACTCGAATCGACCGCAACGAACGGGATGGGTCATTCTCGTCCTCATGGTGGCGACGAATTTCCTCCCCTGGATGGAGCCGCTCGTCCGGGAAACTCTTTCCTCCGACCTCGTCGACGCCCCGAAACTGCGCCTTTCGATGGGGGCTTGCCTCCTGGGCGCCGCTCTCGTCGCGATGACCTGGCTCGCGGGACGCCACGCGACCTCGCCGCTGCCGCGCCTGCTGTCGCGGCCCCGGCTCACCGGATTCAAGATCGCGCTCGGTTGCGCCGCGGTGAACATCGTGTGCGGACTCGTCGTTGCGAAATTCGCGGCGGCCGCGGCCTCGGGGCTGTGGTCTCTCGACGTCGTCGTCGGCACCGTGTGGTTCCTGATCGTCCTGCCCGGGGAGGTTCTCTCGTCCTACCTGACGGGCCGGGGATCGGTCCGGCGGCCGGCGGCCGACCACGGGGCGGCGGTGATGAGCCCGGCTCGCGAGATGCCGCTCGGGGTCTGACCTCCGGCGGAGGTCGGGTCCGGAACCCGTCTCCGGTTTGACGCGCCCTCCCCGAGCCGGGATAATGCCCGGCTCCGACCACCATGGCACGAATCACCCGCAGGCAGCTGAAGCGAAACGAGCTCGCCGAGACGTTCGGCCGGGGGGTGGACTACGTTGCCCATCACCGGAGGGGCGCCACGGAAGCGATCGCGGCCGGGGTCGCGATTCTCCTGATCGCCGGCGGTTTCGTGCTCTTCCGGGGATGGCGCGAACGCAGCGCCGGGCGGGAGCTTTCGGAAGCGCTCGCGGTCCTCGAGGCGCCCCTCGCCTCCGACCCGGCCGCGGCAACCGCTTCCCGCACGTTCCCGACGGCGGCCGAGCGGGAGCGCGAAGCGGCGCGGCACCTCGACGCGGCCGCGAAAAAAGGGGGCACCGAGGCGGGTAGAGCCGCGCGGCTGATCGTGGCGGCGCGGAGCGACAAACCCGCGGAGGCCGTGGCCGAGCTCACCCGGATCGCCCGCGACGGGACGATGGAGGTCGCGGCCAGCGCGGAGCTCGACACCGCACGGCTCCTGGCGGCGACGGGCAAGACGACCGAGGCGATCGAGCGACTGAAGCGAGCGATCGAGTCGCCACGGGCCGCGGCCCCCAAAGACGCGCTCCTCTTCGTTCTCGCCGAGACGTACGAAAAGGCCGGCAACGCGGGGGACGCGCGCTCGACCTACCAGCGGATCGTGAACGACTATCCGAACTCGCCGTACCGCACCCCCGCGCGCGAGAAGCTCGGAAACTAGGCCCGGTTGACCGCGACGGAGTGCCTCTAGCTCTCTCTTCGGGGCTGCGCAACCGGATATCGATTCCACCGACTCCTGACCGTGCGCAGCCCCGCTAGAAGAGTAGTCGTTCTCGTTTGTGACGGTCTGGGCGTCGGCGCCGCGCCCGACGCGGACTCCTATGGCGACGCCGGCAGCAACACCCTCGGGCACGTCCTCGACCGGTTTCCCACGCCGCTCCCGAACCTCGAAAGCCTGGGGCTCCTCGCGCTACTGGAGCCTCCGCGCGGAGGAGGGGGCGCGCGCGGCAAGGCGTTCGAGCTCTCGGCGGGGAAGGACACGACGACCGGCCACTGGGAAATGATGGGTCTCGTCGTCGAACGGCCGTTCCCGCTCTATCCCGACGGGTTCCCCGACGAGATCGTCGGTCCGTTCGAGGCCCACATCGGGAAGAAGGTGCTCGGCAACGTCGCCGCGTCGGGAACCGAGATCATCCGCGACCTCGGCGAGGAGCACCTGGCGACGGGGCGCCCCATCCTCTATACGTCCGGGGACTCGGTCTTCCAGCTCGCGGTGCACGAGGAAGTCTGGGCCCCCGAGCGCCTGTGGGAGATGTGCCGCTACGCCCGCAGCCTCCTGACGGGGAAGCACGCCGCCGGACGCGTCATCGCGCGCCCGTTCATCGGGAAATCCGGCGCCTTCACGCGGACCGCGAACCGGCGGGACTTCACCGTGGAACCGACGGGGGAGACGTGGCTCGACCGCCTCGTCGGGGAAGGCCGGAAGGTGTTCGGCGTCGGCAAGATCGTCGACATCTTCTCGGGCCGCGGAATCACGTCGTCCGTCCACACCGCCTCCGACGCCGAGGGCATGCGGATCACGACCGATGCCATGCGGAACGGCGACGCAGACCTCGTCTACACGAACCTCGTCGACTTCGACAGCAAATACGGCCACCGAAACGACCCGGCCGGTTTCGCGAAGAACCTGGCGGGCCTCGACGCTCTCCTTCCCGAGCTTCTCGGCGCTCTTCGCAGCGACGACCTCTTCCTTCTCACCGCGGACCACGGGTGTGAGACCACCGATGTCTCGACCGATCACACGCGCGAGCACGTGCCCTTCCTCGCGGCGGGCCCTGCCGTGAAACGGGACGTCGACCTCGGCGTTCGTTCGGGATTCGCGGACCTTGCCGCGACGGCGGGGGAGTGGCTGCGCGTGCCCTCCCCGCGGGGAACGAGCGCGTTGGGCGAGCTCCTGCGCTGATCCCTCTGTCATTCCGAGGAGCGAAGCGACGAGGAATCTGTGGTTCTCTTGAAACCCGAGAGGCCAGATCCCTCGCTCCGCTCGGGATGACAAGCGAGAGAGCTTGATACACGTCCTTCTCCTGGCGGGGGCCGTCATGGCCGTTCTCGCCGCGATCGTCCTTCCGATCAACCTCGCCGCCTTTCCGCGCCTCTCGCGCGCGGCGAAGACGGTGACCCCGGCCGCCCTCCCGCGCGTTTCGATCGTGATCCCGGCGCGCAACGAGGAGGCGGACGTGGAGCGCGCGGTGCGATCGCACCTCGAGCAGAAGTATCCCGCCTTCGAGGTCATCGTCGTCGAGGATCGCTCGACCGATCGGACGCCGGAGATCCTGCGCCGCCTGGCCGCGGAAGACCCGCGCTTAACGGTCGTCGCCGGCAGTGACCCTCCGCCCGGCTGGCTCGGCAAGCCCCACGCGCTCTTCCTCGGTGCGAAGGCGGCGACCGGCGAGATCCTTCTCTTCGCCGACGCCGACGTTCGGTACCACCCAGAGGCGCTCCGGGAAGGCGTCGCCGTTCTCGAGGGGCGCCGCCTGGACCTCCTCGCGTTTTTTCCGCGGTTCGAAAACCACGGCTTCTGGGAAAACGTCCTGCTCCCGTTTCTCTCGGTCGCCGTATTCCTCGGGTTCGGGTTCCTGGCGCTCTCCCGACGCGTTCCTCTCGCGATGGGGGCGGGAGCGGGGAATCTCGTCCGAAGGCGCGCGTACGAAGCGGTCGGCGGTCATGCCGCGATTCGGGGCTCGGTCGTGGACGACGTCCGGCTCGCGGTGGCGGTGAAGCTGGCGGGGCTCCGGGTCGCGGCGTTGCGCGCGGAGGACCGCGTAGCCGTGCGCATGTACCGGGGGTTCCGCGAGGTGTGGAACGGTTTCACGAAGAACGTGGCGTGGGCTTACAGCGGAGCCGGGCGGAGCGGCTCTTTTCAGGCTGACGCTCGTGCTCCTCGCAGTCGGTGTCGCCCCGGCCGTCGTGCTCGCCGCTGCCGCTTCGGGCCGCGAGTTCCCGCCGCCGATGTGCGTCTCGCCGCGGCGGTATTGCCTCGGGCGTCATCGTGCGCGGAGCGCTCGCGCACGCGCTCGCGAGATCCGCTCTGGCCCGCCGCGACGCATCCTATAATGGCCGCCGTTTGGGCCGGGTTGATCGCCCGCTCCCTGTTACTGGAAGTCATTCGAAGGCGATCGTTGGCGGGGCGGGAGTTACGAAGCTCGAAGCGCCGGCTCCTACGCCGCGGAAGTGAGAGGAGGTTCGGAGCGCTGGATCGGCATCGCGGGGATCGCCGTCATCTTCGGGATCGCCTACCTCTTCTCACGAACCGCCGTGCGATTCGCTGGCGCACGATCAGCGTGGGGGTTCGGTCTCCAGATCCTTTTCGCTTTCGCGGTCCTTCGCTGGCCAGGGGCCAGTACGAACGGCCTCCGAAGATTCGCGGACTTCATCACTGGCGCGATCATCGATACGCGACGATAGGTGGCAAGTTCGTCTTCGCTGGCTCGGCCGAATGGATCAGACCTTCCTGAACACGATCCGGAAAGATCCGGTCGGCCGCCATCATCTTCGCGTTCATCGTGATGCCGATCGTGATCTTCATCGCGTCGCTCTTCACGATCCTCTACTACCTCGGGATCATGCAGCGGTCGTCAAGGGGATGGCGATGGTGATGTCGAAGACCGATGAAGACGTCTCGGGATCCGAGTCGCTCGCTGTCGGCCGCGAACGTTTTCATCGGGCCAGACGGAGGCGCCCATCGTCATCGCGCCCTACATCCCTACCATGACGCGGTCCGAGCTCCTCGCGCTCATGATCGGCGGCATGGCGACCGTCTCCGGGGCGGTGCTCGGCGCCTACATCAGCCTCGGGATCGACGCCCGCTACCTCCTGACCGGAAGCATCATGGCGGCGCCCGGCGTCCCTCCTGATCGCGAAGCTCCTGATGCCGGAGACGGAGGAGTCCCGGTCACGGCGGGAACAGTCAAGCTCGAAGGTCGAGAAGACGCACATGAACGTCATCGACGCGGCTGCGTCGGGAGCGGGGCAGGGAGCGATCCTCGTCATCAACATCCTCGCCATGCTGATCGCTTTCATCGCCCTGATCTCGATGATGGACGGAGCGCTCGGCTGGATCGGCGCGCGCCTCGGCTATCCGGAGCTCACGCTGAAGTGGGTCTTCGGACAGATGTTCCGCTGGGTCGCGGTCGTCATGGGAGTGCCGATCCAGGACTCGGTCTCGGTCGGGGAGCTCTTCGGGACGAAGCTCGTGCTGAACGAGTTCGTCGCCTACCTCGACCTCGCGAAGATCCAGACCGGCATGACGGAAAAGGCGAAGCTCATCGCGACCTTCGCCCTCTGCGGCTTCGCGAACTTCTCCTCGATCGGCATCCAGATCGGCGGCATCGGCGGTCTCGCTCCCACGCGGAAGCAGGACCTCGCGCGGCTCGGCTTCCGCGCGCTGCTCGGCGGCACCCTGGCAACATTCATGACCGCGGCGCTCGCCGGCGTCATCTCCGGATGACCGAGCCCGCTCTTCTCGGTCGTCTCGACGACACGGCCCGCTGGATTCGGGGCAAGCGCGAGGCGGCCCCCCGCGTGGGTCTCGTGCTCGGGTCGGGTCTCGGATCCTTCGCGCAGAAGCTCAAGAACCGGATCGCGATCCCCTACGAGGAGATACCGCACTTCCCGGTCCCCTCGGGCGTCGTCGGGCACGCGGGCGAGCTCGTCCTCGGAGACGTCGGACGGACGCCGGTCGTGGTGCTGTCCGGGCGGGTCCACTTCTACGAAGGGCGGCCGATGACCGACGTGGTGTATCCGGCGCGCGTGCTCGCGCGGCTCGGCGTCGGCGCGGTCGTTCTGACGAACGCCGCCGGCGGCGTTCGCCGGACGTTCAAGCCCGGAGACCTGATGCTGATCTCCGATCACATCAACGCCTTCGGCACGAACCCGCTCATCGGCCCGAACGAGGAGGCGATCGGCCACCGTTTCCCGGATATGAGCGCCGTATACGACAAGAACCTGAGACGCCTCGCGAAAGCGACCGCCCGGGAGCTGAAGGTGCCGCTCCGCGAGGGCGTGTACCTCGGCAACTCCGGTCCCTCCTACGAGACCCCCGCCGAAATCCGCGCCTACCGCACGGTCGGGGCCGACGCGGTCGGCATGTCCACGATCCCGGAAGCGATCGCGCTCAGACACGCAGGGGTCCGGGTCCTCGGCATTTCGACCATCACGAACATGGCCGCGGGCATCCTGCCCAAGCCGCTCGATCATTCGGAGGTCCTCGCGACGACGAAGCGGGTGGGGGAGCGGTTCGTGCGCCTTCTGACGGCGCTCGTTCCGAAGGTCGGAAAGGCCGTCGCGAAGTGATCGAACCGGGCCTCCAGGAACGGTTGATCGCCGAAGCAACCCGCAGCCGGGGGAACGCCGTCGCCGGGCGGAGCGGTTTTTCCGTCGGAGCCGCGATCGAGACGGCGGACGGACGCATCTTCGGGGGATGCAACATCGAGAACGCGACGTACGGCCTGACCGTCTGCGCGGAGCGCGTCGCGATCTGGAAGGCGCTGTCGGAGGGCGTGCGCGGTTTCCGCGCGGTCGCGGTCGTGACCGGTGCGGATACGCCCACGCCCCCTTGCGGCGCGTGCCGCCAGATCCTGTGGGAGTTCGCGGGCGACGTGCCGATCGTTTCGGCGACGGAGACCGGAAAGACGAAGCACTACCGGATGTCGGAACTCCTGCCCGAACCGTTCGACCTCTGAGGTGGGAAGGGGGAAATCGAAGTGAAACGGCTGGCGCTGGTTCTCCTCCTCCTTTGCGCTCCCGTGGCGGCCGCGCCCGCGAAGAAGGAGAACGTCGACCTCCTCGTGACCGGCGGCACGGTCGTCACCGTGGACGAGAAGTTCTCCGTCTTCTCACCCGGCGCCGTCGCGGTGCGAAAGGGAGAGATCGTCGCCGTCGGGCCCGCGGCGGAGGTCGGCTCGCGATACGCGGGGGCGCGGTACGACGCGACGGGAAAGATCGTCCTGCCGGGCCTCGTCAACACGCACACGCACGCCGCGATGACCCTTCTGCGCGGCCTCGCCGACGACCTGCCGCTCGATCGCTGGCTGACCGAGAACATCTTTCCGGCCGAGGGGAAGAACGTCTCCGCGGGTTTCGTGTACGACGGCACCCTGCTCGCCGCGCTCGAGATGATCGAGGGGGGCACGACGACGTTCGCCGACATGTACTACTTCGAGTCGGACGCGGCCCGCGCGGTGGACAAGGCCGGCCTGCGCGCCGTGATGGGGGAGACCTTCATCGATTTCCCCGTCCCGGACCACAAGGACCTGCCGGAGACGCTCGCGTACATGGATGCCTTCGTGAAGAAGTGGAAGGGCCACCCCCGGATCACGCCTGCCGCAGCGCCCCACGCCGCTTACACGACCGGGAAGGACACGCTCCTCGCCGCGCGCGACTTCGCGCAGCGCGAGGGGATTCCGCTCCTGATTCACGTCGCGGAGAGCCCCAAGGAGCTGGAGGACGCGCGCAAGGCATGGCGAAAGACTCCCGTCGCCTATCTCGCCTCGATCGGCTTTTTCGACCCGCCGGCAGCGGGACCGCGCCTCCCGATCCTCGCCGCCCACGCAATCTGGATGGACACCAATGATCGGACCCTCGTCCGCCAGTACGGCGTGGCCGTTTCACACAATCCGGAATCGAACATGAAGCTCGCGTCCGGGATAGCCGATGTCGCGGAGTGGGAGAAGGACGGCCTGGTCTGGGGGATCGGCACGGACGGCCCCGCCGGCTCGAACAACGACCTCTCGATGTTCGAGGCGATGGATTTCACCGGCAAGCTCGCGAAGATGAGCGAGGAGGATCCGACCGTGCTCCCCGCGCGGGAGATCCTCGCCGCGGCGACCCGGGAGGGAGCGAAGGCGCTCGGCCTCGGCGAGAAGACGGGATCGCTCGAGCCGGGCAAGCGCGCGGATCTCATCGTCGTCGACCCGCGCAACGCCCACGTGATGCCCTACGAAGACGTTTACTCGACGCTCGTCTACTCCGCCAAGGCGTCCGACGTCACGGACGTCTGGGTCGACGGGAAGCGCCTCCTCTCGAACCGCCGGCCGATGACGATCGACCGCGCGGCCGTGCTCGACGCCGCCGTGAAGTGGCGCCGGAAAGTGCGTCAGAGTCTCGGAGCCGGAACGGAGAAAAAGCCGTGAGAAGCGTTTACGAGATCCTCCGGGCGAAGCGCGCCGGGGAAGAGCTGCCCCGGGAGGAGATCGCCCATCTCGTCGAGGGCGTCGTCTCCGGCGCCGTACCCGAGTACCAGGCCGCCGCGTTCCTCATGGCCGCGGTCATCCTGGGACTGTCGACGGCGGAAACGGCGGCCCTGACGGAAGCGATGCGGGACTCGGGAGAGAAGTGGGACCTCTCCGACCTCGCTCCCGTTCTCGACAAGCACTCGACCGGCGGCGTCGGCGACAAGGTCACGCTCGTTCTCGCGCCCCTCGTCGCCGCGGCGGGCGGCCGCGTCGCGATGATGTCCGGCCGCGGCCTCGGCCATACCGGCGGCACGCTCGACAAGCTGGCGACGATCCCGGGATTCCGCACCGGCCTCGAGTTCCCGGAAGTCCGCCAGGCCCTGACGACGGTCGGCGCCGCCCTGTTCGCGCAGACGGACGCGATCGCGCCGGCCGATCGGATCCTCTATGCGCTGCGCGACGTGACGGGCACCGTCGAGTCGATCTCGCTCATCGTTGCCTCGATCCTGTCCAAGAAGCTGGCGTCCGGGACGACCGGCATCGTCTTCGACGTGAAGACGGGGGACGGCGCCTTCCTGAAGACCGTCGACGAATCCCGCGAGCTCGGCCGTGCCCTCGTGGACACGTCCCGCGCGGCGGGCCGCGACGCGACCGGGTGGATCACCGACATGAGCCGGCCGCTCGGGCGCGCCGTGGGGAACTCGCTCGAGGCGGAAGAGTCGATCCTGGTCCTGCGGAACGAGGGACCCGCGCGCGTGCGCGCGATCTGCATCCTCCTCGGCGCCGACATGCTGCGGTTCGCGGATCCCACACTCTCCGAGGACGAGGCTCGAAAGCGACTGGAGCAAGCGTTCGACTCGGGCGCCGCCGCGCGAAAGTTCGAAGAGCTGATCGAGTTCCAGGGAGGCAATCCGCGCACCGTCGAGGACCCCTCGCTCCTGCCGCAGCCGAAGCAGCGCATCCCCGCGCTCTCGCTGCGCGGCGGGTTCGTCCGGTCGATCTCCACGGAGAAGATGGGTTTTCTCTCGATCGACATCGGCTGCGGACGCCGTACCCGCGAGGACGAGATCGATCCGGCCGCCGGCTTCCTCGTCGAGAAGAACGTCGGCGACCCGGTCCAGCCCGGCGAGCCTCTCGCGTGGCTGTGTCTCGGCGAGCGCGAGCCTCCGCGGCCGAACATGGAGCGCGAGCTCGCCGCGCTCTTCCACGTCGGAGACACGAAGCACGAGCCTCCGCCCCTGGCGATCGAGAAGCTCTAGAAAAAACGGGACAGATTTATTTTCTCCCCTCAAAGGGGACAGATCTATTTTTTGCCGACAGTCCCCGTGACAAGGACAGAGGAGAGGGGTCCTCATGTCGCGGATGGCCAGACTCGTTCTCCCGGACTATCCACATCACGTCGTCCAGCGGGGCCACAACCGGCAGGTGATCTTCGCAGCCGGGCGGGACTACCAGCGGTATCTCGATACGCTGCGGGAGTACAAGGAGTTGTACGGCGTCGCCGTCCACGCCTTCTGCCTGATGACCAACCATGTCCACCTGCTGCTTTCTCCTCGCGAACCAACCGCCATCGGAAAGCTCATGAAGCGGCTGGCCGGGCGCCAGACACGTCACCACAACTACCTCGAGGGTCGGAGCGGCACGCTCTGGGAGGGTCGCTTCAAATCGAGCCCCGTCGAGCGCGAGGACTACCTCCTGGCCTGCTGTCGGTACATCGAGCTCAATCCGGTCCGCGCGCGAATCGTCGCGGAGCCGCAGGACTACGCGTGGTCAAGCTGTCGCTATCGCTTCGGGATCGATACCGCAAACTGGCTCGACTACGACTCGGTCTACCTCGGTCTGGCACACAGCGAAGCGGAGCGACGCCGCCTTTATCGTGAGTTCCTGGGGGCGGCGATCCCGACCGGGGAGTTGGACCTCATCCGCGAAGCTGTTCAGCGGGGGCAACTGACGGGAGCCGGCCGCTTCACGGAGGAGGTTGCCGGGATCCTCGGGCGTCGAGTGGAGCGACGGGGCCAGGGAAGACCGAAAAAGTCGGGCGTCAGTCGTAGAGAGGAAACGGAGGACGGAGGAAAATAAATCTGTCCCTTTTCCGCTTGCGATTCTCGGGCGTCGAATCGAGCGCCGCGGGCAGGGGAGGCCGTCAACCAGAAAGGTCGTCGGTAGTTATGAGGTGTCACCGGAAGAAATAGATCTGTCCCCTTTTTCGAAAAATAAATCTGTCCCCTTTACAATCGCGCGGTGCTCTATCGTTTCGATCACGTCCGCAAGTCCTATGGGCCGAAGGAGGTCCTGAAGGACGTCACCTGGCAGCACAACCCGGGCGAGAAGGTCGGTCTCATCGGGCGAAACGGCGCCGGGAAGACGACCCTTCTGCGGCTGGCCCTCGGTCGCGAGGAGCCGGACGGCGGACAGGTGATCCGCGGGAACGCCCTCCGGATCGCGACTGTCGAGCAGGCTCTGGGCGCCGACCTCGCCGAGTCGCTCCACGATTACGTCGCGGGCGCCTTCGCGCACCTCCACGCCATCGAGGCCGAGATGCGGCGGCTCGAGCACGAGATGTCCGAAGGGAAGGACTCCCCGGCCCTTCACGACCGGTACGACGACCTGACGCACCGCTTCGAGAACGAAGGCGGCTACGACATGGTCGCCGAGGTCGACAAGGCGCTCTCGGGCCTCGGCTTCGACAAGGCGAATGACTTCTCGAGGTCCCTCGCGGAGCTCTCGGGGGGCCAGAAGAACCGCGCGATGCTGGCGCGCGCCATCCTTTCGTCGCCCGACGTCCTGCTGCTCGACGAGCCGACCAACCACCTCGACTTCCAGGCTGTCGAGTTCCTCGAGGAGTACCTCGCGAAGTCCCGCCGGGCGTACCTCGTCGTCACTCACGACAGGCGGTTCCTCGACCGGGTCGCGAGCGAGATCATCGACCTCGAGAACGGAAGGCTCTCGGACTACTCCGGCGGGTACAGCGCCTACCGGCGGCAGAAGGCTGAGCGGATCCTGACGGCGACGCGCGCGTTCGAGAAGCAGCAGGAGTTCATCGACAAGGAGAAGGAGTACATCCGCCGCAACATCGCGGGCCAGAACTCGCGCCAGGCGAAAGGCCGTCGCACGAAGCTCGAGCGCGTGGAGCGGCTCGAACGGCCCGCGGAGGACGTGACGTCCGTCGGTTTCCGGTTCGAGGCGGCGCGCATCGGGGGGCGCACGTTCCTCCGCGCAAACGGGCTCGACGCGGGATACGCGACGGGCTCGCCCATCGTGCGCGGGGTGAAGTTCGAGCTCCTCCGCGGCGAGAGGCTCGCCTTCCTGGGGGAGAACGGCACGGGCAAGACGACGCTCCTGAAGACGCTCGCCCGGCGCCTCCCGGCCCTCGCGGGATCCGTGGACGTCGGGCACGACGTCTCGATCGGCTACTACGACCAGGAGCTGTCGGACCTCGATCCGAAGAAACGGGCCATCGATGCCGTCTGGGACGAGCACCCGGAGGAGACGGAAGAGTCGATGCGGTCTTACCTCGCCCGGTTCGCCTTCCGGGGTGACGAGGCGTTCGCGCTCATCTCCGGGCTCTCCGGGGGCGAGAAGGGGAGGCTCACGCTCGCCGTCGTCATGAAGCAGCGCCACAACCTGCTCCTCCTGGACGAGCCGACGAACCACCTCGACCTCGACTCCCGCGAGGAGCTCGAGGAGTCGCTCGAGGACTTCCCCGGCTCGATCGTGTTCGTGTCGCACGACCGGGCCTTCATCGACCGTCTGGCCACGCGCGTGCTCGACCTGCACGGCGGACGGGCGATTCTCTTCGACGGGAACTACAGCGAAACGGCGGAAGCTCGCGCGGAGAGAAGAAGGAACCCCGAGATGCGGGAGCGGGAACCGGCGATGAGCCCGCCACCGGGCGTGAACCGGACGGCCGAAACGGCCGCCCCGGGGCGCGCGCCGCGCCGGCCGCCCGGCGGCGAGAGCAAGGAATCGGCGAGGCGGCGCAAGCGGATCACGGCTCTCGAGGAAAAGATCTCGGCCGGCGAGAAGGACGTCGAGGCGCTCGAGAACCGCCTCTGGGAAGAGGCCCTCACGCTCGGCCCGAAGGAGGCGCACCGACTCGCGCAGGAGAAGGCGGCGCGCCGCGAGGAGCTCGAGAGCCTCATCGAGGAGTGGGCGCGGCTGTCGGAGGAGGAGACGGCGCTCGCGCCGTCGACCCGCTCATGACGGAGGACCGCGCGGCGATCATCGCGATCGGCTCCGAGATGCTCGGCCCGCTGCGACGCGATACGAACTCGCTCTGGCTCACCGAGAGGCTCGAGCAGGCGGGGATCCCCGTCGTCCGCAAGTCCGTCGTGGGCGATGACCCCGACGAGATCGGGAGGGAGCTCACGTTCGCCGCGTCCTGCGCCCGATGGGTCTTCACGACGGGGGGACTCGGACCGACCGCCGACGACGTCACGGTACCGGCGCTCGCCCGGTGGGCCGGCGTTCCGCTCCGCCGCGACGCGGCCTTCGTTGCCGCGATGCGCAAGCGCTGGGAGCGGCGGGGAGTCCCGATGCCGGCCGTGAACGAAAAGCAGGCGGACGTCCCGGAGGGGTCGCGCGTGCTCGAGAACGCGCGGGGCACCGCGCCAGGGTTCTGGCTCCAGAAGGACGGAACGAACGTCATCGTTCTCCCGGGGGTGCCGTCGGAAATGCGGGAGATCTTCGACCTGAAGATCCGCCCCGAGCTGCCGGGCGCCGCCGGAGAAGGAACGAAACGGCGCGTGCTGCGCATCGCCGGAATGGCGGAGTCGGCTGTCGAGGAGCTCGTCTCGCCGATCTACCGGAAGTGGAGCGACGATCCGGTCACGATCCTCGCATCTCCGGGCGAGGTCGAGCTGCACCTCTGCGCGCGCGGCAATCCCGCGGAGGCGGACGTCCGCCTCGCCGCGATGGAAGCCGACTTCCGGGAAGCGCTCGGTCGGCGCATCCACAGCTCGGACGGGGAGACGCTCGCGGCGGGGGTCGGGCGAATCCTCAAAGAGCGGGGGAAGACCCTCGCGCTCGCCGAGTCCTGCACGGGCGGGCTCGTCTCGTCGCTTCTGACGGACGTCGCCGGCGCGAGCGCCTACTTCCTCGGTACGGTGGTCTCCTACGCCGACGCCGCCAAGAGAAACCTCCTCGGAGTGCCGGGACCTCTCATCGAGGAGCACGGGGCGGTTTCGGAAAACGCGGCGCTCGCGATGGCGCAGGGAGCCCGCGGCGCCTTCGACTCCGACCTCGCCGCGGCGATCACCGGAATTGCCGGCCCCGACGGCGGGTCGGAAGAGAAGCCGGTCGGCACGGTATTCTTCGCGATCGCCGACCGTGATGGGAAGACGCAGACCAAGAAGCGCTTTTACGGAGGGGACCGTACCGTGATCCGCCGGGCTTCCGCGATGTTCTCGCTCGAGATGATCCGCCGCTTCGTCCTCGACGCCGCGTGAGAGCGTTTTTCGCCGTCCCGTCCGACCCGATGTGGGTGGAAAGCGCGCGGCGGCTCGTCGATCAACTGCGCGAGAAGATGCCGCGCGCCTCGTGGACGCGTCCCGAGGCGTGGCACCTGACGCTCCACTTCCTCGGGGAGGTGGAGGACGAGAAGGCGGCTCGATTCGCCGCCGAAGTCGAGCCCCTGGCGATGGAGACGGTCCCCGGCGATCTCCTGGCGCGTCCGGCAACTGTCTTTCCGGATCGGGGACGCCCGCGGGTGCTCGGTGTCGGGTTCGACCCGTCACCCGGCGTCGAGGCGGTCTCGAATTTGGCCGCGCGCGCGGCGGAGATCGCATCGGGGCTCGGCCTCCGCACGGAGGAGCGGACCTTTCATCCGCACGTCACCTTCGCGCGGCTCCGCGAGCCCTGGTCGCGGCCGGCCGTGGACGAGTACGCCGGGGAGGTCGAGGCGTGGCCATTTCCGACGTGGAACGCGCGATCCTGTGTCCTCTTCGAGAGCCGGCTCGAGCCGGCGGGCGCGGTTCACACCCCACTCCACGAGTGGACGTTCCAGGGAGGGCCGCGGGGAGTCCGCGCGTGACCGTGCCCCCCGCCGCGCTCGTCCTGGCGGCGTACCTTCTCGGGTCGATCTCTTTCGCCGTTCTCGTCGTCCGGAGCAAGACCGGCCAGGACATCCGCGCGGCGGGCTCCGGCAACGCGGGCGCGACGAACGTGCTTCGCGCCCACGGGAAAAAGCTCGCGATCCTCGTCGCCCTTCTCGACGTCGCGAAGGGCGCCGCCGCCGTCCTTCTCATGCGGCTCGTGACCGCGGATCCCCGCTGGGCCGCGGCAGCCGGATTCGCCGCCGTCCTCGGCCACGTCTTTCCCGTCTTCTACTCCTTTCGCGGAGGCAAGGGAGTCGCGACCGCGGTTGGCGCCTTCGCCGTTCTGACGCCCCTCGCGCTGCTCGTGGCGCTCGGCGTTTTCGTCGTCGTCGTGGCCGCGACGCGCTACGTTTCTCTCGGCTCGGTCGTGTCGATGGCCCTCCTGCCTGCGATCGCGGGCGGCCTGTTCGGCGCGCCCCGCGCGGTCGTGATGGCCGCGGCCGCGACGGCGCTCCTCGTGATCGCCAAACACCTGGCAAACCTGAAGCGACTCGCCGCGGGCACCGAGCGCAAGCTCGGCAAGCCGTGAAGGTCTCGATTCTCGGAACGGGTTCCTGGGGCACCGCGCTCGCGATCCACCTCGCGCGAGGCGGACACGAGGTCCTCCTCTGGGGCCGGGACCCCGACGTGACCCGACAGATCGGAGCGGACCGGCTCCATCCCCGGCGGCTTGCTTCGCTCCGGATCCCCGAAGGCGTGCGCGCGACGTCCGACATTTCCGAGGCGCAGGCCTTCTCCGAGACGGTTCTCCTCGCCGTGCCCTGCGCCGCGATGCGCGAGGTGCTCGACGCGTTCGGCGGGGCCGCGGGCGCGCACCGCTTCGTTTCGACAGCGAAGGGCATCGAGCCCGAGACGCTGAAGCGAATGACCGAGATCGTGCTCGAGCGTTATCCCGGCGCTTCGGTCGCGGCGCTCTCCGGCCCGACGTTCGCGGAGGGAGTCGCCCGCGGGGATCCCTCGGCCGCCGTGATCGCGGAGAGCGGCGAGAGTTTTGCGCGCGAAGTTCAGAGCGAGTTTTCGAACGGCGTCTTCCGGATCTACCGCTCGTCCGACGTCGCCGGCGTCGAGCTCTGCGGCGCCTTGAAGAACGTCATCGCGATCGCGGCGGGGATCGTGTCGGGCCTCGGCTACGGACACAACACGCTCGCCGCCCTCGTCACCCGCGGTCTCGCGGAGATCGGCCGCATCGTGCGCGCGTGCGGGGGAGAGATGCGCACCGTTTACGGCCTCGCCGGGATGGGGGACCTGATGCTCACGGCGACGGGCCGCCAGTCGCGCAACCGCAGCCTCGGCGAGGCGATCGGGTCGGGCCGGCCGCCCGCGGAAGTCCTCCTCGAGATGCCGGAGGTCGCGGAAGGCGCGCGGACATGCCTCGCCGTTCCGAAGATCGCTGCGGCCGCCGGCGTCGAGGCGCCGATCGCGGACGTCGTTCTTCAGGTGCTCCACGAAGGCTGCGATCCGCGAGAGGGGGTCGAACGTCTCATGACCCGGGCGCTCCGCGCCGAGTAGTGCTCGGGGTGGATTGGGGGAAGAACCGGGGGAGCCCCGAGGTTTGCCTCCTCATCAATGACCCCGGAGCCCCGCTCCGGATTGGAGGCAGATCATGAAGAAGCTCACGGTCCTGTTCGCTCTCGCGATCTTCGCCGTCTCGCTCTCCGCTTTCGCCGGAGAGGGGAAGAAGGGTGAAAAGGTCGTCGCCGGAACGATCTCGGCGCTCGACGTGGCCAATCGGTCGATGACCGTCACGGATGCGAAGAACGTCGGCTGGACGATCCTCTGGAGCGACTCGACCCGCGTGAAGGGCGGCGAGCTGAAGGAGGGCGAAAAGGTTGAGCTCGGCTACGTGGAGGCGGATAGTAAGATGTGGGCCTCCTGGATCAAGGTCGGCGCGGCCAAGAGCTGACACCCTTTAATTCGGCTCCGGGACCCATAACCGGCTGCTGGAACGGGACTTGCATGTCGGGTCGTTGGAAACGCAGGCCCAACGCGCCCGACCTCTCGATCCGACCGGCGTTTCCCAGATTAAGAGAGGCGGAGGGCAAATTGGGTCACAGAAACCCCCAAAAATTGTTCATCCGTCACACCATATTTCTGGTCGAGTGGCGGTAATATCGGCCCGGTTTCGAAGTTTTTCTTGTTTCCCGGTCACACGGAAGGTAGGGGTATTTGAGTCGTTCTGCTCCGAGTCATCGAGCACAGTTTTCGACCTCTCCCGACCTCCCGATTTCGGGTGGCAGTGAGCGGCTGTCCGGACCCGGAAATCCTCTCCCCATTGGGTCGTACGACCAACGTCTAATTGTACTTAGCCGATTTCAACGCGATACTCCGGTCACTCCCGACGGGCTGGAAGGTGCTCTTCGGGAATGCGGACTAGAAAATGAATCCAGTGGAGCAACCAAATTGGTTCTCGAATGGCAGAAAGGGGAGGTGCTCTATCAACACAGAAACTGTTTCGGCGGATTTTGCGATCGTTTCGAAAACGCAACCTAACAGGGAGAAAAGAATGAAGGAAAATCTTCGGACCATTTTGCGATGTACGGGTCTTGCGCTCGTCGTCATCGCGGCGCTCGTGCTGATTCCGGCGGCGGCAGAAGCTCAGCTTCACGGTGTCCAGCTCCTCAAGGGCTGCACCTCGCCCCGGACGAACTGCAACAGCGACCTCGATTGCGCCGACGCGGACTTCTGTAACGGAGCCGAGACCTGCTCGACGCCGAGCGCGAGCGAGCCGACCACGAGCTGCACGATCGAGCTCACCAACAGCGACGGTTTCAACGACTCGGTCACGCTGACGGCAGCGGCCGACGCGGTGAAGCCGGGACCGGGAGAGGTCGTTGACACGACCCTCACGATCACGGCAGTTCAGGACAACGGTACGGCGGGCGACACGACCTGCACCGTGGGAATGGTCATCGGCGGCGCGACCACGTGCGTCGTGGGCCACGACGACGTCGTGACCTGGATTTCCAACGAGTACCAGATCCTGCCGACCGACCCGAACCCCCTGAACGACCAGGCCCGCGTCAACTGGCTGGACAACTGCGACTCTGCGACAACGACGGGCTGCGATCCGGGCACCCTGAACCTCGCCCAGGCGCCGGCTGCGACGACCGTCGTAGACAACTGCGTCCCCGGCACAGCTCCGTGCCCGGTGGATGACGGCCTGTTCTGCAACGGCCTCGAGGGCTGCGACGAAGCTGGTGACGCGTGCTTGACGCCGATCCCGGCGGACTGCAGCGACACCCTTTCCTGCACCGAGAACGAGCGCTGCGTCGAAGGCACCGGTGGCTTCACGTGCGCGTCCGACCCGGTTGTCTGCACCGACGACCTGTTCTGCAGCACGGTTGTCTGCACCGAGCCGAATGGTTGCGGCCCGGGCGTTGCTGACAACGACTGCGACGACAACGACGTCTGCACCGACAACATCTGCGACGAAGCGACCGACGCGTGTCTCAACCCGCCTGCGGATCCTCTTCCGGCCGAGTGCGTCCCTGGCGACGAGATCTGCCGCACCCCGGGATTCTGGGGAACGCACGGGGGTACCGAGAAGGCCAACAGCGTGAACATCACGGGCGCCCTTCTCAACGCGTATAACTCCGTGAACGACCCGGACCTCCAGATCTGCGGACAGACGATCAACAACACGACGCTCGGTAGCGTCAACTCGGCTCTCGAAGCGATCTGCGCCAGCCCGAAGGGCGACCAGCGTATCCAGCTGGCCCGTCAGCTGACCGCGGCCGCTTTGAACTGCATCATCACCAACGCGGCGGGCGAGCCCGTCGAAGGTTCCTGCACCGACTTCACCACCGGCCTGGCGGGCGACGTTTGCGCGGGTGTTGACTCCCTCGACGGAATCTTCGCCGAGTGCAACGCGGCGTGTGCCGCGGGCGATGTCACCATCGACCACGACACCGATGCCACGACTCCTGAGGTTTCCTGTATCGGCCTCATCGACTGCTTCAACAACGGCGGCGTCATCACCGCGGAAGGCGGCTGTGACGAGGCCATTGGCGAGACCTGCCACGATCGGGCCCTCGAGAACGGCTGCTTCGACTTCACGCCTTCCGGACCGGCTGGAAGCCCCCGGGAGTGCAACGACTCGCGGAAGAACGACGTGATCGTCGTTCCGCCGGCTCCATAGATCGATTCCAACGGGCGCCCGCTCTGCGGGCCCCCGGGATTCTTCAGGGGCGCCTTCGGGCGCCCCTTCTTTTTGCCTCCCGAAACGGGGCACCCGGGGGAATAACCCTGCCCGGAACCGAGGTTTTCAGGCCATTCAGAGGACGAGTAATTGGAGCGCGACCGGCCGCCCGCAAGACCCCCGGGATGACGCTCGCCAACTTTGCGAGGAAGCGATGAAAACGAGACCAACCCCCATCCTTTCGGCCCTGCTACTTACCGCCTTCGTGTCCGCCCCGATGGCCTTCGGGCAGGCGTCTGACGACGTGGCGTCGATCAAGAAGGACGTCGAGGCGCTCAAGACGGGACAGCAGGCGATTCAGAACGACCTCCAGGAGATCAAGAAGCTGCTGGCGGCTCGGCCCGCGGCCGCGGCCGCCGGGGGACCGGACAAGGCAATGGACGCCGTCATCAACGTGGCGGGGGAGCCCTTCAAGGGGAAGAAGGACGCCAAGCTCACGCTGATCGAGTTCTCGGAGTATCAGTGTCCGTTCTGCGCCCGCCACGTCCGCGACACGTACCCGACGCTCGACAAGGAGTACGTCCAGACGGGGAAGGTCAAGTACGTCTTTCGCGACCTGCCCCTCATCACGATCCACAAGAACGCGTTCAAGGCGGCCGAGGCGGGCCACTGCGCGGGCGATCAGGGCAAGTTCTGGGAGATGCACGACCGACTCTTCGAGAACCAGAAGGCTCTCGAGCCGGCGATGCTGACCGCGCACGCCGAGGCGATCGGTCTCGACGCGAAGAAGTTCCAGGCCTGCCTGGATGGCGGCAAGTACACGGAAGACATCAAGAAGGACATGGCGGAAGCGGCCAAGTACGGCATCACGGGTACGCCGACGACGGTCATCGGCCTGACGGAACCCAATGGATCCACGATCAAGGTTCTGAAGGTCCTCCGGGGAGCGAAGGCGCTCGCGGAATTCAAGGAGGCGCTGGACTCTCTGGCCACCGCAAAGCCGGCGACCGCGGTCGTCGAAAAGAAGGCCGCGAACTAAGAACAGCGAGTCTCGAAGATTGCAAGGGGGCGCACCGCGCCCCCTTTTCTTTTGCCTCGCATGCGACACGAACCGCGGTCGCCAGTCAAAGGGCGATGCCCCTCGAATGACTGCACTCCGATCGGCTCGAGCCGCACGGAGGCCTGGACAGGGTCTGACCTGAATTCAGGCCTGACCTGAATTCAGGCCTGACCCCGAATTACTTCGGCCACCGCGCGAGCCAGCCCAGCACTTTTCCATACCAGTGCTCGGAGTTCTGGCCTTTCAGGACCCAGTGGTTCTCGTCGGAGTAGTACCCGAGACGCACGGGCACGCCCTTCGACGTCAGGGCGCCGCAGAGTCGAGGCCCTGCGTCATCGGCACGCGGAAGTCGCGCTCGCCGCGGAGACCGAGCTTCGGCGTGTTGAAGTTCGCTGCGAAGAAGCGGTTCGGGGCTGCAGCGATCGATGTTCTCCACGCTCGTGTGGGGATACCCGCCGTACGAGTGCGGCCGCCCGTAGCACGTGTCGGACGCCGACTGCCCGAGGAGGTCGGACACGCCGGCGTGCGAAAGCTCGGCAGTCCGACGCCCACCCTCCCTCAGGGCTCCCGGATAGAGCCGGAGGGATGGTGGGAGGCTGCTACCGTGGGGGGCGACCGGGCGCCGCTTAGGGCCCGATGCTCGCCACGGATGCGTCGTTGACGCCGAGGCTCGTGAGTGGGCCGGTGCCGAAGTCGACGGTCGACGCGAAGAAGCCGGTCACGCTGACGTTACCCGTGCGGGCCATGGCCACACCCGAGCCCAGCTGCTGGGAAGCGGCGCCGTACTTGCGCGACCACGTGTGGGCGCCGGAAGAGCTGTACTTGGCCACGAAGACGTCGATGCTCGACGCCGACAGCCCGCCGCCCCCGAAGTCCACCGTTCCCGAGAAGTAGCCCGTCACCGCGACGTTGTTGCTCGCGTCCATCGAGACGCCGCCGCCGTTGTCCGCTCCCGTGCCGCCGAACCGCTTGGACCAGACGTGCCCGCCCGAGCTTCCCGAGAGCTTCGCCAGGAAGGCGTCGTCCCCGCCGGCGCTCGACAGCGAGCTGCCACCGAAGCTGATCGAGTTCGTGAACCTCCCGGTCAACGCAACGTCGCCGGCGTCATCCACTGCGATCCCGGTCACATAGTCGTAGCCCGAACCGCCGAAACGCTTCGACCAGAGGTGGGAGCCCGAGGAGTTGTACTTCGCGACGAAGACGTCCTTGGTGCCCGCGCTCGTCAGAGCGCCGCCCCCGAAGTCGACCGAACCCTCGAAGGTTCCGGCCAGAAGGACGTTGCCGGCGGCATCCGTCGCAACGGCGGCGCCCGAGTCGCTCGAAGTGCCACCGAATCGCCTCGACCAGAGGTGCGCGCCCGCCGGCGAGTACTTCACCAGGAAGACGTCCTGGAAACCAGCGCTCTGGAGCGCGCCGCCCCCGAAGTTCACGCCGCCGGGATCAATGCCGCCGGTGACGAAGACGTTGCCGCCGGCGTCCGCGGCGATGCCCGTGCCGCCCTCGTAGCCAGTGCTCCCGGCCGTCTTGGACCACGCGAAGCCGCCGGTCGAGGAGTACTTGACGAGGAAGAAGTCGCTACTGCCCTGCGAGGTGTGCGCTCCTCCGCCGTAATTGACCGAGTAGCTCTTCTGATAACCGGTCACGAACACGTTACCGCCCGCGTCGGTCGCAACCGCTTTTCCCTCTTCGTCCGAGTCTCCTCCAACGCTTCTCGACCAGCGGTAGGCTCCCGTGGCGCCGTATGCGGCGACGAACATGTCGCGCGAGGGCCCCATGCTCGGATGCGCGTAGCTCGTGATCGACCCGCCGCCGAAGTCCGTGGTTCCCTGGAAGTGCCCGGTGACGACGACGTTGCTCTGGTCGTCCACGGCGACTCCCTGGCCCCGATCGTCCGACGAATTGCCGAACCGACGGGCCCAGCTGCTGCCAACCGGCGCCGTTTCTCCCTCGAAATACCCGACGACGTCGAGGATCACGTGGACGGAGCCCGAGGACTGATCGCTTCGGACGACGAGTACGCCGCTCGAGCTCAGCCCATAGCTCCCGTTGTTCGCGCGGACCTTGCCCGCCGGGTAGTTGATCGCGGAGGCAATCGGAGCGGCACCGCCGCCGAACAGCCGGAGGCCCCCGCTGCTCGTCGGCTGGGCCACCGTCACGTTCAGAGCGACCGCCGTAGCACCGGATGGCACTCCACATCTTCCTCTGACAGTGAACGAGCGTTCGGTGTTCGCCGACAGAGGGGGCCCGCCATACGGGCCGGGCGCATTCCGCGTGTCCACGACCCGACAGGGGGTGACCGTATAGAAACCCTCCGCGGCGCTGGCGGAGGAGCTCACTCCCAGGCCGACGGCGAGGGCGGCGAGCACTGCGGCCGGGAACGCCCGGTTCAACGGCTTCCCCGCGGGGCGTCGCTGCGACAGGGCGATTCCATTGACGGAAGCGTTGGCAAGCCCGGGCCCGAATCCGGAGGAGGATGTCGAAGATGTGTTCACGTTTATCCCCAGTGTGGTTGGTGCGGCCGGTGAGCGGCCGGTTGCCAGTGTCTTGCAGATCGAAGCCCTGATCCGCCCCCAGGGGCGAGAGTTCTCAGAAGAAAGCATCCGCTTGTCTGGGTTGTCAGTCATTCCTGGTCATGGCCCGATGCTGGCGACGAACACGTCGTAGACACCCGCGCTCGTGAGCGGCCCGGTACCGAAGTCGAGAATGAACTGGAAGAATCCGGTGACGCTGACATCGCCGGTTCGGGACATCGCGACTCCCGAGCCGAGCTGCTGGGAACCGGCGCCGTGCTTCCGCGACCAGATGTGTGCCCCGGAGGCGTTGTACTTGGCCACGAAGATGTCGATGCTGGAGGCTGTCAGGGCGGCGCCACCGAAGTTCACCGTGCCCGAGAAGTGGCCCGTCACGACGACGTTGTTGCCGGCGTCGAACGCCACTCCGGCTCCGTTGTCCGCGCTCGTGTTGCCGAATCCCTTGGACCAGACGTGCCCTCCCGAGCCGCCGGACAGCTTCGCCAGGAAGGCGTCGTCGCTGCCGAGGCTGGTCAGCGCGCTGCCACCAAAGCTGATCGAGCCCTGGAACTTGCCGGTCAAGGCCACGTCGCCGGCGTCGTCGACCGCGATCCCCGTGGAGTGATCAGCCCCGGATCCGCCGAAACGCTTCGACCAGAGGTGCGTCCCGGAGGACGAGAACTTCGCCACGAAGATGTCCTTCGTGCCCGCGCTGGTTAGAGCGCCACCGCCAAAGTCCACCGTTCCTTCGAACGTTCCGGTCACGACGACGTTGCCGCTGGCGTCCGTGGCGATGGCCGCGCCCGAGTCGCTCAACGTGCCACCGAATCGCCTCGACCAGATGTGCGCGCCCGTGGCCGAGTACTTCACCAGGAACACGTCCTGCGCGCCGGCGCTCTGGAGCGGACCGCCGCCGAAGTTGATACCCCCGGTCGAGGAGAAGTCGATGCCGCCGGTCACGAAGACGTTGTTGCCGGAATCCGTGGCAATCCCCATTCCGCCGTCGTAACCGGACCCGCCCACCGTCTTCGCCCAGGCGAAACTGCCGGTAGACGTGTATTTCGCGATGAAGATGTCGTTGGCACCCGCCGTGTTCTGCAGCCCCGCTCCGTAATTCACCTGATAGCTCCCCTGGTAGCCGGTCACGAGGACACTGCCTGTGCCGTCGACGACCACGGAGTTGCCCTCTTCCGATCCCACGCCACCCATGGTCCGGGACCAGACGTGGTTTCCGGTCGCGGTGTAGCTGGCGACGTAGACATCCCGCGTCGGGCCCATCGAGACGTGCGTGAAGCTCGTCACCGGGCCGCCACCGAAATCGGTCGTTCCCTGGAAGTGTCCGGTCGTCACGACGCCGCCAGCCGCGTCCGCCGTGATTCCGTGACCGCGGTCATCGGCGGTGTCTCCGGAACGCATCGACCAGAGGGGACCGCTCGGCCCCGGTGTCGGGGTCGGCGTTCTCGTCGGGGTCGCTGTCGCCGTCGCGGTCGGGGGCACCGGGGTCGGCGTCCTCGTCGGGGTCGCTGTTGCCGTCGCGGTCGGGGGCACCGGAGTCGGCGTCCTCGTCGGGGTCGCTGTGGCCGTCGCGGTCGGCGGCACCGGTGTCGGCGTCCTCGTCGGAGTCGCTGTTGCCGTCGCGGTCGGCGGCACCGGTGTCGGCGTCCTCGTCGGGGTCGCTGTTGCCGTCGCGGTCGGCGGCATGGAGTCGGCGTCCTCGTCGGAGTCGCTGTTGCCGTCGCGGTCGGCGGCACCGGTGTCGGTGTCCTCGTCGGGGTCGCTGTTGCCGTCGCGGTCGGCGGCACCGGTGTCGGTGTCCTCGTCGGGGTCGCTGTTGCGGTCGCGGTCGGCGGCACCGGTGTCGGTCGTCCTCGTCGGGGTCGCTGTTGCGGTCGCGGTCGGCGGCACCGGTGTCGGTGTCCTCGTCGGGGTCGCGGTCGGCGGCACCGGTGTCGGCGTGTTCGTCGCCGTCGGGGTCCGTGTCGCAGTCGGCGTTGCCGTCGCGGTCGGCGGCACCGGTGTCGGCGTGTTCGTCGCCGTCGGGGTCCGTGTCGCGGTCGGCGTGGCCGTCGCGGTCGGCGGAACCGGTGTCGGCGTGTTCGTCGCCGTCGGGGTCCGTGTCGCAGTCGGCGTGGCCGTCGCGGTCGGCGGAACCGGTGTCGGCGTGTTCGTCGCCGTCGGGGTCCGTGTCGCGGTCGGCGTGGCCGTCGCGGTCGGCGGCACCGGTGTCGGCGTGTTCGTCGCCGTCGGGGTCCGTGTCGCAGTCGGCGTGGCCGTCGCGGTCGGCGGCACCGGTGTCGGCGTGTTCGTCGCCGTCGGGGTCCGTGTCGCGGTCGGCGTGGCCGTCGCGGTCGGCGGCACCGGTGTCGGCGTGTTCGTCGCCGTCTGGGTCCGTGTGGCGGTCGGCGTGGCCGTCGCGGTCGGCGGCACCGGTGTCGGTGTGTTCGTCGCCGTCGGGGTCCGTGTCGCGGTCGGCGTGGCCGTCGCGGTCGGCGGCACCGGTGTCGGTGTGTTCGTCGCCGTCGGGGTCCGTGTCGCGGTCGGCGTCGCCGTCGGCGGCACCGGTGTCGGGGTGTTCGTTGCCGTCGGGGTCCGTGTCGCAGTCGGAGTGGCGGTCGCCGTCGGAGGCACCGGTGTCGGCGTCCGGGTTGCGGTTGCGGTCGGCGGAGCCGCGGTCGGAGTGGCCGTCGCGGTAGCCGTCGGCGGGACCGGTGTCGGGGTTCCCGTCGCGGTCGGCGTCGCGGTCGGGGTCGGTGGGGCCGCGAACGTGGTGTCGTTCGCCTTGTTCGAGTACGCCGAGGATCCACCCGAGTTGAACGCGAGAACGCGGTAGTAATACCTCGTCGAGGGCAAGAGGCCGGTGTCCGAGAACGTCACGGCATTCGGGCCCGTCACCGCGATCGGATCCCAGGGTCCGTTGACGGCGGGCGCCCTCTCGACTTCAAAACCGGTTTCGTCGCTCGAGTTGTCCGCCCATGCCACATCGATCGCGCTCGAGGACACAGCCGCTGCGGAGAGGCTTCCGGGTGCGGCTGGCGCGCTCGGCGTCGCGGTAGGTGTGGCGGTTGCGGTCGGCGGCACCGGAGTCGGCGTATTCGTTGCCGTCGGCGTTGCCGTCGCGGTCGGCGGCACCGGAGTGGGAGTGCTCGTTGCCGTTGGCGTCCGCGTGGCAGTCGGCGTCGCGGTCGCGGTCGGCGGCACCGGAGTCGGCGTGTGCGTTTGCGTCGGCGTGGCGGTCGCGGTCGGCGGCACCGCAGTCGGCGTCGCGGTCGGGGGCACAGGAGTCGCCGTCGGCGTGGCCGTCGCCGTCGGGGGCACCGGTGTCGGCGTCCGTGTCGCGGTCGGCGTGGCCGTCGCGGTCGGCGGCACCGGTGTCGGCGTGTTCGTTGCCGTCGGCGTCGGTGGTACCGGCGTCTCCGTCGGTGTGGCGGTCGCCGTCGGAGGCACCGGTGTCGGCGTCCGTGTCGCGGTCGGCGTGGCCGTCGCGGTCGGCGGCACCGGTGTCGGCGTGTTCGTTGCCGTCGGCGTCGGCGGTACCGGCGTCTCCGTCGGTGTGGCGGTCGCCGTCGGAGGCACCGGTGTCGGCGTCCGTGTTGCCGTCGGCGTGGCCGTCGCGGTCGCCGTCGGCGGTACGGACGTCGCCGTCGGGGTGGCCGTCGCCGTCGGGGGCACCGACGTTGGCGTTCGGGTTGCGGTCGGGGTGGCCGTCGCGGTGGGCGGGGCCGGGGTCGGCGTGGCCGTCGCGGTCGCCGTCGGCGAGGCCGAGAACGTTGTGTCGTTCGCCCGGTTCGAGTACCCCGAGGTTGCACCCGTGTTGAACGCGCGAACGCGGTAGTAGTACTTCGTCGAGGGCAGGAGGCCCGTGTCCGAGAACGTAACGGCATTCGGGCCCGTCACCGCGATCGGATCCCAGGGTCCGTTGACCGCGGGCGCCCTCTCGATTTCAAAACCGGTTTCGTTGCTCGAGTTGTCCGACCACGCCAGCTCGATCGCGCTCGAGGACACTGCCGCTGCGGAGAGGCTTCCCGGCGCCGCGGGCGCGCTCGGAGCAGTCGGCGTCGCGGTGGGGGTGGCGGTCGCCGTCGGCGGCACCGGTGTCGGTGTCAGCGTCGGCGTGCTCGTGGCCGTTGGCGTCGCGCTCGGCGGGACCGGTGTCGGTGTCCGGGTCGGCGTCGCGGTGGGCGGAAGGGAGGTTGGCGTGGGGGTCGGCGTCACCGTGGGCGGAAGCGGGGTCGGCGTCGGCGTGAGGGTAGGCGTGGGGGTGAGGGTGGGCGTCGGGGTCGGTGAGGGGGCCGGCGGGGTTGGAGTCTGAGTTGGCGTCTCGGAGACCGACGAGTAGTAGCCGCTGACGTCCAGGATCACGTGGACCGTGCCCGAAGACTGACCGCATCCCACGACGAGCCCGCCATCCGCTCCGAGTGCGTAGGTGCCGTTGTTCGCCCGCGTCTGGTCCTTGCCGTAGTTGATCGCCGAGGAGGACGGGGGCGCCTGATCGGTGGAGAAGATCTGGAGATACCCGGGCCAGCTCGGCTGGGCCACGGTCACGTTCAGCACCACCGTGTGGGCACTGGACGGGATGCCGCACTGGCCGGCCATGAGGAACGTTCGGCTCGTGTTCGCCGCCATTGCCGGGCCGCCGTAGGGGCCTGCCGCAGCACGGGTGTCCACTACCCGGCAGGGAGGAAGGGTGTAGAAACCCTCCTGGGAGGGTTGAGCGGCCCGCAGGTCCTCGGCCCCCATTGCCAGGAGGATCGCGAAGGCGGCAAGCAGTTTTGTGGAGAGGAAGTGCGCCCGGTTGCCACTCGCGGACGGAGCTCCACGGAAATTGTTCAATTTTGTACTCGACTAAAGTCGTACCTTTGCAAGGCGGGGACCCCAGCCCGAAAGTGACGTAATTACTTGAGTCAATGGGGTTATCGAGTTTGTGACCGAGCTCCGCCTGTCAAAAAGGCGCGGTCGTCTCCGGGCCCAAGTGACAAGTGGTCGCCGGACGGGGAGCGGCCGCCGCGCCCTCGCCGGTGACTTTTCGGGCAGGGGAGAAGTAGCCGGGGTCTAGAGGTTCAGAGGGGGGCTCGGAAGCCCCGCAACGCGGCTTCCGGGAAGAGGGCCGGAGGCCGGTCCGGCGCCCGGGATCGGGAACCGAAACCGTCGAAACAACCAGCCCCGGGGGCCGGGGATCGTTCGCTCGGCTAGGGGCCGATCGAAGCGACGCAGGCGTCGTTGCCGCCGAGGGACGTGAAGGGGCCGGTGCCGAAGTCGAGCGTGAACGTGAAGAATCCGCTCACCGTGACGTTGCCGGTCCCCGACATCGCGACCCCCGAGCTGAACTGGTTGCCCGCCGAGCCGTACTTGCGAGACCAGGTGTGGGCCCCCGATGGGGTGTATTTGGCCACGAAGATATCGGTAGCCGAGGCGGAGACGGGTCCGCCACCGAAGTCGACCGTGCCACCGAAGTATCCCGACACCGCGACGTTCCGGTTTGCGTCCACCGCAACACCGGCTCCGCTGTCGCCGATCGTTGAGCCAAAGCGCTTGGACCAGACGTGCCCGCCCGAGGTCCCCAGAAGCTTCGCCAGGAAGGCGTCATCCTGGCCGGCGCTCGAGAGCGAGCCGCCCCCGAAGCTGATGGAACCCTGGAACCTCCCGGTCAACGCGACGTCTCCCGCCCCATCAACCGCGATTCCCATCGGTTGGTCGGTGCCGGAACCGCCGAAACGCTTGGACCAGACGTGGACTCCGGCGGAGGTGTACTTCGCCACGAAGATGTCCTTGAGGCCCGCGCTCGTGAGAGTCCCGCCACCGAAATCCACCGAACCCTCGAAGGTTCCGGTCACAACCACGTTGCCGCTGGTATCCGTGGCGAGGGCGGCACCCGAGTCGCTCGACGCACCACCGAAACGCTTCGACCAGAGGTGTGCACCCGTCGAGGAGTACTTGGCGAGGAACACGTCCTGATTGCCGGCGCTGAAGAGCGTGCCCCCGCCGAAGTCGACACCGCCCTCAGCCATCCCTCCGGTGACGAAAACGTTATTACCCGCGGTCTCGGCCGCGATCCCGACGCCGCCGTCGTGCCCGAAGCCCCCCATTGTCTTGGACCACACGTAGCCGCCAGTCGGGGAGTACTTGGCGACGAAGATGTCGTTGCTTCCCCGAGTGGACTGCAGCCCGCCGCCGTAGTCGACCTGGAAGCTCCCCTGGTAGCCCGTCACCAGGAGATTGCCCAGTCCGTCGACCGCGAGAGCGTTGCCTTCCTCGGAACCGACGCCCCCGAGCACTCTCGACCAGACGTGGTTGCCGCTTGGCGTATAGCTCGCCAAGAAGATGTCCCGCGTCGGCCCCAGGCTGGCGTGGGTGAAGCTCGTGACCAGCCCGTTGCCGAAGTCCGTAGTCCCCTGGAAATGCCCGGCCACGGCGACGTTGCCGCTCGGTGCAACCGCGACGGCGTTCGTGCGGTCGTCACTGACGTCCCCGTATGCCTTCGACCAGACCGAACCGGAGGACGGCTGCGTCGTCGTCGTCGCGGTGTTCGAGTAGCCGGAATCGCCCGAGTCGATGTTGTACGCCCGGACCCGGAAGGAGTACGCCGTGCTGGCCTCGAGGCCGGTGTTCGCATACGTGGTGGCGTTGACGCCGAGGGTCCAGATGTGCACCCACCCGGACGTCGCAGAGCTCCGCTCGATTTTGAAACCGGATTCGTTACTGGAAGCGTCGGTCCACGCGAGGTTGATCTGGCTCGACGACACGGCGGATGCGGAGAGGTTGGTGGGCGCTTGCGGAACCCCGGCTGAAGTCGTCGCGAAAGCGGTGTTCGAATAGCCCGAATTGCCGATTCCGTTGTACGCGCGGACCCGGTAGTAGTAGGTCGTGGAGGGCGTCCGGCCCAGGTCGGCATAGGAGCTCTGGGACGTTCCGCCGATGAACGCAAACGGACCTCCCGCGGCGGGGCTGCGCTCGACCTGGAACCCCGTCTCGTTCGACGAATTGTCGGTCCAGGAGAGGTTGATCTGGGTCGAGGAGATCGCTGTAGCCACGAGACCGCTGGGGTTGGCGGGAACCGTAACCGGCGTCGGCGTGCGCGTGGGGGTCGCCGTCGGTGCCCCCGGGGTCGGCGTCCGGGTGGGAGTCGCCGTCGGGGGAATCGCCGTCGGCGTCCGAGTCGGCGTCGCGGTCGGGGGGATCGCGGTCGGTGTCCGAGTCGGCGTCGCGGTCGGGGGGATCGCGGTTGGTGTCCGGGTGGGCGTCCGGGTCGGCGTCGCTGTCGGGTCGGAGCCCGGCGATCCCGTTGTGGCGTTTTCCTTGTTCGTGTACGCGGAGCTGCCCGCGGAATTGAAGGCCCGGACCCGGTAGTAGTACCGCGTCGAGGGCTGGAGGCCCGTGTCGGCGAAGAAGGTCACGTTCGGGCCGACGACGCCGACCAGTTCCCAGGGCCCGTTGGTGTGCTGTGCCTGTTCGACTTCGAAGCCGTTCTCATTATTCGAGTTGTCGGTCCAGAAGAGGTCGATCTGCGTCGAAATCACGGCCACCGCGGAGAGGTTGCTCGGCGCGACGGGAGCGGTTCCGGCCGGGGTCGGAGTCCGAGTCGGCGTCGCGGTCGGCGGAATCGCCGTTGGGGTCCGAGTCGGCGTTGCGGTCGGCGGGATCCCTGTCGGAGTCCGGGTCGCCGTCGGGGTCGACGTCCGGGTGGGGGTCGCCGTCGGGGTCCGAGTCGGCGTTGCCGTCGAGACGATCGCCGTTGGTGTCCGCGTGGGTGTCGCAGTCGGGGGTATCGCGGTCGGCGTCCGCGTGGGTGTCGCAGTCGGTGGGATCGCGGTCGGCGTCCGCGTGGGCGTCGCAGTCGGGGGGATGGCCGTTGGTGTCCGAGTGGGCGTCGCGGTCGGCGGTATCGCTGTCGGGGTCCGCGTCGCAGTCGGGGTCGCCGGAATCGCCGTTGGTGTCCGAGTCGGCGTTGCGGTCGGGACGATCGCGGTGGGCGTCCGCGTGGGTGTCGCGGTCGGCGGAATCGCCGTTGGTGTCCGAGTCGGCGTCGCGGTCGGGGGGATCGCGGTGGGTGTCCGCGTGGGCGTCGCGGTCGGGTCGGAGCCCGGCTCTCCCGTAGTCGCGTCTACCCTGTCCGTGTACCCGGAGCTGCCGGCGGAATTGAAGGCCCGAACGCGGTAGTAGTACCGGGTCGAGGGCTGGAGTCCCGTGTCGGCGAAGAAGGTCACGTTCGCGCCGACGACGCCGACCAGTTCCCAGGGTCCGCCGGCGCGGGGGGCTTGTTCCACCTCGAAGCCGTTCTCATTGTTCGAGTTGTCGGTCCACGTGAGGTTGATCTGGGTCGAAAGCACGGCGATAGCGGAGAGGTCACTCGGCGCGACGGGAGCGGTTACAGCCCCCGGGGTCGGAGTCCGGGTCGGCGTCGAGGTCGGGCCAATGGTCGTCGGGGTCCGAGTCGGGGTTGCTGTCGGCGGGATCGCCGTCGGAGTCCGCGTCGCCGTCGCCGTCGCCGTCGGTGTGACTCCGAAGGTCGTCGCGGACGCTGTGTTCGAGGAGAGAGAGAAGCCGGAGGTGTTGTATGCGCGCACCCGGTAGAAGTAGGTGGTCGAGGAGCTCAGTCCGGTGTTGGAGTAGGACACGGCCCCCGCGCCGAAGGTCGCGACTTGCATCCAGGGCCCGCCGGAAGCCGGGGCCCGCTCGAGAACGAACCCGCTCTCGTTGAACGAGTTGTCGGTCCAGGCGAGGTTGATCTGGCTCACCGAGACGGCAGTGGCGGTGAGACTCCCCGGCGCGATCGGGATTGATTGAGGCGTGGAAACGCTCGCGGTGTTGGAGAAAGCCGAGCTGCCCGCGGTGTTGAACGCCGTCACTCGATAGAAGTAGGTCGTCGTCTCGGAGAGTCCCAGGTTCGAAAAGGTGGTCACACCCGCCCCGACCGTGCCGACCGACGTCCACGGCCCGGCGGCGGAGGTGCCTCGCTCGATTCGAAATCCCTGTTCGTTGAAGGAATTGTCTGTCCAGGTGAGGTCGACGCGGTCGTGAGAGAACGCGGTGGCGCCAAGCGCGCTGGGGGCGCTCGGAATGGTCTGCGGTGTTGTCGAGTTCGCCACGTTGGAGTAAGGGGAAAAAACGGCGCCCTTGAAAACGCGGACCCGATAGAAGTAGCTCGTGCCCTGCACGACAGTCGTGTCCTGGTAGGAAGTGATGTTCTTTTCGATACTAGCGATCTGGACGAAGCCCATGAGCTGGTTCAAGCTCCGCTCGATCAGGAGCCCCTCTTCATTGCTGTTGGTGTCAACCCAGGAAAGGTCGACGCGGGTGGGGGAGATCGCGGTCGAAGAGAGCGACCCGGGAGCTTCCAGGGTGAGCGCTTCAGCGCCTTGCGTAAGGAGGTTGAAGAGGATTGCGGAAGCGGTGAGAAGGATTGTGAGGCGCCGGTAACCCATTAACCCACCCAAGATCCGTATGGAAAACGCCCAAGAGCGAGTTCCGATCCAAGTTGTCGATTTCGTTGATTGCTGCGGAGAGAATAGCTAACTCCGGCCGAGAAGTCTAGTTCGACGAAAGTCGTACTGCGAACGTCTTACCTCCGACAATGAAAGGACTTTCCAGATTCGCCCAGGCAGGCGTCACGGAATCCTCGAGGTCGACAACTCGCACTGCCTGCGCGCCTCGTCCGGTGGCTCCGAGCAAAGGAAAAGGGGTGGACCCGGCGTCCACCCCTCTCGTCGGCCGCGAAGAAACCCCGGGCTACGGCCCGAGATTCGTGAGGAAGGCGTCGTTCACCCCGGCGCTGGTGAGAATTCCGGTTCCGAAGTCCACAGTGGACGCAAAGAAGCCGGTGGCGCTCACCTGGCCCGTACGGGCCATGGCGACCCCCGATCCGAACTGGTATCCCGCCAGGCCGTACTTCCGGGTCCAGATGGCGGCGCCGGAAGGGGAGTACTTGGCGACAAAGACGTCGATGCTCGAGGCGGTGAGAGCCCCGGCACCGAAATCGACCGTGCCTCCGAAATGGCCCGCCACGGCGACGTTGTTGCTCGCGTCCACCGAAACGCCGGCTGCGCTGTCGCCGCTGACGCCCCCGAAACGCTTCGACCAGACATGTGCGCCCGCGGCTCCGGAAAGCTTCGCCAGGAACGCGTCGTCTCCGCCCGCGCTCGTCAATGAGCTGCCGCCGAAGCTGATCGAGGTCGGGAACTTTCCGCTGACGATGATGTCGCCCGCGCCGTCCACCGCGATCCCCGTCGAATACTCTGCGCTGGAACTTCCGAAACGCTTCGACCAGAGGTGGGCGCCCGCGGACGAGTACTTCGCGACGAAGATGTCCTTCGTGCCCGCGCTCGACAGGTTCCCGCCACCGAAGTTCGCCGATCCCTCGAACGTTCCCGTCACGATCACGTTGCCGCTGGGATCCGTCGCGACCGCGATGCCCGAATCACTCAGCGTGCCGCCGAACCGCCTCGACCACACGTGCGCGCCCGCAGCCGAATACTTCACGAGGAACATGTCCTGCTGGCCCGCGCTCGCGAGCGCGCCACCACCGAAGTTCACCGCGCCGGGATCCATGCCGCCCGTCACGATGACGTTGCCGCTGGCGTCCGCCGCGATCCCCATGCCGCTGTCGTAGCCGGTGCCCCCCACTGTCTTCGACCAGATGTAGCCCCCGGTCGACGAATACTTCGCAACGAAGATGTCGTTCGCTCCCGACGTCGACTGCAGCCCGGCGCCGTAGTCCACCTGATAGGACCCCTGGAAGCCGGTTACCAGGACATTGCCCGACCCGTCGACGGCCACGCCCTTGCCTTCTTCGTTGCCGACGCCTCCGATGCTCTTCGCCCAGATATAGCCTCCGGTCGGCGAATAGCTCGCCACGAAGACGTCTCTCGACGGACCAAGGCTCGCGTGCGTGAAGCTCGTTACCAGACCGCCACCGAAGTCGGTGATTCCCTGAAAGTGGCCGGTCACCGCGACGTTGCCGCTTGCTCCAACCGCGACCGCCTGGCCCCGGTCATCGTTGGTATCGCCGTAGCGCCTCGACGAGGCCGAACCACCGCCGGATCCCGACGTCGTTGCCGTCGCCGTGTTCGAGTAGCCGGAATCGCCTGACGTGGTGTTGTACGCGCGGACCCGGAAGGAGTATGCCGTGCTCGCCGCGAGGCCGGTGTTCGCATACGTCGTGGCGTTGACGCCGAGGGTCCAGATGTGCACCCACCCGGACGTTGCCGAGCTCCGCTCGATCTTGAAACCCGATTCGTTGCTGGACGTGTCGGTCCAGGAGAGGTTGATCTGGCTCGAAGAGGCGGCGGATGCCGTCAGTCCTGTCGGCGCCGGCGGCACGCCGGATGTACCACCGGGCGTCGCGGATGCCGTATTCGAGTACGCCGAATCCCCATAAGAGTTGTACGCGCGGACACGGTAGTAGTAGGTCGTCCCGGTGGCGAGGCCGGCGTTGGCGTAGCTGGAGGCCGCCGTCGTCGCGATCTGCGCCCACGGTCCCGCCGAGGACGTCGCGCGCTCGATCTTGAACGCCGTCTCGTTAGTGGAATTGTCGGTCCAGGAAAGGTTGATCTGGGTCGAGGATGCGCCTGAGGCCGCGAGGTTGCTCGGCGCTGGAGGAGTGGTGCCCGTGGGGGTCAAGGTTCTCCCGCTCGCCACGTTCGAGTAGGGGGAGCCGCCGTTGCCCTTGGACGTCGCCTTCACCCGGAAGTAGTAGGTGGTGGAAGCGGCCAGTCCGGTGTTCGAGAAGCTGGTGGCGTCCTTCGCGAGGGTCGCGACGATCGCAAAACCGGTTGTGGAGCTCAGGCTTCGTTCCACCTGGTAGCCCGCCTCGTTGGGGTTGGGATCGGTCCACGACAGGTTGACCTGGCTGGTGGATACGGGAGTTGCGGTGAGCGAGGGGGCGGAAAGTGCCGCCTCGGCGAAAGATGCGATACCGGCCATCAGGAACGCGGCGGCCAGTGCCGCAGCCATCGAACTCACTCGTCTCATCGGCCTTCCTCCTTGAAGGACCGATTTCCACCGACCAAAAACCCCGTCGAGAAGACGAGCCGTGATGGGATTGCTGGTCGTCGGAAAGCGGCGACCCTCAGCCCTGTCTCCTGCCCCTGCCGGGCGTTCGGAAACTGCTGAGGGCATTAAAGTTAACCTAATCTATAGCTACTCCTCGGGAATGCGTTTCATCCTGTCGGGCACGGGCTTTCGTCAGTATAACCCCGGTAACGACGGGGCTGACGAATTTCTTCCCCCGAAATCCAAAAAAGCGCATCTACTCGGAAACCGGCTTGATGGCGGTGCCGGGCCTGAACTGGACTACTGCAAGGCGCGAGCCGCCGTCCGAGCTCTGATCTCAGCGTCGGCCGGCCAGGAAGAGCGCGAGGACCCCCGCGGCCGCCAGGGCAAGGGCGGCGAGCGCGAGTCCGGCGCCGTCCAGGAGGGGAATCCCGGCAACCGGCGTGGAAGGGGTAGCGGTGGGATCCCCGCCGGAGGGCGTCGGGAATGCGGTGAGCGTGACAGTGGGCGTGGCGGTCGCGACGCCGGGCGTGACGGTCGGTGTGGCGCCCCCGAGCACCTCGACCACGCCATTCATCAGCGTCCCGCCCGGAAAACTGTGGACCGCGCAGTAATAAGGATACGTGCCGGCAGTGTTGAAAGTGTGCGAGAAGGTCCCGCTCGTCAGAACTCCCGAGTCCCACACTTCCGGGCCGACGTTCGTGTCGCTCGTGGTCGTGTGAGGAAGCGGCGCGTTGAAATTCCAGGTGATGGTCTCGCCGGGAGCGATCGACACGGTGGCGGGCGAGAACGTCATGTCGGGCCCGACCTGAACGGTCTGGTCGGCGCTGGCGACCGCCGCGGCGAGCAGGAGGGGAAGGGTCACTCCGATTCTCGGGGCAACGGAACTCTTGAATCTTGTCATTTGCCGGAGGATGACTCTCCGCCCGCTTCGAGGGGCGATCTTTACTTATCTCTAAGCCGGGAACTCAAAAAGAAAACCGGGGCCCGAAGGCCCCGGTCGAAGATTTCCGAAGGGAGGCGACTAGCTTCGGCGCGACAGGAAGAGACCCGCACCGGCAAGCAACAGTCCGAGCATCGCCATCATCGGGAACGAGAGGGTCGGCACCGTCGGCGGGGGCGGCCCCTCTACCGGCGTAAACGTGGCCGTCGGCGGATTCGTCGGCGTATTCGTGGGAGTGCTCGTGACCGTCGGGTTGGGCGTGCAGGTGGGCCCGGGACCGCAACCCGTGATCAGGTCCGTTGAAGCGGGACCCTGCAGAGTGTTGACCTCCCCCGAGCAGCCGCTGGTTCCGGGTGCGTTGCAGAGATCCTGGAACTGAACCCGTCCCTGGTCGGGCAGGGGGTCCGGATCACCCGTCTGAATGACGTAGGAGTTGGAGCGAAAAGTGACCGAGGCGCCGGGTGACAGGTCGCAGGGAAGCGTTCCCCCGACCGTGCACGTCGTCGTGCCCGACACCGCGGTGATGGTCACGGGCACCGTCGTTTCCCCGGGCAGGGTCGGCTTGACGACGTCTTCGGCTGCGAGGATTCGAAGGGTGTCGCTGAACTGATCCACGTTCGTGACCTGGAAAATGCAGTCCGTCGTCCTCTCGGCCAGGGTCGACGAGCAGATCCCCACTCCGGTGCAGGAAGCCGCGTCCGGACAGTCGCCATTCACCGCGCAGATTTTCTTGGGTCCCTGGCACGCCTTGCCGATCGAAGCACCGTGCAACTGCGCCTGCGCAGCCTGCGGCAGAAGCAGCAGTAACCCGAGGGAGAACGCGGAGTATCCAAGAACACGGACGATTACCCGAAAAGCTCCGGAAGAGTTGAGCATTCTTTTTAGCCTCCAGCTATGGGGAGTTCCTTGCGATACCTAAAAACGTAGCCAGAGTGTAATTGGGGGCTATCTGCTCTGTCAACGGAGATTACGCCGCCCCCCGGCAACCGGCGGACGCCGGGTCCGCCGCCCGTAATCCGCAAGAGGGGGACCCGCGACTACTGGAAGTAGCCGTTGACGTCGAGGATGAAGTGCGTCGACCCGGTCGCCCCGTTGTAGACCGTCACCGTGCCGTTGCCGGCAAGCGGGACGATACCGTTGTTCGCCCGGATCTGGTTCGCCTTGAAGTTGATCAGCGAAACGAGCGGCCTGGGTCCTCCCGGGTAGGCAGTCAGAAACCCCGCTGTCGTTGGAATTACCGTGGCGTTGATCGAGATGGCCTTCGCTCCGACTGGCACTCCGCAAAGTCCGGTGATCGGGAACGTCCGGTCCTGGCCGGCGACGAGGGCGGGACCGCCGGTAGCGCCCGGGGCAAGCCGTGTGTCGATCAGGCGGCACGGCGTCAGCGTGAAGAACTTGTTCCCCACGACGACGGTGCCGAGGGTGCCGGTGACCGAAAGGCTGTAAGCGCCGGCGCCCGCCTCGTCTTCCGCCGGAAACGCGGAATCGATGTAGAAGTAGTGCGTGCCGGGGGCGAGCGTGATCGGCCCCAGGGTCTCGACCTGCCCTTTGTTTCCGCTGTCGCGGATATGGGTGCAGCTCGCGCCCGTCCCGCAGGTGCCCAGGATATAGATGACCGGGTCGTAGCTGGGAGTCGTGGGCGTCAGCGTGAAGGTGAGGCTGTTTCCCGCGCCGACGGTGATCGAGTAGATCAAGTCCGGGCCCTCGCGTGTGATCTCGCCGCCACCCGAGCACGTATCGGACAGGAACACGGTGTTGTTGTTTGCCGTGCTCGTGTTGCCCGTGTCGTTGAAGGGCAGGGTCGCGATCGGTGTCGCGGTCGCGCAGGTGTCCCCGCCGGCCGCAACCGCCAGCGCGCGAGGCTCGTTCGCCGCATCGACGAGGACGGAGATCGACAGCGCGGCCAGAATCCCCACTCCGATTTTCGTCCGCAGCTTCGACATCTTCCGATCCTCCGTTTGAGTGTGTGGCGAGCTCATCCGCGACCCCTGTCCTGCGCCGCAATCCCAGCGATCGACCCCGTTCCGGACCTTACCTGTGGGTCTTCTCCAGGTCAAGATGGAGCGGTCTGCGGTCTGTCGTGAAACTCAGCGGAAGAATCCGTTCACGTCGATGATGAGGTGCGCGCTGCCGGAGCCCTGGCCCGAGTAGACGGCGAGGGTTCCGCCGGGTCCCAGTCGAACGATCGCGTTGTTGGCGCGGATCTGGTCGGCGCGATAGTTGATGGTCGAAGCCAGGGGAAGGTTTCCGCCCGCCGGATAAAGGGTGAGGAATCCCGGCGCGGTCGGCTGCACGACGGTCACATTCAAGGAGATCGCCAGCGTGCCGGGCTCGATGCCGCAACGTCCGACCATCGTGAAGACGCGAACGCTTGCGCCCGCGAGCGGCGGGCCGCCGTAGGGGCCGACGACATTCCGGGTGTCGACGACGCGACACGGAGCGAGCGTGAAGAAGCCTTCCACGGCTCCCGCCGGAGTCGTCGTGGGCGTCGGCGTAATCGGGGGAGTGAGGGTCGGGCTCGGTGTGGCAGTCGAGGTGGGCGTCGCGGTCGCTGTGGGCGTGCGCGTCGGAGTCGGCGTCGGTGTGACGGTTGGCGGCGCCGTCGTGGCCGTCGGAGTGGGTGTCACTGTCGCCGTGGGCGTCCGCGTCGGAGTCGGCGTCGAAGTCGGCGGCGCCGTCGTGGGTGTCGGCGTGGCGGTCGTGCCGGGGGGCGGCGTATCGGTCGGGCTCGGAGACGGCGTCGAGGTGGGCGTAGCCGTCGCGGTGAATGTCGGAGTGCTCGTTGGCGGTACCGGCGTCACCGTCGCGGTGAGTGTCGGAGTGCTCGTTGGGGGCACGGGAGTGTGGGTCGGGGTCGTGCCGGGTGGTGGCGTATCGGTCGCACTTGGCGAAGGCGTCGAAGTCGGAGTCGCCGTCGGGGTGTTCGTTGGCGGCACCGCGGTCGCGGTAGGCGTGGGTGTCGGAGTACTGGTCGGTGGTACGGAAGTCGCCGTGGCGGTCGCGGTGGGCGTGCTCGTGCGGGTCGACGTCGCCGTCAACGTCGGCGTCGGGCTCGGGGTGAAGGTGGGGGTCGCGGTGGGCGAGGGGGTGACGGCGGGATTCCCGAATGAGCCGCTGACGCTCAGGGTGTAGCTGCCCGAGGAAGGCATCTCTTCCGTGCCCCACATCGAGTCGATGCCGAAGGAGTAGGTGCCGTTGGCGAGGCCCGAGACGGTTAGTGTTTCCGCCTGGTTCTCGGACCCGGTGTCGGAGCCGTCCACACACGAGTTGAGGTTCGGGCAGTTTGTCAGAACGTAGATGGCGGGATCGTATTCGGCGGTCGTGGGCGTCACAGTGAAGGTCAGGCTGTTTCCCGCTCCCACGATGGTGAAGCTGTAGAAGACGTCCGGGCCATTCCGACTGGTGACGCCGTCAGCGCACGCCGGCTTCAGGAAGCCGCTGCTGCTGTTGTTTGCGGAGGAGGTGCTCCCCGAGTCGTTGAAAGGCAGAGAAGGAATCGCGGTGGCGAGAGCGCAGGTGTCACCACCCCCGAGGGCCGCAAGCGTGCCGGCCGTCCCGGCGGGCGAGTAAAGCCGGGTCAGGATCTGCGGCCGGGCGGCCACGGGCGAAGGAGAGGGCATCGGACCGCTTTCGGAAGCGGACAGCCCGATGGAGAGACCCAGAAGAATCGCGAGCTTGCCGAGAGTCCTGACCTTCCCCGCCCCCATGCTCAACCTCGAAGGGAATCGGCGCGAAGTTGCACACCGACCACCTGAATTCCGTTCCGTTTTCGACTCGGCCTCTTAGTCTGTACTGCGTTCCGGCAATTCGACGGTGATCGCTGTCACGGCGATCTCGATCTCCGCTGCATCTTTCGTGTTCGCCAGCCCCAGACCCGGTGCAAGGCGCGCGCCCGCGCGGAGCACCTCTTACGGTGAGGGGCGACGGTATCTCAGCTCGAGTGAGCTTGTCGACTTCTAGCGGAAGAAGCCGTTGACGTCGATGAGGAGGTGGGCGCTGCCCCCGCCCTGGCCCGAGTAAACCGCGAGGGTTCCGCCGGGCCCCAGTCGGACGATCGCGTTGTTGGCGCGGATCTGGTTCGCGCGGTAGTTGATCGTCGAGGCGAGCGGGAGGCTTCCTCCGCCGGGATAAAGGGTCAGGAAGCCGCCGGCGGTCGGCTGCACCACGGTGACGTTGAGAGAGATCGCGAGCGTGCCAGAGGGGATGCTGCATCGCCCGACCATCGTGAAGACACGGGTGCCACCGCCCGCGAGAGGAGGCCCGCCATATGGTCCGGCGGCATCCCTCGTATCGACGACCCGGCACGGAGCGAGCGTGAAGAACCCTTCCACGGCGCCCGCCGGAGTCACCGTCGGCGTGGGGGAAAACACCGGCGTCACCGTCGGAGTGGGCGTCGAGGTGAAGAGCGGGGTCGGCGTCACGGTTGGAGTCGCCGTCAGCGTAGACGTGGGGGTCGTCGTTGGAGTCCGGGTCTGCGTCGGCGTTGGCGTCGCCGCGGAGGTCGTCGCGTTGGTCCGGTTCGAGTAACCGGAATCACCGGATGCGTTGAATGCGCGGACGCGGTAGAAGTATCGCGTGTCGGGCGCCAGCCCGGTGTTCGAGTAAGTGGTCGCATTCGCTCCCACTACCGCGATCTCGGTCCAGGGTCCCGAATTCGCCGGCGCTCGCTCGATCTTGAACCCGGTCTCCTCAGTCGAGTTGTCGGTCCACGTGAGATCGATCTGACTCGACGAAACCGCGACAGCATCGAGGCCGCCGGGCGCGGCGATCGTCGTGCCTCCCTCCGGAGTCACCGTGGCCGTCGGCGTGATTCCTGTCGTCGGGGTCACGGTCGGCGTCGCCGTCGCCGTCGCCGTGGGGGTAGACGTGGGCGTATTCGTCCGCGTGCTGGTCAGCGTCAGCGTGGGCGTCGCGGTGTTGGTCGGCGTGTTTGGCAACGGCGTGGACGTCGGCGTATTCGTCCGGGTATGGGTGGGCGTTGCCGTCGCGGTGTTGGTCGGCGTGTTCGGCAACGGAGTGGACGTTGGCGTGTTCGTTCGGGTGTTGGTCGGCGTCGCGGTGTTCGTCGGCGTATTCGTCCGGGTGTTGGTTGGCGTGTTCGGCAACGGAGTGGACGTTGGTGTGTTCGTCCGGGTGTTGGTCGGCGTCGCGGTGTTCGTCGGCGTATTGGTCGGTGTCGCGGTATTGGTGGGGGTATTGGTCAACGGCGTGAATGTCGGTGTTGCCGTGGCGGTGTTGGTCGGCGTGTTGGGCAGCGGGGTATTCGTCGGCGTGTTCGTGCGCGTGTTGGTCGGCGTCAGCGTGAAGGTGGGCGTCGCCGTCGCCGTGTTCGTAGGCGTGTTCGGTAGCGGGGTGGACGTGGGCGTGTTCGTCCGGGTGTTGGTCGGCGTCGCGGTGTTCGTCGGCGTGTTGGTCGGTGTCGCGGTATTGGTGGGGGTATTGGTCAACGGCGTGAACGTCGGTGTTGCCGTGGCGGTGTTGGTCGGCGTGCTGGGCAGCGGGGTGTTCGTCGGCGTCGATGTATTCGTGGGGGTGTTCGTCGGCGTGTTCGTGCGCGTGTTGGTCGGCGTCAGCGTGAAAGTGGGGGTCGCCGTCGCCGTGTTGGTCGGCGTGCTCGTCGGAGGAACGGGCGTGTTCGTCGGTGTTGCCGTGGCGGTATTCGTTGGCGTGTTGGACGGGGTCAGCGTCTGAGTCGCCGTCGGGCTGGCGGTGTTCGTCGGCGTGTTCGTCGGCGGGAACGGGGTATTCGTTGGCGTAAGGGTCGCCGTCGGGGAGGGCGGGGTACCCGTCGCCGTCGCGGTTGCCGTCGGAGTCAACGACGGCGTGAGGGTGATCGTCGGAGTTGCCGTGTTCGTCGGGGTGCTCGTCGGAGGCACAGGCGTGTTTGTCGCCGTGGCGGTGTTCGTCGGAGTGTTGGTCGGCGTATTCGACGGGGTGAGCGTCCGAGTCGCGGTCGCGGTGGCAGTGTTGGTGGGTGTGCTGGTCGGCGGAACGGGCGTGTTCGTCGCCGTCGCGGTGTTCGTCGGAGTGCTTGTCGGAGGCACCGGCGTGTTCGTCGCGGTGGCAGTGTTCGTCGGAGTGCTCGTCGGCGGCACGGGGGTGTTCGTCACCGTGGCAGTGTTCGTCGGAGTGCTCGTCGGAGGCACCGGCGTGTTCGTCGCCGTGGCGGTGTTGGTCGGCGTGTTGGTCGGCGTGTTCGACGGTGTGAGCGTCTGAGTCGCCGTCGGCGGCACGGGCGTGTTGGTCGCCGTCGCGGTGTTGCTCGGCGTGAGCGTGGCGGTGTTGGTTGGAGTATTGGTCCGTGTGTTCGTCGGCGTCGCTGTGTTGCTCGGCGTGAGCGTTGGCGTATTCGTCGGTGTGTTTGTCGGTGGGACGGGCGTGTTCGTCGCCGTCGGGGTGTTGCTCGGCGTGAACGTCGGCGTGTTCGTCGGAGTATTGGTCCGTGTATTTGTCGGCGTGTTCGAGGGCGTGAGGGTGTGAGTCGCCGTCGGAGTGTTTGTCGGCGGGATGGGTGTGTTCGTCGGTGTGTTCGTCGGCGTCCGCGTGTTCGTGGGAGTGAACGTCCGCGTGTTCGTTGCCGTGGGCGTGTTCGTCCTGGTGTTCGTGGGAGTGAACGTCCGCGTAGGCGTCGGCGTACGCGTCGGAGTGTTGGTCGCAGTGATCAACGGGTCTCCGAAGTTGCCCGTGACTTGAAGCGAGTAGGGTCCGGCCGCTTCGAGTGGTGCATCCAGCGTGTCGTGCATCGAATCGATGCCGAAGTAGTAGGTGGTATTCGGTGCAAGGTTCGAGACGGTGAGTGTCTCGACCTGGCCTTCGAACGCCGCGTCCCGGGCGCCGCGACAGCTGGCGCGGGTGGCGCAGGTTCCGAGCACATAGAGCGCGGGGTCGTAGTCGACGTTGCCCGGGGTCACGGTGAAGGTGAAGCTGTTGCCCCAGCCCGTGGTCGTAAAGCTGTAAAGGACGTCCGGGCCGGGAAGAGTGACCCGCCCCCCCAGGCCCGTTTGACATTCCCCGGCGAAGAAGCCCGTGTCGTTGCTGCTTTTCCCGGAGGTCGTTCCGGTGTCGTTGTACGGGAGCACTGAAATCACCGGCACTGCTCCGCAAGTGTCGCCGCCGTCGAACGTCGTGATCGGCCGCGCCAATTGCAACGCCTTGGGCGTGGGTGTCGGACGGGCGGCGGCGGTCGGAGCCGGCACAGGGCGAGTCCGCGCGCGCGGGAAAGTCAACTGATCGCCCGGAGTGGCGAAAAGGAAAAGAGAGAGCCCGAGCAGCCCGAGTACCTTCGCGGCTGTGTTGAAATGGCGCGACACGGTCCCTTTTTTCGAGATGAGAGCTCCGCCCGAATCCCGAAGTTGAAGTCTGTTTGTTTCCTAACGAGCGTGGGGAACTATGCCCTCAATCTGCGCGGGATGGAACTCGACCAAAGTCGTAGAAACGTACAACTTGCGGGTGGAGGGCTCGCTACCGCAATTCACGCGCTTCCTCGTCGGAAAGCCTTTACTGTGGGGAGCAGTTATTGCACACTCCCGGCGGCATGGAGGGGGCATGAACATGCGGATGTTTCGGGTCGTTCTGACCGTCGCCGGGCTTCTGGTGGGCGCCGTTTCGCTGGACGCGGGATCCCTGGCGATCACACCGATCCCGGAGTCCGAACCGAACGACACGGCGCCGACAGCGGACCCGCTGCCGTCCGTCCTGACCCTCCAGGCGGCTTCCGGAGCGATCTCGCCCCTCGGCGACGCCGACTACTACTCCTTCACTGCCCCCGCGGGATCACGGCTGTGGGCCCTGGTGGACACAGGCGGGTCCGCCGCCGGATTCGACGACTCGAGCCTCACCCTCTTCGGTCCGGACGGGACCACCCAGATCGAGTTCGACGACGACGACGGAACGGGCACGAACTGCGACGGAACGACCGACAACCTCACCTCGTCTGCAATCGCGGGGCGCACGCTCGTCGCCGGCGGAACCTACTTTCTGCGCGTGACCGCTTTCGCGGGCTCCACCGTTTCGGCGTACCGGCTCCTCGCCGTCGTGAGCACGTCGGAGACCAGCGAGGTCGAGGCGAACAACACCGCGGGCACCGCCAACGCGATCGCGAGCTCGGGCACACCCCTTGGCGTTCGAAACGCCACGATCGGCGTAATCGGAGACGTGAACTACTACTCGGTCGTCGCCCCGGCCGGCTCCACGATTTTCATCAGCGCCGACGCCGACCCGGAGCGCAATGGCGGAACCGACCTCGTCGTCGACCTCATTCAGCCCGACGGAACCACTCTGATCCTGTCCGTCGACAACTCCGACGGCTCGGGCTTTCCGGCCCCGCCGGCGGAGTCGTACTGCTTCAACGTCACGACGGCCGGGACCTACTACGTCAGGGTGAGCGGCTTCACCTCCATGACGAAGACGACGACCGGCACTTACAGCCTCGCGGTCGCCCTCGGAGGCTTGCCGGTGACCCCCACTCCGATACCGACGACCGCCCCGCCAACCACGACGGCGACCGTAACGTCGACCCCGATCGTGATCGGTCCGACCGCGACGCCCACGCCTACCCCCACGCAGACGATCGCCGCATCGACGGCGACCGCTACGGCAACGGCGGCCGCGAGCTCGACCCCCATCGGTGGGATCGTGCCGAGCAACATCCCGACGCTGTCGTTTCCCATGCTCCTCGTGATGGCGCTCGGGCTGCTCTCCGCAGCGTTCGTTCTGATTCGCCGGTCGTAGCCGACCCGCAGGTTCCTTGAAGCTTTCCACCGCCGGGCGAAGCGAGCCTGGCCGGGGGAGGCTTGACATTCGTTTCGTCCCGCGCACACGATGAGGCATCCATTTCGTGTCGGCCGTGTGGGTCCCATTTCCAGGGAGGGAGAGGTCGTGTTGAAAATCCGCAGATTCCGGCCCGCCGTCGCTTTGCTTTTTGCCGCATTCGGGCTCGTGTTGGTGAACGGCACAACAACCGCCCAGACTCCGACTCTCCCGGACCTGGCCATGCTCCATCCGACCGAATTCCGTATCGAGCTTCGATCCGGTGGCGTGAGGTGGCTTCGATTCAGCACCTCGATCGTCAACCTCGGCCCCGGACGATTCGACGCCTACGGGTCGGACCCGGATCCGTCCGACCCGACGAGGCTCACCCGAGTGACCCAGCGCCTGCAGCAGGGCACCGGCTGGGTCGAGCAGCCGACCGGCGCGACCATGTTCTTCGCAGGAGACGGTCACAACCACTGGCATGTCTTCGGTCTCCAGGACTGGAAGCTCGCTTTCCAGGCGACGCCGAACAACACCATCGCGACCGGCGCGAAGACCGGCTTCTGCTTCTGGGACAACGTCAACCTCGCCAACGCGCCCCGCTACTACACCGGCAGCGTGGAGTGCCACGAGCAGTCCAATGGCACGGTGCCGATGGGCCTGTCGGTCTCCTGGGGCGACAAGTATCCGTGGAGCATCGCCTTCCAGTACATCGACGTCACCGCGCTGCCCCACGGGACCTACTGCCTGACCATCACCGCCGACCCTCAGGGCGAGTTCACCGAGGCCAGCACCGCCAACAACAGCGCCCGGACTCTCATCGACATCCAGTCCTCGACCGTCACGGTCCTCGCTGCGGATTGCGGCACGGACACCACTCCGCCCGCCACGCCGACCGGACTGGGTGCCACCCCGCGCGACCGCGCCGTCGACCTCAACTGGGACGACAACACCGACACGGTGGCAAACTACAAGGTCTATCGCAACTCGACCGCGATCGCGACTCCCACGGCTAGCGCCTACCCCGACACGGGTCTCACCAACGGGGCCAGCTACTGCTATTGGGTCACTGCGCTGGACAGCTCCGGCAACGAGTCGCAGCCCTCCAACCAGGTCTGCGCCACGCCCGCCGCTCCGGCGCGCGTCGTTCACGTCTCGGATCTCGACCGGAGCGCGAAAGGCAAGGGCAAGAGCGGAAAGTGGGAGGCGTCCGCGACAGTGACCATCCGCGACGCCGCCGGGAGTCCCGTTGCCGGCGCCACGGTAAACGGCAACTGGAGCGGCGCTTTGAGTCGGAGCAATTCGGGCGTCACCGGGAGCGGCGGGTCGGTGACCCTCGCGACGGGTCAGATCTCGGGCGGCACGAGCGTCACGTTCACGGTGACCGGCGTCGCCGGCTCGGGCCTGACCTATAACGCGGCGGCCAACAGCGATCCGGACGGGGACAGCTCGGGTACGGCGATCGTCATTCCCCGGCCGTAGCCCGAAGGAGAAACTGCGTCAGCGCGGCGACAGGTGCCGCGCGAAGAACGTGAAGGCGTCGGCCATCGCCTCGGTGTACTCCACGCCCGCGAAGCCGTGCTTCGCTCCGAGGAGGAGCTCGACTCGACCCGGTACGCCGGCCCGGGTGAGAGCCTGCGCAAAGCGAAGCGCGCCGGATTCGGGCACGAGCTCGTCGCTCGTTCCCTGGAAGACGAGAACCGAAGCGTCGCCCCGGCTCACGAACGTGATGGGAGACGCCTTCGCGGCGAGGTCGGGATTCTCCTTCGCCGTGGACCCCAGGAAGTCCTTGACCAGGCCCCTGGCGAAGTCGGTGAACTCGGGCGCCGCCAGGTCGACCGGGGGATAGAAGGCGACGACCGCCTGGACGCGGGAGCTCGGCGCCGCCGCGGGCACCCCGGCGTCGAAACCATCTTCGGGTCCGGTGAGTCCCAGCATCAGCGCGAGGTGACCTCCCGCGGAGAACCCCATCGCGCCGATCCGCATCGGATCCACCTTGAGGGAGGCGGCGTTCGAGCGCAGCCACCGAACCGCCGCCTTCACGTCGAGAACCGGCGCGGGGAACCGGTCCTTCGGCGAGAAGCGGTACTGGGGCGAGATTGCCACGTAACCCCGACGCGCAAAGTCGACGAGCAGCTTGCGGTTCTCCTCCTTGGCGCCTTCGCGCCAGGCGCCGCCGTGAATGACGACGACAGCCGGGCCGGCCGCCTTCGCCGCCACGGGCTGGACGAGGTCGAGACGAAGCTCGGCGGCTCCCGGCGTTCGCGTAGACGATGTCCCAGGTCTTGCTGACGCCGGGAGCTTCCTGCGCGAACGATCCGGACGGGATGGCGGCAATCGAGATCGCCAGCAGCGCGACGAGAGCCGAACGGTTCATTGAGGTGCCTCCGGGTTCGCGGTCGAGTCTATCCGCACGCAAGTGAGCTACCGTTGGTGCGCATGCTTCAAGTAACGCCAACCCTTGCCATTCCCGAACACGAGCTGAACGAGCGCTTCGTTCGCGCGTCCGGACCAGGAGGGCAGAACGTCAACAAGGTCTCGACGGCGGTCGAGCTCCGCTTCGACGTCGTGGGTTCGCGGCTGCCGGAAGACGTGAAGGCGCGCCTGCTCGCGCTCGCCGGGAAGCGGGCGTCGCAGGACGGCGTGCTCCTGATCGACAGCCGGGAGCACCGGACCCAATCGCAGAATCGCGCGGAGGCACGCGAGAGACTTGCGGCCCTGGTGCGGCAGGCCCTGCATCGCCCCCGGTCCCGGAAGAAGACCAAGCCCAGCCGGGCGGCCCGAGAACGACGGCTGGAGTCGAAGATTCAGCGCGCCCGCGTCAAGGCGCGTCGCGGCCCCGTCCGCGGAGACGATTAGAGATCGCTTCCAGTCGGCGCCAGCAGAGAAAGCAACGCGGTCCCGTAGGAATCGAGCTTCGCCGGCCCGATGCCCGGGATCTCGGATAGCGCGCCAAGGGTAGCCGGCCGATCGGCCGCGAGCGCCTCGAGCGTTCGGTCGTGGAGCACGACGTAAGCCGGCACGCCGCGGCGCGCGCTCTCTTCCCGACGCCAGTTGCGAAGCGCGTCGAGGAGAGCCGGGTCGGCCGCGCTCGGGATTGACTCCGGCCCGGAGACCGCCGCGGAGTCGCGCGACTTCGTTTTCCTCTTTCTCCCGGCGGCGCGCACGGGCTGCGGTTCCGGCAGCGTGATCTCGACCTCGGTGACGCGGCCCGCCATCACCTCGCGACCCGACCCGGTCAACGCGAGCGTCCGGTAGGCGTCTTCGGTCGCCTTGAGGAGCCCGGCCCCGACCGAGGCTTCGATCCACTCCTCCACGAGACCGGGGCGCTCGCCTTCGAGGAGCCCGGTCGTGGAGAGGCCGATCAACCTCTCGGGCAGACCCTCGAGCCTCCCCGTCAACATCGCCGCGATCCTGCGTTTCCCCCAGCGCTCGCCCCCGCGGGCGACCCCCGAGAGGATCTTGCGCAGCAGAAGCAGCTGATCGGGGTCGAGCGCTCGCCGCCGACCGCAGTTCCCGCAGGCGCCGCAGCGGGGCCGCACGTCCTTCTCGCCGAAGTACCCGAGCAGCGTCGCGCGGTGACAGCCTGTCGAGTCCGCATACGCGATCATGCGACGCAGCTTCCGGCGCTCGAGCTCTCTTCGCCGCTCGCGCTGCTCCGGATCGGGCGGCTCCCTCGACCGGCGCGGGTCCTCGTCGTCCTCGCGCTCGATGAGGAACTCGCGCGTCCGGACGTCCACGTAGTTCCAGAGAAGGACCGCGTCCGCCGGGCGCCCGTCGCGTCCGGCGCGCCCGATTTCCTGGTAGTACGCCTCGAGCGAGCCCGGTAGCTCGTAGTGAACGATGGCTTCGATGTCCGGCCGGTCGATGCCCATGCCGAAGGCGTTGGTTGCGCAAACGACCCTCGCCTTCCCGGCCGCGAACGCGTCCTGGACGCGGAGCCGCTCCGCATCGGCCAGCCCGGCATGGTAGGCCTCCGCGGCGAGACCGGCGGCCCGCAGAGCCCGGGCCGCCCGCTCCGCGCTCTTCCGGGTGGCCGCGTAAACGAGGGCTCGCCGGCTCCCGACGAGCTCGGCCAGGATCGCCTGCTTCTCGAGCCCGCCGGAGACCCTCCGTACGTCCAGAAAGAGGTTTGGCCGGTCGAACCCTGCGACGAAGACCTCGGGATTCTCGAGCGCCAGCAGTTCGACGATGTCGTCCCGCACTTCCGGCGTCGCCGTCGCGGTGAACGCGAGGATCGGCGGCCGGCCCGCGGCGCCGTCGGCTCGCACACAGCGCGAAGCCGCCTCCGCGAGGCGGCGGTAGTCGGGACGGAAGTCGTGGCCCCACTCCGAGACGCAGTGCGCCTCGTCCACGGCGAACCGAGCGAACGGAACTCGCGCGAGGCTCGCTGCAAATCGCTCGTTGGCGAACCGTTCGGGAGACACGTAGAGAAGCCGCCACCTTCCCTCCCGCGCGGCCTCGATGACCTGCTGCCGCTCGGCCGGCGGCATCAGGGAGTGGATGGCGGCGGCCGCGATGCCCCGCCGGTTGAGCTCGTCCACCTGATCCTTCATGAGCGCGATCAGCGGAGAGACGACGAGCGTCGTGCCGGGCAGGAGCATTGCGGGTAGCTGGTAACCGATCGACTTCCCGGAACCGGTCGGCATCACCGCGAGCACGTCGCTTCCTGCGAGCGCGGCGCGCACGACCTCTTCCTGCCCCGGCCGGAAAACCCGGTGCCCGAAGTGGCTTTGGAGCGCGGAAGAGAGGTCGGGATCCATCACCGGCGATTATCGCCGCCGCTTCGCGAGGAGAGAGTGCCAAGCTTCCCGACGGGTCGGAGGTTGGTAGCGGTCAGCGCCGCGCGAACGAACCGGGGGGCTACGGGATCCAGCCGGGCAACGCAGCCGCCTGCTTCACCCACTTCGCCATCTGCGCCTCGTCGAGCCCGTCTTCGTGGATGTCGAAGTAGCGCACGTCCTTGTGCTTGCTGGCGCCGGACGGGGCCGGTCGCAGCGACGTGCCGCGAAAGAAGGTCACCTTGACGTAGCGGGTGAAAACGTGGAACGACAGGAACCAACCCTTGCCCTCGATGCCGTAGAAGGGCGAGTTCCACTTCACCGCCTTGCGCAGGTTGGGGACGTTCCGCACGATGAGCGCGTCGAGTCGCTTCCCGAGGTCGCGCTTCCAGCCCGGCATCGCGGCGATATATGCCTGCACCGGGGCGTCGCCGTCCGCCTTCGCGATCTGCGGGTTGCCGCCCGAGAGGAGGACGATCTTCTTGCCTTTTCGCACCTGGATCGGCCTGGCCTGCCTCGCACGTGGCCGGGCCTTCGCGCCTGCCTTCCGCGGGGACTTCACCTGTTGGCCGCCGCTCCGTTCCGGGCCACAGCAGCCTTCACGAGTGCCTTGAACGCGCGCGCGTCGACCTTCTCCCCTTCATGGATGTCGATCGCCCTTCGCATGTTGCCTTCCAGGCTGGAATTGAAGAGGCGCGACGGGTCGGGAATGCTGGCCCCGTGTGCGAACGTGAGCTTCACGACCTTCGTGTACGTCTCCCCGGTGCAGACGATCCCGTTGTGCGACCAGACCGGGACACCCGCCATGCCATTCGACGGCTTCCTCCATTTGCGCTCCTCGGTCATCGCGGGGTCGGCTTCCAGGATCAGCGCCCGCATGCGCGCGAGGGTCTCCTCATGCCATCCACCCTCGTCGGTGACTCGGGAAGCGGGTTTCCCGGTCGCGCCTGCCTTCGCCGTTGATTTGGACCGGGTAGCCGACTTGCGCGGCTTGCTCGAGCGCGACGTGCCCTTTGGTTTCTGAGCCACTGTTCATCCTCCAGATTGTCATGTTTCGTCGTGCAGCCTGCCCGACGGGCTCCGAGATGTCGAAGCACGCCGTGAGGTTCCTCGCCACCGCTCCGCACCAGGCATGCGCCATTCACTCGCCAATGACTTTTGATTGTCAAGCACGGGGGAACCGGGCTGCCCTGGCCTATAGACGAACGCTCGCGTCGACCACCGGGAGCTGAGCTCGAAGCTCGAAGTGTTCCATGCCGTTCGCGAAGGGACGCCCGTTCCAGGCCTCGAACGCGGGCTGGTGGGCCGGTGCATAGCCGCTCGTCGGCAGCCACGTGAGATAGAGCCAGTCGATCGCACGGAGTTCGACGTCGATCGTGCCCGCGATCTCGACCTCGGCAATCATGAACGGCGGAAAGGTGGCCATGCTCACCTCTCCGTCACCCGGCGTGTTGGCGGGCACCTCGACCCCCACGTCGTACCGGCACTTGTCGAGCGCGACGACTTCGGGATCTTCCCACTGGTATCCAAGCCACTGGCCGTCGGCAAGGCCACGGGCCTCGGCCCAGGCAAGCAACCGTGCGATCGCCTGAATGACGTGGTCTCCTTCGTAAGGACGGTGCACGCGGATGTACGCCACCTGTCGTGCCGGCAGATTTCTCAAGGTGACCGCAAAGCCGTCCGGATTCGAACCTGCGGGCAGGCGCGCGAGCCTCTGGGGCTCGCCCGGTGCAGTTCGCTCCTGCAGCGCCTCTCTCCGCGAACGCCGAAACCGTTCGGCGTCGAACACGCTCGGCGGCACCCCGTAGTGAGTACGAAAGGCGCGCGAAAAGTCGGAGCTCGAGGAGAAACCGCAGGCAAGGGCGATCTCGGTGAGACTCGCTCCCTTCCGGTGCGACATCAGATAGACCGAACGTTCGAGGCGCACGCGCTTGACGAACGATGCGAGGGTCTCTCCCATGAGCGCACGAAAGATCCGGTGGAAGTGGTATGGCGAAAAGCAGGCGGCGCTCGCCACATCTTCGAGCCGCAACGGCTCGGCGAGATTCGCCGTGACGTGGTCCACCGCCCGATTGATGCGGTCGACGTAGTCAAGGTTCGCAAGATTTGGCAAGTCGGCCACGGCGACCGGAGTGTAGCCTTGCCGGACTATGACCAAACAACCCACGTCACTTGGTGCCTTCTCAGTGAGTCTCGCGGTGAAGGACCTGCAGGCCTCGCGGGACTTCTACGAGAAGCTCGATTTCAAAACCGTCGGCGGCGATCCCGCGCAGAACTGGCTGATCCTCCGCAACGGCACCGTTACGATCGGGCTGTTCCAGGGCATGTTCGACCGCAACCTGATGACGTTCAACCCGGGCTGGGACGACCAGGCAAGCGCAGTCGATGACTTCATCGACGTGCGCGAGCACCAGCGCCGGCTCAAGTCCAGGGGGCTCCCGCTCTCGGTCGAGGCAGACGAGTCCACCAAAGGGCCCGCCAGCGTGATGATGGAGGATCCGGACGGCAATCCAATCCTGATCGATCAGCACGTGTAGCGGAGCGGGGCGACGTCTCGCCGTAGACGCCGGCCGGCTGGAGTGTAAGCCGTATACGACACGGCGACTGCGAGAAGGGCAACGGCGCGAGGGAAGTTGGTGGCCCCAACGGGACTCGAACCCGTGCCGCGGCCTCCGGGGGGTGCGGGGGGCACGCACGTGCCCCCTGCTTCAAGGCTGACAGCCGCGTCCGACACGGCGACTGCGAGAAGGGCAACGGCGCGAGGGAAGTTGGTGGCCCCAACGGGACTCGAACCCGTGCCGCGGCCTCCGGGGGGTGCGGGGGGCACGCACGTGCCCCCTGCTTCAAGGCTGACAGCCGCGTCCGACACGGCGACTGCGAGGAGGGCAACGGCGCGAGGGAAGTTGGTGGCCCCAACGGGACTCGAACCCGTGCCGCGGCCTTGAAAGAGCCGTGTCCTAACCTCTAGACGATGGGGCCCGTTTCGAAAATAGCACAGGCAAAGCAGGGTTCGGACGGGCCGCCTCGCCGCCTGAAGGCTAGTTCATCATGTTGATCGTCAGGGCTCCGGTTCCCGAGATCACGCGGGTGCTGTCCACGTCGTTCGCCTCCTCTTCCGAGAAGCCGAACTGACGCAGTATCGGCGTCGCGGCTCGGTCCTGCGCGTCCAAGGGATCCGAGGCGTTCGCAATGCCGACCGCGGAGGAGAAGGACTGACCGCTCGCCCACGCCCCGAGGAAAGCCCCGTAGCTCAACGCGCTGTCCGCGTAGATCTTCTTGGAACCGGACACCACGTTGAAGCCGGCCCCCGTCCAGTCGGAGCGGTGCGTGGCACCGTAGCAGGCAGTGGAGAAGACGGCGCGCAGCTTGCCGCGGTCCGCGGCCGAAAGGCCGTCCGTGATGGCTTGCCGCACCTGGTCCATCGTGGCGCGAACGTCGGAGAAGACGACCTCTTCCGAAAGGCCGTGTGTCACGAAGATCAGGTCGACCGCCTTGACGGACGAATTCGATGCCGCAGTGTTCAACGCGCTGACGAGCGCGGGAAGCGTCGCGTTGCGTCCCTTGACGAGATGCACTCTTCGGTAGACCGGCGTCAGCACGGTGACGGCGCTCTCGGCCGAGAACCCGACGAACTCGTAAAACGCCCTGGCCGGCTGCTCGTTAGGCGCGAGGTTCGCCAGGAAGACGACCGCGTCGCGCTGTTCCTTCGTCACTCCGATCGTCGCGGCGGGGCCCGTGCCGCGCGCGAGGACCGATAGCGCGATCCGCTCCTCGCTTGGCCGGAACATGTCGTAGAAGGCGTTCGGCCCGACGGTCACGATGACGCTGTGCGACCCGACCGTGGCGTTCTCGGCGGCCTTCAGCTCCAGGGTGAGCTGTCCGATCGGCCGGCCGCCCACGTTGTTCTGCGTGCCGTTCTTACGGCTGATGATCCGAGCGGTCACTTGAGGGCTCGAGGTCCTCACCGAGGTCGCGAAGTCGATTCCGTCAGCGTTCACGTCGATGCGCAACGTTTCGCCCTGCTGGATCTTCTTGTCCCACGCCCTTCCAGAAGCGTCCTCGACGATCGAGTGGACCCCACGCGCGAGCATTCCGCTCGCAAAGAGCAGGAGCCCAGCGACCGCGAGCAGACCCCGAGTAGTCGTCCTCACGATTTCCTCTCCTTTTCCGATCCCGCGAGGGATCAATGGACGGGTTTCGTTGATGATATCCGAGCGGACGCAGTCGATCGAAGGCGAACCTATAATCGCCGCAGGGAGCGACGCGATACCGAAAGGAGTCTGGTGCGATACGAAACGCTTGCAGTCGTGACGCTGGCGTGTCTTTCCGCGGCCGGCTGCGGCGAACGCGCGAGACCGGCTCCGGAGACCTCGGCGACTCCCACCTCCACCGCGGCTTCCACCGCCCCCGCCAAGGACGTCCACTCGTATTCGAATCCGACGGAGATCCGGGTTCGCCACGTGGATCTCGATCTCGACGTGCTCTTCGACCGGAAGGTCCTCCGCGGCACGGCCACGCTCTCACTCGAGCGTCCCGCGGGAGGGCGCGCGACCGGGCTCGTTCTCGACACGCGCGACCTGACGATCGAGAAGGTCGAGGCGTCTCCCGATGGGACGGCGTGGACGGCCGCGCCCTTCTCGCTCGCCCCTCCCGACAAGATCCTCGGCTCGGCGCTCACGGTCACCCTTCCGGAAAACGCCACTCGCGTTCGGATTGCCTACACGACGAGCCCGCAGGCGTCGGGTCTCCAGTGGCTCGACCCGCCGCAGACTGCGGGAAAGAAGGATCCGTTCCTCTTCACGCAGTCGCAGGCGATTCACGCGAGGAGCTGGATTCCGCTCCAGGACTCCCCGCAGGTGCGGGTGACGTATCGGGCGCGCGTGAGAACACCGAAGAAGCTCGTCGCCGCCATGAGCGCGAACAACGACCCGGCCGCCCCGCGCGACGGTGACTACTCCTTCGAGATGCCGCAGGCGATCCCCTCCTACCTGATCGCTCTCGCCGTCGGAGACCTCTCGTTCGCCCCGATTTCTCCCCGCGCGGGCGCCTGGGCGGAGCCGGATGTCGTCGCCCGCGCCGCGCGGGAGTTTTCGGACCTCGAGTCGATGCTGCGCGCGGCGGAGGAGCTCTTCGGGAAATACCGGTGGGAGCGGTACGACGTGCTCGTGCTTCCTCCGAGCTTCCCGTTCGGGGGTATGGAGAATCCGCGGCTCACCTTCGCGACCCCAACGATCCTCGCGGGAGACAAGAGTCTCGTGGCGCTCATCGCGCACGAGCTGGCGCACTCCTGGGCGGGCAATCTGGTCACGAACGCGACCTGGCGGGACTTCTGGCTGAACGAGGGATTCACGGTGTACCTCGAGAGACGCATCGTCGAGCGCGTTTACGGAGTGCGGCGCGCCGAAATGGAAGCCGTTCTCGGGCTCCAGGACGTCGAGAAGGAAATGGCCACGCTCCCCGAGAAGGACCGCGTGCTGCACATCGACCTCACCGGCCGCGATCCGGACGACGGTTTCACCGACGTCGCGTACGAGAAGGGCGCCCTCTTCCTCCGACACCTCGAGGCGGCCGCCGGCCGCGAGCGCTTCGATCGGTTCCTGCGCGGGTACTTCGACCACTTCGCTTTCCAGAGCATTACGACCGAGGACTTCCTCGCCTACCTGCGCGCGAACCTCCTCGACCCCAACCCCGAGATCGCCACGCGCGTGCCGATCGAGGAGTGGATCGAGAAGCCGGGCCTGCCGGCGAGCGCGCCGCGGCCGAAGTCCGACGCCCTCGCGCTCGTCGAATCGGCGGCGGCGAGCTGGAAGGACGGGAAGGTGCGGGCGGCCGAGCTTCCGACCCGCGAGTGGAGCACTCACGAGTGGCTCCACTTCCTCCGCGCCCTTCCGCCTGCGATGCCGAAGGAGAAGCTGGCCGAGCTCGATGCCGCCTTCCATCTGACGGACGCGGGAAACTCCGAGATCACCAACCAGTGGCTGCTCCTGGCGATCGCGAGCGGCTACGAGCCGGCGTACCCGCGTCTGGAGCGCTTCCTCACCGCCATGGGACGCCGAAAGTTCCTGAAGCCCCTGTACGAGGAGCTCGTCAAGACGGAGGAGGGCAAAGCACGCGCCCTCGCCATCTACCGCAAGGCCCGGCCGACTTATCACCCCATCGCGGTGGCTACCGTGGACAAGATCGTCGGATGGAGCGCGTAACGGCGACCCCACCCGGGACTCCGGTCGCTTCCTTCGGGACCGGATCGCGCAAGTCCCGTCTCCGGACGGCGCTCGTCCTGACGATCGCGGTCCTCGTTCTCGAGGTCGCGGGCGGGTTGGCGGCGGGAAGCCTCGCGCTCCTCGCGGACGCGACCCACATGCTCGCGGACGTCGCGGCCCTGACCCTCGCGTACGCCGCGACAGCGCTCGCGGGGCGCGCTCCGACGAGCCGCCACACGTTCGGCCTGGCGCGCGCCGAGGTGCTCGCGGCGTTCGTCAACGCGCAGCTCCTCCTCCTCGTTTGCCTCTGGCTCATTTTCGAAACGATTCAGCGTTTCGGGTCTCCGTCGGAGATCCGACCGGGATTGATGATCCCGGTCGCTCTCGCCGGGCTCGCCGCGAACGTGGCCTCCATGAGGATCCTCGCACCCGTGAGGCAGGGGAGCCTCACCGTTCGAGCGGCGTACCTCGAGCTCGCGATGGACACCGCGGGTTCGCTCGCGGTCCTCGTCGCGGGAGTCGGAATCCTGGTCGGCGGAAGCGGCTGGGCGTTCCTCGATCTCGTCGTCTCCGCCGCGATCGCGATCCTCGTGCTGCCGCGCGCGGTCGTCCTTCTCCGGCAGTCCGCGCACATCCTTCTCGAAGGGGCGCCCGGGGACGTCGATCTCGACTCGCTGCGGCGCCGGATCCTCGCGGTGCCCGGCGTCGAGGAGGCCCACGACTTCCACTTCTGGACGCTGTCCTCCGGGTCCCATTCGGCGAGCGTTCACATCTGCGCTATGCCCGACGCGGAGCGCGGTCGGCTTCTTCGGGACGTGCAGGTCGTTCTGCGGGAGGGGGCCGGCGTCGAGCACGCGACGATTCAGATCGAGACGGGCGCCGAGCGCGGTTGCAACGCCGCGCCGGATCACGCCTAGGAGCTCAGCGCGAGCGCGGTGCCGGGGCGGGAAAGACGAGAACGGGAATCGGGGATCGAGTCAGGACTTCCTGCACGGTGCTCCCGAGGAGGAAACGCGCGGCCGCGCCGCGGCCGCGGCTTCCCATGACGAGGACGTCGTAGCCGCGCGCCGCCTCCCGGCAGAGCTCCCGGGCCGGCTCGCCCCGCAGGAGACGCGCCGTCTCGCCTTCCGATTTCTTCATGAGCTTCGCCAGGACGGAGTCGTAGTGCGTGGCAATTCCGCGCGCGACGCCGCCGGGGGGAAGGCGGATGAGGTCTCCCCTTTCCTCGATGACCGCGGCGCGGACATCCGAGGTGGCCCTGACGTGGGCGATCACGAGCTCGCCCTCGGCCCGCCGAACGAGCTCGCGGGCCGCCCGGAGCGCCAGGCGCGACTCGGCCGAAAAGTCCACGCCGACGAGAAACCGAAGCGGATCGGAAGCCACTTCGGCTATTTTATCCGCGGGCCGTCCGCTGCAAAGGGCCGTTTGAAGGAGGAGACGTGAGGTTTCTTCTCGGAGTCGTTTTCGGAGTCGTGCTCGTTGCGGTCGGCGCGGCCGCGGTCATCTATACCGGCTCGTTCAACACGGCCGCGACGGTACCGCCCAGCCGGCTCGAAAAGCGGATCGCGACCTTTGCGCTGGACCGGGCGGTCGCGAAACGGGCTCCGGCTCGAACGAACCCGCTGCCGGCCACCCCCGACACCCTGCGGGAGGGCCTGAGAGAGTACCGGAGCCACTGCCTCGTCTGCCACGGCGCGCCGGGCGTCGACCCGGGTGGGATCGGTCAGGGTCTGAACCCCGGCGCTCCGGATCTCTCGCTGCCGCGCGTCCAGGCGCGGACCGACGGGCAACTCTTCTGGATCACGAGCGAAGGCATCCGGATGACCGGGATGCCGGCCTTCGGTCCGACCGAGGACGAGAACGAGATCTGGCACATGGTGGCTTTCCTGCGCCACCTTCCGGAGCTGACCGACGCGGAGGTCGAGGAATTAAAGAGGAGACCGGGACCGCCCCCGGCAGCCGGTGCGGCGCCGGTTCCCACGGTCGCTCCCTCACCGTGATCGGCCTTTCCGCGGCCCTTCTCTTGCAGGGAACCGGATCCGAATGAGCGTTCCGGGAATCACGCGGGCGACGGTGGTCGCGCTCGCCCTGACGGTCGCCGGGGTTCCGGTCGCCCGGCGCCTCTGCGGGCTCGCGTGCGATGCAGTTCCCGATCGCGCGCATACCGCGGGTGCTGCGCATGCTCCTCACTGTGCCGCGCATCCGCCCCCCTCGGAGCCGACCACGCCCGAGCCGGGCCCGAACCCGTGCGGCCACGGTCACGGCGGGGACGGCGCTCTCGTGACCGCGTCGGCGGGCCTGGCCAAGTCGGAAGCACGAGGCTTCGATGTCCCGGCGGCGCCCGGCGTTGCCGCTTCCGACCGGACGCGTGCGGTTCCCTGCGCGTGGGCGACGGACGTCGATCGCCGACAGGGACTCGCTCCTCCCGCCGCGCGCCACTCGATCCTCCGCCTCTAGACCCCGGTCCCCGCGGAATCGACGGGCCGCAGTCCGCGCGCCCGGCAATCGCTTTTCGGAAAGGACCGTACCTATGATCTCTGCACGCCTCGCGGCGGCAGCGCTCGGCTTCCTGTTCGCAGCCCCGACTTTCGGGCAACACGAACATCACGCGCCGCCGCCCACGCCCACTCCGGCGCCGCGCGAAGCCTCGCCCCACGCACATCACGCCCCTTCGGCGGCGAGCACACCGGTGCCGTCCGCTGAACACGAGCCCGTCGTCCTCTTCCAGTCCGACATGTCCCTCATGGCCGGCATGACGCCGCGCGACCCGATGTCCGCGAGACCAGAGCCCCGATGGAGTCTGATGGTTCTCGGTCTCGCGCGGGCGGGGTACAACGATCAGGGCGGACCCTCGGGCGACGAGGCGTTCGAGTCGACCAACTGGAACATGCTCCACCTCGGTCGGGGTTTCGGGCGCGGGCGCGTCTCGGTGATGTTGATGAACTCGCTCGAGCCCTGGACCGTGCCGCGCCGGGGCTCGCCCGAGCTCTTTCAGACGGGCGAGACTTTTCGCGATCGGCCCCTCGTGGATCACCAGCATCCGCACGACTTCTTCATGAATCTCTCGGTGACGTGGCGGGCCCCGGCTGGGGGCCGACGCCGCGTGGTGGGTTCAGGCCGCGCCCGTGGGGGAGCCCACGCTCGGTCCGACGGCGTTCATGCATCGGGCTTCCGCGGGGGAGAACCCGACGGCGCCGCTCGGCCACCACTGGCAGGACTCCACCCACATCACCTTCAACGTCGTCACCGCGGGCTTCGGCTGGAGTTCCGTCTCGCTCGAAGGCTCGGCCTTCCACGGACGGGAGCCGGACGAGGACCGGTGGGACATCGAGGGAGGGAAGATCGACTCCGCGGCCGGAAGAGTCCGGATCTCGTCCCGCGGCGGATGGTCGGGGCAGATCTCGCACGGATTCGTCAAGGAGCCGGAGGCGCTCGAAGCCGGGAGCACGCATCGCACGACGGCGTCGCTCCACTACGGCGCGGAGGGCGACCGCCCGTTCGCGGCAACCCTCCTGTGGGGACGGAATAGCGAGGAACACGGCGTGACCGACTCCTGGCTCCTGGAGGGAGCGTGGCAGGCGACGCGGGCCGACCACGGATACGCGCGGATCGAGTGGGCCGAGAAAGACGGGCACCTTCTCCAGTTCAAGGGAGCGGAGGTCCACCCGGCCGTCGAGGTTCCGGAAATCGCGAGGATCGGCGCCCTCACCGTCGGTTACCTGCGCGACCTGGTGATCCGGCCCGCGCTCCGCGTCGGCGTGGGAGCGGATCTGACCGCGTACACGTTTCCGTCGGAGCTCGATCCGGTCTACGGCGACCCGATCTCGTGGCACGCCTTCGTTCGCGTGCGCTGGGGTCGGCCGCACGGCGGATCGAGCGGTTCCGCGCACGCCGGACACTGAGACGCGCTGTCGGAAAAAGAAGAGGGGGCCTTTCGGCCCCCTTCGGGTTGACGGGAATCTCCGGTTCAGGCGATCACGAGCGCCCGCATCCGGTTCAGAATCTCGACGACGGCATCCCACTCGTTGGAGAGCTCGCGCGAGATGTTGGCTCGACGCAGGTCCTCGTAGGCATCCTGCGCATCTTCGAGCAGCTCGTTCACCTCGGAGCGAAGCTGAGACTGGGTCAGGCGGTTCGAATCGAGGAGGGTCCGGAACTCCCGGGCCTGCTCGCTGAACTCGCGGATGTCGTTGTAGTCGCTGTAACGGCCGTACCCCGTGCTGCCGCCGGCCAGCTGGCTCGCGCGTGCGGCCCTCTCATCGAGCTCGTAGGCGAGCTGACGCAGGTCGGTCGAACCGCGGTAGGGGTCGTTGTCGTACACGCCCCGGTCCCGGTCGTACACGCCCCGGTCGCGGTCGTCGTAAGTGCCCGGGTACCGATTCGGGTTGTTCCGGTTACGAACGTTTCTGCCGCCGTACAGGTACTCGTCGCGCAGGTTGCCGAGCAGGTCGACCACGTCGGACCACTCCTGCCGGGTCCGCGCGTCCGCGTAGCGGGCGCGTCCGATGCGGGTCTGGACGTTGCGCGCATCGCGAAGAAGGATCTCGATCTCCTCGTCCACGTTCCAGGGGCTGGTCCGGTAGGTCTCCATCCGCGCGCGGAACGCTCTCGCCTTACGCGAGAAGTTGCGAATCGAGTTGAGGAACTTGGTGTCGCGGCGAACTCCGCGATAGCCGGCCTGGTCGGCCTGCGCCTGGCGGTTCGCCTCGGCAGCGCGCTCGTCGAGCTCCCGCGCGAACTGGCGCATGCGCTGGTATCCGGCGTTCGAGACTCGATCGCGTCGGTCCTGCCGGCGCGCCTGCGCTTCCGCTGCGGGCGCGAGCGTCAGGATCGCGAAAAGCGCTGCGGTCGAAATCAGAATGCCGCGAGTGCGGCCGTTACGGTTCTGGGTCATTGCTCAATACCTCCGCGCTCCCAATCAGCAAGCACGGGGCCAAACCCTAAATCATTGATTAAGAAGGAAGATCCCCTCGGGGCCCATCCTGCGATGTCCCCTCGCGAGGACGCTTCTGTCAGACGGCGCGGGCGTTCCGCACGACGTCGCCCACCGAAACGCCTCCTCGAAAGTTTCCGAGGATCGTCAAACCGGGCATCGCGCTCTCCGCGCGAGCAAGATGCGCGACCCGCTCACCGTGCACGAAGTCGTACTGAGGCAGCGCGCGCGGATACCGCGAGACGCGGACCGGCTCGAAGTCCGTTCGCGTGGAGAACGCCGCGCCGAGATCGCGCGTCGCCGCCGCGAGCAGGTCCTCGTCGGAAAGGTCGATCGCGGCCGGGTCGCGCGCTCCCCCGAGAAAGACCGTGAGGAGCGACTTTCCGGCGGGCGCCCTGCCGGAAAACAGGTTCGACGACCAGACGGCGCCGAGAATCCGCCGCCCGGCCTGTGGCACGACGAGATGCCCGAAACCGCGAAGCGGGATCGGACCGCGCAACGCGAGGTGGAGGACGACGAGCGGCGGGTGAGGGATGGTCTCGAGCGCCGCCGCCGCGCCGGGGTCGAGGTCCTTCAGGAGGCGCGCGGCGGCGGTCGCGGGCGTCGCGAGGCAGACCGCGTCCGCCTCTACCTCCCGGCCGCCGGCCGCCAGAATCCAGCGTTTCCCGCTGCGCCGCACGGAATCCACGCGGGTCGCGAAGCGCATGCGAGGGCCGAGCTCTTCCGCGATCCGGCGGGGAAGTGCTTCGAGCCCGGACCGGAACGAAAGGAGGCCCTTGCGGGTCCCCGTCGGGGCTTTGCGCCGGGAAAACGACGCGAGACCGGCCCGCGTGAGGCTTCCGTACTCCGTTTCCGCCTGCGCGAGCGCGGGGAACGCCTGCGCGGCCGCGAGCGCGTCGGAGCGGCCCGCCCAGATGCCCGAGACGAAGGGCTCGACGAAGCGGTCGGCAACCTCGGGTCCCAGACGGCGCGCGAAGAATTCACGGACGGACTCCCCGGACGGGTCGCCCCGGCGCACGAACGGCTCCCGGAGGAGCCGGAGCTTGCCGCGCGCCGACAGGAGCCTCGTCCCGAGAAGCGCACCCGGCGACATCGGCAAAGCATGCAGCCGGCCGCCGAAGTCGACGTACCGCGGCATCCGGGCGTCGGCGAGGACGACCTCGGCGCCCAACCCGAGCTCGTCGACGAGCGCGGAAAGCTCCGGCGTCGGCCGGACGGTGTTCGGGCCCAGCTCGAGCAGGTACCCGTTGCTGCTCTCGGAACGCACGGCGCCTCCCGCGCGCTCCGACTCGTCGAACACGATGACGTCCTCCCCGCGCGCCACGAGCGAGCGCGCGCGCACGAGACCCGACAGGCCTCCACCGACGACAGCGGTCGTGCAGGTCAACCCCAGAAGGCCGTTTTCGAAGAGGCGATGTCCGCGAGAGCCCGCAGAAACGTCGGCCGGTCGTTCAGGCCGGTCGTGCGGCGGAAGTGCGGGATCCCGACGCGTTTCGCCTCGTCGGCGAAGAGCTGATCGATCTCGTAGAGCGTCTCGACGTGGTCGCTCACGAAAGCGATCGGGATCACGAGCACCTGCGCGGTGCCCTTGCGGGCGAGCTCGCCGATCGCGCCGAGAGTCGGAGGGCCGAGCCACTCGACAGGTCCGAGCTTCGACTGGTAGGCAAGCGACGAAGGAGACCGTCCGCCGAGCGAGGCGTTGATCGCGGCGACGGACGCTTCGACCTCGCGCGGATACGGGTCGCCGTCCTGCGTCACGAGCTTCTTCGGGATCGAGTGCGCGGAGTAGAGGAGGTGCACGCTCTCCGGCCGCGGATCGGGGAAACGCGCCATCTCCTCGCGGATCGTCTCGGCATGAGCTTCGACGAAGCCGGGATGCGTCGGCCAGGATCCGAGCTCGAGGAGGTCCCCCCCGGGGACGAGCTTCTCCACGGCCGCACGGGAGCGCTCCAGTGCCCCCTTGGTCGTCGTGAGCGAGTAGTGGGGGTAGAGGGGGAAAACCAGAAAACGCTTCACGCCCTGCGCTCCGAGCTCGGCGACGACGTCCTCGACGAGCGGAGCGGAGCAGGTCATCGCGGCGCGCACGGTGGCCTCCCGCCCCGACGCGCGGAGGATCTGCTCGACGCCGGCGGCCTGCGCCTCGGTCCACCGGCGGATGGGAGAGCCGCCGCCGATCGCCGCGTACAGCTTGCGCGAGGCCCCCTTGCGGGCGAACGCGATCGAGGCCGCGATGGTTTTGCGCAGCAGGGCGGACTTGACGCGGATGACGTCCGGATCGGAGAAGAGCCGGTAGAGAAAGGACGGAACGTCCTTCAGCGTCTCGGGGCCGCCGAGCTGAAGGAAGAGGATTGCTCTATCGGTCATTCGTCCTTGGTGTGAAGCCACGGTAACTGACACCCTCTCTTCGCGGCCGCGCGGCTCCAGCGAGACCAAGCGTATCGGGTTCTTGCGCGGCCGCGCGTCAGTACCGCGCTACAGGGTCCGAGAAAACGTCGGCTTCTCCGCCGCGTCGGTCAGATAGGCGTCGAATGGCATCGCGAGGTTGCGAAGGAACACTCGTCCGAGGGGGGTCGCTCGAACTTCCCGATCCGAGATCTCGACGAGTCCGTCCGCCTCGCAGCCCTCGAGGCGATGGAGCGCGTCGGCGAAGTATTCGCCGAAGTCGATCCCGAAAGCGCTCTCGATTTCCGGGATGACGACCACCCCGTGGCAGAGGAGGTTCCCGATCACCTCCCGCCGGAGCCGATCGTCGAACGACAGACGGAAGCCGCGAAAAGTCGCCGAGCCCGCCGATTCGATCGCGCCCCGGTAGTCGGCGAGCTCCCGTCGGTTCTGAACGAACGCGTTCCCGACGGCGCCGATTGCGCTCACTCCCATTCCGATCAGGTCGGTGCCGGCCTTCGTCGTGTAACCCTGGAAGTTCCGATGCAGCGTCCGGTCGCGGCGCGCCCGCGAGAGCTCATCGTCCGGCCGGGCAAAGTGGTCCATGCCGATGTACTCGTAACCGGCGTCGGTGAACCGGACGAGCGCGGTCCGGAAGATTTCGAACTTCTCCCGCTCTCCGGGCAGCCGCGCTTCGAGAAGCTTCTGGTGCTTCTTGAGCCACGGCACGTTCGCGTAGGAATACACGGCGAGGCGGTCCGGACCGATCTCGAGGATCCTCTCGATCGTCGCCCGGAACGATTCCGGGGTCTGGAGCGGCAGCCCGTAGATCAGGTCCATGTTCACGCTGTCGAAGCCCATCTCGCGGGCCGACTCCACGAGGGCGCGCGTCCCCTCGTACGTCTGGACGCGGTTGATCGCCTCCTGGACGGCGGGGTCGAAGTCTTGCACGCCCATGGAGAGCCGATTGAATCCGGCCTGCCGGAGCGCCGTCAGGTGCTCCTTCGTCGTCACGCGAGGGTCGATCTCCACTCCGACCTCGGCGTCCGCCGCGAAGGGGAAGGCCGTGCGGAGCCGGGCGGCGAGGCGGGTGATGCGTTCGGGAGCGAGGTAGGTCGGGGTTCCGCCTCCCCAATGGAGCTGAACGACCTCGCGCCTTCCGCCGACGCGGGCGGCGATCCAGTCGATCTCCTTTTCGAGAAGCGCCAGGTAAGGATCTTCCACCGAGTGGTTCCCGGTGATCACGACGGTGCAGGCGCAGAAGTAACAGAGGCTCTCGCAGAAGGGGATGTGGAGGTAGAGGGAGAGCGGAGCCGGCCGAGTCGCGGCGTTCGACTCCGCGAGGATCTCCTCGTAGTCCGAGGGCCCGACCCCCTCCCGCCACACGGGCGCCGTCGGATAGGACGTGTATCGCGGCCCCGGCACGTTGTATCGGTGAAGGAGGTCGACCGAAACGTCCGCCACCGGCAGCGCCTCGCTCACCCTTCGGCCTCCGCGACAACGTCCGTTTCCGCGACGCCGGAGCTTCGAACGGACGCAAAGAAAGCTTCGGCGCATTCCACGGAAGTCTGCGGAAGCACTCCGTGGCCGAGGTTCGCGATGTGGGAGAGCCCGCCCGTCTCCGCGAGCATCGCGCGGACCCGCCGGCGCACCTCGCCGCTGCCGCCGAGGAGGAGGCCCGGATCGAGGTTGCCCTGGAGGGGACGCCCCGGTATCCGGCGCCGCGCTTCGGAAAGCGGGAGCCGCCAGTCGACGGAGATCACGTCCGCGCCCGACTCGTTCATGGCTTCGAGCAGGTGCGAGCAACCGTTGACGTAGAGGATGACGGGCTGGCCGCTCCGGCGGATTCCGGCGATCGCGCGCGCGGTCGCAGGCAGAGCCCAGCGGCGATAGTCCTCGCGGGTGAGCTCGCCGGCCCACGTGTCGAAGACCTGCACGGCCTGGGCGCCCGAGGCGATCTGGAAGGAAAGCACGTCTCCGACGACGTCGGCGAGGAGGTTGAGAAGCCCCTCGAGGGTACGCTGCCCCAGGCCCATCATTTCCTTGATCGCCGCGAACGACTTCGAGCCGCCGCCCTCGATCAGGTAGCACGCGAGGGTCCACGGCGCGCCCGCGAAACCGATCACCGCGGCGCGATCCGCCACTTCACCCCGCAGCCGCTTCAGGATCTCGCCGGTGAAACGGAGCTCGCCCGCGGGATCGAAACGGCGCAGGCGGAGCACGTCGTCTCCCGTTCGCACCGTGTGCGTCAGGCGCGGGCCTTCCTTGCCGAATTCGACCCGCGCGCCCATCGCCTGGACCGGCACGAGAATGTCGGAGAAAAAGATGACCCCGTCCGGAGAGAAGCGGCGGAACGGCTGAAGAGAGACTTCCGCGGCAAGGTCGACGTCGCGGCAGAGATCGAGGAAGGAGACGCGACGGCGCACCTCGCGGTATTCCGGCAGGTAGCGACCCGCCTGCCGCATCATCCAAGCCGGCGCGCGGTCCACGGCTCGACCGAAGCAGGCGTCGAGAAAGCGTCGGGCCGAGGGGTCGGCGGCGGTCGAGCGTTCGTCCAAACGCTCAGTATAGCGAGGGGAAAGCTCCCGATCGGCGGCCGACGGCCGCTACGAAACGAGCTGTCTCAGGACGAAAGGCAGGATCCCTCCGTGCCGGTAGTAGTCCGCTTCGATCGGCGTGTCGATCCTCACCCGGACGAGCTGTTCCAGCTGCTCGCCGTTTTCGCGACGGATCGTCAGCCGGACTTCCGCCCGGGGGCGAATGGCGCCTTCGAGGCCCGTCAGGTCGAACGACTCGCTGCCGTCGAGCCCGAGGGTGCGCGCGCTCACTCCGTCCGGGAACTGGCAGGGGAGCACTCCCATCCCGACGAGGTTCGAGCGGTGGATGCGCTCGAAGCTCTCCGCGACGACCGCCTTCACCCCGAGGAGGCGGGTGCCCTTCGCCGCCCAGTCCCGGGAGCTCCCGGAGCCGTACTCCTGGCCCGCGAAGACGACCAGGGGGATGCCCGCCGCCTGGTATTTGACCGCGGCGTCGTAGATGGACATCTTCTCGCCGTGCGGCTGGTAGATGGTGACGCCGCCCTCTTCGTCCGGCACCATCAGGTTGCGAATCCGGACGTTCGCGAACGTGCCGCGCGTCATGACGCGGTCGTTGCCCCTTCTCGATCCGTAGCTGTTGAAGTCTTCGGGGGCGACGCCGCGCTCCTGGAGGTAGAGCCCGGCGGGTGACGTCTTCTTGATCGCGCCGGCGGGACTGATGTGGTCGGTCGTGACCGAGTCTCCGAAGATCGCGAGGGCCCGCGCTCCGCGCACGTCGCACACCTCTTCGGGAGTCATCGAGAAACGGTCGAAGAAGGGGGGCTCCTCGATGTACGTCGAGTTGGAGTCCCACGCGTAGACCTTTCCGGAAGGGGCGGAGATCTCGTTCCAGAGCGGGTTCTCTTCCGCTGCCCGGCCGTAGAGCCGCGTGTAGGACTCGGGGCTCACGGCGCCCCTCACGATCGCGTCGACCTCGGCGGAGCTCGGCCAGAGGTCCTTCAGGAAAACTTCCTGGCCGCTCGGGTCGCGGCCGATCGGGTCCGTCGTCAAGTCCTTGTCCACGCGGCCGGCAAGCGCGAATGCGACGACGAGCGGCGGGCTCATGAGGAAGTTCGCGCGGATGCTCTGCTGGATGCGCGCCTCGAAGTTGCGATTCCCCGAGAGAACGGAGGCCGCGACGATGTCGTGCCCGGTCACAGCTTCTTCGATGCCCGGATCGAGCGGTCCCGAGTTCCCGATGCAGGTCGTGCAGCCGTACCCGACGAGATGGAAGCCCAGCTTGTCGAGGTACGGCTGAAGTCCCGCGCGAAAGAGGTAGTCCGTCACGACCCGCGATCCCGGCGCAAACGATGCCTTCACGTAGGGGGGGACGGACAGCCCGCGCTCGACGGCCTTCTTGGCGAGGAGCGCGGCGCCGACCATCAGCGCCGGGTTCGAGGTGTTCGTGCACGACGTAATCGCCGCGATCAGGACGTCGCCGTGCCCCAGCGAGACGGAACCGGAGGGGAGCGCCTCGTCGGGAAGGTCCTCCACCCGGGTCGGGGTCGGGCGGTTGTTGACCATCTCGATCTCGGTGAGCGGGTTCGTGTCCTTCTTCCCCGCGACGAACGGCTCCGCCTCCTGCTTCCCGCCCCCCGCCAGCGGGACAGGCGCCCCGGCGCCGCCGAGCTTCGCGCGGAATCGCCGCGAGATCCCGTCCGCCGGGCGCCCGTAGCCGCCCGACGCCTTCGGAGCGACGAGCAGGTCGCGGAAGACATTGCCCAGGTCGGGAAGCGGAATCCGGTCCTGCGGCCGGCGCGGTCCGGAGACGCTCGCGCGCACGCTCCCGAGGTCGAGCTCGAGGACCTGCGAGTAGTCGCACTCTCCGCCGCGCGGGATTCCGAAGAGGCCCTGCGCCTTCCAGTACTCGCGGAAGAGGTCGACGCGTTCCGGGGAGCGGCCCGTCGCGAGGAGGTAACGGCATGTCTCCTCGTCGACCGGGAAGAACCCCATCGTGGCGCCGTACTCCGGCGCCATGTTGGCGACGGGAGCGCGGTCGGTGACCGCGAGGGAGGAGGCCCCCTCGCCGTGGAACTCGACGAACTTGCCCACGACTTTCGCCTTGCGCAGCATCTCGGTCACGTGAAGAGCGAGGTCGGTCGCCGTGACGCCGTCCCCGAGCCGCCCCGTGACGTGAACGCCGACGACGTCGGGCATGAGGAGATACACCGGCTGGCCGAGCATCCCCGCTTCCGCCTCGATTCCGCCGACGCCCCACCCGACGACCCCCATGCTGTTGATCATCGTCGTGTGCGAGTCGGTCCCGACGAGCGTATCGGGGAACACGACGCCGTCTTTCTCGAAGACGCCCGGCGCGATCCGCTCCATGTTGACCTGGTGGACGATCCCGACTCCCGGCGGCACGACGTCGAATCCGGAGAACGCGTGCGTTCCCCACTTCAGGAACTCGTACCGCGCGCGGTTCCTCTTGAACTCGACCTCCATGTTGAGGCGGAGCGCGTCGGGCGTGGACCAGTAGTCCACCTGAACGGAGTGATCGACGACGAGCGCCACCGGCACGAGCGGCTCGATGACGGAGGGGTCTTTCCCCATGCGTTGCACGGCGGACCGCATCGCGGCGAGGTCGACGAGAAGCGGCACTCCCGTGAAGTCCTGGAGGACGATTCGGGCGACCACGAACGGAATTTCGGCCGTCCGCTCGGCGTTCGGCTTCCAGTTGGCCAGCTCCACCACATCGCGTTCCCGGACCCTGCGGCCGTCCACGTTGCGGACGAGCGACTCGAGCACGATCCGGAGGCTGACCGGCAGCCGGGACACCGGGCCCACGCCCTCGCGCTCGAGCCGGGGAAGGGAGTAGAAGGCGGCCGTGCCGGAAGCGGTCGAGAAGTTCTCGCGCGCGCCGAAGCGGGAACTCGGGCTGTCGCTCATGGAAGTCGAAGAACCATCGCGCGTTCCGCAGTCTATGGGCGGGCGAGCAAAAGCGTCAAGGACGCGCGCATCTCACGGCGCGGCCCCGGCGTACTTCATTGCACACCGAGAAGGAGAGAAGAGATGACGTCCCCGAGAAAGCGCCTCGCACTGGCCCTTGCCCTGGCCCTGTCGGCGTCCGCGATCGCGACCGCGGCGACCGAAGCGTTCGGATTCGACAAGTCGCACTCGCAGGTCGGTTTCCGGATCCGGCACTGGCTCACGAAAGTCGAAGGGCGGTTCAAGGACTACGACGGAAAGATCTGGATCGACCGGGCGAAGCCGGAGGACTCGAAAGTCGAGATCACCATCCAGGCCGCCTCGATCGACACCGCGAACGAGCGGCGCGACACCCACCTCAAGTCGGCCGACTTCTTCGAGGTCGAGAAGTATCCGACGATCACTTTCAAGAGCACGAAGGTGGAACCGAAGGGAAAGGACCTCTACGCCGTCACGGGCGACCTCTCCATGCACGGCGTGACGAAGACGATCACGGTTCCCGTCAAGCACACGGGGTTCCTGAGCCTCGGCAAGCAGGAGAAGGCCGGCTTCGAGCTGACGATTCCGATCAGCCGCAAGGATTTCGGCATCGCGTGGAACCGCACCTCCGATGAGGGCGGGGCGATGCTCGGCGACGAGGTCGAGGTCACCGTGCTCGTCGAGGCCAACAAGGAGATGCCCGAGGGCGCATCGCCGGCCGCGCCGGCGCCCACCAAGGCTCCCGCGACGAGCCGGTAGCCCGGACGAGTCCAGGGTCGGGGGAGCGGCCCGGTTAGAATCGACGCTCCCCATGCACCTTCTCGGCTGGATCGCCGTTCTTCTCTACGCCGGCGCCGAGGCCCTGGCGATCCGCTCCCTTCTGCGGCCCCGGGGCTACGGCGGCGCTCCCGCGCTCGTCGCCGCCGGGCTCGCCGCCCAGTTCGCCGACCTGCACGTGACGGCGAAGGCGCTCGGGTCCGTTCCCTACCGGACTCTCGGCGGCTCGATGGCCCTCTTCGGCTGGATGATCGGGATCGCCTACCTCGTACTCGTCTTCCGGCACCGCGAGCGCGCGATCGGGCCTTTCCTGATTCCTTTCGTCTTCCTGTTCTCCGTCCTCGGAGTGCTCCTTCCCTCGAACGCGCCGGCGGACCCCGCGACGAGCGGAAGCCTGTTCGCGTTTCACGTCACGCTTGCGATCCTGGCGTATGCCGCTTTCGCCCTCTCGTTCGTCCTCTCCGTTCTCTACCTGATCCAGGCGCGGCAGATCCGTCGCGGGAGGACCGGAGTTCTCTTCGCGCGGCTTCCCGCGCTGGAGGTGATCGGGCGGATGAACCGGACGACCGTGGCCATCGGGATCGTCGTCCTGTCGGTCTCCGTCGCCCTCGGGGTCGCATGGGCGCGGCAGGTGTGGACCGGGCTCGCCGACGCGAAGCTCGTCTTCGCCTTCGTGACGCTCCTCGTCTACGGCCTTCTCCTCTGGATGGATCGCCGGGGATGGGAGGGGCCGCGCGTCGCCCTCCTCTCGATCGTGGGGTTCGCGCTCGTTCTCTTCTCCTACACCGTCGTGAACCTGTATCTCTCGCAATCCCACGAGTTCCGATGAACGCCGCCAACGACGCCCGGCTCTTCGTCGTCGGCTGGGACTTCCGGGGCGCGGCGGAAGCGGTTCGCGCGCGCGTCGCGCTTTCGACCGAGGAGGTGCGGGAAGGTCTGCGCCGGCTGGCCGGGGTCGGCCTGGTGTCCGAGAGCGTGATCGTCTCGACGTGCCACCGCAGCGAGTTCTACACGCTGGCGGACGGGGATGGGACGGGCGGAGACCTCACGCAGTTCGTGTCGGAGTGGCGCGGCCTGGACCGCGCGCTTCTCGAGAGCTCCGGGTTCCGTCGGTTCGGCGCGGAGGCGGCCCGGCACCTGTTCCGCGTCGCGGCCGGCCTCGACTCGATGGCGCTCGGCGAGACCGAGGTGCTGGGGCAGGTCCGGCAGGCCCTCTCGCTCGCGAGGGAGACGGGAACGTCGCGCGTCGTCCTCCACCGGCTCTTCGAGAGCGCGATGCGCACCGGTAAGCGCGTGAGGACCGAGACCGAGATCGCCGCTCACCCGCTTTCGATCGCGTCGATCGGCGTCGAGCTGGCGGACAAGGTCTTCGGCGACCTCCCCCGGCGGACGATCCTCGTCCTCGGCGCGGGGGAGACGGGCGCTCTGTTCGCGCGACACGCGCTCGAGGCGGGGGTGAGGGACCTCTGGATCGCCAACCGCTCCGTGGAGCGGGCGGAGGAAGTCGCGAAGGGAGTGGGAGGCCGCGTCCTGCCACTCGAGTCGGTGCCCGACGAGCTCTCGCGCGCCGACGTGGTCGTCGGCACGACGGCGAGTCCGCGGCCCCTCGTCACCCGCGCCGCCGTCGAGGCCGCGATGCGGCAGCGACGCGGACGTCCCATGTTCTTCCTCGACCTCGCGATGCCGCGGGACATCGATCCCGAGGTGCGCGACATCTACAACGTCTTTCTCTACGACCTCGACGGGTTGGAGGAAGTGGCCGCCGAGAACCGGCGGCGCCGCCTTCGCGAGGTGCCTCGGGCGGAGGCGATCCTCGAGGAGGAGCTCTGGCGCTTCCAGTCCTGGTTCGGAAACCTGTCGGTGGTTCCGACGGTGACCGACCTGAAGCGGCGGCTCGAAGAGCTCCGCGACGGCGAGCTCGCCCGGCTTTCACCCGAAGAGCGCGATCGGATGCGTCCCCTCGCGGAGTCGATCGTGGCGAAGCTCCTCCACGAACCGATGAGGAGACTGAAGAACGAAGAGGATCCGGCGCGGAAGCTCGAGCGCGTCGAGGCGATCCGGCACCTCTTCGATCTCGACCGGCGCCCGGACGAGGGCTAGCGCCTTGCCGGTTCGGCCCCCGCTTTCGTGAAGGTCCGCATCGGCGGACGCGGAAGCCCGCTCTCCCGCGCGCAACTCGACATCGTCGCGTCCCTTCTCCGCCCGAAGGCGGAAGTCGAGCTCGTCGCCATCACGACGACCGGCGACCGGCTTTCGCGCGAACAGGCTGACATGACGGGAAAGGACCTCTTCACGCGGGAGATCGACGAGGCACTGCTCCGAGGCACGATCGATCTCGCCGTGCACAGCCTCAAGGACCTTCCCTCCCGTCTCCCCGCGGGGCTCGGAATCGTCGCGGTGCCGCCGCGGGAGGATCCGAGCGACGTTCTCATCTCGCGCAGCGGCGAGCCCCTGGACGCGCTCGCTCCCGGATCGCGCATCGGCTCGTCGAGCCCCCGACGCCGGGCGCAGATCCTCGCCGCACGTCCCGACATCGCCGTGTCCGACGCGCGGGGAAACGTCGACACGAGGCTGCGGCGGCTTTCGGAGGGGCGGTGGGATGCGATCGTGCTCGCCCGGGCGGGCCTCGCGCGGCTCGGCCGGCTCGCCGAGGTGAGCGAGGTCCTTTCGGCGGCCGTGATGCTTCCGGCGATCGGGCAGGGAGCGCTCGCCGTCGTCGCGAGGGAGGAGGCGGCCGAGTTGCGCGAGCTCGTGGCCTCGCTCGATCACGCGCCTTCGCATCGGGAGGCGATTGCCGAAAGGGCGCTCCTCGACCTCCTCGAGGCGGGCTGCCGGGCGCCGGTGGCCGGTCTCGCGCGCCACCGGGAGGGCCGGCTTCACCTGAGCGGGGCCGCGTTCGCGCCGGACGGCTCGAGAGCCCTCCGATCGGAAGCTGTCGGAACGGAGGAGCAGCCCGGGGAGCTGGGGCGGGAAGTGGGCCGGCGCCTCCTCGACCTCGGGGCCGCGGACCTGCTCGCGCTCGCCCGCGCGACGTGAGGCCGCGCCTCCTCGTCCTCCGATCGGGGGAGCGGCCGTTCAGCGCCGACCTCGTCCCCGAGCTCGACCTTCTCGAAAAAGCAACGCACCAGGTCGAGTCGCTGGAGCCGCTGGAGGTCTCCGGCGACTTCGACGTCGTGATCTTCACGAGCGCGGCCGCGGTCGAGCGATTCCTGGCGCAAGGCGATCTCGCCGCGCGTCTGTCCGGCCGAGTCGCTGTTCACGCCGTGGGACCGGCAACGGCGGAGCTCCTCGAGCGGAAAGGATTTCTTGACGTCCGGGAGGGTGGGGGCTCCGCGCGTTCGTTGCTCGAAAGCCTCCCGGATCGACTCGCCGGAACGCGCGTGCTCCTGCCCCGCGGCGAAGACGCCGACGACGAGCTTCCGCGCGGGCTCGCCGAGCGCGGCGCGGCGGTCGTGCCGCTGACGCTCTACCGCAAGGCAGCGCGGACTTACGACGCGTCGCTCGACGGCGAGATCGCCGCCCGGCCGCCCGCGGTGTTTTTTGCCACTTCCCCCTCCGCGGCGCGGTGGTTTTTCGAAGCGGCGTCGTCCGCATCCGTCCGGCTCCTCCGCGCGACGCCGGCGATCGCGCTCGGCGAGCCCACCGAGCAGGCGCTCCTCTCTCGCGGCACGCGTCGCGTGTCGATCGCACGCCCGCCGACCTTCGAATCCGCGGCCCGGCTCGCCGTCCGCCTTGCCGCCGCCGGTCCGCCGGCATAGATTCGGCCGGCGTGACGGGCTTTCCGACGATCCGCCTCCGCCGTCTGCGCCGCACCCCGGCGCTCCGGTCCCTGGTCCGCGAGACCCGCCTGTCCTCCGACCGCTTCGTGGCTCCGCTCTTCGTGCGACTCGGCTCGGGGAAGCGCGAGGAGATCCAGTCGCTCCCCGGGGTGTTCCGCCTCTCGCCCGACGAGGCCGTCGCGGAAGCGCAGAAGCTCGCCGCGGTGGGCGTGCGGGCCGTCATTCTTTTCGGAATCCCGGACCACAAGGACGACGTCGGCAGCGAGGCGTGGAACGACGCCGCCGCGGTGCAGGAGACGGTACGCCGGCTGAAGAAGACGCTTCCGGACACTGTCGTGATGACGGACGTGTGCCTGGACGAGTACACCTCGCACGGTCACTGCGGGGTTCTCCGCGGGACGGAGGTCGACAACGACGCCACGCTTCCCCTCCTCGCGCAGGCCGCTGTCTCGCAGGCGCGCGCGGGCGCGGACGTCGTCGCGCCGTCGGACATGATGGACGGCCGCGTGGCCGCGATCCGCCGATCGCTCGACGCGGAGGGGTTCGGCGGCGTGGCGATCCTCGCCTACTCGGCGAAGGCGGCTTCCGCCTTTTACGGTCCGTTCCGGGAGGCCGCGGGGTCCGCGCCGAAGTTCGGCGACCGGCGCGGCTACCAGATGGATCCCGCCAACCGGCGGGAGGCGATGCGCGAGATCGCCCTCGACCTCGACGAGGGCGCGGACGCCGTCATGGTGAAGCCCGCCCTCGCGTACCTCGACGTCATCCGGGAAGCGCGGGAGCGCTTCGATGCCCCCATCGCCGCCTACAACGTGTCCGGGGAGTACGCGATGGTCAAGGCGGCGGCCGCCAACGGCTGGATCGACGAGAAGCGGATCGTGGGAGAGATCCTGACGGGCATCTTCCGGGCCGGCGCCGACTTCGTCCTCACGTACCACGCCCGCGAAGCGGCGGAGTGGATCGCGGAAGGCTCGCTCTCGGTTTGAACCGACCGAAGAAGGGGGTGCGTTCGGCGGCGCTCTTTCGCCGGGCGCGCAAGGTCATGCCGGGGGGCGTCAGCTCGCCGGTGCGGTCGTTCGCGTCGGTCGGCGGCGAGCCCTTCTTCGTGTCGCAGGGCCGGGGCGCACGCGTACGGGACGCCGACGGCGTCTCGCGCCTCGATTACGTTCAGTCGTACGGGCCGCTCCTCTTCGGACACGCGCCGCCCTTCCTGGTCCGCGAAGTCGGGCGCGCGCTTCGCGGTGGAACGTCCTTCGGCGCCCCGACCGAGCGCGAGGTGCTCCTCGCCGAGCGCGTCACGCGGTTCTTCCCCTCGATCGAAATGGTGCGCTTCGTGAACTCGGGGACGGAAGCGGCCATGAGCGCGATCCGCCTCGCGCGCGGCGCGACGGGACGGCCCCGGATCGTGAAGACCGACGGCGGATATCACGGCCACGCGGACTCCTTCCTCGTCGCCGCCGGCTCGGGCGTCGCGACCCTCGGCATCGCCGGCAGCCCCGGCGTTCCCGAGGCGACCGCGGGATTGACGACTGTCGTTCCCTACAACGACGTGGACGCACTCGAAGCCGCGTTCGACCGATTCCCCGGCGAGATCGCGGCGTTCACACTCGAGCCCGTCGCCGCGAACATGGGCCTCGTTCTCCCGCGGCCGGGGTACCTCGAGGCCGCGCGGGAGCTCACGAAGCGCCACGGCGCTCTCCTCGTTTTCGACGAGGTGATCTCGGGCTTCCGGCTCGCGCGCGGCGGGGCGCAGGAGCTCTCGGGCGTTCGGCCCGACGTGACCGTCCTCGGAAAGATCCTGGGCGGCGGTCTGCCCGTCGGGGCGTATGGCGGCGGGCGCGGCCTCCTCGAGCAGGTGGCTCCGACCGGCCCGGTCTACCAGGCCGGAACGCTCTCGGGGAATCCTCTCGCGATGGCGGCCGGCCTTGCCATGCTTCGGGAGATCGACCGGAAACCGCCCTACGCCGAGCTCGAGCGCAAAGGGGCCCTTCTCGAGGAGGGAGTGCGCCGCGCGATCGGTGGGCTCCACGCGGAGAAGCAGGTCTCGTACGAGCGGATCGGGTCGCTCTCGACGCTCTTCTTCACGCCGGGACCGGTCACCGATTTCGCGGGCGCGAAGCGATCGGACACCCGGCGCTACGCGACTTTCTTTCACGCGATGCGGGAGCGCGGCGTTTTCCTTCCACCCGGGCAGTTCGAAGCATGGTTCGTTTCGACGGCTCACACCGACGCGGACCTGAAGCGGACGGCCCGCGTCGTCGGCGAGAGCCTCGCCGTGGCCCTCGGTGGGGATCCCAGGTGATCGAGCGGGCATTTTCCCTGCAGGCGAGCCCGTTTCGGATTGGCAGGCAGGGGTCGTCTGGTACCCTGCCGCCCGAGCGAAAGGAGTTCGAGGCATGAGCACCGCCGCCGCGGCCGTCCCCGTACCCCGGGACCTGAACGCGCACCCGAAGGGGCTCTACGTCCTCTTCGCGACCGAGATGTGGGAGCGGTTCAGCTTCTACTCGATGCTGGCGCTCTTCACCCTGTACCTCCAGAACCCGACGGAGGGCTTCGGCTGGGCCACCAACCGGGCCACCAAGCTCTACGCCCTCTACCTCGCGCTCGTGTATTTCAGCCCGCTTCTCGGCGGATGGATCGCCGACAAGAAGCTCGGGTATCGCCGGTCGGTGATGATCGGCGGCTTCTTCTTCATGGCCGGCCACCTCCTGCTCTCGTTCCGGTCCATCCCGATCATGTACCTCGCGCTCGCGTGTCTCGTCACCGGCAACGGCTTCTTCAAACCGAACGTCTCCGCGATGGTCGGGAAGCTCTATCCGGAAGGCAGTCACCTGAAGGACCGGGCGTACAACATCTTCTACATGGGCATCAACGTCGGCGCCTTCCTCGCGCCGCTCGTCATGGAAGTCGTCCGCCAGCGTTTCGGGTATCACCCGGCGTTCGCCGTCGCGGCCGGAGGGATGGTCATCTCCGTCTTCATACTCTGGAAGTTCAAGCGCCACGTCGAGCACGTGGACGCGCGCCCCGGATCGACGAGCGCCGTCAAGGGCAACGAGCCGAAGGCCTCGCTCACGGCCGTCGACGCCCCGCCGGCGAAGGCCCCCGTGGCCGGTTCCCACGCGGCGGAAGCACGCGACCGGCAGGCGACCATGGACGCGGTGCCCGACCGCACCCGCATCCTCGCGCTGATCGTCGTTTTCGCCATCGTCATCGTCTTCTGGATGGCGTTCCACCAGAACGGCGCGACGTGGACCTACTGGGCCAACGACAACACGGCGTGGGAGTCCTCGACGTTCGTACCGATCCTCCTGAAGATCCTCACGCTCGGTCTGATCGACACGAGCGACGTCTCGGGCGTCGTCTCGAACTTCATCAACCCCGCCTGGGTCCTGATCCTCACGTTCCCGCTCGTGTGGTTCTGGGGGTGGCTCGACAAGAAGGGCAAGGAGCCGTCGACGCCGGCCAAGATGGGCATCGGGATGTTCCTCGTCGCGGCGGCCTACATGATCATGTATCAGGCCGCGCAATCCGGCGGCGACACAGGCCGCGTTTCGCCGTGGTGGCTGATCATCGCCTACGCCGTCATTACCCTCGGGGAGCTCATGCTCTCGCCGATGGGCCTCTCGCTCGTGTCGAAGGTCGCGCCGGTGCGCCTGCGTGGCGTCATGATGGGCGGCTGGTTCGCGGCGACGGCCTGCGGGAACTATCTCGTCGGAACCATCGGCGTGAAGTGGACCGTCTGGACCCACTCCAAGTTCTTCCTCGTCGTCGCAATCATGTCGGCGGCCGTCGGGCTGCTGCTCTTCCTCATCCTGAAGCCGCTCAAGAAAGCGATGCCGGGGGTCTAAAAAAAGGGGACAGATTTATTTATTAGTGTCGCCACGCCGGAAAAATAAATCCGTCCCCATTACCTGATGCGGGGGGTCTGAGACCCCCTCAGAACTTCGCGACGACAGCGGCGGAGACCGTCGAATCGCGCTTCTCGAATCCGGGCACGGGCTCGTTCGAATAGAGGAGCGCGAAAGACACTCTCAGCGCGAGAACTGTCGTCACGTCCGCGGTGACCGCGCCCGCGTTCACGATCCGCCAGTTGGACGTGTCCTCGAGGTCCTGGACGAAGGAAAGCTCCTCCGTGTAGACCGCCGTCCTCGAGATCTGCCACTCGTAGAAGACGCCCGCGCGGGCGAAGGGGAAGGACCGGTCCTCCGCGGCGACGCCCCGCTCCGTGGCGTATCCCAGAGCGGCCTCGGCACGGACCTTCTGCGGCGGGGCCGGAAAGAGAGCGTACGCGACGCCGCCCTCGCCCGACCATCGGGATTCGATACCCGCGAAACGATTCCTCACGAAGTCCGCCCGCCCGAAGGCCTCGAGCCGGGGTGAAAGAACGCGGGCTCCCCGCAGCATCGCCGTGAGCGAGTTGGCCTTCTCCTCTCCATCCGCTTCGTTGCGGAGGAACGCCGACTTGGACGTGAAGCTCCACGGGAGCGGCTGGTAGGCGACCTCGGCACCCACGCCGAGAGTCTGCGTGTCGCTGTTGCCCGAGGTCGAGACGAAGGACAGCTCGCCCTGGCCGGACCAGAGGGGGGGCGGCGGGGGAGGAGTCGGCGTCGGGTCCTGCGCGGCGAGAGGGAACGCCGCCGCGAGCAGGAGGGACGCGATGGCACCGCGTCCCGGCAGGCTACGGCGCGACGACGATCGCACCCTTCATCTTCCCGTGACCGAGCCCACAGAACTTCGCGCACTTGAACTCGTAGGTTCCCGGCTTTTCGGCGGTGAGCTTCACCGTTACCGGCTCATCCTTTGCGAAAACGACCTTCTCGATTCCGAGCTCCTTCAGCGCGAAGCCGTGTTTCGTGTCGACGCTCGTGAACGTGATCTCCACCGGCTCTCCCGCCTTGACCTCGATCGTCGACGGCTCGAAGGCGAACTTGCGCGCGACGACTTCGATCTTGCGGGGCTCGGGGGGAGCGGCGACCACCGCGCAAGCCAGAGCGAAACCGAGCATCGAGAGGACGACCTTCCTGTTCATCGGGACCTCCGCGAGGATTCTACCGACCCGGTCCCCACTCACTGGGAGAAACCGTCAGCGGGCGAGCACGCCCTCCGCGTACTCCCGGACCGTCGTCATCCGGACCGGATAGCGGCGGAGCGTTTCCCGCATGTCGATCTCGTCGCCGCCGGCGCAGAAGAGCATGAGACCGGCGAATGTCTCCTCGAGGGGGTTCGTCGCCGCTTCCTTCATGGCACGGAGCGCCTCCTCCGGCACGCGCTCGATCTCGAACTTGCGCCCGGCGCGGTCCTCGAAGATCCGGATCACCTCGTTCGGCGAGAGCGCCTCCGGCCCCCCGACCTCGATCGTGCGATTCCGGGCGTCCGCGCTCTCCGCCGCGGCGATCGCGATCGCCGCCACGTCCTTGTAGGAGACGTAGCTGATCTTCTGGTCCCCCGTCCCGAACACACGCACGCGGGCGTTCGCTGCGTCGAAGCCGAGGTGCGGCCCCAGCCAGACCTCCATGAAGACCGAAGCCTCGATCACCGTCCACGCCAGACCGCTCGCCTTCAGCCGTTCCGCGGTCTCGCGCTTCGCTGCCTGGAGCGGGAAATCGAGGTCCCGCCCGGCCCCGCGGAAGGAGATGAAGATGAAGCGCTCGACGCCCGCCGCCTTCGCGGCGTCGACGAGGTTCGCCTGACCCAGCCGGTCGACGCTCTCGAGTGTGTTGCCCTCCTCGCGCGACTGGATCGCCGTCGCCGTCGAGTACACGGTGCGCACGCCCCGGCAGGCCGCGTCCAGGGAGGCGCGGTCCGTGAGGTCGCCCACGGCGAGATCGATGCCGCGACTTCGCAGCGCCTCGACCTTGTCCGGGCTCGAAGACTTCCGGACGAGCGCCCGGACGGTTTTGCCCGCCTCCGCGAGGCGCGTCGCGATCTCTCCTCCGAGTACTCCGGTTGCGCCAACGACGAGGTTCACGCGTCCCTCCTGCAGAATCTCGCTTGATCATACGTTCTCGCTCGGTCGCCCCTCACCCCGGCCCTCTCCCCGGGGGGGAGAGGGAGAGGAGAGGGATGGCGCGCGGAATGCTTTCCTCGGAACCATGGCTCGAGGAACTTCGCCGGCAACGACAGCCGCGCCTTTCGTTCCGGAGCGCCCGACGATCCCGAAGCTCCAGAGGGCAGCTGCAGGGTGTCGAGGCTGTCACCTCTGGAAGCGGGGGACCCAGACCGTCTTCGGTGAGGGGAGGTCCCGGTCGCGGGTCCTGTTCGTGGGCGAGCAACCCGGCGACCGCGAGGACCTCGAGGGGCGGCCCTTCGTCGGACCGGCGGGGCGCCTGCTCGACGCATCCCTCGAGAAAGCGGGAATCGACCGCTCGAGCGTCTACGTCACGAACGTCGTGAAGCACTTCAAGTGGGAGCCGCGCGGGAAACGGCGGATCCACCAGAAACCGAACGCGGTGGAGATCGCGGCCTGCCGCCCCTGGCTGGATGCGGAGATCGCTGTCGTGAAGCCGCACGTTCTCGTCTGCCTCGGCGCGACGGCGGCGCAGGCGCTCCTCGGGCGTTCGTTCAAAGTGAGCCGGGAGCGCGGTCGGTTCGTGGAGTCCGAGCTCGCGCCGCGGGTCATCGCGACGGTGCACCCTTCATCGCTTCTCCGCGCCCCGGACGAGGCGACGCGCCGCTCTGAGACCGCCCGGTTCGTCGCCGACCTGAAGAAAGTGGCCTCCGCGATCCGCTGATCGCCGGCGGCCGTTCCCTACTTCGGCCGCTCGTTTTCCTTCCAGTCCTTCACTGTCGTCCGGCTGCCGCCCGGCACGGCCTCGATCTTCACGTAGTTGTCGGACGTGAAGATGACGTGCGCCTGCTGGTCGGCCGAGGTGAAGAAGACCGGGTTCGTCAGGAACGTCGCATTCGGCTGCAGCTCGCCGCGGTCCGAACCGGCGTACGCATCGCCCGTGGCGTACTTCATCTTGTAGAAGCGCGGGGCGCCCCGCTGCATCAGGCACTCGACGAGGTTGTTGCACGTGTCGCGCGTGATGCCGGCGGCGGCCGGGTTGAAACTCGAGAAGAAAAGGACTCCCTTGACCGCGAGCGAGTCGGTGATGAGCCGTTCGCCGGCCGCGAACTGCAGGAACCAGCCGTTCGTCGGCACCGAAGAGGCGGCGGCGGCCGTGGGCGAAGCGATGTTCAGGAGATCGCTCTCGACCCGCGTCGCCGTGTTGGAGTCGTCGATCACGTAGTAGAAGCGCTGCTTGAAGGAGAGGCTCGCCGGCTCATCCTTCGAGAGGATGTCGTCCCGGTCGCCGGTGCCGAACGCGAGGCCGACCGTGGGCTTGCCGTTCGAGCTGAATCCCAGCGACACCGCCGTCGGCCGGAAGTAGATCGGGTAGTACGGGTGGATCGCCGGTGCCACCGGCTGCGGAGCCTGGAAGAAGAGGAAGGGCTTGCCGGTCCCGGCCGTGAAGTCGATCTTGTTGTCGAGGCGCCCGGCCGGCGGGCTCGAAAGCTGCCTCAAGTCGGTGAGGTCGATCCGCCAGACCTGACCCTTCATGTCGCCGACGTAGACGAGGTCGAGATACCCGTCGCCATTGAGGTCGAACGCTCCCGGCTCGGACGGAATTGACGCGAAGTAGGTCGGCGTGCAGCCGCCGGATCCGTTGATGCCGCAGCTCGAGTTCGCGCGATAGAGCATGCGACCCGTCTCGACGTCGACAACGTAGATCCAGTTCCCGCGGCGGTTCATCCGCTGCCGGTCGAACCCGCCGCCGAAGATCGCGACGTAGTGATCCTCCGTCGTGGGAAGGGGGGCAACCGTGTTGCCGCAGTTTGCGATGCAGACCTTCACTCGCCCCATCGCCGGCTTGGACCAGGTCTCGCCCATGTCGCCGTGACCCGTCCCGGGCGAAGTGCCGGCGTCGCGGTCCTCCGAGTCCGTGATTTCCCAGAGAACGGTGGGCCACGCCCGAGCCGGCTGCGCGGTGCGGACGGTGGCGTCGGATGCGTCCTTGCCGCAGCTCGCGTCTCCGTTCGCGTTCAGGCATTTCGGCGCGAGATACGTGCCCGCGGTGGAAGGCGGCTCGACGGCGCCGCTCCCGGCGACGACGAGCTCGTCCGGCTGTGTGATGTCGAGAGCAAAGTAGCTTCCGAAGGACGACCGGGGAGCAACGGAGAGGGTCCCCTGGAAGGGGGAGCCCTCACGCATGCCGCCCACGAGCACCGTGTGCCACGTCCGTTCCGCGGGCGTCGGCGTTCCGTTGTGACTGCTGTCGATGTGGACGTCGGCCGCCGCCGGAGCGCCGTCCACGGTCCACTCGTTCTTCTTCGTCTGCGGGCCGGCCGCTTCCTGCAGGGGCTTGTAGACCTGCATGATCGCCCGGGGAGCGAACGCGAATAGCTCGACGCCGGTTCCGAGGTCGTAACACGGCGGGAGCGTCCCGTCCGAGAACGTCGCACAGACGGAGTTGTCCCGGTTGAAGACGCCGATCTCGAACGCGTGGAGGAGGCCATCGTTCGCGCCCGCGAAGAGCACCCGGCGCCTCTGGCGGTAGGTCTTGAAGAAAGCCTGGTAGTTGTGCAGATTGCTGTTGAAGTACGCGAAGTCCGCGGGCTGCCCGACGATCAGCGGGTTCGAGTGGAAGATGTCCCCGAGCTTCAGGCCGAGGTACCGCTGGTTCGCCTCCGTCGTCGTCATGACGGCGTCGCGATCCCCCCAGATGAAGCGGAGCGCCTGCGACGCGTCGAGGTCCGTGATCGCCGGAAGGAGCGGCGACGGCGGGCTCGTCTGCGGGCCGAGCAGCGCTTTCAGCGCCGGCCACCAGGATGCGGCCGGGGTGTAGGTCATGTCGTAACGGAGCTCCGGAACCGAGGCGGAGGGGGGAATCGGGACGGCGTTCACCGGATCCGCGTAACCCTGGGGCAGCGAGAAGACGAGCTTCCGGCCGGGGTAGAAGCGGGTCGTGATGGTCGTGACCGTGTCGTTCGAGCTGTCGAGGTAGGTCCCGGTCGACATCGCCGCGCCCGGCGCGAGGACCGCCGTCGGATCGGTTGCGCCGGTTCCCGGAGTGTGGGCGAGGTTCTCGCCCGCGTTCCAGAGCAGCGAGGTCGGGTCGTTCGATGGGGCCGGCAACGTCAGTCCGTTGTCCGGATCGTTGGGGTCCTGGATCGTCCTCTGGCCGAGCTGAATCTGCCCCGTACTGTCGAGCTTGTAGCCGTTGACGCGGCCGTTCCAGATCGAGCGGTTCTTGGTCGCGTTGAACGTCGCGAGGTAGACCATCTGGTCGCCGCCCGCCTGGACCGAGGACACCGTCGCGGACGCGAAGTCCTTGGCCGCCTCGTTGACGAACGAAGTGATGTCCGACAGCGCAAGGTAAAGCTCCTCGGGGCTCGTCACCGGGAAGTACCCGACGGTGCCGTCGGGGAGAATGGCCCCCGTGTTCTGCGCGATGCACCGGCCGGTATCCGACGTCGCCACCGCGCTCGAACCGAGGCCGATCACGTACACCGGCACACCGATCTGCTTCAGCTTCGTGAGCACGTGGCTCGTCAGGAAGCTGCAGCTGTCGTTCTGGCACCCGTTGAAGTTGTCGTAGATCAGGATCGCGGCCGAGTTGCGGCAGGCCTTGTTCGGATCGTCCGTGCGTTTGCCGTTCTGGAAGCCGTCGATCGCGACCTTGCTGAAGTAGTCGTAGACGTTCTCGAGCAGGTTTTTGATCGGAGCCTGCGACCCGTTGCGGGTCGTCAGGATGATCTGGTTCTCGGGGATGTCGAGGCCGGCGTTGACCGCCCCGAGAAGGTCGGAGTCACATCCGTCCGCGTACTTGCTTCCACTCCCCGTGTATCCGGGGTTCGCGGGGTCGGTCACCGTGTAGGCCCCCGTCGTCGGGTTGTAGGACACGAGACTCGCCTGCGGTCTCAGCAGTCGCGTCATGCAGGGCAGCGAATCCTGCTTCGGCTTACAGGTGGCGCCCCAGAGATAGTCGCGCGGGATCTTGATGAGAGGCAGCGGATTCGAGTTGCTCTGAAACTGCCAGCCGGAGCAGTTCGCGTTGACGTCGAAGTCGCTCTGCGCATCGCTCAGGAAGCCGATCGCCTTTCCGCCGTCGGGGCCGACCTGGAAGAAGAGATCCTGGGCGAGAGTAACCGGTGGAATGTAGGAGACCGTCACCACGGCCGGATCGCCGGCGGGCGTCGAGGCCGCGTTTCCCCACGTCCCGCTCGTCTTGACCTGGTATTCCTTCCGCACCTCGACCGAGTGGGCCGGAGACGGCGAGGAGATCGCGTAGGCGGAAAGGGTCGCGTCCGTGAACGCGTCTCCATATTCGCCCGTCAGGAGCGTGGCCTTGATCCGCTTCGTCGCCGAGCTCGCGTTCCCGTCGAGGTAGATGTAGGCCGGGAAGTCGCCCTTCACACCGAAGAACGGTCCCACGACCGTTGCGGTCGCGGGCAGGGTGACGTACGCCGGCGACTGGTCGCTGCATGCCGGCACGGTTTTCGACGTGCAGGGCCCCGGACCGAGGTTTCCCCACCGCCCGATCGTGCCGACAGGTTCCTTCCACGTCTCCGACGGAAAGTCCACGGTCAGGGGCGCATAGAGCCAGTGCTTGCGGAAGATCGAGATCGATCCCGCGTTGGGATTGTGCGAAAAGCTGGTGAGGCCGAAGTTGTACTGCCCGGCCTTGTCCGCGACGAACTGTGTGACCACTCGCTTGGAAGCACCCATCTTGCTGGCTTGCGAGTCCGCGTCGCCGTCCCAGGAGCTCGAGGAACCCTGGATCGGTTGGGTCGTCGTCTGGGAGTTACCGAACACGATCATCACGTTCGACGGCGCGGACGTGCGCACCAGGAGGTCCTTGTCGTCCGCGGCCGCCGGCTTCCGCTGCCAGGCGAGGACGAGGAGAAACGCGAGCACGATGCGGGCGCGGCGAACGTTCACAAGCGTCATTGCGGGATCCTCAGTTGCTGCGGGTAGACTCCGATGTCTGCCGTGATCATCTTTGCCGCCTGGATCGCGCTGCCCTGGGCGGTGGACGTCAGGAAATAGAAGTTCTCGACGATCTGGGTCGTGCCGTACGCCGTGCCGTGCGACTGGATCTGATCGCCCGGGTGGATCGTGTAGCCGACGTTGATCGGTCGGCTGACGGTGACGTCGATGTCACCGGAAAGCCCGGGGTAGTGGCTCGAGACGCCCACGGGCATCGGTCCGCCGATGAAGTTCTTGTCGGAGGAGAGCTTCGCCGTCGCGTAGTCGACTCCCGAGCACGCGGCGTAGAAGACCTTCGAGACCTTGGTCTCGTTGCCCGAAAGGCTCTGCTCGGTCGTGGCCGTGAAAAGGAGCGCGATGCCGAGCACCGTCAGGATGAGAAGGAGGAGCATCGAGAGAAAGAGCGCGAAACCCCTCTCTCCGCGGGACGACGGAGTTCTTGCGCGCATCACTGGTAGTTCCGGAGCGCGACGGCGAGCGACTGGACGCGGCGCCGGTAAGGGCGGCCCGTCGCGGAAGGGGAGGAGAAAGACTGAGCGGTCGAGTCGAGCATCTGCATGCCCCTCGCGCCGGGCCCCTCGTACTTGAGGTCCGGGTCCGCCGCCTTGACGACGAGGGACAGCCACACCGAGCGTAGAGCGGGGGTCGCGAGGGCCGGGTTCGGAGGCCCGCTCGCGATCGACGTATCGACGAAAGCATCGACGACGCGCGGTTCGGTCGAGGAGATCGGAAGCGACGTCGACACCTCGGTCGCGACGTTGCCCACCCATTCGTCGGCATTGGCGGCCGTCAGGTTGACGGCGGCCGGCGAAATGCCGCGGTCGACGACCCCTCCGCCCATCCCGTCCACGCCGTAGGCGACCTGGAAGTCCTCGACTTCGTCCACGAGCGGCTGGACGTCGTGGTTCCCCGTGAGGGGGTCGAAGTACGCCTGGGCGAGGGCGGGGTGCGTGTCCGCGATGGAAGAGGAAGCGTCGACAGAACCCTCGTCGACGAAGAACAGGACCTCGTCGATCGCGCCGCCCGCGTAAGGCTGTGACAGCGAAGGAGCGCCGCCGGACGGCGCGTTCAGCTTCCGGGCGCCCGCGTCCTGGGGATTCATTGTGAACGTGAACGTGTCGGCGGTCTGCGTGTACCAGGTGCCGGTCGTGTCCACGAGTCCGACGTAGTAGAGGGCGATCAGGTAGATCTTGCCGCCCGCGGTCACCGTCCGCGTCGAGCCGTCGGCGACCACGAAATAGAAGGGACGGGTGCGGTTCGCGAGCGAAGGGGTCGTCCCGGACGGATAGTTGGGAACGCCGTTGTTGGAGGTCGCGCGGATCGTCACCGACATGAGGGCGCTCGAGTCGCACGACCCGGGACAGGTGATGTCGCCGGTCGTGATCGTGTAGCGGTCTCCCGTGAGGATGCCGCGCACCGAGATCACGTCGGTTCCCTTGCGGATGTAGTGGCGGGCGCCGGAGAGATCCGTCAGGAAGGTGCCGCCGGCGCTGTTGTTCGTGTGGGGAAGGATCGCGTTGCCGTAGTAGAGCTGGCCGACGCGCGCCTGGCGGACCGCTCGCGACATCTCGTAGATGCCGACGCGCGCCGACTGCTGCGCTTCCGAGACGTTCGTCTCCTGCTTCGCGAGCCGGTTGGACGAGTCGAGCATCGCGTACAGGCCGAGCATGATGCCGACCATGACGACGACTGCGACGAGGGCCTCGATGAGCGAGATGCCGCGCTCGCCGCGTCTCCTAGTTGGGGCTGGCATCGCGGAACCTCACGTAGACAGACTGGGTCGTCTGCCGCAGCCCGGGAAACGGGCCGCTCGTTGGCCGAACGATGACCGTCAGGAGCTTCACTCCATAGGCTCCGGGCGCCACGACGCGGGTCGTCAGGTCCTCGCGGAACTGCTCCACGGTGTAGGTCCGGGTATAGGGAAAGAGAAACCAGCCGATTCCCGGCGACGTCGCCGCCGTGGACACCCCGCCCGTCGAGGGCTTGTACCAGCGGGGAAGGTCGTTGTCGCAGTAGGCGCTCGTCGCGACGATCGAGCCGGTGCCTGTCGTCGTCGTGCCCACGGGGACGGCCGTGTTTGCGGTCGCCGGAACGCCCAGGCGCGGGTCGGTCGACGGGTAGCCGATGAGCTCTTCCATCTTTTCGCGCGCGAGCGTGTTGGCGTTCGTGAGGTTGAAAGCGGAGGCGTTCGTCCGGACCGCGCCGGTGAACATCGGAGCCATCGCCAGCAGTCCGAACGCGAGGAGAGCGAGCGCGATCGGAACCTCGACGATCGTGAGGCCGCTCTCGCGTGTCCTGCGTGCTGATGCGTCCGGGCGCCTCGGACGAGGCGTCGGGAAGGGCCAGCGCGGTGCGGGTCGGCGGGTCTCTAGTTCCATGTCCACCCGCTCGACACGTATCCGGTGCCCGGGACCAGCTTGTCCACCCGGAACTTCGCGGAGTAGTTGCTGTCGACCGTGACACGGAAGAAGTTCATCCCGTCCCGATCGCCGAAGTAGATTCCCCGTCCGCCGGTGGCGGTCGGAAGACCCGAGTTGCTCCCCACCGGCGGAAGGATTCCGCCGCCCGGGAGAAACACGATCCGGTCGGTGACGCTCGCCGCGTTCGGGTATTCGTCGAAAGCGGCGCCCGAAGCGAGGTCGTCCTTGGTGCCGCCGCTCTTCCAGAGGTGGGTTCCCGTCGGCACCGTGAAGTCGGCGATCGTCGGCTCGTCGGTCGCGGGCGAGGTTGCGAATGTTCCGACGTCCTGGACGAAGTTACCCGCGGCGGCCTGTTCGTCGGCCGGGAGGGGTGAAGTCTTGTCGTTCGCGCGGTCCTGGAAGGTCCGCAGGCGGATCTGCTTCGTCGGCGTCAGGCTGATCTCGACGACGACGTTCGCGCCGCGTTTCACGGCCTGGAGCCGCGCTCCCGCGAGCACCTGCTGAACGGTCGAGTAGGCGCCGAGGCTGTTCGTATGCCGGATGAGCCGGCCCGCCGTCGGGACCGCGATCATGGCGACGAGGCCGATGAGCGAGACGACGATCAGGAGCTCCGCGAGGGTGTACCCCGCTTCGCGATTCTTCGTCGTCGCAGGCACTGAATTCGAGGGATTACCCATAGCGGCCTCCTTCCGGGTCCGGATGTCCTGGGTTGTCTGATTGATCCAACCCTGCAAGAGAGCAAGTGGGGTGCCCTGCGTCACGTTTTGGGAAGTGCCGTGACTTCAGTCACTTAAAGTAGGGGGTGCCTGTCGGTATCCCCGCGATTTGTCCGCCCGACCGGGGCAAAAATGACAAAAAAAACGCCAGCACGGCTTAGCGACCGGCGATCGAGGACCTGCGGTCTACGGCGGGAGGGACCCGTGCTCGCAGCCGGTCACGGCGGCGCCCGGACCGGCGATGACCGTCCCGTCCAGCGAGGCGTCGCCCGCGCCCTGGCACTGGATCGCGCCGGCCAGGGTCGACGAGTGCAGGACGAGCACCCGGCCGAATCCCGTGACGTTCGTCGTGCCGAAGAGTTGGCTCTGCATTCCGCTCTCCTCGGCCACGATCAGCTTGCCGAAGCTGTCGACTCCGTTTTCGACCGGGCCGAGACCCGGCTGTCCTGTCGCGAGCTGCCGGGCTCCGAGCAAATGGATGGTCCCGCTGTCGCTGGCCGAGACCTGCCCCGTGAAGTCGCCGCCGCCGAAGAGCGCGGCCACGCCCCCGAGGTTGGCCTGCGCCGCACGGCCGGTGATATTCAGACCGCAGGCGTGTGCGGATGTCTCGGTAACGCAGTCGATGTCCACGTAAGCGGCGAAGGACTGCAGACCCCGCTGACCGGTCACGACTGAGTTCAGGAGAGAAACCACGCTCCCGTGCATCGCCACGGCGGCGAAGCCCCCGTTGCCCGTAACGTCGCACTCGTGACAGAAGAGACGGGAGGCCGTCTGGACGTTGACGGCCGCGTTCCCGTTCTGCGAGATGGTGACGCCGCTCGCGTCCACGAAGGTTCCCTGGGTGGCCGAGATTCCCACGCCGGCGTGGCCGGTGATCCGGGAGTTCTGGAGGACGAGGTTCGAGAAGGCGGCGCTGATCCCGCTCAAGGGACCGTTTCGGATCGTCAGGTTCTGCACCTGCGCAAACTCGACGTAACGGAGGCGCAGGGCCGCGAGCTGCGGATTCGAGACGACTCCGTCGATCCCGTCGGTCAAGGGATCCACTCCGCGCAGCGTCACGTTCTTCCGCACGATGCTCACGTTCTCGTCGCAGATCCCGTGGACGTCGACGACGAGGGGCCCATCGTCCCGGTCGATCGCCGCCTGAATCTTCTGACCCACCGTGCAGTCGACGGCGATCGTCTTCGCGCCGGCGAGCCCGGCCGGAGCGTAGTAGCCGTTGATGTCGATCAGGAGATGTCCCGGTATGTTGACGAAGACGTTGATCGAGCCGTTCGTGCCCGCCGGCACGACGGCGGCGTTGGCGACGACCTCGCTGGCGTTGAAGTTCAGCGTCGAAACCGTGGGCTGACTCTCACCGGTCGGCCACGCCGTCAGGAATCCGCCCTGGAGTCCGGACGTGCCGATGATGGTCAGGTTCAGCGAGTAGGCGCCGGCGATGGTCGGAACACCACACGGCCCGGACGGCAGGTTGAAGGTGCGTGCCGCGTTGGCGATCAGGGCCGGTCCGCCGAACGGGCCGGGAGCGTTGCGCGTGTCGACGATGCGGCAGGGCGTGATTCCGAAGAAGGGCAGGGGCCCCGTGGGCAGAGCCTCGATGCCTTCGACGTCCATCGTCCCGTAAAGCCGCGATTGGATGACCGTCTCCAGGTCGTGTGCTCGAGGCGACGTCCAGGACCGGGGCGCCGTCCAGCTCGGAATTTTGTCGGCGGCGACGACGGCGGCGAACAGAAAGAGAGCGAGGGAAGCGGGGAGAGCACGCGTCCGCGGCATGGCGCCTCCTTTTTCGAGGGCTCGGGGAAAGCCCGGTGACGCCTATTCTCTGACGGGCGACTCGAGCGAGGCAATCGAGGAAATAGTCAATCGGTGGTGGGCCGTCTGGGACTCGAACCCAGGACCACTGGCTTAAAAGGCCAATGCTCTGACCAACTGAGCTAACGGCCCGTAGTCCGAGTATACGGGCGAAGCGACGCGCTCTAGCGGCCCCGGATCGGCGGCGGGAGAGCCGCGTAGTACGCGGAATCCTCGCGCCAGATCGTCTCTTCGCGACGCGGTCCCGTGGAGATCAGAACGGCTGGAGCGCCGCTCCTCTCCTCCAGGAAACGCACGTAGTCCTTCGCGGCGGAGGGCAGGTCGGCGAAGCGCGTCACGGCGGTCGTGTTCGACTTCCAGCCGCGCAGGGTTACGAGCCGCGGCTCGACGCGCGCGAGGTCCTCGACGAGCGGGGGCACGTCCGACACGTCGCGGCCGTCGAGCCGGTACGACACGCACACCGGGATTTCGTCGAGGTCGTCCAGCACGTCGAGCTTCGTGATCGCCATCGCGTCGGCGCCCGACAGCTCGACGGCCGCGCGGGCGACGACGGCATCGAACCAACCGGTGCGGCGCGGGCGACCCGTGGACGTGCCGTACTCGTTACCGCGGGCCCGGAGGAATTCGCCCGTCGCGTCGTTCAGCTCGGTGGGGAGCGGTCCTTCTCCCACGCGCGTCGAGTACGCCTTGAGAACGACCGCCGAGAACTCGAGAGCGCGCGGTGCGACATGAAGCCCCGCGGCGACTCCGGCGGAAGTGCAGCACGAAGACGTCACGAAGGGATACGTGCCGGCCGACAGGTCGAGCATCGCGCCGTGCGCGCCCTCCGCGAGGAGTGATCCGCCTCCCGCGAGGTGGTCGCGCAGCATCCGGCCGGTGTCGCGCACGAAGGGCTCGATCTTCGCGGCGGCGACGCGGAGGTCCGCGGCGACGGCTTCCGGTGTCGGAACGTCTCCGATGCCCAGGTCCTCCAGGAGGCCGCCGATCTCGGCGTGCATCGCGGTCAGCTTCGCGAGAAGCGTCTCGGGTCGCACCAGGTCAGCGACTCGGATCCCCTTGCGCGACGCGACCGACTCGTATGCCGGTCCGATGCCGCGCAGCGTCGTGCCGATCTTTCCGGCGCCCGCCCTCTTCTCCCGCGCGGCGTCCAGGAGGCGGTGCCACGGGAGGATGACGGGCGCGCGGTCGGAGAGAAAGAGCCGTCCCTCGCAGCGCACGCCGGCCTCCGCGACGAGCGCGATCTCGGAGAGGAGCGCGTCCGGGTCGACGACGACTCCGGGCCCGATCACGGCGGTCGCGCCGCGGACGATGCCGGCAGGGAGGAGGTGGAGGGCGAAGTGACGGTCGGCGAACTTGACCGTGTGGCCCGCGTTGTGGCCGCCGTGATAGCGGGCGACGACCTCGAACCGATCGGCGAGAAGGTCGACGACCTTTCCCTTTCCCTCGTCTCCCCACTGGCCGCCGAGGATGGCTGCGACCTTCATGAGACGGAAAGCTATCCCGAAACTGATAGCTTGATCGCGTGAAGAATCTGACCCTGACCGGCGCCGGCCTGACCCTCGACGACCTCGCCGCGGTGGCCGCGGGGGGAGTGCGCGTCGGTCTCGCGCCCTCGGCGCGGCGGGCGATGGCGGCGTCCCGAAGAACGGTGGAGCGCGCTGTCGACCGGGGAGACATCGTCTACGGAATCACGACCGGCTTCGGCCGCTTCGCGGACGTCGCGATCCCGCGCGACCGGCTCCGGGAGCTCCAGCAGAACCTGATCCGCAGCCACTCCGCGGGCGTGGGCGACCCGCTGCCCGACGAGGCGGTGCGCGCGATGATCGCGCTGCGGGCCAACGCGCTCGCCGCGGGCCGCTCCGGAATCCGCGTCGGGACGGTGGAAACGCTGCTCGCGATGCTCGAGGCGGACGTCCTCCCGATCATCCCCTCAAAGGGGTCCGTCGGAGCTTCCGGCGACCTCGCCCCGCTCGCGCACCTCGCGCTCGGCCTGACGGGGGAGGGGCTTGTCCGCCGCCGGGGCCGCGTCGTCGGGGCGGCCCGGGCTTTGAAGGCCGCCGGCATCGAACCGGTCTCTCTCGAGGCCAAGGAAGGCCTCGCGCTCGTCAACGGCGTCCAGATGTCCGTGGCCGTCGGCGGCCTCGCCCTCACCCGCGCGCTTCGGCTTTCCCGCGTCGCCGACCTCGCCGGCGCCGCGTCGCTCGATGCCGCGCGCGGCTCGGACGCGGCGTTCGACGCACGCGTCATCCGGGCGCGGCCGCATCCGGGAGCGGTCGCGAGCGCGCGCAACCTCCGGGCGCTGCTGGCCGGGAGCAGGATCCGCGAGTCGCACCGCGGCTGCGGTCGCGTGCAGGACAACTACGCGTTGCGCTGCATGCCGCAGGTCCACGGCGCGGCACGCGATGCCTTCGATCACGCCCGCGCCGTGATCGAGCGCGAGATGAACAGCGCGACCGACAACCCGCTCGTGTTCGCGGAGACCGGCGACGTGATCTCCGGAGGCAACTTCCACGGCGCGCCGATCGGGCTCGTCCTCGACTACGCGGCGATCGCGGCCACGGACCTCGCGTCGATCTCGGAGCGCCGGATCGAGAAGCTCGTCAACCCGGCGCTGTCGGACCTGCCCGCGTTCCTCGTCGAGGAAGGGGGCGTCCACTCCGGCCTCATGATGGCGCAGGTCACGGCCGCGGCTCTCGTGTCGGAGTGCAAGACCCTCTCTCACCCCGCGTCCGTCGACTCGATCCCGACGTCCGCGGCGAAGGAGGACCACGTCTCGATGGCCCCGATCGCGGCGCGCAAGCTCGCCCTGATCGTGGAGAACCTGGCGCTCGTGCTCGCGATCGAGCTCACGGTGGCGTTCCAGGCGATGGAGTTCCTGCGCCCGCTCACCTCCTCGAAGAGCGATCGAGGGCGCCCGCCGCGCTTTCCGGAAGGTCGTCGCGCCATGGACGTCCGACCGGGAGCTCTCGCCGGACATCGCTGCGGCCCGGGCGTTCGTGGACGGCGACGACGTTAGCCGCGTCGTCGCGGGGATGAAGTAGGGGGCGAAGTCGCCCCTCACCCCGGCCCTCTCCCCAGGGGGGAGAGGAGAACTGCGCGGCTCACCCTGCCCCTCACCCCGGCCCTCTCCCCAAAGGGGAGAGGGAGGAGAAGATCCGTTCCCGTTTTCCGGTTCCCGCCTTACGATGTCCGGGTGCCTGCCGTCGTTTCGGGCCCCCGCGTCGTCCGCGCGGCCCGTGGAACCGAGCTTCGCTGCCGCGGATGGCAGCAGGAAGCCGCGCTCCGGATGCTCGAGAACAACCTCGACCCGGAGGTGGCCGAGAAACCGGACGAGCTCATCGTTTACGGCGGCACGGGCAAGGCCGCGCGCAACTGGGAGTGTTTCGACGCGATCGTCGAGACGCTGAAGCGGCTGTCCGCGCGGGAGACGCTCCTCGTGCAGTCCGGCAAGCCGGTCGGGGTGTTCGAGACGCACGAGGACGCGCCCCGCGTGCTTATCGCGAACTCGCTCCTCGTCCCGGCGTGGGCGACCGGCGATGAGTTCCGCCGCCTCGAGGCCGCGGGCCTGACCATGTACGGTCAGATGACGGCGGGCTCGTGGATCTACATCGGCACCCAGGGGATCCTCCAGGGAACGTTCGAGACGTTCGCCGCCGCCGCCCAGAAGGATTTCGACGGCGACCTCTCCGGTCGTCTGGTCGTCACGGCGGGCCTCGGCGGAATGGGTGGCGCGCAGCCGCTCGCGGCGACGATGAACGGCGCGACCGCGCTCGTCGCCGAGGTGGATGGCCGGCGGATCGACAGGCGTCTCGCGACGCGTTACCTGGACCACCGGGAGGACTCGCTCGACCGCGCCATCGACCAGGCGCTGGAGGCGCGCGATCGACGCGAAGCGATATCGATCGGCGTTCTCGCAAACGCCGTCGAGGTCCTCGAGAGACTGATCGCCCGCGGCGTCGTGCCCGACCTCGTCACCGACCAGACGTCGGCTCACGACGAGCTCGACGGCTACGTCCCGACGGTCGAGCCGGACGAAGATCCGGACGACCTCCGGCGCCGGGATCCCGCGCTTTACGTCCGGCGTTCCTACGAGACGATGGCCGCCCACGTGCGCGCGCTCCTCGAGCTGAAACGACGCGGCGCCGTCGTGTTCGACTACGGAAACAACCTGCGCGGCCAGGCGAAGCGGGCGGGCGTCGAGGACGCGTTCGACATCGAAGGGTTCGTCCCGCTCTACATCCGCCCCCTCTTCTGCGAAGGAAAGGGGCCGTTCCGCTGGGCCGCTCTCTCCGGCGACCCGCGCGACATCGAGGCCACCGATCGCGCGCTCCTGCAGCTCTTCCCGCGCAACGCCGCCCTCGCGCGGTGGCTCACGCTCGCCGCGGAACGCGTCGCCTTCCAGGGGCTTCCGGCGCGAATCTGCTGGCTCGGATACGGTGAGCGCGCGAAGGCGGGTCGCGCCTTCAACGACCTCGTGCGCCGGGGCGAGGTGCGCGCACCGGTCGTCATCGGACGCGATCACCTGGACGCCGGCTCGGTCGCGTCGCCGAATCGCGAGACGGAAGGCATGCGCGACGGATCCGACGCGATCGCGGACTGGCCGATCCTGAACGCTCTCTTGAATACGGCGTGCGGGGCGACGTGGGTCTCGGTGCATCACGGCGGGGGAGTGGGGATCGGGAATTCGATCCATGCCGGAATGGTCGTCGTCGCCGACGGCACGGACGCGGCGGAACGGCGCCTGGAACGCGTGCTGACCGCGGACCCCGGCACCGGAGTGATGCGGCACGCGGACGCCGGGTACCCCGAAGCGATCGCGACCGCGCGCGAGCGTGGAGTGGATCTCCCGCTCTTCCGGTGATCCGCCGGCTGAGGGTCCCGCTCGCCGCGGCGCTCGTCGCGGCCCCCGTCCTTCTCTACCTCCACGGGCGACTTTCGCTGCCCTCATCCGCGGGGAACGGCACGCCGCCGGCGGAGCTCACGACCGCGTTCTCGGCGGCTGTCGCCGATCTCGGCCAGAGGAGCTCGGACTTCCAGTCCCAGCGCGAGGTGGTCCGGTCGCTCGAGGGCGGAGGCATCGCGGTGAATCGGCTCGCGCTGTTCAACGCCGCCGGGCAGGCGCTCGCGGACGCCCCCGCCGGAACCGGACTCGCGCTGACGGACCCCGCCGGCGCCGTGCACGCGTGGTGGGGCGATCCGCCTTCACTCGACGGGCTCGTGTTCTCTCCGAACGGCCTTGCGGTGCGGTGGTCGGCGGCACGCATGGTCGTCGTCTGGCGAAAGCCGATCGGCGAGGGCGGATTCTCCGGGATCGTTTACGCGTCGCGGTCGTTCCCCGTCGGCGCTCCGGACTTCGCGCGATCACTCGGTGTCTCCGGCCGGTCCGACCCCTGGCAGCCCGCGGCACAGGGCGGTCCCGCGCTCCTGACCGACTCCGCCGGAAGCGTCCTCGTTGCGACCCGTCGCGGAGACGTCCCGGCTTCGAGCCCCCGGGCCCGGGACGTGGCCTTCGCGCTCCTTCTCGTGGTCGCCGCGATCACCGCCGGTCGCGTGCGGGATCCCCTGCGCGTCGGCTCCGCTCTCGCGATCGCCTACCTCGCAACCGAGGCACGCTTCGGCGCCTCTCTGCCGCTCGAACCGGGAGCCCTCGTCGCCCTCGCGATCGGGTGGGCGGCCCTGCCGCTCGCCTTTCTTCCGCTCACGGGCCGCGCCTTCGGCCGCGAGAACCGGGGAGGCGCGCTCGCCGGATACGGGCTCCTCGCCCTCGCTCTGTTCGCGGCCGGCCGCCTCGAGACGCCGGACCTCGGCGCGCGGCTCTCCGAGTCGCTCGTCTCGCTGCCGCGCATCGCCGGGCTCGCGGCCCTTTTCTTCTCGGGACTGTCGCTCGCGGCGGTGCGGCGCGAGACCGCGCGGGCGGCGACGCGCGTGGACGACGGCCGCGGTGCTCTTCTCCGCGACCGCAATCACGGTGAGCCTCACCGCGATCTCGGCGTCCCCCCTCTACCGCGTGGCCGTCTTCGCCGCCGCCGGCATCGCGTTCGAGCTCTGGTGTCGTGCGGTGGGGGAGGCCCGCGGAAAGGAGGGCTTCGGCGAGCCGCGACTCGTCCTCGGCGCGACGCTCCTCGTCGTGCTCGCCGCGGCGCCGCTGTCCGAGCAGGACCGCGCACGGGAAGCGTATCGGGTCGCGCACGCGATCCGGCTTCCGGACCCGCAGCGGGTGTCCGCCGGCGCCGTTCTCGCGGCCCAGCGGGCCGTCGACCGGCTCTCCCGAATCGACCTCGCGCGCGAGTTGCCCGCGTCCCTCACGGTGACCGACCTTTCCGACCTCGCCTACCGCCTCTGGCGGGAGGGCGAAGAGGGGATCTCCCAGCCTCCGCTCATGACCTACGAGGTTTTCGACTCGGCCGGCGCGCCTCGCAGCCGTTTCTCGCTCATACCGGAAACGGAAGCGGGTGCCTCGGACGCCCGTCCGACCGAAGCGCGAATCGATCGCCACCGGGTTGCCATCCTTCGCCGGATCGCGCCGCTGTCCGCCGGCGGCGTGCCGTGGGGGGTCGTCGAGATCGAGGTCGCCGACTGGCCGACCTGGGACCCGCTGCCTCCCCGCATCGAGGTGTATCGGCGGCTCGTGCTCGGGGCGTCGGGCGGGGAGCCGGAGGACACGCGGGAAGGCGTCCGACCGTTCCTCGCGTCGTACGCGCCGGACGGGTCGCCCCGCGAGGAGGGGCCGCCGCTCCCGGCCTCCGCGATCGAAGCGCTTCGCCGCGGAGCTTCCTGGGTGCCCGTGCGAATTGGCACGCGCGGGAGCGAACTCTTCGGAGAGGTCCGGTCGATGTCCGAAGGGTTCCGCCTCGTGGCGGTTCCCGTGCCGGACCTCCTCGGCCGGGCGCTGACGGCCGCGCTTCTCGTGCCGGGCATTGTCGGTCTCTTCCTCCTCGTCGGCGCCCTCGCGCTCTGGCGCTTCGCGGCGACGCCTCGGGCGCTCGCGCCGGCGCTCCTTCCCCGGGAGCTCCGGACGTTCCGCAGCCGTCTCGTCGGCCTCTTCGTCGTCGGCGTGATGATCCCGCTCCTCGCGGTGACCTTCTTCCTCCGTTCGGCGATCGAGACCCGATCGATCGAAGACACGCTCGACCACGCACGCACGGCGCTCGAGACGGGGCGCCGGGTGCTCGACGACTACCTTCCTTCGGAGACAGCGGGGCGAGGCCGGCTGGGCCTGCTGGACGACTCGCTCCTCGGATGGCTCGCCAACGCCGTTTCCTACGACCTCTCGGTGTACGCCCCGGACGGGCGTCTCGTGGCCACTTCGCGCCGCGACCTCTACGATGCGGGCCTTCTGCCGGGCCGCGTTCCCGCGTCCACGTACCGCGCAATCGGCCTCTCGGGCGCGCGGCGCGAGGTGGGAGTCCGCCTCGTCGCGGGCCGGCGGTTCGAAGAGATGACGACCGCGTTGACCGCGCTACCCGGCGTTCCGGGCGTGAGGAGCCCGGGCCTCCTCTCCCTGCTCCTCCTCCCGCAGCAGCGGATCGCGGAGGCGGAGGCCGCGCAGCTGACCGCCGCCGTGTCCGCCTTCAGCCTTCTCGTCTTCCTCTTCTCCGCGGCTGTCGCGGGTCGGCTTGCACTGCGCGTTGCCCGGCCCGTCGCCGACCTCGTCGAGGGAACCCGCGCGGTCGCGCGCGGCAATTTCTCGCCGCACATCGACGAACCGCCGGACGAGGAGCTCCGTGAGCTCGTCCGGGCCTTCCTCTCGATGTCCCGAAGCCTCAAGGAGCAGACCGACGCGCTGTCGCGCGAGACGGAGCGCCTGGCGACGCTTCTGGCGCACCTGACGGCGGGCGTCGTCGCCTACCGGGCGGACGGCGCGGTCCTCCTTGCGAACCCCGCCGCCGCGTCCCTGGGAACGGGGCGGGCCGACGGTGCGACGCTCGACGAGGTCTTCCCCGGTGAAAAGATGGCGGAAGTGCGCAGCGTCCTCTCCCGCTTCTCGGAGTCCTCGGTGACCGCGGAGGTCGAGCCGAAGTCGGGAGAGCGCTGGCGGATCGTGACCGTTCCCCTCCCGGTGGGCGGCGAGGGCGCGCGCATGGCCGTCATCGAGGACGTCTCGGAAGTCGTTCGCTCGAATCGTCTCGAAGCGTGGGCGGAAATGGCGCGCATCATCGCGCACGAGATCAAGAACCCGCTTACCCCGATCCGCCTGTCCGTCGAGCACCTCCGGGAAGTGTGGCGAAGGAGCGGCGGCGAGAGTCCGGAGTTCGCTCGGGTGCTCGACGAGTGCGTGACGAACGTCCTCACGCAAACCGAAGTACTGAAGCGCGCCGCGTCGGAGTTCTCCGACTATGCCCGGCTGCCGAGTCCGGAGTTCGGACCAACGGACGTCGCCCGGCTCGTACACGACTCCGCGCTCGCTTTCTCCGGCGCATCCGGCGTTCGCTGGCGCGTCCGCGTCGGGCCGGACGTCCGGGCGGAGGCGGATCCCCGCCTCCTGTCGCGCGTGCTTTCGAACCTGATCGGCAACGCGGTCGAAGCGCTCGGCGGGATGGCCGGCGAGATCACCGTCTCCGCCGAGCGAAGCGGCGGACGGGTCGTGGTGTCCGTCGAGGATTCGGGGCCCGGCGTCCCGGCGCGCATTCTGCCGCGGCTCTTCGACCCGTACTTCTCCGCGAAGAGCGGCGGAACCGGGCTCGGACTCGCGATCGCGAAGAAGATCGTCGAGGAGCACGGCGGAACGATCGCCGCCGAGAACCTTCGCAGCGGCGGATTTCGCGTGCGGTTCGACCTGCCCGAGGCCGCCGCTTCCCGAGAGGCGCCGGCGGCGTCGGGATGAGAGAACGATGAGACTCCTCCGCCTGGCCGCTCTGTTCTGGGCCCTCGGCGCCGCCGCGGCGTGCTCGCGCGGGGGCCGCTCGCCCCGCGCGGAGGAGCCGCTCCGCGGGAACGCGGTGTGGTTCGCGGACGGATTGGCGGAAGGAGACGCGGCGATCGAAGAGGTCCTCCTCTCGTTTCGCTGCGCGGCCGCCTTCGTTCCGGCGCGCCGCCTCACGGGCGGAGCGGCCGGTTGGTCCGGTTCGGACCTTCCCGCCCCCGCGGTCCCGCTGCGCCAGGTACCGGTCGTCCTCGTCATCGAGAGCCCGGACGACCCGCTCGCCGGCGCAACGGAGGAGCAGCAGAAGGCCCTCGGAGGTTTTCTCGCCCGAGAGATCGCGTCGGCGCTCTCCCGCGGCGCGGAGTTCGGTCCCGTGCGGGGGGTGCACCTCGACTTTCCGTTCGCACCGGCCAGCGTCGAGCCGCTCGCCGCCGCATTGCGCGAGGCCCGTTCCCAGCTCGCCGACGCGCTTTCGCGCAAGGGCGACGCGGTCGCGGCGTCCGCGCGAGGAGTGGCGGTGACGCTCTCGCTGCGTGCGCCCGCGCCCGCGGAGGACGAGGAGAAGGACGCGCTGCGCGCGCTCGTGTCCCGCACGGATGGGATCGTGGCCTTCGTGTTCGGCGGAGCCAACGCCGCGGATCCGGCTTTCACCGACTCGCTCGGGAAGCCGTGGTGGTCCGCCTACGACTCCCGAACGACCGGAACCGTTCGAAACGGTTCGGGGGACGCGGTCGCGCGCGCCCCCGAATCCCTGCTCGACCGGTTGACGGAGGACCCGAGGAGCGACTTTCGTCACGAGGTGCCGTGGAACGTGGACAAGAATGCCGAGTTCGCTCTGAAGGCCACGCGGCCGATGCGCTTCGGCGCGCTCTCGCTTTCCGCGGGGGATTCCGTGATGTTTTCCCAGCCGTCGCTGGCGGAGCTCGTCGCCCGCCTGAGAGCGGCGCCCCCGGGGCGCCTCGCGCGGGGACGAGTCGTCGTCGTCGGGGAGGGCTCCGACGCCGGGCGCGTGTTCCCCGTCGCGGCGCTCGCCGACGTGTTCGCCGGGCGGCCGACCGCTCCCGCTATGCGCGCTTCCGTGGACGACGACGGTTCCCGTCTGCTCCGGATCAGCGCCGAGAACGCATCGCCTCACTCCTCCGCCGCCTCGCGGGTTCAGAACTGGATCGAAGTCGACCTCGCCCCGGCCCGCGTCGGCGACGTCGAGCCCGGCGGATTCGACCGCTGGGAGGCCTACGACGGAAAGGGGCGCCCGGTCTCACCGGGTCGAGCGACCCGCATCCGGTTCTACGAGACTTTCGTCGCTCCGTTCGAGCGATCCGAGCCGGCGCGCGTGCGCGTGCTGGGAAACCAGCCGTCGCCCTGCTGTCCGGTGCGGGTCCGCGTCGTGCCGGCGGCCGGCGGCGAGGTCGAGACGGGTTGGGGTCTGCCGGGCGCACCGGCGCCGACCGCGACGCCTGTCCCCTAGGGGGCTCCGACCTTACGGGCTCCGGGCTTCCGTTCGCGCGCGAACGAGATCGCCCTCGCGACAGGTCCGGACGCGGCGAAGATGAGCGCGATCGCGAGCAGCGTCACGGCCGGGCGGTACGCGACGACAGCGAAGACGAGGGCGATCACGGGGAGAATCCACGCGCGCCTCTGACGCCGCAGGTCGAGGTCCTTGAAGGACCGATAACGGAGCGTCGAGATCATCAGATAAGAGAGGACCACGGTCAGCGCGAGAAGCCCCGCCATCCAGAAGCGCGAGACGAGCCGCTCCGGCGTCGCGAGCACGAGGGTCGCGATCGTGCCGGCGGCCGCCGGGATCGGAAGGCCGATGAAGTACCTCTTGTCGGTGACGCGCGTCTGGATGTTGAAGCGCGCCAGACGCATCGAACCGCAGACGACGAAGATGAACGAGGCCATCCAGCCGAGCCGGTGAAAGTCGGCGAGTCCCCAGGAATAGGCGAGAACCGCCGGCGCGATTCCGAATGACACGAGATCGGCGAGGGAGTCGTACTCCTCGCCGAACCGGGACGCGGAGTTCGTCAGGCGGGCGATTCGTCCGTCGAGCATGTCGAGGACCGCGGCCGCGATGATGAGGATGGCCGCCGTCTGAAACGTGCCCCGGATCGAGCACCAGACCGAGAGGTAGCCGCAGAAGAGGTTCCCGACGGTGAAGAGAGTGGGGAGGATGAAGAGTCCGCGCGAGAGCCGCGCCCGGGCACGCCCGCCGAGACGCCGCGCGCGCGCGCCCGGAGGAAGCTCGGCGGGCGGAAACAGCAACGCGTTCTCGTCCTCCTCCGATTTGCGCGTCACGGGCGCCTTCTCATGTCTTCCACCGCGCGATCGCGGTGCGCCCGGCGCGCACTTTCGCGCCCTTCGCGACGAGGACTTCGGCGTCGTCGGGGATGAAGAGGTCGACGCGGGAGCCCAGGCGAATCAACCCGATCCGCTGACCCCGCCACAGTCGCTCCCCCACGCGGGGATAGAAAACGATCCTTCTCGCGAGCGCGCCCGCGATCTGCTTGAACGTCACGGACCCATGCTCGCCCGAGAGCGTGATCCGGTTCTGCTCGTTCTCGGTCGACGCTTTCTCGGCAAACGCGGCGCGCATCCGGCCGGAGACGTACTCGTAGTGGGAGAGGTCCCCCGAAACCGGGGCGCGGTTCACGTGGCAGTTGAATACCGACATGAAGATCGAAAGGCGACGCGATGAACCGGGCGGCGCCTCGGGCGCCGGCCCCACGTTCAGCACCGTTCCGTCCGCGGGCGAGATGATCGTCTCTTCTCCCCCCTCGGGAGTACGTTCGGGGTCGCGGAAGAACGACAGGAGAAAGAGAGCGAGTGCGAGAAAGAAGAGGGCGACGATGCCGTATCCGGTAGCGGCGGCAACGACGGTCGCCGCGAGCGGTGTGAGGATGAACGGCCATCCTTCGCGGGCGACGGGGATTCTCAGTGCGCGACTCCGGCGCGGTGGTTCCGGGCGATGGCTTCCATGCGGTCCTTGATGGCGAGCTTTTCCTTCTTCAGACGTTTCTCCTCGATTTCCTCGTCCTCGGAAAGTCGCGGCTTCGCGCCGAGGACCTGCAGGCGCTCTTCGTGTGCGTGATGCTCGTCGTGAAGCCGCCGATATTCCGGGTCCAGGTCCGACAAGGCGTCCGTTTGATCGCTGTCCATTCGATCAGACCTCCTTTTGAGTTGTGGGGGGGTCGGGGGAGGGCCGAGGGTCACGAAGCGAGTCTATCGGCCGCTCGTCCCGCTTTCAACCGGCTTGGCGCCCGTCCGGGGCGGCGCTCAACGCGCCGGCGACAGAACGAGCGCGAAGGCGTCCTCGCCGTCCTGATAGTAGTTCTTGCGCCGAAATGCCTCGCGGAAGCCGTAGGAGCGGTAGAACTCCCGGGCGGTCAGGTTCGAGACGCGCACTTCCAGGGTGACCGAGGCCGCGCCGACGCTCCGGGCACGCTCGATGGCGTCTTCGATGAGCTGGCGCCCGTATCCGCGGTGACGGATCCGGGAGTCCGTGGCGATCTTGTTGACGTGAAACTCCTCGTAAAGGGAGACGGCAAAGAGGTAACCGCCGATCCGCGGGACCGCCTCCTCGCCGCCGCCGAGGACGCGCGCGAACCGGTAGGGCTCGCGCAACTCGCTCGCGAAGAACTCGCGCTTCCAGGGGATACGGAACGATTCGCTCTCGATCCGAGCGATCTCGTCCAAGTCCGCGGGTTGCGCGAACCGGATGGCGTAAAGAGATGCCTCGGGCTTACGGAGCGCCATGCTTTTCTTCCGCGGCGCTCGGCCGGGAGTAGATTCCTTCGAGGCGCGAAGGCGGTTCGAGGCCCGGGCTGCGGGAGACCGCGAGCGCGAGCGCCCGCGACGGCGAGGTCGCGGGTCGAACGGACCCCGCAAAGAGAAGGTCGGGCGGCAGTGCGGCCGTGGAGAGGCCCGCGGCCCGCTCCCGGGCCTCGGCGAGCGCGAGGCGGACGGCCGGCCCCTCCGCGCGCGCCCGGATGCCCGCGAGGTCGAAGATGGAGAGCACGACCTCGCCGCGCCCCGCGTCGAGCACCGCGAGGACCCGCTTCTCTCCCGTCGGGCGGAGCGTCTCGGCGATGGCCTCGAGCGTGGGGACCGCCTCGACGGGAACGCCCGACACCCGCCCGAGCGCCCAGGCCGTCGCGAGACCGACCCGCAGTCCCGTGAACGAGCCCGGGCCGGCGCAGACCGCGATCCGTTCGCAGTCGGCGAGCGACGTCCCGGCGGCGGCGAAGCACCGGGCGATCGCCGGGAGGAGCTCCTCCGAGGCGCGCCGGTCGTCGGGCAGCGCCTCCTCGTAGTCTCCGCCCGGCCCGTGCAGAGTCACCGAGGGGAAGGGGCTGGCGGTGTCGATCGCAAGAGTTTGCATCTGGAATCTGTCGACCGAGGCGCCCCGCCGGCGGGAGCTCGTCGCCGAAAGAGCACCGCGGTTATGCTAGCACCCGGTTGAGCTCGACCCCTCCTCGCGTCACGCCGATGCTCCGGCAGTACTTCGAAATGAAGAGCCGGTTCCCGGACGCGATTCTCTTCTACCGGATGGGCGACTTCTACGAAATGTTCTTCGAGGACGCGCGCGAGGCGGCGCCCCTGCTCGGGATCGCCCTGACCGCCCGCAACCGCGACTCCGACATCGAGGCGCCGATGTGCGGCGTCCCCTGGCACAGCGCGGACCAGCACATCGCCCGACTCGTCGCGGCCGGCCGCAAGGTCGCGGTGTGCGACCAGGTCGAGGACCCGCGGGCGGCGAAGGGGCTCGTCAAGCGGGACATCACGCGGATCGTCACGCCGGGCACCGTCCTCGACCCGGGCGCGCTTCTCCCCGACGCCCCGTGCTACCTCGCGGCGCTCGATCCGGACGAAGGCGGAGCCGGCACCTGGGGAATCGCGTTCCTCGACCTCTCGACCGGCCGGTTTCACGCGGGCCGCGTGCCGGCCGCTCGCCTCTCCGAGGTCTTCGCGCTATTCCGGCCCCGCGAGGCTCTCGCGCCCGAGGGGTGCGACCTGCCCTTCGCTCCGGAAGTTCCCATCACCCGCCGTCCTGCGGAGTGGTTTGCCCGCGCTCGAGCTTCCGCGGATTTCGGTGATGCCTCGCCTTTCGGCGGCGGAAACCTCGGCGCGGCGTCCGCAGCCCGGGCCTACGCATCGGAGATGCGGCCCCGCGGCCTGCCTCACGTCCTCGAGCCCCAACCCCTCCGCTTCGACGAACGGATGCGGCTCGACGCCGCGGCGATCGCGACCCTCGAGCTCTTCGAGTCCTCCTCGGGAGACTCGCGCGTGAGCCTCTGTGCGCTTCTCGACCGCACCCGGACGCCGATGGGGGCGCGCGCCTTGAAGGAGGCGATCGCGCGGCCCTCCCTCGATCCCGTCGAGCTCGAGAACCGGTGGGAGGCGGTGGACGAGCTCACCGTCCGACCGGACGCGCGCGAGGATCTTCAAAAGGGGCTCGCCGAGGTCGGAGACCTCGAGCGCCATTTCGCGCGCATCGCGATCGGCAACGCCGGCCCGCGCGAGGTCGCCGCCTGGGCAGCGGGGCTTCGCGCCGTGTCGCGCCTCCCCGGAGCCGGCCGCTCCCTCGCTTCGGCGCGGCTGCGGGGACTTCTCGACGGAATCCCGGACACGTCGGACCTCGTGCAGCGGGTCGAAGAGACTCTCGCACCGGATCCTCCGGTGCTTTCGTCCGCCGGCTCGGTCATCCGCACGGGCGCCGACCCCGAGCTCGACTCGCTGCGCGAGCTCCGGCGCGGCGCGCAGACCGCGCTCCTCGCCATCGAGGCGGAGGAGCGCCGCCGCTCCGGGATCGCGACGCTGAAAGTGCGCTTCAACCGGGTCTTTGGCTATTCGTTCGAGGTAGGAGCCGCGCACCGGGAGCGGGTGCCTCCGGACTGGATCCGGAGGCAGTCCCTCGCGAACGCCGAACGGTTCGTCACTCCCGCGTTGAAGGAGCTCGAAGAGAAGATCCTCGGCGCCGAGGAGCGGATCGGCGAAATCGAGAGCCGTTTGTACTCCGCGCTCCTCGAGAGTCTCGCCGCCGGCGCGGAGCGCGTTTCGCGCGCCTCGACCGCCGTCGCCGGGCTCGACCTCTCGTCGTCGTTTGCCGAGGTCGCCCACTCCGGCCGATGGGTCCGTCCGGCACTCTCCCCGACGCGGCGCCTCTCGATCATCGACGGGCGGCACCCGCTCGTCGAGGAGTTCCGCCGCGAGGAACCGTTCGTTCCGAACGACTGCGACCTCTCGCCGGAGAAGCGGATCGTCGTGCTCACCGGTCCCAACATGGGCGGGAAGTCGACGTACCTGCGTCAGGTCGCGACCATCGTCCTCCTCGCGCAGGCCGGGTCCTTCGTCCCCGCGCGAAAGGCGGAGATCTCACCCGTCGATCGGATCTTCACGCGCGTCGGCGCCGCCGACCATCTGTCCCGCGGTGAGTCCACGTTCATGGTGGAGATGCTGGAGGCCGCCGCGATCGTCCGCGACTCCACGCCCGCGAGCCTCGTGATTCTCGACGAGGTCGGCCGCGGGACGTCGACCTTCGACGGGCTCTCGATCGCGTGGGCCCTGGTCGAGCACCTGCACGACTCACCCGACAAGAGCGGGTTCGTCCTCTTCGCGACGCACTACCACGAGCTCACCGAAATCGCCCTCGTGAAGCCGGCCGTCACGAACGCGACGATGGCGGTGAAGGAAGTCGACGGCCGCGTCGTGTTCCTGAAGAAGGTCGTCCCGGGCGCCGCCGACCGCAGCTACGGAATCCAGGTCGCGGAGCTCGCCGGTCTTCCGGCGTCCGTCACGGCGCGGGCCCGAGAGGTGCTTTCGAACCTCGAGAAGCAGGAGCTCGATGTCCAGGGGGCGCCGGTGCTCGCGCGCCGCGCGGGGGAGAGCGCCGGCGAAGGGCAGCTCCTTCTCTTTTCGGCTTCCGAGGAGCTCGTGCTCGAGAAGCTGCGCGCGGCCGACCTCGACCGGCTCACCCCGATCGCCGCGCTCGGACTGCTCGCCGCGCTCCAGGATCGGCTGAAGGGTTGACCGCGGACGCCTCCCGGCTCTTCGGCGTCGGCCTCTCCGGCCCGACGCTGCTGCGGGAGGAGCGAGCGATCCTCGAGGAGAGGCCGCCGAGCGCCGTCATCCTCTTCCGGCGAAACATCGAAACCGCGGACGCGCTGACACGGCTCGTTGAGGAGATCCGCTCGCTGCCAGGCCGGCCGCTCCTTCTCGTCGATCAGGAGGGCGGTCCCGTGGACCGCCTGCGCGACCTCGCCGGTCCGTTCCCCTCCTTCTACGCGGCGTCGCGCGCGGGCCTGGCGCGCCGTGCGGGAGAGCTCGCCGGCAAGGCGTGCACCCTCCTCGGCTTCGACGTCGACCTCGCCCCGGTCGTCGATCGACGGCTGCCGGGCGCGGGCGAGTCCGTCCTCGGAGAGCGCGCCGCAGCGGAAGACCCGGAGGAGATCGCCGCGGCGGCTCGAGAGTTTCTCGAGGGTCTTCACTCCCGGGGCACCGGTGGATGCCTGAAGCACTTCCCGGGACTCGGGCGCGCTCGGTTCGACACTCACCACGAGCTCCCGGCGCTCGCCGACGATCCGGCCGAGCTCGCTCAGGATCTCCGGCCGTTCCGCGCCCTTCACGGCGTCGCGGGGGCGATCATGGTTTCCCACGCGGCCAGCGAGCGCGACGGCCTTCCCGCGTCGCTCTCCCTCGACATCGCCACGCGCCTCCTGCGCGACGAGCTCGGCTTCGAGGGCCTCGCCCTCTCCGATGACCTCGAGATGGGGGCGCTCGGGCGATTCGGCGGGCTCCCGGAGCGCTCCGCCGCGGCCGCGAGCGCCGGATGCGACCTCGTCTTCGTCTGCTCCCGCATCGAGGAGTACCCGGCGTGTGTGGACGCCGTCGCGCTCGCCGTCTCCGAGGAGCGTCGAGACGAAGCGGTCCGCCGGATCGCGGCTTATCGCGAAAGGCTAAGCGACCTCCGCGTGGCGGCACCCCCGGCGGAAGGTGTCGAGGAGCTCCGCGAGGACGTCGCGGAGCTCCGTTCGCTCATCGCGTCCCGGTGACGGGGGTCGCTTTGGATAACGAAGGATCCCTGCGTTTCGGGATTCTTCGTCGCTTCGCTCCTCAGAACGGCACGTCGTCGTCGTACGCGGCCACGGGCTCCGCGGCTTCACTCTCCCGGGGCGCGCCCGCGCGGGGTTGCGCGGAATCCGAACGCGGCGGGGGAGAGAGCATGACGACGTTGTTCGCCTTGACCTCCGTCTTGTACCGCTTCTGCCCGTTCTGGTCCTCCCAGCTTCGGGTCTGAAGACTGCCTTCGACGTAGACCATCTTCCCCTTGTGCAGGTATTCGCCGCAGATCTGAGCGAGCCGCTCCCACGCGACGACGTCGTGCCACTCGGTTCGCTCCTGCTTTGCTCCGGATGCGTCCTTCCAGGTGGTGGTCGTCGCGACGGAGAAGCGAGCGAGCGAGGTTCCCTGCGGGGTGGTGCGGATCTCCGGGTCTTTTCCGAGGTTGCCGATCAGGATCACTTTGTTGACGCTGGCCATGTGTTTACTCTCCTTTCAAGTAACTCGGAGAATATCTCCCTTCGCGACAAATGATGTCCGAGTCGGAAGGCTCTTAGAATGCGGGGAACGTCGATGGACCGCTGGATTTGAGCGAAGCCCCGCTGCCGTCGGACGACGCCCGCGGCAAGCTCGTCCGCTCCGCCTCGGTCATCACGCTCCTGACGCTCGCGTCTCGCGTAACGGGATACTTCCGCGACCGCACGATTGCGACAGTCTTCGGGGCGAGCGCGGCGAGCGACGTCTTCTACACGGCCTACCGGATCCCGAACATGCTGCGACAGCTCGTCGCGGAAGGAGCGCTGCCGGGAGTTTTCATCCCGGCGTACGCGGAGAAGCGCAAGGACGGGTCCGCCGAAGATGCGCGGACCTTCGCGGCGCGCATCCTCTCGGCGCTCACCCTGATCGTCTCGGCCCTCGTCGTCCTCGGGATCGTGTTCGCTCCGCAGATCGTCCGGCTGCTCGCGAAAGGCTTCCTCTCGACGCCCGGGAAGCTCGAGCTCACGGTCTACCTGACCCGGCTCATGTTTCCGTACCTGATCTTCATCTCGATTGCCGCTCTCCTCCAGGCGGTCCTGAACGCGCACGGCCGGTTCGCCGTTTCCGCCATGTCGCCCATTCTTCTCAACCTCGCGATCATCACCGCCGCGGTCGTGCTCGCGCCGCGGTTCGAGGAGCCAACCGTCGCGCTGGCGATCGGAGTTCTCGCGGGCGGAGTCCTCCAGATGGGCATCCAGATCCCGTTCGTGAGAAAGCTCGCAGCGGTCGGGAAGTGGAGCGTCCGTCTCTCCGACCCCGCCGTGCGCGCGGTCTTCGTTCTTCTGTTGCCCCGCCTCTTCGGATTCGGCATCTATGCGATCAACAACGCGCTCTCGAGCCGGTTCGCGTCGCAGTTCGGAGACGGCGCGGTCTCGTACCTCACGTTCGGGAACCGGGTCATCGAGCTCGTGCGCGGCGGCTTCGTGATCTCGATCTCGACGGCGATTCTGCCCCTCCTCGCCCGGCAGGCACTCGAGGATGACCCGCGCTCGTTCAAGGACACCCTGCGATTCGGGCTCCGGCTCGTGGCGTTCGTCACCATCCCGTGGGCGGTCGGGCTCGCGGTTCTGCGCGAGACGGTGATCGCCGCGCTCTTCCAGGGGGGAAGATTCGGCGCGCAGGCGACCGCCGCGACGGCGGAGACGCTCGCCTTCTACGCTCTCGGCCTCTTCTTCATCTCGTCGAACGGACTCCTCGTTTTCGCCCACTACGCGCGCAAGGACACACGGACCCCGGTGCTTTGCGCGACAGCCGACCTCGCCGTTTTCATCGCCGTCTCGCTCGCCCTCCGGCCGTGGGGCGTGGCGTCCGTCGCGCTGGCGACCTCCTGCGGAGCGACGGTGAACTTCCTCCTTCTTCTCACGTTCCTTCGCCGCCGGGAGGGTCCGCTCGGCCTCCGGGAGATCGGGCTCTCGCTCGCTCGAGTGGTCCTTGCCGCCGGCGTGATGGCCCTCACGGTCGGGTACCTCGCGGGGCGCCTCCTCGCGGCGCACCCTCCCGCCGGAACCGCGGAGCGCTTTCTCTTTCTCATCGTGGCGACGCTCGCGGGAGCCGTCGTCTACCTCGGGGTCGCCCTTCTCGCGCGGTCGACGGAGCCGCGCGAGTTCGTCCGGCTCCTCGTCGCGCGCCGCCCGCGCCGCGCCGGCCCCGCCCCGCCGTGAAGCTCGTGATCCAGCGGGTGTCGCAGGCGGAAGTGCGCGTGCGCGACGAGACGGTCTCCCGCATCGGAAAGGGTTTCCTCGTCCTGCTCGGCGCGGTCGAGGGCGACACCGCCGCCTCGGCCGAAGAGGCGGCGAAGAAGGTGGCCGGCCTGCGCGTGTTCGAGGACGACGACGGGCGGATGAACCGGGACCTCGCGGCCGTCGGTGGAAGTGTCCTCGTCGTCTCGCAGTTCACGCTCGCCGCCGACCTGAGGCGCGGCCGGAGGCCCGGCTTCGAGAAAGCACTTCCGGGGGATGCAGCACGGCCGCTCTACGACCGATTCGTGGAGGCGCTTCGTCAGACGGGCGTGCCGGTCGAGACCGGTGTCTTCGGCGAAATGATGCAGGTGTCGCTCGTCAACGACGGCCCGGCGACGTTCCTGCTGGAGACCTAGATCACGCGGATCGGCACCGCCGTGAAGCAGAGCAGAAAGGCGGCGAGGCAGAGGAGCGCGATCAACTTGTGCCCGAACGGGAGCGGCTCTTCGTCGTTCTCCACGGGCGGGTGGGTGACGCCGAGAAAGATCGCGGTGAAAAGGCCGAAGAACGCCCACACGGGTCCGCGCGCGGCGGAAATTACGGCGACGAAGAGAACGGCGTAGGAAACGATCGGCTGCCGGCGGCCGAAGACCGCCCGGGCGACGTGCCCGCCGTCGAGCTGGCCGATCGGGAGCAGGTTGAGCGCTGTGACGAGCATCCCGAACCACGCGGCCATGAACGCGGGATGCTCGTGAACGGTGGCGCTCGTGTAGCGGCCGGCTCCGGTCAGGTCCTGCGCGAAACGGACCAGGATCGGGTACTCGAAGAGGACCGAGCCCGGCGCAACCATCTGCTCGACCGGCCGCGCGCGGGAGACGCCGTAGAGGAGGAAAGGGATCGCGGTCACGAAACCGGCGAGCGGCCCGGCCGCGCCGATCTCGAGAAGTGCCCGCTTGTCGCGGATCGGCTCCTTGATACGGATCAGCGCGCCGAAGGTGCCGATCAGATTCGGAATCGGGGCGGGGAGGAAATAGGGCAGCGTGGCCGCGATTCCGTGCCGGCGACAGAGAACGTAGTGGCCGAGCTCGTGGACGCCGAGAATCGTGAGGAGCGGAACCGAGAAGGAAAGGCCGTCCAGGAAGTTGCCCCCGCGAAGAAGACCGCCCCCCTCACTGAACACGGCGCCCCCGAAGAGCGTCGTGGTGATGAAGGTGAGAACGAGAAGGAGGAGGTGGAAGAGCGGGTGCTCGGGGACCTTCCAGCGACGCCGCTCCCATCGGGGGGGCGCGGCAAAGGGCTCGGAGGGAGGGGGAGCTCCGGCGGGATCCACGCCGGGCTTATATCAGCGGGGAGTGTGGCGAGGTGGGCCCCTCACCCCGGCCCTCTCCCCAAAGGGGAGAGGGAGAAGATCAGCTCCTCACCCCGGCCCTCTCCCCGGGGGGGAGAGGGAGGAATAAGAGAACTACGGCAGGTCGCGCAGGTCCTTGCCGGGCTTGAAGCGGATGGTGTTCCCCGGAGGGATCGTGACCTCGACTCCGGTCTTCGGATTCCGGCCGATCCCGCGCTTGCGGCGCTTGACCTGGAAGACGCCGAAGCCCCGCAGCTCGATTCGGTCGCCCGCTCCGAGCGCCGACCGCATCGATTCGATGACGGTTTCGACGGCGGTCGCGGCTTTCGCGCGAGGGATCCTGGCGAGGTCGACAACCAGGTCGACGATGTCCGCTTTGATCATGTCCCCTCCGGAACTCAGGAAGGATTATATCTCTGATTCCGTGCAACTTCGGGCGCCGGGGCCGCTCTGTTTCGACATGTTACATTCGCCGGGCATGAAGCGGACCGCCCCGGCGTTGGACCCATCGTGAGGAAGCGACTCGCGGCGATCGCCCTGTCGTTCTCGCTCGTGGGCTCCGCCGCCGGCGCCGCCGACCTGAAGGAGAGCCGCAAGGCGTTTCTCCGGGCCCGGGCGGCCATCGGGGAAGGCAACTACCAGCAGGCTCTCGAGCTCTACCGCAAGGTCCTGGTTCTCCTCCCCGAGGACCCGGTCGTCCGCTTCGAGTACGCCCAGCTCCTCCGCGACCTGAACGTCGGCGACGAGGCGATCAAGCAGGCCCGCGAGGTCGTCCGCCTCGATCCGAAGCTCGTCGAGGGTCGCCGGCTTCTCGGCGGCCTGGAGCTCGCGGCCTCCGAACGGGATCCCTCCCGGCTGGACGTCGCGATCGCGGAGCTCGAGGAGGCGAGGAAGCTCTCGCCCGGCGATCCTTCGATCGCGGCGCCGCTCGCACGCGCCCTCCTCGCCCGGGGACGCTCCGCCGACGCGGCGCGCGTCATGGACGAGACCGGGGACGCCGGGGGCCACCCCGCGCTCGTGCGCCTGACCGCCGAGGCAAAAGCAAAGAGCGGACGCATCAAGGAGGCGGAGGCCCTCTATCGGGCGCTCCTCGAGGCGAACCCGCAGGACCGCGACACGGCGGCCGCCCTCATCGACCTGTACGAGGACGACGACCGTCTCGACAAGGCTCTCGAGATCCTGCAGAGGATCGAAAAGGCGGACCCGGAGAATCCGGCGATCCCGGAGCGGATCACGCTCGACCTCGCGCGGGCCGGCCGCTTCGCCGAGGCGGAGAAGCGCGCCCGCGACCTCGCGGCCCGACGCCCCGAAAACCGCGGTATCCGCCGCCTCCTCGCGCAGGTCCTCTTCGAGAAGGGGAGCTCGCCCGAAGGAGAAAAGATCCTCCGGGCTCTCGTCGCGGAAGACCCCGACGACGAAGGCACCCGCCGCGCCCTCGTCGGCGAGATGCTGCGGGAGCGCCGCTTCTCCGAGGCGCAGAAGTTCATCGAGGAAGGGCTCCAGCGCGGCGCCGAGGACCCCCGGAAGATCCCGGCCCGTGAGTCGGCGAACGTCGAGCTCGGATACCTCGCCTTTCTTCAGAAGGACTACGCGCGCGCCCGCCAGATCCTCGGCCCGCTCGCGGTCAAGGGTGGAACCGTCAACGGGCGAGCGGTCCGGATCTTCGCGGGGGCCGCACGGGACGGAGAAACATTCCCTGCCGGTCTCGAAGTCGCGCGCGCCGCCGCCGCCGCGGAGCCGGACAAGCCGGAGTGGGCGGCGCTCGTCGCCGAGTTCCAGCTCCGCTCCGGTGACAAGAAGAAGTCGGAAGAGGCTCTCGCGAAGCTCGCGGCGTCCTCGAGCCCGGAGGACGCCCTGGCGGCTGCCGACGTGTACACGCGCGTGAAGGATTTCGCGGCGGCCGCGCGGGTCGCGCGCGAGGCGTCCCGTCGTTTTCCGGAAAGCTCGGAAGCGCTCTTCCGGCTCGGCGCGTCGCTCGAGCGCTCGGGCGCGACCGGCGAGGCGGAGAAGGCGTTCCAGGAACTACTCACACGGCGGCCGAACGATTCCGCGGCCCAGAACTACCTCGGATACATGTGGGCGGACCGCGGCATCCGACTCGAGGAGGCTCGGGAGCTTCTCGAAAAGGCGGTCGCGCGCGAACCGCGCAACGGCGCCTACCAGGACTCGCTCGGCTGGGTGTACTTCCGGCTCGGACGACTCGAGAAGGCGCAGACTCACCTCGCCACCGCGAAGCTGCGGGAACCGGATGACCCGACGATCGAGGAACACCTGGGCGACCTCTCGGAGCGCCAGGGCGACATCGCGAAAGCGATCGCGCACTGGGAACGGGCGCTTGTGCTCAAGCACGAGGAGCCCGAGAAGGTGCGTCAGAAGCTCGCCCGCCTCGCGGGAAAGACGCCGGCGCCGCGGGAGAACTAGTTTCCGGCTCTTCCGCCCCCGCGCACCCTTCCACTCGGACTCCATGTCTCACCTGAACTTCCCTCCCTTGAGGCTCTTCTCGCGCCGGGGCGCCGCCTTCGCCGTTCTCGTCGCGGTGACGGCCGCCTGCGCGTCTCGAGGGACCGCGTTCGGACCGGCTGGCGCCGACGAGTCCCGGCAGGCCCTCGCTGCGTGGGAGAGCGCTCTCGCGCGCGCCGACTCGGAGGGCCCCGTTCGGCTGCTCTACGACGTGAAGATGTCGGAAGGGCTCGTGAAGTTTCCCGGGACCCTCGCGGTCGAAGCGGTGCCGGGAAAGCTCGAGGCGACGATGACGGGGCCCTTCGGGAGCCCGATCGCGCGCTACTCCTCCGGCGTGCTCGAGGCGAAGGGCGCCCGGCCGCTGCCTCTCGAAGCCGAAGAGCTGCTCGCGCTCCTTGCCGGAGTCTGGCGCTCGACGCCGCAGGTCGCCGGAGCCCGCCCAGGGCAGACGCTGCTGCGCTTCGACGGAACACAGCCGGTCGAGGGGGTGCTCGATCTGGCGGGATCGCGCCTCGCCTCGCTTCGCATCGAGCGCGCTGGTGCCGACCTCTTCGCGATTTACTCGGGGAAGCGCGACCCGTGGCCGGAGAAGATCTCGATTGAGGATCGGCGTTCGGGCCGGCGTCTCGAGCTCACGCTCGTCGCGCGAGAGCCGGTGGAGCCGGGCGCCGCTCCGAGTCCGTGACCCTGACGGGGGAGGCCCCGGCCAAGATCAACCGGGAGCTTCGAGTCGGCGCCCGCCGCCCCGACGGATACCACGAGATCCGCTCGCGACTCGTCTCCATCGACCTCACGGACCGGGTGACCGTCGAGAGGGGACGCGGATTCCTCGACCTCGTCTGCGAAGGAATTCCGGTTCCGGGCGACGAGTCGAACCTCGTCGTCCACGCGGCTCGGGCCCTCGCGGAACGGATGGGGCGCGCGCCGGACGCGCGGATCCTCCTCGAAAAGCGGATCCCGGTCGGGGCGGGACTCGGCGGTGGAAGCTCCGATGCCGCGCGAACTCTCTTTCTTCTCTCGCGGCTCTGGGACTGTGCGATTACCGAAGAAGAGCTCGCTTCGCTGGCGGCCCTGCTCGGCAGCGACGTCCCGTTCTTTCTGACCGGAGGCGAAGCCGACGTCGAGGGGCGCGGGGAGCGCGTGACGCCGCTGCCCGATTCGCCCCCCGAGGACCTCCTTCTCCTCGTGCCGCCTTTCGCGATTTCCACCGCCGACGTCTACGCGGCGCACCGGAGGCTGTCGGAGGCCTCCGACGAAAGTCGTATGGCCGCCCCGCTGGAAGTCGTTCATTCCAAAAAGTTCTTCGGGCCCAATGATCTGGCATTCGCCGTGCTAGAGATGAATTCCGAGATGAGAATTCTGCTCGAATCGGCGTCCTCGTCCGCATCCGAGTGCGCTATCACCGGCTCGGGCTCGACGATCGTACTCAGGGGCGCCGCGCGGGATGCGGGCGAGCGTCTCGGGGCAATGCACCCCGATGCGCAGGTCATCCCCTGCCGAACGTTGAGCCGTGCGGAATTTCAGCTCCGCACTGAGTCTTTGGGAGGTTCCCAATGGAGATCACTCAGGTAAAAGTTTTTCCCGTTGAGGAGGAGAGGCTCAAAGCCTACGTTTCCATCGTTCTCGACGACTGTTTTCTCGTTTCGGATTTGAAAGTCATCCAGGGGCCCAACGGCGTTTTCGTCTCCATGCCCTCGAAGCGGAAGAAGAACGGCGAGTTCAAGGACGTCGCTCATCCCCTGAACCGTGAGACCCGCGAGCGGATGGAGCGCCGGATCCTCTCGGAGTACGAGAAGGTCCGCGTGGAAGCGCCCGGAGAGCGGCCGATGGAGATCCCGGAAGAGGAACCGGCTCGGGAAGAGGCCGCGAGCTAACGCTCTTGGCTGGGGCGGGAGGACTCGAACCTCCAGATGCCGGCTCCAAAGGCCGGTGCCTTACCAATTTGGCGACGCCCCAACGCTCACGATTGTAGCGTCGGGGAGTGAAACCGGCTTCGGTTTCCAATTGTGCCCCGGTTCGAAAAGCGCGGTTGAGGTGGGTTCAACGGGGAGGCGTGACCGACAGCTGCAGGCCTCACGCTAGAATCCCGCCCGCTTGACCCCTAACTTTTCTTACGGCGACCTCAAGATCTTCTCTGGGCGGGCGCACCCGGCGCTCGCGGATGAGATCTGCCAGTACCTCGGGATTCCCGTGGGGCAGGTGACGCTCTTCAATTTCTCGGACGGGGAGAATTACTGCCAGATCGACGAGAACGTGAGAGGGGCCGACGTATTCGTGGTTCAGCCGACTTCGTCGCCGGTGAACGACCACGTGATGGAGCTGCTGATCCTGCTCGACGCGTTCCGGCGCTCCTCCGCGTCGCGCATCACGGCGGTGATGCCGTACTTCGGATACGCGCGGCAGGACAAGAAGGACAAGCCGCGGGTGCCGATCGCCGCGAAGCTGATGGCCGACCTCCTGACGGCGTCGGGGGCCGACCGGATCCTCACGATGGACCTCCACACGCTTCAGATCCAGGGGTTCTTCAACATCCCGGTGGACCACCTCTTTGCGGCGCCGGTTCTCCTCGACGCGATCCGCGAGATGGAGGTCAAAGACCTCGTGATCGTGTCGCCGGACGTCGGGGGAGTGGCCCGCGCGCGGGCGATCGGTAAGCGCCTCGGCGCGTCGCTCGCCATCATCGACAAACGCCGCAGCGGGCCGAACGAAACCGAGGTGCTGAACGTCATCGGCGACGTCGAGGGACGGGACGTGTTGATCTTGGACGACATCATCGACACCGCCGGGACGCTCGTCCAGGCGGCGGAGGCGTTGGGTCAGCAGGGCGCCCGGCGGACCTTCGCGGCGGCTGTCCATCCGGTGTTTTCGGGCCCCGCCCTGGAGAGGATCCAGGACTCCCCGCTGGAGACCCTCTTCGTCACCAACACAATTCCGGTCGAGGACGCCATGCGGCGCTGCCCCAAGATCCGCACCCTCTCGGTTGCGCCCCTGCTGGGGGAGGCGATCCAGCGCATCCACGAGGGCGCTTCCGTTTCCTCGCTTTTCGTGTAGAATGCCCCGTTTTTCGCGGCGTGCCGCGCGATAGATCAGTCGGGCAGTCTCGCGGGGCCTGATCCCGCAGGGTCAGATCCCGGTCAGGAAGGAACATGAAAACGATCGAGCTCACCGTCGAGAAGCGGTCTACCCGCGGAAAGAACGAGGCCCGCCGCACCCGCGGCGCGAGGAAGATCCCCGCCGTCGTCTACGGTGCGGGGAAGGAAACCGTTCCCATCACCGTCGATACGCGGGCGCTCTCGGACGCGTTCCGGGGGGGAGCGGGAGAGAACGCCATCTTCCTGCTCAAGCTCCAGGGCTCGGACCAGAGCCGGCACGCGATGATCAAGGAGTTTCAGCGGGACCCGGTCACCCGCCGTCCGGTCCATCTCGATTTCGTCCGCGTCCTCATGGACACGAAGATCCGGGTGGGCGTTCCAGTCGAGATCGTCGGCATCGCGCGCGGCGTCAAGGTGGACGCCGGAATCCTCGACTTCGTCACCCGCGAGATCGAGATCGAGTGCCTGCCGGGAAACATCCCCGAGCATCTTCCGGTGGACGTCTCGGATCTGGGAATCGGTGACGCGCTGCGCGTCTCGGCGATCCAGGCCCCCGAGGGCGTGACGATCCTGGAGGACCCGGAGAGGGTCATCGTCCACGTCGCCCACCCGGCCCAGGAAGCGGTCGTCGCTCCGGAGGCCGAGGCCGTCGAAGGGGAGGCCGCCGAGCCGGAGGTCCTTCGCAAGGGCAAGGCCCCGACCGAGGAAGAGGGAGAAGAGAAGAAGGAGAAGTAGCGCCTGCGCGCGATCATCGGTCTCGGCAACCCGGGCCCCGACTACGAGGCGACTCGCCACAACGCGGGGTTTCAGGTTGTCGAGAGGCTGGCGGCGGAAGAAGGCATCCGCATCCGGTCGCGCGAAGGAAAGTCGCGGGTCGGCCGCGGAAAAGTGTCGGGAACGAGCGTGATGCTCGCCCTCCCACAGACGTACATGAACGCCTCCGGAGAGGCCGTTCGAGCTCTTTGCGAAAAGAATGGCATCGGTCCCGACGAGCTTTGCGTCGTCTTCGACGACATCGACCTGCCGCTCGGCGCCCTGCGGATGCGGGCGAAGGGTTCGGCCGGCGGGCAGAAGGGGATGAAGTCGACGATCGTCCACTTCGGCACGGACGAGTTTGCCCGCCTGCGGGTGGGGGTGCGCGGGGAGCACTACTCCCGCGATCGGGAGCTCGGCGATTACGTGCTCGAGCCCTTCGGTCGCGAGGAGCGGAAGGTGTTCGACGCGAGCCTCGACCGCGCGGTCGAGGCGCTCCGGATCTGGCTCAAAGAAGGGATCGAAGCCGCGATGAGATTTGCGAATCAGAAACCATCCTCTCCCGACCAAGAAGGTTCGGGATTGAAATCCACGAGGAGGAGCGAATGAGGCTCTATGACATCGTCGCGCTGGTCACCCCGGACCTCGCAGACGAGGACGCACAGAAAGTGACGTCCGAATACCGCAAGCTGCTGACCGACGGGGGCGGCGAGATCGTCAAGGACGAGCCATGGGGGCGCCGCCGGCTCGCGTACACGATCCTTCGAAAGAAGGAGGCGTACTACCACTACTTCCAGGTCTCCGCGGAGCCCGCGCTCATCGCGGAGACGGAGCGCCGCATGAAGCTGTCGGACCAGGTCATCCGGCACCTCGCGGTGCGCGCCGACCTCGAGCTGAAGCGTGCCGCCAAGATGGCCGCCCGGCTGCAGGAGAAGGCCGCGCGCCGGCCCCCGCGACCGCCGTCGCCGATGCCCGCGTCGAACCCGGGTGAAGCGCCTCCGATGGCCGAGAAGGGAGAGCCCTCATGAGCCCCGCACCCCGTGGAGGAACCCGATCCGCCGCCGGCGGCCGCGATGCCAAGCCGGGCGGGCGCAAGAAGTTCTTCGTTCGCCGCCGCAAGGTCTGCAAGTTCTGCGCGGAGAAGCTCGAGTACGTCGACTGGAAGGACATCAAGCTCCTCCAGGGATTCATTCCGGAGCGCGGCAAGATCCTGCCCCGGCGGATCTCCGGGACGTGCGCGCTGCACCAGCGGAAGCTCCAGACGGCGATCAAGCGCGCCCGTTCGATTGCGCTCCTCCCTTACGCCACCGACTAGGGAGGTCGGGAAACGGAATCGGTTCCCGTTTTCCGTTTTCCGCCGGCGTGACGGCAGGTAACGAAGCGGGAGACCGCGCGGAAGCGGCCCGCGAGCACGGACCCGTGGAGATCGCGCTCGCGGCGGCGCTCTCCGCTGTCGCGTTCGGGCTCTTTCTCGCCCTGCCGCTCGTCGGCTCGATCGGACTTCCGCTCGCCGGAGTTCCGATGGTCCGCCTCGCGCATCGCCGCGGCGGCGTGGCCGCGCTGATTGCCTCCGCCCTCGCGGGCGCGCTCGTGGCCTCCGTCTCGCTCGCCGCCGGCGATTCGGGTGGCTTGTCCCGGGGAGCCCTCGCCGCGGGAATCGCGTTCCTGCCGGCGCTCTTCGCGTCCCTCGCGCGCGCCGGTCTCGATCCGTCGCGCGCGTACCTCGCTCTCTGTGCGGCGGGAGCCCTCCTCCTGGCCGGCCTTTTGTTCGGAGGCGCGGCCGCGTCCGGCCGCACCGTGGGCGACGAGATTGCCGGGGAGTTCGATCGCATGATCCCGGCCGCGATGGAGTCCTACACGCGTTCCGGAATGGACGCCGAGACGGTGGCCCGCGTACGCGCCACCCTGGAGGCCGCCCGCGAATTCAGCCGCCTCTACTGGGCGGGATTGCTCGGGCTCCTCTGGGTTCTCTGCGCCTGGATCGCCTTCTACACGGGCGCCCGAGCTGCCCGGCCGGCGCCGTCGGCGGAAGCGACCCGTTTCGAGGCCCTCCGGGTCCCGGCCCTCGTCGCGCCCCTGTTCGTGGCGGCCGGAGCGGGGTCGGTTTTCCTGGCCCCCGCCGTCCGTCCGCTCGCCGGAAGCGTCCTTCTGCCCCTCTCCGCCTTGTATTTCGTCGCCGGGCTCTCTATCATCTGCCACTTCGCCCGGAGATGGTTCCGGGTCCGACTTCTCCGCGTCGGTCTCTACACCCTGGTTGCTTACTTTCCGATGAACGTCGGAGTCGCGCTTCTGGGACTGTTCGACTGGTACGTGGATTTTCGCCGACGTGGCGCGGGAGCGACCGAAAAGCAATGAAAGTCATTCTGGCCGACGACGTGGGGGGACTGGGTCATCGCGGCGACAACGTCACCGTGAAGCCCGGCTACGCGCGCAACTACCTGTTTCCGCAGGGCCTCGCCTGGGAGGCGACCCCGGCGAACACGCGCCGCCTGACGGAAGAGAAGAAGAAGTACGACGAAAAGACCCTTCGCGAGAAGTCGGTCGCCGAGGAAGTCTCCCGCAAGGTGCAGGGACTTCGACTCGTCGTCACGAAGAAGGCGGGGGAGGGGGATGTCCTCTACGGGTCGGTCACGCCCTCCGAGATCGCGGACGCGCTCGCCGAGCGCGGCATCCAGGTCGACCGCCGGCGGGTGGAGCTTGCCGAACCGATCAAGCGGCTGGGCGAGCACACGGTCCACGTTCGCTTCCACCGCGACGTCGTCGCGGAAGTGGTCGTGGAAGTCCAGCCGATCGCCGCCCCGCCCGCCTGAGCCTCTCCCCTAGGGGCGGACCGCGGGAGTCGGCGCGGGAGCGGGAGCGGCGCTTCCAACCGATGGGGTCGGCGCGGGTACGGGCGCGTCTTCGGTTCCCTCCCCCTTCTTGGGGAGGTAGAACGACCGCTGGAGAGACCACGGTAGACGCGTGATCTCTTCCCAGCGCGACGTCCACTCCTCGGTGGGCTGGGAGCCGGACACGAAGGTCTCGAGGATCGGCTGTGGACTCTGCGGGGTGGCCTTCAGGCCCGTCGAGTAGTCGACGGCGGTGAAGACGACGTTCGGCGGCGCCTCGAAGTCTTCCTTGGGATCGATGCGGCCGGCCTCCTTCATCTTTTCGACGACCCGGATCCAGATGGGAAGCGCCGCCTTCGCGCCGTCCATGCCCTTGCCGAGGCTGACTGTCTTCTTGTCGTTTCCGACCCAGACGCCGATCGTGTAGCGGGGGGTCATCCCGATGAACCACGCGTCGGTGAAGTCGTTCGTCGTCCCCGTCTTGCCGGCGATGTTCAGCTTCAACCGCGCGGCGGAAGCGGCCGTGCCGCGCTGCGCCACGCCCTTCATCATCTGCAGGAGCTGGAAGCAGGCTGTCGGGCTCACCACCTCGCGCGCGTCCGGATGGGTCTGCTCGAGCAGGTCCCCGTTGGCGTCGGTGATCCGCTCGAAGAGGTACATCGGGAAGGCGAGGCCCTGGTTGGCGAAGACCGAGAAGGCCGACGTCATCTCGGCGAGCGTCACCTCGAACGCGCCGAGCGCGACCGACGGGTAGGGCGAGAGCTTCTGACGGATGCCGAGGCGGTGGGCGGCCTCGATCACGTGGTCGCGGCCGACGAGCTCCGACACGCGCACCGCGGAGACGTTGTACGAGTACTCGAGAGCGCGGCGCAACGTGACGATGCCCCGGAACCGGTTGTCGTAGTTGTTGGGCCGATACGGCGGCTGATGCGGATCGAAGACGATCGAGATCGGCCCGTCGAACACCGTGTCGGACGGCGTGTAACCGGCCTCGAGCGCCGCGAGGTAGACGAACGGCTTGAAGGTCGACCCCGCCTGGCGGAGCGCCTGCGTCGACCGGTTGAACTTGGAGCGGGTCCAGTCGTAACCGCCCACCATCGCCCGAACCGCGCCGGTGGCGTTCTCGATCACGAGGACCGCGCCCTCTTCCTTCGGGTCCTGCTCGAGGGAGACCGTCTCCGTACCGTCCTTCTTCCGGTCCACGGTCACCGCGACCAGGTCGCCTCGGCGGAGGAGCCGAGACGCTTCCTTCGCGCCCGTCCAGGCGAAGCCCGACGCGGTGAGAGGGTAAACCTGCTTGCCGACCCGGATCTCGGCTCCCGACTTCGACGTCGAAAGCACGACGCCCCGCGCGGACAGGGAACCGGCGGCGGCGCCCTCCCACGACGGATCGACGAACGCTTCGAGGTCCGTGTAGCCCTCGGCGAGGAGGTTGCGCGGGGCGCGGAACGAGTGCCGCCGGGCGAGCCGGCGCAAGCCCCAGCCGAGCGCCTCCTCGGACCAGCGCTGGAGCTCCGGGTCGAGCGTCGAATCGATTTTCAGGCCGCGGCGGTAAAGCTCCTGCTCGCCGTACGTGCGTTCGAGATATCGGCGGATCTCTTCGGAGAAGTAAGGTCCGACGATCGCTTCCTCGAGCGACGGCGCGGTCGGGAGCGGCTCGCCGTCCGCGGCGCGCCGTTGCTCTTCGGTGATGTAGCCCTCGGCGCGCATCCGCGAGAGGGCGGTCGCCCGCCGGCGTTTCGCTGAAGCCGTGCTTCGGAACGGCGACTGGTCCTCGGGGCGCTGAACGATTCCCGCGAGGAGGGCGGCCTCCGCGAGGGTCAGGCTCTTGATGCTCTTTCCGAAGTAGTAACGCGACGCCGCTTCCACGCCGTAGTTGCCGTGGCCGAAGTAGATCTCGTTCGCGTACATCGTCAGGATCTGTTCCTTCGAGTAGCGGCGCTCGATCTCGAAGGCGACGAAGGCCTCGTTGATCTTTCGGGAGATCGTTTTCTTAGGCGACAGGAAGATCGCGCGCGCGAGCTGCTGCGTCAACGTGGATCCGCCCTGCGCGAAGCTCTTCTGCTTGACGTTCGCGAGAAGGGCCGACGCCGTCCGCTGGACGTCGACCCCGCCGTGCCGGAAGAAGTTCTTGTCCTCCGTCGCGATGATGGCGTTGCGGAGAACGACCGGGATCTCGCCGCGCGAAACGAGGATCCGCCGCTCGATCGCGTAGCGCGCGATTGTCGAGCCGTCGGTCCCGCGAATCTCCGTGATGATGTCGGGACGATAGGTCTCGAGCTCCGAAACGCGGGGGACCCGGATGAAGTTCGTTGCGGCCGCTCCCGCCACCGCGCCGATGAGAATGGCGGCGACGAGCGGCGCGAGCGCGAAGAGAACTTTTCCCCGGTTCATCCTGTGGCGAGAACCTCCCGGCTCATTTTGAGCCATCGCGGAACCGTATGCTATAAGCGGAGGCCTCGTGAGCACGGTGCCTCCGATCGAGCCCGCGCCGCCGGGCGTCCCCGCGAACCGCGGATGCTGGAAAAGCGCTCTCCTCGGTTGCGGCGGCGTCGCGATCCTCCTCGTCGCGGCCTTCGTCGCGATCGGGATCTATATCCAGAACAAACCCGCGGCGGTGACCGACCTTCTCATGGAGAGGATCCGCGCCGGTTACGCCGAGGACGTCACGGAGGACGACAAGACCGAGCTCGAAGACGCCTACGCGGACTTCCGGCAGGCCCTGGAGGCCCGTCGGGTGGACAAGGAGGACGTGGAGGAGGTCCGTGACGCCGTGAAGCTGGGAGGGACTGTCGACCGCCGGGAAGTCCAGGAGCTGACCCGCGTCTTCCGGAAGGCGGCCGGGAGTCCTCCGGCCGAAGCGGTCCCCGAAGACGTCCCGCCGCCCCCGGCTGTGACGCCCCGGCCTTGAGCCCGCGCCCCGGCCGCGACCCGAAGCCGGCCCGTCCGGCAGTCGACACCGCCAAGCCCGACTCGTGGCTGGCCGCCCAGGCGCGAGCCGGAGGGCGCTTTCAGCTCCAGACCGACTTCACGCCACAGGGCGATCAGAAGCAGGCGATCGAGAAGCTCGTCGCGGGCTTGAACGACAAGCGGCGCGACCAGGTCCTGCTCGGGGTCACCGGCTCGGGAAAGACGTTCACGATGGCGAAGGTCATCGAGACAGTGAACCGCCCCACGCTCGTCCTGTCGCACAACAAGACGCTCGCGGCTCAGCTGTACCAGGAGTTTCGGACGTTCTTCCCGGGCAACTCCGTGGAGTACTTCGTCTCGTACTACGACTACTACCAGCCCGAGGCCTACATCCCGCAGAGCGACACGTACATCGAGAAGGAGACGTCCCGCAACGAGGAGATCGACAAGATGCGGCTCTCCGCCTCGAAGGCGCTCTTCGAGCGGCGGGACGTGATCGTGGTCGCGTCGGTCTCGTGCATCTACGGCCTCGGATCGCCCGAGTCGTACTACGACATGCTCGCCTACGTCGAGATCGGAGACCGGCAGGGGATGCGGGCGCTCCTCTCGCAGCTCGTGGAGATGCAGTACGAGCGAACCAACCTCGACCTCTCGCGCGGGACCTTCCGGGTGCGCGGGGACGTCCTCGAGATTCACCCCGCCTACGAGGACGTCGCCGTCCGGATCGAGTACTTCGGCGACGAGGTGGAGAAGATCACGCGGACCGACCCGTTGCGAGGCACCGCCCTTCAGAAAGTCGACCGTCTCGCGCTCTATCCCCGGACCTTCTACGCGACCCCGCGGGAGACCCTCGAGCGCGCGATTTCCTCGATCCGCATCGAGCTCGACGCGCGGCTGGCGGAGCTCACCGCGGCCGGCCGGCTGCTCGAAGCCCAGCGCCTTCACCAGCGGACGATGTTCGACCTCGAAATGATCAAGGAGCTCGGCTACTGCAACGGCATCGAGAACTACTCGCGCCACCTTTCCGGCCGGCAACCCGGCGAGGCGCCGCCGACCCTCATCGACTATTTCCCGCGCGACTTCCTGCTCGTCGTGGACGAGTCCCACGTGACCCTGCCCCAGGTGCGGGGGATGTACCACGGCGACCGGTCGCGCAAGGAAGTCCTCGTCGAGTACGGTTTCCGGCTTCCGTCGGCTCTCGACAACCGCCCGCTCACCTACCAGGAGTTCGAGTCCCGCGTGCACCAGATCGTCTACGTGAGCGCGACCCCCGGTCCGGAAGAGCTGACGAAGACCGGGGGCGAAGTTGTCGAACAGGTCATCCGGCCGACCGGGCTTCTCGACCCGCGCATCGAGGTGCGGCCCGTCAAGGGTCAGGTCGACGACCTTCTCGCCGTCGTCCGGGAAGGCCGCCGCCAGGAGCCAGCGCGTTCTCGTCACGACGCTCACGAAACGCATGGCCGAGGAGCTGACCAACTATTTCTCCGAGGTCGGGGTGCGTTGCCGTTACCTCCACTCCGACATCGAGACCCTCGACCGCGTCGCGATCCTGACCGACTTCCGACGGGGCGTCTTCGACTGCCTGATCGGCATCAACCTCCTGCGTGAGGGGCTCGACCTGCCCGAGGTCGCGGTTGTCGCGATCCTGGACGCCGACAAGGAGGGGTTCCTCCGGAGCGAGACGTCCCTCATTCAGACGGCGGGCCGCGCCGCGCGAAACCTCGAGGGCCGCGTGTACTTCTATGCCGACGCCGAGACCAAGTCGATGCGCCGCGCGATGGACGAGACCCTTCGCCGCCGCAAGATCCAGGAGGCGTACAACGTCCTCCACGGGATCGAGCCCGCCTCGATCATCAAGGAAGTCAACTCGCCGCTCGTCCGCATGGCGAGCCTGGACTACTACGACCTGACGTCGCCGCTCACGCGGCCGGACCTGCCGGACGCCCCGTCGATCGCCAAACGCATCACGGAGCTCGAGAAGTCGATGAAGGCGGCGGCGAAGGAGCTCGACTTCGAGCGCGCCGCGGAAATCCGCGACGAGCTGCGCGGACTGAGAGAGCTACAGATCTTCCGGTCGTAGCCGGGCTACTCGGGCTCTTCGGCTTCGGCGCGGGCTCGACGGGCGCCGGCGTCTTGTCCGCCGGCGGAGGATGCGCGAGCAGGAACCTTCTCGCGGCCTCGGACGCGAAGTCGCGGGGCTCGAGTGCCGGGCCGGGCTTGTCGAGGTGCACGACGGGGCCCCCGGGCTCGAAGCTCAGACGTCCCGAAAAGCTGTTCGGCGAGACGAACCCGTACTGGGCCGCGATCAGCGGATCGGGGTTGTATCGAACGGCGAATGGGATCGCACAGGGAAGCGCCCCGTTGCATCGCTGGAGCCGGACCCACTGTGCCCGTGCCACCGAGGCGGACCCGAGCACGCCGACGAGCCCGATCGCGAGGACGAGCTTCCGAGCACTCATGTCGGAAGAGGATAACGCGTTTCGTGGCACTGAAATTGCCCGACCCGCCGCGGGAGGAGCGATGGCGAGGAAACGGAATCGAGCCCGAAAGGAACGACCGGGAGGAAAGAAGGTCCGCTACGCGGTCGTCGGCCTGGGCTGGTTCGCCCAGACGGCCGTCCTTCCCGCCTTCGCGCACGCGCGAGAGAACAGCGAGCTCGCGGCCCTCGTCTCCGACGACAAGGTGAAGCTCGCCCGCCTCGGCCGGAAGTACCGCGTCGGGAACCTGGCTTCGTACGGCGAGTATCCCGAGGCGCTGACGGCAGCGGGCGTGGACGCCGTTTACATCGCCTTGCCGAATCACCTGCACCGCGACTACACGGTCGCAGCAGCGCGGGCGGGGATCCACGTGCTCTGCGAGAAGCCGATGGCGGTCACCGAGAAGGAGTGCGAGGAGATGATCCGCGCCGCCGAGGCGCACGACGTGCGAGCTCATGATCGCCTACCGCCTGCACTTCGAGGAGGCGAACCTGAAGGCCGTCGAGATCGTGCACTCCGGGAAGATCGGCGAGCCGCGGATCTTCAACTCCGTCTTCACCATGCAGGTCGAGGACGCGGCAACATCCGCCTGAATCCGATCGCCGACGGGCGGCGGGACCGCTCTACGACATCGGCATCTACTGCATCAACGCGCGCGCGCTACCTCTTCCGGGACGAGCCCGTCGAGGTGGCGGCGCTCTCCGCCAACAACGGGACGCGGCGGCTTCCGCAACGTGGACGAAATGACGAGCGCGGTGCTGCGCTTCCCCGGCGACGCCTCGCCTCGTTCACGTGCAGCTTCGGCGCCGCGGACCACGGCTCCTACCGCGTCGTCGGCACGAAGGGCGAACTGCGTCGTGGACCGACGCCTACGAGTACGCCGAGCCGAAGAAGCTGGAGCTGACCGTCGGCGAGCGCAAGACGCGCCAGAGCTTCGGCAAGCGCGACCAGGTCGCCGCGGAGCTGATCCGCTTCTCCGAGTGCGTTCTGCGCGGAAAGGAGCCGGAGCCGTCGGGGCGCGAGGGGCTCGCCGACGTTCGCATCATCCGCGCTTTGTATCGGTCCGCCGCAGAGGGGCGCGCGGTGCGACTCCCGCCCTTCGAGAAGCGTCGCCGCCCGACGCTCGCTCAGGAATTGCGCCGTCCTCCGGTCCGAAAACCGCGCATCGTGCGCGCGAAGGGTCCGTAGCGAGCAGCCGGTCTCGCCCTCGCCCGCCCTAGATCCAGTGGCAGGCTTTGGCGAACCCCGCGACGATCAGGAGAAAAGCGAGGATCGCGCCGACCCACACGGCGGTCCGCGATCGCGTCGGGAGCTGCTGGCGCGTGTAGAAGCCGGTCTGCCATCGCTCGATCTCGCGACCGCACTTGGGACACACCGCATCGGCCGGCCCCACCGCCGCGTAACAGTAAGGACACTCGTTCATCGCGTGCTTTCATCCTACGACAGGACACATCCCTGTTGGTCGTGCGCCTCCGCGTTACACTTTCGAAGTGACTGAGCCTCTCCCGCCCCCGTCGAACGTTCCCGACGCGCCGGGCGTCTATCTCTTCAAGGACCGACGGGGCAAGATCCTCTACGTCGGCAAGGCCCGGTCGCTCAGGAAACGGGTCGCCTCGTACTTCAACCGCGGCCCCGATCCCGCGAAGACCGAGGCCCTTCTCGAGGCGTGGCGCGAGCTCGAGACGATCGTCACGAACACCGAGCTCGAAGCCCTCCTTCTCGAGAACTCGCTCATCAAGAAGCACCGGCCGCGGTACAACGTCTGCCTTCGCGACGACAAGACGTACCCCTACATCAAGATCACGACGGGGGAGGAGTGGCCTCGGGCTCTCGTGACCCGCCGCGTCGCCGGCGACGGGCACTCGTACTTCGGGCCGTTCTGGGGCGGTCTCGCGCGTCGGATCATGCGGATGATCACCCGCCACTTCCAGATCCGGACGTGCACGATCGAGATCGACGGGACGCTGCCGCGGCCCTGCCTCTACTACGACCTTCACGCGTGTCTCGGCCCCTGCGTGGCGGGCCTGACGACCAAGACGGCCTACGACGAAGCGGTACGGGACGTCGTCCTCTTCCTTCAGGGGCGCAACAAGGAGCTCCGGTCGAGCCTCGAGAAGAAGATGCTCACGGCCTCCGCCGAAGAGAACTTCGAGATGGCCGGCGCGTACCGCGACGCGATTCGAACCGTCGAAGACGTCTCCGAGCACCAGGTCGTCCACTCGATGCGCGGCGAAAGCGTCGACGTCATCGGGTTCTTCGAGTCGGGCGGCGACGTCGCGGTCTGCGTCCTCGTCGTCCGGGCCGGGGTCATCCAGGACCGCCGCGAGTTCTTCTTCGAGAAGTCGGAGGAGGTCGCGCCGGCGCCGTTCCTGGAGGCCTTTCTGCCGCAGTTCTACGACGCCAACCCTTTCCTTCCGAACGAGGTCCACCTCCCGGTCGAGCTCGGCGACTGCGAGCTCTTCGAGGCGTTCCTCGCCGTCCGCAAGGGATCGAAGGTCGTTGTCCGGACCCCCCGCCGGGGACCCGGCCGGGAGAGGGTGGAGCTCGCCGACGACAACGCCCGCGAACGCCACAAGGTGCGCTTCCGCCGCGTGGGAGGGGAGGAGGCGCTCGGAGTCGAGCGGCTCGCGCGCATTCTCGACCTTCCCGTCCCGCCGGCCCGCATCGAGGCGTTCGACATCTCGCACCTCCAGGGCACGGACTCGATCGCTTCACTCGTCGTCTTCGAGGACGGCCGTCCGAAGAAGTCCGACTACCGCCTCTTCGGGATCACCTCGCAGAGCCTGCTCGCCCCGGACGACTTCCGGAGCATGGCCGAGGCGGTGGAGCGCCGCTACCGGAGACTCCGCGAGGAGGGCGGCCCCATGCCCGACCTCGTCCTCGTGGACGGAGGCCGCGGCCAGCTCCAGGCGGCGTTGACAGCGCTCGATCGCCTCGGCCTCGAGCTGCCGGTCGTCGGCCTCGCGAAGCGGGAGGAGGAGATCTGGGCGCCGGAGCGACCGGAGCCGATCCGGTTGTCGCGCAAGGACCCGGCCCTCCAGCTGATCCAGCGCGTCCGCGACGAGGCGCATCGCTTCGCCATCACGCGGCACCGCGGGCGGCGAGCGAAGAGAATGCGGGAGACGAGCCTGCGCGAGATCCCGGGCATCGGCCCGACGCGCGCGCGGACGCTCCTGACGCGCTTCGGCTCACTGTCGGGTCTCGCGGCCGCCGATCCCCGCGAGGTCGAGCAGGCGGTCGGAGCGGCCACGGCGCGCGCGGTCCGCGAGTACCTCGACGCGGGACGGATCGAAGGGGAGCCCGTCATCGCCGGAGTCTCCGGCGATGAAGGAGGACGAGCCGGCCCGACATGAGAACCGCCTTCGAACGCGAGGGCGACGTTCGCAGCGTCGACCTGCTGGGAGCGTTCGCGACGCTCTGGAGGGAGAGCGCCAGCGGCGTCGTGAAATTCTCCGGACCGCACCGGACCGTGCGCTTCGACGTCTCCGACGGGGATCTCGTCGCCGTTTCGTCGTCCGACGATTCCTTCGACACGGCCGAGATCCTCCGGCGCGCCGAAAAGCTCTCGGCGGAGGCCCTTGCGGACGGCCGAATCCCGCCGGGTACCGATCGGGCGCGCTACCTCCGCGACATCGGCCTCCTTTCGGACCGCGACTGGCGGTGGGGCGAGAAGCTCCGGATCGTCGAGATCCTCTCGGACCTCGTGAACTGGCTGGACGGCTCCTACCGATACGTCGAGACGGCCACACCCGAGCCCGCGGACTTTCAGATCGGAATCGATCGCGTCATTCTCGAGCTCTACCTGCGATCCTCCGATCGTGCGTTCATCCACCACTCTCTCGGCGCGCCCGAGGCGGTCCTCCAACGGTCGATCGACTTCGACGAAAAGTTCTCAAGCCTCGGCCTGACTCCGGACGCGCTCGCAGTCGCTGCCGCGATCGACGGCCGGTCGACCGCCGCCGAGATCTCCGGACACACCCCGCCCGATCCGTTCTCCGTCGAGAAGCTCCTCGCCGCCCTCGCCACGCTCGGCCTCGTGCACCCGGAGTACGCGCTCGAGACCCCGCGGACGACGGACGGGGTTCCTCCCGCGCCGATCCCGCCGGAAGCGCCCCCGGAGCCCGAAGCGGAAAGGGAACCGGAGCCCGAACCGATGCCCGAGCCCGAACCAATGCCGGAACTCGAACCGGTGCCGGAGCCCGAACCCGCGTGGGAGCCCGAGCCGGAGCGGCAACCCGAGCCGGCCGCCGAAGCCAGGGAGCCGGTCTTCACGCCCCTGCCCGACCGGCTCGAGCCCGAAGACGATCTGGAGCTCCTCGAGCTGCCGGCGCCCGCCGCCGTTTCCGCGGAGCGACCCTCCCTCGACCTCTGGGGGGCGGCTCCCCCCGAGCCCTTCGATCAACCACTCGAGGTCGTCGATCCGCCCGACTTCGGCGCCGTCCAGCGGCGCCGGGCCTCGCCCGTCTGGCTGCTGATCCTCCTCGCGGCGGGTGTCGCCGCCCTCCTGGTGCTGCGATCGCGCGAGCCCTCCGGCGCTTCTCGCCCGGCGCTCCCCGGACCCGCCGTGGACCCGTCGCCATCCGCGGTCCGGTCCCCTTCTTCGGTTGCAGCGCCGGCGGTTCCCGTTCTCCCGACCGCGGTCCCGGTCATTCCGACATCCGCTCCGACACCGGCGCCGACGGCGACTGTCCCGGCCCCGCCGTCCCCCGCGCCCACCTTCGTGCCGCCGCCGCCAGCGGTCGTCGCGAGGCCGACACCGCCCGACCGACGCCCGAGGCCGGCCGTTTCGGGTACTCCTCGCAGCCGCGAAGATTGGCTCGCCCTCGCGGAGCGGGACCGCGGGCGGCTGGCTTCGGACCCCGGCGCCCGTTTTACGATCCAGCTCGAGCTCGTGTGCGAGCTGCCTTCGGTCGACGAGGCCTGGGTCTACGACCGGCGGGGCGCAATGTGGCTCCTTACGGCAGAGCACCAGGGCCGCACGTGCTTCCGCGTCTTCTGGGGGCGCTACCGAACCCTCGAAGAAGCGCGAGCCGCCAAGAGCTCGGTGCCTCCCTTCTTCTTCACCCCGACGAACCGGCCGGTGGTCGTTTCGACGAGCGGCGCTCTGCTACGCTAGTCGCAGCGAACGCGGTAAATCGGAGAGTCCATCCCGTGGACAACCAGAATCCTCCCATTCGGATCGGGACCGATCCGGCCTTTCAGGGCCGGCTCGAGGAGGTCCCGCTGCCCGAGATCCTCCGTCGCATCTTTCTCGAACAGCGGAAGGGGACGCTCAATCTCTCCCGCGCCGACGAGGTCCGTCGTCTCTTCTTCGAGAAGGGTGAGTTGCGGACGGCGACGTCCTCCCGGGAAACCCAGCGCATCGGGTCTTTTCTGAAGCGTCGGGGTCGGATTACCGAGGACGACCTCTCGTGGGCGCTCGGCGAGATCGCCCGCCAATCCGGCTCGCGGCTCGGCAAGACGCTCGTCCGCGAGGGGCTCCTGCCCAAGTCCGTCATCGACGCCGAAATGAAGCGCCTCGTCGAGGAGATCGTCTTCTCCGCCTTCCAATGGGAGTCGGGGGAGTACTCGTTCGAGACGTCGACGGAGGTTCTCGACCCGGACATCGCGCTCTCGCTCTCGACGGCCGCGATCATCGTCGAGGGGATCCGGCGGCTCCCCGAAACCCCGCTCTTCCGCGAGCGACTGGGCAACGGCCACCGGGTTCTCCGCCTTTCTCGCGATCCGATGTCGCGCTATCAGTACCTCCCGCTGACCCCCCAGGAGGCGTACATCCTCTCGCGGATCGACGGGACGCTCGACGTCGACTCCCTGCTCTCGATCGCCGGAGGAACGAAATCGGTCGCCGCCAAAGTGGTCTACGCCCTGCTCTCCTGCGGGCTCGTCGAGTGGAAGACGGATGGCAGCCCGCGGCGCGAAACGAAAGGAACTCCCGCGACGTTGAACGTCGAGGTCGCCGACCATCGCGCCGAGCCTTCACCGGAGCACGCCGATCTCGTGCACACGACGTGGCGCCGGATCGACTGGCTGACCCACTACGACCTCCTCGCCATTCCGCGCAGACGCCTCGGCGGAAGACGTCCGCCGCGCGTACTTCGACCGCAGCCGTCTCTTTCACCCGGACCTCGCCCATCGCGCGGACCTCGTCGGGCTCGACCGGGAGCTGTCCGCCGTCTTTGGCCGCCTCAAGGTCGCGCACGACACCCTGGCCGACGACGCCGCCCGCGCCGAGTACGACAGGACCCTCGACGACGCTCCCGCCGTCGTCTTCGCGGAGGACGCCGCCGCCGATCCGCAGGCCCGGCGCCAGCTCGCGGCGAAGAATTTCGACCGGGCCCTCCAGTTGATCGAGGAAAAGGACTACTACTCCGCTGTCGAGCTCCTGCGCGAGGCCGTCCGTTTCGCGCCCGACAAGCCGGAGTACCGGTTCCGTCTGGGCGAGGTGGAGATCAAGAACGAGAAGTGGGTCGACCGGGGAATCGAGAACCTGAGGGAGGCCACGAGGCTCGCTCCGACGCGCGGCGAGTTCCTTCGGACGACGGCGCGAGCGCTCGCAACTCACGGCCGGCAGTCCGACGCGGAGATGTACGCGAAGCGGGCGAACGACGTCGACCCGGGACCGGAGAGCGCCGAGCTCTTCGCCGAGATCTGCAAGCCCGCCGCTCCGGCGAGGCGAGCCCGTGAGACCGCGGGAGGGGTCCCGTTTGCGGGCCTCCTCGGCAGAATTTTGAAAAAGCGCGAATGAGCGTCGCGATGACCGCGATCCTGACCGGACTGGGGCTGGCCGCCGCCGCCGGCTTCAACGCGTGGGCCGTACTCATCCTGTTCCACGGCCTGTACCTCTTTCTGCCCCAGGAGTTCCCGGGACCCGTAGCCGCGCTCCTCGGAAGCCAGACGGTCTTCGCGTTCGCGCTCGTCCTCTTTCTCGCCGAGTTCGTGATCGACAAGATCCCGATGCTCGACCGCCTGTGGGAGCTCGGCAACACGCTGATGCGTCCCTTGATCGGCGCCCTTCTCGCGCTCGCGGCGGTTTCCGGCACCTCCATGCTCGAGCGCGTCGGCATCGGTCTCGCCGGGGCTGCGGCAACCCTTGCGGCCCACGTGACGAAGTCCACGACCCGCCTGGAGTCGACCGCCGCCACCCGCGGGTGGACGCAGTTCGCCCTCTCCCTCGCGGAGGACGTCATCGCTGTCGTATTGGCAACACTCTGCTTCTTCGTGCCGTGGGTAACGGCGCTGTTCCTGGCCGGCCTCCTGCTCGTGCTGCTCACCCACCAGGCGCGCGTGGGACGGGCGCTCCGCGTCCTCTTCTTCCGGCTCCAGCACCCGAGGCGCCGACCTCCGCCGGCTCCCGCGGGCGGCTAGGCCCCCGCGCCGTGCCCTATCTCGTCGACGGCAACAACCTGATCGGGCGGGAACGGAGGGCGAGGGCGTCGGACGACGACCGCTCCGCGCTCGTCCGGGAGATCTCGGACCGCCTTCGGCGGACGCGCGCACGAGTCCTCGTATTCTTCGACGGAGCAGGGAAGACCGTCTCCCTCGGAAGCCTCTCGATCCGCTTCTCCGGCGCGGTGACCGCCGACGACGCGATCGTTCGCGAGCTCGCCCGGTCGCGCACTCCCCGCGAGGAAACGGTGGTCACCGCCGACCGCGGGCTCGCGCAACGCGCCCGGGACGGCGGGGCACGCGTCCTCACTCCCGACGCCTTCTGGTCCCGCTTCGGCGGGTCGGGAGACCCGGGGAAGCCGGGCTCTTCGGACGAGCCGCGTGTGGACGTGGAGGAGTGGGCCCGATTCTTCGAGGACGAGAAGAACCGGGACCGGTGAGCGGGCGACGCCCGCGTGCTAAACTTGCCAGTCCGAGCGGGCCACGTGATCGCCCCGAGAAATCGGGGAGGAAAGTCCGAACTCCGAACTGGCGGCATGCCGGGTAATGCCCGGTCGCGGCGACGCGAAGGAAAGTGCCACAGAAAACAGACCGCCCTCCTGCGGCTCACGCTTCGGGACGGCAAGGGTGAAACGGTGCGGTAAGAGCGCACCGCCCCGCCGGCAACGGCGGGGGCACGGTAAACCCCATGCGGAGCAAGGCCAAATAGGGGGACGGTGGGCGCCAGTCCCACCCCGCTTTCGGGCGGGCCGTCTCCGGGTCGGCTGCTTGAGCCCGGGGGAGACCCCGGGACGAGAGGAATGATCACGGGCCCGGGCAACCGGGGAACAGAATTCGGCTTACCGGCCCGCTCGGGTTTTTTGAGCCTTCAGCGTTCGGCGTTCAGCTGTCAGCGATTGGCGCCTCCGCGTTTCTGCTGCCTGGGAGCTCGATAGCTGATAGCTGCATCGCTAATATTCCCTTGTTGAAGCCCCCGCGGCTCCTGCCCGGCGCGACTATCGGCGTCGCGGCGATCTCCGGACCCGTCGACCCGGCTCGGCTCGAGGCGGGACTGGCGAGCCTGCGCGCGAAGGGATACGAAATCGTCGAGGCGTCGAACCTGCGCCGGCGGGAAGGATTCCTGGCCGGCTCCGACGCCGAGCGCGCCGCGGGATATCGGGAGCTCCTGACCAATCCCGCCGTGGAAGCGATCCTCTTCGCCCGCGGCGGCTACGGCGCGGCGCGGATCCTGCGGCTCCTCGACCCGCAGGAACTGCGCGTCCATCCGAAGGTCCACCTCGGCGGCTCGGACTTGACCGCGCTCTTCGCGTTCGCGTTGGGGCGTGCCGACCTTGTCACTTTCTATGGACCCATGGTCGCGGTGCAGATGGCCGACGGCGCCCCGCTCGACTGGGAGCGCGTCCTGGCCGGAGAGGTCGAGCCGCCCGTCGCGGTGCCGGAGGCCGATCGGCTCACCCGTGGGGTCGGCGAGGGGCCTCTCGTCGGCGGGTGTCTTTCCCTCGTTGCGTCGCTGTGCGGGACGCCGGACGCGGTGCGCGCCTCCGGGAGTGTGTTCTTCTGGGAGGATGTCGGCGAGGAGATCTACCGTCTGGACCGCATGTTGACCCAGTTGGAGCGCTCCGGTACATTCGATCGGCTGGAGGCCATGCTGATCGGCACGATCGCGCCGGGGCGCGCGGGCGCGGAGTCGCCGGGCGCGGTTCGCGCCTGGCTCGCCGAGCGGTTCGCGGACTCGCCATTTCCCGTCGTGATGGGCTTCCCCGCGGGGCACTCGCCCGACACCCGGACGCTTCCCCTCGGCGCGAACGTCCGCGTCGACGCCGATCGCGGCAGCGTCGAGTTTCTCGAAGCGGGCGTACTCTGAGCCGCCCATGAAGACCGTTTTCCGGACCGGGCCGGCCGCGCCGAAGAGTCCCTTCGAGCGCTACCTCGTCTCCCATGAGATGGGCGACATCATCTTTTCCGAGGGCGAAATCGGCACCGAGATGTACATCATCCAGTCGGGCACCGTCGAGCTCCTGAAGGAGATCGGCAAGGAGACGCGGGTGCTCGCGACCCTGGAGAAGGGGGACTTCTTCGGGGAGATGACGGTGCTCGAGGACCTTCCCCGGAACGCCTCCGCCCGCGCCAAGACGGACGTGGAGCTCGTGCGCATCAACGGCGCGACGTTCGATGCGATGCTGAAGAGCAACACCGAGATCGCCGTGCGGATGATGCGCAAGCTCTCCCGGCGACTGCGCGAGGTCACGGGGATGCTCGAGGACGCGCTCGGGCGGCGCGTCGTGGAGGAAGAGAAGCCCGCCGAGAAACGGCCCGCACCGCAGCCGAACGCGTTCCGGCTCGTGGCTTCCGAGGGCAAGCAGGAGTTCTTCCTCCACCCCGAGGGGGACACGCTGATCGGCCGGGGCGATCCGGTCACGGGGACCACTCCCGACATCGACCTCTCGCCGCTCGACCCGCAGCGCTCGACTTCCCGGCGGCACGCGCGGATCTACCCGCTCGGCGACAAGCTGTACGTGATGGAGGAGATCGGCGTCCTGAACGGGACGTTCGTCAACGGCTCCCGCATTGCGACGGGGACGCCGGTTCCGGTTTCGGGCGGGGACGAGCTCTCTTTCGGACTGGTCGTCCTGACGCTCGAGACCGGGGCCGCGGGAGCCGGGCCGCACTGATCCGAGACGGTCCGCCGGCGCCGGCGTCCCGCGCCGCGTCCACGCTCTCTCCGCGCGATCCCGTGTCCCGGATCCCCGGCGTCGGAACGGCCCTGGCCGCGAAGCTTCTCGAGAAGGGTTTTGCGACGGTTGGCGACTTCCTCCTCGCGCTGCCGTTTCGATACGAAGACCGGAGCCGCTACGCCCGCGTCGCCGAACTCGCTTGGGGCCAGCCCGCGACCCTTCTCGTGCGGTTCACGGCGGTAAAGGCAGTCCGGATGCGGCGGGGAACCCTGAAGGTCGAGGCGCTGGCCGACGACGGGTCGGGGGCCGTTCGAGTCGTCTGGCACAACCGGTATCCGACGTTCCGCCAGGCGCTCGAATCCGGCCGGACGGCCGCGATCTACGGAACGCCGGTCGCGGGGCCGCGCGGGGAGATGCGCGTCGAAAACCCGGAGACCGAGTTTTTCGAAGAGGGGGAGGAGAATGACCCCCTCCACTCGGGCCGGGTCGTTCCGATCTACCACCGTGCCGCCGACGTGCCGTCGCGGCGCTGGAGGACCCTGGTTCGCCGGAGCCTCGACGCGCTCGCCTCCGATTTCGCGGGCGCCGCCGCACCGGCCGGAGAGCTCCGGCGCGGGCTCGAGGGCGTCCACTTTCCGCCCGACAACGGGGAAGCGGAGCGATCGCGCCGAGTCCTCGTCGACGAGGAGCTCTTCGTTCTCGCCGCCCGCATCGAGGAGAAACGGCGCCGCCTCCACGAGCGGCCGGGGCGCAAGCTCGTCGCGGACGAGCCTCTCCGCCGCGCCGCCCGCGAGGCGCTGCCGTTCGCCCTGACCGGAGCGCAACGGCGGGCGGTGAAGGAGATTGCGACCGACCTCGGCTCGGGGAGGGCCATGGCGCGCCTCCTCCAGGGGGACGTCGGGAGCGGGAAGACCGTCGTCGCGGCGCTCGCCCTCCTCCTTGCTGCGCGGAACCGGGCCCAGGGTGCGCTCATGGCCCCGACCGAGATCCTCGCCGAGCAGCACGCCGAGACGCTCGCCCGCCTGCTCGGCGGCGCGGGGGTGCGGCTGGCGCTCCTGACGGGACGCGTCCGGGGCGCGGCGCGCAAGTCGCTCCTCGCGGCGCTCGAAGCGGGCGCGGTGGACGTCCTCGTGGGAACGCACGCTCTCGTCGAAACCCCCGTGCGCTTCCGCCGGCTCGGTCTCGTCGTCGTGGACGAGCAACACCGCTTCGGCGTCGGTCATCGCGCCCGGCTCTTTCGAAAAGGGGAGTCGCCGCACGTCCTCGTGATGACGGCGACGCCCATCCCGCGGTCGCTCGCCTGGGCGATCTACGGCGAGCTCGACGTCTCCGTGCTCGACGAAAAGCCTCCGGGGCGCGGCGTCGTCGCAACGCGCGTGCGCGAAGAGGGAGCCCGGGAGCGGATCTACCGCTTCGCGGCGGAGCGCGTGGCCGCCGGAGAGAGGGTTTACGTCATCGTCCCCGCGATCGACGAGGGGGAGCGCGACGTTGCGGCGACGCGCGAGACCGCGGCGCGCGTGGCCGCCTTCGCGCCGGGAGCGCGGGTCGGAGTCCTGCACGGAAGGCTTCCTCCGGCCGAGAGGTCGCGCGTGCTCGAGGACTTCGCCGCCGGGAGAATCGGAATCCTCGTCTCGACGACAGTCGTCGAGGTCGGCGTGGACGTCCCGGAAGCGACGTTCATGGTCATCGAGAACGCGGAGAGCTTCGGCCTCGCGCAGCTTCATCAGCTCCGCGGCCGCGTCGGGCGTTCGCGGAGAAAGTCGTGGTGCGCCCTCGTCGTCGGAGCGAACGCGACGGCGGAGGCCCGGGAGCGGCTGGAGGTGCTCGAGAAGACGACGGATGGTTTCGTGATTGCCGAGAAGGACCTCGAGGCCCGCGGGCCGGGAGACCTCCTCGGAACGCGGCAGTCGGGGTTGCCGCCGCTCCGGATCGCGGACCCCGTGCGGGACCTCGCGCGGCTCGGAGAAGCGCGGAGGCTCGTGCGAGAGCGGGTCGAGAGCGGCGAAGCGATCGCGAGCGATCTGTTCGGGTATCCATGAAAGCCGTCCGCTCTCAGCTTTCAGCTCTCAGCGACCGGGAGCGATCGTCACCTCCGGCTGATCGCTGATGGCTGATAGCTGATAGCTTCTTGCACCAAATGGAAGAGGAGGCTGCTTGAGGATCCTCGTCACCGGCGGCACCGGTTTCGTCGGAACCCATCTCGTCAACGCGCTTCTCCGGCGCGGACACTCCGTCGCGGTCCTCGCGCGTTACCCGGATGACGCCCGCAACCGGTTCAACCGGCCGGTGGAGCGGATCCGCGGAGACGTCCTCTATCCGCCGTCGCTTCTCTCCGCGTTCGCCGGCCGGGACGCGATCATCCACCTCGTCGGCATCATCCACGAGAAGGGGGGGCTCACGTTCGACCTCGCCCACCGGGTCGGCGCGGAGAACGTGGTCGCCGCGGCTCGCGAGGCGAACGTCCGCCGGCTGATCCACATGAGCGCGATGGGCGCCTCCGAGGATTCCCCCTCCGAGTACGGTCGCACCAAGGCGGCGGGGGAGCGCGCCGTCCGGGAGTCCGGCCTCGACTGGACGGTCTTCCGTCCGTCGATCATCTTCGGTCCCGGCGACGGTTTCGTTTCGCTCCTCGCGCCGATCGTGAAGCACAACCCGCTTTTCATTCCGGTCATCGGGAGCGGCGAGACCCGCTTCCAGCCGGTCTCCATCTACGACGTGGCCCGGGTTTTCGGGGACGCTCTCGAGAAGCCGGAGACCGTCGGCCGCAGCTTCGAGGTGGGGGGCCCGGACGTCCTGACACTGAACGAGATCTACCGGGAGATTGCCACGGTGCTCGGCAAGCGCCGGAAACCGCTCCTGCACCTGCCGCTCTGGTGGGGCAGGCTGCTCGCGCGCCTCTTCGAGTTCGTCGCGCGACGCGGATGGATCCCGGCTCCGCCGCTCACGCTCGATCAGCTCCGGAGCCTCTCGCGCGACAACGTCGCCGACCTCTCCGAGACGGTCGCGGTTTTCAACGGGGAGTGGTACGAGTTCCGGGCGGGTATCCGTGAGTACCTCTTCGGCGGAATGAAGCACGACCCGCGGTCCGGGTTCGGCGGGGAAGTCGACCTCGAGCCGGTGAAGGTCCTCCGGATCCGATGAGGCGCGCGCCCGCCGCCCTGATCCTCCTGGCGCTCGCGGGCACGCCGGCAGGGGCCGCGGACGTCCCCGCGGTCCCGCCGCTTCGCGAGCAGCATCGCATCCGCCAGGACTGGCTGAAGACGCGCCTCGAGAAGGTGCTGCCGGTCCTGATGCGCCGGCACGGTGTTTCGATGTGGATCGTCTGCAACCGCGAGTACGCCGAAGACCCGGTGTTTCTGTCCCTGGTCTCGCCGTCCGTCTTCGCCGCGCGGCGGCGGACGATCCTCGTCTTCTTCGACCGTGGACCGGAGAAGGGCGTGGAGCGCCTGGCGCTCGGCGGCGGGTCCAACGGCGGGCTCTACACCGTCTACCGCGACCCGGAAGTCGAGAACCGCGAGCTCTGGGGCCAGGGGCAGTGGGCCCTGCTCCGAAAGGCCGTGGACGACCGCAAGCCTTCCACGATCGCTCTCGACATCTCTCACACGCACGCGTTTGCCGACGGTCTCTCGGCCGGGGAGCGCGAGCAGCTCGAGGCGGCGCTCGGCCCCTGGACGTCGCGGATCATCCGAGCGGAAAACCTGCCGCTCGAGTACCTCTCGATCCGCGTGCCGGAGATGCTTCCCGTGTACCGCGACCTCATGCGCATCTCCCACTCGCTCATCGCGCGCGCGTTCTCGAGCGAAGTCATCAAGCCCGGAAAGACGACGACCGCCGACGTCGAGTGGTGGATGCGGCAGCGCGTGAACGACCTCGGTCTCGGTGAATGGTTCCCGCCGACAGTCACCGTCCAGCGCAAGGGCGTGCGGGCGGGGTCGGTCGTCGCGGCGCGGTCGGAGGTCGTCATCGAGCGCGGCGACCACCTTCACGTCGATTTCGGGATCCAGGCGATCGGCCTCGCGACCGACACGCAGCACGTCGGCTACGTCCTGCGGGAAGGAGAGAAGGCGCCGCCCACGGGTCTCGTGAAGGCGCTCGAAAACTCGAACCGCCTGCAGGATCTGCTGATGGAGCGACTGCGGCCGGGCCGCACCGGAAACGAGATCCTCGCGGACACCCTGGGCGCGATGAAAAGGGCGGGGCTGACCGGCACCGTGTACACACACCCGATCGGGGACCATGGACACGGGGCGGGACCGCTCATCGGCCTCTGGGACCGGCAGGAAGGCGTCCCGGGTCGCGGGGACGTCCTCGTTCATCCGTCCACCTGGTTCTCGATCGAGCTCGAGGCAACGAGCGCGATTCCGGAGTGGAACGGGCAGCCCCTCCGGTCGGCGCAGGAGGAGGACGTCTTCCTCGACGCGAACGGCCGCATCGCATGGGTCCTCGAGCGGCAGACGAAGTACCACATCGTGAGGTAGTCCTTCCGGGCGCCGCCGGACGACGACATGATCCACGGGACGACGGGTTCCGATCTCGCGCCGACCGGCTTCGGCGCACGGCTTCGCGCGCTCGTCCGGCGCATCCCCGCTCCCGGTTCGACACCGATCCTGACCGGCCTGGTGCTCGCGGCCGCCTGCGGTTCGGTGGCCGTGCCCCTCCTCTTCGCGGCGTACCTTCCCTTCGTCGACTACCCGCAGCACGCCGCGACTGTCGCGGCGATCCACCGGGCCGGTGACCCCGCCTTCGGGCAGTTCTTCGTCTTCGACTTCAGCCGGAGCCCGTACCTCCTCTTCTACTTCGCGAGCCACGCGCTGGCCTTTCTCGTCGACGTCGAGCGCGCGACCCGGCTCGTGACGGTGATCGGCGTCGCCGGCCTCCCGCTCGCGCTCGCCGCATTTCTCCGGGCGCACGATCGACCCGCGGTCCTCGGCGCGCTCGGCGCGGGAATCGCTCTGAATGCGTGGGTCTTCTGGGGCTTCGTCAGCTACGCCCTGGGAATCACCCTGGCGCTCTTTGCGCTCGCCGCTCTCGCGGAAGCGATCCGCGCTCCGTCGTGGCTGGGTCTCGCGTTGTTCGGAGCGCTCGCTGTCGCCTGCTTCTACGCCCACCCGCAGATGTACCTGTGGCTCGTGGCGGCCGCGTTCGTGCAGACGGTCGCGACGGTTCCGGCTCTCGGTCTTCGGCGGACCCTCTCCGGCGCCTTGCTCGGTCTCCTCGCCGCATTGCCGTCCGCCGCCGCGGTCTGGCTGTGGCTCGCGCGTTCCGGCTTCGCCGCCACCGGCGAAGCGTCCGGCCGCAACGACCTCGCGCGGATGGTTGCGGCGGAATCGGCGCGGTTCGCGCCGGTGGAGGAAACGCTGCGGCGCTGGCTCGCGCACAGCTTTGCCGTCTACCGCGACGGCTCCGGAGAGCAGCTCGCTCTCTACTTCTTCGGCGTCGTCCTGCTCCTCCTCGTCCTTCGCGCGATCGAAATCCTCGCGCCCCTCGGACCGGGCCGCTTCGGGAACGTGCCGGAACCCCGGAAGACGGCGGCTCCCGAGCTCGTGCTCGCGCTCTCGGTCGCCGCCTACCTTTTCGCGCCGGTCGCCTACAAGCTCGTCGAGCCCATCAGCCACCGCTTCCTTCCCGTGGCCCTGGCTCTCCTCGCGGTGCTCGGACCCGTGGGGCTGCGACGCCGCCGCATCGCCGGCTGGGTCGCGGGCCTCGCGCTTTCCGCGCTTTCGATCGAGACGGCGCGCGTGCACGTCGCCCGGTTCGAGCGGACCGACGCGGAGATGGGGGAGCTCGACGCGGCTCTCGCCCGCACCCGGCCGGGCGGCCGCCTGCTCGGGCTCATCCCCGATCGGGGAAGCGAGATCGTGGGGCTGCCCGTCTATCTTCACTCGCACGCGTATTACCAGGCGCGGATCGGCGGGCTCTCGTACTACAGCTTCGCGGAGCTGCCCAAGTCGCCGGTGCGTTTCCGCCCGGGCGCCGAGCCCCCTCCCTTTCCCCCGAGGTTCGAGTGGACTCCCGAAGCGTTCGAGGCCGACCGATACGGCTCCTTCTTCGACTACTTCCTGGTCCGGACGCGTCCCGGCGACGCCGCGCCGCGGCTCTCTCCTCCGGGCAATCCCTCGGCCCCCCGACTCGTCTTCGAAGGGCCCCGCTGGAAGCTCTACTCCAGCACCGACCGCTGATCTCTGACGGCAAAAAAAAGGGCGCGACTTCCGTCGCGCCAAAGGAGGGCTGCGCCTGGTTCGACGCAGGGAAGGTTCTTTTGGTTACTTCTGCGCGGCCGGGCCCCGCAGCAGTTTGATCGCGCCCGAGCTCGTCTGGACCCTGACCGTGGTCCCGCCCCCGTTCAACGCGCCCGTCCCGCGGGCCGTGTTGTCGCGACGGGAGATCGAGATCTCGGGAAAGTCGGAGCGGATGGCGCGCTCGGAGGGGTCCGCCCCGTTCACGGTCAGGTCGAGGTTCCCGCGGAAGTCGGACGGCAGGGTCAGGGTGACGTCGCCGCCCCCGCTCACGATCGACACTCCTTCGCGAAGCTGTCGCGCACCGACGGCGATCCGCACGTCGCCGCCCGCCGTCTCCGCCGTGATGGCGCCGCCGACGAGCGGAACGACGATGTCGCCGCCGCCCGTGCGCGCCCTCAGCCACCCGTCCACCCGCCCGAGTCGGATGTCGCCGCCGGACGTCTCGACCCGCGCGGTGCCGGCCACCGACTGGGCACGGACGTCGCCGGCGAGAGTCTGCGCGGCGAGGTTCCCCTTGATCGGGCCGAGCCGGATGTCGCCGCCGAGGGTCTTCACGTCGGCTCCGGCGCCGGCCGACCCGACGACGATCTCGCCGGCGTGCGTCAAGATTTTCACGCGCCCCGAGACGGCGCCGATCTTGTAACTCGACGTTCCGCCGGTCGAAAGGAAGTCCCCGGCGACGTCGCCCCGCAGAACGGGCGCGTCCGACGTGAACACGAGCGGCTTCCCGCGGACCTCGAAGTCCGGGTGCGGCGCGACGACCTTGATCTCGGGGATCTGGATCTTGACCTCCGGGATCCGCACGCGAACCGCCGGCACGGTCACGACGAAGGAGCGCCGCTCCAGGACGACCGGACGGGCGTCCTCGGGGCGGGTCCCGCTCGCGAGGAGCTGGATCGACCCGTTCAGGGCGGAAAGTCGAACCCGCGCTCCGCCGTCTCCGACCCGGCCGGAGTACGCGCGGCGGGGGTCCAGGATCCGAACGCCCCGGGCGGCCCGGACGCCGCGAACCCCGGCCCGCACGCCGCCGGCCACTCCCTCGCGCACGGCATCCCCGATGCTGTCGCGCACGCCGTCTTCGACGGCCTCGCGAATCTCGATGCCGACGTCCTTCATGGACTCTTCGAGCTCGCGCTCGATTTCCTTCAGGTCGACGACGATCGTCTCGCTTTCCTTGCCGTGCCCCCGCACGATCACTTTTCGCTCGGCGCGGTCCTCGTGGGCCTTCCGGCGAAGGACAGACTCGCCGGAATCGGTCGCACGCCGCGGAAGCGCGAACGTCGAGGCGATCGAGCCGTGCAGCGTGGACGCAGAAAAGTCGAATCGCGCGTCCTTCGGGAGCGTGAGCGTCACCGCACCGTTCACGGTCTCGAGCGAGACCGAGGCGCCGCGCGGCAGAGAGACCGCGTCGACGACGACGCTGCCGTTGACCGTTTCCCCCTGAATCGAGCCGCGCACACCCCGCGCTTCGACGGCGCCGTTGACCGTCCGGAGCTGGAGGTCGCCGTCGAGATTCCGCGCCCGGACGCTTCCGTTGACGGTCTCGAGCTCGACCGTGACCCCCGGGGGAACGGTCACGTCGAAGCGCGCCGTGATCTTGCAGTCCTGGCAGCGGGCGACGCGCCGCTGACGCCCGCGGCGGTCCTGGTCGAAGCGCCACCGGCTCTCCGGCCAGCGGCTCTCGATCGAAAGGACGTTGCCGTCGCGGGACTGGACGAGGCGCACATTGCCGAGAATCTCCTCTGCCCGCGCCTTCGTCGGCGCCGCTACGACGACCGTCGCCACCGCGGAGAACTCCGCGCCCGGTCCCGCCGTGACGTCGCCGGACACGTTCTCGATCCGCAGCGTCGACCCGGCCGGCAGCGACGCGTTGAAGCGGTCCGTCCGCGTCGCCGACTCCTCGGCGCGCGCGCCCGCCGCTACGAGCATCAGGATCGTGCCGATCACGAGGAGCAGCCAGAGAACGGCCCGATCGGTCCTCTCCGTCCGGTCGCCGGGAGACGAGCTCATCACGTGGAGAGACGCGGGGCCGACCTCCGGGTTACGCCAGCTCACAGGTCGATCGCCTTCAGCGCGGACGCGGCTCGCGCGCGGACGAAGCCGTTCTCCTGCGGGTCGAAAGCCTTTTCGCGCAGCGACCGGATCGTTCGCGGATCCGGCGATTCCTTGGCCGCCGCCGCGAGCGCGTCGACAGCGACGAGGCGCACGCCGGGGTTGGGATCGTTCGCGAGGCTGTCGAGGAGCGCCGTCCGGATCTCCCGCGTCGAGCGGAAAGAGGCGAGGGCTTCCGCGGCCTTTTTGCGGACGCCGGGGTTGCGGTCGCGCTTCAGCGTCGTGGAGAGTGCGGAAACGATCTCGGGGGAGGCTGGAGCCGCGCCCGGACCGAAGTTCTCGGACACGAGCTCGATCGCGCGGGACTTCTCTCCGGCGGTCTCGGCATTGTTCGAGAGGAGATAGGCGATGAGGCTCGACACCCGCGGGTCGTCGGGGCTGCCGACGATCGAGTGACGCGTCGTGGCGTCGAACTCGATCCCGACCTTGCCGGCCTCGTCGCTCCGGTAGGCGACGTTCGAAAGGCGCGGAGCGCCGCCCAGGTCCGGCCACGACGCGGCCGCCGCCGCGGGCGTCGCGGCGGACGGAGCGGCCGGAGCCGGAGCCGCGGCCGTCCGCGTCCCGAGCCCGCCGCGAGCCGCGAAGAAGCCGGCCGAGGCCGCGACGAGGAGGGCCGCCGCCTGCCAGAGCGGGCGGGAAACGCGAGACGCAGTGCGGAAGCTCCGGACCCGGCCCCGAACCATCTCGTCTTCGAGCAGCTCGAGGGTCGCCGCCCGGAATTCGGGGGTGACGCGCGCGCCCGGGTCCGCGCCGAGGTTCTCCCACGTCGCTTCGAGCGCGACGAGGTCGGCGGAGCAGCGGGCGCACTTGCCGACGTGTTCCGCGAGGGAGTCCCGTTGCGCGGGATTCGCATCCTGGAGGATGCGGGCCATCGCGAGCTCGGTCAGTTCACGGCATTCCATGAGGCCTCTCCTTCGGAAAATCGCGCCTTCAGGGTTTCCACGGCGCGGAAGATTCGGGTCTTGACGGCTCCGACCGAAATCCCGAGCACGCTCGCGATTTCGGAGTAGGGGAGCCCGTGGTAGCGGGCGAGGATCAGCGCCTCGCGCTGCTCCTCGGAGAGGAGGGCGAGCGCCTGGCGGACGGCGAGCCGTCGCCCGCGGGCATCCATCTTTGCCTCGATGCCCTCGCCGCGGGAGGGCAGGTCCGGCACGGCTTCGAGAGGCACGACGATCGCCCGGCGGTCGCGCCGCCGCCGGTCGCGGCAGGCGTTCGCGCAGATCGCGAAAAGCCAGGACGAGACCGCCGCCCGGCCGTCGTACTGATGGGCCCGGGTCATCACCTTGACGAAAACCTCCTGCGTCACTTCCTCCGCCGTCTCCCGGTCGGACAACATGCGGTCCGCGAAACGCAACAGCGACCCCGCATAGCGTTCGAAAAGCTCCTCCGCGCCCCCCGCGTCGCCGCGGCGGATTCGCTCGAGGAGGGTGCGGTCGTCGATCAATCCGCCGCCCACGCCTTCACGCCTGTCTGCAGAGACGCCCCCTCATCCGAAAGGTTTCGCCCGCCGGAACAACCGAACCGCTCGGGCCTTCGTAACCCCCTGAACCCACTCGCTCCGCCCCGAATTGCGCCCGGGAATCGGCGTGGCGGGGCGTCTCGGCTATATTGCGGCGAGTGGCGTTCAAAGTCGTCGATTTCGCGATCCAGCTCGCGGTCATTCTCTTCGCCATCTCGTTCCACGAGTCGGCGCACGCGTACGCTGCGCTCCGTTTCGGCGACACGACGGCGCGCGACCTCGGCCGCATCAGCCTGAACCCCATCCGCCACCTCGACCCGTTCGGGAGCGTGATCCTGCCGGCGATGATGTACATCCTGTCGGCGGGACGGCTCATCTTCGGCGCGGCGAAGCCCACGCCCGTCAACCTCGCGAATACCCGGAACCCCCGCCTCGCGAACCTCGTGGTCTCCGCTGCCGGCCCCGTCTCGAACTTCCTGCTGGCGACGCTCGCGATCGGAGTGATCCTCGGCATCAAGGCGGCGTCGCCGCGGTCGATCTACGACCTCGCCCTTGCGCTTCAGGGGGACCGATTCGCTCCCGGCACGCTCGCGCCGCTCACGTACGTGCTCTTCCAGTTCATCGTCGTCAACGTCCTGCTCGGCGTCTTCAACCTGATCCCGATCCCGCCGCTCGACGGCAGCGGGGTCGTCGTCTCGGTCTTCGGAGGCTCCGTCGCGCGCGCCTACGCGACGTTCGCCCCGTTCGGTTTCCTCGCTTTGATCCTCCTGCTTTCGACGGGCGTCCTTTCCCGGATCTTCCAGCCCGTCCTCTCCCTGGTGTATTCGATCGTTTTCCAGGGAATCGGTTGAACGAACCGGTCGTGCTCTCGGGGCTCCGGCCGACGGGCCGTGTCCACCTCGGCAACTACTTCGGGGCCGTCAAGAACTGGGTCGACCTGCAGGAGTCCGGGAAGTATCGCTGCTTCTTCTTCGTCGCCGACCTCCACGCGCTGACCACCGACTACGCCGACACGGAGGCTCTCGCGGCGTACACCCGGGACGCCGTCCTCGACTGGCTGGCGGTCGGGCTCGACCCCGAGAAGGTAACCGTGTTCCTGCAGTCGCGAGTGCCGCAGCACGCCGAGCTCGCGCTCTACTTCTCGATGATCACTCCGCTCGGCTGGCTGGAACGGGTCCCGACCTACAAGGACCAGATCGAGGCGCTGCGTTCGCGGGACCTCGCCACCCACGGGTTCCTCGGCTACCCGGTCCTGATGACCGCGGACATTGCCCTCTACCGAGCGAGCTTCGTTCCGGTCGGTGAGGACCAGTCGAGCCACCTCGAGATCTGCCGCGAGATCGTGAGGCGCTTCAACAGCCTCTACGGCGAGGTGTTCCCCGAGCCGAGGGCGCTCTTCACGCCGACCCCGAAGGTGAACGGCGTGGACGGGCGGAAGATGTCGAAGTCGTACAACAACACGATCGGGGTCGCGGAACCGGCCGAAGGGGTGCGCGAAAAGGTCATGGCGATGGTCACCGATCCGGCCCGCGTCCGCCGCCAGGATCCCGGCAACCCGGACCACTGCAACCTCTTTCCCTTTCACGTCATTTTCTCGCCGGCCGACGAGGTCGCGATCGTGGACCGCGAGTGCCGCACCGCGGCGCGCGGCTGCGTGGACTGCAAGAAGCACCTGATTGCGAACATGAACCCGGCCCTCGAGCCGATCCGCCAGAGGAGGGAGAGCCTCGCCGGCGGTTCCCGCGACGTCGTCCGCGACGTCCTGCACTCCGGGGACGAACGGGCCCGCAGGGTGGCGGAGGAGACCATGGAGCGGGTGCGGGACGCGGTGCGGCTCTCGCCGGAACCGTGATGGCCGACGAGACCGGGGAGCGGACGCTCCCTCCCATCGCGATCGCGGCGTTCGCCGGCCCGTTCGATCTGCTCCTCCACCTGATCCGCGTCAACGAAGTGTCGATCACCGACATCCCGATCGCGGACATCACCGAGCAGTACACCGCCTATCTCGACACGATGCGCGAGCTCGACCTCGACATCGCGTCCGAGTACGTCGCGATGGCGGCGGAGCTCATCTACATCAAGTCCCGCATGCTCCTCCCGCGGCCGCCGGGGGCCGCCGAAGAGAGTCCCCTCGAGGACCTCGCGCGCCGCCTCGCGGAGTACGAGCGGTTCAAGAACGCCGCCGAGAACCTCCACGAGATCGACGCTCTGCGTGCCGGCCTCTGGTCGAGGCCGCCGACGGCGCCGCCTCCTTCGCCCGACGGCGAGACGCTCGAGGTCTCGCTCTTCGACCTGATCGGCGCCTTCCGCGAAGTGACCGAGCGTTACCGGCTCGCGCACCCGCCGGCGCTCGAGATCCGCCACCAGCGGTTCTCCGTCCGCGAGAAGATGGAGGAGCTCCTCCAGCGACTCGACGAGAACCGCACCCTTCCTCTCCTCGACTTCCTCGGTGCGATGCAGTTCCGGGCGGAGGCCGTCACCGCGTTTCTCGCAACGCTCGAGCTCATCCGCCTCGGTGTCGCGCGCGCTTTCCAGCAGACGCCTTTCGGAGAGATCCACGTGACGCGCACGGACGTCTCCTTCACGATTGCGGACGTGCGGGATACTTATCGCTGACGTGGAAGACGTGAAAGCGCCGGTCGAGTACGTTCCGGCCGCCGAGGAACCGCGGCGGAGGGAGACGAGCGCCCGGAAGATCCGGCCCGCGGTGGAAGCCCTCCTGTTTTCCTCGTCCCGGCCGGTTCGCGAGGTCGAGATCGCGGAGGCCATCGAGGCCTCGCCGGAGGCCGTGGCCGAGGCGCTCGCCTCGCTCGCGCAGGAGGCGGACGTGCCGGCGAGAGGGATCCGCCTCGAGCGGGTCGCCGCGGGATGGCGCTTCGTCACGCGCCCCGAGTTCGACTCGCTCCTCCGACGCTTCCACGAGGTGACCGAACGCAGCCGGCTCTCCCTCGCCGCGCTCGAGACGCTCGCGATCATCGCGTACCGCCAGCCGATCACGCTCCCCGAGATCCAGGAGGTCCGCGGCGTGAACTCCTCGAGCGTGCTCACGACGCTGCTCGAAAAGAAGCTCGTGACGACAGCCGGACGCAAGTCCGTCGTCGGCACGCCGTTTCTCTACCGGACGACCCGCGACTTCCTCGTGCGGTTCGGCTTGAACGAGATCGAGGACCTGCCCCAGCCCGACGAGCTGGCCGAAGACCTCGCCGCGACGGTCGACGCCGAGGCGGCCCTGTCGCCGAGACCCGCGACGCCGCAAGTGGCCGAGGCGGGGGAGGGCCCGCCCGCGGAAGATTCGGGCAACGGCGACGACGCCGAAGGCGAGGACTCGGACAACGGACACGGGGACGACGACCACGGTGAGGACGAGGAAGAGGACGACGACGATTACGACGAGGACGACGAGGACGAGTCGTAGCCGTGGCTGCCGTCCGGATTCAGAAGATCATCGCCGAGGCCGGCCTCGCGTCGCGCCGCGAGGCGGAGGAGTGGATCCGTGAGGGCCGGGTTCGCGTCAACGGCCAGGTCGCCAAGCTGGGAGACCGCGCGGATCGGGAGCGCGACGCCGTCCGGGTGGACGGGAAGCGCGTCGCGGTCTCCGGGAGGGCGAAGGCGTACGTGCTCCTGAACAAGCCGCGCGGGTACGTGACGACCGTACACGACCCGGAGTCGCGCCACACGGTGCTCGACCTCCTCCCGCCGAGCCTCTCGCGCGCCGTGAAGCCGGTCGGCCGCCTCGACGTCCAGACCGAGGGTCTTCTTCTTCTGACCGACGACGGTGACCTCGCCGCCCAGGTCTACGCACCCGTCGACCGGCCCTCCCAAGGAGTACCGGGTGAAGGTCTCGGGCGTGTCCGACCGAGGCGAAGCTCGCGAAGGTGCGGCGCGGGATCCCGCTCGACGGCCGGCGCACGCAGGCGTCGGAGATCGAAAAGATCTCGACCACCGCGCGAGCCGACGAGGGGAACACGTGGCTGAAGGTCGTCCTCAAGGAGGGCCGGACCCGTCAGATCCGGCGGATGTTCCAGGCCATCGGACACCCGGTCTCGAAGCTGAAGCGCATCGCCATCGGGCCGATCCGCGACGCCACGCTTCCGCTCGGCGCCTGGCGGCCGCTGACGCCGGCCGAGGTCGAGCGACTCCGACGCGCCGGTCCGAAGCCTCGCCCCGCTGCGCCCGTCCGCTGACCACGGGATGCGACTGACCGCAAACCCCGTCGTCGCCATCGACGGTCCGTCGGGGGCGGGCAAGTCCACCGTCGCCCGCGCGCTCGCGGCGCGGCTGGGCGTGCCCTACATCGACACCGGCGCGATGTATCGCGCGGTCGGACTCGCGGCGCGGGAGCGGGGGATCCCTCTCCCGATCCCCGACCCGGCCGCGGTCGAGGCGCATCGCGGAGTCGGTCGACATCGACCTCGACCTCTCGCAGGGGGAGACGCGCGTCCATCTCGACGGGCGCGACGTCTCCCGCGAGATCCGGCTTCCCGAGATCTCGCTCTACGCCTCCGCCGTATCGGCGATCCCGGGCGTGCGCCGGAGGCTGGTCGCGGCGCAGCGGCGGCTGGCGGAGGAACGGGGCGGGGTCCTCGAGGGCCGGGACATCGGCACCCGGGTCTTCCCGGAGACCCCCCACAAGTTTTTTCTGACGGCGGTCCCGCGAGCGTCCGGGCCGAGCGCCGGGCCCGGGAGCTGGCAGGCCCGGGGCACCCCGCAGCCCCTCGAGGAAGTGCTCGAGGAAATGGAAAAGCGCGACCGGGACGACGGCTCCCGCGGCCGACTCCCCGTTGACGCTGGACGACCGTTACACCGTCGATCGATCGGGCGGCCGGCCGATCGACGGGGTGGTCGATGGCTCGAGATCGAGGGTCCGGAAGGGCCGCCCGGGCCGGAGGTACCGACCCCCTCCGGTTGACTCGCCTCCGAACAGTAAAGATATTATTTCGCGTTCTCAGAGACTTATGAGGGGGATCCCTTGTCCCATGCCGGGTGAAAATCGAAAAGGGGGTCGGAAAACCGAACCGATGGAAACCGAACAGGAACTGTCGCCCCAGGAGTACGAGCACCTGCTGGCCCAGTACGAGAACTCGTTCAAGAACCTTCAGGAGGGGCAGATCATCCGGGGGCGGGTCCTCGCCATCACGCCCTCCGAAGTGATCGTCGACATCGGCTACAAGTCGGAAGGGATCATCTCCGCTCTCCGAGTTCACCGACTTCTCCGGCAAGGTGACGTCAAGCAGGGGGACGCCGTGGACGTCCTCCTCGAGCGGACCGAAGACCAGAACGGCTACGTCGTCCTCTCCAAGGACAAGGCCGAGAAGATGAAGGTCTGGGACGAGGTCGAGAAGTCCTACCGCTCCGGCTCGACCGTCCGCGGCCGGGTCATCGATCGGATCAAGGGCGGCCTGGCCGTCGACATCGGCGTGAAGGCCTTCCTTCCCGGGTCGCTCGTCGACGTCAAGCCCGTCAAGAACCTCGAGTCGCTCCGCGGTAAAGAGCTCGATTTCAAGGTCATCTCCGTGGACAAGAAGCGGGGGAACATCGTCCTCTCGCGCAAGGCGGTCGTCGAGGTCGAGCAGGAGGCCCGCAAGCGCGAGACCCTGCAGCTGCTCGAGGAGGGCCGCGTCCTTCGCGGCACCGTCAAGAACCTGACCGACTACGGCGCCTTCGTGGACCTGGGCGGCCTGGACGGCCTCCTGCACGTCACCGACATGTCCTGGGGGCGCGTCAACCACCCTCGCGATCTCGTGAAGGTCGCCGAGGAGATCGACGTCGTCGTCCTGAAGTTCGACCGCGAGACCGAGCGCGTCTCGCTCGGGACCAAGCAGCTGACGGAGGATCCGTGGGCCCACGTCCCGGAAAGTACCCCGCGGGGTCGCGCGTCGCCGGCCGGGTCACGAACGTCACCGACTACGGCGCGTTCGTGGAGCTCGAGGAGGGCGTCGAGGGGCTGGTCCACGTCTCCGAGATGTCCTGGTCCAAGAAGGTCAAGAACCCGTCGAAGGTCGTCTCGCCGGGCGACACAGGTCGAGGCCGTCGTCTCCGACGTCAACCCGGATGCGCGGCGGATCTCGCTTTCGCTCAAGGACACGCTGCCCGATCCGTGGGAGAGCGTCGTCGCAGAAGTATGCGATCGGAAGCCGCGTGCGGGCAAGGTCCGCAACCTGACCGACTTCGGAGCCTTCGTCGAGATCGAGGAGGGCGTCGACGGCCTCGTCCACGTCTCCGACATGTCCTGGACGAAGCGCATCAAGCACCCGTCCGAGGTGCTGAAGAAGGGGGACGACGTCGAGGCGATCATCACGTCGATCGACCAGGAGAACCGCCGGATCTCGCTCTCGATCAAGGAATTTCAACCCAACGAGTGGCAGGCGTTCCGCGAGAAGCACCAGCCCGGACGACATCGTCGAAGGGGTCGTGACGCGCGTCGCCGACTTCGGCGTTTTCGTCCAGATCGAAGGGCATGGTCGAGGGCCTCATGCACGTTTCCGAGACCGCCGTCGCCCCGGGGCGGAAAGCCCCAGGAGCAGTACCGCGAGGGCGAGACCGATTCGCGCCCGCATCCTCCGGATCGACGAGGCGGAGATGAAGGTCGGGCTCTCCGGCATGGACGACGCCGGCGAGGCTCTGCCGCCGGCTGACGCCCGGGCCCCGGAAGCGGAGACCGCCCCGCGGCGAGCTGGAAGCCTCGGCCCCTGTCGAGGCGGCGAGCTCGCCCGAGGCGCCGAGCGCCGTCGAAGCCCCGCCCGCGGCCGCCGAGGCGCCTCCGGGCGCCGAAGGGGAAGACACCGCGGAGCCGCACCCAAGAAGAAGCGGACCCGCAAGAAGACCGAAGAAGCTCCACCGAAGGCATAGCGCTGCCGGACGGCGGATCGCGGTGAGCGGAGGACGTGCAAATGACGAAGGCCGAACTGATCGAGCGCGTCGCGGTCGCGACGGACGTGACAAAGAAACAGGCCGAGACGATCGTGGACACGGTCTTCGAGGCGATCATCCGCTCGCTGAAGGAGGGCCAGAAGATCGAGCTGCGGGGGTTCGGCTCGTTCCGGCTGAGGGAGCGGGGCGCCCGGATCGGGCGCAATCCCAAGACCGGCGTCAAGGTGAACGTTCCGGCGAAGAAGATCCCCTATTTCAAGCCGGGCAAGGAGCTGAAGGAGCTGATCAATTCGCTGGTAGCGCATGCCGGACGTCCTCTTCGCTCCCTGGCGTTACGAGTACCTCGTGTCGGAAAAGTCGTCGGGCTGCATTTTCTGCGAGGCGGCGGCCTCCTCCGACCGAGGACGGCTCCCTCGTCGTCTACCGGGGAAGGCGGGTTTTCGTCCTGCTGAACCGCTATCCCTACACGAACGGTCACATCATGGTCGCGCCGTACGACCACGAGGCCTGGCTGTCGGACTCTCCCGCCGAGACGCTGACCGAGCTCATCCGGACGGTGGCGCGGGCGCGAGACGGATCCTCGGCGAGAACTATCGGACCGACGGCTTGAACGTCGGGTTGAACTTCGGGTCGGCGGCGGGCGCGGGCGTCTCGGACCACTACCACGTGCACGTCGTCCCCGCTGGAGCGGGGACACGAACTTCATGACCGTCGCGGGCAACGTGCGGGTCGTGCCGGAGGACCTCGCGGTGACCCGACGCCGCCTCGACGCCGCTCTTCGCCGGTGGCGCATCGTGAGCGCAACCGCCGAGGCGACCGCGCAGACTGCCGGCCGGCATCCCGCCGTCGCGGTCGCCCTCGCCTGGATCTTTCCGGGCCTCGGCCACCTCTATCCTCGGCCGGCGCCGAACGGCGCTCCTCTTCGCCCTCATCGTCACGGCGACATTTCTCCTCGGCCTGTCTTTCGAGGGGCGGCTCTACACGATCGAGTCGCTCGCAGCCCCTTTCCATTCTGGCGACGTTCGCCGTTTCCGGCTCGGGGATTCTGAACCTCGCGGCGCGCTTCCTCTCCGACAACCCGTCCGGGACGATCCTCGCTCCCACGTACGAGTACGGGTGCGCGTACCTGCTCACGGCGGGGCTGATGAACCTGCTGCTGATGCTCGACGTGTGGGATATCGCCAAGGGAAAGAAGTGATGGCGTCCATCCTGCCCGTCGATCACTTCCTGATCATGACGGTCTATGCCGTGCTCGTCTCGGGCTTCTTCGCCCTTCTCTGGCGCGAGTCCGCGCGGGAGCGCCGGCGCCTCTTCGCGGTCCTGCTCGCGGCGCTCGTCGGGGGCGGTCTCGCCGTCGCGTGGTTGATGTATCCCTTTCCGTCGTGAGCGCCTCTGCCCCGGTCATCCTGAGCCCTTCGCCCCTGGCTGTCATCCTGAGCGAAGCGAAGGATCCCCTGCGCTTCGACCGACGCCTTCCGCTCAGGACAGGCTCCGCGAAGGACCCCGTGCGTTCCCGCGGTCAGGCTCCCTAAAGGACCCGGCTCGGAAGCGGGGGGTTCTTCGGCCCTGCGGGCCTCAGAATGGCAGCGTGAGCTTGAACGTCCTCATTTCCGCGGGGGAGGCTTCCGGGGACCTCCACGGAGCACGGCTTCTCTCCGCGCTGAAGCGCCGTCGCCCCGACCTCACGGCGGTGGGGATGGGGGGCGAACGCCTCGAGGCGGAGGGTCTCCGGCGAATCGTCGAATCCGACGCGCTCTCCGTCGTCGGCGTTTTCGAGGTCTTCGAGAAGCTCCCGGCGCTCTCGAGCGCGCTCACGCGCTTGACGGAAGCCGCCCGCGCGAATCGGCCCGACGCCGCGGTCCTGATCGACTTCCCGGACTTCAACGGTCTCCTCGCACGGCGCCTGCACCGCGCGGGCGTGCCGCTCCTCTACTACGTCAGCCCGCAGGTGTGGGCGTGGCGCGCCGGTCGCGCGCGCACGATTGCCCGGCTCGCCCGGAGGATCGTGACCCTCTTCCCGTTCGAAGCCGAAATCTATCGGCGCCTGGGAGCGGACGCGGTGTGCGCGGGCCACCCGCTCGTGGACGACGTGCGCGAAGGGCTCGCGTCCGACCCCGCGGTCGCGCGCGGAACCCGGCGCCGGCTCGTCCTCCTCCCGGGCAGCCGCGTCGCGGAAGTGCGGAAGCACTGGGCTCCCATGCTCGAAGCGGGCGTCGCGCTCGCGCGCCGGTTCGACCTCGACGTCGTCGCTCTTCGCGCTCCGGGATTGCCCGAGGATCTGTTCTCGGAAGCCGCCTCACGAAACGTTTCCGTCGCATCCACGGGTCGCCACGCGCTCCTCGCCTCGGCGGACCTCGCCTTCGTCGCCTCGGGAACGGCGACGCTCGAGGCCGCCCTCTGCGGCGCGCCGATGGTGGTCGTGTACCGCACGGCGGCCGCCACGTACGCGATCGCGCGGGTGCTCGTGCGGCTCCGCTGGATCTCTCTCGTCAACATCGTCGCGGGGGAGGAGGTCGTTCCCGAGCTTCTGCAGGACGACGTCAACGCGGCGCGGCTCGAGCGGGAAGGGGCCGCTCTCCTCGAGTCCCCGGAGCGCCTCGCGCGGATGCGCTCGTCCCTCGCGGACGTCGCCCGCCAGCTGGGACCGCCCGGAGCGAGCGACCGGGCGGCCGACGCGATCCTGGAAGCGCTCGAGCCCGGACGGAAGAGGGCTGCCGGGGCATGAAACCGCTTCCGAGGCTTCTGGCCTACTTCCGGCCCTACCGGTGGCGCGCCGTCGCGGCCCTCGCGGCGATGGGCATCGTGTCGCTCTCGACGGTGCTCCTCCTCTACCTCCTCACGAAGGTCATCGACGACGTCCTCGGGGCCGGCGCGGCGTCGGCGATCCCCGGTTTCGGGAGCGGCGCGGGGGAGCGGGCGGCTCCGTTCCTCCGATGGCTCGACTCAGTCTATTCTTCGGCCCGCGAGACCGCCGCGGCTGCCGGCCTGCCGGTGCGTTTCGCCGTGCCGCTCCTTCTGCTCTCTCCCTCGCCGCCAAAAACGTGTTTTCGTACTTCTCGGAGTTCGCGTTCAACGGGATCGGCCTGTCGATGGTGCGGGACCTCCGCCGCGACGCTTACGCGAAGCTCCTCCGCCAGTCCGCCAGCTTCTACTCGCGCTCCTCGACGGGAGATCTCCTCTCGCGTCTCCTTTCCGACGTCGAGCTCATTCAGTCGGCGTTCGGGACGCGCCTCGCCGACTTCGTGCAGGGAGCGGTGACGATCGTTCTCGTCCTCGTTTACATCGTGTCGCTGAACGCGCAGCTCTCCGTCTTCGTGCTCGTGCTCGCCCCCATCCTGCTCCTTCCGATCATCGAGGTCACCCGGCGGCTGCGGCGGACGACGTTCTCCTCGCGGGAACGCATCGGCGAGATGGGAGCGCTCCTGTCCGAGACCCTGCGCGGGCATCGGGTGATCAAGACCTACGGGATGGAGCCTTTCGAGGCGGACCGCTTCGCGCGCGCCAATGACCGCTACTTCCGCGTGACGCGGCGCACCGTCCGGATCCAGGCGCTGAACTCCCCGATGATGGAGATCATCGCCGGCGTCGGCCTTGCCGCCATCTTCGTCTACGCCGCGTCGCAGATCCGGACCGGGCAGATGACCGTCGGCGGTCTCATCTCCTTCCTCGCCGCGCTGATGATGCTCTACAAGCCGCTGAAGGACGTGACGAAGGTGAACATGGCGCTCCAGCTCGCGCTGTCGTCGGCGCGCCGCGTCTTCGAGCTGATCGACTCGCCGACGGAGATCGAAGACAAGCCGGGCGCCGTCGCCATCCCGCCGTTCGCGCGTGAGATCCGGTACGAGAACGTCTCTTTCCGGTACGGGGACGAGCCGGTCCTCTCGAACGTCGACCTGACGATCCGGCGCGGCGAGACTGTCGCGATCGTCGGTCCCTCCGGCGCGGGAAAGACGACCCTCGTCAACCTCCTTCCGCGCCTCTACGACCCCACGGAGGGGCGCGTGATGCTCGACGGCGTCGACCTCCGCGACGCGACGCTCGAATCGGTGCGCCGGCAGATCGGGCTGGTCACCCAGGAGACGGTGCTCTTCGACACGAGCGCCCGCGAGAACGTCGCCTACGGGAGACCCGAGGCCTCGGAGGAAGCCGTAAAGGCCGCCTCCGTCGCGGCCTTCGCCGACGAGTTCGTGGGCCGTCTCGCCGAAGGCTACGACACCCGCCTCGGCGAGGACGCCGGGCGGCTCTCGGGCGGTCAGAAGCAGCGGATCTCGATCGCCCGCGCCCTCTACAAGGACGCCCCGATCCTGATCCTCGACGAGGCGACGTCCCAGCTCGACTCCGAGTCCGAGGCGCTCGTCGCGCGGGCGCTTTCGAACCTGATGGCGGGGCGGACCACTCTCGTGATCGCGCACCGGCTCTCCACGGTGCGCCGCGCGGACCGCATCCTCGTTCTCGAGCGCGGCCGGCTCGTCGAATCCGGCACGCACGCCGAGCTCTTGACTCGAAACGGCCTCTACCGCAGGCTGCACGACATGCAGTTCTTCCTCGAGACCGACGCGGGGGCGGAGGCCCGTCCGTGACGATCCGCAGCATGACCGGGTTCGGCCGCGCCAAGGGGAGCCTGGGCGACGAGTGGGCGGCCGAGGTCGTCGTCCGCAGCGTCAACCACCGGTTCCTGGACGTCACCGTGAAGGTTCGCGAGAGCGAGGTCGAGCTCGAACCGGTTCTGCGGCGAGTTTTCACTCGCCACCTCTCCCGCGGAAAGGTCGAGGTCTCGCTTCGGTTGCGGCGCTCCGCTCCCGCGCCAACGACGATCACGATCGACGAGGGGCTCCTCGAGACGCTGCTCGCGCGATTCGCGCTTCTCGCCGAGCGATATCCCGTCAGCGGGAAGCTCGAAGCGAGGGATCTCCTGACGATCCCGCAGATCTTTTCCGTCGAGTCCTCGACCGACGGCTTTTCCGAGCGCGACGTCCTCGCCCTGGAAGCGATCGCGGACGAGGCGGCGCGCGCCCTCGTCGCCATGCGCGAAGGGGAGGGCGCTCTCGTCGCCGCGGACCTCGCGGAGCGGATCACCTTCCTGGAGAAGCGGCTCGGGCAGCTGGCCGGCCGCCGCGGCGAGATCCTGCAGCGGAACGTCGAGGGCCTCCGCGAACGGCTTCGCGTCCTCGCAGCGGAGCCGGGAATCGACCCCGGGCGGCTCGAGCAGGAGGCGGCTCTCGCGGCCGACCGGGCGGACGTCGCCGAGGAGCTCCAGCGCCTCGAGGGGCACCTCGGACAGTTCGCGGGGCTGCTTTCGAACGCGAAGGAGCCCGTCGGCAAGAAGCTCGACTTCCTCGCGCAGGAGATCCTCCGCGAGCTCAATACGCTCGGTTCGAAGGGGCGCGACCTTCAGATGATCCGGGACGTGCTCGAGATGAAGTCCGAGATCGAGAAGGTGCGCGAGCAGGTGCAGAACCTGGAATGACGGCGCGTGTCCCCGGAAGCCTCTTCATCGTTTCGTCACCGTCGGGTGGCGGAAAGACGACTCTCATCCGACGGCTGCTCGACGACCCACCGGGCGAGCCCATTCACTTCTCGGTATCCCACACGACCCGGCCCCGCCGGGCGGGGGAGCGGCACGGCCGCGAGTACTACTTCGTCACGGACGCCGCCTTCCGCAAGATGGCGGCGCGGGGAGCTTTCCTCGAGCACAACGTCGTTCACGGGCGGCACTACGGCACTTCCCGCAGGGAGGTGCTCGCGCACATTCGGCGGGGCGAGGACGTCGTCCTCGATATCGACGTGCAGGGCGCGCGGGACATCCGCCGGGCCTACCCGAAGGCGGTCTCGATTTTCATCGTCCTCCCGAGCCCCAGGGAGCTCGAAAGGCGGCTCCAGCGACGCGGGCTGGACGAAGACGACGAGATTCGGAGAAGGCTTCGGGCCGCACGCTCGGAGATCCGGCAAGCCAAGCAGTTCCAGTACGTTATCGTGAACGATGACCTCGAACGGGCGACGATTGAGTTACAATCCATCGTTCGGGCCACCCGAGTCACCTACGCCCGGCAGAAGGAGCGCCTGGAGCGCATCTTCCGCGAATTCCGCTGAAAGAGGTTCCAATGATTCAGAACATTCCCGAAGGTGTGGACAGCAAGTTCCGGCTCGTCCTGCTCATCGCGCGTCGGGCCGAACAGCTCATGCGCGGAGCGCGGCCGAAGCTGAAGTCGGACCGCGCCATCAAACCGACCCGGCTCGCCGCCGAGGAGTTCGAGGAGAACCAGATCCGTTGGGACTACGGCGAAGAGGGCGGCGTCCTCGAGCCGGCGACCGACGAGATCGAGGAAGAAGAAGTCATGGACGAGGAGGAAGAGGCAGTCTCCTCCCGCGACTGATGACTCCGTCCGACGGCCGGACTCCCCGATGAACCGGCCGCCCCACGTTCTGCTCGGCGTCTCGGGCGGAATCGCCGCCTACAAGGCGGCGGAAGTGGTTCGGGGGCTCGTCGAGCAGGGCGCGGAAGTCCGCGTCACGATGACGCGGGCGGCCCGCGAGTTCGTCGCCCCGCTGACCTTCGCGGTTCTCTCCGGCCACGACGTGTACCTCGAGGTGTTCGGAAGCGGGAACGCTCCCGCCGTCGATCACGTCGAGCTCGCCGACTGGACCGACGTGCTCCTCGTCGCCCCCGCGACCGCGCACACGATCGCCCGGCTCGCGAACGGCTACGCCGACGACTTCCTGACGACCTACGCCCTCACCCACCGCGGCCCGGTCCTCGTCGCGCCCGCGATGGAGACCCGCATGTGGGAGCACCCCGCCACGCGGAACAACCTGGCGCTGCTCGCGGCCCGGGGCGCCCGGTTCGTCGGGCCGGGAACGGGATTCCTGGCCTCCGGCCGGTCGGGCGTCGGAAGAATGGCCGAGCCCGCAGAGATCGTCGCGGAGACCATCAAGCTCGCGACCTCGGCGCGGCGCGACCTGGAGGGTCTCCGCGTTCTCGTCACGGCGGGCCCGACGCGAGAACGCATCGATCCCATCCGCTTCCTCTCGAATCGATCGAGCGGCCGCATGGGCTACGCGATCGCGGAGGCGGCTCGGGACCGGGGGGCGAAGGTGACGCTTCTCTCGGGACCGACGGGCCTCACCCGCCCGGAGGGACTGCGGTTCGTCTCCTTCGAGTCCGCGGCCGACCTCGACAACCTGCTCGCCGCGGAGTTCCCCGAGTGCGACGTGCTCGTGATGACCGCGGCTGTCGCCGACTTCATTCCGGCGGCGAGCGGAGTCCGGCTTCACCGCTCCGACGGGGAGCGGTCCGTGCGTCTCGCGCCCGGAAAGGATCTCCTCGCGGGGCTGACGGACCGTTCCGCCGGGCAGACCGTCGTCGCGTTCGCCGCCGAGACGGAAGACCTCGAGGCCCGGGGCCGCCGGAAGATGGACGCCAAGGGAGCGGACCTCGTCGTGGTCAACGACGTCGGTCGGCCCGACACCGGCTTCGAGGCGCCCGACAACGAGGTCGTCCTCCTCTACCGCGATGGCACGGCGGAGCCCGTCTCGCGTCGCAGCAAGCGCGAAGTCGCGGAGCGCATCTGGGACGCGGTGAAAACGGTCCGAAGCTCTCTTCGGTCCGCGGTCGGCTATCCGTCGGTGGCAAAGACCGACTGATACCCTTCGGGTCGATGCCCGAAGGACGCCCCGACTCGACGCTCGCCGCCGGTCTCGAGTACTTCCGGGACCTGGGGGTGCGTGACCTCTTCGTGGCGCGGACGCCCCCGGGCGTGGCCGCGGGCTCGATGGCGGACCAGGCGGCGTTGCAGGCATACCTCGTCGACTGTGGCCGCTGCAAGCTTTCCGGCTCACGCCAGCGCATCGTGTTCGGCTCCGGGAATCCGAAGGCCGATCTGATGTTCGTCGGCGAGGCTCCGGGCCGGGAGGAGGACGAGCAGGGGATTCCGTTCGTCGGCGCCGCCGGCCAGCTCCTGTCCCAGATCATCGAGGCGATGGGGATGAAGCGCGAGGACGTCTTCATCGTGAACACGGTCCTCTGCCGTCCGCCGAACAACCGCAACCCGGAGCCGGACGAGGTTGCCGCCTGTCGCCCCTTCCTCCTCGAGCAGATCCGCCTCGTCGCGCCCCGCGTCATCGTGACGCTCGGGACGTTTGCCGCGCACGCGATCCTCGAGACCGACGAGCCGATCTCCCGGCTGCGCGGCCGGTGGCAGTCGGCGCACGGCGCGCGAGTGATGCCCACCTTCCATCCCGCCTACCTGCTCCGGTCGCCGCAGCACAAGAAGGACGTCTGGGCCGATATGAAGAACGTCCGCGACTACCTGGCAGCACGGCCGGGAGCGCGGTAGAAGAAGAGCATGCCCCTTCCCTCCGGTTTACGACTCGGACCGTACGAGGTGGGCCCGGCGCTCGGCGCCGGAGGCATGGGCGAGGTCTACCGGGCTCGGGATACGCGTCTCGAGCGGGACGTGGCGATAAAAGTTCTGCCGGAGTCGATCCAGGCGGATCGGGAAGCCCTCGCGCGCTTCGAGCGGGAGGCGAAACTCGTGGCGGCGCTCTCTCACCCCAACATTCTCGCGATCCACGACGTGGGCCGCGAGGGAAACGTCTCGTACGCGGTGACGGAGCTGCTCGAAGGGAAGACCCTGCGCGAGAGGATGCTGGGGGGCGCTGTCGGTCTCCGGAAAGCCCTCGACTATGGCCGGCAGATGGCGCGCGGGCTCGCGGCCGCACATGCGCGCGGGATCATCCACCGGGACTTGAAACCCGAAAACGTCTTCGTCACGGCCGAGGGTCACGTCAAGATCCTCGACTTCGGCCTCGCGCGGCAGGAACCGCGGGCGACCGAACCGGGTGTGAGCGAGCAGCCCACGATCGCTCGAACCATGCCGGGGACCGTCCTCGGCACCGTGGGGTACATGTCGCCCGAGCAGGTCAGCGCCGAGTCGGCCGACTACCGCACGGACGTCTTCTCGTTCGGCTGCGTGCTCTACGAGCTCATCTTTGGAGAGCCGCCATTTCGCGCGGAAACCGACGTCGAAACGATGACCGCCATCCTTCGTGAAGACCCACCGGCGCTGAGGAAGAAGGGTGCAGTCCCGGGCGACGTCGTTCGTGTCGTCGCGCGGTGTCTCGAGAAGAAGCCCGCGGAACGCTTCCAGTCCGCGAGCGACCTCGCGTTCGTGCTCGGGATACTCGCGCTCGAGCCCGGCACCGAGCTGTCCGGCGCGTCGTCCGGGGCCTCGCGATCGCGCCCCTCCACGACGTCTTCGCGGGCTGTCTCCGACTCTTCCCGTGCGTCCATCGCCGTGCTGCCTTTCCGCAACCTGAGCGCCGATCCGGAGAACGAGTACTTCAGCGACGGCATCACCGAGGAGATCATCAACGCCCTGACGAAGATCGAGTCCCTGCGGGTCGCCTCCCGCACTTCCGCGTTCGCCTTCAAGGGCCGGGACGAGGACATCCGGAAGATCGGCGAGCAGCTCGGCGTCCGGACCGTGCTCGAGGGAAGCGTTCGTCGCGCGGGATCACGCCTTCGCGTCGCCGCGGAACTCGTCAACGTCGCCGACGGCTATCACCTCTGGTCCGACCGCTACGACCGGGAGATGGCCGACATCTTCGCGATCCAGGACGAGATCGCGCTCGCGATCGCCAACACGCTGAAGGTACGTCTGCTCGCGGCCGACGAGGGCGCGCTCGTTTCCCGCGCGACCGATGACGTCGAGGCCTACAACCACTACCTGAAGGGGAAGTACTTCTTCAACCGGCGGGTCCCCCGCGAGGCGATCGCGGAGTTCGAACAGGCGATCGCGCGCGACCCGGATTACGCGCCGGCCTACACCGGTCTCGCGGACTCCTACTGCATCTTCGCCTTCTACGGCGGGATCCCGACCCTCGAGGCGTTCGCCAAGGCGCGGGCCGCTGCGAACCGAGCGCACGAGCTCGAGCCCGACTCGGCCGACACGCAAGTTGCGATCGGCCTCGTCGAGCACTACTTCGGCTGGGACTTCGAAAAGGAGGACCGCGCGTTCCTCCGCGCGATCGAGCTCGAGCCGCGCTCCGCGGCTGCCTACTCCTGGCTGGCGTTGAAGCGCACGTACGTCGAAGGCCCCGCCGAGGCCCGGCCCTTCGCGCTCAAGGCGCGGGACCTGGAGCCCCTCTCCCCGAACGTCCAGGTCAACGTCGCGTGGACCTACTTCGCGGAGCGCCGGTTCGAGGAGGCCGAGCGCGAGATGCGCCGGGCGCTCGAGCTCGACCCCGACGCGCTGTACCCGCTCTGGGGGCTGGGAGTGGTTCTCCAGCGAATGGGAAAGCCCGAGGAGGCGGCGACGCACTTCGAGCGCACGGTCGCGCTCACGGACCGATCGCAGAGCTGGTACCTGGCCCACCTCGGAAGCGCGTATGCCTCGGGAGGCCGTCGGGAGGACTCGCTCGCGCTCCTCTCCGAGCTCCGCGACCGCTCCTCGCGCGAGTACGTCGCGCCATTTCACTTCGCCTTCGTCCACATCGGGCTCGGCGATCACGACGAGGCAATCGCAGCGCTCGAGGCGGCCGCCGAGCAACGGAACGCCCTGGCGTGGTGGCCGCGCACGAGCCCGGTCTTCGACGCGCTCCGCGGAAATCCCCGCTTCGATGCGCTCCTCGAGAAGTTCGTCCCGGCCTGAGGAACGGCCGCTATGATGCGCGCCGAGTTCACCCCGAAATGACGCTACCGGCCGGCTCGCGACTCGGGCCTTACGAGATCCTTTCCGCGGTCGGCGCGGGAGGGATGGGAGAGGTCTACAAGGCGCGGGACATACGGCTCGAACGCACGGTCGCGGTGAAGGTCCTTCCCGCGAGCCTCTCCGAGAACCCCGCGTTCCGCCAGCGGTTCGAGAGAGAGGCCAAGGCGATCTCGCAGCTCTCTCACCCGCACATCTGCACGGTGCACGACGTCGGCAACGAGGCCGGCGTCGAGTACCTGGTCATGGAGTTCCTGGAAGGCGAGACGTTGGCCAACCGGATCGCGAAGGGGCCTTTGCCCCCCGATCAGGTCCTGCGCTACGGCATCGAGATCGCCGACGCCCTGGAGAAAGCTCACCGCCACGGCGTCGTCCACCGGGACTTGAAACCGGGAAACGTCATGCTGACGAAGTCGGGCGTCAAGCTCGTGGACTTCGGGCTGGCGAAGCTCGATCTGCCGGCGCCGGGCTCCGTCGCGGCGAGTCTTTCGGATGTCCTCACGCAGGGCGATATGGGCTTGAGCGCCCAGGGGACGATTGTCGGCACGCTTCACTACATGGCTCCCGAGCAGCTGGAAGGCGGGGAAGCCGACGGTCGTACCGACATCTTCGGTCTCGGTCTTCTCCTATTCGAGATGACGACGGGGAAAAAGGCGTTCAGCGGAAAGAGCCCGGCATCTCTCATGGCCGCGATCCTCCACCAGCACCCGGAACCCCTCTCCTCGTTTCAGCCGACGACGCCCCCGGCGCTCGACCGGATCGTCCGGACCTGCCTCGCCAAGGACCCGGACGACCGCTTCCAGACCGCGCACGACGTCCGGCTCCAGCTCCAGTGGATCGCGGAAGGCGGTTCGGCGGTCGGGCTGTCGCAGCCCGTCGCCTCGAGGAGGAAGAGCCGCGAGAAGCTCGCGTGGGCGCTCGTCCCGGTCGCGGCGCTCGCGGCCGCGGCGGCAACCCTTCTCGTCATTCGCCTGGGGAGCGAGCCACCGCGACTCGTTCGGTCCTCGCTCCTTCCACCCGAAAAATCGATCTTCGCTTTCGATTTCGGCCCGATGGCGTTGTCACCGGACGGCCGCCGGGTGGCTTTCGTCGCGAACTCTTCCGGGATCAACAGGCTGTGGGTCCAACCGCTCTCCGGGGTGTCGGCCCAACCGCTCGCCGGGACGGAGGGAGCTTCGAATCCCTTCTGGTCCCCGGACAGCCGGTTCCTCGGGTTCTTCGCGAACCGGAAGCTGAACAAGATCGAGGCCTCGGGCGGACCTCCCCAGTCTCTCGCGGACGCGTCGCTCGGCCGGGGAGGAAGCTGGAACCGCGACGGGGTGATCCTTTTCGTTCCGAACTCCCGCGAGGTCGTCCATCGCGTCTCGGCTTCCGGCGGTTCGCCCTCGCCGGTGACGAAGCTCGACGCCGGTGCGTCGGAGGTCAGTCACCGGTGGCCCGTCTTTCTGCCGGACGGACGACGCTTTCTGTATCTCGCCCAGAACGGTGGGGGGATTGGCGAGAAGAACGCCATCTACGCGGCCTCTCTGGACGGCGGCGAGCGGAAGCTCCTGTTCAACGCCAACACCAACGTCGCCTACACCGCCCCGGGCCACCTCCTTTTCTACCGGGAGAGGACGCTGCTCGCCCGGCCCTTCGACCCGAAGTCCCTGCGTTTCACCAACGAAGCCTTTCCGGTCGCGGAAGACGTCAAGTACTTCGCGACCTTTGCACAGGCGGTCTTCGCAGTTTCGGATCACGGGCTGCTCGCGTACCAGACGGGGGGAAGCGGAGGGCAGACCCAGCTCACGTGGCTCGACCGGGCCGGCAAGCCGGCGGGCACCGTCGGTCCCCCGGGGCGGCTCACCACCCCGCGGCTGTCGCGCGACGGGAAACGAGTTGCCGTCCGGATACTGGATCCTCAGTCGGTGGGAGACATCTGGATTTACGATCTCGAACGGAACACGCCGACTCGCTTCACCTTCGATCCATCGGACGAGTTCGGGCCGCTCTGGTCTCGCGACGACTCCCGCGTGCTCTTCTCAGCGGCCCGGAAGAACCCGGGAGACATCTACCAGAGGGATTCCGCGGGCACGGCGAAGGAGGAGCCGCTCCTCTCTTCGAACGCTTTCAAAATGGCTCTGGACTGGTCGCCGGATGGACGAGTTCTCCTGCTCCAGGTGGACGACCCGCGGGCGCCCACTCAGATGGACCTCTGGACGTACTCGGTGGCCGACGGCAAGGCGACGCCCTTTCTCCAGACCACGGCTAACGAGATCCTCGGTCGCTTCTCCCCGGACGGGCGTTGGATCGCCTACGTTTCGAACGAGTCCGGCAAGGAGGAGGTTTACGTCGTGCCGTTTCCCGGACCGGGCGGCAAGTGGCAGATCTCGACGGCCGGCGGCCGCGCGCCGCACTGGACGCGGGGCGGAAGTGAAATCGTCTATCAGGCACCGGGGGACGAGATCATGGCTGTCGAAGTGCGGGCGGCTTCTACCTTTCAGGCCGGGATCCCGACAGCCTTGTTCAAGACCCACCTCCGGCCGCCGCCGGGAGGGCAGTTCGACGTCACGCCCGACGGCGAACGCTTCCTCGTCAACCTGAGGCCCGCCGACGAGATCTCCGACCCGGTCACTCTCGTCCAGAACTGGGCAGCGGAGCGAAAGCCTTAGTTTCTAGTCCCGTTTACGGCGCGACAGCCGTCCCGAACACTGGGAAGTGACTCGCGGCCCCCATGAAGAAGAGCATCGGGATCGAGAGCCACGCGTTCGTCCGCGAGGCGAGGAAGGCCCGTCGGGCCCACTTCGGAACGTCGGCGGGAGCGGGCGTGCCCGACTCCGCAGTCGCGCGCGTCGCCGCGATGATCTTCTTCTGGAGCGGCCAGATGATCATCCACACGTTCATGAACATCATGATTCCGAGCCCACCTCCGACTCCGATCGCCATGGTCCGGTTGCTGCCGCCCTGGCGGATCGACCCGACGACGACCCACGCTGCCGCGAGCACGACGAGCACGATGACGATACCGAGCACTCGCCCGTCCTTCAGGAACCCGCCCGCGACCGCCATGCGGTAGAGGAGGGCGAGCACCAACCACGTCACGATCCAGACGCCGAGCACGATGCCCATCTTCGCGTCGATGTTCTCGCTGTTGAGGAGGATCGCGTAGTAGATCACCCCGGAGAGGACCGTGAGCGCGGCGCCGTGCCGGAACCAGAAGAGTGAGCGCGTGAGAAGGGGAGGGTTGACCTTCCCTTTGACCGCCGCGTCGAGCTCCTTCTGAAAGTTCACGTTGACCAGGTTGAACCAGTAGAGCAGGCCGATCCAGGTGATCCCGGCCAGCAAGTGAATCCACCGGAGTAGAAAAGTCACGTTGGTCTGCCAGTCTTCGGGCCACGTCATTCTTTGAACCCTCCTCGCTTCAACGGAAACTCAGTATCTCGTCTACTCCAGCGGTCCGAGCAGCGCCTCCGGCGTCATCGCGGCGGCGAGCTCGTCTTCGGTCAGGATCTTTTTCTCGAGGAGGACGTCCTTCACGCGGACTCCGCGCGCGACTGCCTCCTTGAAGACTTCCGCGGCGGGCGCGTATCCGATCCGGGGGGTCAGGGCCGTGATGACGGAAGGGGAGTCCTCCAGGTACTGGCGGCACTTCTCGACGTTGGCCGTGATGCCGTCCACGCACCGCGTGCGCAGGACCGGCAGGAAGTTGATCAGGAGCTGCGGCCCGCGCGTCAGGTTGTACGCGAGGAGCGGCATCATGACGTTCAGCTCGAGCTGGCCGCCGCCGACTGCGAGCAGGTTCGCTGTGTCGAAGCCGACGATCTGAAAGCACAGCATGTTCGTGCACTCGAGGATCGCCGGGTTCACCTTCCCCGGCATGATGGACGACCCGGGCTGCACGGCGGGGAGGCGGATCTCGTCCAGCCCCGTCACGGGACCGGACGCGAGGAGGCGCACGTCGTTCGCGATCCGCCCGAGCTCCACGGCGAAGGCGCGCAGGGCGGCGGAGTAGTCTCCGGCCGCGGCGCGGCTCTGGAGCGCCTCGCGCGCGTCGCGCGCCGGCGAAAGCGTTTCCCCGGTCAGGGTCGAGAGGCGGCCGATCGCTTTTTCGCGGAATCCGGCCGGCGCATTGAGGCCGGTCCCGGCGGCGGTGCCTCCGAGCGCGAGCTCCCTCAAGCCGTCGAGGGAGCGGTCGATCGCCGCGCGACGGTACGAGAGCGCGGCGGCGTACGCGCGGAACTCCTGTCCGAGGGTCACGGGCACGGCGTCCATGAGGTGCGTCCGCCCCGACTTGACGACCGGGCCGAACTCCTCGCCCTTGCGCGCGAACGATTGAACGAGCCGCTCGACCTCCTGGGAGAGGACGCGCCCGACGGAGAGCGCCGCGAGATGGAGGGCCGTCGGGAAAGTGTCGTTCGTCGACTGGCCGAGGTTGACGTGGTCGTTGGGGTTTATCGCCGACCGGTCCCCGCGCGGCTTCTGCAGGATCTCCGCGGCGCGGCCGGCGATCGTTTCGTTGACGTTCATGTGGAACGAGACGCCCGCTCCCGCCTGGTAGACGTCCACGACGAATTGCTCCCGGTGCTTTCCCGCGAGAACCTCGTCGCACGCCTGGACGATCGCGCGCACCTTCTCGGCGTCCAGCCGGCCCATCTCGAGGTTCGTTTCGGCGCACGCCCGCTTGATGCGGGCGTAGGCGACGATGACCTCCGGGTGGGCGCGCTCGCCGGAAATCGGGTAGTTTTCGATCGCCCGCGAGGTCTGCGCGCCCCAGTAGGCCTCGTCCGGGATTTCGCGCGGTCCGAGGCTGTCCATCTCGCGTCTCAGAGAGTCCTCCTCGCCGGGCGGGGGAGGCTTCGCAACGCCCCTCGCACGCGGCTTGCAACACTAGCATTCTTCACGACCGGCCCCCGGCGGGTGAACCGCCGGGGGCATCCGTAAGGAGGGACAATGGAAATTCGCGCGAAGGACTACGAGCACCTCGTCGGAAACCTGTCCGGCTTCTCGCCCAAGCAGATCGAGCAGCACCTGAAGCTCTACGGCGGCTACGTCAAGAAGATCAACGAGATCCGGGCGGAAATCGCGAAGATCCCCTACGAGGATCGCAAGGCGAACGCGAACTTCTCGTACGGCCGCTTCTCGGAACTGAAGCGCCGGGAGTCGGTGCCATACAATGGCGTCTATCTCCACGAGATGTATTTCGACAACCTCGGCGGCGGGAGCCAGGAGCCGAAGGCCGACCTGACGCGCGCTCTCGAGAGCTCCTTCGGGAGCCGGTCGAACTGGGAAGAGGATCTGAAGGCATGCGCGGAAACGGCCACCGGGGGTTGGGTCCTGTTGACCTACGACCGGATCGACGGGAAGCTCCATCACAACCAGATCTGGGAGCACTCCAACGGCGTGATGATCCACCAGGAGCACCTGCTCGCGCTGGACACCTGGGAGCATGCCTTCATGATCGACTTCGGAACCGACAAGAAGTCGTACCTCGAAGCGTTTCTCAAGAACCTGAACTGGGAAGTCGTCGCGGAACGGCTCGACCAGGCGACGAAGCGGGCGCGCGCCGCCTGAGACTCCGAACCGCCGGAGCTCTTCTCGGCGCGGCGCTGCTCGCGCTCGCCCCTCAGGCGTGCCGCCGGACGTCGGACGGCGCGGAAGGAAACGCCCCCGCCCGCGCCGCGCGTCCACCGGCGCTGCCCGTCTGGTCCGGGTACGCGCTCCGCAGCGCGGAGAAGGCCGCTGTCGAAGAGTTCCTCCGAACGAACCGCGAACTGCGCGTCGCCACCGACGCCGACCGCCGGGAAACGGAAGGCGAGGACTTCCGGAAGCTCTACGGCGTCTACCATCCGTACTTTCTCCGCGGCGACGTGAACGACGACGGGATTCTCGACTTCGTGCTCGCCTTCGTCCGCCGGGATTCCGACCGCGACTCGCCGTGGTTCTCGATCGCCGTGTTCACGGGGACGGACCGTTCCGCTTTCTCGCCCGGGAAGTTCCTCGAACGGGACGTCTCGCTCGCCGACGGCGACCTCTCGGTCGACCGCGACTCGATCATGATCACGCCGGACCTCGAAGAGGAGGACAGCACCCGCCGGTACCGCTGGGACCCGATCCAGCGCTCGCACGTCTTCGTCCGCGACGACCCCGAGGAAGAGGACGAAGTGCCGCAGTCGCAGACGTAGCCTTCAGCTATCAGCTATCAGCTGGGAGCCTCCGGGCTGAGAGCTGACAGCTGAAAGCGGACAGCTTCTTCATGCGCACCGTCTCCGTCGCCCTGCCACTTCCGATCCGCCGGAGCTTCACCTATCGGATCCCGGACACGCTTCCGGTCCCCCTGCCGGGATCGCGCGTGCGCGTGCCCTTCGGCGAACGGGTCCTGACCGGGATCGTCGTCCCGGACGCTCCCGCCGACTCCGACGCCAAAGCGGTCGCGCTCCGCGACGTGCTCGAAGTGCTCGACGACGAGCCGGTCTGCCCGCCCGAGCTCCTCGAAACCGCCACGAAAGTGGCGCAGCGGTTTTTCGCCGCGACGGGCGAAGTCCTGAAGAGCGTCCTGCCCGCCCGGCTTCCCGCCGCGGGATCGGTCCGATACCGGATCACCGAGAAGGGCGCGATGGCGGCGGCGCGAGCGCCCGCCGACGAGCGGCCGGTGCTCGAAGCCCTCGCCGACGGCCGGAGCGCCCGCATGGCGGAGCTGCCGCCGGAAGCCCGGCCCCCGCGTGAAGTGCTGCGGTCGCTCGAAGAGCGGGGCTGGATCCGCGCCGTGTCTACGGAAAAGCGGACGGCGCGGCGCCCCGTCCTCGCCTACCTGCCCGGTCGGCTCGACCGCTCCGAAAAGGACGCGCTGCTCCGGCGAAGCCGGCGAGGCCGCGCTGTCGCCGACTGGCTCGACTCGCTCGGCCGTCCGGCGACGGCGGCGGAAATCCGCGCCGCGACCGGAGCCGGACCCGCCGTGCTGCGAACGCTCGCCGCGAAGGGCGTCCTCGCGACGTTCGAGCAGACCGACCGCGGGGACGAGCGCGAGTTCCCGTCGCCGTTCTCGGCGGCGGCGTCCGATTTCGTCCTCACGCCGGAACAGACGCGGGCCCTCGACACGATCCTCGGGGCGATCCGCGAGAGGCGCTACCTGCCCGCCCTTCTCCAGGGGGTCACCGGCAGCGGGAAGACGGAGATCTACCTGCGCACGATCGCCGCCACGCTCGACCTCGGGCGGGGCGCCGTCTGGCTCGTCCCCGAAATCGCTCTGACTCCCGTCTTCGCCCGCGAGTTGCGCCGCCAGTTCGCCGATCGGGCGGCGGTCCTGCACTCCGCGCTCTCGGAAGGGGAACGCGCGCGGGCGTGGGATCGCGTCCGCTCGGGGCAGGCCCGCGTCGTCATCGGTCCGCGCTCCGCCGCTTTCGCGCCGATCGCGGATCCCGGCCTTTTCGTCGTCGACGAGGAACACGACTCCTCGTACAAGCAGCGCGAGAGCCCGCGGTACGACGCGCGCGAGGTCGCGGCGATCCGGGCGAAGGCCAACGCGGCGGCACTCGTGATGGGCTCCGCCACCCCTTCGATGGAGACGTACCACGCGGCACGGGTCGGCCGCATGGCTCTCCTGACGCTCACCTCCCGCGTCGAGTCGCGGCCGCTGCCCGCTGTCGAGATCGTCGACCTCCGGCGCGAGAAGGCGCTCCCGGAGGAGAAGGGGGTGCCGCTCTTCTCGGCGCCCCTCGTCGAACGCCTGCGGGAGGTGTTCGGCCGGGGGGAGCAGGCAATCCTTCTGCAGCCCCGGCGGGGCTTCGCGCCCTACCTTCTCTGCCGCGACTGCGGCTTCGACTTCCGCTGCACGAACTGCAGCGTGTCGCGCACGGTCCACGACCGGGGACGGCGGCTCGTCTGTCACTACTGCGGCGAGAGGCGCCCGCGCCCGGAACGCTGCCCGGAGTGCGGAGGCGCGCTGCTCGAAGCGATCGGCGCCGGCACCGAGCGCGTCGCGGACCGATTCGCCGAGCTCTTTCCCGACGTGCCTTGGACGATCCTCGACCGCGACTCCGCCCGGCGCCGAGGCGTCGAAGCGGTTGTGGACGACTTCCTGTCGGGCCGCGCGCTCTGCCTCATCGGGACGCAGATGGTCGCCAAGGGTCACGACTTTCGCAACGTCACGGCGGTCGGAGTGCTCTCGGCGGACTCGATCTTGAACTTCCCGGACTTCCGCTCCGCGGAGAAAACGTTCCAGCTCCTCGCGCAGGTCTCGGGCCGCGCGGGCCGCGGCGCTGAACCGGGTACGGTCCACGTCCAGACGTTTCACCCCGGCCATCCGGCGATCCGCCGCGCGGCGGTGCACGACGTCGACGGGTTCGCCGCCGGCGAGCTCGAGTTCCGCCGCTCGTTCTTCTATCCGCCGTTCTCCGAGCTTGCGAGCGTGCTCGTCTCCTCCCCGGACCGCGAGAAGGCGGAGGCCGCCGCCGCGGAGATCGGCCGCGCGCTTTCGGCCGCCGCCTCAGGAAAGAACGTCCGGCTCTCCGGGCCGGCGCCGGCGCCGCTCGAGCGCCTTCAGGGAAAGTGGCGGTTCCAGAGTCTGCTCCGAGCGCCCGACCGCGGCGCGGTTCTCCGCGTTCTCGAGGAAGCAATTCCCGATCAGCCGCCCGGCGGGACGCAGATCGCCACGGACGTCGATCCCCAGGATCTGATGTGACCGTTAGAATGATCCGAAAATGAACGGCGAAGACGGGCAGTTCGAGGAGCCGATCCTCCGCCTGCGCCAGCGGATCGAGGAGCTTTCGGCGCTCCCCGACGACGCCGCGCACCGCAAGGAGATCGAGAGGCTCCGCGAGAAGGTGGAACGGGTCTCCCGGGAGATCTACGCGAGCCTCACCCCGTGGCAGAAAACGCTCGTCGCGCGCCATCCGGCACGCCCCTACACCCTCGACTACATCCAGACGCTGCTGACCGATTTCGTCGAGCTCCACGGCGATCGGAAGTTCGCGGACGACCCCGCGATCGTGGCGGGTCTCGGGCACTTCCGCGGCCGGCCGGTTGCTGTCGTCGGCCATCAGAAGGGGCGCGACACGAAGGAGAAGGTCCGGCGGAATTTCGGGATGCCGCGACCGGAGGGCTTCCGCAAGGCACTGCGGGTGATGCGCCTCGCGGACAAGTTCGACCGCCCGATCCTCTCGTTCGTGGACACGGCGGGCGCCTATCCCGGGATCGACGCCGAGGAGCGCGGCCAGGCGGAGGCGATCGCCGTGAACCTCCGGGCGATGGCGGGATTTCGAGTCCCGATCATCGTCGTCGTGACCGGAGAAGGCGGCTCCGGCGGAGCGCTCGCGCTCGGCGTCGGCGACCGCGTCCTCATGATGGAGCACGCGACCTACTCCGTCATTTCACCGGAGGGATGCGCGGCGATCCTCTGGAAGGACGCCTCGCGGAAGAAGGAGGCCGCCGAGGCGCTCCGCCTGACCGCCGTCGACCTGAAGGGCTTCGGCGTCATCGACGAGATCATTCCGGAGCCTCCGGGCGGCGCTCACGCGGATCCGGCGGGCGCCGCGGCCGCCGTGGGGGAGGCCGTCGAGCGGCACCTGCGCGAGGTCGCCGACCTGACGTCGGAGGAGCGCCGGGAGAGGCGATACCGGAAGTTCCGGGCGATGGGGCGGCACGAGGTGGCTTCCCCCGAGTAGTGCCGGACATCGTTTGTCCGACTCCCCGGGTCAGACTGCCCCCATGGATGTGAGGACGTCGCCGAAGAACCCCCTCTCGCCCGTCGACGACGGCGATCGCAGGGCGGCCCGTCTCGCGCACGAGGCGGGGCTGCCGCCCCTCGTCGCGCGGCTTCTGGTCACCCGCGGAATCACCTCGGCGGCGGAGGCAGATCTCTTCTTCCGGCCGGACGAGTCCCACCTGTACGACCCGTTCCTCCTCGCCGGAGTGGCGGAAGCAGCGGATCGGCTCGTGGCCGCCGCGCGCGCCGGCGAGCGGATCGTTGTTTTCGGGGACTACGACGTCGACGGGGTCACCGCGGTTGCGCAGCTGAAGGCCGCCCTCGCCCGCGCGGGCGCCACGGCGATCGCCTTCATCCCTCACCGCCTGAAGGATGGATACGGATTCACGCCCGACACGGTCCGCCGGGTCATCCGCGAGCTCGCGCCGTCCGTCATCGTGACCGTGGACTGCGGCATCACCGCCGTCGAGGGAGTGGCCTGCGCCCGCGAAGCGGGAGTCGACGTCATCGTGACGGATCACCACGTCGTTCCGGAGCACGTGCCCCAGGGCGCCGTGATCGTCAACCCCCGCATGCCGGGAAGCGCCTACCCCTGCGTCGACCTCTCCGGCTCGGGCGTAGCGTTCAAGCTCGCCCTCGGAATCGCGCGCACGGCGGGGGTCTCCCTGTCGACCGAGTCCCTTCTCCGGGCGGCGTGCCTCGGAACGATTGCCGACATCGTCCCGCTCACCGGCGAGAACCGCACCATCGCCGCTCTCGGTCTCGCCGCGCTGGCGAGCCCGCGCGCGCCGGGTCTCGTCGCGCTCCTGCGGGAGTGCGGGATCGCCCCGGGATGCGCCCCGACTTCCGAGGAAGTCGCGTTCCGGATCGCGCCGCGCCTGAACGCGGCCGGCCGGCTCGACACCGCGGAGCTCGCGCTCGCGCTCTTCGAGGAGCGGGACCCGACTCGCGCCGAAGAAATCGCGGCGGAGCTGTGCGCGAGGAACTCCGAACGGCAGTCGATCGAACGCCGCGTCGTCCTGGCGGCGCGCGAGCGCATCGAGCGCACCTTCGATGCGGAGCGGGACGCGCTGATCGTCGAAGGAGACACCTCGTGGCATCGCGGCGTGCTCGGGATCGCGGCGTCGCGGCTGGCGCGGGAATACAACCGGCCCGTGCTGCTCTTCGCTCTCGAGGGAGACCGGGCGTCGGCCTCGGGGCGGAGCATCCCCGGACTGTCGCTCCACGCGACCCTGAAAGAAATGGGGGACGGGCTGTTCGACTTCGGCGGGCACGACCAGGCGGTCGGCGGATCCGTCGCCGCGAAGGACTTCGACGCCTTCCGGCGCGAGGCGTGCGCCCACTTCGCCCGGCGCGTGGCGCGCGAGCACTTCGTGCGGCGCGAAACGGCGGAAGCGGAGCTTCCTCTCGAGGACATCTCGGACGAGCTCCTCGCTCACCTCGAGCGCTTCGAGCCGCACGGGGCCGGCAATCCGAGGCCCGTGTTCTCGTGCGGCGCCGCCCGGGCGGAGGCGCCTTTTCGCCCGATTGGCGGGAGCGGCTGGCGCGGCCGGCTCTCCCACGGCTCCGGCGCGATCGACGCAATCGCCTGGCGCGAGGCCGCGGGCGTCGGCGAGCGCTCCGCCTCCGGCGATTTCCGCATCGACTACCGTCTCTCGCGCAGCCGGTGGAGCGGTCGTCCCGAAGTGGAGATCGTGCACGCCGGGGATCCGCGCCCAACTTCTTCTCCCTCTCCCCTCCGGGGAGAGGGCCGGGGTGAGGGGTCGACGTCCGCCGAACTCCTCGCGGCCACGACGTGAATCGGAAGCGCGCCGAGATCGCGATCCTCGTCTTCGGCGCCGCCTTTCTCCTCGTTCTCGTCGTCTTTTTCCGTTCCGGCCAGAAGGTCACCTCGTCCGCGCGTGGCGGAGCGACGCCCGGGGCCGGAGTTCCGGGCGGGAGTCCCGAGACGGGAGAAGCGACAACGCTGCTTTCCGGTTTCGACTACACCGAGTCGGTCGGTGACAAGCCGCTCTTCCGGATCCGGTCCGACCGCACCGTCGGATTCGGGGCAGGCGCGGGTCTGCCGCCGAACCTGTACGCGCTCGAGCGCGTCTCGCTGACCGTTTACCCCGAGGACGGCCCGCCCGTGACGGTGCAGTCCGACCGCGCGCGCTATGACGACCGGACGAAGGCCGCGGTGCTGACGGGGAACGTTCGCTGGGTGGAGCCGCGAGACGGCGCGCTCGGCGAGACCGAGACGATCGAGTTCGATCCGACGAAAAAACTTTTGCGCGCGCCGGCCTCTCTCCACTTCACCCGGGGCACCTTCGACGTGACCGCCTCCTCCGGCGCGTACGACCTCACCACCCGCACCCTGTCGCTCGCGGGACCGATCCGCGGCTCCGGGACGGGGCAGGGCAGCGGCGGCCTCTCCGCGATTTCCGGCGACTCGGGCGAGTATCGGCGCGACGAGGGGGTCGTTCTGCTGAAGGGGAACGTCAAGGCCTCCTCCGCGAAGGGAGACTGGGTCACCGCGGACCGGATGCTCCTGAAGTTCTCGCCCGAGGGGAACTCCGCGGAGTGGGCGCGCGCGTTCAGTTCGGTGCGCGGCGCGCTCGCTCCCGCCGCCGGCGGCCTCGTGCGCAAGTACTCCGCCGACGAGGGCGCGCTCTTCTTCGACCTGTCCGGGGACGTGCGCTCGATCAGCCTGAAGGGAGCTCCCGCGGTCGTGGAGGAGCCGGGTCGTCGGATCGCCGGACGGACGCTCGACATGGACTTCGCCGGGGGCCAGCCGACAGCCGCGCGCGCCAATGGCGACGTCCGCCTCCACTCCGATCAGGGAGTCGCGCAGAGCGAGAAGGGGAGCGCCGTCTTCGCGCCCTCGGGCGGATTTCAGACGCTCGACCTCGAGGGGTCCGTCCGCCTCGAAGGGCAGGGAAGGAAGGCGAGCGCGAACCGGGTCGTCGACGTCCCCGATCGGGGCGTGTGGATTCTGACCGGCACCCGGGAGAAGCCGGCGACTGTCGAAGAGGGCGGCTCCCGCGTGTCCGCGACACGCATCGAGATCGACCGAAACCGCGAAACGCTCTCCGCGGAAGGGCAGGCGCGCGCCGTCTTCCTCGCCGAGAAGGACCGTCCCGCTCGCGCGTCTTCGTTCCTCGGGGACGCCTCCCGCCCGACGTACGGAAAGGGGGAGCGAATCGTCCTCGACCGGCGCACGCGTCTCGTGACGCTCTCGGGCGGCGCGAGCCTGTGGCAGGGATCATCGTCGCTCTTCGGCGACGACATCACGCTGAACGACGCGGCGCGGACTGCCGTCGCCGTCGGCAAGGTGCGGGCCGTCCTCACCCGGGCGGCGGCGCCCAACGCGGCTGCCGGCACGAAGGAAGAGCCCGCCGTCGTGTCCGCGAGGCGCCTCACCTATCGCGAGAGCGAGTCGAACGCGGTCTTCGAAGACGCCGTCACCGTCACGCGCGGAACCTGGCGCGCGTCGGGCGACCGCGGCGTCGCGTTCTTCGGCAAGGACCGGAAGCTCGAGAAGGTGGAGCTTTCGGGAGGCGTGTCACTCGCGGACCGCGCGACGGGACGCACGGCCACGGCGGACCGCGCCATCGACCATCCGGAAGAGGGTCGAACCGTCCTTCACGGCAGTCCCGCCCGAGTTTCCGACGCGGACGGAAACCGGGTGGCGGGATCGACCCTGACGATCACCGGCCGCGGCAAGAACGTCGAAGTCACGGCCCCGACGGGAGGCCGGACGGAAACGATCCACCAGACGAAGGCCGAACGCCGCTGAAGTAAGCGGGGGACCTTGCGGTCCCCCGGACCCCCAGCGGCAGTTCAGCCCCGATGCCCGCCCCTGCGGTGGCCCGCCGATCCACTATCCTTGAACCGTGGCAGAGAGCCGGCAGCGGAGCCTTTCGGATAGCGGACGCGACCTCGCTCCCCGTCCAGGCCCGGATGGTCCGCGGCTCACGGCGGAGGGACTCGAGAAAGCGTACGGCGGCCGCACCGTCGTCTCGGGAGTATCGGTCGAGATCGCGGGCGGGGAGATCGTCGGTCTCCTCGGCCCGAACGGCGCCGGAAAGACGACGACCTTCTCGATCGTCGTCGGACTCGTGGAGCCGGACGCGGGGACCGTGCGCCTCGGCGAACGCGACCTGACCGGCCTTCCGATGTTTCGCCGGGCGCGGGCGGGCATCTCCTACCTTCCGCAGGAGCCGTCGGTGTTCCGGAAGATGACAGTCGAAGAGAACCTGCTCGCGATTCTGGAGACTCTCGACCTCACTCCCTCGGCCCGCCGGGAGCGCGCCGACGAGCTTCTCGCCGAGTTCGGGCTCGAGGCGGTCCGCGACCACCGGGCGTATACGCTGTCGGGAGGGGAGCGCCGGCGCGTCGAGATAGCACGCAGCCTCGTCGTGTCCCCCTACTTCCTGCTCTTGGACGAGCCTTTCGCCGGAATCGACCCGATCGCGGTGCTCGACATCCAGTCGATCGTTCGCCGGCTGGCTTCGTCCGGCATCGGCGTGCTCATCACGGACCACAACGTCCGCGAGACCCTGTCGATCGTCGATCGCGCTTATATAATCAACGCCGGCGCCATTTTGCGGGCTGGCACGCCGCTTGCCTTGTCGAATGATGCCGTCGTAAAAAAGATCTATTTGGGGGAGGCGTTTCAGCTCCGCTAGGCGCTGTCATCTTTACGATGGGACTCGAGCAAAAGCTCAACCTCAGGCTTTCGCAGCGGCTGGTCATGACGCCGTCGCTGCAGCAGGCCATCAAGCTGCTGCAGATGTCCAAGCTCGAGCTCCAGGACGTCCTCACCCAGGAGGTCGTCGAGAATCCCCTCCTCGAGGAGGAAGAAGAAGCAGCGGCCGCCGAGCACACGAGCGAGGCCGAGACCGAGGCCGACGCGAGCGCGGCGAAGGAAGCGGACGCGGACGTTCCCACCGGGACGGTCGAAGCGGCGGACGCCGAAGCCCCCGTCGAGAAAGAGCGCGACTCCTTCGACGAGATCGACTTCGACTCCTACTTCGAGGACTACCTCGACAGCGCCTACAACCCGCGCCAGTACGAAGACACCGAGCAGGTCCCGCTCGAGAACACGCTTTCGAAGCCGCAGGGACTCAACGAGTATTTGAACTGGCAGCTCTCGATGTCGGACTCGGATCCCGAGGTCCGCGAGATCGCCCAATACTTGATCGGCAACATCGACGGGGACGGCTATCTCCGCGTCTCCCGCGACGAGATCCGGGCCGCCGGATTCGAGGACGAGGCCCAGGTCGAAGCCGCGCTCGCGCTCGTGCGCGCGCTCGATCCCCCCGGAGTCGGGGCTTTCGATCTCCCCGATTGCCTCATGCTGCAGATCCGCGCGCTCGGCATCGAGAATCCGCTCATCGAGCAGATCGTGACCGCGCACTGGCAGGAGTTCCTGAACCGCCAGTTCACGCAGCTGTCAAGGACGCTGAACGTCGGTCTCGCGCAGATCCAGGCGGTCGTCGAGATCATCAAGAACATGGAGCCGAAACCGGGCCGCAAGTACTCGGACGAGCGAACGATCTACGTCGAGCCGGACGTCGGCGTACGGAAGATCGGAGACGAGTACGTCATCCAGCTGAACGAGGACGGGCTGCCGAAGCTGCGGATCTCCGCCGCGTACCGGCGCATGCTGCGCGGCGGTAACGGCGCGATCGGCGAAGAGGCCGCCAACTACCTCAAGGACAAGATGCGCTCGGCGATCTGGCTCATCAAGAGTCTCGACCAGCGTCAGCGCACCATCTACAAGGTGGCGGACTCGATCGTCCGCCACCAGCGCGAGTTCCTGGAGCACGGGATCGAGCACCTGCGGCCCCTCGTCCTTCGCGACGTCGCCAACGACATCGGCATGCACGAGTCGACGGTTTCACGCGTCGTGTCGAACAAGTACATCCACACGCCGCGCGGACTCTTCCCGATGAAGTACTTCTTTCACAGCGGGATCGACTCGACGCAGGGGAGCGAGGTGTCCTCGCTCTCGATCAAGAGCAAGATTGCGAAGATCGTCTCGGACGAAGACACGAGCCGCCCGCACTCCGACGCGCGGATCATGCAGAAGCTTCGCGCCGAGGGGATCCAGATCGCGCGGCGGACTGTCGCGAAGTACCGCGAGGAGCTGCGCATCCCCTCGTCCTCCCAACGGAAACAAAGTTTTTAGACGGGAGACCTGATGGCCGTCGAATGCACGGGTCGCAACGTGGAAGTCACCCCGGCTCTGAAGAACCTCGCGCGGGCGCGCGCCGAAAGGCTGGAGCGCCACCTGGGCGGTCCGGCCAACGTGCGGATCGTGCTCTCCCACGAGAAGCACCGTTTCGGGGCCGAAATCATCGCGACGCACCGACGACAGCGGTGGAACGCGCGCGAATACACGAACACCGACCCGAAGGCGGCTGTCGCGCTCGCTTTCGAGAAGATCGACGCGCAGGCGATGAAGGACTCGGAGAAGAGGCGGGACCGGAAGAGCCGGGTCTCGCAACGGCTCCTGGAGCCCGAGGAGGCGCCGACTCCGACGTCCTCCTCGCGCAAGTCCGCGCGAAATGCGGCTCCCGCGCCGTTGCGTCGCGTCGTCCGCACGAGCCGCCTCGCGGTGAAGCCGATGAGCGTCGAGGAAGCCGCTCTCTTCATGGAGGACTCCGAGCAGGAGTTCCTCGTGTTCCGGGACTCGTCGACGGAGAACGTCTCGGTCATCTACAAGAGGCGGGATGGGAACCTGGGCCTGATCGAGTGCTGACCGAGCCCCTCGCCGTGTCCGAACGGCTGGTCTTCCCGAGCCTTGCGGCGACGACAGCCGAGGGGGCGCTCGCGGAGATGGCGGCGGGGCTCGAGAAAGCGGGAGTCGTCCCGAACGCCGGGGACCTCGCGAAGAAGTTGGTGGAACGGGAAGCGATGGGCTCGACCGGGCTCGGGGACGGGCTCGCGATCCCGCACTGCAAGGCGCGGAACCTGGCTGAAGTCGTCATCTCGATCGGCATCTCCCGCGCGGGAGTCGACTTCCACTCGGCGGACGGTCAACCGGTGACTGTCGTCTTTCTCGTGCTCTCGCCCGCGGACGCCCCGGCGCTCCACCTCCAGGCGCTTGCGCGGATTTCGCGGCTGATCCGGATGACGGGGGTGGCCGAGAGTCTTCGGCACGCCGAAGGAGCCTCCGAAGTCGCCGCCGCCTGGGCGGCGGCGGAGCGGCACGCAGCCGTTCCCGCATGACGAACGGGCCCGAACGCCGATGACGGAGCTGACCGCCGAGATTCTCCGCGCGCCGGCGCTCGCCGACCTCGACCTGGAAGTCGCGGCGGGGGAGAAGGGGTTCGACCGGCCGATCTCGTGGGGCCGCATCCAGCGTCCCGGGCTCGCTCTCGCGGGCTTCCTCTCCTTCATCAAGCCGGGCCGCATCCAGGTGCTCGGGGAGAGCGAGCTCAACTACCTCGAGACGATGCCCATGGCTCTGCGGCGCGAGCGGATCGCGGCGATCTGCGCGCTTCCCGTCTCGGCCTTCGTCGTCACGAAGGGGCAGGACGTTCCGGAGGAGCTCGCGAGGGAGTGCATCGCGCGCAACGTCCCGCTCCTCGTCTCGCCGCGCACGACGTCGGTCGTCATTCAGAACATCACCCGCGTTCTCGAGGACGAGCTCTCCCCGTCGACGACCCTGCACGGCGTTCTCGTCGACGTGTACGGCATGGGCGTCCTGCTGCTCGGCGACTCCGGGATCGGCAAGAGCGAGTCGGCGCTCGATCTCATCCAGCGCGGGCATCGGCTCGTCGCGGACGACGTCGTCGAGATCCGGAAGTATCCGAACGACGCGCTCGTCGGGCGCGCGGCGGACATGCTGCGGTACCACATGGAGCTCCGCGGGATCGGGATCATCAACATCAAGCACCTCTTTGGAGTGTCGGCGGTCCGGTCTTCCAAGTCGATCGAGCTCGTCATCGAACTCGAGCGGTGGGACCCCGCGAAAACGTACGACCGGCTCGGTCTGGACGGCGAGACCTATTCGATCCTCGACCGCACCCGCCCCTACATGAAGCTTCCCGTGGCGTCCGGGCGAAACATCGCGCTGCTGATCGAGATCGCCGCCCGCAACGAGCTCCTGAAGTCCCAGGGATACGACGCCGCCAAGGAATTCGCTTTGAAGGTCGACGAGGAGATTGCCCGCAACGCGATGTCCCCCGGGCTGAAACGAGCTTGAAGAGCCCCCGGCGGGAAAGGCCGCCGCGCCGCGCGGAAGGGCGCGCAACGGGCCGCCGGTCCGCCTCCGCTCCGGCCGCCGTTCGCCGGAGACCGCGGGGGGCGGCGCCGGGCGAAGGGACGACGGTTCCGGAAAGTCTCCTCATCGTCACGGGACTTTCCGGCTCCGGAAAGAGCTACGTTTTCAAGTGCCTCGAGGATATGGGATACCTCTGCGTCGACAACCTGCCGCTGCCGCTCGTCGAGCCGCTCCTCTCGCAGGTCTCGGCGCCGCGGGTAGGAGTCATCCTCGACGTCCGGAACCCGGAGTTCGCGTCGCGGTTTCCTCCGATCCTCGCGCGGGTCCGCCGCCGGGTTCCCGGAACGAGGCTCCTGTTTCTCGACGCGTCGGAGGAATCCCTCATCCGCCGCTTCTCCGAAACGCGCCGCCCGCACCCTCTCTCGGTGGACCGGCCGCTGTTGACCGCGCTCCGCAACGAGAGGGAGCTCCTCGAGGAAGTGCGCTCGCAGGCCGACGTGGTCGTGGACACGTCGGAAATGACCGTTCACGAGCTTCGGTCATTCATGCAGAAGACGTTCCTCGGCGAAGAGGGATCGGGACGCATGGTCGTCTCGGCGACGTCGTTCGGCTACAAGTTCGGCGTCCCGCACGACGTGGACCTGCTCTTCGACGTGCGATTCCTCGCGAACCCGCACTTCGTCCCCGAGCTGAAGCCCAAGGTCGGCACCGACCCGGCGGTGGCGGCGTACATCGAAAAGGATCCGCAGACGGGAGAGTTCCTGGAACGACTCTCCGAGTTCATCGACTATCTCCTGCCGCTTTACGAGCAGGAGCACAAGAGCTACCTGTCGATCGGCATCGGCTGCACCGGCGGCCGTCACCGCTCGGTTTACGTCGCCGAGGAGCTCGCGCGGCGGCTGAAGCAGCGGGGTCTACCCGTCCGGGTCTCTCATCGGGACTCGACCCGCGAGTGAGATGATCGCCCCCATGTTTCACGGGCCGCTGCCGGCGGGCGGATGATCGGAATCCTCATCGTGACGCACGGCCGGCTCGCCGAGGAGCTGAAGGCCGCCGCGTTGACGATCCAGCCGGGGATCGAACAGATCGTCGCGGTCGCCCTCGACTGGAGTCAGGTTGGCGACGACGCCAGCGCGCGAATCGCCGAGGGTCTGGAGGAAGCCGACCGCGGAGACGGCGCCGTGATCCTGACCGACATGTTCGGCGGAACTCCGACGAACCTGACGCTCCCGTTTCTGAAGCGCGACCGCGTCGAGATCGTCACGGGCGTCAATCTGCCGATGCTCCTGAAGTGCGCGGCCCTGCAGAAGAGCGGGAAGGCCGTCGTCGAGATCGCGCACGTCGCGAAGGACCGCGGGCAGAGGTCGATCTACGTCGCGTCGGATCTCCTTGCGGACGCGGACGCGGCTGCCGCCGCGGAGAGCCGGGACTCGTCGTGATCGAGCGCGCGCTCGAGATCCGCAATCGACTGGGCCTCCACGCGCGGGCGGCCGCCAAGTTCGTGCAGACCGCGAGCCGATTCAAATCGGACGTGAAGATCCGGAAGAACGGGGAGGAGGTCGACGGGAAGAGCATTCTCGGCTTGCTCCTGCTCGCCGCCTCCCAGGGAACGGCGATCACGATCGCCGTCTGCGGCGAAGACGAGGTGCTCGCTTTCGCGGCGGTCGAGGACCTGATCGCGCGAAGCTTCGACGAGGAGGACTGAGCCCGGGAGCCCGGCTGCCTATGCTCCAGGGCCTTCCCGTATCTCCGGGCATCGCGGTCGGACGCGCCGTCATCGTCCGCTTCGCGGGCCTTCGCGCGTTTCGCCGCGCCGTTTCTGCCGACGACCTCGCCGACGAGGAGGCCCGCCTTCGCCGCGCTTCCCGCCTGGCGGCGGAGGAGTTCCGGAGGCACTCCGGCGAGGCTGCGGGCGGCATCGGCGAGGAGCTCTCCGCGATCCTCGAGGCGCACGGGATGATCGCCTCCGACGAAACTTTCATCGCGGCGATTCTCGAGCGCTCGAAGAAGGACCGCGTCAACGTCGAGTGGGCCCTGGCCGAGGTCACCCGGGAGCTCGGCGACCGTTTCGCGGCGGCGGACTCCGAGGCGATGCGCGAGCGCGCGGAGGACATTCACGACGTTGCTCGCGAGATCGCGCGGCAGCTCGGCGGGGGGAGGAGGTCCTGCCCCTCGATCTGCCGCGCGGCTCGATTCTCGTCGCCGACGAGCTCTCGCCGGTCGAAGCGTCGCGGCTCGACCCGCGCCGCGTTCGCGCGCTCGCCCTGGAGCGCGGCGGACCGACCTCGCACGCGACGATCATCGCCCGCTCGTTCGGGCTGCCCGCCGTCGTGGGGATCCAGAACCTCTGCTCGGCTGTCTCGCCGGAACGGCCGATCGTCGTGGACGGAGACCGCGGCACCGTCGACGCGAACCCCTCCAAGGAACGGCTGCGGAAGAGCCTGCTGCGCGTGCGCGAAGGCCGGGAAAAAGCGCGGCGAATCCGGGCGCGGACCGCGAGACCGGCGGCGACCCGCGACGGAGTCCGGATCGTCGTGCGCGCCAACCTCGAGCTCGCCGAGGAGTTCCCGGCTCTCGAAAGACACCACGCGGAAGGGGTGGGACTCTTTCGATCGGAGTTCCTGTACCTGAAGTCCGCGCCCGAAACGCCGGATGTCGAGGCGCAGCGAGCCGTCTATGAGGATCTGTTGAAGGCGGCCGCGCCGCATCCCGTCGTCGTGCGCACGTACGACCTGGGAGGGGAGAAGGCGATCGGTCCCGGCGGGGGAGACAACCCCGCCCTCGGGCTGCGGGGAATCCGTTACTGCCTCGCCCATCCCGAAATCCTCGACGACCAGCTGACGGCCCTCTGCCTCGCCTCGCGGAAGGGCCCGCTCTCGATCCTGCTGCCGATGGTCGCCTCGTTGGGCGAGCTCGGCGCCGCCCGGGCGGCGCTCGACCGCGCAGTCCGGCGCACCGGGATCTCCGAAGTCCCGCCCCTCGGGATCATGGTCGAGATCCCGTCGGCCGCGCTCCTCTGCGAGCGGTTCGCGCCGCAGACCGACTTCTTCTCGATCGGCACGAACGACCTCGCTCAGTACGGGCTCGCGGTCGACCGCGCGAATCCGGACGTCGCGGAGCTCTATCAGCCTCTCCATCCGGCGATCCTCCGGATGCTAAGATTCGTCGTCGACGCGGGACGGGCAGGCGGGCGTCCCGTGGCGGTCTGCGGCGAGCTCGCGTCGGACCCAATCGGCATCGCGGTCCTCGTGGGTCTTGGAATCCGGGAGCTCTCCGTGACGCCGGTCGCCATCGCGGGAGTCAAGGATTCGCTGTCGGCCGTGGACTCGGTCCGCGTGACGGCGCTGGCGGAAAAGGCGCTCGACGCGGACGATGCCGCCGAGGTGGAGAAAATGTTCCGAGGACGCGGATGAGAACCGTACCCAAGCCCTGGGGGCACGAGCTGATCTTCGCCGAGAACGAGAAATACGCCGGGAAGATCCTGCACCTGGAGCCCGGCCAGGCGCTCTCGCTGCAGTACCATGAAAGAAAGGACGAGACCTTCTACGTTCTCAACGGGGAAGTGAGCCTTACGGTGGACGTGGACGGGGAGATGCGGGAGATGCGGCTGCCGGCCGGCAGTGCCTACCGGGTGCGGCCGGGCGTGCGTCACCGCATGCGCGCCGACGTCGCCTGCGACCTGATCGAGGTCTCTTCGCCCGAGCTCGACGACGTCGTCCGGCTCGAGGACGCCTACGGCCGCGCGGGGACGACGGCCCCCTGATGTCGCCCCTTCGACTTTCACCCGCGCATCTCCTTCTCGCCGGCGTCCTCGCCGCGCCGGGTTCCCTCCTCGCCGCCCCGGAGCCGACGCCGACTCCGCCCCCGAGGTTGACCGGCGGATTCGGAAAGGCGCCCGCGGGAAAGGCGCCGGCGCGGGGCGCGGAGAAGGGACCCGTCCGGCTGACGAACCAGACGCTCGTTACCGACGCCGACAAGGGGAAGGTGTCGACGTCGCAGTCCCGCCCCGCCCCGGCCTCGACCGCGGCGGCTCCGACGCCCGCCGCGCGCCCCGCGACGACGCCGACCGGGACCGCAGCCGCGGCAGCGGAGACCGGGCAGGGAGAGGCGTACTGGCGGGAAGAGTCCCGGAGGTTGCGCGAGCGCGTCGTGGAGCTTCGCGAAACCATCACGCGCCTCGAGGCGGACACGAAGAGGCTCGAAGCGGACTACTACGCGTGGGACGACGGGGCCTATCGCGACAAGGTGATCAAGCCATCGTGGGACAAGGCGCGGGAGGAGCTCGCAACCGCGCGCCTCGCGCTGCCCTCCGCGGAAAAAGACCTGGTGGATCTACCCGATCGTGCGCGCAAGGCGGGAGCCTTACCCGGCTGGCTCCGAGAGTGAGCGCCCCGCCGCCCGCGACCCTTCCGTCCTACCGCGTCGAGACGTGGGGTTGCCAGATGAACGTGCTCGACGGCGAGCGCATGGCCGGTCAGCTCGAAAAGCGCGGCTTCCGAGCCGCCGCGGAAACGGAGCCTCCCGACGTCGTCATCCTGAACACGTGCTCGGTTCGCGAGAAGGCGGAATCGAAGGTCTACAGCGCGCTCGGCGTGCTCGGCCGCCGCAAGCAGGAATCTCCGGACCTCGTCATCGGGGTGACCGGTTGCGTCGCGCAGGTCGGAGGCGACGAAATCCTCGAGCGCGCGCCGTGGGTCGACTTCGTCCTCGGGACGGGGCACGTCGAAAAAGTGGGAGAGATCGTCCTCGACATCCGGGCCGAGCGGAAGCGCATTCTCTCGATCGACCTTCCGGTCGACTCTCCCGTTTACCAGTTCCGCGAAATTTCCCGGGGCTCGCAGTTCCAGGCCTACGTCACGGTCATCGAGGGGTGCAGCCAGTTCTGCACCTTCTGCATCGTGCCGTTCACGCGCGGCCGCGAGCGGAGCCGGCGCTCTTCAGAAATCTTCGAGGAGATCCGCGGTCTCGTCGACACCGGCTACACGGAAGTGACTCTCCTCGGCCAGACGGTGAACGCCTATCGCGACCCGGAAGACGGGACCGGCTTCGGGGATCTCCTTCGCCGCGCCGCCGCCATTCCCGGGATCCGGCGCCTGAGGTTCATCACGTCGCACCCGCGGTTCCTCGACGACTCCATGACCGACGCCCTGGCGTCGGGAGGCGTTGTCGCCCCGTACCTGCACCTGCCGGCCCAGTCCGGCTCCGACCGCATCCTCTACCGGATGAAGCGCCGCTACTCCGCGGCCGAGTACCTCGACAAGATCGCCGGAGTTCGCCGGGCCCTGCCCGAGGTCGCCGTCTCCTCCGACTTCATCGTCGGGTTTCCGGGCGAGAGCGACGAGGACTTCGACGCGACCCTTCACCTTCTCTCCGAAGTGCGTTTCGCGAACGTGTTCGCGTTCCGCTACTCCGCCCGTCCCGGAACCGCTGCCGCCCGGTGGGGGAGCGAGACCGCCGTCCCCGATGACGTCGCCGCCGACCGCCTCACGAGACTCCTCGACCTCCAGTCGGCCATCCAGGCGGAGGTGAATGCCGGCCTCGTCGGCCGCGAGCTCGAGGTGCTCGTGGAAGGTCGCAACAAGAACGGGCTCCCGAGGGGGCGCACGCCTTGCAACCGGATCGCCCACGTGACCGGCGCGAAGGAAGGCGAAGCGGAGCCCGGCTCGTACCTGCGGGTCCGGATCACCCGCGGCCTGCCCAACTCGCTCCTGGCCGAGACCGCGGCGTAGGGAGGAACGATGGTCAAGATGGAGATCAAAGGGCTTCTGATGGACCCCGTCTCCAACATGCCGGTCGTCGTTCTTCGGGACGCGGAAGGGGGCGTCTTCCTCCCCATCTGGGTCGGCATCTTCGAGGCGAACGCGATCGCGATCCAGATGGAGAAGATCGCCACGCCGCGACCGATGACGCACGATCTCCTCAAGAACCTGATCGGCGAGCTCGACGCGACAGTCGAACGGATCGTCATCAACGACCTTCGCGACAACACGTTTTTCGCGCGGATTCACCTGCTTCGAGGCGAAACGCGCTGGGACGTCGACAGCCGGCCGAGCGACGCGATCGCGCTCGCACTGCGCGTGGACGCGGAGATCTTCGTCGAAGAGGACGTGCTCGAAAAGAGCAAGACGCTGCGCCCCGACGGCGACGACGGCGACCCCGAGCGGCTGAAGAAGTGGCTCGAGGAAGTGAACCCGGAGGACCTCGGAAAATACCGTATGTAGTGGGTCCGCGGGGAACCGAGCGCTATACTCGGTTTCCGTGGTCATCTGCATCGCCAATCAAAAAGGGGGAGTCGGGAAGACCACCACCGCAATCAACCTCGCCGCCGCCCTCGCCACCAAGGGTCTGAAGACCCTTCTCATCGACCTCGATCCCCAGGCCAACAGCACCATGTCCTACCTCGATCGCCGCGCGATCGAGAAGTCCATGTTCGACGTCTTGACCGAGAAGGGCGTCATGATGTCGCACGTCGTCGTCCACTCGCCGCTGAAGAACCTGGACGTCGCGCCCGCGCGCATCGCCCTCGCGAAGATCGAGTCGAAGCTGCTGGGCGAAATCGACGGGCACTTCCGGCTGCGCGACAAGTTGGACGGAGCCCGCAAGCGTTACGACGCGATCGTCATCGACACGCCACCGACGCTCGGGATGATCACGGTCAACGCGATGGTCGCGGCGACCCACATCCTCATCCCGATCCAGTCGTCCTACTTCGCGCTCGAGGGCACCGACGACCTCCTCGAGACGATCGACAAGATCAAGGCGCGGCCGAACCCGGCGCTGCGGTTACTCGGGGTCGTGATCACTCTCCACGACCGCCGCACCGTGATCGCGAAGGACGTCTACGACCAGATCCGCACCGTGTTCGGAGACAAGCTGTTCAAGACGACGATCTCGAAGAGCGTGCGCCTCGAGGAGAGCCCGGCGCACCGCGAATCGATTTTCACCTTCTCGCCGCGCTCGTCGGGCGCGTCCGAGTACTACTCCCTCTCCGAGGAGGTTCTCTCTCGTGTCTAGCCGCAACAGACGGGGACTCCCGACCGAATCGCGGATGCGCCACGACTCCCACTTCGTCGAGTCCCTCGCGGAGAGGTTCGGCGAATCGATAGGCCGGTTCATCTCCATCGAGGAGATCGAGACGAACCCGGACCAGCCGCGCACGAGCGTCGGCGACCTCCGAGACCTCGCGAAGTCGATCGAGGCGAAGGGAGTCCTCGAACCTCTTCTGGTCCGGCCGATTCCGGGCGGACGGTTCCGCATCATCGCGGGGGAGAGGCGCTTCCGGGCGGCGCTCGAAGCGGGCCTCTCCGAGGTGCCGTGCATCGAGCTCGACGTGCCCGATTCGGAGGTGCTCGAGATCGCGCTCATCGAGAACCTCCACCGGCGCGACCTCCACCCCTTCGAGGAGGCCGAGGGATTCTTCGGCCTCGCGGAGAAGCACGGATACACCCAGCAGCAGATCGCCGACTCCCTCGGGAAGTCGCGCGTCTCGGTGACGGAGGCGATGTCTCTCCTCGACATCCCGGAAGACGTTCGGGACGAATGTCGGCGCGCCGACATCGAAGCGAAGTCGGTCCTCCTCGAGATCGCGCGGTTGAAGGATCCCGACAAGATGAGGGCGGCTATCCAGCAGATTGCGGCCGGCTCGACTCGCGATGACCTGCGCGCTTCGAAGAAGGACGACGACACCGACACCGGCCGGCCGCGCCGGTTCGAGTTCGTCTACAAACCGAAGGGCGGACCGTTCAAGCTCGCGCTCTCGTTCACGAAGTCGCGGGTCGAGAAGTCCGAGCTGATTCAGACCCTGAAGGACGTCATCCGGCAGCTCGAAGCGGGGGAGATCAAGCTCTCGAAGAAGTAGTCTTACCGGACCAGGTGGAAGCCGAGCCGAAACCCGCCGTCCGTTCCCTCGTCGCGCTGGCGCACGTCGCAAGCGTTCCCGACTCGATCGCCTTCTACCGGAAACTCGGCTTCGAGGTCGAGAACACCTTCACGCCGCCCGAGGCGAAAGACCCGGTCTGGGTCTGGCTCGAGAAAGCGAACGCGCGTCTGATGCTTTCCCAGGCGAGCGGGCCGATCGTCCCGGGCGAGCAGGCGGTTCTCTTCTACCTCTACTACGACGACGTCCCCGCGGCGCGCGAGGCGCTGGAGAGAGTGGGCGTATCCGCGGGTCCAATCCAGTACCCGTTCTACAACCCGCGCGGGGAGTTTCGCGTCGAAGACCCCGACGGCTATGTCCTGATGCTCACCCACGTTTGAGGAGGAACGGCGATGGCGGACAACGCGACGCTCGCGCGGCGGTGGTTCGAGGAGGTCTGGAACGAGAGGCGGGACGCGACAGTCGATGAGCTGATGCACTCGGAGGCGGCCGGCCACATGGAGGGGATCGAGATCAAGGGTCCGTCGGAGTTCCTCTCCGCGCGGGCATTGCTCCTCCAGGCATTCCCGGACCTGCGCGTCGAGGTAGACGGGATCGTCTCGCAGGGCGACGACGTCGTCGTCCGGTGGTCGGCGAAGGGGACGCACCACGGCGAGGGACTCGGGTTCGCCGCGTCGCGCAAATCCGCGGAGTTCCGCGGGATGTCGTGGCTTCACTTCAAGGACGGACGCATCGTCGAAGGCTGGGACGCGTGGAACCAGGGGAGGCTCCTGCAGGACCTGCAGAGCGCCTGACGGAGCGGCGTGGATTTCGACACCCGCGTCAAGACTGCGATCTACGACTGGACCGCCCGGACGACCCGGCCACCGACGGTCGGCGAGGCCGCCGGCACCCTTGGCTCTACGCTGGAAGAAGTACGGGACGCCTACGGGAGACTCTTCCGCAACCGCGTCCTCTTCCTGGAGTCGGATCGCGACACCATCCGGATGGCGCCGCCGTTCTCCGCCGTTCCCACGCAGCACCGGGTGAGGGTCGGCGATCGCGACTACTTCGCGAACTGTTCCTGGGACTCCCTGGGGATCCCGGCGGCGCTCCACGCGGAAGCGGACGTCTACACGCGGTGCGAGGAGACCCTCGAGCCGATCCACGTCCGCGTGCGCCGTGGCGGGCCGGACCCGGAGCCCGTCGTCGCGCACTTCGCGGTGCCGGCGGCGAAGTGGTGGGCCGACCTCGTCTACACCTGAAGCACCATGCTCTTCTTCCGGTCGGAAGAGCGCGTGGCGGAGTGGTGCCGGAGGCAGGGGGTCCCGGTGCGGCCGATCCTGACGCTCGAGCAGCTCTGGCTTCTCTCGGTCGCCTGGTACGAGAACCGGTTGAGCCCGGACGCGCGCCGACCCGGGCCGGACGAGATGGTGAGGATTTTCGCGGGCATCGGCCTGACCGGCCCCTTCTGGGACCCCGCCTCGGATCAGTTCGGGTAGGCAGGGCAGCACTCGCGGCCTTCCCGTCATTGGCGATTTTACATAATCTATCTTATCGGACGTTACATGTAGGCGCCGGCCGGCCGCGAAACGGCGTTCCACGGGCCGCTTGACTCTCGCTCCCTGACCCGTGACGCTTGGGCCGCGATGCGCCTGATCTCCCGGTCCGTGCTTCGGGAAATCCTGCCGCCGTTCCTCCTGGGGTTCGCCGCCTACACTTTCATTCTCCTCGTCCGGACGATCCTCCTCATGACGGACTTCTTCGTCCGCCGGAGCGCCACGCTTGCCCAGGTCGGCTGGCTTGTGGCGCTCTCGATCCCCTGGATCGTCGTCCTGACCGTTCCCATGGCCTTCCTGCTCGGGGTCCTGATCGGGATCGGCCGGCTCTCGGGCGACTCCGAGCTCGTGGCGCTCCGGGCGTGCGGGGTCGGGCCGTGGTCCCTTTACCGGCCCGCCCTCGCGGCCGCGGCTCTCCTCTCGGGGGCCGTCTTCCTCTTCTACAACCTCGCCCTGCCGCGCGCCAACGACGAGCTCACCCATTCGATGGCCCGCGTGGCGGCGACCTCCGTCGTGAACCTGGTTCAACCCCGGACGTTCCGGGAGCCTCGCCCGGGCGTGACGCTCTTCTTCGACCGGGTCGGAGCGGACGGGCGGTCCTTCGAGGGGGTCTTCCTGAAGCTCGGCGAGGACGACGGGCGCACGAGCCGGGTCATCGTCGCGCGGAAGGGGGCGCTCGCTCTCGAGGGCGGGAAGTTGTGGCTCGACCTTTACTCCTCGGTCGTCCACGAGGTGAACCTCCAGGACCCGACCCGCTATCGAACCAACCGCAACGAGTTTCAGCGGATCCTCTTTTCCGAGGACATCGAGGCGACGGCGCAGGCCCGCATCTCCTACGAGAAGGGGCTGCGCGCGCAGTCGCTCGGCGAGCTGCTCGAGACGGAGCGCCGCGTGCGCGGCACGTCACCCGAGCGTCACCGCCTCGCCCTGGTCGAGATCCACAAGAAGTTCTCGATCCCGTTCGCGTGCTTCGCGTTCGCGGTGATCGGCATCCCGCTCGCGGAGACGTCGCGCCGGGGTGGAAAAGGAAGCGGGTTCGCCCTGTCGCTCGCCATTCTCGTCGGCTACTACCTCCTGCTCTCCAACGGCGAGACGTGGGCGCAGGAGGGAAAGATGAACCCCGCTCTCGCGATGTGGCTGCCGAACGTGCTCCTGATCGGCCTCGGCGCGCTGGCCTCCCGGCGCGCCGGGAGGGAGCGCGGGAAGTCCCGGTTCCGCCTCTTCCGGCGGGCTCCGCGGACGGTGGCGCCGGAGACGTCACGCCGCGCCTGGTTCGCCGGATTCCTTCGGTTCCCCGCGATTCTCGACCGGTACGTGCTCGCGAGGTTCTTCACGACTCTCGCGCTCGTGTTCGCGTCGATCCTGCTGCTGTCCTCGATCGTCGACTACTCCGAGAAGGTCGACGAGATCATCAAGAACCGCCCGCCGGGCTCGGTGCTCGCCGGCTACTACCAGGCCTTCCTGCTGCTCATCGCGATGGAGCTCGCGCCGTTCACCGTGCTGATCGCCGCGCTCATCTCCCTCGGAATGCTCTCCAAGAACAACGAGGACACGGCGTTCAAGGCGAGCGGCGTCTCGCTCCATCGCCTGGGGGCGCCCATCCTCGTCGCCGCCGGAATCGGCGCCCTCCTCGCGTTCGCTGTCGGCGAGTACGTCCTCCCGATCGCGAAGCAGCACGAGATCCGTTACAAGAACCGGATCTTCGGCCGCCCCGCCGACTGGAACCTCCGCACGCCGGCGGAACGCAACTGGTACTACGGGCGGGACGGGCGCATCTGGCACCGCGAGGAGAGCGACCCCGACCGCGGCCTCCTCGTCTCCCCCACCATCTACGAGTTCGGAACGGGCTTCGACCTCGTTCGCCGCACCGGCGCGCGGGAGGCCTCGTGGGACCCCTCCGGGACCCTGTGGCTCCTTCGCCAGGGGTGGACGCGCGTCTTCGAACAGGGCGCGACCGCTTCCTTCCAGACGTTTCTCGAGGAGCGGACGGAGGGCGATCCGCCCGCGGCGTTCGCGGCGGAGCGCCGGCTGCCGGCGGAGATGCGGTTCCGGGAGCTGCAGCGTTACGCGCGGAGGTTGAAGAAGAGCGGATATCCGACAGCGAGTCTCGAGACGGCTCTGCAGGCGAAGCTCGCGCGGCCGCTCCTCCTCCCCGTGATGGCGCTCCTGGCGCTCCCCTTCGCTTTCCGGATCGGGCGGCGCGGCGCGCTCGCCGGGATCGGCGTCGGCCTCGCGCTCGGGATGGTGTTCCTCGTCGCGAACGCGCTCTTCGGGAAGCTGGGCGACGTGGGGGCTCTCCCTCCCCTTCTCGCCGCCTGGTCGCCGCACGTCCTCTTCTCGACGGCGGCCGCCTATCTCCTCGTCCGGCTGAGAACCTAGGTCCCTTCCTCCCAGGACGTCATGTAGCGGAGTTGCGCCGCCGTCGGCGCGTCGATCGACGTTCCCATCGAGGCGAGCTTCAGCCGCGCGATCTCGCGGTCGATCTCCTCCGGAACCGTGTAGACCTTCTTCTCCAGGCTCTCGTGGTTCTTCACCATGAACTCGGCCGCGAGCGCCTGGTTCGCGAAGGACATGTCCATCACCGAAGCGGGGTGCCCCTCCGCCGCCGCGAGGTTGATCAGCCTTCCGTCCGCGAGGAGGTGGAGTCGGCGGCCGTCGGCCATCGCAAACTCCTCGACGAACTCGCGGATCCGGCGGCGCGAACGAGCGAGCGATTCGAGCGCCGGGATCTCGATCTCGACGTTGAAGTGCCCCGAGTTGCAGATGACCGCGCCGTCCTTCATCACCTCGAAGTGCTCGCCGCGCAGGACCGACTTGTTCCCGGTCACGGTGACGAAGAGGTCGCCGACCGGCGCCGCTTCCTCCATCGGCATGACGCGGTAGCCGTCCAGCACCGCCTCGATCGCCTTCGTCGGATCGATCTCGGTCACGATCACCTGGGCGCCCAGACCGCGGGCGCGCATGGCGACGCCCCGCCCGCACCAGCCGTAGCCGGCCACGACGACGTTCAGGCCCGCGAGCAGAAGGTTCGTCGCGCGGATGACTCCGTCGAGCGTGGACTGGCCCGTCCCGTAGCGGTTGTCGAAGAGGTGCTTGGTCTTCGCCTCGTTGACGGCGACGACGGGGAACTTGAGCACGCCCGAGCTCTCCATCGCGCGCAGGCGAATGACCCCGGTCGTCGTCTCTTCGGTGCCGCCGATGATGCCGGAGAGGAGCGACGCCCGGTCCGCCGGAGCGAGTCCCGCGGCCCAGGCGCGGATGACCGGATCGACCTCCGAGTCCTTGCCGAGCGCGAGAAACAGCAGCGAAGAGACGAGGTCCGCGCCGTCGTCCATCGTGACGTGCGGGCGGTGCGCGAGCGCCGCGCGGATGTGGTCGTAGTACGTCTCGTGGTCCTCCCCCTTGATCGCGTAGACGCCGACGCCGTAATCGGCCACGAGCGAGGCCGCCGCGTCGTCCTGCGTCGAAAGGGGGTTGGAGGCGACGAGCACGAGGTCCGCCCCTCCCGCCACGAGCGTGCGCGCGAGGTTCGCGGTCTCCGTCGTCACGTGGAGGCAAGCCGAGAGGCGCACGCCGGCGAGCGGCTTCTCCTTTTCGAACCGCTCGCGGATCTGCCGGAGCACGGGCATGCTGCTGTCTGCCCACTCGATCCGGAGCTTTCCGGTCGGGGCGAGAGACAGGTCGGCGACGTCGTGGCCGGTCGTGACCGCGGTGCTCATCGTCCCACCGGTGCGGCCGCGGCGTCGGCTTCGACGCCGGCTGCGGCCGCGAGAGCGGCGGCCCGGTCGAGCCGCTCCCAGGAGAATTCGGGTCGCCCGAAGTGCCCGAACGCCGCCGTTTCCTTGTAGATCGGCCGGCGAAGGTCGAGAGTTTCGATGATGCCGCGGGGCGTCAGCGGGAAGTGCTCGCGAACGAGCTCCACGATTTTCGACTCGGGAAGCTTTCCGGTGCCGTAGGTCTCGACGTGAACGGAAACCGGGTCGGCAACGCCGATGGCGTAAGCGAGCTGGATGAGGACGCGGTCGGCGAGGCCCGCCGCGACGACGTTCTTCGCGACGTAGCGCGCCATGTACGCGGCCGAGCGGTCTACCTTGGTGGGATCCTTTCCGGAGAAGGCGCCGCCTCCGTGCGGGGCGCTCCCGCCGTAAGTGTCCACGATGATCTTGCGGCCCGTCAGGCCGGAATCTCCCTGCGGTCCGCCGATGACGAACCGGCCCGTCGGGTTCACGTGGAACTTCGTATCGCGCGTCAGGAGCTCCTCGGGAATGACTGCCCGGATGATCTCTTCGATGACGGCTTCCTTCAGGTCGTGGTGCTTGATCGCCTCCGCGTGCTGAGTGGAGACGACGACGGTCTCGACGCGGATCGGGCGCCCTCCGTCGTACTCGACGGTGACCTGCGACTTCCCGTCCGGCCGCAGAAACTCGAGCTCCCCCTTGCGGCGCGCCTCGGAGAGGCGGCGGACGAGCTTGTGCGCGAGCGTCAGCGGGAGCGGCATGTAGTGCTCGGTCTCCCGCACCGCGAATCCGAACATCATTCCCTGATCGCCGGCGCCGCCGGTATCGACGCCCCGGGCGATGTCGCCAGACTGCGGGTCGATCGACGAGATGACCGCGCAGGTCTCGTAGTCGAACCCGAACTTGGCCCGCGTGTAGCCGATGTCCTTGATGGTCTGGCGGACGATCGACGGCAGGTCCACGTACGTCTTCGTCGAGATCTCGCCGGCGATGAAAGCGAGGCCGGTCGTGACGAGCGTCTCGCAGGCGACGCGTCCGAGCGGATCGTCGCGCATCACGGCATCCAGCACCGCGTCGGAGATCTGGTCCGCGACCTTGTCGGGGTGCCCTTCGGTCACGGACTCCGACGTGAAAAAGTGCTTTCCGTAGTTGAGCATCAATGCACTCCTTGCCGAAACGGGGGGCCGGACGAAACGGCGCAGAGTACCATTCCCGGTCCGACCGCGGCAAACGACGCGTTCCCCGCTACGGCGCCTCGAAGAACCAGAATACGTTGCGGCCGTAAGCCCTTCGTTCGATTGGCGAGACGCCGGGCAGCGTCGGCGCGACGTCCCCCGAGTCGGTCTGGACGACCAGCTTCCCTCCGGGCGCGAGCAGATCGACGACGGCGTGGGAAAGAGCGGTTTCCCCAAGGGCGTACGGCGGGTCGGCGAAAACGAGGTCGAACTCTTCCCCCCGCCGCGCGAGCGAGGCGGCGGCCAGGCCCGCGTCCTCCGCCACGACAAACGCTTCCCGGGCGCCAACTCCGAGCCGGCCGAGGTTGGTGTTGACGTCGCCGGCGTCTTTCTCGACGAAAACGGCCCGCGCGGCTCCTCGCGAGAGGGCCTCGATCCCGACGGCGCCGCTCCCCGCGAACAGGTCGAGGACGCGGCTGCCCGGGATCGCGGCCTGGAGGATGTCGAAGAGCGCCTCGCGCGCGAGGCCGGAAGTCGGCCGCGCGCCGGCGGGAACGTCGAGCCGCCTCCCCTTCCACTTCCCCGCGAGGATCCGCACGGAAGACGGTTGGCGGCGTCGTGCTTTGTCTTTCCCTCCCGCTGACAGCTGAGAGCGGACAGCAGGCAACTTCTTCGTCACTCCGGCGGGGAAAACTGGAAGCGGAGCTGATCGATCGGGACGAACTGCGAGTAGGGCTCGGAGACTCCCGCGATCTCGACGATCCCCTTCTCCGGCTCGAGTCGGACGACCTTGAAGATCGCGCCGTCGAACCGCTTGAGCTTCGTTCCGGGAGGGAGCACCTCCGCCGTGAACCGGGACGCGGGCGCGAGCGGGTTCGTGAAGATCGACTTCAATCCCTCGAGAGCCGAGCGGAGCGCCGCCGCGTCCGCGGAGAGAGCCGAGAGCTCGTCGTAACGGATTCGCTTGCGCGTGTCGTCGTCGCGGACGAGGGTGATCGATGCCTGCGCCGCGAACTCCCCGGTCAGTCCGGTACGCTGGTCCTCCGGAAGCTCCCAGAGCTCGCGGCGCGCAAAGTAAGAACAGTAGAAGGTGAGCTCCTCCGGTGCGAGGGTCTTCCGACGGACGTCTTCCTTCCCCCCGGCGGAGGTCTTCCACACGACCTCGCGGTCGGTGAAGAGGGTGACCCGTTCGTACCCTTCCCGCGACTGACGGACCCACTCCAGGCAGAACGACGGTTTCGGGGACGCAGGCGGGGCCGCGGAGACCGGGGCCGCGAGCACCGTCAGCACGAGGAGGAACGCGTTCACTTTCGCGCCGCCTTCAACGCGTAGGCGAGCTCCTCGTCGGCGCCGATCGATCCGGCGCGCCGGGCATCGAGCGTCCGGGCGAGCGCGCGGCCGACCGCCGGCCCGGGCGGGATTCCGGCGGCGATCAGGTCCGCTCCGCCGATCCCGAGACGGAACCCGGAGCTGGCGGCCCGCGCCGCAAAGATCTCGCGGCTCGAAGCCGGCGGGGCCGTCGCGGCCGCGGCAAGCACCGTGTCTTCGTCGAGACGGGAAACGAGCGCCGCGAGGGCTCCCGGCCGCCCGCGGGTGACCCCGACGAGACCCTTGAACGCCTTCGGCCACGCGGCGACCCGCTCCCGCGACCCGCGCGGCAGGTTCAAGCGCGTCGCGATCTCCCGCGCCGCCCGCTCGGAGGAAGTGCCCATCCAGGAGAGAAGGTACACGACCCAGTCCGCAGCGCGACCGGAAACTCCCGCGAGGCGCTCGGCCGCCCGAAGCCGGCGCCCCGCGGCGGCGTCGTACCGAAGAGTCGGGTGGATCGCCCCGGCCAGCCCGAGGCGCGCGAGCTCCCGGGCCGCCTCGGCCCGGCCCGGCTCGGAAAAGACGAGCGCGACCTCGCGACGGAGCCGATCCGCCGAGATCGTGTCGAGCGCCCCGCTCCGCGCCGCCTCGCGGATGCGGGCGCGCGTTCCCGGCTCGATGCGAAACCCGAGGCGGTTCGCGTAACGGACCGCCCGGAAAGCCCGCGTCGGGTCGTCGGCGAAGGACCGCGGGTGGAGCACGCGAATCACCCCGCGCCGCAGGTCCGCGAGGCCGCCGAAAGGGTCGACGAGCTCGGCCTTCCCGGCCCCGATCTCCGCCGCCATCGCGTTGACCGTGAAGTCGCGGCGCGCGAGGTCCTCATCGAGAGAGCCGGGCCGGACCCGCGGCAGCGAGCCGGGCCGGTCGTACTCCTCCGCGCGCACCGTCGCGACGTCGAACCGGTACCCGTCGGCAAGCTCGACAGTTGCCGTCCCGAACCGCGCGTGGATCCTCGCGCGGCCGCCGAGCTCTGTTGCGAGGCGCTGCGCGAAGGAGGCCGCATCCGACGGGACGACGAGGTCCACGTCGCCCACGGCGCCACCGAGAAGGAGGTCGCGCACGGCCCCGCCTACGAGGTAGAGGGGTGTACCGAGCTTCCGGGCGATTTCCGCCGCCGAAGCGACCCGCCGGCCCACGTCCGGCGCGAGCGCGTCGAGGGAGAGCCGTCGCACGCCGTCAGAAGCTGAAGCGAACCGAGTCCTCGCCGGTGAGCGCGCGGAGCTCCCCCGTCAGCCGCGGCGACGGGTTCACGCGGATCGAGTCGGCCGCCTTCAGCTTCACCTCGAAGTCTCCCGGCCTCACGAGGCGGAGCGCGAGCGGCGTCGTCCCCGTGTGCAGCCGGAGAAGGTCCTTCAGCCGGCCCATCAGTGTTTCGTCCGCGAGCGTCAGGTTGATCCGGATCTCCATCTCGCGGGCCAGCCGCTCGCGGATGCCCTCGAGGGGCGTCACGTCCTGGATGGTGAGCTCGAGCGACCCGCCCGACTCCCGCACGAGGGCCGTGGCGACGACAGGCAGGTCCGCGCGGATCCAGGGCGCGATCTTCTCGTACAGGCTCGCGAAGATGCACACCGGCACGCCGCCGCCCGTGTCCTCGAGGGTCGCTTTCAGCATGGTCTTCCCCTCGTTCGCGCCCTTCTTGATCTTCTGCTTCTTGACGTTGACGAGCACCCCCGCGAGGCGAACCGTCTGATCGACCCGCGTCGCGAGGTCCGAGACCCGCGAGTCCGTGAACTTCTCGATCTCCTCCGCGAAACGCGTGAGCGGGTGGCCCGTCACGTAGAACCCGAGGACCTCCTTCTCGCGCCGGAGCTTCTCCTCGAGCGTCCACTCGGGCTTCTCCGCGAACGCGTCCGCGCGGTCCTCGGCCTCCGTGCTGGCGCCGGCAAAGAGGTTCGACTGTCCGAGCTCCGCCTCCTCGCGGCGCTGCGCGGCGAACGCGACCACCTTCTCCGCGGCGGCCTCGAGCGTCGCCCGGTTCTGGCCGAGCGAGTCCAGCGCCCCCGCCGCGATGAGCGCGTCCATCGTGCGCTTGTTCACGAGCCGCGGGTCGAGCCGGTTCGCGAGGTCGGTGAACGACTCGAAGGGCCGCTCCTGCCGCTCCGCGATGATCGACTCCGCCGCCTGGTCGCCCACTCCCTTGATCGCCGCCAGGCCGAACCGGATCGAGCCCCCGACCGCCGCGAAGTTCTTCCGCGACTCGTTGATGTCGGGACGGAGGACCGGGATGCCCATCTCGGTGCAGTCCCCGATCACCTTCACGATTCCGTCCGTCGAGCCGATCTCGGCGGAGAGCGCGGCCGCCAGGAAATCGACGGGATAGTGAGCCTTGAGGTACGCCGTCTTGTACGCGACGAGCGCATAGGCGACCGCGTGGGACTTGTTGAAACCGTACCGCGCGAAGGGCTCGATCAACGACCACAGGTGTTGCGCCTTCTTCTTCGGCGTGCCGTGCTCGACCGAGCGGGCGATGAACTTTTCCCCCTCGGCCATCATGATCTCGCGCTTCTTCTTGCCGATCGCCTTGCGGAGAAGGTCGGCCTCGGCGAGCGAATAGCCCGCCACGCGCGACGCGATCCTCATGACCTGTTCCTGGTAGACGAGGATCCCGAGCGTCTCCTCGAGGATGTCCTCGATCTCCGGGAGCGGATAGCTGACCTTGCTCGTGCCGCCGCGGCGGCGCACGTACTCCTCGACGGTCCCGGCGTCGAGAGCGCCCGGCCGGTAGAGCGCGTTCAACGCGGCGAGGTCCGAGAACACCTTCGGTTTTGCCCGGCGCAGCAGGTCCCGCATGCCGGACGAGTCGAACTGGAAGACGCACGCGGTCCGGCCGGAGCGGAAGAGCTCGTAGGTTTTCTCGTCGTCGAGAGGCACGTGCTCGAGATCGACGACGTCGCCGGTGCGCTCGCGAATCCCCTCGGCCGCCGCGTCCATGATGTCGAGCGTGATGAGTCCGAGGAAGTCGATCTTGAGCAGGCCCATCTTCTCGACGGCGTTCATGTCGAACTGCGTCGTGACGTCGCCGGTGTTCGTCCGATAGAGCGGGAGGTAGTCCGTGATCGGGCGGGGCGCGATCACGACTCCGGCCGCGTGCATGCCCGCGTGCCGCGAGAGGCCCTCCAGCCTCTCCGCGATCTTCACGACCTTCTGGATCGACTCGTCGGCCGCCATCGCTTCCCGAAGGAGCGGCGACTCCTTGAGCGCGCGCTCGAAGTTCACGTCCACGCCGTCCGGAATGAGCTTCGCGATCCGGTCGCCGAGAGCGACCGGAAGAGACAGAACGCGCGCGACGTCGCGGACGGCGAGCTTCGGCTTCAGCTGCGAGAACGTCACGATCTGCGCGACGTTCCCTCGCCCGTACTTCCGGGTGACGTAGTCGATGACCTCGCCGCGCCTCGCCTGGCAGAAGTCGATGTCGATGTCGGGCATCGAGATCCGCTCGGGGTTCAGGAACCGCTCGAAGAGGAGGTCGTAGCGGAGGGGATCGATCTCCGTGATTGCGAGCGACCAGGCGACGATCGATCCGGCCGCGCTTCCGCGTCCCGGCCCGACGGAAATCCCGCTCTCCCTCGCGTGGCGGATGAAGTCCGACACGATGAGGAAGTACGACGGGAAGCCCATCTTCTCGATGACTCCGATCTCGTACTCGAGGCGCTCCCGGTACTTCTCCGGCGGGTTGGGGATCCGACCCGCCCGGAAGAAAGGCTCCATGGCCGCGAGGCGCCGCTCGAGCCCCTCGCGCGCGAGCTCGGCGAAGTAGCCCGCGGGCGTCTTTCCCTCGGGCGCCGTGAACGTCGGAAGGTGCAGGCTCTCGGTGTCGAACGTCACGGCGCAGCGCTCGGCGAGCGCCGCTGTATTCGTGAGAGAGGCCTCGGACCACTTCGAGAAGCGCTCCCGCATCTCGTCGGGGCTCTTCACGTAGAACTCGTCGTTGTAGAAGCGCATGCGGCGCTCGTCCTCGAGCGTCTTGCCCATGCCGATGCAGAGGAGCACTTCGTGGGCGAAAGCGTCGTCGCGCCTCAGGTAGTGGCTGTCGTTCGTCGCCACCATCTCGGCCCCGGTGTCCGCGGCCAGCCGGATGAGCTCGGGGAGGATCTCCGTCTGCTTCGGCAGGCCGTGGTCCATGAGCTCGATGAAGAAGTTGTCCTTCCCGAAGATGTCCTGGTACTCGCGCACGGCGCGGCGCGCCGCGTCCGCGTTGCCGCGGGAGAGGGCGCCGGCGACTTCCCCCTTCAGGCAGCCGGACAGGGCGACGAGCCCTTCCGCGTGCTCGCGGAGGAGCGCCTTGTCCATGCGCGGGCGATGGTAGAAACCCGTCAGGTAGGCCTCGGAGACGAGCTTCACGAGGTTCTGGTAGCCCGCCTGCGTCGCGGCGAGAATCGTGAGGTGGTTCGCGTAGCCCTCGCCCGACTCGGTCGCCGCCGGAGCTTCCTTGTCGCGGCGATCGCCGGGAGCGATGTAAGCCTCGACGCCCAGGATGGGCCGGACGCCTTGCTTCAGCGCCTCGTGGTAGAAGGCGAAGGCCCCGAACATGTTGCCGTGGTCAGTGATCGCGACAGCCGGCATGTCGAGCTCGCGAATCCGCCGGCAGAGCTCTCCGATCCGGTTCGCGCCGTCGAGAAGTGAGTACTGAGTGTGAAGGTGGAGGTGGACGAAATCGGCCGGCACTTTCCGATTGTAGTCCCCTCAGAGGGTGAACGGACGGGACCGGCGGTGAAGGTATTCTCCCGGCGTTGAGCTTCCGCCGCGCGCTCGGCCGCTTCGATGCGACGATGGTCGTCGTCGGCGGAATCATCGGCTCGGGCATCTTCGTCGTGCCGGCCGTCGTCGCGCAGAGGCTCCCGTCGCCGGGTCTCGTTCTCGCGGCGTGGGCCGTCGGCGGAGCGATCGCTCTCGCCGGCGCGTTTGCCTTCGCGGAGCTCGCGACGCTCTACCCCGCTGCGGGTGGCCAGTACGTCTACCTGCGCGAGGCCTATCACCCGCTCGTTGCGTTCCTCTTCGGCTGGGCGTCGCTCGTCCTGATCCAGGGAGGCGGGCTCGCCGCCGTCGCGATCACTTTCGCGCAGTACGCGCTCCGCGTTCTCGGCAGAGACGCGACGCACGCGGGCGTCTGGGCCGCCGTGTCGATCGCCGTCGTCGCCGCCGTCAACTACCTCGGGGTGAAGCCGGGCAGCCGGCTCCTGAACGTGCTCGTGATCCTGAAGCTGGGGGCGCTCGGGGCCCTCATTTTCGGCGGACTGCTGCTCCCCCACTCCCCTGTCCCGCTCCCGGACGTGGCGCCGCCGCCCCCCTCCGTCGGGCTTCTCGGGTTCGGGGCCGCGCTCCTGCCCATCCTCTTCGCCTACGGCGGCTGGCAGAGCGTGAACCTCGTCGCCGAGGAGACCCGCGACCCCCGGAAGACGATCCCGCTGGCCCTCATGGTCGGCATGGCGATCGTTGTGGCGGTCTACCTGGCCGCCAACGTGGTCTACCTGTCGGTCCTGACACGCCCGGGGCTCGCCGCCACGGCGACGCCCGCCGCCGACGCCCTGCGGAGCCTCTTCGGACCGGGCGCCGACCGGCTCTTCGCGGCCGCGATCGCAGTCTCGGCCTTTGGCTTCCTCGACCTGACTCTGCTCGCGCAGACGCGGATCTACTACGCGATGGGCAAGGACGGGGTGTTCCTGCCGGGCCTCGCGCGGCTCCATCCGAAGTTCCAGACGCCCGCCCTCGCGATCGCGCTCCAGGCGGCGTGGGGGATCGCCCTCGCGCTCACGGGAACGTACGGAGAGCTCGTCGACTCGGTCGTTTTCGGGGACTGGATCTTCTTCGGCCTCACGGTGGCGGCGATCTTCATCTTCCGAAGACGCATCCCGCTGGACCGGCGCGAGCCCGGTTCGTTCCGAACGCCCGGCTACCCCGTCGTGCCCGCGCTCTTCGTCGCGGCGGCGGCTGTCGCCGTCGCGAGCGCAATTCAGTCGAGCCCGACGCGCGCGGCCTTCGGCACGGCGCTCCTCGCGACCGGGCTGCCGGTGTACTGGTTCTTCCGGCGCCGGCGCACCCTCGCGGGCCCGCCATGACGCGCGCGAGGTCCCTTTACATGGAGTGGGCGAAGGGCCGGCCCAAACCGGCGATCGATCTCGCCGGATCGAACCTCCTGCCCTGCACGCTCGAGGACCTGCCGGGAGCGCGCGATGCGCTCGAGATCGCGGGCGAGAGCCCGGAGGGGTACGTCCCGCTCGTCGAGCGGATCGCGGCGCGCTACGGCGTCGCTCCCGGAAACGTCGCCACCGCGGTCGGCTGCTCGGGGGCGAACTTCCTCGCCCTCGCGGCGCTCGTCGAGGCGGGCGACGAAGTCCTCGTCGAGTCGCCGGGCTACGACCCGCTGCCTGCTGCGGCCGCGATGCTCGGGGCGAGGGTCGTGACCTTCGCGCGCCGGTTCGAGGACGGCTGGCGGCTCGACCCCGACCGGGTCGCCCGCGCGTTCACGCCGCGTACCCGCGCCGTCGTGGTCACGCGACCGCACAACCCGTCCGGAGTGATGGCCGAAGAGGCGGAGCTCGAGGCCGTCGGGCCGCGTCGCGGAAAGGAGCGGCGCGACCGTCCTCGTCGACGAGGTCTACCTCGACCTGCCCGGGGGCGGCCGGCGGCGCCTCTGTCCCCCGTCTTCGTTTCCACGAACAGCCTGACGAAGGCGTACGGCCTCGCGTCGCTGCGCTGCGGGTGGGCCCTCGCCTCTCCCGAGGTCACCGAACGGATCCGGCGCGCGCGCGACGTCGTCGACGTTTGGGGACCCATTCCGGCGGATCGGCTCGCCGTGGTTGCGTTCGACGAAATCGACCGCCTGGCCGAGCGGGCCCGCCGGCTCTTCGTGACGAACGCGTCGCTCGTCACGGCATTTCTTCTCGGCCGCCCGGAGCTGGAGTGCGTGCCGTCGCGCGCGACGATTGCCTTTCCGCGTTTTCGCGACGGGCGCGACGCCGGCCCTTTCGTCGAGAGGCTCCTTCGCGAGCACGGCGTCGCCGTCGTGCCCGGAACGTTCTTCGAATCCCCCGCGCACTTCCGGATCGCGTTCGGCGGCGACACGGACGCCCTCCGGCGCGGACTCGCCGCGATCGGCGCGTGCCTGGACGCGCTCTAGACCGTCGGCTCGACCTCCACCGCCATCTCCTCGATCGCCTGCCACGCGTCGGCGACGTGTCGTTCCCCGGTCCCGCTCTGACCGATCGACATGCGGATCGTGTAGCGGTCGGCGAGGGTCGTGTGCGTGAGGTAGAGCTTTCCGCTCGCGTTCAGCGCCTCGACGAGCTGCCGGTTGATCGCGTCGCCGCCGACGTGCCGGAAGCAGACGAGATTCAGGGGCGTCGGCGCCGCGAGCTCGAACCGGTCGGACTTTTCGACCCAGGACCGGAACTTCTGCGCGAGCTCGACGTGCCTCCGCACGTGCCGCTGCAGCCCTTCGACGCCGTAGTGCCGGATCACGAACCAGAGCTTCAGCGCCCGAAAGCGCCGGCCGAGCGGAATGTGCCAGTCGCGGTAGTCGAAGACGGCGCCGGACTCCGTCGCCTGGTTTCGAAGGTATTCCGGCAGCACCGATAGCGTCCGGATGAGGGCCGCGCGATCCGCGACCCAGAACGCGTCGCAGTCGAAGTTCGTGAACATCCACTTGTGCGGGTTGAAGCAGTAGCTGTCCGCCGACTCGAGCCCCTCCTGGATCCAGCGGAACTCGGGGCAGACCGCCGCCGTGCCCGACATGGCCGCGTCCACGTGGAGCCAGATTCCCTCTTCCCGGCAGAGGCGACCGATCTCTGCGACGGGGTCGATCGCGTTCGAAGACGTCGTGCCGACAGTCGCGCAGACGAACGCGGGGACCTTCCCGGCGCGCCTGTCGTCGGCGATCGACTTCGCGAGCGCGTCCGGACTCATGGCGAACTTCTCGTCCACGTCCACGAGCCTCAGGTTCTCCCGGCCGAGGCCGGCGATCTTCACCGCCTTCTCGATCGAGGAGTGCGCCTGGGTGGAGGCGTACGCGGTGAGACGGCCATCGGCGCCCTTCTCGTTCGCCTGGAACCCGGTCGCCCGCTCGCGCGCCGCGAGGAGCGCGCACAATGACGCGCTCGACGCCGTGTCCTGGATGACGCCGCCACCCGCGCCATCCGAGCGGAACTTCGACGGCAGTCCGAGCATCCCGACGAGCCAGTCGAGCACGTGGGTCTCGAGCTCCGTGCACGCGGGGCTCGTCGCCCAGAGCATCCCCTGGACGCCGATCCCGGCCGACAGGAGCTCCCCGAGGATCGACGGGCCGGAGTTGTTCGACGGGAAGTACGCGAAGAAGTTGGGCGACTGCCAGTGCGTGATCCCCGGCAGGATCAACCGCTCGACGTCCGCGAGCATCGCGTCGAACGACTCCCCCGTCGCCGGCGGCTCGTCCGGGAGCTGCGAGCGGATCTCCCCCGGCTGGACGCGCGAGAGCACCGGCAGGGACTCGACCCTCTCCATGTAGTCCGCGATCCAGTCCACGACCGCGCGACCGTGGCGGCGGAACTCCTCCGGGGTCATGTGCGAGCCGGGCGGGTCGCTCACTCCCACTCGATCGTCGCGGGCGGTTTCGACGTCACGTCGTAGACGACGCGGTTGATGCCGCGCACGGTACGGACGATGCGACTCGCGATCGCGTCCAGCACGTCGTGCGGCATCCGGAACCAGTCGGCGGTCATGAAGTCCGTCGTCTGCACCGCGCGGACGGCGACGACGTATTCATGGGTCCGGTTGTCCCCCATCACGCCGACCGACTTGACCGGCAGCAGGACGGCGAAGGCCTGCGCGATCGCGTCGTAAAGCCCGGCAGAGCGGATTTCATCGAGCACGATCTCGTCGGCCTTCTGAAGGAGCGCGACCTTCTCCCTCGTGACCGGTCCGGGGATCCGCACGGCGAGGCCCGGTCCGGGAAACGGGTGCCGGGACAGGAACTCCTTCGGGAGACCCAGCTCCGCGCCGAGCCGCCGCACCTCGTCCTTGAAGAGCTCGCGCACCGGCTCGATCAGCTCCAGGCCGAGCTTCTCGGGCAGGCCGCCGACGTTGTGGTGAGTCTTGATCACCGCCGAGGGTCCCTTGATCGAGATCGACTCGATGACGTCGGGATAGAGCGTTCCCTGGGCGAGGAACCGCGCGTCCGGAATGTCGCGCGCCTCGCGCTCGAAGACCTCGATGAAGGCGCGGCCGATCGCGCGCCGCTTCGCCTCGGGGTCCTCGACCCCCTCGAGTCGCGAGAAGAAGAGGTCCGAGGCGTCCACCGAGCGGATCGCGACGCCGAGCCGCGCGAACGCCTCCTCGACCTCGCGCCGCTCGCGCACCCGCATCAGGCCGTGATCGACGAGGATCGGGTGGACCCGGTCTCCGAGGGCTTCGCGGAGCAGGAGCGCCGTGACCGAGGAGTCGACTCCGCCCGACAGCGCGCAGACGACGGCCCCGTCCGGCGCCTGGCGGCGGATCGCCTCGACCTTCTCGTGGCGGAACGACTCCATCGTCCAGTCCGGCTTCACCCCGCACACCCGGAAGAGGAAGTTCTCGAGGATCGCGGTCCCGTGCTCGGTGTGTCGGACCTCCGGGTGGAACTGGAGGGCGTAAAGAGCTCGGTCCGGGTCCTCGAACGCGGCGATCGGCGTGGAGTCGGTCGACGCCGTGACCCGATAACCGGGCGGGGGCTTCTCGACCGAGTCGCCGTGATTCATCCAGACGATCTCCTGCGGTCCCAGCCCGCAAAGAGAATCGAGTCCGGCGACACGGAGGCCACGGCGCGGCCGTATTCGCGCCCGTTCGACTGCCGGACCTCTCCTCCGTACGCGTGCGCCATCCACTGCATTCCGTAGCAGAGCCCGAGCACCGGGACTCCGAGGGCGCGCGGGTCCGTCTGCGGCACGGGAGCTCCCTCTTCGTAGACGCTCTGCGGACCGCCGGAGAGGATGATGCCGGCCGGGTTCCACTTCCGGATCCCCTCCTCCGACTCGTCGGGCGGGAGGACGACGGAGAAGACCCGCGCGTCCCGGACCCGCCGCGCGATCAGCTGCGTGTACTGCCCCCCGAAGTCGAGGACGACGATCGAGCGCGGGTGCGCGGTCAGGACTTCTCCGCCCGCGCGACCGCCGAGGCCGGGACCGCGAACAGGACCGACGGAAGGAGAGCGATGCCCGCTCCGAGGAACGGGGCAACCGCTACGAGGACCGGCGTGACGAGGGCCCCCGGCGCGTAGGCGCGCGCGAGGCGGTCGCCGGCGAGGACGAGCGCCGCGACGCTCACGAGGTAGAGGGCCGGGAACGCCTTGCGGAACGCGCGGTCGAACGCGGAGCGCGCCACCGGACGGCGGGGGCCGTAGAGCGCCGTCTCCGCAGCGGCGATGCAGAGGACGAAGAGAAGCGAGACGAGGTACAGCGGCAGGAAGAACACGAGCGACTGCTCGAGGAAGCGGAACTCCGGCGTCGCGCGGGCGCCGGTCTGCGCGCCCCACGCTTCGAAGAAGGGGTACGTCCCGAAGCCCGCGTCCTGCCGGCCGTGAGTCAGAAGGAACAGGAGCACGCCAAGAAGGAACGCGGAAGGGAGGAGGAAGGCGGTGTGCCGGAAGAACGTCACCCGGCCCCATTCTAAGCCGCCGGGGGCGGGAGCGGCTATCCTTCGCGGCGGTGAGTCTCCGAAAGTCGACGAAGATCTGGTTCGCGATACTCGCCGGCTCGATCGTCGTCATCGCTGTCGACGGCGAGTCGGATCGCCTCGGCTTGCTCGCCGTGCTCGCCGCGTTCGCGCTGGTGGCCGCGTGCTTCGTGCTCGCCTTCCGAGCCATCCGGACGGCCTTCCGGCTGATCGTCCGCCGCCTGACGCTGCGGCTCGCCTTCTCCTACTTCCTGATCGGGATCGTGCCCATCCCGCTCCTCGCCCTCCTACTCGCCATCACCGGATACCTGCTCGCCTTTCAATTCGTCGGCGGTCGCTTGCGGCGCGAGATCGTCGCCGTCGCCGAAGAGATGTCGGAAAGGACGCCCGGCGTCCGAAAAGTCGAGTTGCGGGACGGAAAGGTCACGGAATCTCCCTTCAAGGCGCTCGCAAAGGGGGCGGCCGCGCCTTGGGCCGCCTCGGCGGAAAAACCGAGGTTCGTTGTGGAGGAGGATCAGATCTGGCTCGCGACGGGTGCCCTCCCGGCGGGGACCGGCACGATCCGCTTCCTTCCTCTGGAAGACCGCGCCGTCCTCCAGCGGATCGCGGACCGCACCGGGTACGTCGTGCAGGCCGAGCAGGGCGAGGAGACCCGCCGGGGTCGCGGAATGCAGATCGAGATGGGCGACCGCCCGGACCCGGCGGACAAGGACGCCGACGACGAGGACGACGAGGTGAGGCCGCGCGCGCGGCCTCAGCCGGGAGAGACGTGGCGCGAAAAGGAGTTCGTGCTCGGGATCTACATGGCTCGCCCCATTGCCACCACCGTCCCGAAGAAAGCGGGCTCCGAGAGCATCGTGACGGTGATCGGCAACACGTCGCCGCAGCTGCTCTACGAGGAGCTCTTTTCGAATTGGCTTCCCGGGTCGGGGCGGGTCGTCGTCCGGATCATCGTCGGCCTCGCGCTCTCGCTCCTGTTCGTGTATCTCGTCGCGCTCGCGCTCGCTTTCGCGCTCGTGGCGACGATCGCCCGGAACGTCAACAAGATGACCCGCGCCGCCGGAGCGATCCAGAGCGGGAACTTCTCGGTCCGCGTGAACTCGAAGTCGCGGGATCAGATCGGCGACCTCGCCCGGTCCTTCGACGGAATGGCGGGGTCGATCGAGCGTCTCATGGTCGAGACCGCCCGCAAGGAGCGCCTCGAGGCGGAGATCGCCGTCGCGCGAACGATCCAGCAGAAGCTGCTGCCGCCCCCCGAGGCGCAGCTCGAGGGTGTGCGCATCGTCGCGCACGTGCAGTCGGTCGCGGAGATCGGAGGCGACTACTACGACTACCTGCCGACGCCGGACGGCCGGCTCGCCGTCGTCGTCGGGGACGTCTCGGGACACGGCCTCCCCACGGGACTCCTCGTCGCCATGGCGAAGGCGGCCCTCGCGACCCTGATCGAGACCGGCTACACGGGGTCCCGACTCTTCGCGCGGTTGAACGACCTGATCCACCGATCGACCGACTCGCGGAGCTACATGACGCTCGCCCTGTTCGTCTACGATTCCGTTTCGCGCCGGGGTGAGCTCACGAACGCGGGACAGCTCGCGCCCTACCGGATCTCGGGAGCAACCGTCGAGTCCCTCTCTCTGCCCTCCTACCCCCTCGGAATCACGGAGCGCCCGGAGTTCCCGACGAAGGCGTGGGAGTTCTCTTCCGGCGATCGGCTCGTTTTTCTCACCGACGGACTCGTCGAGTGCGTAAGCCCGACGGGCGAGCCGTTCGGCTTCGAGCGCCTCGAGGCGATCCTGTCGCGCGAGGCGGCCGCGGACGCCACGGCGTTGCGCGCCGCCATCCTCACCGAGGTCGAGAAGTGGACCGGCGGCGCCCCTTCGGACGACGACCGCACCCTCGTCATCGTGACCCTCGACGAGAATCACACGATGAAACCCCCTAAGGAGGCTTCATGAGACGCGCTTTCCCCGCGGCCGGGCTCCTGTTTCTGCTCGCGGCGCCGGTCGGCCTCGCGCAAGGCTCCCCCTTCGTGGACGAAAAGACGGAACGCCTCCTCGTCAACGAGCTCTCCGGCGACCAGGCTTTCGAGCACATGCGCATCACGACGCAGTGGCACAAGCCCGGCGGCTCGGAAGGCTTCTTCGCCGTCGCCCGCTACGTCTTCGAGAAGGCGAAACTCGCCGGACTCGAGGACGTTCGATGGATCGACCAGAAGGCGGAGTCGCTCTCCTGGACGTGCCGGAGCGGCGAGGCGTGGCTCGTCGACGGAACCGGCGGGGAAGCGAAGGAGACGAAGATCGCGTCCGTCGCGGCCGTGGCGACCTCGGTCGCCGACTACTCGCGGCCCACGAACGTCACCGCCGACCTCGTGGACGTCGGCGCGGGCGATCGCGCCGCGGACTACCGCGGAAAGGACGTCAAGGGAAAGATCGTCCTCGCCTACGGCAGCCCGGCGTCCGTGATGGACCAGGCCGTCTGGAAGCGCGGAGCGGCAGGAATCCTCTCGTGGTCCTCCACGCGTCTGAACGCGCTCTCCGACTTTCCCGACCAGGTCGCGTGGCAGCGAGTGCCCGAGAAGGACGGGCCGAAGGGAGAAAAGACGACGTTCGCCGTGATCCTCTCCGCGCGCGCCGGCAAAGCCCTGTCGGACCGGCTCAAGGGCGAAGCGGACCGGCGGATCTTCTCCCCGGACGGGGGCCCGTCGTCGTCGTCGAAGCGCCTGCGCGCGCGCGTCGTCATCGACTCGGTGACGCTCCCCGAGAACAAGACGGCCATGGTCGAGGGCCGGATCCGCGGAAGCGATGCTTCGCTCCCCGAGATCGTGTTGACGGCGCACCTCCAGGAGTCGAAGCCCTCGGCGAACGACGACCAGTCCGGAGTGGCGAGCCTGCTCGAGATCGGGCGGACCCTCGCTCGCCTCGTCGCCGAAGGAAAGATTCCCCGTCCCCGACGCGGGATCCGGCTCTGGTGGGCCGACGAGATCTATTCGGAGTACCGGTACTTCGCCGACCACCCGGGCGAAGAAAAGAAGGTCCTCGCGAACCTGAACCAGGACATGGTGGGCGCCCGCCAGTCTCTCGGCGGCCGCGTGCAGCACATGACGCGCACGCCGTGGGTGCGGCCGTCCTACCTCCCGGACGTGCAGCAGAGCATCCTCGAGATGGTCGCGCTCGGGAACACGGCCTACCTGCCCGCCTTCCAGGCCCAATCGATTCCTCCCGGTGTCCCGTTCACGAAACCGATCTTTTCCGAGCTCGGCTCCCGCGAGCCGTACCACGCGCGCGTGATCCCCTACTTTTCGAATACCGACCACATGGTCTTCAACGACTCGTGGGTCGGCGTGCCGGGAACGACTCTGACGAACTGGCCGGACGAGTACATCCACTCCTCCGACGACGACCTCTGGCAGGTGGATCCGACGCAGCTCGAGCGCAACGCATTCATCGTTGCCGCGACCGCCCTGTGGCTCGCGAACGCCGGAGCGCCCGAGGCGGCGTACCTCGCCTCGCACGTCGCCGGACGCGCGATCGGGCGCCTCGGATCGGACTTCGCGACCGGCCTGGCGCGGATCGCGTCCTCGGCCCCCCCGCGCGAGGCGGACTACCGCGCCGCGGCGAACCTCCTCGCGGTGTCCGCCGAGAAGGAGTTCGCGGCGATCGACTCCGTGCGCGCGCTCGCTCCGGTCGACGCCGAGACGCTCCGCTCGCGCGTCGCGCCCCTCGAACAGGCTTCCCGCGAGTTGCAGGCCCTTCTCGTGGCCGCCTTCCGGGAACGCTCCGGTGGTAACGCGCCATCGGATCCGCTCCCCGCGACGGGAACCCCCGCCGCGAAACGCGTGCCGAAACGCGTCGTCGCGACTCTCGACGCGTGGATGGCGCTCCAGGAGAAGGTCCGCGAGCGGCGCGCGGACGAGGCGCGACGGCTGCGGGACGACCGGGAGGCGATGGAGCCGTCCGCGACCGCCGGCCGGCGACGCGCGGCGCCCAAACCGCCGCCCCCGGCGGCCGAAGGCGCCCTTTCCCCTCTCATGCAGTTCGCGGTCATGAACTGGATCGACGGAAAGAGAGACGCCGGCGAGATCGCCCGGCGGGTCGAGGCCGAATCGATGTCGGCCGGAAGCTGGTACTACGGCGAGGTGACCTCGGACCGCGTCGAGAAGTTCCTCGAGCGGCAGGCGAAGGATGGGCTGATCGTCTGGTAGACGACTACTGATCATGCGGAGGGAAACCATGCGCTCTTCGAAGTGGATCGTCCTGCTCGCGGCGATGACTTTCTCGATCGGGACGCCGGTCGCTCGCGGGGCTACGAAGCCCCCGGACCTCCGGACGGCGACAGTCGTCGACCTGTCGCACGCGTTCGACTCGAAGACCCTCTACTGGCCGACGTCCCCGACGCGCTTCGAGCTGACGACGCTCGCTTCCGGAGTCACGGAGGGGGGCTTTTTCTACTCGGCCAACACCTTCTGCGCGCCGGAGCACGGCGGCACGCACCTCGATGCCCCAATCCACTTCGCGCGGGGCCGGCGAACGGCCGACCAGATCCCCGTGCGCCAGCTCATCGCGCCGGCTGTCGTCATCGACGTTTCGAAGGCGGCCGCGGGAGATCCGGACTACCGTCTGTCCGTCGCAGACGTTCGCGCCTGGGAGAAAAAGCACGGCACCATCCCCGGCGGCGCGATCGTGCTCATGCGAACCGGCTGGAGCGCGAGGTGGCCCGACCGGAAGCGCTACCTGGGGGACGACACTCCGGGCGACGCGTCGAACCTCCACTTCCCGTCGTTCGGGCCCGAGGCGGTGACGGTCCTCGTCCGCGACCGGCGCGTCGGAGCGCTCGGCGTCGATACCGCTTCGATCGATCCCGGCACTTCGAAGGACTTTCCGGTGCACCGCCTCGCCGCCGAGGCGAATGTCCCGGGTCTCGAGAACTTGACGGCGTTGGCCGAGCTGCCCGAAGTCGGTGCGTGGATCATCGCGCTCCCGATGAAGATCGGCGGCGGATCCGGCGGCCCTCTCCGGGCCGTCGCGCTCGTGCCTTAGGGCTGGGCCGAGAGGGATTCGGGAGGGACGCCGCCCGAGCCCGGAGACGCGGCCGGAGAGACCGTCGCGACGATCGCGGGCGTCCACCACGAGAGGATCTTCTTCACGTAGCCGATCGTCTCGCGATAGGGCGGAACGCCGCCGTAGGTTTCGACTGCCCGCTCGCCGGCGTTGTACGCGGCGAGAACGAGCTCCGGCCGGTGCTGGAACCGCTTCAGCAGCTCCTTCAGGTACCGCACGCCGCCCGACACGTTCGACGCCGGATCGAACGGCTTCTTCACGGAGAGGCGCTTCGCCGTCGCGGGCATGAGCTGCATGAGGCCGCGCGCGCCCTTCCGGGAGATGGCGCGCGGCTGGTAATTCGACTCGGCCCGAATGAGCGCCGACACGAGCGAGGCGTCGACGTCGTTCTTCTTCGCCTCGGCACGGATGATCGCGTCGTAGGCGGACGCGAAGAGCGGCTGGCGGTCGTCCTTGTACGAGAGGTCGTAGGCCACGGGCTCGGGCCCGCCGACGCTCTGGACGACGACCTCGGAGACCTCGACCTCGTCCTCCACGATCCGTTCGACGAGCGAGAGGTCCACCCGGTAGCTGCCGCCCCGAACGCGGACCTCGAGCTCCTGGTCCGCCTCGATGACTTCGTAGCCGGCCGCCTTGACGACCCGGCCGTCCGAGAAGACGATGAGCTCCGCCCGCGCGGGAACCGCGCACAGAAGGGCGGGCAGAGCCGCCGCCGCGAGGCACAGGAATCGGGTCATCTGTTTGACGCAACTCCCCCGCGGGCGGCCGAATTCCCCCTCTGTCACCCCCCTATTTTGCCACGCCGGCCGGTCCGGGCGCGGGGGTGGTACCGGTCGTAGACCGACCGGAGGCGGCCGGCGGAGACCTTCGTATAGATCTGAGTCGTCGAGATATCCGCGTGGCCGAGCATCATCTGGAGCGCGCGCAGGTCCGCCCCGCGCTCGAGCAGGTGCGTCGCAAAGGCGTGCCGGATCGCATGGGGGGCGAGCTTGCGGCGGATCCCGGCCTGGCGCCCGTACTTCTCGACGAGCTGCCAGAAGCGCTGCCGGGTCATCGCGGTCCCGCGGGCCGAGAGGAAGAGCTCCGTCCGGCCCTTCCGATCGAGGGCCGGCCGGACGGTGGAGAGGTACCGTACCAGCCAGTCCGAGGCCGACTGACCGAAGGGCACGAGACGCTCCCGCCCCCCTTTTCCGGAGACCCGCAGGATGCCGGACTCGAGGTCGACGCGGTCTCGCGGGATCGAGACGATCTCGGACACCCGGAGTCCCGAGGCATACAGAAGCTCGAGCATCGCGCGGTCGCGCAGCCCGAGCGGGACGGTCACGTCGGGCGCCGAGAGCAGCGCCTCGATCTCCTTTTCGGAAAGGGTGCGGGGCAGCGCAAACCCCGCCTTCGGGTTCGACACGTCGTCCGTCGGGTCCGCCGCGAACTCGAGGTGGGCGGTCGCGAAGCGGTAGAACCCGCGCACGGCCGAGAGCGCCCGGGAAGCGGACCGCGAAGAGAGTCCTCGCCCCCGAAGGTGCTTGAGATAAGCGATCAGGTGCGAGCGGCGAGCTTCGCCTGCCCCCGTGCGCAGCTTTGCGAGCCACCCTCCGAAGGCCTCCAGGTCCCGGCGATAGGCGTCGACGCTCGCGCGAGAGAGGCCCCGCTCGACGGCGAGGTGATCGAGATACGTCGGCAGCGTGCGGGTGAGGAAACTCGAGGCGGGCGGCGGAGACTTCGCCGTCAGTGGGCGGCCGTCGCGGGGGTGAGCGCGTGGACGAGCGACAGGATCTCCTCGTCGGTCAGGATGCGGTCGCTCTCCTTCGCCCGCTGAAAGATCGCCTCGACGAGCTCCGGCCGGAGCGCAATGCCGTGGTCCTCCAGCCAGCACTCCACGTTCGAGATCCCGCTCATCGGGCCGACCTCGATCGTCTGCGTGCGGCCGACCATCGACGCGGGCACGCCCGAGTAGACCCGGTCGGCGAGCCAGGCGTCCCCCTTCTTGCGCGCCTTGATGATCGCGGCGGCGTGGACACCCGTCCCGGTGCGGAACGCGTCCTTGCCGACGATCGGATAGTTGTCGGGGATCGGGACGCCGGTCGCCTCGGACGCGAGTTCGCAGTATTCGTGGAGCTTCGTCAGGTCGCGGTCGATCCACCCCAGGAGCTGGAGGTTGACCAGGAGTTGGTCCATCGGCGTGTTTCCGACGCGCTCGCCGATGCCGATCGCGCACGCGTGAACGCGGTGCGCTCCGGCTTCCAGCGCCCAGAGCGCGTTCTGCAGGCCGAAACCGCGGTCCTGGTGCCCGTGCCAGTCGATCTTCGCTTCGGGATTGACCTCCTCGACGAGGTCACAGACGAAGCGGATGAGGTTCTGAACGCCGTTCGGAGTCGCGTGTCCGACGGTGTCGCAGACGCAGATTCTCTGCGCTCCGGCGCGAAGCGCGGCCGTGTAGAGAGCGCGGACGTGGTCCGGGTGTGCGCGGATCGTGTCTTCGGTGACGTACATGACCGGGAGCCCCTCTTTGACGGCGAGGGAGACCGCGTTCTCCGACATCCGCAGCATGCGGTCGAGGTCCCAGTCCTCGGCGTACTGCCGGATGGGCGACGAGCCGATGAAGCACGACACCTCGATCGGGATCCCAACCTTCTGCGAGATCTCGATGATCGGGCGGATGTCGGCCTCGACCGTGCGCGCGGCGCAGTTGGGGCGGATCTTCATGCCGTTGTCGACGATCTCGCGCGCGAGCCGCGTGACCGTCGCCACCACGTGCGGTCCTGCGCCCGGGAGTCCGATGTCGGCCGAATCGATACCGAGCGCCTCCATCAGGTGAAGGAGCCGCAACTTCTGCTCGATCGGGGGACTCTTGACCGACGGAGACTGCAGGCCGTCGCGCAGCGTCTCGTCGTCGAGTTCGACCTTTCCGCGCGCGGGGAAGACCGCTCCCCCCGCCCGGTTCCAGTCGTAGATGAGGTCCGACTCTGGCGGATGCACGGGTCTCGGATTTTATCAGGTGTCGGCTTCGCTACTTCCCCGTGAACTTCGCGGGCCGCTTCTCCAGGAACGCCCGCATCCCCTCTTTCATATCCGTCGTCGCCGCGCAGAGACCGAAGAACGTCGCCTCGAGGACCTGGCCCTCGGCGAGCGGCATGTCGAGCCCGCGCCGGACCGCCTCGAGAGCGTAGCGACACGCGATCGGCCCGTTCGCGGCGATCCGCCGGGCCAGGTCGAGCGCCGCGGAGAGCGCCTTCCCCGGCTCGACCACCCGGTTGACGAGGCCGATGCGCTCCGCCTCCGTTGCGGTGAGACCCTTTTCGGACGTCAGCACGAGCTCGAGGGCGCGCGCGCGGCCGACGTGCCGGGCGAGACGCTGCGTCCCGCCGTAGCCCGGCAGGATCCCGAGCGAGGTCTCGGGCAGGCCCATGCGGGCGTTCTCAGAGGCCACGCGGAGCGTGCACGCCATCGCGAGCTCGAGCCCCCCGCCGTACGCGTACCCGTTGATCGCGGCGATCGTCGGTACCGGGAGACGTTCGATGCGGTCGAGAAGGGCCTGGCCGCGGCGGGAGTGCTCGCGTCCCTCGACCGGAGTCAGGGTCGCGAGCTCGCCGATGTCGGCGCCCGCGATGAACGCCTTTTCTCCCGCGCCGGTGATGATCAGGCACCGGAGCGACTCGGCCGCCTCCGCGATGGCGACGGTGGCCGCGAGCTCGCTGACGACCGCGGAGTTGAGCGCGTTCAGCTTTTCCGGACGGTCGACCGTGAGGACGCGGATGCCGTCCTCGGGATCGTCGACCCGAACGAACCCGGCCGTCATGACCCGTACTCGTAGAAGCCGCGCCCGGACTTGCGCCCGTACCGCCCGGCGAGGACCATCCGCTTCAGGAGCGGCGGCGGCGCGAAGCGCTTTTCGCGGTACTCGTTGAACATGATCTCCGCGATCGAGTACGTCGTGTCGAGGCCGACGAAGTCGAGAAGCTTGAGCGGCCCCATCGGATGCCCGCAGCCGAGCTCCATCCCCCGGTCGATGTCCTCGCGGGTCCCGACCCCCTCCTCGAGCGCCCGCACGGCGTCGAGCAGGTAAGGAACGAGGAGGCGGTTGACGACGAAGCCCGAGTTGTCGTGCGCCCGGATCGGCTCCTTGCCGAGAGACTTCGCGAACTCGAAAACGGTCTCCACCGTTTCCTCGGACGTCGCGATCGTGCGAACGACCTCGACGAGCTTCATGACCGGCACCGGGTTGAAGAAGTGCAGGCCGGCGAACCGGTCGCCTCGCTTCGTCGCGGCGGAGAGCTCGGTGATCGTGAGCGACGACGTGTTCGAGCAGAAGATCGCGGACTCCGTGCAGATCCGGTCGAGCGCCCCGAAGGTCTCCTTCTTGAGCGCGAGGTCCTCGACGACCGCCTCGATGACGAGGTCGCACTCCGAAAGGTCTTCGAGCCGCGTCGTCGTCGAGATCCTTCCGAGCGCGGCGTCCCGATCGCTCGCCGGGAGCTTCCCCCGGTCGACAGCCTTGCCCAGGGATCCCTCGATCCGGCCTTTTCCCTTCGCCGCGAGGTCCTCGGATACCTCCCGCACGACCGTGTCGTATCCGGCGCGGGCGCACACCTCGGCGATCCCGGAGCCCATCAGGCCTCCTCCGAGCACGCCGACCTTGCGAATCTTCATTTCTATTCACCGCCTTTCGCGGATTCCTCTTCCATTCCGTCGAAGATCGTCGAGGTGGCGGGCTCGCTTTCGTCCGGCTCCAGCTCCCCGCAGAACTCCCCGATCGTGAGCTCGCGAGTGAACGCCGGCCCGACGAGCGCGTTCAGGGCGGAGCTGGGCGCCCGGACGATCCACTCCTTGTCGAGCCAGTAGGAGACGGCCCGGCGGCAGAGGTCTCCGTCGTTCAGCGTCGCGAGGAGGGCGTTCAGATCGCCCCAGCCGTTCGCCGTGAGCTCCCGCAGGAACTCCTGCACCGCCGCCGTCCGAACCGGAAAGGAGAGGATTCTTTCCGTCCAGGGCAGCACGGGTCCTCTAGCGGCAGTTCTGCGGGAAGGGTGCGCTCACGAAAGCGACTCGAGGACGACAGCGATGCCCTGGCCGCCGCCGATGCAGGCACCGGCGAGCCCGTATCGCTCGCCCCGCCGGCGCAAGCTCGCGCGCGAGCGTGAGCGTGAGGCGCGTTCCGGTCGCCGCCAGCGGATGGCCGAGGGCGATCGCTCCCCCGTTGACGTTCAGCTTCTCGAGGTCGAGGCCGAGCTCGCGGACGACTCCGAGGATCTGTCCCGCAAACGCCTCGTTGATCTCCCACAGCGCGATGTCTTCCATCTTCAGGCCCGCGCGCGCGAGGGCGGCGCGGGCTGCGGGAGCGGGACCGATCCCCATGAGCTCGGGCTCGCATCCGACGACCGCCCACGAGACGAGGCGCGCGAGCGGCTTCACACCGCGCGAGGCCGCGTTCTCGGCGGTCGTCACGACGACGGCCGCTGCTCCGTCGACGATGCCCGAGGCGTTGCCGGCGGTGACCTGTCCGTCCTTGCCGAACGAAGGGGGCAGCTTCGCCAGGGCTTCGAGCGTCGTGTCCGGACGCATGTGGTCGTCGCGCTCGAACAGGACCTTCTTTCGTCCGGACTGCACCTCGACGGGAACGACCTCCTCGGAGAGACGGCAGGCTTCCCACGCCGCCGCCGCCCGTCGCTGCGAGGAGAGCGCGTACTCGTCCTGCTCTTCCCGTGAGATCCCGTACTTCGCCGCGACGCGGTCGGAGGTCTGGGCCATGTAGAGGCCGGAATAGCTGTCGAGGAGCGCGACCATGAGGGTGTCTTCGAGCTGCCCCTGCCCGAGCTTCAGGCCCTTGCGCGCGCCCCGGATCACGTGGGGCGCCTGGGACATGTTCTCCATGCCGCCGGCGAGAACCGTCGTGGCCTCGCCCAGGAGGATGCGGTGCGCGCCCTGAACGATCGACTCGAAACCCGAGCCGCATAGCCGGTTGACGGTGAGCGCCGGGACTTCCTTGGGGACGCCCGCCTTCAGGCCCACGTGCCGGGCGCCGTAGATCGCGTCGCCCGAGGTCTGGAGGGCGTTGCCGAAGATGACGTGGTCGACCTCGCCGGGTTCCGTCCCGGAGCGGGCGAGCGCCTCTTTCGCCGCGATGACGCCGAGGTCGATCGCGGAGATCCCGGAGAAAGCGCCGTTGTATTCCGCCATGGGGGTCCGGGCCCCGTTGACGATCACGACGTCTGATTTCGGGCTCACGTCTTTATCTATACCACGCGGGTGCGATTGGTTTCGTCAGCTCCAGACGAGCTCGTGGAAGCGCCGCCGGACCGCGTTGAAGTCGGTCCCGCGAACGCCGGGATGGATGCGGTTGGTGAGCAGGACGGCGACCAATCCTTCCTCCGGATCGAGCCACACGGAGGTCCCCGTGAAGCCCGTGTGTCCAAACGCGGACTCCGGCATCGCCGCAACCGCCGAGCCGGCTCCGCGGCTCCCCTGCCACGCGAGCCCCCGCGCTTCGTCCAGGTCCGGCGTGCGGTCGGCGACGAACTCGCGCCGCGAGGGATCGAGCCACGGGCGGGACAGCTCCCACACGTCGAGCGCCGTTCCGAAGAGACCGGCGTTCCCGGCGACGCCGCCCCGACGGAACGCATTGCCGTCGTGCACCTCTCCCCACACCACGCCGGTGCGGAAGCGCGGGTACGAAACACCGATCCCGGCCGCCATCCCCCGCTCGGTGACGTCGTCTCTCTCCGTCGCGGCCGTGCCCGCGCGTTGCGGGAGGAAAGCGGCGCCGCTTCCCGCGACGCTCCGGACGAGGTCGGCGAAGGCGACGTCGAGCGGCGCGGAGAAGTGCGCCTCGAGCACCTCGCCGAGCACGAGGAAGTTCAGGTCGCTGTAGGTCACGCGGGCCCCCGGGGGCGTTTCGGGTTCGATTTCCCCGAGAGTGCGCCGGTATGCGGCGGGGCCCTCGCCCCACGCATAGAGAGGGAGCCATGCCGGCAGTCCGGAGGTGTGCGCGAGGAGCGTCTCCAGGGTGATGCCCTCGAAGCGAGTTGCCTTCCACTCCGGGAGGTAGCGTCCGGGCGGGCTCGAGAGGTCGAGGCGAGGGAGGGCCGCGGAAACGAGGGCGCCGCAAACGAGCGGCTTCGTCAGGCTCGCCAGGTCGTACCGCGTGTCCGGCGTCGCGGGGACCTCCTCGGGCTCGAGGACGGCGTGGCCCGCGGCGGCGACTTCGACGACGGCATCGCCCCGGCCCACGAGAGCGACGGCGCCGGGAAAGGACCCGGCGTCGACTTCTCGCGCGAGGAAGCTCTCGAGCTCGGTCAATCGAGGACGGCTTCGAGCTCCGCCCGCCGGCTCGCGACGGTGCGCGCATTCGCCGCGACGTCGCCCGGGAGAGGGTCCGGCCGGCGCATTCCGGCCCTTTCCCGCTCGAGCGCCGCAATCTGTGACTGGATGGACCGGGCGGTCTCGCGATCCCGCACGCTCTCGAGGGTCTTTCGCAGCGATGCGATCGTCCGGTCGTACGTCCCGGCCGACGCTTCCCGGACGCGGTCCTCGTCCCGGGCCACGATTGCCTCGACGATCCTCGCCCGCACCCACGCGAATTCGTCCGGATCGATGCCGAGCGCCCGCGCCGCGTCCGCTTCCGACCGATCCTTCGCCGCGCGCCGGACCTTGACGTAGAGGTCGAGGTGCCTCGCGGTCAGGAGACGGTCCCCCGGGGGCTCGAAACCCGCTTCCGCGACGAGAGCGGGCACGCCGGCGTCGCGCGCGGGAGCCGCCGGTCGAGAGTCCCGGCAGGCGAATCCTCCCGCGATGGCCGCGACGAGGAGAAGGGCGGAGCCGCCGCCGCGCGCAGTGAGAATCACGGGGGGCAGTCTACCGAGTCGCCGGCGGGCCCGGATTACCCGGCAGCACCGGAATCGGTCTTCCGGCAGCGCCCCGTCGCGTTCCGCTGGCGCCCGCTTTCGACTAAACTTGCCCCGCCCAAGGACTAATGCCCGAAGAAAAGCAGCTGCCGGAAAAAATCGGCAAATACGAGATCACCGGAAAAATCGGTTCCGGCGGCTTTGGCGCGGTCTACCGCGGGCGGGACCCTTACATCAAGCGCACTGTCGCCGTTAAGACCTGTCAGCTGAACGACGAGGAGATCAAGAGTCGCTTCTTCCGGGAGGCGGAGCTCGCCGGGAATCTCCACCACCGACACATCACGACGATCTACGACTTCGGGGTCGAAGACGGGATCCCGTACATCGTCCAGGAGTTTCTGAGCGGCGAGGACCTCGACAAGAAGGTCAAACGGGCCGAGCCGCTCCCGATTGCGAGAAAGGTCGAGATCCTCGTCGCCATTGCGGACGGGCTCGCCTACGCGCACGCGGCCGGCATCATCCACCGCGACATCAAACCGGCGAACGTCCGCATCCTGGACGACGGGTCCGTCAAGATCATGGACTTCGGCATCGCCAAGTCCCTTCAGACCGAGTCGAATCTCACTCAGACCGGGATCACGCTCGGGACGTCCGCGTACCTTGCCCCGGAGCAGATCCGCGGCGAGCCGGTCGATCGGCGTACGGACATCTTTTCGCTCGGGATTCTCGCGTACGAGCTCCTCACCTACCGCAAGCCTTTCCGCGGCGAGCACCTGTCCACGGTCCTGTACAAGATCCTTAACGAGACTCCGGAACGGGTCGAGGACCTCTCGCCCGACGCCCCTCCCTCGCTCGTCGCCGCGGTCAACAAGGCGATGGAGAAGAACCGCGAGAACCGCTACGAGTCGATGGAGTCGCTGAAGCAGGACCTCCTGAACGTGCAGCGTGAGGTATCCGGCAACTCGGGTTCGTATCCGACAGCCGCCCTTCCGACGGACGAGATGGACGCGACGGTGATGACGCCGAGCGGCGGGATCATTCCTTCCTCCATCACGCCCCCTTCCGGCTCGCTCGCGCGAGTGCCCGCCGCTCTCGACGCCACCCCGGCGTCCGGATCGCTCCGGCAGAAGGCAGGTCTCGAGCTCATTAACTTCCGCGATCCCGACGCGTCGGGAGAAGAGACGATCGGGGCGGCCCGCCGGGTAACGGCGCCGCACCCGCCGCCCGCCGCTCCGCGCCGCACGCCGCTCATCATTGCGGGGGTCGCGATCGGGGTCGCCGCGCTCGCAGTGGGAATCCTGATGATGAAGCGCGGAGGCGCTCCGGAAGCGGTGCCCGCTCCCCCGGCGGCGCAGTCCAACGAAGCGCCGGCGACCGGCGCGATCGAATTCCCCGAGCCCCAGCTCGGCAGCGAACCGGCCAAGCCGGGCGCGGCTCCCGGAGCGGCCAAGCCGCAGCCGGACAAGGCGGCTGCTCCCGCCGGGTCGGACGCCCCCCCGCCGCCGCGACGGCGAAGTACCGAATCCAGTTCAGCTCGATTCCCGTCGCGACGCTTTCCGTCGACGGCCGCGAGATCGGCCCGTCGATTCCGGCGAAAACGGTCGAGCTCGCCGAGGGAACGCACCGCGTCCGTTTCACGGCGGAAGGCCTTTCTCCTTACGAGCGGTCCTTCAAGGTCGGCGCGAAAGAACCCAGGACGATCGCCTATCAGTTCCCGGTCGGATTCCTCGTCATCAAGGCGGATCCGGCCTGGGCAGGCGCCTCGGTCATCATCGACGGCAAGTACCGCGGGAGCCTGCCGCAGGCGGCCCGGCTCCGTCTTCCGAAAGGCAGTTACAACGTGACGCTCCACCGCGAGGGCTTCCAGCCCGCGACCCAGCAGATCACGATCCCCGAGCGCGGCGAGGCCCCGTGGACCCCGCCGGCTCCGGTGGCCGTCGAGCAGGGGATGGAACAGTGAGGGCGAGAACGGCGCCGCGTCTGCGCCGCGCGCTCGCGCTCTTCTGCGGGCTCTTCCTCGTATCGGCGATCGGCGTCTCGCAGGAGGCCGCGAAGCTCGAGGCCGAAGCGAAGCGCGCTTTCGACTCCGGGCGTTTTCGCGAGGCGGCCGAGAAGTACGCTCGCGTTGCGGACTCCGCCGAAACGCCCGCCGAGCGCAAGGGCGACCTCTACCTGAACAGCGCCTGGGCCTACTTCATCGCCGGCAACTCGAAGAGCTCCCGTGACAGCCTCCGGGCGGCGTACTCCGCGAAGCCCGACCTCGTCGTCGTCGCCGACCTCTACAGCCCGGACTTCGCGCGCCTCGCTCAGACGGTGAGGGCCGAGATCGGGGGAACGACGCCGTCCGCGGCCGCGGAACCCGGTGCCGCACCGGCTCCCGGTGCCGCAGCGCCCGGCGCGGCCGCTCCGATCGCACCGATGGTGAACGTCCTCCCCCTGATCGAGGCCGCCGACAAGGCGCTCGCCGCCGGAGATCTCTCGGGCGCGATGACGAACGCCCGCCGCGCCGCGGACCTCGACGCCCGGAGCGGCGACGCGCACCGCCTGCTGGCGGAAATCTTCGTGGCGGCCGGGCAGGAACCCGACGCGGAGCGCGAGTTCGCTGCCGCGCTTGCCCTGGACTCCGGCAGCGCCCGCGCCGAGCTCGGCCTCGGGCGGATCGCCGAGAGCCAGCAGAAGTGGAGTACAGCGGCGGCCCACTACCGTCGCGTCCTGCAGCTCGAGCCCCAGAACTTCGCCGCGGCGTTCCGGGCTCGGCCGGGCGATGGACGCGGTGGGCGACGAGAGCGCCGCGCGAATTGCCTACGGGCGCGCAATCGAGATCGACTCCTCTTCCGCGGAGGCGCGAAACGCCATCGGGGTGCTGCTCTATCGCGCCGGCGACTTCGACCAGGCGATCGTTCACTTCTCCGAGGCGGCGAAGAGCCGTCCTCAGGAAGCCGCGTATCGCGAGAACCTCGGTCGCGCCTATCGCCGGAAGGCCATGGCGAAGGAGGCGGAGGAGACGCTCGCGGAGGCTGCCGGGCTCGGGACGCCGTCGGCGCGCCTCTGGTCGTCGATCGGACACCTGCGCGCCGAGCAGAAGCAGATGGACCAGGCGCGGGCGGCGTTCACGTCGGCCCTCGAAGCCGAGCCCGGCAACGAGGAGGCGGCGACGGGCCTCGCGGCAGTGCTCGTGGACGCGGGCAAGATCCCGGACGCGGAGACGATTCTTCTCGACGCCCTGGCGGTCACTCCGGCGTCGGGGGTCCTGTGGAACGACCTCGGGGTCGTCCGGATTCGCCGCGGCGACTTCCCCGGCGCGGTGGAGGCGCTCAAGAAAGCGCTCACCGCCGAAAAGCCGCCGGAGCCCACGGCCGCGAACCTCGAGCGCGCCGAGCAGCTCCTCGCCCTCGACCGCGCGGCGAGCTGACCTCCTGGTTCTCCTCCTCGCCTTTCTCGCGCTGACCGCCACGCCGCCTGCGGCGGCAAAGCCCTCCGATGCCACGCACCGCGCGGAGATCGAGAAGTGGCGGGCGGGCCGCATCGAAAGGCTCACCGCACCCAGCGGGTGGCTCACTGTCGTCGGGCTCTTCTGGCTCGAGCCGGGAGAGAACGGGGTCGGGTCGGGCAGCGAAAACCGGATCGTGCTTCCCCCGGGCAAGGCGCCCGCGACCCTCGGAACGATTCGCCTGGCCGACGGGAAGGCCCGGCTCGACGTGGCCCCCGGAGTGGACGTCACGCACGAGGGAAAGCGCGTGGAGTCCCTTCCTCTCCAGTCCGACGACAAGGGGGACCCGACGCTCGTGCGTCACGGAACGCTCTCGTTTCACCTGATCAAACGCGGGGACCGCCTCGGCGTTCGCGTGCGCGACTCCGCGAGCGACGCGCGCCGCGACTTTCACGGTATCCCGACATACCCCGTTCGGAGCACGTGGCGCCTCGCGGGCCGCCTCGACCCGTATCCGCCGGGAAGGACCATCGCGGTCCCCAACATCCTGGGCACCGTCTCGAACGAGCCGTCCCCGGGAGCAGTCGTCTTTCAGGTCGGGGGCAAGACCTATCGCATCGACGCCGTGGAGGAGCAGGGCAGTGACGAGCTGTTCCTCATCTTCGGCGACCGCACGAACGGGTTCGAGACCTACGGGGCCGGGCGTTTCCTCTACGTCCCCCGCCCCGGGCCGGACGGAAAGATGGTCGTCGACTTCAACAAGGCGTACAACCCCCCCTGCGCGTTTACCGCCTACGCGACGTGCCCGCTCCCCCCGACCCAGAACCGACTCGCGCTGCGCGTCGAGGCCGGCGAGAAAGAGTACGTGGGGTCAGGTCTTCACTGATCGCCCGTCCGGGGTATTCGTCTCGCTGGTCCTGACACCTTGCGGCGCAAAGTGTCAGGTGGAGACCTGACCCTTCCTGGCCTCCGCTCAGAAGAGCGCCTCGAGGAGCTCCGCGAGGATCCGCGCCGTCGCGCCCCAGATGACGTTGGGGCCGTGGTGGTAGAAGAGAACGGGCTCGTTGCGACCCGGCAGGACGCGGGTCTCCAGGATTGCGGGATTGCGCAGGGCGGCGAGCGGCGCCTCGATCACTTCCGCGATCTCGCTTTGCGCGGGGGTGAACGAGTACGGCTGCGGGATCGCGCCGACGTACGGCGCGACAGCGAAGTCGGTGATGGTCACGATCGGCGAAAGGGCGCCGAGGATCCGGACGTCCTCCGGCAGAACCCCGAGCTCCTCCTGCGTCTCGCGCAGCGCGGTCGCCGCGAGGTCTTCGTCTTCGGGTTCCTCCACCCCTCCCGGGAAGGAGATCTGCCCGCGGTGATGCTCCACCAATTCCGTGCGGCGCGTGAGCGTCACCCAGAGCATCCCGTCACGCACGAAGAGGGGGACGAGGACCGCCGCCCGGCGCAACGCAGCGTCCGTCTCGAGCTCGGCAAGGGGCCGCGCGGCGAGCCGGCCCTGGACCTCCTCCATCCAGCCCATGCCGCCCGCTAGGCGTCGGGCTTCTTCGAGTCGGCCGCCGACTTGAGGTACGCCTCGACGAAAGGAGTGAGGGCGCCGTCCAGAACCGCCCCCGTGTTGCCGCTCTCGTGTCCCGTGCGGTGGTCCTTGACCATCTGATAGGGGTGGAGCACGTACGACCGGATCTGGCTCCCCCACTCGATCGACTTCTTGCCGCCGACGAGCTTCTCCTCCTCCGCGCGGCGCTCGTCGAGCGCCTTCTGGTAGAGGCGGGCCTTCAGCACCTTCATCGCCATCTCGCGGTTGCGCCCCTGGCTGCGCTCGTTCTGGCACGTGACGACGATTCCGGTCGGAAGGTGCGTCAAGCGGACCGCCGAGTCCGTGACGTTGACGTGCTGCCCGCCCGCGCCGCTCGAACGGTAGGTGTCGATCCTCAGGTCCTTGTCGGCGATCTCGATCTCGATCTCCTCGTCGATCTCCGGAGAGACGTAGACCGAGGCGAACGACGTGTGGCGGCTCTTGCGCGGCGTCGAACGGCGAGATGCGGACGAGGCGGTGAACGCCCATTTCGCTCTTCAGGTATCCATAGGCGTGGTCGCCGACGACGTGGACCGTCGCGCTCTTCAGTCCCGCCTCGTCCCCGTCCTGGCGGTCGATCAGCTCCGCCTTCCAGCCGCGCTGTTCCGCGTACCGCAGGTACATCCGCAGGAGCATCTCCGCCCAGTCCTGCGACTCCGTTCCGCCCGCGCCCGGGTGGATCATCACCCACGCGTTCTTCGAGTCCTCGGGAGCGCCCATCTTGACGGCGAGCTCGAGCTCGTCCGCGAATGCTCCCGCGGCGCGCACGGCTTCGCGCGCGTCCGGCTCGGCCGGTTCTCCCTCGCGGAGCAGGTCGCCCAGGGTCTGGAGCTCTTCGGCGAGCTCGTCCAGCTTCGCCGCCGTCTCGATCGTCTTCTCGTGGCCGCGGGTGCGCTTCAAGATCGCCTGCGCCTCTTCGGGGCGCGACCAGAAGTCGGGAGCCGAGGCCTTTTCTTTCAGCTCGTCGAGCGCGCTCCGCGCGGCGTCGAGATCAAAGATAGCCCCGAAGCGCCGCGAGGCGTTCCGAGGCGTCGTGAAGCGCGGTGATCAGGTCGTCGCGTTCGGTCATGGGGGGAAGGTATCAGGTATCAGGTATCAGGTATCAGGTATCAGGTATCAGCGGCGTGCCGCGCGCGGCGTTCTCGGCGCTCGCGGCGCCAGCGGACCAGGCCGACGACGAGCGCGGCCACGGCAATCGCGTCGCAGAGGCCCGAGAACGCGAAACCGAAACGGGTCCACGGTGTGCGCGAGTCGAAAAGGCGGACGCCGCTGCGCACGATGCCGGTGCGGTCGGGCCCGAGCTCCGCGAGGATCCGGCCCTTCTCGTCCGCGACCCCGGAGATGCCGGTGATCGCGGCGCGGAGGAGGTATCGCTCGTTCTCGACGGACCGGAGCACCGCCCCCGCGAAGTGCTGCGCCTGGGCGCCGCCGGCGCCGTACCAGGAGTCGTTCGAGATCGTGACGAGGAGGTTCGCGCCTCCCCTCGACCTGCTTCCATGCGAGGACCGGATAGAGGATCTCGTAGCAGACTCCGGTCCCGATCCGCCAGGGACCACTCTCGAGCACGGCGGGCTCGGCCGCCGCGGAGAACTCGCCGATCTCGGTCGACACCTGTCGCACGAAGAAGAAGATCCGGGGCAGGGGCACGTACTCGCCGAACGGAACGAGGTGCACTTTCCGGTAGGGTCCGGCGAGTCCCTCGGGCGCGAGGAGCCGCGCGGCGTTGTAGTAGCGGTCGTCCGCTTCGAGGTCCACGTCGTTGAAGAGGATCGAGCAGCGGCAGGACTCGACGATCTCCGTCAGGTCCCGCCGGAGCGAGCCGGAGAGCTCCCAGTAGACCGGAAAGGCAGACTCGGGTACCACGATGAGGTCCGGCTTTTCCGAGGCGGCCGGCGCGAATCTGATCGAGCACGGTCGAGTAGTTCTCGGCGGCGCGCGCCTCTTCGAGCCGGACCGCCTGCGGGATGTTGGGCTGGAGCAGCGCCACGGTCACGGCTTTTGCGGCGGGGTCGGCCGGCCGCGCGAGCCGAACCGCGCCTACGGCGCCCACGACGAAAACGAGCGCCGCGGCGGCGGCGAGGGCGCGGCCGCTCCGGTAGATCGCCGCGGCCGCGACCAGCGTGGAAGTCGAGACGACGAGAAACCCGACGCCGTACGAGCCGAACCACGCCGCCGTCTGGATCCACACCGGATGGCGGTAGAGGGCCTCCGCGGTCAGGTTCCAGGGGAATCCGCCGTAGACGTTCGACCGAGCGTGCTCGACCGCGAGCCAGAGAACGGGAAAGATCGCCAGCCGGAGGCGTGAGCCGGGCGGAGCGACGGCAACCGCCGCCCACCCGACCATGGCCGGCCACTGCGCGAGGATCGCGGCGAGGATCCCGAGCGAGAGAACCCCGAGCGCTTTCGGCTGCCCGCCGAACGTGGTGACGACGTAGACGATCCACGGAATCGACACGCACCAGTACGCGTACGCGAAGAGGACCCCGGAGACGAGCCCGCGCCACCGCTTCTCTTCCGTCGCGAGCGCGGCGATCCACGGCACGAGCGCGAGGGGTGCAAGGAGCGGAAGCTCGTACGGCGGGAACGCGAACGCGAAGAGGACGCCGGAGAGTACGGCGGCGGCCGGCGTCCGCCAGCGTGTGAAGCGCCCAGTCATCGTCAGCCTGTCATGCCGAGCGACGCGAGGGATCCGTGTCCCTCTCGAGAGAGGACCAGATTCCTCGTCGCTTCGCTCCTCGGAAGGACAGGCTTCAGGGCCGGGCCCTCGACGTTTCCCCTTTCGCGTTCTGCGCGTGGGACAGCGCCTCCTCCGCGCGGTACGAGGACCGGACGAACGGCCCGGAGAAGACGTGGCGGAAGCCGAGCGCCTCCCCCGCTTCGCGGTACTCGTCGAAGACGGCGGGAGGGACGTACTCCTCGATGGGCAGGTGCTGGCGCGACGGCTGGAGGTACTGCCCGATCGTCACCACGTCCACGGCCGCGGACTTGAGCGCTTCCAGAAGCTCGAGCACCTCGCCGCGCGTCTCGCCGAGACCGAGCATGAAGCCGGACTTCGTCGTCAGGTCGGGGACGAGCTCCTTCGCCGCGGCGAGCACGCCGAGCGACCGGTCCAGGTTCGCTCCGCGGCGGACGCGCGGGTAGAGTCGGCGGACCGTCTCCACGTTGTGGTTGAAGACGTCGGGGCGCTCTTCCGCGACGACGCGGACCGACTCGAAACGGCCCTTGAAGTCGGGCACGAGGACTTCGACGCCCGGTGCCGGGTCGAGCCGCCGCAGCGCGCGGATCGATGCCGCGAAGTGGCTCGCGCCTCCGTCCGCCAGGTCGTCCCGCGCGACGGCGGTCACCACGACGAATGCGAGGCCCATGTCGCGCGCGGCGGCCGCGAGGCGCGCCGGCTCGAAGGGGTCGACGGCCGCGGGACGGCCGGTGGCGATGTCGCAGAAGCCGCAGGCGCGCGTGCAGACGTCGCCGAGAAGGAGGAAGGTCGCCGTCCCCCGCGAGAAGCACTCGCCCCGGTTGGGGCACCGCGCCTCTTCGCAGACCGTCGAGAGACCGTGCGAGCGGGCGACGCTCTTGACCGAATGAAGGTCGACGAGCTTCAGCCTCCTTTCGCGAATCCACTCGGGGGCGCGGCGCGGGAGGCCGGCGGGAGCCCCCGGGGCGGGCGGCGTCACCTCACTGGCCCGGGGGAACGATCCACGTGTCGCGGCGCCCCTGCGCAGCGAGGCGGGACGCAGCTTCCGCGGCCTGCTCGCGGGTCGCGAACGGCCCGACGCGGACGCGGTAGACGGCGCCGGCCCCGCTCTTCCCCGGCTCGACGCGAGCGGGAAACCCCTGCCCCGTCAGCCGGCGGGCAAGCGCGTCGGCGTCGGCGCGCGAGGAGACGGAGACCACCTGGACCCGGAACCCGCCCGACGCGGGTGGCCGGGCCGTCGCCACCGCGACCGGTGGCGGGGCGGGCGCGCTCCCCTCGCCGTCCTCGAACGGCCGGATGACCGCCGGCACCGCGGTCAAAGGCGGAGTGACGTGCGGCGCGACGCCGGTCACCGGCGCCGGAAAGACGAGATGCTCTCCCGTCGTGCCCGCCGGCTCCCCCGTTTCGGTCGATGCGGCGTCGCCGCCGGGAACGGTGCCGGCCTCGGCGATCGTCTCGTCGGCCGCGCGGCCCGCGAGCCCCGTCTTCAGTCCGAAGAAATAGGAGAGCCCGAGTGCGACGAGGAGGCCGACGAAGAGCGAGAGCGCCTGCCGCGGTGTGAAGGAGACCTGGTAGTGGGTCCGCGGCTCCACTACTTCTCCCGCAGGAAGGTTTTCATGAGCTCGATCGGGAGCGGGAAGATGATCGTCGAGTTCTTCTCGTTGGCGATCTCGGTCAGCGTCTGGAGGTAGCGCAGCTGAAGGGTGGCGGGCTGCTCCCCGATGATCTTCGCCGCCTCGCCGAGCTTCGCCGCGGCCTCGAACTCTCCCGAAGCGTGAATGATCTTGGCCCGCTTCTCGCGCTCCGCCTCCGCCTGCTTCGCCATCGCGCGCTGCATCTCGGGGGGCAGATCCACCTGCTTGACCTCGACCATCGAGACCTTGACGCCCCACGGCTGCGTGTGCTCGTCGATGACCACCTGCAGTGCCACGTTCAGCTTCTCGCGCTCGGAGAGGAGCTCGTCTAAGAGCGCCTGCCCGAGGATGCTCCGCAGGGTGGTCTGCGCGAGCTGGGACGTCGCGTAGAGGTAGTTCTCGACCTGCACAACGGCCTTGTCCGGCTCGACGACGCGGAAGTAGACGACCGCGTTGACCTTCACCGAAACGTTGTCCTTCGTGATGATGTCCTGCGTCGGAACGTCGTGCACGACGGTGCGGAGCGACATGCGGACCATCCGCTCGAAGGGCCAGAAGATGAGCACGAGTCCCGGCCCCTTCGGCTTCTTGCCGAGGCGGCCGAGCCAGAACGTGACGCCGCGCTCGTACTCGTTCAGGATGTTGATCCACTTGAAGAGAAAGATGAGGCCGACGAAGAGCGCGATGAGACAACCGGTTCTCGGGAAAAGGTCGAGCATCAGTTCCTCCGTTCCACCCGAAGCCGCATCTCCTCGACGCCGGCGACCCGGACTTCCTCGTTGCGCGCCAGGCCGCTCGGTCCCTCGGCCTCCCAGTACTCCCCGTGCACGAGGACTCGTCCCCTGCCCGGCTCCGCGAACTCCTCGACCACTCTCGCTGTCTCCCCGACGAGACCTTCGAGGCCGGTCGAAGGCCGCCGCAGCCGGAGCTCGAGGGTCTTCCAGGCGAGGAACCCGACGATCGCGAGCGTCAACACGAGCGCCGGGACGATGATCGAGAGGTCGACGCGGTAGAGCGACTCCTCGCCCCGTCCCGAGAAAAGGAGGAGCGACCCCGCGAGGAGGGACACCGCGCCTCCGACCGCGAGGATGCCGTGGCTCACGACCTTCACTTCCGCGACGAGGAGGATGATGCCGAAGACGAGCAACGCGAGCCCGGCGAGGTTCACCGGCAGCACCGAAAAGGCGTAGAGCGCGAGAAGAAGCGCGATCCCGCCGACGACTCCCGGAAAGATCGCCCCCGGGCTGGAGAGCTCGAAGTAGATCCCGAGGAGACCCGCGAGGAAGAGGAGATACGCGACGTTGGGGTGCGAGACGATCCCGATCAGCTTCTCCGCGCGGCCCATCTCCCGCCGTTCGACCCGGTGGCCGGCGAGAGCCAGGGTCGAGGTGGCGCCTCCCACGCGCGTCAACCGCCGGCCCTCGAGCTGGCCGAGCAGGTCGGGAAGGTCCCGGGCGACGACCTCGATCAGTCCGCCCTCCTTCGCTTCGGTTTCGGTATACGAGACGCTCGTCGTCACCGCCGCCTCGGCCTTCTCGGCGTTCCGGCCGCGCTGGCGAGCCAGGCTCCGCATGTACGCACGCGCGTCCTGCTCCGCCTTCTCGTTCATCGTCTTCGGCAGTTCCTGGCCCTCGCCGCCCACCGGGTGCGCCGCTCCCGCGTTCGTCCCGGGCGCCATCGCGGCGACGTCGCCGGCGAGCAGGATGAAGAACCCGGCCGACGCGGCCTGCGCTCCCGACGGAGCGACGAAAGTGGCGACCGGGACCTTCGACTGGAGGATCGCGGACGTCATCTCACGGGTGGAGGTGAGCAGGCCGCCGGGCGTCGACAGCTCGACGACGACGAGGGCCGCGCCCTCCTCCCCCGCCGCGCGGAGGACCTTCTTCAGATAGTTCGCCGCCGCGGGGTGGATCGGCGTGTCGATCCGGGCCACGAGCACCTTGGGTCCCGGCCCGCGGGGAGCGGGCGTAACCGCGGTTCCCGCCTGCTCGACCAGCAGCAGCAAAGAGACACCGAGCGCGGCGCGGACGACCATCGGTCGAAAAATTCTATCGTAGGGCGCGACTCGGGCGGCTATAACTGACGCGATGCGGCTGCGCCCCCTCGAAGCGGTGAATCTGGCGGCCCTCGCCATTCTCACCACCGTGACGCTTCTCCTCTGGCAGCGCCTCGCGAACCCCGGCGAGATCCTCCTCCGCTACGCGCTCATGGGAGCGTTCATGGCGATCGTCGTGTTCCTCGTCCAGCGCCTCGACCGTCTGCCGAAGGCGCTCCGGATCGCTGTCGACTTCTACCCGGCCGCCTTCATCCCATTCGTGTTCGAGAGCCTCGGCCCGCTCATACCCGCCGCGCGAGGCCGGGCGCGTGACGACCTGCTGATCGCCGCGGACCGCGCGATCTTCGGCACCGACGTCACCGTCTGGCTCGAGCGCTTCGTGACGCCGTTCTGGGCGGCGTTCTTCTACGTCGCGTACTCGACCTACTACTTCCTCCCGCTCGTCCTGGGCGGTTTCCTCTGGAAGAGGGATCTCGACGAAGCGCGGCGCTTCATATTCACCCTTTCCGTCTGTTTCTACGTCTCCTACGCCGGCTACTTCACGATTCCCGCCTTCGGACCGCGCACCGCCCAGGCCGACCTCTACACGGTGCCGCTCGAGTCGACATCGGTCGCCCGCGCGATCTCCCACACGATCAACGAGCTCGAGCACACGAAGCTCGACGTCTTCCCTTCCGGACACACGATGATCACCGTCGTCGTCCTGATCGTCGCGTGGCGCCACGCCCGGAGGGTCTTCTGGTGGCTCCTTCCTGTGGCGGCGCTGCTCGTTTTCTCGACCGTGTACTGCCGCTATCACTACGTCGTGGACGTGATCGCCGGGATCGTGCTGGCGTTCGTGACCGTGCCGCTCGGCGAGCGGCTGTACGACTCGCTGGCGCGCCGGCAAGGACCGGCGCGCGATCAGGAGGCCGCCGGAATCTCCTCGCCGATCGGCCGATCGTAGATCCGATAAGTCTTGTAGAGACGACCGCCGAACATCTTCACGGAGCGGATCACGAGGTCGTTGTCTTCGAGGAGCCACGAGACCTCGACGCCCGTCAGTCCGCGCTCGAGCGCCGCGCGGAGGCCCGCGGCGAACATCACGGCGTTCAGGCCGCGCTTCCGATACTCGCTCTTGATCCCGAGCGTCACGACTCGCAGCGTCCGGATCTTGCGCTGCTTGAGCAGGAACTTCAGCCACCCGAACGGCAGGAGCCTTCCTCCCGTTGCCGCGATCGGAAGGTTGTAGTCGGGCATCGCCATCAGGAAGGCGACGGGCTCGAGTGACCCGTCCTTGCGGCGACGCTCCGCGAGGAAGACGAATTTCTCGTCGAGAAGAGGCTTCAGCCGCCCCGCCATGAAGTCCATCTCGTCGGGGGTCATCGGAACGAAGCCCCAGTTCTTCTCCCACGCGGAGTTGTAAACGTCGCGCACCTTGGGCAGGTCGGCCTGCAGCGAGCGCTTCGTGATCGCCCGGATGACGACGTCCGGCTCGTTTCTGGCGACGCGCTCCGACAGGCGGTCGAGCCGCGCCTGCGGCTCCGGGGCCACGTCGAACCAGTAGGCGAGGAGGTCCTTCGCCTTCCGGAAGCCCGCCCCTTCGAGGAGGGCGGGATAGGAGCGCGGGTTGTACGTCATCATGAAGACGGGCGGCGAATCGAACCCGTCGACGAGCAGGCCCGCCTCGTCGTTCAGCGACGGGTTCGCCGGGCCCCGGAGGACCTGCATCTTCCGCTCCCGGCCCCAGAGCGCCGCCGCGTCGAAGAGACGGCCGGCGACTTCCGGGTCGTCGACCGACTCGAAGAACCCGAAGAACACCACCTTCTCCTCGTGGAAGTCGTTGTGGGCGCGGTCCACGATCGCCGCGATCCGGCCGACGACCTCCGCGCCCCGCGTCGCCAGGAACAGCTGGATCTCCGCGTGGCGGAAAAAGGGGTTTTCGTTGGAGAGGACCTTCGCGACGTCCGACCGAAGCGGAGGAACCCAGTTCGGGTCTTCGCGGTACAGCCGATCCGCGACGTCGAAGAAGCGGCCGAGGTCGCGCCTGCCGCGACCGATCCGCTCGATGGCGACCGGGAGTGGTCAGACCTCGACGGGACGGAGGACCGAGAGCTCTCGCGCGACCTTGTGGATCGCCTCGAGCGCCTGCGTGAGCTGCTCGCGCGTGTGGGTCGCCATGAGCGACGTGCGGATGAGCGCCCGACCGGGCGCCGTCGCGGGCGAGATCACGCAGTTCACGAAGACGCCCTCTTCGTGGAGCCGCTGCACCATCGCGAGCGCGCGTTGCGTCCGCTCCGACGACGACCGGGACAACCGCCGTCTGCGAGCCTGCCGGTGTCGAACCCCATGGACTTCAGGCCTTCCGAGAAGAACCGGGCGTTCTCCCAGAGTCTCTCCCGGCGCTCCGGCTCCCGATCCATGATCTCGACAGTCGCGAGGGCGGCCGCCACCGACGCGGGCGGAGGCGCGGCGGAGAAGATCAGCGTCCGCGCGCGGTGCTTGATGTAGTCGATCACCGTCTCGTCGCCGGCGATGAACCCGCCGACGGAAGCCATCGACTTCGAGAACGTCCCCATGATGAGGTCGACGTCGTCCTCCACGCCGAAGTGCTCGGCGGTCCCGCGACCGGTCGGGCCGAGGACGCCGATCCCGTGCGCGTCATCCACCATCACGGCCGCGTCGTACGGCCGCGCCGCGTCGAGGATCCGGGGCAGCGGGGCGATGTCGCCCTCCATGGAGAAGACCCCGTCGACGACGATGAGTCGCCCGCGCGCCGAGACCTCGTTTTTCATCAGCCTCGCGAGGTCGGCCGGGTCGTTGTGCTTGAACTTGCGGACCTCGCCGAAGGAGAGACGGGCGCCGTCCAGGATGCAGGCGTGATCCTGCTTGTCGAGGTAGACGACGTCGCCCTTGCCGACGAGGCACGAGATCGCGCCCAGGTTCACCTGGAAGCCGGTGGCGAACGTGACGGCTGCGTCCTTGCGCATGAACTCCGCGAGGCGCTCCTCGAGCTCGCACGTGGATGTCGAGAGTCCCGTTCAGGAACCGCGAGCCGGCGCAGCCCGATCCATATTTCCGGATGGCGGCGATCGCCGCCTCCTTCACCCGGGGGTCGTTGGTCAGCCCGAGGTAGTTGTTCGAGCCGAGCATGATCATCCGCCGGCCGTCGCAGACGACCTCGGGATCCTGCGCGGACTCGATCACGCGGAAAAACGAGTACACCCCCGCCTGGCGGACGCGTTCCGCAACCTCGTAGCTGTGGCATTTCTCGAAAAGGGGCGCGCCACGCACCTCTTCCTTTGCTGCCGGAGCGACCTTGCTCATGGCTCCTCCCACCTTGCCCAGTTGATGTCGGCCGGATCTTAGCAAATTTTACAAAATGGAAGCCCCCGGTTCCGGGCTCTCCGGCCCGGTTTTACCGCTCCGGGCTCCGCAACCACCCCTGTTTTCGGTACCAGGCCCACGTTTCCCGGAGGCCGTCCTCCAAAGGAGGCGGCTCTCGAAGCGTCAGATCCCTGCGAAAAGGAGTGGGATCGCACAGCCAGTCGCCGGCGAGGACCTCGCGCGCCTTGTCCGCGTTGAACGGACGGGATTCCCCCGTGGCGGCCTCGCGGAGGGTTTCGACGGCTCCCGCCAGGCGGACGACGGCAGAGGGGAGGGGCACGAACCGTGGGCGCTGCCCTCCCGCCCGCGCGATCGCCGCCGCCAGCCCGCGCACCGAAACAGCCTCCGGATCGCAGACGAATCCGACCCGGCCCGAGAGGTCCGGCCTTCCGGCCGCGCGCGCGATCGCGAGCGCCGCGTCCGCCGCGGGTCCGACCTGCACCATCGTCCTCGGCGCGGGAACGGGCACCCAACCCTGCTCCGCCATCCGGAAGTACGTCAGGAGCCCGCGGTCGCGCGGTCCGTAGAGCACCCCGGGCCGCACGACGATCCAGGGACCCTTCCACGACCGGGCGACGGCCTGCTCGCCTTCGAGCTTGGAGATGCCGTACCAGGAGACCGGCTTCGATGGGTCGCCCTCCTGGACCGGAACGCCGTTGCGGGCGGGGCCCGCGGCGGCCTGCGAAGAGACCTGGACGAAGATCGCCGCCGGACAAGCGGCCGCGGCGGCGGCGAGCAGCTTCTCGGTACCCCCGACGTTGACGGCCCGGTAGTCGGCGAGCGTGCGGGCCTTCACGAGGCCGGCGACGTGGACGACGGCGTCGCAGCCGGCGAGCGCACCCTCGAGTGCCGCGGCGGACAGGTCTCCGGGAACGACTTCGACGGCAAGCTCCTCGAGCCCCGTGCGCCGCGCCGGCCCTCCGCGAGCGAGTGCCCGGACGCCGAAGCCCTCCGAGAGGAGAGCCTTCGCGACGTGCCACCCGAGGAACCCGGTGCCGCCGGTCAGGAAGGCGGCGGGCATGGGGATCTAAACGGACGCGACCGGAGCCGCCGTCCAGGCGGCGATTCGGCGAACTCCCTCGTCGATCGCGCCCTGCGGCGCCGCGAACGAGAACCGGACGCAGTCGTCTTCGCCGAAGGCCTCGCCCGGAACCGCGGCGACCCCCGCCTCCGACAGCAGCCGGTCACAGAATTCCGCGGAACCCGAGAGCCCCTTCGGGCCGTAGAGCGCGGACACGTCCGCGAAGGCATAGAACGCCCCCTCGGGCGAAAGGCAGCGCACGCCCGGGATGCTCGAGAGACCGGAGACGACCGCCTCGCGCCGGCGCCCGTATTCCGCGAGCATCCGCGCGACCTCCGCGTCGGTCCGCTCCGGGTCGGAAAGCGCCGCGAACGCCGCGCGTTGCGAGATGGACGACGCGTTCGACGTCGAGTGGCTCTGGTACGAAGCCATGGCGTCGATCACCGTCTTGCCGCCCACAGCCCAACCGAGCCGCCAACCGGTCATCGCCCACGTCTTCGACGCGGCACCCGTGATGACGATCCGGTCGGAGTGCTCCTCCCACAAGGCCGCCGCCGACACGTGGGGTTCCCCGTCGAAGACGAACCGGTCGTAAGTTTCATCGAAGATCAGGGTGGCGTTTCTCGCCTTGCACCAGCCGACGATGGCCTCCAGGTCGTTCGGCTCGATGACCGCTCCGGTCGGGTTGTTGGGGGAGTTGACGATCACCCCGCGCGTCGCGTCGGTCGCGCAGTCGGCCAGGTCCGAGGCGAAGGGCTTCCAGTGGCTCTCGAGCTCGGTCGGGACGAAGAGAGGCGATGCTCCCGAGAGGCGGACGATCTCGGGAAAGGAAACCCAGTAGGGGCAGTAGAGCGCGACGTCGTCGCCGGCCTCGAAGAGGACCTGGCAGGCGTTGAAAACCGCCTGCTTCGCGCCGGCCGTCACGAGGACGTTCTCGCGCGAGACGGCGATCCCCGACTCGCGGCGGTACTTCTCGGCGATCGCGTCGCGCAGCTCGGGGTCGCCGGCGACGTCGGTGTAACGCGTGCGCCCCGCCTCGATCGCCGCGATGCCGGCCCGGCCGACGAAGTCGGGCGTGGCGAAGTCCGGCTCGCCGAGCCCGAGGTCCACCACGTCCACTCCCGCCGCGGCGAGGGCCTTGGCTTTCCGCGCGACGGCGGTCGTCGGGGAGGGGCCGAGCGCGGCGGCCCGGCGGGAGAGGCGGGGCGACGTCACCGCCTCTTCGCCCACGCGCGCGCGAAACCCGCGAACGCGGTCATCTTCTTTTTGCCCGTAACGATCAGGCCGAGCTCGATCACGATCCAGGCGGAGTAGACCCAGAGCATTTCCTCGCGGAGCGACGGGACGGTGAACTGGAGCACCCAGAGGGCGAAGAGGCCGACGGCCTCATACGCTGCGAGGCTCATCGAAGAGAGGAAGATCCAGCCGAGGAACGCCTGGAGGATCGTCAGGAGGATCTCGAGGCGCTGGAAATCGTCGAAGGGAAGGGGGCTCGTGTCCCCCTTGCTCCAGCAATAGATCACCGCGAGCAGCGCGGAGAGCACCCCCCACTGGTTGATGTTCGACGAGACCATGTTCATGAGGGCGACCGGCGCCCGCGTCACGCGCCGCGCCCAGGCGAACGCGGACGTCTTCTCGGGAAACTCGGACAGGAACGGCGCCACCCACTGGATGAAGACGAACTGCGAGATCCCGAACGTCACGGCCAGGCTCATCATCGAAGCGAGGAAAGGCTCCGCGACGATGAAGATCGCGGCGCCGCCGACCAGGAAAAGAGACCCGACCGCCGCCCAACGCTTCCAGCCCTTGAAGGAGAGCGCCCAGCGCGAGACGCGGGGGATTTCCTCGTCCTGCTCGATCATCTCCTCGCGGACGGGCATCTTGAGCAACACCCAGAGGTAGGCGGCGTACGTCGACGTCAGGATCGCCGCGTCGAAGAGGGACAGGCTCCCCTTCGCCCAGACGACGACGAAATAGGCGAGCGGCGGGAGGAGGCCGATGACCTCCACCGCGTGGTCGTCGTGAAGGTGGATGGAGCCGAGCTTCTTCTTGTGCCGCTTGCGCGAGTAGAACGCGGCGACGCCGTAGATCATCGGCCAGCCGAGCCCCGTCAGGAGGCGGAGGCTGCCGGTGAAGTTCGCGATCGCGAGGTGGACCATGTCCGGGTCCTTCCCCGCTTTCCAGGCGATGACGGCCTCCACCGCGAACTCGGGCATCGTCTGGATGAGCGCGAGGATCGCGAGGGCAAGGCCCTGAGAGATGAGGAACTCGGCCGCCTCCGCCCCCCACGCGACGAGAAACGCGGCTCCGATCATGGTCGGGAACGTCCAGAGGGCGGACGTCGGAGAAGCGCCGGTCGCGATCACTGCCGGCAAGGAGAGCCGCTCGCGCCAGGACTTCATCGCGGCGGGTTATAGCATGCCGTTCATGGGCGCGATCGAGTCTCCCGCGAACCCGCTCATCCGGCAGATCGCCCGGGCGCTGGACGACCGCACGCACCTCCTTCTCGAGGGTGAGAAGTCGATCCTCGACGCCGTCGCCGCGGGGACCTTGCTCGATCACGTCCTCCACGACGAGAGCGTGCGCCCCGGAAGGCTCGCGCTCCTGACGGCGACGCGCCCCCGGCTCGTCTCGCGGGCCGTTCTCGAGAGGCTGGCCGACGCGCACACGCCCCAGCACGTGATCGCGGTCGCGAAGCGGCGCGACGTCCCGACGGCGGAGATCCTCGCGCGTCCCGGCCCCGTCGTCTTCGTCTTCGGAATCCAGGACCCGGGCAACCTCGGCGCGATCGTGCGCGTCGCGGAGGCGGCCGGGGCCGCGGGGGTCGTCGGCGCTCCCGGCACGGCCGACTTCTTTCATCCGCGGGCCGTCCGCGGAAGCGCCGGCAGCGTGCTGCGCCTGCCGGTGTCCGGGCGAGTCTCGTTCGAAGCGTTCGCGGTCTCCGCCCGGGAGGACGGCCGCGCGATCTGCGGAGCGGTCTCCGAAGGGGGCGAGAACCCGTTCGTCTCTCCGCCGCCCGAACGGTCGGTGCTCGTCATCGGAGCTGAGGGGACGGGGCTTCCGGCGGGAGCCTACCGATACCTCGACCGCCGTCTCTCGATCCCGATGCGGCCGCCCGTCGACTCGCTGAACGCCGCCGTCGCCTCCGCGCTCCTGCTCTACTCGCGCGAGTTTTCTTCCTCCCGTCCCGAGCGCGGCGCGGACTGACCGGACTCGTCGCGCCGCTCGACCGGATGCGGCCGCGGGATCGTCACCTTCGGGCGCCTCTCCCCTCCCCTCGCCCCCCGGGCCGCGACGACCTTCTTCTGACGGTTTCCGGTCGAGCGTTTCGTCATCGGGAAACGCCATCGTCCTCGGAGAACACCTCCGCCTGAAAGGCGAAGACCCGCGCGTCGGCGTGACGCCACGCCTCGGGAGGCAGGCCGGCCTTCTGGGCGAGCTCGGACAGGAACATTTCGCGGTCGAATCCCCACTCCGTCGCGACCTGCGGCAGAAGGAGCCCCCGACGGCCGCCGAGCTCGAGGATCAGGCCGTCGCGCCCGACGACGACGTCCTCGACGTTTTCCACGAGCCGCGGCGGGGTGAGAACGGAGATCTCGATGGCGCACCCCGAAAGCTCGTGCGAAGCGAGGGGCGGAAAGCGCGGGTCCTCGAACGCGGCGCGCAGCGCGAACTTCGGGACGGTCCGCGCGAGGTCGCCTTCCGGCGCGAGCGTCCCGATGCACCCCCGGAGGCGACCGTCGAATCTCAGCGTCACGAAGAGCGCCCGCGACTCCCCGAACGACTCGGAGCGGTCCGACGCCAGGCGCGGAGGGGGTTCCCCGCGGAACTGCGCCTCGAGCGTCGCGCGCGCGAGGTCCAGGAGCTGGCGTCGCGTCTCCTCCGACAGGAGCGGGGAAGCGTCGGTCAAGGGGAGGCGCTCCCGGGAAGATCCACGAGGAAGTCGAGAATCGCTTCCTCCAGCGCCTCGAGCTTTCCCTCGAGGAAGTGGTCCGCGCCGGCAACGATGACGATGCGACCGGCGCCGCCTGCCCACTCGCGGAGCCGGGCGGGAGGCCCATGGACGTCCTCGGATCCCGTGACGAAGAGCGCGGGGACTGTCGGAACCGGGGGCGGATCCGCCGTCAGGCTTCCGAGCGGGACCCCCACGCCGATGAAGGCGCGCACGCGGGCGTCTCCCGCGATCGCGCGAAGACCCGCGGCCGACCCGAACGAGAATCCCCCCGCGACGAGAGGCGCGCCGCCCCGCCGCTCCGCTTCATCGAGGGCGGCGCGAAAGTCGTCGGCCTCCCCGCGGCCGCCGTCATGGCGGCCCTGCGAGAGGCCAACCCCGCGGAAGTTGAAACGAAGCACGCCGTAGCCGGCGCGGGAGAGCGTCTTCGCGGCGCGAAAGACGACCTTGTTGTGAAGCGTGCCGCCGTGGAGGGGGTGCGGGTGCGCGAACACCGCGGATCCGGCGCGAGTGCCCTCCGGTTCCTTCCAGAGACCCTCGAGATTCCCGGCCGGCCCCCGGAAGAGAAAGGCCTCGAGGTGGCCGCTCGAAGGGCGTCCCTTCGTTGGCGAATCGCCCTTGTCGGCATATTCTTCCGGCCGCCGGGAATCCGGGAGCACAGGAGACGCGGACATGACCAGAATCGTACACGTGGTAGGGACGGGCACGATCGGCGAGCCGCTGATCGGCTTCTTCGCCGACTTCAAGCGCCACCTCGGCATCGACGAGATCACCTTCCACAAGCGGACCCCGATGACGACCGAGCGCGCCAAGGTCAGCCACCTGATGCGCCGCGGCGCGCACCTCGCCGTCGACGCCGACAAGACCGCGGACTTCGAAGCGCTCGGGCACAAGGTGTCCTACGAGGCGGTCGAGGCGCTCGAGCGCGCGACAGTCGTCATCGACTGCACGCCCGCCGGAAACGAGAACAAGAAGATCTACGAGGGCATCTCGGGCCCCAACGGATTCATCGCGCAGGGCAGCGAGTTCGGATTCGGCAAACCCTACGCGATCGGGATCAACGAGGAGGCGCTCATCCCCGGCAAGGACCGCTTCCTCCAGATCGTCTCCTGCAACACCCACAACATCGCCACGCTGATCAAGACGCTCGCGTCCGAGGACGGCGAGCTCAAGCTCGAATCCGGCCGATTCGTCTGCCTGCGGCGGGCGAACGACGTTTCCCAGGACTCGAGCTTCTGCCCCGCTCCGACCGCCGGCAAGCACGACGACCCCGAGTTCGGGACGCACCACGCGCGGGACGCCTTTCACCTCTTCGAAACGCTCGGGTGGAAGCCGCCGATCTTCTCTTCGGCCATGAAGCTGAACACCCAGTACATGCACTCCCTGTGGTTCGACATGAACCTCTCCGCTCCATGAACCGGGAGCAGGTCCTCGCCAAGCTCGAGGCGAACCCGCGGATCGCGATGACCGAGAAGCGCTCGGCGAACCAGATCTTCTCGTTCGGCCGGGACCACGGGTACTACGGCCGGATCTTTTCCCAGGCGGTCGTCGCGAAGCCGACGGTGACCGTCCACGGAGACCGCGAGGTCGTGGGGTTCTGCTTCACTCCGCAGGACGGCAACTCGCTCGCCTCGTCGATCGCCGCGGCGCTCTGGATCTGCGATCCGGACTTCGACCACGGCGAGAGCCTGTCGGTCCTGGATCGGTTCTTCTTCCGGGAGATTTAGAGGAAGCCCGAGCGGGGTCGGTCCTGATGTGCTGACTTCCCTCCCGGGCAAAGCCAGTCTTGGGTCTCCAACCCCGTCCGTCGAAGTTTTCTCGCGACAACTCTTGTCGATGGGCTCGCGAGAGCCCACGACCACTCGGCCGAGATCGCGCGGCCCGCCGCGATTGGAGCTCCTCGCCGGCGCGCTCCCACGTGACCGCGTCGCGCGGGACCGGGAAGCCGGGCCGTCTTTCGCGACGACGTGGACCGACGCCAGTACCTTGATCCGGATCGCCCACTATCGCGAAAGGTTTCGCTTTCACGCTCCTCGCCTACTGTCTGATGACAACTCACGTTACGGCCTTGCGATCCGGTCGGGCGAGTGGTACCTCTTGTCCCGTGTCATGGCGGGGATTCAATCCTCGTACACTCAGTGGTTCAATCGACGTCACGAGAGAGTGGGCCATCTCTTTCAAGGTCGGTACAAGGCGTTTCTGGTGCAGGAAGATCCCGCAGGGGTCTGACGCCGCTCGGACTCGGAAGCCCGGGGTCAGATCCCGCAGGGGTCTGACGCCGCTCGGCCTCAGAAGCCCGGGGTCAGATCCCGACAGGGGTCTGACGCCGCTCGCACTCAGAAGCCCTCCTCGCGGCCCGTCGCCGCTCGGAGCTCACGGATTCCCGAACATCGGCCGAGTCTGACCCCGCTCCGACTCAGGAAGCGGTCATCCTGAGCGAAGCGAAGGATCTGGTTCTCCTAGCGTCGAGACCATGTATCCGCCGCTCTTGGCGTCCTTCTTCATGGTGATCAGGCCCTTGCGCTGCGCGTCCTCGAGGAGCTCCGAGAACGACTTGTAGCCGTAGTAGGTCTCGTTGAAGTACGGCTGCTTTCGCTGCATCGTCTGCTTGACCATGGAACCCCAGATCACGTCGTAGTTCTCGCGCTGGAGCGCCTGGATGGAGTCGAGCATCAGGCGGAAGACGTCCTGCTGCTTCTTCGGGAGGTTCTCGATCGAGGGCAGCGCGCGCGTCTCGCGCACGAGGTCCTCGTAGAAGATGAACTCGTCGCAGTTGGAGATCAGCAGGTCCGACGTCGAGTTCTTGACCCCGATCCCGATGACGCTCTTGTCGTTTTCCTTCAGCTTGGAGACGAGCGGCGAGAAGTCGGAGTCGCCGGAGCAGATGACGAAAGTGGTGATGTGGCCCTTCGACGTCGCGAGGTCCATCGCGTCCACGACCATGCGGATGTCGGCCGAGTTCTTGCCGGTGTACCCGCGCTGCGGGATGTCGATCAGCTCGATCGCCGCCTCGTGGAACTCCCGCTTGTACTCGGCGTATCGCGTCCAGTCCGCGTACGCCTTCTTGAAGACGATCCGGCCCTTCTCGATCAACCGCTGGAGGACGAGGTTGATGTCGAACTTCTTGTACTTCGCGTCGCGGACGCCGAGCGCGATGTTCTCGAAGTCGATGAAGATGCAGAGGCGCTGCTCGACCGAGCTCCGCGTTGGAAACAGCGGAGACGCTCCGAGGGTCGGAGAGCTTGCCGCACCTCCCCCGCCGGTCGAAGGCACCGGGACCGGGAGGGGCAGCGGAACCGCGACCACAGGAGGAGCGGCCGCCACTGCCTCGACGGCGGCCCGAACCTCGTCGGCGCGGGGTTTCCTCCTCCTCACGCCGCCGCGGCGTCGGCGCGGCTTCTTGTCGCCGTTGGCCTCGGCGGCGGGAAACGGGACCGGCTCGTCGCTCATCGCGCCTCCACCGGAAGGTACTCGAAAGAAGAGGTCGTCAGCAGGTAGGTCGTCAGGGCGCGCGCAACCGGCCGGCCGTCCGCATCGACGACGTCGACCTCCCCGACGTTGACGCGCCTCCCCTTCTTCAGAATGCGGGCGCGCGCCCGCACGTCGCTCTTCGCGCGCGCGAGGAAGTGAATGGTGAGGTCGGCTGTCGCGAAACCCATCTTTCCGTCGAAGTTCGTGGAGAGGGCGAAAGCCACCGCCGTGTCGGCGAGCGTGGCGAGGACCCCCCCGTGGATCGCCGGGGAACCGTTCGTCAGCTCCGGGCGGTACTTGACCCCGAGGACGCAGTAGTCGAGGTCGAGCTCCTCGAGCGTCGGCTCGAGCCAGGAGAGCGCCGGCGACGCCGCGAGGCGTTTCCGCAGGCGATCGGCGAGATCGGGCGCGAGGGCGAAGACCGGCTGGACGCCGGCGGCAGGGCTCATAAACGATTCATTCTACTTGAAGCAGGGGCGCCTCCGCCTTCAACCAACCGGGGAGTCGGGGTCCTCTTCGGCGGTGTAGTACGGCAGCTCCTCGGCCCGTTTCGTCGAGTTGTCGAACTCCTTCGGCACCTCGAGGATCGTGCGCGTGACGTTCGGATCGCAGATCTCGTTCTCGCACTCGTACGTGTAGACGTTCTTCTCCGGCAGCCTCTTGAAACCGACCACGGTCTGATACGAGTCGCAGTTGCCGCACTTCACAGACATCATGAAGATGTCGATCACGTGGAGGTCGGGCGGAGGGGCGGAAGCTTCCACGCCCGGATGATACGATGTCGTCCTTCCAGAAACGTCGTGAGGGCAACGCCATGAAAACGGGACGCCTGGCCGTCGTTATCCTTCTCGCGGGCGTCGCCCGCCTTTCCGCGGCCGACGGATCTTTCGAGAAGACGATTCCGGTTCCCCGGGATTCCGATGCGGAGCTCGAGTGGAAACACGAGGGTTGCTCGGTGGAGAGCCTGACGCTGCGGAACTACCCGGACGAGGAGGACGTCGACGAAGCCCGCCGCAACGATCCCGACGACAAGGCGTGGCTTTGGTGGGAGTTCAACGTGTCGAACTCCAACGACCGGAAGTGCCGCGTCACGCTTCTCCTCCAGGTCCTGGACAAGCGGGGCAAAGTGATCAAGTCGAGCGACCGCAACGACACGATCTCGCCGGGAAAGCTGGACGACGACATCCGGGTCTCGACTCTCATGAAGACCCTCGACGTGGTGGACGCCGCCGCGAAGGTGCGCATCCGCGCGACGATCGCGTTCAAGTAGCGCGGCAGCCCGTTCGCTCACTCCGTAGAATGCGGTGATGGGCCCGGGGGCGATCGAGGCCACGAATCTTCCCGGCTACGTCGCCGCGCGGGAAGGGATCGCTCACCGGATTCGGATGACCGCGATCCTCGACGTCGTCGGCGAAGACCGGATCGCCTTCCTCCAGGGGCAGCTCACTCAGGAAATGCGGGACCTTCCGACCCGCTCCGCCCGACCCTTCGCGGGCCTCACGTCCAAGGGGAAGCTTCTCTTCGTCGGCCGTGCGCTCGGGCTTCCCGACCGCGTCCGCCTGCTTGTTCCCGCGGTGCTGCTCGCCCCGATGCTCGAGCACCTCCGCAAGTACGTGCTCGCGAGCCGGGTCGCGATCGAGGACCGGTCCGCGGATTTCGTCCGACTCGGGCTCTACGGTCCGCAGGGGCCGCAGTTGACCCTCCCTGGCAACGTCGATCGACTGCCGGGCGAGGGCGAGTTCGCAGAGGAGGTCGTCGTGCCCGCCGCCCAGGAGGCCGCCGTCGGCCGGCTCCTGGCCGCCGCTGGTTCCGATCCGGTCGGCGACGAAACAGCCGAGGTCCTCCGGGTCGAAACGGGGCGGCCCCGGTTCGGCGTCGACATGGACTCGTCGAACCTGCCCGACGAAGTGGCCATGTCAGAGGCGATCTCGACGTCGAAGGGCTGCTACGTCGGGCAGGAAGTCGTCGCCCGCCTGCGGACCTATGGTCGCGTCAATCGGCGCCTCGTCGGATTCCGTTTCCCGGAAGGCGCCGTCGACGCCGGGACGACGTTGCGGAGGACGGAAGAGGCGGTAGCCGACACGTCGCGGACCGAGGCGGGCCGGGTCACGAGCTCCGTCGTGTCGCCGGTATTCGGACCGATCGGACTCGGCTACGCGTTCCGGGACGTCGAGGTCGGAGCGACGCTCTTCCCCGTCTACACCGGGGGCTGCCTCGTTCCGCCTCCGCCACCGGAGGAGCGCGCGATCGTGAGCGCTCTTCCATTCGAGTGAGGGACCGCTCCCGGGAGCCGACCTGGGCCGTTCACCTCGCCCTCGCTTCCGCCCAGACCGGCTTCGCGCTCTTCCCCATCTTCGGCAAGCTCGCCCTCGTCTCGATTCCGCCGTTCGTGATCGCCGCCATCCGGGTCGTGTCCGCGGCGGCCATGCTCGAAGTGGTGCGAAGGTTTTCGCCGTCCGAGCCGATCCGGCGCGAGGACCGGCCGCTCGTCTTCCTTCTCGCGATCCTCGGCGTGTCGTTGAACCAGGTGCTTTTCATCATCGGCCTCTCGCTCACGAGCGCGATCAACACGACGATCCTCATCTCCTCGATTCCCGCTTTCACGCTCGCCGCGGCGGTGCTCCTCGGACGTGAAGCCCTGACGGGCCGCGCGCTCGCCGGAACGCTGCTCGCCGGCGCGGGTGCACTCGTTCTGCTGAACGCGGAACGGTTCGATTGGGGAAGCCGGTATTTCCGCGGGAATCTCCTCATCCTCTTGAACTCCCTGTCGTATTCGCTCTACCTCGTCCTGTCGCGGCCGCTCCTCGCGCGCTACCGCGCGATGACGTTCACCGCGGCCGTGTTCCGCTACGGCGCGGTCCCGATCGTGGCCGTGTCGATCCCCGCGCTGCTCCGGTTCTCGCCCACTTTTCCGGGGGCGGGCGCCTGGTGGAGCCTGGGCGCGATCGTTCTCTTCTGTACCGCGGTCCCCTACTTCCTGAACTCGTGGGCCCTCGCGCGGGTCGCCGCCTCGCGCGTCGCGACGTACGTCTTCCTGCAGCCGGTCATCGCGGCGAGTCTCGCGATCCTCGTTCTCGGAGAGCGCCCGGGATGGCGGACGGGTGTGGCTGCCGCGCTCGTCTTCGCGGGTCTGGCGGTTTCTCTGCGTCCATCGCGACGCCTGCCCGTCGCGCCGACCACATGAGGACCTCGGTCATCATCCCGGTTTTCAACGAGCGCGAATCGTTGCCGCTCGTCGTGGGCGCGATCCCGCGGGACCGCGTCGGCGAGATCGTCGTCGTCGACAACGGCTCGACCGACGGGACGGATTCGATCGCGCGCGGTCTGCCGGTCCGCCTCGTCCGCGAGAGGCGGCGCGGCTACGGGAGCGCGTGCCTGGCCGGGATCGCGGCGCTCGAGGCGGCGCCGCCCGACGTCCTGGTCTTTCTCGACGGCGACTACTCGGACCATCCCGACGAGCTGCCATTCCTTCTGGAAGCGATCGCCGCGGGCGCCGACCTCGTTATCGGGTCGAGGATGCTCGGCAGCCGGGAGCCGGGCGCGCTGCTGCCGCAGGCGCGGTTCGGAAACGCGCTTGCCTGCTTTCTGATCCGAGTCCTCTACGGGCACCGGTACACGGACCTCGGCCCTTTCCGGGCGATCCGCTGGGAGGCTCTTGCCCGCCTCGGGATGGAGGACCGCGATTTCGGATGGACCTGCGAGATGCAGGTCAAGGCGCTCCGTATGGGGCTGCGGGTCGCGGAAGTTCCGGTTTCCTACCGCCGGCGCGTCGGGGTTTCGAAGATCACGGGCACGCTCTCCGGGACGGCGCGCGCGGGATGGAAGATCCTCTGGACGATCGCGAAATACGGGTTCCGAAGGCGCGAGGTTGATACGGCTTCGAACGAGTGAATGGGCCCGGACCGTGGGCGGCGCGCCGAGCGTCACCCAGCGCGCCGGAACCCGTGCCAGGGCACGTCTCTGATCAGTTGCGAAAAGCCGCCGTGTCGGCGGAGCCGCAGAGACGCGTGCCGTCCGTCGCGCCGCCGGAATAGGTCCGAGCCGCCCCGGTGACCTGATCGGTCACCGTCAACGTGTAGTTCAGGTCGGTCAAGCCCGTGTGAAACACCCAGAAGTAACCACCGGGTTGCGCCGTCGCATCGGCCATCTTGACGAAGATCTCGGGGAAGCTCGGATCGCCGGTGAAGCTCGGGAGACTGAAGTACCCGAATCGGTCCCCCTTGGCGAGTGCGGTTCCGTCCGCGGTACGGCCGGTACGCGGATCCGTGGCGCGGAGGGTCGCTCGAAACCGGCCATTCAGGAGCGCGAGCTCGGTGCCGGACAGCGCCGCGATCCCCGCCGGCAAGCTGGCTGCGAGGCTTTCGGCCGCAGGCGCACACTCCCGCTCGAACGCGGAAGCATCCGCCCGTCCGCAGGTCAACGGTTCGGAATCCGCGGCGTCGTAGGTCCTGATCCGCCCCGTCTCGGTCTCGAGCACCGTCAGCGTGTAGTCCAGATCCGTCAGGGCGCTGTGAAAGACCCAGTCGTGACCGCCAAACGGAGGGGGCTGACCCGAAGCATTGACCATCTTCACGAAGACCTCGGGGAAGTTGGGATCCCCCGTGACGTCGGGGAAACTGAAGTAGCCGAAGGAGTCCCCCTCGGCGATCGCCCGTCCCGTGATGGAAGTGCCCGCGCGGTCCCGGCCGGTTACCGAAACCTGGTACTTCGCGCCGATGAGACAGAGTCGATCGGATCCGCCACCGCACGGCTCGAAGTTTCGCTCGAGACGGAACACTCCTCTTGCCGTCCCCGCGTAAAGGAAGCGGCCGCTCGGATCGAGCGCGATCGACAGGACCGATTCGTGGAGAGCGGGCTCGAATCGTTTCCAGCTCGCTCCCCGGTCGTTCGTCCAGAAGAGCCCGGTGTAGGTTCCGGCGAAAAACGAGGAAGAGTGGCGGGGATCCCGTGCGAGCGCCCGGACCTCTCTTGTATCCAGTTGGTCCTCCGGGAGTGAGCTCCGACTCCAGGTGTCCCCACCATCAATGCTCCGCTGCAAACCGCTGTACCCGCCTGCCTGGACCACGCCCGGGTCGCAGGAATTGACCGCCAGCGCATGGACCCACCAGTAATAGCCGAGGTCCGTCGGATCGGACCAGCTGTCGCCGCCGTCGTCGCTCCGATAGATAAAGCCGAGATCGCCCGAGCCTGCGGCATACAAAGTCGCTCCGTTTGGCGCAAAGGCGATGGCACTGAACCGGGGTGGGTAATAGGCGGAGGAGTAATCGTCCTCCGCCGTCATGAGTGTGTCCCAACTCTCGCCTCCGTCCAGGCTCTGGTAGACGTTCCTGAATGCGGCGAGAAGTCTTCGAGGGTTGCTCGGATCGATCACCAGGTCTGCGATGTGGTCAACGAGCTTGTTCTGCCACGTCCGACCACCGTCCGTGCTCTTGCGGACTCCACCATTCCCGGCTGCATACAGCGTTGAACGATCCGATGGATCGATTGCAACGACTTCAGCGTCGGGACTCTCGGGAAACGGCTCGATCCAGCTTGCGCCTCCATCTCGGCTCTCGTGGATGCCCCGATCGCTCGCGGCGAACACGGCCGCCGGGTCCGTCGGATCAATCGCAAGCGACCGCACGGAGACCTCTCGGATTCCGAGGTTCGCCATGGCCCAGCGCTGTCCCGCGTCCTCGCTGCGGTACACGCCTTTCTCGGCGCCGGCGAGGACGACTCCGGGTCCGGAAGCGGTGATTGTCTGGACGAATCCTTCGAAAGCGGCGCCAAAGACCGGGGTTACCGTCTCGCCCCCATCCGAGCTGACGAAGACGGCTCCGTCCGAGAGCATGTACAGACGATTGGATTCGGCCGGATCGATTGCGAGCTGCGTGAGATTCCGTTGCGCCCAGAGCCGGCGCCAGGACTCGCCTTGATTGGTGGTGACGTGGAGGCCGGAGTCCGTGATCGCGAAGAGACGAGCGGGATTCCGCTGGTCGAAGAGCAGAAGTTTCGTCGGCTCTCGGAGATTGGTGCGGTTCCACGACGCCCCGCGATTGGAGCTGCGGTAGACGCCCGGGTCCTGAGGCGTAGTTAACGACGCGTAGAGCACGTTGGAGTTGGCGGGGTCCACGGCGATTTTGGCGGTAAAGCTGCTCACCCCGGGATTCGTGAACTGCTCCCAGGAGTCTCCGCCGTTTGCTGTCCGAAAGAATCCCAGGACGGTAACCGCGTAGAGCGTCATCGGGTCGTACGGATCCACGGTCACGGACGCGAGACGCCCGCGCGGACCTTCCCGGTCGACCCATGTCTCACCACCATCCCTCGTCCGATGGAAAGTGGCGGAGATGTTCCCGTTTGTCGTTGCGTAAGCGACCGAAGCGTCGGACGTTGGAATGACGAACTCGAAAAATCCGACCAGGCCCGTCGGAGCCCAACTTGCTCCGGCGTCGACGCTCTTGTACAGAGGCCGATAGGCGTGGGCAGAGTAGAGCCCGGCCGGCGCGTAGACCGTCGAGGGATTGGACGGGTGAGAGGCGAGATTTGACACGGGGGCGCCATACGGTCCGCCGCTCGTCCATTTGCCGACTTCGGCCCGTAACCCCTCGGGTGACAGAGTCGCGAGAAGCGCGAAAGCTGCGAAAAGAATTCTCATTTTCTTCTCCCGAATTAGTGTTTGAGACTCGACAGGACAGCCTCACGGACAGGCTGCGAAGGCGTCTGTGTCCTGGATCGGTTGAAACGGAGCTCCCTGCGGACTGGTGTAGGTCTTGATCACGCCGGTCTGCGTGTCGATCACCGTCAAGATGACGTTGACGTCCGTCAGACCGGCGGCGAACGTCCAGTAGCGCGAGTTCAATCCGCACCCGTTCAGGACCTTGACCACCACCTCGACGTTCGCGGCGTCGAAGAACGAGAAGTAGCCGGAGTCCGAGGTGAGCGCAACGCCGCGGCCCTGTCCGGTCGAGCCATCGGGGGTCCGCCAGTCCGCCCTCACGCGGAATCGCCCGTTGTTGAGGCAGAGGGTCGTGGTGTCCGCCACACAGGGAGTCGTATCGAGAGCGAACCGGACGATCTGCCCCCAGAAGCCGTTTATGTAGTCGGTCATCCAAAGGGAGCCGTCGGGGGCGACTGCGATTCCCAGTTCCGAGGGGTCATAGAGAGGTAGTGAGAACTCGGTGACCACGCCGCTTGTCGTCACGCGCCTCAGTACTCCGAAACTGCGGGACCAGCCGTTGCCGTTGGCAACGCTACCCCCGGGGCCGCTGAACCAGAGGTTGCCGTCGTTGCCGGCGACAACACCCGCGGAACCGCTCGAGACCGGGAACTCCGTAATGTCCCCAGTCGGACTGATCCGTCCGACTTTGGGAACGGCTGACTCGGTGAACCAGATGTTGCCATCCGGACCTGCCGCAACTGCAGTGGGGCGGCTGTTTGCCGTCGGGAGATCGAACTCAGTGACGGTCCCCGAGGTCGTGATCCGCCCGATTTTGTTCCCGGTTCGCTCGGCGAACCAGAGGTTGCCGTCCGGACCGGCGGTAATGCCTCCCAGCTCACCTGTAGTGGGCACGGGGAACTCGGTGATCACACCGGAGGTCGTGATCCGACCGATCCGATTCGTGAGCAGCTCCGTGAACCAGAGATTCCCGTCCGGCCCCGAAGCGATCCCGTGCGGACGGGAACCAGGGTTCGGCAGGGCGAACTCCGTCAGAGCCCCTGCAGTCGTGATCCGGCCGATCCTGGCAGGAGTACCCTCTTCGGTGAACCAGAGGGCGCCATCGGGGCCAAGCGCGATCCCTTTGGGAAAGCTGCGCTCCGCCGGAAGGGAGAACATTGTGACGACCCCGGTCGTGTCAATGCGCCCGATCCGGTCGGACTGGAGGTCCGTGAACCACATCGCACCGTCGGGGCCCAGAGCGATGCCGTCGGTCGCCCCGAAGACGTCGAACTGGCTGATGACCTGAGCAAGACCGCCCGCGCACCACATAAGGGCGGCCAGGACCAACGGCGCGACCCGCAGAAACCTCGAAGTTGCGGAGCTCCTCGACATGACTGCCTCCATTCGCAAGCACGTTCGTGTTATCTCCGCGCTCATCACTGCTCCGTGAAGAACTCGGCTGAAGGGATCGGGTCGAAGCCGTCGTTGCTCCGAACGAAAGCGTCCTCGGTGCCAACGATCTCGAGTTGGTTTCCAACGCCGAGGTCCCCCATCGACGGGGTCGAGCTGTCACGGTACGCGTTGGCCCGGAGCCCGCTGCCGGTCGACTTCCGGAGGACCAGGCGCAGAGTATTTCCGTCACCCGGCGGAACGCCGTCTACGAGCGACCGTGCTCCGAACAGAACCAGGTCCGCTGTCGTCGTCTGAACACGAACGTCATGGAGATCCATGTCGACGCGGTTCGAGGTACTCGGCTCGGGAAGTGGCCCCGTCCGCAGTCCCCCAGTTGCAAGTACGCCGGTCACGAATCCGTCGATCGCATCGTCTCTCGAGTCCATCTGAAGCGTGTTGAAGGTCGAGGCCTCCGACACGAGACCGGGGATTGGGGCAGTCGTTCCCCCAATCAGGCTCCAGCCGGTCGGAGTCGGGACAGCACTGTCGGACCGGAACAGGTTCCGCCTGGATTTGATGCTCAAGCTGGCACCGGTCACGGCATCGGGCCTGCTGACGCCGCCGCTCAAGTTCAGTCCACCGCCGATGACATTGCGCTGAAGATCAAGGCTGATCTCAGCGTGAGATGCAAAGTTGATCGCAAAGACTCCAATCCCGGCGCCCGGCGAACGAATGATCGAGCGCTTCATCCGGACCTCAACGACGGCGCCCTCGTGGGGCGGAGGATCCAGGCCAAGATTAGGGTTACGCGTGATCGCAACCAGCGCCCGGCCGATGGACCCTGCCGGCACGATGGCCGACGGATTCGGGTTGATGATCTCGCATTCGGCGAGCAGCGCGGAGACGAAGTCGCCTGCGGCTCTCGAAGACACAACGACCAGGTTCCCTTGCCGACCCAGCGCGTCTTCTATAGCGAGGCGTCGCAGCGTCGCGCCATCGCCGAGCGTCAGGAAGTCGCCGACGAGCGCGAGCGTGCTCCGGAGGAGCGTTCGTCCGGACGGCTCGAACCCTGTCGGCAGCCCCGATTCGTCGAAGCTCATTTCGCCCTCCCCGACGAGGGTGGCGTCATCCGGCACCGTCAGCGCCTGGCTGATCTCGTACTCTCCCGCGCGAACGAGAATCCGCCTTCCCGCGTTGGCAGGCGTGAGAGCTGCCTCCAGCTCGGCGCTCGTCGTGACGACGATCGCGTCAGCCCACAGGGGAACTGCGGCTCCGACCATTGCCATCGTGAGCAACGCGTTGAGGAGTCTGCGGTGTGTGGTCGTCGTCATGGGATACCTCCTCAGCGCACGCTACGGTTTCGGAGCGGGCCGAGTCGTTGGAAGAAAGCTGGAAAAAAGCTGCCTTTGCGCTGGGGCGGACGAGGCAATCCGCGGGGTTGCGCGATAATCCAGGTCTCGTTTCGGGGGCGCCGATGCGGATTCGTTTCGGTGAATGCCTGCTCGACTCGGAGACGCGGGAGTTGTACGTCCGCGGCGAGACGGTCCACGTGCAGCCCAAGGCGTTTCAGTTCCTCGAGCTACTCCTCGAGAATCGCCCCAGGGCCGTATCGAAGAGTCAGATCCACGAGGACCTCTGGCCCGGAACCTTCGTTTCGGACAGCACGCTGACGAGTCTGCTCGTCGAAGTGCGCGACGTGATCGGCGACGAGGCGCGGCGTCCTCTCTACGTGCGGACCGTCCATCGGTTCGGCTACGCGTTCTGCGGCAGCGCCGAGGAAGTTCACGACGCGGTTTCCTCGGACCCTGTCCGCAAGTGGTCCTGCTGGATTCTGCGCGCCCGCAAGCGAACGGCCCTGGAGCCGGGTGAAACAATCATCGGGAGAGATCCGGGGGCCGGTCTCTTCATCGACGACCCGAGCGTCTCTCGCCGCCACGCGCGGATCGTCGTGGCATCGGAGAGCGCCACGCTCGAGGATCTCGGCAGCAAGAATGGCACCTACCTGGGGGACCGGAGAATCGAGGCGCCGGCGTCATTGGACGACGGCGCTCGGATCCGCGTCGGCACCGTCGCGCTGACGTTCCGGGGGTTCTCCCTGCCGTACTCCACCGAAACGGCGGTCGATCCGTAAGGTGAAGATGCCTTGGCATGAGCGGCAGCACGCCGCGCTCCCGCACCGAGGGGCTCGGCGTCGAACGTCCACCGGAGCCATGGCAGTGGTGGGGCGTATCGGGCTCGCAGGCTCGCTTTTCCTGACCTCCACAGGCCTGCTTGCCCAGGCGACGGGAACGACGACGGCAAACGTGCGCGGCCTCGTGGTCGATCAGGCGGGCTCGTCTCTGCCGGGGGCATCGATCACCGTGACCAATCAGGACAACGGCTTCTCGCGCCAGGCCACGTCGGACGCCCGGGGCTCCTTCGCGATCCGGTTTCTTCCTCCGGGCCTGTATCGGGTCTCAGCCTCCCTCCCGGGCTTGCGGACAGCGGACGTAACGAACGTCCGCCTGTCGATCGGCGCAACGACCGCCCTGGAGCTGCACCTCGAACCTTCGGCGGTGTCGGAGGCGGTTACGGTGACCGCGGAAGCGGCTCTCATCGACAGGTCGTCGACCGAACTCTCCAAGACCGTCGGCGAGGCGAAGATCCGAAACCTCCCCATCAACCAGCGCAACTTTCTCGAGTTTGCGCTGACCACTGCGGGCGTGACCGTCAGTGGAGGACCGCAGTCGGGGTCCTTTCCCACGTCCGGGATTTCGATCAACGGGCAGAGCCCCCGGTACAACAACGTCGTCGTGGACGGCCTGGACAACAACGATTCCGCGGTCGGCTCGGTGCGTTCAACCTTCTCTCAGGAGGCCGTCCGCGAGTATCAGGTCATCCAGAGCCCCTTTCCGGCGGAGTACGGCAAGGCGGCTGGGGGCGTCGTGAACGTCGTGACCCGCTCGGGCTCGAACACGTGGCATGGCTCGGCCTTCGCGTTCTACCGTGACGAGAGCCTCTCTGCCGACAACGCCCTGACGGGAACCCAAACGCCGTTTCAGCAGATCCAGTACGGGGGGAGCCTCTCCGGTCCGATCCTGCGGAACAGGCTCTTCTTCTTTGCGGCCGCCGAACGTCTGGCCGTCGCCGATGCGAATGTCGTGACGATCCTGGATGCCGACGTCGACCTGATCCGCGCGGCCGGTTTCGAAATCCAGAACGGCGCCGTTCCTTTCGACCGGAACGAAACGACGTACCTCGGAAAGCTCGACGTCCTGCCGTCGCCGAGCCACGCCTTCTCACTACGGGGAACCTACGCTCGAGCGCGCGACGAGAACCAGCAGCCCTGGGGCGGTCTCGTGGCGCAAAGCAACGGCGGGGTGCGAAGCATCGAGGACGCTGCGGTCGCTCTGACGGGCACGTCCATCTTCACTTCGAGCCTGTCGAACGAAGTGCGCGTCCTCTACGCCGACCGTTCGCACCGCCTCGATTCGCTCGACCCGATCCGAAGCCCCCAGGTGACGATCCTCGGCGTGGCGGCCTTCGGCACGCAGCCGCTGCTGCCGCAGCCGCGCGACACGCAGGTCTACCAGATCTTCGACGCGATCTCGTGGTTTGGAACTCACAGCGCATACAAGGCCGGATTCGACTACACGCACACGGCGTTCGCCGGGAGGGTCCCGGCGACTTTCGCAGGTTTGTACCTGTTCAGCCCCTTGGCTGACGGGACCACCGCGCGGCAGGCGTTTGCGGCCGGTCTCCCCTTCCTCTTCTCCCAGGGCTTCGGTGATCCGTATTGGAAAGGGAGGACGAATACGCTCGGTGCCTTCGTTCAGGGAGAGTGGAACCTTACTGACCGCCTGCTCCTCCGCCTGGGCCTTCGCTACGACTACGAGGACCCGGCCGATCCCCTCCCGAGCGACGAGAACAATTGGGCGCCAAGGCTCTCTTTCTCCTGGATGGGCGCCGACGCGTGGCGGTTGCGGGGCGGCCTCGGCCGCTTCTACGGCGTCGCCGCGATAGTCCCGATGTTCGCGGTCGCGGTCAACAACGGCGTCCAGACGACCTACATCAGCTGGATCCTGGGCGCGGGCTCCGCCGATCAGTCCCCGACGTTGCCGTGGGGCCTGCCGGACCGCCGCTTCTCGGATCAGACGAGCGCCGGCACATCCCTCGGCCCTCAGCCCGTCGTGCGGCCCGCAGGCTGTGAGAGTGCGATGCCCCCGAACCTCGACCTCGAGAGCTGCGCTCAGTTCGAGAGTGCCTCCACCGACCAGGCCAACCTCGGATTCGAGCTGGAGATCGGCAGGCGGCTGATCATGAACGTCGACTACCTGTACGCCCGCGGCAGGAACATTCTCGAATCGCGCAACATCAACCCTCAGATCAACCGGGGACCGCGACCGAACCCCGCCTTCGCCAACATCTTCCTCGACTCGGCCTCAGGCAATTCCTGGTACAACGGTGTGACGGTGGGCTTGCAGACGCCGAGCGGCGGCCCCTTCGAAATGTCTGCTTTCTACACTTACGCCGACGCCCGGGACGACTACATCGACTGGCTCACCCCGATTCAGCTCCAGGATCCCTTGAACCCGCAGGACGAGCGCGGGCCGTCCATCAGCGTGCCCAGGCACAAGGCCACCCTCACGGCGATCTACACAACGACCGGGCGCCCGCTGCCCTGGTACGCGCGCGACTGGACGGTTGCGACGATCGCCACTTTCGTCTCCAGGCGCCCGTTCAACGTCCTCGCGGGCTTCGACCGCAACGGCAATGGCGATCCGGCTTCCGACCGCCCGGAGGGAGTATCGCGCAACAGCGGAGTACTCCCGAACTTCTTCGACGTGGACCTGCGGCTCGCGCGCACCCTCCCGGTCGGTCCCGTCGCTCTCGAAGCAACGCTGGAGGTGTTCAACCTCCTCAACCGCGAGAACGTGCTTCAGGTCAACAATGTCCGCTACCAGACCTCCCAGCTCGAGCCGAGGCCCGAGTTCGGAGCCCCGAACATCGTCGCCGACCCCCGCCGCATCCAGTTCGGTCTGAGAGCCACCTTTTAGCCAGAACCTCCGGTCCGACTGGACGACGGCGCTCAGATTCGGATCGGCATCGTCGCGTTGACGTTCCGGATGTTCTCGCTACCTTACTCGACCCAGACGGCCGTCGATCTCTAGCCTCAGCCGCCCGCCTCGGACGGACGCGGGTCTCCCCGCAGCGGTAGGATCCGCTGCGGTCCCATGCCCCTACAACCCGGCGCCCGTCTCGGCCCCTACGAGATCCTCGCGCCGCTCGGCGCGGGCGGGATGGGGGAGGTCTACCGGGCCCGGGACACTCGTCTGGGTCGCGTGGTAGCGATCAAAGTTCTTCCGAGTGCGCTCGCCGCGATCCCGGAGCGGGTGACGCGATTCGAGCGAGAGGCGCGCTCGGCTTCGGCGCTCAACCATCCGAACATCGTTACGATTTACGAGATCGGCTCCTGTGACTCCGTGTCCTACATCGCGATGGAGCTGGTCGAGGGGGAGTCGCTTCGAGAGGTCCTTCTGGAAGGGGCGCTGCCGGTTCGGCTGCTCCTGCAGATCGGCGCCCAGGTGGCCGAGGGGCTTGCGAAGGCTCACGCCTCGGGCATCGTCCATCGGGACCTGAAGCCCGAGAACGTGATGGTGACGGAAGACGGGCACGTCAAGATCCTGGACTTCGGTCTGGCCAAGTTGACGCAGCCGGACTCGAGTAGCGACGGCCCGCCGCCGCGCACTGTCTCGGGAGCGACCCAGGAGGGAGTCATCCTCGGTACCGTTGGCTACATGTCTCCTGAGCAGGCGACGGGCGCGTCGGTCGACTATCGGTCGGATCAGTTTTCGTTCGGATCGATTCTCTACGAGATGGCGACCGGCCGGCGGGCGTTCCAGCGCGCGTCGGCGCCGCAGACGCAGACGGCCATCATCCAGGACGAGCCCGAGCCGATCGCCGCGCTCAATCCCAGGATCCCGGCGGCGTTGCGCTTGACCGTCCTGCGGTGCCTCGCCAAGGAAACCCGGAACCGTTACGCCTCGACCGAGGATCTGGCCCGCGAGCTTGCGACGATTCGCGACAATCTCTCCGAGGTCTCCGCGCCGGCCGCGGAGCTCGCTCCCGAATCGGTCGCGCCAAGGCGTCGTTGGTGGATCGCCGCCGTCGTCGGCGCGGCAATCCTGCTGACTCTCGGAATCGTGGGATGGCGGCTGCGTGAGCGCGGCTATTTCTGGAAGAACCCGCTCGCCGGGGCGCAGTTCACCCGGCTGACGGACTGGGAAGGATCCGAGTTTGACGCGGCGATTTCGAGCGACGGCAAGTTCGTCGCGTTCATTTCCGATAAAGCCGGTGCTTTCGACGCCTGGGTCATACAGCTGGGCAGCAACGACGTCCTCAATCTTTCCAGGGGCTTGATCCCTGTTCCTCACGGCGACCGAAGGCGCAACGTCGGCTTTGCGGGCGACGACGCTCATGTCTGGATCGGGGTGTCCCGCCCAGGCCGCACCGGGCAAGGAACCGTCGCGTGGCTCGTTCCGACGCTCGGCGGCAACGCGCGCCCTTTTCTGTCGCGCGCAGTCTCGATCGCATGGTCTCCGGACGGAGAGCGGATGGTCTACAACACGGCGGATGTCGCTCAGTCGATGTTCGTTGCCGACCGCAACGGCGCCAATGAGAAGCAGATCCTCATCGGCGAGCCCGGGAATTCCAACAATTACCCGGTTTGGTCACCCGACGGGCGTTTCATCTACTTCGCCCGCGGAATCGCGACCTTGTACGACATGGACATCTGGCGGATCCCTTCGGGCGGCGGCATGGTCGAGCGCCTGACGAATCACCACTCGAGGGTGGCGTACCCCGCCTTTCTGGACGAGCGTACGCTGGTCTACCCCGCCTCGCGGCCGGACGGGTCGGGATCGGGGCTGTACGCCATGGACATCGAGCGAGGAGTTCCTCACGCCGTGAGCTTCGGCCTCGAAGAGTACATCTCGGTCGCAGCAAGTGCCGATGGGCGGCGCCTGGTTGCGACCGTCGCGAATCCGACCTCGCACCTCTGGACTGTGCCGATCACGGATCACGTCGTGGACGAGGGAGGCGCGAGTCGCTTTTCAGTCCCCACCGTGCGGGCGGCGGCTCCGCGTTTCGGGCGCGGTCAGGTCCTGTTTCTGTCGTCCAAGGGGGGCGCCGATGGGCTCTGGAGTTTCAAGGACGGCGCGGCGACCGAGCTGTGGCGCGGCAGCGAGGGTACGGTGGTTGCCGCGCCGGCGATCTCACCCGACGGGACCCGAATTTGCTTCGTAGTTCGGCACGAGGAGCGAACCTACCTCTACGTCATGACGGCGGACGGCACCGGATCTCGCCGCATTGCGGAGTCGCTCGACGCCCGAGATGCCCCGTCCTGGTCTCCCGATGGAAAGTGGATCGCCGTCGTCGCTTACGAGGGCAAAGAGCAGCCGCTGTTCAAGGTCCCCGTCGACGGTGGAACTCCGGTGCGCCTCGTCGGAGGTGTCAACATGAACCCGGTCTGGTCGCCCGATGGGAAGTTCATTGTCTATTCCGAGAAAGGCGATGGACCCTGGTGCCTGCTGAAAGCGATCACACCGGAACGGCAACCGTTCCCGCTGCCAAAGGTCAGGACCATGTTTGGAGGCAACCGCTATCGCTTCCTGCCGGGGGGCAAGGCGCTGGTGCTGATGCAAGGTTCTGGGAAAACCGATCCTAACTTCTGGCTGCTCGACCTAGTCACCGGGAGCCTGCGCCGGCTCACGGACCTGCGTCCGGGCTTCGACATGAAGAGCTTCGACGTCTCGCCCGACGGCAGGCAGATTCTGTTCGATCGCTTTCGCGAGAACTCGGACGTCGTCCTGATCGACCTGCCGCCGCGCTGAACGGGTGTGGCGGATGGCTTCCGATCACACGAGGGGTGTCGAGCGACTGTAGCGGCACAGTTCAGTTCTCCCGAAACCGCGCCAGCGCCTCGACGACCTCTGACGGAGCGCGGGTCGGCTTTCCGGCGGCGTCCGCGAAGACGTGACGTGACGAGCCTTCAGCGAGAGGCCGTCCTTCCTGATCCACGACCTCGTAGGCAAACGCCACGCCGCGGCCCGAGAGCTCCGTCAGGCGCGCGCGAACGCGCACGGGGTCGTCGTACCTCGCCGGACTCCGGTAGACGCACTCGACGCGCGTCACGAGGATGAGTAACCCCGCGTCCTCCATCCGCCGGTACGGAAAGCCGGCCGCCCGGCAGTACTCGGTGCGGCCGACCTCGAACCACGTGACGTAGGCCCCGTGGTAAACGATCCCCATCCGGTCGGTCTCCGAGTATCGAACGCGAAGCTCGGTCTCGACCGCGCGACCCTCCCCCGTCACGAGCGCGGGAGCCGCGCTTCCAGGCGGAGCCGCACGGGCTCGGGCACGAGCCCGGAGACGTCCGCTCCGAGGCGCGCGACTTCCTTCACGAGCCGGCTCGAGACGTACGAGTACTCCTCCTTGGCCATGAGGAACACGGTCTCGATCGACGGGGCGAGGCGTCGGTTCATGAGAGCCATCTGGAGCTCGTACTCGTAGTCCGAGATCGCGCGAAGCCCGCGAACGAGGAGCGTCGCCCCGATCTCTCCCGCGAAGTCCACGAGCAGCCCCGAGAAGGACCGAACGGAGACGACGGGGTCGTCGGCCACGATCTCCCGGATCATCTCGATGCGTTCTTCGACCGAGAAGAGCGGCTTCTTCGCGTCGTTCTCGAGAATCGCGACGACGACGCGATCGGCGAGCCGGTGCGCGCGGAAGAGAACGTCCAGGTGTCCGTTGGTGAGCGGGTCGAACGAGCCGGGGTAGAGGGCCACGCGCTCCGCCATCACTTCCCCCCTGCTTCCGTCGTCGCCTGTCGGAGGCCTTCCGCGAGCAGATTATAGGCAGTCACGGTGGCAAACAGCGCGAGGCCCGGAAAGAGCGCGAGCCACCACGCTTCTTCGATGTATGACGGAGCGGCCGAGAGAATCCCTCCCCACGACGCGGCCGGCGCCGGAAGTCCCACGCCGAGGAAGGAGAGCGCGGCCTCCGCGAGGATCGCCCAGGAAACGCCGAAGGCGGCCGAAACGAGGAGCGGCGGCAGCGCGTTGGGCAGGAGGTGCCGCAGGACGACCCGCGCGGGGCGGGCTCCGGCGGCCTTCGCCGCCCGGGCGTAGTCGAGGTTCTTCGCCTTGAGGATCTCCGCGCGAGCGTACCGGGCGTCGGCGGGCCATGTCGTGAGGCCGATCGCCAGCACGACTGTCGTCGCCGACGGGGGAAGGAAGGCGGCGAGCGCGAGGAGAAGGAAGAGCACCGGGAAACAGAGCACGACTTCCGTGAGACGCGAGAGCACGAGGTCGGCGACGCCGCCCAGGTATCCGCCCGTGGCGCCGATCCCGAAGCCGACCACGACCGAAACGGCGGCCGCCACGAGACCGATCGTGAGCGAGATCGGGGTCGCAGCGATCACGCGGGCCGCGACGTCGCGGCCGAGGTCGTCGGTGCCGAACGGGTGCGCCATCGACGGGGGCAGAAGCCGCTCCTCGAGCCGGATGTCCGCCGCGCGCACCGCGAAGGCCGGCGAGACGGCCGCGACGATCCACAGAAGGACGACGAAGACGAGCGCGACCCGGGCGCTCCCCGGGAGGCGCCGGATCACGCGCTCTCCCGAACGCGCGGATCCGCGAACGCGTAGGCGACGTCGGCGGCGAGGGTGGCGGCGAGGGTCGCGACCGCGCCGAGGAGCGAGAGACCGAGCACCACCGGATAGTCGCGGGACAGGATCGCGTCGAAGTAGAGGCGGCCGAGGCCGGGCCACGCGAAGATCCGCTCCACGATCACGCTCCCCGAGAGCAGCCCCGGCAGGAGAAGACCGAGCAGCGTGATCACCGGAAGAAGGGCATTCCGGAAGGCGTGGCGCCAGAGCGTCGCACGGCGCGAGACGCCCCGGGCGAGGGCCGCGGTGAAGTAGACCTGAGACCGCGCGTCGACGACTCCCGCACGCACGATCCGCGCGAGGAAAGCGAGGGAGCCGTACGTCAGGCACGTCACCGGGAGCGCGAGATGCGCGAGACGATCGGGGAGGCCCGCGAGCCCGGCGGGGGCGTCGTCCGAAGAAACGCCGTAGAGCGGGAGCCAGCCGAGCTCGACCGAGAGAAGGCTCTGGAGGAGGAGCGCCGCCCAGAACGTCGGCAGCGAGTACAGCGCGAAGAGCGCCACGCCGGAGATGCGATCGAAGGGGCCCTCCGGGCGGCCCCCTGCCACGACGCCCAGGGGAATCGCGATCGCGAGCGTCAAAAGGAGAGCGAAGCCGTTCAACGCGAGGGTGGCGGGGAGCGCTTCACGGATTCGCTCGGAGACCGGCCTCCGGTCGACGAACGACTCGCCCAGGTCGAACCGAACGACGCGGCCGACCCACTTGCCGAAGCGCTCCGGCAGCGGGCGGTCGAGTCCGTAGAGCCGCCGCATCTCCTCGCGAGCCGCCCCCGAGACGCGGCGGCCCGACTCGGCCGAACCGGAAGCCGAGACGGGGCTTCCCGGGGCGAGGTGGAGCAGCAGGAACACCAGGACGACGATCCCGAAGAGCGTGGGGATCGCGAGAAGAATCCGCCGGACGAGGTATCGCGTCAGTTCGGCTTCTCCGGGACGACCGACGCATCCGGCGTCCCCCACCAGGAGAGCGGCCCCGGCCAGAAACCATAGAGGCCGAGCGGCGACGTGGCGATCCCCTTGACCCGGGTGCGGAACGCGTACTTCTGTGACGAGTTGACGACGAAAACGACCGGCGGGTCGTCGCGGAAGACGCGGTGCAGCCGATGGTAGATCTCCCGCCGCTTCTCGGCGTCGAGCTCCGCTCGCGCCTCTTCCATCAGCCGGTCCGCGGTCGCGTTCCGGTAAAACGCGACGTTCGCGCCGGCCGGCGGAAACTGGGAGGAGTGCCAGTAAGGGAACGGATCGGGGTTGGCGTCCGACGCCGCCCACGCGAGCGAGGCCGCCTCGTAGTTACCGGAGTCGACGCGCTCGACGAACGCGGCCCACTCGAGGGTGCGCACGTTCGCCTTGATGCCGGCCCGGGCGAGCTCCGCCGCGAAGATCTCGTTGATCTGGCGTCCGGCAGTCGAACCGGCCGAGACCAGGAGGTCGAACTCGAGCTCCCGTCCTCCGCGGTCCCGCGTGCGGTCGCCGTCGGTGTCCCGCCACCCGGCCTGCTCGAGGAGCCGGGCGGCCTCGGGAGGATCGAACGGCAAGGCGGTTACGGAGGCGTCGTAGGCCGGCGAGTCGGGCGCCCACGGCCCCGAGATGATCCTCGCGGAGCCTCGATAGAGGCCGCGCACGATCGCGGGCCGGTCGAGAAGCATCGTCATCGCGCGCCGCACGCGGCCGTCGGAGAACAGCGGTGAGCGGTTGTTGAGCGCCACGTAGTTGTAGTCGAGGTTGTAGAACTCGACCATGCGGCAACACGACGCGAAGCGCGCGTCGGTGGCGGCCCGGTCCTTCAGCGACTGATCGATCCACGTCTCGTCGAGCTCGCCCTCGACGAGGGAGCGGTAAGCCACCGAGTTCTCCGGCACGACCCGAAACACGATCCGGTCGAAGTTCCCGGGAGTGCCCGGCCACCGCGGGTTTCTCTCGAGCTCGATCGACTGCTGGGACTTCCACGACGCGAGCCGATACGGGCCGTTCGAGAGCGGAGCCCGGTTCTCGCGCGCTTTCAAAAAGCTCTTCCCTTCGAACCGCTTTTCGGGGAGCAGCGGAAGCGTGAACGCGTGCGCGCGAAGTGCGTCGCGGCGTCGGAAGCGGGCGCGGAAGGACTTCGCGTCGATCGCCTCGACCGCCGCGAGGTCGGAGAAGAGCGGCTTGAAGACGGGCGACGGCACCTTCGGGTCAGCCGCCTTTCGGATCGTGAAGACGGCGTCGTCGGCCGTGACGGGGGTCCCGTCCTCCCACACGGCGTTCGGGGCCAGGAAGAATCGGTACTCGAGGCCATCCGGCGACACCTCCCACCGCTCCGCGATTCCGGGGACGAGCCCGAGCCGCGCGTCGACGTCCAGGAGCGGCCGCGAGAGGTACTGGAGAACCTGCTGCTCCGGGAGCCCGGTCTGGAGGACCGCGTTCAGCGTGGAGGGCTCGCCGATGAGCCGCCGGCGAAGCACACCTCCCCGGATGGGAACACCGTCGCGGGACTCGTCCCGGAATCCGAGGACGGGCTCGGGCGCCGCGGTGGGCGTCGGACCGGGGGCGATCGTCCCGGCGGCCTGGCCCGGATCTTCCCGCGCGCGGCACGCGGCGAACGCGACGAGAACGATCGCGAGGGCGAGACGCTTCACGCCCGCAATTATGCGGGAGGCGGCCGGTTCGTCAGGGAGCGGTGAAGGAGGCCGCCGACTGGTTGCGGGCGGCGTCGGTCGCGCGGACGAGGAGATAGCCGCCTCGATCCTGGGGGCCGAGCGTGATCGCGTAGGTCTCCGTCCGCGAGTCGGAGAGGCCGTCCTTCGGCTCGACCCGCACCCACTCCCTCGCGTTGACGCTGTACTCGGCGTCCGTCACCGGCGACGCGGCGTCGGCGACCTCGAACTCGAGCGGCCCCCGGCCGGTCCCGTTCCGCCGGATCGCGGGGGGCGTGTTGTCGATCGGAACCGGGCTCGTCTCGCGGGAGGCGGTTTTTCCCTCCCCCGGGTTGGCTTCCGTATCCTCGGCGGTCACGCGGAAGACATATTCGCCGTCGGGCAACGAGGTCGTGTCGAAGGAGTAGAAGGACTCGCGGACCTCCGACTCGAGCGGAATCCACTTGTCGGAGGTCGCGGGACGAAACGCAAGCGCGTGGACGAGCGCGTCGCCGTCGGGATCGCTCGATCTTCCAAGTGAGAGTCCGATAGCCCTTCCGGAGGAGCTTGCGCGGCGGCGCTTCGCCCTTCGCCTCGTCGAGGCTCGTGAAGATTCCCGTCTCGTCGGGCGCTGTACGTCTCGAACACGTTCGAGCCGCCCCCGGCCGACCGGGCGAAGACCTCGTTCGGGCCCATGGCGAAGAACGCCTCGACCAGGGGCCCGGAGTTGCGGTTTCGGTAGGCGGTCTCGACCCGGCGGACGACGGGCGACGGGTTCGAGGAAGTCATCCGGAGCTTCCACTGGAGGAAGCGTCCCGGCGGCGCGGCCACCTTCGCTGTCGATGCGGCCGCGGTGAAGTCCGACCAGGGGCTCCAGGTCGTGTCCGGCGCGCCGGACTCCCCGGACCGAAAGGCGAACGTCGAGCTTCGAGCCGGCCGGCACGACGCCATCGAATCGGAAAGCGCCGAACGCGCTCGTGCGGCCCGTATCCTTGACGGCCGAGACGTACTCCCCTCCGGTGTTCTCTCCCGTACGAAGCCGGTAGAACGCACTCGCGCCGTTCGTTGCGATCGCGTCGCCGGCCACGATCGTGACCTGCTTCTCGTCGAACGTCCTCTCGAGGGCCCACGTGTCGCGCGCCACGCGGTAGAGGCGTCCCTTCGGACCCGTGCGGCCGCGAGGCCGGAGCGACCCGTCCGCGTCGCCGAGCGCGAAGACGATCTCTTCGGTGCCGTTCCACACCGCACGCGGCGGCTCGCCGTCCTCGAAGAGAACGATCTCCGACGGAGAACCCCGTCCGTGCGAGGGGACGCGCCGGGGCGAGCCGCGGGGCTCCGACGGTGACCGTGACCTCCGGCTTTTCTCCGGGTTGTCTCCCCCTCCTTCGCCCGCCGTTGTCGGACGGGGGGATCGCCGTCACCGGCTCCCGCGACGGAGCCGAGATCGGCTCGCCTGCCGCCGGGCCCTTCCGAGGAGCTGACGGCCGCCCAGACGCGGCCGTTCGGCCCGGACGCGATCGAGGTGACTTCGGGCTTTCGCCGAATCGAACATGGTCGTGACGTTTCCGGCCGCGTCGAGCTTCAGGACGAGGCCGGAGCCGGACGTCCCGGCCCAGACCGATCCTGTCTCGGCGGCGTGAAACGTCCGCACGTGCGGGTCGGGCGCCGCGTGCACGCGCTGACCCCGCCCGTCGCCGCCATCGACCCGGTGGATCTCGCCCGGCAGACCGGTCCCGACGTAGAGCGCCGGTCCGGAAAACGCGAGAGACCACACGTACTGCGCTTTCGTGTCGTAGAAGAGTGCGGCCTTGCCCTCCTCGATGCGGTAGACCTTGCCGCCCGGGCGAAGCGCCGGCGTAGAGAGTGCCGTCGGATCCGCGCGCAGCGCCGTGACCTGCTTCTCGGTCAGCGTCGCGAGCGTCTCCACCTTCCCGACGGGGAGACGCGGAGGATCTTCCGGCCTCTCCCGTTCCGAGGAGATCGGTCCCGTCTTTCGCGACGACGGCGTCGTAGAGAACCGCCTCGGTAATGCCCTCGACTCGCGCAAGGGGCCGCGCGAGAACGAGCTCGCCGTTCGCCGTCACGGCGATGACCCCGCGCCTCTCCGGCGGAGAAGTCCGCGGCCGAGTCGGACGTCCAGATCTTCGCCGTCGCCGCGCCCGAGGGGCGGACCGAGCCGAGGAGCGCCGCGCAGAAAAGCGCCGCGACGCGGATGGCAGGCCCGATACCTCTCACCAGTTGTTCGGCAGGACTTCCAGATTAGCTGCACCGAGCCGCGGATCGGGACGGGCTGCTCGATCGAACGCGACTGGAGCCGCAGTAGCGAGAGGTCCGGCGTCGCGTCGCCCGGGCCCCGGTCGCGCAGGAGCGCCGCGACGGACGGCGGAAGCGCGGCGAGCGGTTCCCCTGCCACGACCGCGCCGGACGCGCGCCGGTAGGCGATCAGGTTCAGGCTGTTTGGAGGCCGCATGCGTCCCAGGAAGTCGAGCACCTGGTCGAGCGACTGCGGGTCGGCGCGGATAGAGGCCCAGGTCATAGGCGGTCGCCGCATTGCCGTCTCCGACGAAAACGGTGAGCGGCCCGGGCGGCGTGTCCTTCGGAACGTCGAGGTCGAGCATGACGCGCCGCGAGGCGCCGCGGAAGTCGACGACGTCGACGCGGATCGGCACGCGCTCTCCCGCGCGGAATCTCTCCTTGCCCGCCTCGACGTTCACGATGCGCCCGCTCTGCAGCTTGTCGGAGTGCTGGATCTCGACGTCCACGCCGAGGATGGAGAGGTCCCGGAATTCGTTGGCCATCAGGTAATTCGCGAGGAGCGCGAGCGAGGTCACCGCCTCTTCCCGCGCCGGAGAGTCCCGAAAAGACCGTGTCCCACCGGACGTCGCGGCCGGGGGTCTTGATCGCGGACTTCCACACGAGCGTGCGCTCGCCCGATCGCTTCTCGAGGGTCGTGAGCACGTTGTCGATCGCGATCGCGGCGAGGACGGGCGTGAGCATCGGGTTGTGCACCGCCTCGAACTTGTACGTCTGCGCGGGCAGCTCGTCGGAAGAGATCCGCACGGTGATGGGAACCATCGCGGCGCGCGTTCCGAACGTTCCGAGGATGCCGGTCGACCGGTCCTGCGTCACCGAGCCGATCACGGCGCCCGTGTCGGAGAACTTGAAGGAGCGGTAGACGGAGGGAAGAACCGTCAGAACGTCCGCGCGGGCCATCGGCATCTCGATCGGGCCCATGGAGAGGAACGGGTGACCGAACGCGAGAACGGAGTCGCCGTCGACCCACGTCACCGTGCCGGTGGCCGCGAGGAGCATGTCGCCGGACAGGAGAACCGTCGAGATCGGAGAGCCCGGTCGAACGCCCGCATTCGGACCGCCGACCCCGGCGGCGCCGGACGAGCCCGCTGGAGCGGAAACCCAGCCGGCCGCGGCGGCGACGCGGTCGAAGAGCCAGCCGCCTCCCGCCGGTGCGCCCGTGAAGGAGACGGGGATCGGAAGCGCCGCGAGGCCCGACGCCGCGGACTGCTTCAGCGGAGCGAGGAGCGCGTCGAGCGCGCCGGTGAACTTCCGGTCCGCGAAGGAGGCGATCAGCTCCGCGGCCGATCCCGAAGCGCCCGCGATGGGCACGGGCGGCGCGGGGGGTGCGTGGCGGATGTCGAGCATGCTCTGGATGGGGGTGATCCCGCAGATCGGGTCCTTGGAGAAGGGCCATCCGTAGGCGAGGGCACCGAGGAGCTTGCCTTCCACGTAAATCGGGCTTCCGCTCATCCCCGCGATGATCCCGGAGTGCTCGAGGCCCGCGCCCGAGACTTTCGCGAGAATCAGGTCCTGCTTGGGCGCGAAGCGCTTCAGCACGCCGATCACCTCGACCTCGAACCGCTGGATGCCCTGCCCGGCTCCGAGGTCCGAGAACCCGTAGCCCTTCATGCCCGGACTCACTTTCTCGACGGGCAGGATCTCCGCCGGTCGATCCGACGGGAGAGCGGCGAGCGCCGGAGCGGTCGAGGATGGGACCGGAACACTCTTCGAGGCCTTCGGACTGGAGTCGCCCGCGGCCGCGTGGACGACCAGGATCGCTGCGAACAGGGCGGAAACGAACGTCGAAGCGATACGTGATCTCACGACCCGCAGAACGTACATTCTCGTGCGCTCCATTCCCCTGACGGTGGTTCTCCGCATCGGTTCCCGGTGCTCAGCGGAACGTCCTGCTTTCGCGCGTTTCGCCTGAGTACGGAGAACCGGAGAACCGTTCGGCCTTTGACCGTTCCGAGCCCCTATGTTACGTTCGATCCCGATGATCGCCGCCCTTTTTCAGGCCGTCTCGGTCGAAAACCTGGGCGAAGGTCAGGGCATCCTCTCGTTCTTCAAGGAATCGGGGCTCTCCGGGAAGATCGTCCTCGCCATCCTGCTCTTCTTCTCGTTCGTGTCCTGGATCATCATTTTCGCGAAGTTCGTGCGGCTGCGGCGCGTGTCCCGCCAGTCCGAGAAATTCGTGGAGTTCTTCCGAAAGTCGCGCCGCTTCTCCGAGGTGAACACGATCGCGACCCAGCTTACCGAGACGCCTCTGTCGACCCTGTTCAAGGCCGGCTACGCGGAGCTCGACGCCCAGGTCAAAGCCAACCGCCCGGACGACCCGGGAGCGACAGCGAGCGGGATCACGACGAGCCAGCGATTCCTGATCCGCAACATCTCCGGGATCGAGCGCGCGCTCGAGCGCGCGATCGGAGTCGAGCTCTCGCGGCTGACGAAACACATGACGTTTCTCGCAACCACCGCCTCCGCCTGTCCGTTCATCGGACTGTTCGGCACGGTGTGGGGAATCATGCAGTCCTTCCGCGCGATCGGCACCACCGGGTCGACGTCGATCGTCGCTGTGGCGCCCGGCATCTCGGAGGCCCTCGTCAATACCGCGGCGGGGCTAGCGGCCGCGATACCGGCCTTGATCTTCTACAACTACTTCATGGGCAAGGTCCGCCAGCAGCGCGCGGGAATGGAGGACTTCTCGCTGGAGTTCATCAATCTGGCGGAGCGGAACTTCACTTAATTGGCTTTCCAGCGGCAGACCAGCGACCCCTTCGACCACCTCGCGGACATCAACGTCACGCCGCTCGTCGACGTGATGCTCGTCCTGCTCATCATCTTCATGGTCACGGCGCCGATGCTCCACCAGGGCGTCTCCGTCGCCCTCCCGAAGACGGCGACGACGAACCTTCCGACGTCGATGGAGGACCCGGTCCTGCTTTCGATCACGAAGGACGGCCTCTACTACATCAATGAGACCCCCGTCGCTCGGGGCCTGCTGCGCGACCGCCTCGAGCGGTTCCTCCGCGGCAAGAAGGACCGCTTCGTGCTCCTCAAGGCGGACCGGGGTCTGTCCTACGGGACTGTCGTCGAGACGCTCGACCTCCTGAACCGGATGGGAATCGAGGGGCTGGGAATGGTGACGGACACGTCGGGCGCCACGCGCCCCGGCGCGGACCAGAGGTAGCCTTCCGTGGATGACGTCGGCGACATCATCGCGGCGCGGGGACACGACCGGTTCCCCTGGGGCGCCGGAACGGTCCTCGCCCTCGCTCTCCACGGCGCCATCGCTTTCGCCCTCCTTTACTCGTCGATCGTGAAACCGGCCCGCTTCGTCAGCCCGCGCACCGTCGCGGTGCGCCTCCTGCCGGCGGGGTCCCTGAAGGGAGGGGCCGCCCCGGCGCCGGCGCTCGCCCCCGAGCCCCAGAAGACGAAGATCCTGAAGCCCGCGCCGGAAGACGCTCCCCCGCCCCCCACCGACAAGGCCATGCTCATTCCCAAGAAGGAAGACGAGAAGAAGCCGGCGAGCCCCGCGCGCCCCTCCGGCCCCAGCCCGAAGGCTCCGGAAGTGAGTCTTCCGTCGTCGGGAGAGAGTCCGGGCGGCGGAGGGGGCGGCCCGATCGGCGCGGGAGGAAACGTCGGGGTCGCGGGCGCGACTCTCGACGACGCCGATTTCAAGTACTCCTACTACATCGAGAGGATGCTCGTCGCGATCGGGATGAACTGGTTCAAGCCCGCACAGGCCGGCACCGTCTCGCCGGTCGTCCATTTCAAGATCGAGAAAGACGGGACGATCTCCGACGCCACGGTCGAGCGGTCGAGCGGTCTGCCCTTCGTGGATCGCGCCGCCCTGAGGGCGGTCCTCACGTCGTCGCCGCTTCCGCCCCTCCCATCGGAGTACGGCGGGACGCAGCTCGGCGTCCACCTGAAGTTCGAATAGTCCGTAAAGAACTGGAGTCCCGGATGCGCCGAATCTCCGCCCTTCTTTCCGCGTCGTGTGCCGCGCTCGTGCTCGCGTTCCCGCTGGCGGCGTCCGCCCAGGAGGCGCAGAACCAGCAGAACGACGAGCTCTGGATCGCGATCAACAAGCCGAGCGCCCGCAAGCTCGCCGTCGCCGTGCCGGATCTCGCGACCCCCGGAACGGCCGCTCTGAAGACGACCGTGACGGATCCCTTCACCGCAACGCTCCGGTCGGACCTCGAGTTCTCCGGCGCTTTCGCGGTGTCCGACCCCGCGCACTATCCGCCGGGGTTCCGCGATCCGACGACCGCCGAGATCGCGGACCGCTGGCGCGGAGGGGGTTCCGAGTACCTGGTGGATACGCGCGCGACGGTCGCGGGGGACCGCGTGTCGGTCGAGGCGCGGGTCTGGCACCTCGCGTCGCAGAAGATGATCCTCGGAAAGCGCTACTCCGGCCAGGTGTCCTACGTCGAGCGGATCGCCCACACCGTCGCAAACGACATCGTCAAGCACTTCACCGGAAAGGACGGCCTCTTTCTCTCGACGATCGCCTTCGTGTCGGATCGGGACGGCTCCAAGGACATCTACGCCATGGATTTCGACGGTCGAAACGTCCGGCGGCTGACGACCGTGCGCTCTCTCGCGCTCAGCCCCTCGGGCAGCCGCAACGGCAAGATCGCCTACACGAGCTACGGGAAGCTCTTTCCGCAGATCTGGCTCATGAATTCCGACGGACAGGACAAGAAGGAGGTGCCGACCGGGGTCGGCCTGAACGCCTCCCCTTCCCTCTCCCCGGACGGCACCCAGATCGCCTTCGCGGGCTCCGTAAGGGGCACGACGGACATCTACGTCGTCGGCGCGGGGGGCAGCACGCCCCGGCGCCTGACGACGACGCGCGCCATCGAGGCCTCCCCGGCATGGTCGCCCACCGGCCGGCAGATCCTCTTCACGTCCGACCAGTCGGGAACCCCCCAGATCCACACCGTGGACCCGGAAGGGAGCGGGGCCCGGCGGGTCACTTTTGCGGGCAACTGGAACGACGAGGCCGCCTGGTCGCCGGACGGGGCGCGGCTCGCCTTCGCGTGCCGGAACGAGGGGGACTTCAACATCTGCCTGATGGACTTTGCGACGGGGCAGACCGTGCAGCTGACGGCCGAGGGGTCCAACGGGCATCCGAACTGGTCGCCCGACGGGGAGAAGATCGTGTACTCGTCCCGCCGCGGCGGGCGCACGCACATCTACACGATGGATTTGAACGGACAGAACAAGCGACAGCTCACGGAATCCGGCAACAACCTGCAGCCGACGTGGCTTCCGTAAGGCGCCATTCCACGCGTTTCTGCTATATTCGCTGCGTGCGCCCTCCCCGGCTTCGGGCGCGAACACGTTGATTCACAAGGAGAAGGTATGAAGAGGAACCTGACCCCACTCGCCGTGCTCGCATTCCTCGCGGTGGCGGTCCTCCCGCTCACCGAAGGCTGCAAGAAGAAGCCCCCCACCACGACCGAAGAGGCGCGACCTCCGATCGAAGCGCCCTCGACACCCGAGACGAACGTTCCACCTCCTCCGGCCCCTCCGCGCGACGCGGACGCCGGCGGCGACGTGATGACCGAAGAGATCGCCGAAATGAACCGGAAGGGTTACCTGACCGACGCCTACTTCGACTACGACGCTTCGGACCTGCGCGATGACGCGCGCTCGGCCCTCTCGTCGAACGCGGAGTGGCTGAAGCGGTATCCCTCGATCCAGGTGTTGATCTCGGGCCACTGCGACGAGCGCGGAACGTCCGCCTACAACCTCGCGCTCGGCGACAGCCGCGCCAACGCCGCCCGGGCTTACCTCGAGTCGCTCGGCGTCTCGGGAGGCCGGCTGCGGACCGTGTCGTACGGCAAGGAGCGCCCGTTCTGCGGCGAGTCGTCGGAAGAGTGCTATCAGCAGAACCGCCGCGCCCACTTCGTCATCACGTCCAAGTAGCCGTGTTGTCGCGCCGCCCCATTCCCGCTCTCGCCGTGCTCGCGGCCGTCGTTCTGGGCGCCGTGGGCTGCGTCTCCTCGGAGGACATCGAGGGGCTGCACCGGCAGATGAACGACATCGAGACGCAGATCCAGGCCCTCGAGCGGAAGTCGTCGAGCAAGGAAGAGGTCGCGAGGCTGAACGCGAACGTTGCCGAGCAGACCCAGCAGCTCCTGAAGTCCAACGCCGACACCGGCGTCAAGCTCGAAGAGCTCTCGAACGAGATCGAGCGGCTCCAGGCCAAGCTCGAGGACACGAACCGGCGCCTGTCGCAGCTTTCCCAGCAGATCGCCGAGACGCAGGGGGACCTCCTCCGGATGCGCGGCGGCTCTTCCGCCGCCCCACCCGCGGGCGGCGCCCCCCCCTCGACGAGTCCCTCGACGACGAACCCGAGCTCCCCGCGCGTCGGGGAGCCCGAGGCCGTCGTGCGGCCCGCCGCGGGGCCCTCCGAGCTCTACGACACCGCGTACGCCGACTACACGAAGGCGCGCTACGCGCTCGCCATCCAGGGGTTCCAGGAGTATCTCGAGGCCTACCCGAATACCGACCTCTCCGACAATGCCCAGTACTGGGTCGGGGAGGCGCACTACGCGCAGAAGAAGCACCGCGAGGCGGTCGCCGACTTCGACCGACTCCTCAAGGACTGGCCGAAGAGCGACAAGGCTCCGGCGGCGCTCCTCAAGAAGGGGTACGCGCTCCTCGAGCTCGGCCAGAAGGCCGAGGCCGTCGTCCAGCTGCAATACGTCATTCACGAGCACCCGTCGTCCGAAGAGGCCCGGCTCGCCCGCGCCCGTCTGAAGTCGATCGGAGTCGAGGCCAGTTAGGGTCTGACCCCGAAGGGGTCTGACCCTTCCGTATTTCTGAGACAGGAAGAACTAGTCAGTCATGGCCAATATCAAATCCGCGAAGAAGCGCGTTCGCCAGAACGTCGGCCGGCAGGCCCGCAACAAGAGCGTCCGTTCCCGTCTCCGGACGGCGGTCAAGAAGCAGCGCGCCGAGGGAACCTCGAAGCCCGAGGGTCTGTCCGCCACCTACTCCGAGATCGACCGTGCCCGCAAGAAGGGCGTGATCCACAAGAACGCCGCGGCGCGTTACAAGTCGCGTCTCGCGAAGGCGGCGGCGAAGTCCTGACCCGGTAAACCGGGGACAGACCACGATTTCGAGAGGGCCCGAATGTGGGTCTGACCCCTTCGGGATCAGACCCTAGAACCCCTCCAAGTACGCTCGAGACGAGGCTCGCCGCAAACCGTTCGGCCACGCGGTCGATCGCCTCGTTCTCCCGGTCGGCGTACGCCGCGGCGCCGAGGGGCAGCGAGTAGTTGTCCCGGAACGTGTAGGCCGCGTTCTCCCACAGCACCTTCTCTTCCGGCACCGTACGGAAGGTCACCCGCGCGGTGACGGCGACCTGGTACTCCCGCGCGCGGCCCTGTTCGTCGAAAGCCACGGGATAGAGGTCGAACTGGGTTACGGAACCGTAGAGCTCCGCGTCCGCGTCGCGTGAGTCGGCGCGCACCTCGAACCGCCCGCGCGTGGCGAGCTCGCGCGCGATCTCTCGCGACACCCGCTGCTCGACGCCGACGCGCGAGGTCTCGTTGGCGAGCGTCTCGAAGCGGATGACGCGCACGTCGGCGGGCAGCGTCGACCCCCGTCCCACGAGCGAGTAGCCGCAGCCGGAGACGAGCGAGAGGGAAATCGCCGCGGCGAGAAGGAGCGGCGCCGGAAGGCGCCGGATCAATCGACGACGAGGTTCAGGAGCCGATCGGGCACGAACACGGCGCGCGCGATCTCCTTCCCCTCGACCCACGGCCGGATCTTCTCGTCCTGGCGGGCGAGGGCGAGCGCCCCCGCCTCCCCCTCGCCCCGCTCGACGTCGAGGCGCCCGCGGACCTTCCCGTTCACCTGCACAACGAGAGTGACCCTCTGGCTCGTCGCGAGCTCCGGGTCGTACTCCGGCCAGGGCGCCTCGAGAAGGAACGGCTCTTCGCCGAGCCGCTCCCACCACTCCTCGGTGACGTGGGGAGCGACCGGGTGAAGCAACTTCAGCAGAGTTTTCACGGCACCGACGACGGTCGCCGGCCTCTCCGCGCCGGAGTCCAGGGCCTCCGCGATTTCCCGCTGGTACTCCATGAGGGCGGCGATCGCCGTGTGGAAGTGGAATCGCACGGCGTCCTCGGTCACCCGCCGGATCGTACGGTGCTCGAATCGGGTGAGCGGCGTGTCGGCGGGACGGCGCTCCCCCGCGGCGTCGGCAACGAGGTCGCGAGCGCGCGCGCACAGGTCGTGGACGCGGTTCAGGAATCGGAACCCTCCCGCGACGCCGTCCTCGGACCACTCCGACTCTTTCTCGGGAGGCCCGATGAAGAGCGTGTAGAGCCGGACCGTGTCGGCGCCGAACTTCTCGATGAGCTCGTCCGGCGACACGGTGTTGCCCCGCGACTTGGACATCTTCTCGATCTTCCCGGTCGCGGGATTCAGGCGCGTGATCATCCCCTGGTTGAAGAGGCGCTCGAAGGGCTCGTCGAGGTCGACGAGCTCCATGTCCTTCAGGACGCGGCACACGAAGCGCGCGTAGAGAAGGTGAAGGATCGCGTGCTCGATCCCTCCCACGTACTGATCCACCGGCATCCACCGCCCCGCGCGCTCGCGGTCCACCATGCGCCGGTCATCCCGCGGGTTCAGGAAGCGCAGGTAGTACCAGGAGGAGTCGACGAACGTGTCCATCGTGTCGGTCTCGCGCCGGGCCTCGCCGCCGCACTTCGGGCACCGGGTCTCGACGAACGCCCGGGACTTCTCGAGGGGGTTGCCCTCCGCCCCCCGGAACTCGACGTCTTCGGGCAGCAGGACGGGAAGGTCCGAGTCTGGTACTGGAACGACGCCGCAGGTCGGGCAGTGGATCGCCGGGATCGGTGTCCCCCAGTACCGCTGCCGGGAGATCAGCCAGTCGCGCAGCCGGTACACGATCTTTCCCTTGCCGATCCCCTTCTGCTCGATCCAGTCGACGGCGCGCCGGATCGCCTCCGGACCGCACGGGACGCCGTTCCAGTCGCCGGAGTTGTAGAGATATCCGACGTGGGGGATGGCTCCCGTCATCGAGTCGGGGTCGAGCTCTTCGTCCGCGGTCCGGTAGACCGGCCGGATCGGAAGCCCGAAACGCCTCGCGAACTCGAAGTCGCGCTGGTCGTGGGCGGGGACACCCATGATTGCCCCGGTCCCGTACTCCGGCAGGACGAAGTTCGCGAGCCAGACGGGGATCGGCTCTCCGGTCGCCGGATTCAGCGCGACGATCCCGGTGTCGAAACCCTCCTTGACGCCCCCCTCCGCCTCCCGCTCGAGACGCGACTCCCGGCGCACCCTTTCGACGAACTCGTCGAGCCGGTCGGGGTTCTTCGCGCGTTTCGCCAGGATCGGAACCGCCGGATGCTCCGGCGCGAGCGCGAGGAACGTGGCGCCGAAGAGGGTGTCCGGACGCGTCGTGAACACGGCGATCGGTTCGACGAGCGCCTCCACGCGGAAGAAGATCTCGGCGCCTTCCGACCTCCCGATCCAGTTTCTCTGCATGGTCTTGACGCGGTCGGGCCACTCCGGCAGGTCGTCCAGCCCCGCGAGGAGGCGCTCCGCGTAGTCGGTGACGCGGAAGAACCACTGGGTCAGGTCGCGCACCTCGACCGGATCGTCGGACCGCTCGCACCGCCCGTTGACGACCTGCTCGTTCGCGAGCACGGTCCGGCATCCCGGGCACCAGTTGACCGGCGCCGTCTTCCGGTAGGCGAGCCCCCGCTCCCACATCCGCAGAAAGAGCCACTGGTTCCAGCGGTAGTAGGTGGGCTCGAAGGAGGCCAGCTCCTTGGACCAGTCGTAGAGGCATCCCAAGGAACGCAGCTGCTCCTTCATCTTGGCGATGTTCGCCAGCGTGTACTCCCGCGGGTGCACACCGCTCTGGATGGCGGCGTTTTCCGCCGGCAGGCCGAAGGCGTCCCAGCCCATCGGGTTCAACACCCGGCGCCCCCCCATTCGCTCCCGCCGGTACAGGGCATCTCCGAGGATGTAGTTGCGCCCGTGCCCCACGTGCAGCCGGCTCGCGGACGGGTAGGGGTACATGTTCAGCATGTAGAACTCGTCGCCGGGGCGGGCCGTGTCGACCTCGGCAACCCGCTCGTTCTCCCAGCGGCGCTGCCACTTCCGCTCGATCTCGGCGGCTTCGTAACGCTCGGTCATCGCGAAGGCAATATAGCGGAAGCCTTCCGGCTGCCGACTAGGGGGTGGCGGCTTCCGCCGCGCGCATGCGGAGATCGACCCGACCGGCGTGCACGGTCGAGTAGTTCAGGTCGCCCGCCTGAGAAAGCGGGATGAGCCGGAGACCCCGTGGCCTCGAGTACGCGCGTTTTCCGAACGGGAGGTACCGGGCGTCCACGCCGTTGATCGAAGCGCTCGGATCGGAAAAGACGAAGCCGCGATCCGGATAGTGGATCTCGATCCAGCGGTGGTACGCCCCGCCGACCGCCGCGTCGTAGGAGGCCGTGCCGGGCCCGCCCTTCAGCACTCCCTGCACGGTCCGGGCGCGGATGGCGGCCCGGCGGAGAAGATCGACAGCGAGCTCCGAGAGGCCCACGCAGTTGGCCCGCTTCTCCCGGAAGACGGCCGCGGGATCCTGCCGCCGGATCCGGTCCGGGTCGTAGGCGACGCGGGAAGCGAGGCCGGAGAGCACCCTCTCGACGGCTTGCGCCTGGGTCGTCGCCCCTGCAACGAGACGCTCCACGAACGCGTCGCGGTCGGGCGCGGCGGTCAGAGTGGGGTCCTTCGGCAGCCCGGTCGGGTAAGGCGCGCGGCTCCGCAGGGGCGAGTCGCTGATCGTGACGACGAGCTCGACCGCCCCGCCCGCCATCGGGAGCACGGCGAGCGAGTAGCCGTCGTTGTCGTACTGGTCGAAGAGGCGGCTTGCCTCCCCCTCGCCGCGGTAGCGCGCAGCCTGCTCGCCGGCGCCCGGGACGGCGACCATCACCGCCAGGAAGCCGGCGAGAAGTCGGATCACGATTCCGCGATGCCCGCTCGTCCCGACTTCAGGACCCCGTCGAGGATTCCGTTGATGAACTGGGACGACCGCGGGGTCGAGAAACGCTTGGCGATCTCGAGGGCTTCGTCGATGACGACCGGGCGCGGCGTCTCGGGCTCGTGAAGCAGCTCGAAGAGCGCCATCCGGAGGATGTTGCGGTCCACGATGGGCATTCGCATCAGCCGCCAGTGATCCGCCTGGCGCGAGATGAGCGCGTCGAGCGCGTCGCGATGCTCGAGCGTTCCCGAGACGAGCCGCTTCGTGAAGTCCGAGAGGCCTTCCGAGGCGTTCCGCAGGTCTTCGGAGCGCTGGAACATGTCCGCGGGCGTCGTCCCCGCGACGTCGTGCTCGAAGAGCATCTGGAGGGCGAGCTCGCGCGCCTTTCGCCGGACCCCCACGCTACTTCCTCCGCGGACGGCGGCGCAGGTTCGCCATTTCGACCGCGGCTTCCGCCGCCTCCGCGCCCTTCGACACCCGGTCGCGCGCCTGTTCCATCGTCTCGCAGGTCAGGAGCCCGAAACCGATCGGGACTCCGGTTTCCGCCGACAGCTGCGCGAGAGCGCCCGCGACCGCGTGGGCGAGCACGTCGTGGTGGCTCGTCTCCCCCCTCACGATCGCGCCGAGAGCGATGAGGGCGCTCGGCTTCTCGGACTCGATCGCCTCGCGGGCCGCGACCGGAAGCTCGAACGCTCCGGGAACCCGGACGACAAAGATGTCCTCTTCCCGGGCGGAATGCGACGCGAGCGAGTCGAGCGCGGAAGCGAGGAGGGCTTCGGTGACCGTCGGGTTCCACCGGGCGCAGATCACCCCGATCTTCAGGCCCTTTGCGTCGAGGCTTCCCGAGCGCTCACGGGGCGTGAAGGCGGAGGCGACGCGACGCACGGCTCGATTGCTCAAGGATCGATCCCTTTCGAGAGAGGGAGAATTCTAGCGCGGATCAACCGCGGCCGCGCCGCCGCCGGCAAAGAGCCGCGGGAGGCGCGGCTCCGGGCCGAAGCTCCGCTCGTACCGCGCAATGAACGCCACCGGCTCGTACCGCTCGGGCTGCGGGCCGAGGGACTCCAGAACGATCGACGCCGCGACGCTTCCGATGCGTCCCGCGACCTCCCAGGGCGCGCCGATCCGGATTCCCCGAACGAGGCCCGCGCGGTAAGCGTCGCCGACCCCCGTCGGATCCACCGCCGGACCTTCGAGATTCGCCGCGGGCACGGCTTGAACCTCGCGGCCCTCCGGGCCGGCGACCGAGATCGTCGATCCCTCCGCGCCGTGCGTCACGACGAGAACCGGCACGAGCGCCTCGAGACCCTCCCTCGTGAGCTCCGTCTTCTGGCGCAGGATCCCGAACTCGTAGTCGTTCACGATGACGAGAAACGCCCCTTCGAGTCCCGCCCGGAGGTCCTCCCCCGTGAGCCGCGCGACCTGCTGGCTCGGGTCGTAGAGGAACGGGATCGCCGCGTCGCGGCACTCCGCGGCATAACGCGCCATCGCGTCCGGATCGTTCGGCGCAACGACGACAAGGGCGGGGTCCCCCCGGACGGCGGAGCGCAGGGAGAGGTCGCGGGCCCGGGCCATCGCCCCCGTGTAGAAGGAGGCGAGCTGGTTCTGATCCCGGTCGGTCGAGACGAAGAACGAGGCCGTGAAGACGTCGTCGTGAAGAACGAGGCCCGAAACGTCGACTCCCTGCCGGCCGAGCCAGTCCCGGTACTCCGAGGCATCGCGCCCCGCGGTGGCGACGAGAAGGGGCTTCTCGCCGAGGAGGGAGAGACCGTAGGCGATGTTGGGCCCGCAGCCTCCGGGCACCCGGCGCATGTCGTCGACGAGAAACGACACGGAGAGCCGCTCCATCTGGTCGGCGATCAGGTGCTCGACGAAGCGTCCGGGGAACCGCATCAGGTAGTCGAAGGCCACGGAGCCCGTCACCACGATGCTTCCCGACTCCGGAAGGTGCAGTCGGGTCGAGCGCCCGGTCATCGACCGCTCCTCACGAGCCCAGGTACTTCCCGACGATCGGATGGAGCCTCGCCTTCGCCTCCCCGGTCACGGCCGCGGAGTCCGTCAGGATCGCGTACTGGAGCGCGCGGCGGCACGAGCAGGTCCGGTCCGGATCGACGCGCCCGACCGCTTCCCGCATCGTGCGGCGCGCCGCGGCGGCATTCTGGCCGAGGATCGCGATGACCGTCTCGACGGAGACCGCGTCCTCGGCGTCGCGCCACGCGTCGTAGTCGGTGACGAGAGCGAGCGTCGCGTAGCAGAGCTCCGCTTCGCGCGCGAGCTTCGCCTCGGTGAGGTTCGTCATGCCGATGACGTCGGCGCCCCACGAACGGTACAGACGGGATTCGGCCCGCGTCGAGAACTGCGGCCCCTCCATGCACACGTAGGTGCCCCCCCGGGTGGCCTCGAGGCCCGCCGCGCCCGCCGCTTCCGAGAGAACCGTCGCGAGCGCCGGACAGACCGGGTCGGCGAAAGAGACGTGCGCGACGAGACCGTCGCCGAAGAACGTGTCGGGGCGATGACGGGTCCGATCGATGAACTGGTCCGGGATGAGGGCGCGCCCGGGAACGTGCTCCTCGCGGAGGCTGCCCACGGCGGAGGCGGAGAGGAGCGCGTCGCAGCCGAGCGCCTTGAACCCCCAGACGTTCGCCCGGTAGTTGATCTCGGTCGGAGCGAGGCGGTGCCCCCGGCCGTGCCTCGAGAGGAACGCGACGGGGACCCCGGACAGCGTGCCCGTGAAGAAGGCGTCGGACGGCGCGCCGAACGGGGTCTCGACGGTCTCCTCGGAAATCCCGTCGATCGCGGAGAGGTCGTAGACGCCGCTTCCGCCGACGAGGCCGACGCGCCCGGTCAGACCCGGGCCTCTTCGAGGCTCAGGCGATGATCGCCGACGGCTTTCACGACTTCCTCGGCGAGCGCGAGCGCGTTCCGGCCGTCCTCGCCGGTGACGAGCGGGCGGCTCCCCTCCGCGATGGACCTGCGGAAGTCGGCGAGCTCGCGCGAGAGCGGCTCCTCGCGGTGCACGGGGACAACGACGGGGGCGAGCTCCGCCTTCCCGCCCTCGCGCGCGAGGCGGACCGCGGAGACGCTCTGAGCCTGCATGTCGACGGACACGTAGAGCGACGGCGCGAACACCCGCAGCTTCCGGACTTTCTCCGCGGAGACGCGGGACGCCGTCAGATTGGCGACGCAGCCGCCCTCGAACGCGATCCGCGCGTTCGCGATGTCGAGCTTGTCGGTGAGCACCGGAACGCCGGCCGCTCGGATCTCCACCGGCGGCCGCCCGACGAGGGCCGAAACGATCTGCAGATCGTGGATCATCAGGTCGAGGACGACGTCCACGTCGAGGCTGCGCGTGGTGAAGACCCCGAGCCGGTGGACCTCGATGAACCCGGGCGACCGGACGAGCTCGAGCGCCGCCGCGATCGCCGGGTTGTAGCGCTCGACGTGGCCGACCTGGAGGACGCGGTCGGCCCGGCGGGCCCGCGCCACGAGATCGTCCGCCTCGGCAAGGTTGGATGCGATCGGTTTCTCGACGAGCACGTGGAGCCCGCGGTCGAGAAAGAACCCCGCCACCTCGGCGTGGCTGCCAGTCGGAGTGGCGACGACGACCGCCTCCGCCTCGTCCGCGACGGCGGCGAGGTCGGAAAGAACCGGGAGTGAGAATTCCCGCGAGACCTCCTCCGCGCGGCCGGGGTGGTGGTCGTGGATGCCGACGACCCGGATGCCCGCGAGCGAGGCGGCGACCCGGGCGTGGTGGCGGCCGAGGTGCCCGACGCCGACGACGGCGAGGCGGACTTCTGACATTTCAGGCTTCAACGGCCAGATCCTTCGCCGCCTGCGGGCGGCTCAGGATGACGACGCCGGTGCGCGGCGTCGTCACTTATGAAACCCGCGCTTGCTCGCGCGGATGAAGCTCACGAGCTCCTCCACGGCCGGGCTGCCGGCGAGCTCGCTCTCGATCCGCTCGATCGCCTGGCTCGTATTCAGCCTCGACTTGACGAGGAGCCGATACGCCTTCTGAAGAGCTTCGATCTCTTCGTCGGAAAAACCCTGCCGCTTCAGCCCGATCGTGTTGATCCCGTATGTCTTCGCATCGGTCCCTTCCGTCTTGCAGAAGGGAAGCACGTCCTGGCGGCACTGGGTGTAGCCGCCGACGAAGGCGCTCCGGCCGATCCGCGCGAACTGGTGCACCGCGGCGAACGCGGAGACGACGGCGTGGTCCCCGACCTCGACGTGGCCGGCCAGCGACGCGCAGTTCGCGAAGACGGTCGCCGATCCGACCCGGCAGTCATGAGCGACATGGGAGTACGCCATGAAGTAGTTGTCGTCGCCGATGACCGTCTCGCCGGCGCCCTTCGACGTCCCGCGGTGGACGGTCGCGAATTCGCGGAAGGTGTTCCGCGTTCCGACGGCGAGCCGCGTCGGCTCCCCGTGGTACCTGAGGTCCTGCGGCTCGAACCCCAGTACCGCGTGCGCGAAGATCCGGTTCTCTTCGCCGAAGACGGCGGGCCCCTCGATCTGCGCGTGGGCGCCGACGGACGTGCCGCGACCGAGCTCGACGCCCTCGCCCACGACGGCGTACGGACCGATCGTCACTCCCGGGCCGAGGCGCGCGCCGGGCGCGACGACTGCAGTCGCGTGGACGTCGACGGTCACGGGCGGTCGACCAGGCTCGAGAGCAGCTCCGCTTCGGCGCAGAGCGCTCCCCCGACTTTGGCGGTCGCCCGGCACTTCGCGATTCGGCTCCGGATCGAGATCATCTCGACTTCCATGACGAGCTGATCGCCGGGCACGACCGGCCGTCGGAACTTGCAGCGGTCGATCCCGGTCAGGTAGATGAGCTTGCGCTCGGGGTCCGGGAGGCTCTTGAGCAGACCGACACCGCCGACCTGCGCCATCGCCTCGACGACGAGGACTCCGGGCATCACCGGGTTCCCGGGAAAGTGCCCCTGGAAGAACTCCTCGTTGAAGGTGACGTTCTTGATGCCCACGATCCGCTTGCCCGGCTCGATCTCCAGGATCCGGTCCACGAGGAGGAACGGATACCGGTGCGGGAGGATCTTCAGGATTTCGGTGATTCCGATTTCCACGAGGAGCCTCCTTTCTCGATTTCGGCGAGGCGCTTCTCGAGCTGTTCGAGCCGGCGCGCGAGCTGCGGCAGGCGGGCGGCGAGCGCCGAGCTCTTGAGGAACTCGCGGTGAGGCGCGGCCGGCATCCCGGAGACGACCGCTCCCGCCCCGACCGATGCCGTGACCCCGGCCTGTCCGGTCGCGATCGCGCCCCGGCCCATCGTCACGTGGTCGTTGACGCCCGCCTGGCCCGCGAGAGTCACCCGGTCCTCGAGCCGCGCGGACCCCGCGATGCCGGCCTGGCCACAGAGGACCGCATCCTCGCCGACGACGACGTTGTGCCCGATCTGCACGAGGTTGTCGATCTTCGTCCCGCGGCCGATCCGCGTCTCCCCGAGAGTGGCGCGGTCGATCGCCGTGTTCGCTCCCACCTCGACGTCGTCGCCGATCCGGACGATCCCCACCTGGGGGATCTTCCGATGCGCGGTACCGTCCCAGACGTAGCCGAACCCGTCCGAGCCGACGACCACGCCGGGGTGAAGGATGCACCGCGCCCCGACGACGCACCGCTCGCCGACGACGACGTTGACGTGGAGAACGGTGTCCTCCCCGATCTCCGCTCCCTCGCCCACGAAGGCGCCCTCGGAGACCCGGGTCCGCGGGCCGACGCGGGCCCCGGCCGCCACCGTCGCTCCGGCCGCGACCGAGGCGCCCTTTCCGATCCGGGCCGTCCGGTGCACTCTTGCTCCCGCTGCGATCCCCGGTCGGGGGCGCGCGGGAGGAAAGCGGGTCTCGAGCCAGCGACCGAGGGAGAGCGCGGGAGAGTCCACGATGACCGCTGCCTTCCCGGCCGCCGACTCCACGGACGGGGCGAGCAGGGCCCCGGCCCGGCTCGTTCTCGCCCCCGCGGCCCGGCGCTCGTTGGCGACCCAGGAGAGGTCGTTCGGTCCCGCTTCTTCGAGTGAGCTCACGCCCGTGAGGCGGAGCCTCGGGTCCCCCGAAACGATCCCCCCGACCGCGGCGGCAACCTCCGCGAGCGTGAAGGTCCGCGGGCCCCCCCTGGGAGCCCGCCCGGACGGCTTTCGGGTTGTCTTGGTTCGGGACGCCACGCGGGAGCGGATAGTACTAAAGCGAAGAGCCCCCCGGGTTTGGGGGGCTCTATTTTCGTTTCCGTTTTTGGTGTCCGTCCTTTACGAGGGCTTCTTCGTGGGCGCAGGCGCCGGGGCTGCTGCGGCCGGAGCCGGGGGCTTCGCCGCGGCCGCCGCCGGAACCGCCACCTGCGTGTTGAACCGCTTCAGCACGTCCTCGGTGATGTCCGCGGCGTCGTCGGCGAAGACGAGACCGGACTGGAACTTGTTGAAGATGAGCGTGAACCCACGCTCCTTGCCGAGCTGGCTGATGATCGGAAACACGCGGCGCTCGAGGTCGGCGAGCTCCTTCTTCTGAGCCTGATCCAGGTCGCGGGTCGCCTTCTCCTGGAAGCTCTTGAAGTCGATCGCCTTCTCCTGGTACTGCTTCTGGAGCTGCTCGCGCTTGTCGTCGGTCAGAGACTGTCCCTGAGCGGCGAGCTTCTGCTCGAGGTCCCGGAGCTCCTTCTGGAGCCGGTCGGCTTCGTTCTTCTTCTCGTCGTTGACCTTCTTCACCCGGTTGAAGGCTTCTTTTCCGAGGGCGGAATCCCGCACGAGGCGCTCGACGTCGATGACGGCGACTCGAACCGTCGGAGCGGCGGCGGGAGCGGACTGCGCGCTCACGACGGCGGCGAGCGAGGCCGCCAGGACGGAGAGGATTAAACGTTTCATTCGAAGGCTCCTTCTCGAAGTTCTTGAAGAACGGGGAATACTAGCAAGTTCCCGGGTCAGCACAACAGCCTGCGGGACGACGGCATTCCGCGCGACCCGGAGGGAAGCGCCCGTCCGCGAAGGGTTTTCGGCGTCAGAAGGTGCGGCCGATCGAGAAATCGAACCCCGATCGGCGCTCCTTCAGGCGCGAGATCGGAAAGCCGAACTGGTCGATGGGCTCCTTCGGGTCGAGGTTGAACGAGTAGATGAAACGCAGCGGGGCCTGGAAGATGGGCAGGAAGATCCGGAGCTCTGCGCCGACGGACGTGCGGATGTTCGAGAAGTCGATCGACTGGTCCTCGTGGTACGCGTTGCCGGCGTCGCCGAAGACGAGGAGCTTGGCCGGCCCGATGCTCGCGAAGACGTACTCGGCGTTCAGGATGAAGTACTTGTCGCCGCCCAGGATGCGGCCGGTCTCGTCGGTGAAGACCTGGTCGTTTTCCCGCAGCGGGAGCACGGACCCGGTGCGGAAGCCGCGGAGACTCGACTCGCCTCCGATCTGAAAGCGCTCGAAGATCGGGATGTCCCCGGAAAAGGGAGCCACGTATCCGAGCTCGAGGTTCAGCCCGAGGTAGGCGCGGCGCGGGAATCGAATCGGGATGTAGGTCGACCCGCCGAAGAGCGGTTTTACGAAGTCCTGGTTGCCGCCGAGCACGCTGCCCGCGAACTGCGTCGTCAGGTAGAGGCGGTAACCGCGGTTCGGGTCGAACGGGTCGTTCCGGCTGTCGTAGCGGTACCCGGGGGTGAGCGACGAGGTCGTGCCCGTCACCTCCGTGAGCTTTGCCGGGGGCGACGGCTGGCCCGGGGGGACCTGCGCACCGAGGACGGGGAAGTTCGCTTTCACGTCCTCGTACGAGTAGAGAACCGACCAGCTGTCGAAGAGGCCGATCCCCTTCCCGTAGAACGCCGTGCCGCCCTGGCGCCGCTCGTCGATGTTCAGATACTCGACTTGCCGGCTGAAGAGCGACACGCCGATCGTCTGGTTCCGGTCCATGAACCACGGAATCGTGTACGAGAGGTCGTAGTAGTTCGAGATGCGGCCGATCTGCGCAGCCGCGCCGATGACCTCGCCGCGACCGAGGAAGTTCCGGGTCTGGAACGAGAACTGCCCGAAGAACCCGTCGAGGGCGGAGTACCCGGCCCCGAACTGGATCTCGTTCTTGCTGGCCTCCGTTCCCTTGATGATCATGTCGACCTTTTTCTCGGCCGGCCGGACGCTGAACTCGGGCTCCTCGGAGATCTTGAAGTAGCCGAGCTGCTGCAGCTTCTGGAGGCTCTTCTTGATCGCCTCCATGTTCATGATGTCGCCCTCGTCGAGCGCGAACTCGCGGCGGATGACCTTGTCCCGGGTCGTCGTGTTCCCCGCCACCTCGAGCCGCCCGAGGTAGAACTTGTCCCCCTCGTACAGCTTCAGCTCGATGTCCACCCGCCGCTCAGCAGCCTCGGTATACGCCGGGTCGGCGAACCAGTAGATGTAGCCCCGCGACTTGTACCTCGCCTCGATCCTCTGGAGCGCCTCGATGATCAGGTCGCGGTTCAACACCGTCCCGGGCTGCAGCTCGAAGAATTCCTTCAGGATCTCGGCCGCCGGAAGCACCGTCGGTTCGGGCGGATCGGCCGGCTGGCCCGACTGGTTCACGCGAACGACCCGGATGTTGCCGGTGTAGAACTGGTCGCCTTCCACCACCGGGATCGTGAGACGGGCCCGCCGCTTCATCTTGTTCGGTTTCGCGTTCGGGTTCACGATGAAGATGTCGACCTTGGGGTCCTTGAGGACGACATCCTTGTACCCCTTCGACTGGTAGAGGCCCTTGATGTTCTCCACGTCCTCGTCGTAGTTCGCCTGGGCGAAGGTCGTCTTGTCCGAGAAGGGGCGGAACCACGCGTTGGTCTTCGTCTTCTTCATCGCCATCCTCAGACGGCGGTCCGACACGACTGTGTTGCCCTCGAAGTCGATGGAGGCGATCTTGACCTTCTCGCCTTCGTCGATCACGAAAACGACCTTCTTCTCCGTCTTCGAGACGTCTTCGACGTTGAAGTCGACAGTCGCGCTCCGGAAGCCCTGCTCGATATAGAGGTCGGAGATCGCGGACCGCGCCTTCGCCACGTCACGGAGGGAGAGCGGCGCGCCCTGCTTGACCTCGACTTTCTGTTCCTTCAGCCGGTCGCGGATCTGCGACGTCGATACCTTCTTGTTTCCGGTGAAGTCGATCGTCTGGATCGTGGGACGCTCCTCGACCGAAACGACGAGCGTCACGCCGGCGGCGTCCCGCTCCGCCTCGATCGACAGGTTCTCGAGCAGCCCGACCTCCCAGAGCGCCGGGAAGTTCTCGCGGATCTTCTCGGGATCGTAGGGGTCCCCCACCTTGACCCCGAGATAGTGCGAGATCGTCTCCGGAGAGACGGTCTGGTATCCGACCACCCGGATGCCGACGATCCTCTCGGAGGGGGGCACCGGCGTCGGGTTCGGGGCGGGAGGCTCGGCCGGCTGGGCCGGCGGCGGGTTCGGGACGGGCGCCTCGGCGGGGGCCGGCGTCGGGGTCGGAGCGGAAGGCGTTTGAGCCCGCGCCGCAAACGCGAATCCGAGCAGGAGGAGGCAGGCGGGCAGGGCCCGCGGAAACCGTCGCTCGCTTCTCCTGCCGCTCTCGCTTCGATGCCGCAAGCTAAGTCCTTATCTCCATTAGAACGGGGATTATTCCCGGGGGAAAGCGATCCGTTCCCGCGGTTCTACCACCATGAGAACCGGAGACGCACGCGGGAGCCGCAGGTTACTCCGTCGCGATCGGCTCGCTCTCCCGCGTCAGCACCGTCAGCCCGGCGGGTCCGAGGCGGACATCGATCCCCTCGACCCGCTCGTCGCGGTTGGCAATCAGAAGCTCCGAGACCGGATCCTCGATGTATTTCTGGATGGCGCGCCGGAGAGGCCGCGCGCCCATGTTCGGGTCGTCGCCGCTCTGTTCGAGAAGCCACTCGACCGATGGGTCGTCGATGTCGATCACCGCGCCCTTCGGCGCCAGCGTCGCGTTCACGTCCTGGATCAGAAGGCGGCAGATCTTCGTGAGCTCCTCGCGGCCGAGGGGGTGGAACACGATCGTCTCGTCGATCCGGTTGATGAACTCGGGCGAGAAGTCCCGCTTCAACTCCTTCAGCACGAGATCCTCGATCTCCTTGGTGCTCTGGCGTTCCCGTGCCTCCCCGAACCCGAGCCGGGTGCGGCTGACGAGGTGCTTCGTGCCGATGTTGGACGTCATGATGATGAGCGTGTTCTTGAAATCGACGACGTTGCCGTACGCGTCCGTGAGGATGCCGTCCTCGAGGATCTGGAGGAGAAGGTTTGCGATGTCCGGGTGCGCCTTCTCGATCTCGTCGAACAGGATGACGCTGTAGGGGTTGCGCCGGATCTTCTCCGTGAGCTGCCCGCCCTCCTCGTGGCCGACGTAGCCGGGGGGCGAGCCGATCAGCTTCGAGACCGCGTGCTTCTCCATGTACTCGGACATGTCGAAGCGGACGAGCGACTTCTGGTTTTCGAATAGGAACTCGGCGAGACGGCGCGCGACCTCGGTCTTTCCGACTCCGGACGGCCCGAGGAAGATGAATGACCCCATCGGGCGGTTGGGGTTGTTGACGCCGAGCCGCGAGCGGCGGATCGCCTTGGAGACTCCGATGATCGCGGCCTCCTGGCCGACGATGCGGCGTCGCAGGGCGTCCTCCATGTGCAGGAGCTTCTCCGCCTCCTCCATCTCGAGGGACGCGACCGGGATGCCCGTCCAGGACGAGATGATCTCCTCGATGTCGCGGCGGGTGACTTCCTGCGTCGCGTCCGTTCTCTCGGCTGTCTGCGCCTTCGTTCGCTCGATCTCCTCCTTGAGCTCGATCTCCCTCTCGCGCAGGAAGACCGCTTTCTCGAAGTCCTTGTCGGAGATCGCCTTCTTCATCTCCTTGACGATCTGCCGGGTCTCGATCTCGAGCTTGCGGAGGTTCTGGGTGTCGTTCACCCGCTTCAGCTTCACCTTCGCGCCGGCCTCGTCGAGGATGTCGATCGCCTTGTCCGGGAAGAAGCGGTCCGTGATGTAGCGGTTCGACTGGTACACGGCCGTCTTGATCGCCTCGGCCGAGTACCGGACCTTGTGGAACTGCTCGTACCGGTCCTTGACCCCCTCGAGGATTTCGAAAGTCTCGTGCTCGGACGGGGCCGTCACCTGGATCGCCTGGAAGCGCCGCAGGAGGCTCCGGTCCTTCTCGATGTACTTCCGGTACTCCTTGAGCGTCGTCGCGCCGATGCACGACACTTCGCCGCGGGAGAGCGCGGGCTTGAGGATGTTCGCGGCATCGAGAGAGCCCTCGGCGGACCCCGCCCCGATGAGCGAGTGGATCTCGTCGATGAAAATGATGAGGTCGGGATTCTCGCGCAGCTCGCGGATGATTCCCTTCAGTCGCTCCTCGAACTGGCCGCGGTACTTCGTGCCCGCAACGATGAGCGAAAGGTCGAGGGCGAGGATCTTCTTCGACGAAAGGAACATCGGGACCGCGCCCTCGACGATGCGGGTCGCGAGCCCTTCGACGATCGCCGTCTTACCGACCCCCGGCTCGCCCAGGAGGATCGGGTTGTTCTTGGTACGGCGCGAGAGGATCTGGATGATCCGCTCGACCTCCTTCTCGCGGCCGATGAGCGGGTCGAACGTGCCGGAGGTCGCGAGCTGCGTCAGGTCGCGGCTGTATTCCGCGAGGAACGGGAGCTCCTTCTTCTGTTTCGAGACCTCGCGCTCCTTGATCAACGAGATGGTCTCTTCACGGACGCCGTAGAGGTTGAAGCCGCGCGCGGTGAGGAGTCTGCCGGCCACGCACCCGTCCACGCGGAGGAGACCGATCAGCAGGTGCTCGGTCCCGACGTAGGGGTGCATCATCGACTCGGCCTCGTGGGAGGCGTACGCGAGGATCTTTTTCGACTCCTCGGACAGCGGCAGCTCCGCTGTCGAGGAGATGCGCTCGACGAAGATCCGGTCCCCTTCGATCTCGCGGCGGACCTCCTCCGGCTTCACGTTGAAGCGGGCGAAGATCTCCTTGATGATGTCCTCGCCCTCGCGAAGGATCCCGAGCAGGAGGTGCTCCGACTCGATCACCTTCGAGCCGAGCTTGGATGCCTCGTACCTGGCGAAGAAGAGCGCGCGCCGCGCCTTCTCGTTGTATTTCTCAAACATCCGCGGCGCTCAGGAGAGGGCGGCGAGGGGGTCCGGGCGAAGCCATGGCTAAGGGCGGGAACCCGTCGCGGGGAGAATTGCTTCCCGGGACATGGTGAAAATCTTATCACAGCGCTTCGCGAGATCCGGGTTGTGAGTGACGAGAACCGTGGTCATTCCCCGCTCGCGGTGGAGTTCCGCGAGTAAATCGAACACGACTCCGGCGGATTCCGCGTCGAGATTCCCGGTTGGTTCGTCGGCGAGGAGGAGGCCCGGACCCCGCGCGAGCGCCCGCGCGATGGCGACGCGCTGCTGCTCCCCGCCGGAAAGAGATCGCGAGAGGTGAGCGCCCCGTCCGGCGAGGCCGACGCGATCGAGCAGCTCCGAGGCGAGGCGGCGCGCTTCGCTCGCTCCAACGCCGGCGATCCGATGAGGGAATGCGACGTTCTCTTCCGCTGTGAACTCGGGCAACAGGTGATGAAACTGGAAGACGAAACCGATGTTCGCGTTGCGGAAGCGGGCGCGCTCGCGCGGCTCCAGCTCTTCGAGCGATTGCCCGAAGATCTCGACCCGGCCCGCGTCGGGGCGATCGATGCCTCCGAGCAGGTGGAGGAGCGTGCTCTTGCCGACTCCGGAGGGCCCCATCACCGCCGCGAACACTCCGCGCTCGAGATCGAAGTCGAGGTTGCGGAAGACCTCGACGGGAGCGGCCTCGCCGAGGTAGGTCCGGGAGAGACCCTCGGCTTTGACGGCGAGCATTGGGAAGCTGTCAGCTCTCAGCTATCAGCTCTCAGCTGACGGCTGACGGCTGAAAGCTGACGGCTACTCATCGCGAGAGTCGGACCGCTTCGCCCGGAGCGAGACGCGCGGCGGCCCGCGCGGGCAGGACCGCCGCGGCGACCGCAGTCAGAAACGCGAACGCCGCGACGAGCCCGACCTCGCCCGGGTGGACCGCGAACGGAACGTGCGAAAGAAGGTACACGTCGGACGGAAGCGAGACGACCTCGTAGCGTTCGAGCAGGAGCGACGCCGCGACACCGACGACGACCCCGATCCCCGTGCCGAGCGCGCCGATCACCGCGCCGAGCGCCAGGTAGATGCGCGCGAGCGAAGCGGGAGTCGCTCCGAGCGACGTGAGCACGCCGAGGTCGCGCTTCTTCTCGACGACAGTGAGCGCGATGTTCGAGACGATGGTGAGCGCGGCGACGACGATGACGAGCGCGACAGTCGCGAAGATCACCGCCTTCTCGAGCCGGAGGGCGAACGAGAGCGGCGCGTTCAGCTCCCTCCACGTCTCGACCCGGTAGTCGGGTCCGAGCAGGAGACCGACGGCGCGGGCGCGGACCGCCGCCCCCGCCGGGTCGGTGAGCTTCGCCTCGTACGCGCGAGCCCCCGCCTCGAGGCCCGAAAGCAGACGGGCCGAGTCCTCCGGCACCTCGACGTCGGGAGTTCTCTCGAGCGCGGCGGCGCGGCGCACGTCGGCGATGCGAAAGACGACGGCGATCGGCAAGGGACCGAGCGGAGAGAGGCGGGTGCGGGACGACGTCATCCGAAGAAGGCTGCCCGGCGCGCTTCGCGTCCGCGTCGCCACGGCGGCGCTCACGAACGCCGGAGGCGGGTCGTCCCCCTCGGGAGCCGGAAGCTCGCCGGAGGGAGCGTTGCGGTAGCGGATCGGGAACGTCGAAGAGCTCGAGGAGCCCGACGCCCAGCCGCGCCCCTCGATCACCGGGTCGAGCCGGGCAACTCCCGAGACCGCCGCGAGCACTTCCCGCACACGGTCGGGGTCCGCAAGGGTCCCTCCCCGCGCGGGCGAGACCTTCAGGTGCGGGCTCCGATCCACCATCTGCGCGCGGATCCGGTCCTGGAAACCGGAGAGGAGCGACAGCGCGATCACGAGAGCCGCGACGCCCACGGCGAGTCCGAGGATCGAGATCGTCGAGATGAGCGCGACGTGAGCGCGGCGCCGCGACGCGGCGAGGTAGCGAAGCGCGACGAAGGATTCGAAACCCATTGCCGGCGTTCAGGCCTTCCGGCTCTCCGGTCTCAACAGCGGGAACAGGATCACGTCCCGGATCGAGTGGCTGTCCGTCAGCAGCATGGCGAGGCGATCGATCCCGATCCCCTCGCCCGCTGTCGGCGGCAGGCCGTACTCGAGGGCTTCCACGTAGTCGGCGTCGTACTCGGCGGCCTCGAGGTCCCCCTTCGCGCGCTCCTCGACCTGGAGGCGGAACCGCCCCGCCTGGTCTTCGGGGTCATTCAACTCCGAGAAACCGTTGGCGATCTCCATGCCTCCGACGTAGAGCTCGAAGCGGTCGGCCCACTCCGGGTCGGCGGCGCTGCGGCGCGAGAGCGGGGAAATCTCGGTCGGAAACTCGTGGAGGAAGGTCGGCTGGACGAGGTGCTCTTCCGCCACCGTCTCGAAGAGCGCCGCGAGGAGCTTGCCCTTCTGGTCGCGGAAGCGTCCCGGCCGGTCCACCCCGAACCGGACCGCCGCGGCGAAGAGGGCTTCGGAAGTCTCGAGCTCTTCGGCGCGGACTTCACCCCGCGGGTCGCCCTTCGTGAACTCGCGGACCGCCTCGCGCATCGTCAGGCGGCGATATGGCGGGCTCCAGTCGATCGACTCATCCTTCCAAGGGCTCGAAGATCCGCCGGTCACCTCGACGACGAGGCCGGAGAGCATCTCCTCCGTGAGTCTCATGAGGTCGGCGCCCTCGGCGAACGCCTGGTAGAACTCGAGCATCGTGAACTCGGGGTTGTGCTGCGTCGAGATCCCCTCGTTCCGGAAATTGCGGTTGATCTCGTAGACGCGCTCGATGCCGCCGACGACGAGCCGCTTCAAGTAGAGCTCCGGCGCGACCCGCAGGAAAAGCTCGAGGTCGAGGGCATTGTGATGGGTCTTGAACGGCCGCGCGAGCGCCCCTCCCGCGATCGGCTGCATCATCGGGGTCTCGACCTCGAGAAACCCCCGCGCGTCGAGAAATCGGCGGATGTACCGCACGATCGCCGCCCGCGCCTCGAACACCGCGCGCGACTGCGGGTTCACGGCGAGGTCCAGGTACCTCTGCCGGTAGCGACGCTCGACGTCGCGCAGCCCGTGCCACTTCTCGGGCAGCGGCCGAAGGCACTTCGCGAGAAACGTCAGGTTCTTCGCCTTGATCGAGAGCTCCCCCGTGCGGGTGCGGAACACGTCCCCCTCGATGCCGAGCCAGTCGCCGAGATCGAGCGAACGGTAGAGCTCGAACAGATCGTCGCCCACAGCGTCGCGGCGCACGTAGGCCTGGATCCTCGTCCGTCCGTCTGAGAGGTCGAGGAACCCGGCCTTTCCCTGCCGCCGGTGGGCGAGAACCCGGCCCGCGACCGACACGGTGGGCGGCGTCTTTTCGAGGTCTTCCGCGGACGTGTCTCCGTACTTCTTCACGACTTCCGACACCGTCGCGGTCGCCGCGTATCGGTAGAGAGGGTTTCCACCAGAGAGCTCCGAGATCCGCGCGAGGTTCGCGCGGCGATTTCGAATGAGCTCGTCTTCCGGGGGCGCGGCCGGCTCGGAGGCCGCGGGCGGGTCCGGCTCTTCCGGCTGGCGAGTCATGGGCCGGCAGTATACGGGGCTATGAGATGGATATAGTGCCGGGCGTGCTGAAGCTCGGACAGACTCTCATCGACACCGAAACGCTCGACGCCGGCGTCGCGCGGATCGCCGAGGAACTCGACCGCGATCAGGCCGGACGGCCCGCGCTCCTCGTCGGCATCCTGAAGGGCTCGGTCTTCTTCCTGTGCGACCTCGCCAAGCGACTGAAGACTCCCGTCTCGCTCGACTTCCTCCAGGTCTCCTCCTACGGCTCGGGCACGAAGTCGTCCGGAAACGTGCGCCTCGTCCGCGACCTGACGACCGACGTCGCGGGCAAGGACGTCGTGATCGTGGAGGACATCGTCGACACGGGACGGACGCTGGCGAAGATCGTCGAGATCCTCGGCACGCGAAAGCCGAAGTCGGTCAAGATCTGCGCCCTCCTCCAGAAAAAGATCCCGGGCAACGACGACGTTCCGGTCGACTACCTCGGCTTCAAGATCGAGGACGTCTTCGTGGTCGGCTACGGACTGGACCACGCCGAGGCGTACCGGAACCTTCCCTACATCGCCGTCCTCGAGCCGGACGGGGAGCCGAAGGGGGCATCGTGAAGTTTCTCGCGACGGACGAGGCTCCGAAGGCGATCGGGCCCTACACGCAGGGCGTCGTCGAGGGAGGATTCCTCTTCACCTCAGGGCAGGTGCCGCTCGACCCCGCGACCGGAAAGCTCGTTTCGGGCGGCCTCGAGGCGTCGGCCGAGCGGGTCTTCGACAACATGGAGGCGATTCTTCGCGAGGGAGGCCTCACTTTCTCCGACGTCGTGAAGGCGACCGTGTACCTGACCCGCGCCGAGGACTTCGCGCCGCTGAACGCCGTCTACGCCCGCCGCTTCGGGGACCACCGGCCCGCGCGATCGACAGTCATCGTCGCGGCGCTGCCGGCGGGGGCGCCCCTCGAGATCGACCTGATCGCCCGGATGCGGAGCGACTCGCCCTAACTCTCTGCTGTCAGCTCGCCGATAGCGGCGATCGCGGCGTCGATGTCGGAGTCGGTCACGTCGAGGTGCGTGACGAGACGCACGGCGGTCTTCGAGATCCCCGCGGCGAGGATTCTCTTCTCCTTTAGCCTCGCGACGAAAGCCGGAGCGTCCCGTACGTCGAAGATCACGATGTTCGTTTCGGCCGACGCGGGGTCGATGCGGATCCCGGGGAGACGCGCGACCGCCGCGGCGAGGCGCTTCGCGCGGGCGTGATCCTCGGCGAGCCGCGCGCGGTTCTCGAGCGAAAGGATCGCCGCCGCCGCGAGCACGCCGACCTGCCGCATCCCGCCGCCGAAGAGCTTCCGGACGCGGCGCGCCTCTTTCGCGAAAGCGGCCGAGCCGAGCACGGCGGAGCCGACCGGCGCGCCGAGACCCTTGGAAAACGTGACCGTCACCGAGTCGAATCCGCGGGCGAGGTCCGCTTCGCTCTCCCCCGCGGCGACGGCGGCGTTCCAGATCCGCGCACCGTCAAGATGTGCCGCGAGCCGGGCGCGCCGGGCCGCCGCAAGAAGCGGATCGATCGCCGCGCGGCGATAGACCCGGCCTCCCCGAAGGTTGTGAGTGTTCTCGACGACGAGAAGAGACGTCCGCGGCTTGTACGAGACGTCGGGCTGCACGGCGGCGAGAACGGAGTCGGCGTCGAGGATCCCGTCGCGGCTCGGAATCGGCCGCGGCAGGAGGCCGGACAGCGACGCCATCCCGGCCATCTCGAAGTGGAACGGGTGCGACATCTCCTCCATGAGCACCTCGGTGCCCGGCGGAGCGAGGATTCGCATCGCGATCTGGTTGGCCATCGTTCCGCTCGGCGTGAAGAGCGCCGCCGGAAAGCCGAGGAGCAGGGCGACTTTCTCCTCGAGCTCGAGGACTGTCGGGTCTTCCTCGAAAACGTCGTCGCCGACGGGCGCCGCCGCCATCGCGCGCCGCATCGCTTCGGACGGTTTCGTGACGGTGTCGCTGCGGAGGTCGATCATGACTGGGCCGCCAGCGCCACGGCGGCCGAGAGCCAGCCGAGAACGAGCACGCGCACGGACCGCCGGTGCATCCGATCGAAGCGGAGACGCCACGGGTTCTCGGGAGGGGCTTCGTCGAACGATCCGACTTTCATCCGGAAGTATCCGAGGCGCGGCCGCACCACCATCGCGAGATAGACGTTCGTCGCGACGGCGAGGAAGATCGCCGCCCCCGTCACGAACGCGCGACCCTCGAGCACTCGCGTCGTCTCGAGCTCGGCGAAGACGGCGAGGACGAGCAGGAGGGAAAGAACGTGCTTGACCGCCTCGAACCGCCGGAGGAGCTCCCCGAAGATCCGGCCGGCGAGGTCGCGCGAGGGAATCTCCCGGAAGAGAAGCGGAGCCGCCAACACGACGACGAGCGTTCCACCCACCCAGAGGGCGAGCGAGAAGCGAATGACCTGCGAAGCGACTTCGAGCAAGCGGGCCCGGAGTTTAACGGGGTCAGGCGCGCAGTTTGGCAGTATCGACGCCGATAAGGCCAGAATGCGCGTGACCCCATGACGAGACGAGCGCGCTTGGGAGCCGCCGCACTCCTGATCGCGGCGACGGCCGTCCGTCTCTTCCGGCTCGACCACTTCTCGTACGGGCTCGACGAAGTCCTGCAGGCGTACTGGATCCAGGGCGACTGGGCCTTCTTCTGGAAGTCGCTCACGTTCGACGCGTTCCACCCGCCCCTCGACTACCTCGTCGGCCGGTTCCTCGAAGCCCTCGGGCCCGCGGACTGGGCCCGCAAGCTTCCCGCGGTCGCGTGGGGCGTCGGAACCGTCGCCGCGATGGGACTCTTGATCGGCCGTCGAGCGGGAGCCGCGGCCGGCTGGATGGCCGCGATCCTGCTCGCGTTCGCGCCCTTCCACGTCCGCTACTCGCAGGAACTGCGGCCGTACTCGCTCGGCCTCTTCTTTCTCGTCCTGTCGCTCCTCCTCCTCGACCGATACCTGGAGTGGCCCGGACCGGCGAGGCTTGCCGCCCTCTGGCTCGCCTGCCTGGCGACGGCTTACAGCCTGTACCTTGCGGCGCTTGTCCTCGCAATGGCTGCAGTCGCCATGCTCCTCGAGGACGCATCCTCGCGAGACGAAGCGCGGCAGAGAGCGGCGCGGAAGTTCCTCGCGTGGAGCCCGGCCTTCGCGGTCACGCTGTTCCTCGCATACCTGCCCTGGTGGCCTGTCGTCCTGGAGGCCACGCGCCGCCAGCCGATGGCGGGGGCCGCGCCCGCGTCCCTCGAGCGCTGGGGACGAATACTCTCGTTCTTCTCCTTCGCGCCGGACGACGGGCAGCCGCTCGGCCGAAAAGGGCCTTTCTTTCTGTTCCTCGTCGGCTTCGGGCTCATCCGCGCGGCGACGACGACGCGGCTGCGGTTCCTCGCGGTCTGGGGCATCGCCGGCCTTGTCGCGATCGAGGTGCTCGGCCGGCTACACCCCCACTACGACGTCTCCCGCCGCTTCCTCCCGGCGGGACTCGTCTTCCCCGCTCTCGCTGCGGTCGCGATCGCGGCGCTCGCCTCGCGGCGCCGCCTCCGGCTCGTGGCGGCCGCCGTCGTCGTTCTCGTGCTCGTCCTCGACCTGCGCTCGCTCGCCGTGTACTTCCGCGAAGGGCGCGCGGACTGGCGAACCCTGGCGGACTACCTGCGCCGCACGGCTGCGCCGGCCGAGCGCGTCTTCACCGAGAACCAGTACTCGCAGCTCTGCGTCGCCTTCTACCTCGTCGGACCGGAATGGCTGTACGACGGAGGCAAGCACGGCCGCGAGGTCTTGAACCTCGACGGCGAGGTCGTGCGCCTCACGTGGTCATGGAGGCCCGGAGAGCGGGCGTGGATCGTCCTCGCGGGCGAGCCCCGCTACGCGGAGCTGCGTCGGTGGGCGGCGATGTTCCCGTCGCTCCGTTTCCCGAAGGCGGAAGGCTCGGACCTGCGCCGGCTCGATCCCGGTCTGCGCGACCGCGCGTTCGCGCCGGGGCGCTGACGAGACGCTAAGATCGGGAGCGATGGAGAAGGAGCTCTCCGACGCGCTCGACGACCTGATCCTGGGAAGAGGGGTCGCCCGCGGCCGCCACGACCTGAAGCACCGGGACCGGCCAGTGCGCGAAGAGTTCCTCGAGCGGCTACGCGCGAACGGTTTCCGCCCCATGACCGTGCGCGAGGCTCCGATCGAGGCGGGCGAGAAGATCCCCGGCTTCTACCTCGACGGCGACGCCGTCGACTTCGGGTGGTTCCGCTGGGAGATCTTCACGCCGAAGAGCCGGCGCAAGCTCTTCGCGTCCGAGAGGCGCCGCGCGGACAACTCGGAGTGGGCGGTGCAGCTCAACCTCTCCTCCCCGGAGACGGCGTGGGGCTCGCCCGAGAGGAAGGAAAGGCACGACGTGGAGACTGTCGTCGCGGTCAATCCTTGATGCTCGCCACGAGGCTCGACCCTTGATGCCCGCCCGGAGGCTCGACCCCTGACCCCCCTCGTCCGAACGATTCCGGTCGGGCCGTTGCAGTGCAACTGCTCGATCGTCGCGGATCCGGAGGCCGGCGAGGCGATCGTGATCGACCCGGGCGACCAGGCGGACCGGATCCTGCTCGCGCTCGCGGAGACGAAGTGCCGGGCGGTCGCCCTCCTCCACACCCACGGCCACTTCGACCACATCGGGGGCACGGCCGCGGTGAAGCTGGCAACGGGAGCCGCGATCCGGATCCACGACGGCGACCGGCCGCTCTACGACGCGTTGCCCGACCAGGCTTCCTACTTCGGGCTCTCGGCTCAGCCGACGATCCCGCCCGACGGCGGGTTCGAAGACGGCGAGACGATCGCTGTCGGACGTTTCCGTCTCCAGGCGATCCACACTCCCGGTCACACGCCGGGCTCGACGTGCTTCCTTCTCGGCCCCGAGGGAGCCAGGAGGGGTCAGACCCCCTTCGGGGATCAGACCCCACTTCTTTTTTCGGGCGACACGCTCTTCCGGCGCTCGATCGGGCGCACGGATCTCTGGGGCGGCGACACAGAGACGATCCTCGCCTCGATCCGGGAAAAGCTCCTTCCGCTCCCGGCGGAGCTGCGGGTCGTCTGCGGCCACGGACCGGACACGACGATCGGCGAGGAGCGCCGCGAGAATCCCTTCGTGGGCTCTTGAGGGCCAGATCCTTCGCGTCGCTCAGGATGACCGCTTCGCGGTCACTTCTGCGCGCCGCGATTCACTCGCTATAATTCCGCCCCGATGAAGCTGTCGCTGCCCCAGAGCTCCGAGCTCGTTTCGTCTTTCTGGAAGGACGCGCCCTCGTTCTGCCCGAAGCACGACGTGCCGATGCGGACGTTCTTCGTCGAGCGCGTCTACAAGCCGCAGGTCGTGATGGTGTGCCCGAAGGGGGAGATGTTCCGCTTCGACCAGAAGCCGAAGCAGATCGAGTTTTCCCGGCCGCACCTGAAGACGATGGTGCTCGACGCGCAGGAACGCGAGTACCCGGCGTGCCCGCAGGACTTCACGCCCCTGGTCGCGTACCGCACGCCCGCCGTCTTCATTCCGCAGGGCTGGGACTACACGTTCGTGTGCCCGACCTGCCTCTCTTACGGCCGGTGGGTGGACACCGGACGCCCGGACGACGCAGTGGTCGCGGCTCCGATCAAGAAGGCGGAGGCGCCCCCGTTCCATGACGAGACGATTCCGCTTCCCAAGCGGATGGAGATGGCCAAGGACGGAGATCTCTCGACCAAGCTGTACGCCGCCATGGCTCAGACGGACTGCACCGCGTGCGGCTACGACTGCGAGGGCTACGCGAAGGCGCTCGCGGACGGCACGGAGAAAGATCCCAACCTCTGCGTCCCCGGCAAGGAGGAGACCGCGATCGTCGTCAAGAACCTCCTCAAGGGAACGGGGCTGCCCGCGTCGTTCGTCGCTTAGCGCGCGACGATTACCGACTAGCCGATCATCGGCCCGTCCGCGGCGGCAGCCGCCGCGGCCTCCTCGGGAGCGCGAACCGGCTCCTGCTCGCCCGAACGGCGGTCGCCCGTCCGGATCGGCAGCGTGAACGTGAAGCGGCTCCCCTTCCCGACGACGCTGTCCGCCCAGATCGTCCCGCCGTGCAGCTCGACGAGGGACCTCGCGAGAGCGAGACCGATTCCCATGCCCGCGTGCTGCCGGGTGGGCGAGCCGTCGACCTGGCGGAACCGCTCGAACACGTGCGGGAGCTCGTTCGTCGGAATTCCGATGCCTTCGTCCTCGACGCTGATCAGGTAGCGCTCGACCTCGCGCTCGACTCTCACGACGACTCGCCCGTGACGGCGCGAGAACTTGATCGCGTTCACGAGCAGGTTCCAGAGCACCTGCTGGAGCCGGAGCGCATCCGCGCGGATGGGGGCCATCGCGGCCGGCAGCGGCGCCAGGACCATCGAGACCGACCGGCCCTCCGCCATCATGCGCACCGTGTCGATCGAACGTTGGATCACGTCCGGGAGTTGCAGCACCTTGCGGTCGATTGCGAGCGAGCCCCGGTCCATGCGCGCGAGGTCGAGGAGGTCGTCGATGAGCGCGAGGAGCACCCTCGCGGACTGGCGGATCTGCGCGAGACCCCGGCGCAGGGTCTTCTCGTCGACCTTCTCTTCGGTGAAGAGGTCCGTCCATCCCACGATCGCCGTCAGCGGGGTGCGGAGTTCGTGGTTGACGTTCTGGAGAAAGTGGTCCTTCAGCCGGCTTGCCCGGCGCAGCTCCTCGACCGTTCCCGTCAGGGTCGCGTAGAGCCGCGCGTTCTTGAGGAGAAGGGACGCGACGTCGGCGAACGACGTCATCGCGTCGATCTCCTCGCGGCCGAAGCCGCCGGGACGGTTGATCGCGGCGACGACGCCCAGGGTCTCGCTCTCGGTCTTCAGGGGCGCAAAGACCGCGTTCTTCGTCCCGAAGAGCTTTCGGAGCTCGGGGCTCGAGTACGGGTCGTTCTCGACGTCGTTCGAGCAGTAGACCTCGCCGCTCTTGAAGACGTTGCCCGCCATCGAGCGCGCGTCGACGGGCACCTTCACCTGCGTCGCCAGCTCGTCGGAGACGTTCCACCCCGGCCACGCCCCCTCGAGCCGGTTCGTGTTCGGGTCGTGGAGCATGAAAATAACGGTCTCGGCGCGGGTGAATGCGCCGATCCCCTCGCTCGATCGCGCGAGGATTTCCTTCAGGTCGGTCGTCCGGAACCCGGCGCGGGAAAGGTGGTGGAGCCGGCGCAGCGTCTCGACGCGGCGCGCCACGCGGCGACCCATGCGGTCGAGCGCGGCGGCGAGCCGACCGAGCTCGTCCGGCGACTTGGAGCCCTTCACCTGAACCGCGCGGCCGGCGCCGATGGCCTCGGCCGCCCGGAGAAGCTCGTGGACCGGCTCGGTGATGCGCCGGGAGACGAGAAGGACCGCTCCCAGGACCGCCGCCACGAGGTAACCGAAGAGGAGAAGGACGTCGCGCCGCAACCGCGCGTAGTTCTGCGGCTCGGCCGCGAGCCGCGCCGCTGATTCGAGCCCCGCGAGGGAGGCGGCGGAGAGGCCCTCGACGAAGACCCAGCCGGTTCTCGCGACGCGGGCGGCGGCGAGCCGGTCGGTCCCGGCCTTCGAGTCGGGAGGCGAGCCGGGGCTCCGGAGGAGCTGCCCGACCTGACGGCGGCGCTCGTCCGGCGATCCGGTGGGGATCACCGCAGTCTTGTCCGCCGGCGGCGGAGCGAGCAAGGGCTGCCCGGCCGCGTTCGTGACGAGCCAGAAGTCACCGGGGGTCTCGCCCTGGTCGAGCGCGTCGGAGATCATCCGCGAAGCATCCACGACGACCGACACTTCACCCGCCCGGGCACCCGACGCATCGAGCACCGGCGCGGCGAGCGTCACGACCTGACCGGCGGGCTCCGTTCGGATTTCGCTCCACCGCGGGCGCGAGCTGGCCGCGGCGGCGCTACCCGGCTCGGGCCACGGCGCCCCGTCGGGTTCCGAGCCGGAGGCGCCCAAGTCGGTCCAGGGCGCGCGACGCCCGGCGCCCGAAACGGTTCGCAGCGTAACGGAAAGAACCCCGTCTTTCCGGTTCACGAGCGCTGACATCGCCGGGGCGAGGGTGCCGGTCCGATGCAGGTCGCGACCGGCTGTCGTGCTCGTGCGCGCGCGGGGGCCGCCGAGCCACGCAACGGTTCCGCGATCCGGGCGGGGCGTCCAGAGACGACCGCGGGGATCGAGTCCGACCGTCGGACTGCCCCAGTCGACCGGCGAGCGCGATGTCAGTGCCTGCCGCGCGGCCTCCGCCAGGCCGCTGACCGCGTCCTCCAGGATCTGCGCGCGCCGGTCGATCCACTGGGCGCGGAAGTGAGTGTCCTGGGCCATGCGTCGCGCGACGCTGCCGATGCGGACCTCGGCGAGCTGCCTCGCCGAAAAGCCTTCGAGCTCCGAGAGGCGACGCTCGAGCAGGAACACGAAGGCGGCGCCGGGGATGCAGAACGCGAGAAAGAACCCGAGGAGAAGCCGGGACGCGACGCTCGAGCGCGGATCGAGCCGGCGCCAGAACGCCCTCATGACGCCGGAAGATCCGGGCGAGATGTCATTGGGAACGCTTATTTTAGCGCGATCGGAGCGACGGCCGAACGCTCGGGGGGCGGAAACGACGAGCTATTCGTAGCGAAGCGCCTCGATCGGGTCGAGCCGGGATGCTTTCCGGGCGGGATAGAAACCGAAGAAAACGCCGATCGCCGCCGAGAACCCGAACGCGAGAAGAATCGACTCGGGCGGAAGCGCGACGTTCCACTGCGCCTTCCAGGCGAGGAGTTTCGAGGCGCCCACTCCGAGAAGGATTCCAATCAGGCCTCCGGCGATCGAGAGCGTCAGCGCCTCGACGAGGAACTGCGTGAGGATGTCCTTGCCCTTTGCGCCGATCGCCATGCGGATCCCGATCTCGCGCGTTCGCTCGGTCACCGAGACGAGCATGATGTTCATGATGCCGATGCCGCCGACGAGGAGGGAGATCGACGCGGCGGAGGCGAGAAGGACGGAGAGCGTTCGCGAGGTCTCGTCGGCCGTCGCCGCGATCTCCTGCTGCGAACGGATCATGAAATCCGCGTCCTGTCCGGGCTGAAGGCGGTGGCGCTGCCGCAGGAGCGCATCGATCTCGGACTGGGCCTGCGGCACCGCCTCGCGCGAGACGGCCGAGGCCATGAACATGTCGATCCGATTGCGCCCCTTGAGAAGCCGCATTACGGTCGTGTAGGGCGCGATGACCGTGTCGTCCTGGTCCTGACCCTGCGTATTGCCACCCTTCGACTCGAGCACACCGATGACGCGGAAGGGGAAGTTCTTGATCCGCACGGTCGCGCCGATCGGATTCTGGTCCCCGAAGAGCGCGGTCGCGACTGTCGACCCGAGGACGACCACCTTGACCGCCGACCGCACCTCGCTCTCGCCGAAGAAACTCCCCGAGGCCGTGTTCCAGGAGCGGATGAAGGGCCACTCGACCCCGACTCCCTGCACCTGCGTTCCCCAGTTCAGGTTGCCGTAGACGACCTGGCCGGCGGATCGGGACATCGGCGAAACGTAGGCGACGGACGGCGCCTCGGCGCGAACGGCGGTGACGTCGTCCTCGGTGAGCGTGGACTCGCCGGTGAAGATTCGCGCGCCCGACTGCGTCGCGACACCCGGAAAGACCATGAGGAAGTTCGTACCGAGGGCGGAGATCTGGGACTGGATGGCCGCCTGTGATCCCTTTCCGACGCCGACCATCGCGATCACGCAGGCGACTCCGATGATGATGCCGAGCGCGGTCAGCGCGGAGCGCATCTTGTTCCGGGCGATCGCCTTCAGGCCGACTTTGAGGATGGTCAGGAACTTCACGTCTGCCTCAGTGAGAACCGGTCGCGCGGCGCTGCTTCGCCGGGCCGTCCTCGAGAATGCGTCCGTCGCGGAAAACGACGACGCGCTTCGCGTACTCGGCGATGTCGTGCTCGTGGGTGATGAGAACGACGGTCTTTCCCTCGTCGTTCAGCTTCTGGAAGACCGCCATGACCTCTTCGGACGTCTTCGTGTCGAGGTTGCCCGTCGGCTCGTCGGCCAGCATGAGCTTGGGATCGTTGATGAGCGCGCGCGCGATCGCCACCCTCTGCTGCTGGCCGCCGGAGAGCTGGCTCGGGAGGTGCTTCTCGCGGCCGGTGAGCCCGACCGTCGCGAGACACCGGCGGGCGCGCTCTTCGCGGTCCTTCGTCACGTGCCCGCCCGGCGCGTAGATCAGGGGGAGCTCGACGTTCTCGAGGGCGGAGGTCCGCGAAAGGAGGTTGAAGGACTGGAAAACGAACCCGATCTTTCCGTTCCGGATCTCGGCGCGCTGGTCGCGGTCGAGGCCGGAGACGTCCACGCCGTCCAGGAAGTATCGGCCCGACGTGGGCCGATCGAGGCACCCGACGATGTTCATGAAGGTGCTCTTCCCGGAACCGGAGGAGCCCATCACGGCGACGAACTCGCCCGGCGCCACGGAGAGCGAGACGCCGTCCAGCGCGCGGACCTCGACCTCGCCCATCGTGTACACACGCGTGAGCTCCTCGGTCCGAATGACGGGTTCGGCGGTGCCGCGGCCGGCGAGGCCCGAGACTCGCGCAGGAAATGAGGATGCGGGGTCAGACCCCCTTCGGGGATCAGACCCCGCGGCATCCTCAGAAGCCACGCCGGCCGCCTCCGGCGCCGCGGCCGCCGGTTCCGCCGATCGCCCCGGCGGGCGCATCCGAACGCAGCGTGGCCGCACCCGTCACGACCGTCTCGCCTTCGGCAACCTGGCCCGAGACGACCTGCGTGACGCGGCCATCGGAGATTCCCGTTTTCACTTCCGCCGGCGCCGGCTCTTCGGCGCCCGTCGGCAGCTTGTAGACGGTCTGCGCTGCCGTCGGTCCCCTTCCGCGCCGTCCGCCCCCGCCGCCGCTGCGCGCCCCCGCGCCCGCCTGTCGCGCCGCGGCAACGGCACCTCCTCCCTGCCCGATCGCCGCCGCGCGCTCCTCGGCCGAGTCCGGCTTCGCCTCCGGCCTCCAGCGAAGCGCGGCATTCGGGATCCGGAGAACGTTGCGAACGCGTGCGACCTCGATCGATACGTTTGCTGTCATCGTCGGCCGCAGCTGGCGATCCGGGTTCGCCACCTCGACGATCACCGGGTAGGTGACGACGTTCTGGTTCACTGTGGCGTTCAGGCGGATCTGGGACACTTTTCCGCGGAACTGCCGTTCGGGGTAGGCGTCGACGTTGAAGCTCACCGGCTGTCCGACCTTGATCGTCCCGATGTCGGACTCGGATACGTCGGCCGCGACCTGCATCTTCGTCAGGTCCTGCGCGATTGTGAAGAGCGTCGGCGCCTGGAACGATGCCGCGACCGTCTGGCCGACGTCGTACTGGCGGTCGACGACGACGCCGTCGATCGGCGCCAGGATCTTCGTGTACTTGAGGTCCGTCTCCGCCTGCTTGACGGAAGCCGCCGCCTGCTGGACGGACGCCCGCGCCGAGTCGTAGTTTGCGCGCGCCTGGTCGTAGTCGGCCTGAGGCGCGAGGCCTTCCTTGCGGAGCGCCTGCTGGCGGTCGAGCCCGATCCGCGTGTTGCGCATCTCGACCTGCGCTTTTTCGAGGCCGGCGCGGCTCGCATTGACTTTCTCCTGGAACGGCGTCGGGTCGAGCTCGGCGAGAAGGTCGCCCTTCTTCACCTGGCTGTTGAAGTCGGCGTTCAACCTCGAAATGATCCCGGACACCTGGCTGCCGACGGCCACTGTCGTGACGGCGGAGAGGGCGCCGGTCGCTGTCACCGTCTGGGTCACGTCTCCACGGTCCACCTTCGCGGTGCGGTACTTCGGCTCGCTCTTCTTCCGCCCCCCGAGCAGGAAGAACAGCGCGACGAGGACTCCGATACCGGCGGCGAGCCAGATGACCTTCTTCATACTTCCTCCAAACACTTCACGGGACTCGGCTTGTTCCCGCCACCCGCGCGCGGTGGCTCCCCCACTCGAAGAGACGAGCGCGGAGCTCTGATCGATTACGCGAAAGGCGTGCCCGTCGAGGAACCGATCGTGCCGAGGATCGCCTCCACGTGCGCGAGACCCGTCCGCAGGAGGAACGTGCGCGACCGGCCGTAACTCTTCGCGCCGACGAAGTAGAAGCCCGGCTCTCCCGACCCGAGGTCGGCGGCCGATACGGGCGGAACGGAAAGGCAGTCGGTGACATTCGTGAGCGCGCGGGCCAGCAGGGCCGGGCCCTCCGTCGCCGGAGAGATCTCGAGGGCGAGCTCGCTCACGATCGAGAGATCCGGCCGGAACCCGGTGAGCGCGACGACGCCGTCGAACTCGTCCTCGACGCCCGAGGAGAAGCGAACACGGGTCGCGTCGCCGCGGGCTTCGACGCCCTCGACCGACGCTTTGCGAAGGACGGTCAAGAACGGCGGTGGATCGGCGGCGAGGTCGTTCGCGGCCGAAGAGATCCGGGCTCGCTCCGGAAGCGGGTCGTCGGCGACCTCGGCAACCGGCCGGCGGTTCGCGGAGCGGACCGCCCACGTCACGCGGGTGCGCGGGTCGCCGGCCGCAAGCCGTTCGAGGCGGGCGATGGCCGTCGCCGCGGAGTGCCCGTGTCCGACGAGAAGGATCCGTTGCCCCCCCAGAGAACCCACGCGGTCCTCCAGCGCTCCGAGGTCCCGCACGAGCCGATCCCCGAGCGCCCGCTCCCCTACCGCCGGGATCCCGCCCGATCCCATCGAGTTGGGCCGCCCCGTGACACCGGACGCGTCGAGCACGACGTCCGCGTCGAACCGGCGCTCCCCGCCCGGCGTATCCACGAGGAGTTGGAAAGGTCTCTCGGCGCGCAGCGGATGGCGGGAATAGTCGCCGCGCGTCATCCCGGCCCGGCCGATGGCGCGGACCCGGTGACGCGTCCGGATCCGCTCCGCAAGGATCGGGGACGCCGCGACCGGCATCAACACCCGCTCGACCATCTCGCCGCCGGTCAGGAGCGCGTCATCGGGAGGCAGGAGTGCTCCCACGAGCGCGCGGAATCCGGGCGGAACGTTCATTCCGAGCGGGCTGAAGAACCGCGTGTCGCCCCATCGCGTGAGCGCGTGACCGACGTCCTCGGCTTCGAACACGGTGACTTCGTGCCCGGACTCGGTCAGGCGGAATGCAGCAGCGAGCCCGATCGGGCCCGCACCGACGATCGCAACGCGCCGGCGCGTGATCAGCCCTTCCGGGTCATCGTGTTGCACGCCTGGACCCAGTGGGCGAGAGTTCCGCCCCCGCGGATCGCCGCCGCGACGTTGACCGCCTCGGCCATCTCCTCGGGACTGATCCCCGCGTCCGAGCACGCGGAGGCGTACGAGTCGATGCAGTAAGGCTCCTGGATCGAGAACGCGACGGCAAACGCGATCAGTTTCTTCGTCTTCTCGTCGAGCGCACCCTTCTCCATCGTGGCGCTGTACCACTTGAGGTACAGGTCCCAGAGCTTCGGCTGCGTCTTGCCCATGTCGGGGAATCGGGCGAGGTCTTCGGAAAGGTAGTAGCTGGGCATAAGTCTCCTTCCGTCATCGATACTCGTGGCGAAGTCAGCCTTGGGCGGCCATCTTGGGACAGATTTGAAATCTGTCCCCCACTGGGGCTCAATCCCCCACTGCGGCTCAATACCGTCCTCTCTCGCGTTCCTTGGCCGGGAGGATCTCGAGGCACGTCGTCCACCAACCCGTCGAGATCGTCTCGGCGAATTCCTCCGGCAGTCCCTCTCGGCGCATCTGCGCCGCGAGGGTAGCGAAGTCGTACTCGACGGGGACGAACTCGACCGACACGTCGGGGCCGAACGAGACCACCGCGTACCAGACGTTCGTCCGCCCGTCGTTGGCGGGCCGGCCGAGAACGCCGGCGTTCACCACGACCCGCCCGGACGGCAGCTCCCGCTTCCAGTGGAGTCCCGTGTGCGTGCACACGAGGACGTCGGCGCCGGCGTCCGCGAGCATCTTCTCCAGGAAGGCGACCGACGAGGTGGACTCCCAGAGGAACTCGTTGATCTTTCGCGGCGAGCCGTGCACGAGGAGCACGCGCCGTCCGGCAACGTCGAGGACGCGCGTCTTCGGAAGAGCTCCCATCCATTTCTTCCACTCCGCGGACGTGTGCGACGCGGTGTAGTCGTAAGAGATCTGCGCGAAGTGGTTGTCGCGGGGGTCGGTGTACCCGCAGTGGCAGTCCTCCGCGCCCGAAGAGAGCGACTCCTCGTAGTTGCCCTGGATGCACTGGACCCCCGCCTCGAGCAGGATCGGGAAGACACGGTCGGGGTGCGGCCCGAAACCGCCGAAGTCCCCCAGCGCAAAGAGCCCGTCGACCCCCTCGTTCTTCGCGCCGGCAACCGCGTTCGCGAGGGCGATCGAGTTGCTGTAGACGCCGCCGAAAAAGGCGAGCCGCGTCACGTCCGGCACGTGACTCCGAACTCATGGCACGTGAAGCACGCCGCGTAGGCGAGCTCGAACGGCCGCAGCGTTTCCCCGAGCGTCTGACCCATCATCGCCCGCGGCTCGTCGATCAGGATCGGGCAGACGAAGACCCCGCGGGACGTGACCATCCGGCACGACGAGCACTGGAGCTTCTCGGCTTCCTTCGACGACAGCTCCCGCCCGCGCAGCGTCTCCCACGATTCGTACGCGCGGAGTCGCTGTTCCTCCGCGCCGATGCGGAAGAGCGACAGTACCTTCAGGCGGGGTCGTGAGAGCCCGATCGAGCGCATCCAGTCCAGAAACCGGGCCCGGCCCTCCACGGTGCCGGCCCCGTCGCACGCTTCCGTTACCGTGACGACCGGGTTCAGGCCGGCATCCGCCAGGTTCGCGATTCCCCGGAGAATCTTCTCGAAAGTCCCCGCGCCCCGGATCGGATCGTTCACAGCCGCGGTGTAGCCGTCGATCGAGACGCGAAGGTCGAGCGAGTAGTCGGACCCGTCGGAGAGCTCCTTCAAGCGCCGGCAGCGCTCCGGCGTCAGAAAGAGACCGTTCGTGAGGACGGAGGCGGGTCCCTGGCGGAGCGTCTCTTCGAGAATCGGCAGGATCTCCGGGTTCAGGAACGGCTCGCCGCCCGTGAAGTAGTACTCGCGGACGCCGAGCGACATCGCCTCCTCCAGGCGCTCGCGCACCTGCGACAGGGTCAGCATCTCGTGGTTGTGATTCGTCGGAGAGCACGAGATGAAGCAGTGCGTGCACTTGAGGTTGCAGATCGTCCCGGCGACCTGGAACCAGAGCGTGTCGACCGACACCGACGGCACGAACGGGAATTCGTGACCGACGGGCGGACCGATCGAAACGGGCAGAGACCTCGCGGGCAAGAAACCTCCTGACGGGAGCGGGAGTTCGGGAACGCGTCAGGCGGCGCGGGGAGGACCGCGCGAGGCGAGGGACTCGACGTGCACAGCCGGAGCCGCGTTCGCGGCGAGCCGGCCCGGGTTCCAGCGATCCTCGCGGAGCGCGGCCCGGGCGAGCGCTTCGAGATCGGAGGAGGGAAGGGCGTCGGTTCCGAGCAGCCGGCGAAGCTCGCGGCGACCATCGACGTCCTCCGCGGGCGCGACGATGGCGATCCGGCGCCCGCGGCCGGCGAGGGATCTCGCGAGACGGGAGAAAACGTCGGAACGCCGGGGCGCGAACCGGCCGAAAAGGCCGAGGTCCTCGTCGCGGAGAGAGACGAGCGAGACGCCGCCGTCGCCCGCCGGAGAAATCACCGCGTCGTCCCCGGCCTCGCGGCGCTCGAAGGCGGCGGTCAGATTCGGCGCGGACGGCGCGACGTCCCCGCCGACGAGCACGACGCACCCGCCCGATGCGGATGCCTGCCGCGCCGTGTCCTCGAGCCGGCTGCCGAGAGAGTCCCCTCGCTGCTCGAGGAACTCGAACCGCGCGCCGGGAAGAGCCTGGCGCCAAGCCAGGCGGTCCCCGGATGGCGTTGCCACCAGAACGCGCGCTCCGCAGTCCGCGGCGGCATCGATCCACCCCTGCGCGAAGGCAGCGAAGAGCCGCTCTCCGGACGCCGAAGCGAGACCCTTGTCGCTCGCTTCGCGCCGGGGCGCCCGGGAAAAGAGGACGAGAACTCGCGACGCCATCCCGGTCATCTTATGTGGGGTCTGATCCCGTGGGGTCTGATCCCCGAAGGGGGTCAGATCCCTCCCCTCTGTTAGGAGTAGGTCAGACGGGGGTCAGGTTGCGGTCGATGAACTTGACGAATTCGCTGCGGGGAAGCGCGCCGAGGACACGGTCGGCGACGCGGCCATCCTTGAACAGGATGAACGTCGGGATCGAGGTGACCTGGTACTGGAAGGCGACCTGCTGGGACTCGTCCACGTTGACCTTCGCGACCTTCAGCTTGCCCGCGTACTGGTTGGCGAGGTCGTCCACGATCGGCGCGACCGTCCGGCAGGGTCCGCACCACGGGGCCCAGAAATCCACGAGGACGGGAGTCGGGCTCTTCAGGATGTCTCCTTCGAAGGTCCCGTCGGAAACCTCGTGAACGTTCGGGTTGTTTGCCATCAATGATCCTCCGATCCAGAAATATGCATGAACACGGCCAGTCGATTCAAGGCGGGGCTCAGTGTATGTGAGCGTGCACCCGTCCCTGCACGTGGGCGAACCCTTCCCGTAGAAACCACGGCACCATGAGGAGCGAAAGGGCCGGGTCGAGCCAGGCGGGCGCCCCCGCGAGCCCTCCCACCATTGCGATCAACGTGAGGAAAGAGAGAGCCGAGCAGGAGATCGACTCCTTTGCCTCGGCCGCGAGCCCCTTGCTCCCGAGCTGCCGAGCCGTCCGCCACTTGAACCAGCCGATGAAGGGCATACCGAACGACGCGAAAAGGGTGAGAAAGAGACCGAGCAGGCTCTCCTCGGCCTCCGATCCGCGCGCGAGCTCGAAGACCGCCCGGACGAGAACGTACGTTCCCAGCAGGAGAAACGAGACGCCGATCCAGCGCGCGAGCGCGTGGTCGTTCCGCGCGTGGTCCTGTTCCTCGTCGGCGAGGAGCCGCAGGTGTCGCACGGCGAGAAAAGCCGCGCCCCCCTCGATCGCGCTCTCGATCGAGAAGGCCAGGAGAGCGAGGCTTCCGGTTCGGAGCGCTTCGTAGAGCCCGATACCCCCTTCGCCGAACACGTGGACGAACGTGAGCCCCAGGAGCCAGTACATCCGGCGCTTGAGGGCGCTCGCCTCGGGCACTGCGCCCGACAACACGGGCGCCTGAGCGACGGGTTCCGACACCGCGCCATTCTAGTCGGCGGTCCGGTTCGGCAGTGGGGCGCGGAATGCCGCCGTCGCGGCACCCGTTCGGGGAGTAGGATGAGACGCATGACTCGCCGCGGGCCCGCCCGCGTCTGGATGCTCGTCACGGCCGTGCTCGCCGCTTCGGCGGCTTTCGGCCTGCATCCGGAGCCCGCCTGGGAGATCCCGAATGGCGATCCCGAGATCTCGACGACCGCATCGGTCGCGACCCCGGGCGCCCCCCACGACTGCCTCGCGTGCCGCGCACACCGGCCGCTCGTCTCCGCTCCGGCGCCGCTCGCGATCGCCGCCCCGGAACGCTCCGAAATCCACCGCGGAGAGCCGCGCTCGATCGCCCTCCGCTCCATCCCGCTTCCTCCCTCCGTCGGCCGCGCCCCTCCCGTTTCGGCCTAGGAACCTCGGCCCCGGGCGAGTCGTCCGGGGACATCTCCCCGTTTTTCCAGAGGGAGGTCCTTTGAGCCTATTCGGGAAGTTACTTCTCGTTCTGTGCATCGCCATTCCATCGACAGCCGTCGTCGCCGCGCAGGAACCGGCGCCGACGCCGACTCCCTCGCCGGCGCCCTCTCCGGAAGCGACTCCCCTACCCGAGGCGACTCCCCCGCCCGCGCCGGAGGAGACGCCGGCTCCGCCGCCTTCCACGGCGGCCTCCCCCAGCGCGACCTACTTCAACCCCGCGATCGCGGTCATCGGCAACTTCCTCGGCGTCACCGGCAGGAACGAGGTCGAGGACCGGCCGTCGCTCGAGATGCTCGAGTCGGAAGATCTCTTTGCAGGCGGTCGTGGACCCGTACGCGCGAGCGGACTTCTTCGTCGCCATCACCGAACGAAGAGGTCGAGCTCGAGGAGGGCTTCCTGACGTTCACGAGCCTTCCGGCCGATCTGCTCGTCAAGGTCGGCAAATTCAAGGCGCAGTTCGGCAAGGTCAACCTCATGCACTTCCACATCGCTCCCGTGGGTCGACGTGCCGCTGCCGATCACCGAACCTCCTCGGGGCGAGGAGGGCTGGAACGACGCGGGCGTCTCGGTCGCGCGGATCTTTCCCTTCGGGGAAACGTTCTCGGAGCTCACCCTGCAGCTCTTCCGAGGGGAGTCGGAGGGCCTCTTCGAAGCGCCTTCGCGAAACGACCTCGCCTTCCTCGGCCACTACCGCGCCTACCGCGACTTCGGCGACGATCACAACCTCGAGCTCGGCGCGACCTGGGGTCGCGGCTCCAACGGCACGACCGAGGACGCGAAGACGACGCTCGAGAACATCCACCTCGTCTATCGCTGGAAGCCGCTCTCGGGGCGGCCGTATCGCCAGTTCATCCTTCGGAGCGAGCTCTTCCGCAGCCGGCGCGAGCAGCCGGAGGGAAGGCAGAGCGTCTCGAGGGTTCTTCGTCGGGGGCGACTAGCGGCTCGCGCGCCGCTGGTTCGCGGGCGGTCGCTACGAGTTCTCCGACCGCGCCGACGACGCGACGCTGCGCGACCGCGGCGAAGCGGTCACACTGACCTTCTGGCCGAGCGAGTTCTCACAGGTCCGCGGCGAGTTCCGGCGGCGGCGGTACGCGGGCGGCATCACGGCCAACGAAGGTTTCCTCCAGCTTCAATTTTCGATCGGCGCCCACGGCGCCCATTCGTTCTGAGGATCCCCATGAAAAGACTCCTGCTTGCTCGGGTCGCGTCCTCGGCTTTCTCCACGCCGGCGCACGGGATCGTCCGAGTCGTGACGAGCCGCCAGGACTTCGCTTCGATTGCTCAAGCCGTCGGCGGCAAGCGCGTCGAGGCCTTCTCCCTCGCGAAGGGCTACCAGGACCCGCACTTCGTCGAGCCGAAGCCTTCGTTCATCCTGAGGCTCTCGCGGGCCGACCTTGCTGATCGTCGCGGGCCTGGACCTGGAGGTCGGCTATCTGCCGCCGCTGCTCGACCAGAGCCGAAACAACAGGATCCGGCCAGGCTCGGCCGGGCTACCTGGACGCGTCCGTCGGCTGCGAGATCCTCGAGCGGCCGACCGGCGTCGTGACGCGGGCGATGGGGGACGTCCACCCGTTCGGCAAACCCGCACTACTGGCTCGATCCCCGGAAACGGCCGGGTGATCGCGCGAGCGATCGCGGCGAAGCTTTCGACGACTCGATCCGCCCGGCGCGGCCGAGTACCGGACGAACCTCGCTGCGTTCGAGGCGAAGCTCTCCGAGGGAGAGAAACGGTGGGACGCGACTGCTCGGCCCCTTCGCCGGCACCGAGGTCGTCACGTACCACAACTCCTGGCCCAACTTTCTCAAGCGCTTCCGGCTCGTGGCGGCCGGATACGTCGAGCCCAAGCCGGGAGTTCCCCCGTCGCCCTCTCACACGTGTCGAGCTCATCAACCTCATGCGGGCAGAAGAAGATCCCCGTCATCCTCATGGAGCCGTACTTCGACGAGCGAAGTCCGCGCGCCGATCGCGCGCAGACCGGAGCGAAGCTTCTCACCTTCATCCCGTCCGTCGGCGGCGTCCCGGAGGCGCGTGACTACATCGCGCTCTTCGACTACGACGTGAAGCTGCTGGCCGACGCCCTGGCGGGCCAGATGAGCGGAGGTCGATCGATGACCGTTCTCGAGTTCCTCCTGCCGGCTTTCGTCGCGGGCCTGATCCTGACCGGGATTCACGCCTACCTCGGCGTCCACGTCGTCGAGCGCGGGCGTCATCTTCGTGGATCTCTCGCTCGCCCAGATCGCCGCGCTCGGCGACGACGATCGGCTACCTCTTCGGCCACGACGTCCACTCCCGGACTGGGGTACTTCTTTTCGCTCGCCGTTCACCTTTCTCGGTGCGGCGATCTTCGCGTTCATCACGCGTGCCATCGGAAGACCCGGATCCCCCAGGAGGCGATCATCGGGATCGTCTACGCGGTCGCGGCCGCGGCCTCGATCCTCGCCATGTCGAAGGCGACACGGGAGACGGAGCACCTGAAGGACATGCTCGTGGGCAACATCCTTTCGGTCTCGTGGCCGGAGCTCGCGCGGACCGCGGTCGCTCTATGCGCTCGTCGGCGCGTTCCACTGGCGTCTTCCGCGACAAGTTCCTGCTCATCTCGATGAACGAAGCGGAGGCGGAGCGGCAGGGGATCTCGGTCCGCTTCTGGGACTTCCTCTTCTACGTCTCGTTCGGGTTCGTCGTGACGTCCTCGGTCGCGATCGCGGGGGTTCTGCTCGTGTTCTCCTTCCTCATCGTCCCCGCCGTGACCGGCGATGCTCTTCTCGCGAGCGGCTCGGGACCGCGCCTCGCGATCGGCTGGACGCATGGGGGCGGCCGTGTCCGCGGGCGGGGCGTGTACCTCTCCTACCTTCTCGACCTGCCGACGGGGGCCACGATCGTCGTCGACCTTCGGAGCGGCGCTCGCTCGTCGCTGGCTGCTCCGAGGCGCCTCCTGCGCCGGAGGCGCTCAGGACGCCCGCGCGCGCCTGAGAAGTACTCGCCGGGCGTCGCTTCGATGTCGCGGCCGATCTGCTCCGTCAGAGCGGTCGACGGAGGGGAACTTGCGCTCCTCGCGGAGGCGCTCGTGGAAGAAGAGCCGGACCCTCTCGCCGTAGACGTCCGACGCAGAAGTCGAGGACGTACGTCTCGATCGTCGTCGCGTAGTCCTCGTAGAGCGTCGGGCGGCGGCCGACGTTGGTCACGCAGTCGAAGAGCCGGCCGAAGGACCGGATGTCGGATCTTCGTCGCGTAGACGCCGTCCGCGGGGTGCATCTCGTTCCCGGGTAGAGGTTGATCGTCGGATAGCCGATCTTGCGCCCGACGCGGTCGCCCTCGGGCCACGATCCCGTCCATCTCGTACTCGCGGCCGAGCATCGCGTTCGCGCGCGCGACGTCGCCCTTCGCGAGCGCGGCGCGGATCGCCGTCGATGAGACGGCTCGCCCTCGTGCAGGACCTCCTCGACGCCCGACGCCACGAATCCGCACTCGGGACCCATCCGGTGAAGGAGGGTCGATGTCCCCGCGCTTGCCGCGCCCGAAGGCGAAGTGGCTTCCCAGGAACATCTCCGAGACCGCGAGGCGTTCACGCAGGAACCGATCGCGACGAACTCCTCCGGCTCGGTGAGCGAGAAGTCGCGGGTGAAGGGGATGACGAGCAGGTTCTCGACGCCGAGCGCCTCGATCGCCTCCTCCTTCTGCTGCAGCGTCTGGAGCCGGCGGGGGGCCTGGTCCGGGCGGAGAACCGAGAGCGGGTGCGGCTCGAAGGTGAGAGCGACCGACGGCCGATCCACCACCCGCGCGCGCGCGACGACAGTCTCCAGGATCCGCCGGTGCCCGAGGTGGACGCCGTCGAAGTTCCCGATGGTGGCAATGCCGCCCCGCGGCAGGTCGGTCGCGCGAAGCGGATCGCGCACGACGTGCATCCCGCGTTAGACGAGGGCACCGACGACGTCGTACTCGTAAGTCTGGGAGATGCGGACGTTCACGATCTCGCCGGGCCGCACCTCCCGTCCCCCGGTGTCGTTGACGAGCAGCCGCCCGTCGATCTCGGGCGCCTGGGAGCGCAGCCGCCCCTCCAGGAGGTGCTCGGTCTCCTCGCAGGGTCCCTCGACGATCGCCTCGACGACCTGGCCGCGCAGCGCGCGGCTCTTCTTTCGCGCGATCGGGCGCTGGAGCGAGAGGAGGAAGCCGCGGCGCCGCTCCTTCTCCTCGGCCGGCACGGGATCGCCGAGCGGCTCGGACCCGGAGCCCGGCTCCGGCGAGTAGGTGAAGGCGCCGAGGTTGTCGAACTCGGCCTCGCCGGACGAACTCGCACAGCTCGCGGAACTCCGCCTCCCCTTCCCCCGGGAATCCGACGATGAACGTCGTGCGGATCGCGATCTGCGGCACGATCGCCCGCATCCGCTCCACCATCGCGAGATACGACGCGGAGTCCCCGCCCCGGCGCATCGTCGCGAGAACGCCCCGCGAAACGTGCTGGAGCGGCATGTCCACGTACGGGACGAAGCGGGGCGCGGCCGCCATGAGGTGCAGGATCGAGTCGTCGAGCGTCTTCGGGTACGCGTAGAGGAACCGGATCCAGGGGAACCCCGTCTCGCCGAGGAGCCGCTCGACGAGCTGCGCGAGCCCGGCCCGACCGAGGCCGAGGTCCTCGCCGTATCGCGTCGTGTCCTGGGAGATCAGCACGAGCTCCGAGACGCCCTGCCGCTCGAGCGCGGCCGCCTCGGCGACGAGCGACTCGATCGTCCGGCTCCGCTGCTTCCCGCGCATCTGCGGGATCGTGCAGAACGTGCAGGGGTTGTCGCAGCCCTCGCCCACTTTCAGGTACGCGTAGCCCCGCCGCTTCGAGAGCACTCGGGGAGCGGCCTCGTCGTAGAGTCGCGTCGCGAGCGGCTTGTCGGTGAACCGCGGAAAGGTCGGCAGGCCGGCGGCCGCTTCCGGCGCGCGCTCGAGCTCGTCCAGGCCGACGAAGGCGTCCACCTCGGGGATCTCCGTCGCGAGCTCGCGCCCGTACTTCTGCACCATGCAGCCCGCGACGATGACGCGGTCGATCTCCCCCCGCCGCTTGCGCTCCACCTGCTCGAGGATCGCGTCGACCGACTCTTCCTTGGCGCGGTCGATGAAGCCGCACGTGTTGACGAGGACGACTCGCGCGGCGGAGTCCGGCACGATCTCGTGGCCCGCCCGCTGGAGGTGGCCGAGCATGACCTCGGTATCCACGAGGTTCTTCGCGCACCCGAGCGAGACGACGCCGACGATCGGAGGCGCCTTCGTCTCTCCGCTCACGGGTAGATCCTCTTGAGCGTCCGGGGATAGGGGATCGCCTCGCGAAGGTGGTGGATTCCGCACATCCAGGTCACGAACCGCTCGAGGCCCATCCCGAACCCGGAGTGCGGGAACGTCCCGTAGCGCCGCACGTCGAGGTACCACTCGTAGTCCTCGCGCGGGAGCTTGTGCTCCTCGAGCCGGCGCTCGAGGAGCGCGAGGTCGTGGATGCGCTGCGAGCCGCCGATGATCTCGCCGTAACCCTCGGGCGCGAGCATGTCGAGGCCGAGAACGACCTCGGGGTCTTCCGGGTCCGGCTGCATGTAGAACGACTTGATCGCCGCCGGGAAGCGGGAAACGATCAGCGGGCGGTCGGCTCCCGCGACGAGCGCGGTCTCTTCGTCGGCGCCGAGGTCGTCGCCGAACTTCATCTCGAAGCCCGCGGCGGCGAGCTTCGCGATGGCCTCGCGGTACGTGGTCCGCGGGAAACGGGCGCACCACCGCCTCGAGCTTCGACGTGTCGCGCTCGAGCCGCTTCAGGTCCTCGGCGCACCGGTCGAGCGTGCGCGCGATGAGCGAGGTGACGAACTCCTCCGCGAGGTCGCAGAGGCCGTCGAACTCGAGGAAGGCGACCTCGGGCTCGATCATCCAGAACTCCGTCAGGTGGCGCCGGGTCTTCGACTTCTCCGCCCGGAACGTCGGACCGAAGCAGTAGACCTTTCCGAACGCCGCCGCGGCGGGCTCGAGGTAGAGCTGACCCGACTGCGACAGGTACGCCTTCTCGCCGAAGTAGTCCGTCTCGAAGAGGGTCGACGTCCCCTCGACCGAGGAGCCCGTCAGGATGGGCGAGTCGATCAGGACGTAGTCCCGCTCGTAGAAGAAGTCGCGGATCGCCTGGGAGACTTCCGAGCGCACCTTCAGGACGGCGTGCTGCTGCGCCGAGCGCATCCAGAGGTGCCGCTGCGAGAGGAGGAAGTCGACGCCATGTTCCTTCGGCGTGATCGGGTACGCCTCCGACGGCCCGACGATTTCGACTTTCGTCGCGCTCATCTCGTAGCCGCCGGGGGCGCGCTTGTCCTCGCGGACCGTACCGCTCACGGCGAGCGAGCTCTCCTGGGTTGCCCGCTCCGCCTCCGCCCAGGTCTCCGGCGAGCACGTCGGCCTTCACGACGACCGTCTGGAGGTACCCCGTGCCGTCCCGAACGATCAGAAACTGGATCTTTCCGGACGACCGGCGGTTATAGAGCCAGCCGCGGACGGTCGCTTCCCGGCCGTTGCGCTCTCCGATGCGTGAAATCGCCGTCGTTTCCGGTTCCATGAGGGCGCCGGATTATACGGTCAGCGAATGCGAACCCTCCGGGTGAGGACCCGCTCTCCCCCGTCCCGTCCGACGATCGTGAGCGAGAGCGTGTGCGGGCCGGGGGCCACGTTCGGCACGAGAAATCCGAACCCGGCGCGCGCCGCGTCGGCATAGTCCGGAAACGCCGCGGGCAGGTCGGGCCGCGAGCCGCCCACGAACGCGGGAGTCGCGGGGCCGAGCTCCGTCGCCACGCGGACCTCCACGACCCCGGAGTCGTCGAGCGCCCACCCGTAGCCCCACGACCCGGCGGCGACCTCGGCGTCCTCGACGGGAAAGTCGATCACGCCGAAGGGCGGCGCGAGCTCGCTTTCCGCGACCGACGTCAGCCGGCGGAACTCCGCGGCGGCGCGGTCGCGGTCCGCGGGCGCGATCCCCGTCTCGAAGGGGGGCGCCGGAAGGACCCGGAACACGAAGTCGCGCTCGGAGCCGTGCGCGAAGCTGCCGAGCGTCTCCAGCGTCCCGGCGGACAGCGCGCGGCGGACCGCGCTCGAGTAGTTCTGCCGCGCGAGACCCTCGATCTCGTGCGGGTGGAACACGAGGAGCGCGGCCCCGAGCGCGCGCACGCGCTCCCACGCGCGGTCCGGGCACGGGCCGCTCTTCGAAGGCGTTCTTCAACTCGTCGTAGTGACGGGGAGAGAAGCCGGAGTAACCGTTCACGAGCTTCTGCCAGTGAGCCGGCGACCGAAAGACGTGCTCCGCGTCGTAGTCGAAGCCGATCGGAAGCTCGAGAACGGCGCCCGGCAGCGTGACGCCATGGAGCCAGCGGTACACCGGCGCCGCGACAGGTTCTACCGCGTGGAAGTCGATCGGCGCCGCCCGGTACTCGATCGCCGTTAGTACGAGCGCCGCCGCGACGAAGGCGGCCCTCTCGCCGCGACTCCGCACGCGCCTCAACAGGAGAGCGAGCCCCCACGCGGCGAGCACTCCGAGCGCGACGTGTAGGAGAACGACGCCCCGCGCGGGAACGCGGATCGCGCGGAAGAGGAAACCGAACGACTTGAAGAGGAACGTGTAGTAGGGCGTGTACGCGCCGAGCGCGACGATCATTCCGGCAAGGCCGACGGCGAGAAAGAGGCCGCCGCGGCGGTCGAGGCGTCGCTGCCGCAGGAAGTCGGCGAGGTCGGAGTAACGCGAGCGCACCGGAAACGCGAGCAGGAGGCGAATCAGAAGAAACAACGTCAGGAACACGAGCAATCGCCGGGGATCCGACAGGCTCAGGGGTCCGACGCGCAGACCCGGGACGAGAAGGGAGGCGATTCCGGCCGCGAAGGCGCCCACCGCGAGAGCGTCGAACACTCGCGCCGCGCGACGCCGACGGACGGATACGCCGCGTTTCGGTGCCACCTCTTCGGGCCGCCGCGCCTTGAGCGCGACGAGCGCATAGACGGCGAGGGCGACGGGCAGCACTCCCGGAAAGAGCTCCCCTTCCGGCCGTCCGAACCTCTGCGTGAGCGGCGCCCACAGCTTGTTCTGACCGCCCGGAACGAGGAACGCCGACGGCCGCGCGGAGTAAAACTTCATCTCGCCCAGGGAGCGGCGCATTCCGTAGAGCCGCGCAACCTTCGGGTAGGGGACGTAGAAGGGAAGGACGGCGACGCTCGCGACGGCGACAGCGAGGAGGCTCGCGCGGACCCGCGGGGCCAGCGGACGCCATCCGATCGTCAGGACCTCCCACGCGAGGACGACCGCGAGGAGGAACCCGGAGAAGAGCGCGTAGTGGACGTTCGTGAGTGCGTTCCACGCGAAGAAGACGCCGAAGAGAACGACGTCCCGCCGGCGGCCGCCGTCCAGCCATCGCAGCAGGAAGAGGAGCAGGAGCGGAAGAAAGGGTCCCCACTGGAACTGGACGTGGGGGATCTGCGAGAGCCTCCACGGCACGAACGCGTACACGAACCCGGCCAGGAGGGACGCGGCCGCGTCTGCCGTGACGTATCGGGCGAGAGCCCACGCTCCGAGCGCGGAAAGGAACATGCCGAGCAGGAACAGGAAGTTGTACACGGCCGTCGTCGACGCCCCGGCGGCGAAGAGCGGGAAACCGAAGACCGCCGCGCCCCAGAGGTTCTCCGAGAACGCGAGCGCGTACTTCGCGGGGTAGAACGTGTTCGCCTGGAAGAGGTCGAGCGGTGCGCGGAACGTCTGGTGGTAGTCCCAGTGGAAGATCCAGGCGTTCAGCTTGGCGTCCCACAGGTCTCCGAGACCGGTCCCGAGGCGCGCCGCCTGCGGCCAGGTGAGAAGGACGGTGGCGAGGAGGAAAACGCCGAGGGCGAGCAGGATTTCCCGGGGCCGCGCCGCGCGGGCGCTCCGTCGATCCGCTTCCACGTGCGCCGGCTCCGCTAAAAGCGTCGGCTGAGCACGTTTCGGGCGATGACCATCGCCTGTTGAAGCCGCTGGACGCGACGGTGGCGCTTCTGCGTGCCTTCGACGTCCGTCAGGGGCGGCTGGTTGGCCCGGACCTCCCGCAGGAACTTCTCGGCTTCCTGGGAGAACATCGCGAAATCCGGCCGCGTGAACTGCTTGAACATCATCTCGTTGGCGAGGACGAAACCGTCGGCAATGTCCCGCACCATCATGTAGGCGGAACCGCCGGTAAAGACGCTCACGGAGAGAAAGCTATCAGCTCCCGCTCCTGATAGCATTCGCGGCTCCAAAATGGCATTCGAAGGCGTGGACTACCTGGGGATCGACACCCTCCTCACGGAGGAGCAGCGGCTCATTCGCGACACCGTCCGGAGCTGGGTGGAGGACAAGGTCCTTCCGATCATCGAAGAGGCGGCGTACGAGGGGCGCTTCCCGAAGGAGCTCATCCCCGACATGGCGGAGATGCACCTCTTCGGCTCCACGCTCTCCGACTACGGACTGCCCGGTCTCGACAACGTGGCCTACGGCCTCATCATGCAGGAGCTCGAACGGGGCGACTCGGGGCTGCGCTCTTTCGTCTCGGTCCAGTCCGCGCTCGTCATGTACCCGATTCACGCCTTCGGTTCGCCGGAGCAGAAGGACCGCTGGATCCCGGCGCTCGCGAGCGCGAAGGCGATCGGCTGCTTCGGTCTGACCGAGCCGGACTTCGGCTCCAACCCCGGCGGGATGCGGACGACCGCGAAGAAGGACGGCGACGGATACGTCTTGAACGGGGCCAAGGCGTGGATCACGAACGGGTCGATCGCGGACGTCGCGGTCGTGTGGGCGAAGCTCGACGGCGTGATCCGGGGGTTTCTCGTCGAGAAGGGAACGCCCGGGTTCTCCACCTTCGAGCACAAGGGAAAGATGTCCCTGCGGGCCTCCGTCACGTCGCAGCTCGCCTTCGAGGACTGCCGCATCCCGGCCGACAACGTCCTGCCGGGAGTGCAGGGGATCAAGGGTCCCCTTTCCTGCCTGACCCAGGCGCGCTACGGAATCTCCTGGGGGGCGATCGGCAGCGCGATGGCCACCTACCAGGCCGCGCTCGACTACGCGAAGTCGCGAAAGCAGTGGCGCGACCGGCCGATCGCGGCGCACCAGCTCGTGCAGGAGCGCCTCGCCTGGATGATCACCGAGATCACGAAGGGTCAGCTGCTGGCGTGGAAGCTCGCCACGATGAAGGACGCCGGGACGATGAAGCCGCACCACGTTTCCATGGCCAAGCGGAACAACGTGTGGGTCGCCCGCGAGTGCGCGAAGCTCGCCCGCGAAACCCTGGGCGCGAACGGCGTCGTCAACGAGTACCCGGTCTTCCGCCACCTCGCCAACATCGAGAGCGTGTACACGTACGAGGGGACGCACGACATCCACACCCTCGTGATCGGCGAGGCGGTGACGGGGATCCCCTCCTACAACCCGCCGATGGAATGATAGGTAGAGGGACTCCTCGGACCGGAAGGCCCTAGACCCTCCAGAGGTATAGCCCGCTGGCCTCGTCCGGCGTCCGCTCGATCGGCGCCTCCCCGACGAGGAGAACGAACTCGAGCGTCGCCCCGGTGGTCGCCTGGAAGAGGTGGCCGCCGTGCGTGACGCACTCCCTGTCGGAGACGACGGCGTGCAAGTGGACGAACGGTTTTCCGTCCCTCAGGCCGAGCGAGCCGGAGGCGGACGCGAATTCGACGTCGCCCGCGACGTCCCACCGGTTGTAGTCCTTCTTCGCCAGGTCGTAGTAGCCGAGCTCGACGCCGCTCGCCGCGCCGATTCCGTTGAACCAGCCCGACACGACGCCGTGCTCCTCGGCTGCCGACGTGAGCGAAGCGAGCACGTCGTCACCGGTCTCGAGTCGGATGAAAACCCGGTTTCCCTCTCTTCTCGATTTCATGGGGTCGGATCATCGCCCGGAGACGGCCCGCGAGTCGAGGTCGAAAAAGCGGAGAGGCCACTTCTTCGCCTCGCCGGCGTAGTCGACCCCGATCCGCGGAGATACCCCGATTCGCGGTCGGAGGCCGCGGGGTCGCCGGAAGACGCGGACGTCGCCGCCCCCGAGGAGGTCCGCGCCCGTCGCCGCGACGGTGATGCCGAGCGCGGCCGTGAGCTTGCCCGGGCCGGAAAGGAGGCGCGCGGGCGCTCCGGTGGGCCCTTCCGCCGCGCGCAGCAGCACGGCCTGCGGGTCGCCCTGCGGGCGGGTCACGACGTTGGCGCAGTGGTGCATGCCGTAGACCAGAAAGACGTAGAGGTGACCCCCGTCCGCGTACATCGGCTCGACGCGCGCCGTGCGGCGTCCCCCGAACGAGTGCGCCGCGGCGTCCTCATGGCCGACGTACGCTTCGGTCTCGACGATCCGCGCGCCATACCACCGGCCGCGCCAGCGCCGGGCGAGGTACGCGCCGACGAGGTCGCGCGCGACAGTGACCGTCGGCCGGCGAAAGAACGATCGCGGCGCTTCGGCGAGCCCGAGGTCCTCCGGCTCGAACCGGAGGCAGCGGGTCGGGACGCCGCTTCGCTATCATCGCGCGAGTCTATGAACATCCTCGTCACGGGCGGAGCGGGATTCATCGGAGGCCACCTCGCTTCCCGGCTCGTCGGCGACGGGCACCGGGTCGTCGTCGTGGACAACCTGTCGACGGGCCGCCGCGAGAAGGTTCCCGCGGCCGCCCGGCTCGTCGAAGCCGACGTCGCCGAAGCGGACCTCGAGCCGCTGTTGCGCGAAGAGGCGATCGACGCGATCGCCCACCACGCCGCCCAGATCGACGTGCGTCACAGCGTTTCCGACCCGCTCGACGACGCGCGGTCGAACGTGCTCGGTTCCTTGAAGCTCCTCGAAGCGGCGCGCCGCGCCGGCGTCCGCCGGTTCCTGTTCGCCTCGACCGGCGGAGCGCTGTACGGCGAGCCCCAGGGCGGACGGCCGTCGCCCGAAACCCATCCGACCGATCCGATATCGCCTTACGGCTGCGCGAAGCTCGCGATCGAGAAGTACCTTCACTATTACCGCGTCGTGCACGGGTTCGACGTGCAGGTTCTCCGCTACGCGAACGTGTACGGGCCCGGGCAGAACGGGATGGGCGAGGCGGGCGTCGTCGCGATCTTCGCCGAGGCCATCCTGGCCGGTAAGACGCCGAAGATCCGCGGCGAGGGCGAGCAGACCCGGGACTACGTCTTCGTGGGCGACGTGGTCGAGACCGCCGCCCGCGCCCTCGCGAGCGGGAAGAGCGGAACGTGGAACGTCGGGACGGGCGTCGAGACCTCGGTCAACCGCCTCTTCGAGCTGCTCGCTCGAGCGCTCGACTACACGGGCGCGCCCGAGCACGTCCCCCCGGTTCCGGGCGAGCAACGGCGCAGCGTTCTCGACGGGTCCGCGGCGCGGCGAGACTTCGGGCTTCCCGGCGTGGACGCCGTTCGACAAGGGGATCGAGCGGACCGCACAGGCGTTCCGCGCCGCCCGGTCCGTTTCCCCGACCTAGGCCGCCCATGCCGGAAAGCAAAGGCCGGGGCTCGCGCCCGGAATCAAGACCGCGTCTTCTCGACCGCCCTCCACGCCGCGCTCTGGATCGCGAGCGCGTCGGCCGCGGAGATCTTCTCGCTCTGGAGCCCGCGCCGGTAGAACTCGTCGATCTCGAAGTCTGACGTCGAACTCGTGCGGGAGGCCGACTGGCGACTTCCCGGTGAAGAGCCCGAAGAAGACGCAGGCGGAGAGGTACGTCCCTCCGAGGTTCGGGTGGACGCCGCTCCCATCGTAGAGGTCGAGCCCCTTCTTCGCGAGCTCCTGCCACGCGATTCCGACGGGCGCGACGAGGGCGCCGCGCGACTTCGCGAGGAAGAGGTAACGCTCGCTGACGGGGCCCTGCGGTCGTCCCCGATTGGCCCACGTGAGAAAAAAGACTGTCTTCGCGCCGCGCTTCCGGACCTCGGCGTCGAGCAGCTCTCCGTATCGCGTGAACTCCTGCTGATTCCTCTCCGGCCTCCGAGCTCTGGCCCTGGAGGACGACGTAGTCCCACGGATGTTCCCGGATCGTCCTCAGCGTCTTCGCGCTCTGCCACTGCTGGCGCAGGCTCATGCCGCTCCCACCGGCGAAGGCGGTCGAAACCTTCGGAGTGCCGTTCGCCGAAATCTGCTCGACCATCCACGGCATCTCGTTCCAGTAGGTCAGGCTGTTGCCGACGAAGAGGACACGGATCGCGCCCTTTTCTGCGCGCTGGTTCGTGAGGACGCGGTCGCCCGAACGGATCTCGATCTTCGAGGTTGGAGCCTGTTCGGCGAGCGCCAGCACCCCGCCGAGCAATAGAAGCGGAAGCAGGCGAGGGAAACGCAACGGTCTCAGCGCCTGCCCGTTCCCGCGATGATGGCCCGGCCCACCTTGCGCTCGTAATTCCGCAACAACCGGACGAGCTGCGCTTTCTCGAGCACGAGGCGCTTGGACAGGCCCCACGGACTGCGGCCCCGCTGATATTTGAAGTCGATCCAGCTCGACCGCGGTCTCGAATGCCGAAACGTTTCCCAGAGCATCGGAAGGTAGTCGCCCTCGGGGCCGATCCCGACGATGTGCCGGATGCTCACCCTCTCGGGATCACCGCGCCGGAAACGGTAGGTGATGCGGAGCGACTCGCGCCGGCACTTGCACCGGCGCCGGAGAAGGCGCTGATCCCAGCCGCTCGGCGCCAGCTCATCCCAGATGAAGGCCGCTATGCTTCGGGAATCGGTGACCGTCAACCAGGGCGGCCGGTCCCCGCACGAAGTGCACTGCCACCAGTAGCCGGCCAGGGCGATCCTCAACCCATCGGACCGTTGGTCCGGTTTTTGCCCTGGCGCTCGTTCGGCTCATTCCCCCGCGCGACGTAGAAGGCCTCCCAGGCGGAGAGCGGCGAAGTTTCCATCTCTACGGACCAGCGCCCCAGGGCGCCGGCGGCGGCGCGACCGGCCGCGCGAGGTCGAACTCCGCCCGGAAGCGCCGGTCCGTGCCCTCGCGCCGGAGCGCGTAGGCGAATCGCGAGGACGCGGGCTCGACCTCGACCGTCCACACGTTCGTGCGGGCCGCCGGGATGAGGGACGCCGTGTGCGCGTCGGCGTGGAACTCCTGCCGCGTCGCCGACCCCGCGTCCCGCGTGTCGCCGCCATACTGCGTGACCGGGTCGGCCGTGCCGTCCTCGTGCCGGTGGTCGTGCTTCAGCCGAAGCCCGCCGTCGGTGCGCGTGAGCACCCACGTCCGGGACCGATCCTCACCGACGTGGAACGGGATCCGGATCTCCGTCGGCGTGCAGCTCCGCACGTGCATCGTGAGCTCCTTGCCGCGGAACGGGCTGTCGGTCACCGAGTCTTCGGTCACCCGACCGGTGAACGCCTTGCCGCAGAGCGATTGAAGCCCGGCCCAGAAGCCTCGTGCGGCGCCACGATCGGGTCCGGCGACGGGGCCGAGCGGCAGCCCACGAGGGAGAACTGAAGGAGCACCGCTCCCCACCCGATGACGGCGCCGACCGCGGCGAGGGCGCGGCCGCGCGACGGGACGGTCACTTGAGGATCGGCCGATTGAGCTCGGTGGACGGTTCCGAGCCCGACTCGGGGCCCGTGACGTAGGACTCCCAGAGGTCCGGAGCCGGTTCGTGCTTGTTCGTCGTGATCCAGGAGTCGAACTCACCCCAGGCCTTGCCGAGCCCCTCGTAGGGCCCGCGATAAACCGTGCGCGCGACGGTGGCCGCCGGCAGCTCGCCCGGCTTCACGCGCCCGGCCGCCTTCACCGGCGACTCGACGGGGACGCCGACCTCGAAGTCGAAGACCTTCGGATCCATCTTGAAGTGGTGCGAGAAGACCGGACCGGCGGGCTTCACGCCCTGGGCGGCGACTGTCGACATCACCTCGCCGATCGCCGGGCCCATCACGCTCCGGATCTCCTCCCGGGGAATCGTGAGCCGGATGACCGCGGCCTGTTGGGTCCTCGTCTCCACGATGTAGGGCCTGTCGATCACGGCCACTTCCCTTCCGTCAGGAGCGCCGCCAGCGAAGCGGCTTCGTTTTCTCGCGCTCGATTATCCCCTTGGCCTCGAGGTCGAGCTGAACGGTCTTCAGCCACCAGCTCGCGCGCGCGCCGCCCGGGAACACCGTTGGCCGGAAGGTGCGGCAGGACCGCGCGGGTCATCCGGGCGTAGTCGAGGCCCGGGCTGCGGCGCGGGAGGACCTTCAGGACCGCGCGCCGCATGGCGTTGTAGTGCGTGGCGTCCGCGCGTCTCTTCTTGCCGGGATGGTTGACGTTCTCGACGACGACGAGGTCCCTCCTGGCGGCCGGCTTCTTCGATTTCATTTCTCACCTCTCACGTTGGGCCGGAGCTCTTTTCGAAAGCAGCGGATCTGCACGGTCTCGACGAATCCAAGGGCCCGATGGGCCGCGGCACTCTAATCATTGTCCAGGAGGGCATCGGAGGCGAACTCGGTGCAGCCCTGCTCACGCGCCCACTCCTCCGCCGCCGCGACCAGGGCCCGGCCGACGCCGCGCCGCCGGGCTTCCGGGACCACGTACCAGCCCTCGAGATAGGCGACGCGGTCGGTGACGCAATCCTCGGCGTAGTTGCGGATCGAGAGCTCGGCGAACCCGACCGGTCTTCCGGAGTCGTCGTCGGCGATCAGGACGGCGAGCGGCATCGAGAGCATCCCGGCGAAGAACTGCTCGACTTCGCCCGCGTGCGAGCCGGACTCGTCCGGCCAGAGGGCTTCGCGCATTTGGAGCCACGTCGGCGCGTCCTGGTCTGTTGCGTGCCGAACCGGGATCATGCCCTGGCGAAAAGCACGATCGCCCCGATGGCTCAAATTCACGTTGTGTGACTCAGAGTTCACGCATTCTCGAAGCATGTACGGCAAAGTTCCTGGCATGCCACAGGTGGCCGCACTCGCCCATGAAAGAAGGATCGTCGTCATGCGGATTCGCTATGTATTCATCGCCAATCGGCGCATCCGGATTGGGCTCGAGACCAACCTGGCGCCACCTTCCGCCGACGTGTTCGCAGTAGTCACCGCCGTACTCGATCGACGAGACCTCCTTGAGCAGAAGTAGCGGCTCAACGCTCCCATTCTCGAGCACGTATGCGCCTGAATAGACTGCATGATCGGTCACGCGGAGGGGCTCCGCGCGCTCGATACGCCACTCTTCCATCGGCGTGTCCCGCCAGGCTTCCTCGTCGGTCTCAACGAGGCGCCAGTTCGTTCCGCGCTTTACCTCCGTGAGCTTGATGTCCTTGATCCTCATGAGGCACTCGCTGGTCCGTCCAACAGTCGGGTTCAGGCGGGGTGGCGCTCAGCCCGTCGGGCGGGTCGGCGGCACCGGCGCCGTCGCCTGGTCCGACGCGACCCGCTTCACCACCACCACGGTCCGGTCGTCTTCGGCGGTGTCTCCTTCGCCGTACTCGCCCACCTTCGCGACCAGCTCGCGCACGATCTCGTCGGCCTTCTTGTCGCGCAGCTCGAAGAACGCCGCCTTCAGCCGCTCGACGCCGAACTCCTCGCCGTCCGGGTTCGTGGCCTCGATCATCCCGTCGGTATAGAGGAGCAGCGCGTCTCCGGGCTCGAGCGAAAGGAACCCGCGGCTGTAGCTCGCGGTCGCGGACGGCCCGAGCACCATCCCCGTCTGCTTCAAAGTCGTCACGCCGTCCGCGTGGAAGTGAAGCGGGGGCGGGTGGCCCGCGTTGACGTAGATGAAGTTGCCCTCCTCCTCGATCTCGCCGTAGAAGAGGGACACGAACTTCGTCGTCATCCGGGACTGATTGATGATCCGGTTCAACCTCTCGACCGTCCGCACGATCTTGAAGTCCCGGGCGACGCCCATCCTCAGACCGGTGTAGACGTCGCGGACCTGCAGCGCGGCGGGCAGGCCATGGCCGGAAGCGTCCGCGATCGCGATTCCCTGGATCTGCTCGGAGACCTTGATGAAATCGAAGAAGTCGCCGCCGACGATCTCCGCCGGCACCGTGAACCCGCCGATGTCGAAGACTCCCGCGCGCGGCGCGCGCTTCGGCAGGATGGACATCTGGATCTGGCGCGCCTCGTTCATGACCGAGACGAGGCGCTCCTCCCGGAGCTTCTGATCCACGGCGTGGCGGAGGATCCCGAGAGAAGAGATCAGGTCGTCGTGGGCCGTGTCCGAGTCGACCGAGAACGATAGGATGTACTGGTCGTCCCCCACCGCGATCGCGGCGAAGCGCTCCACGCCGAGCCGACGCTCGAACTCCGGGTCCACGCCGGGCGCGGTCAGATCGAGAAGGACCACACCCGCGTCGATGACCTGCTGGACCGGCGGATACGCGTCCGGCACGAAGATCCCGGTGGCCTCGACCGCCCCTCCGAACACCCGCGTGAGCTCGTACCCGCCGTCCCGCCGTTCGTAGAGCCGCCCGCCGCGGACGCCGAGCTCCCCGTGGAAGTTCTCGATCACCGCGCTCGCCGTGTCGGCGATCGTCGACGCCGGGTCCGACGACCGCTCGATGGCCTGCAGCGCTTTCTCGACCTTGCGGAACAGGGACTTGTGGGGATCCATGCGAAGCCGGGGATTCTACGTTAGAAGCCCCCGCTCACTCGTGCCGGAGCGCCTCGATCGGATCGAGCGCGCTCGCCTTCGCCGCGGGGTAGATGCCGAAGAAAATCCCGACCGCGGCGGAGAACCCGAACGCGAGCGCGATCGCCCAGAGCGGAACATGCGCGGGCGGGAATCCGGGGATCATGCTCGCTCCCAGAACACCGAGGCCCCAGCCGAGCAGCACGCCGAGCACGCCTCCGACGAGCGCAAGCGTCACCGCCTCGACGAGGAACTGGATCATCACGTCCCGGCGGCGGGCGCCAACCGCCTTGCGAACGCCGATCTCGCGGGTCCGCTGCGTGACGGAGACGAGCATCACGTTCATGATCCCGATGCCGCCGACGACGAGCGCGATCCCGACGACGGCTCCGATCACCGTCGTGACGACCGCGAGGATTCCGCTCGTCGTCTTCAGGAGCTCTTCCTGCGCGAGGATCTTGAAGTCGTCGGGGTCATCGACCGCGAGACGGTGGTTGGCGCGGAGAACCGAGCGGATCTGCGACTTGGCGAGGTCCACGTTCTCGGCCGACCGGGACTTCAAGTCGATGAGCATCGCCCTCTCGGCGTCGCGCCCGTAGGAGAGGAGAGCGGTCGTGTAAGGAAGCCAGACGATCTCGTCGCGGTTCTGGCCGAAGGTTTCTCCCTTCTTTTCCATGACGCCGATGACCGTGCAGGGCCGGCCGTCCACCTCGATCTCGGCGCCGACGGGTTCCGCGCCGAGCTGCAGCCGCCGGACGATCTCCTCACCCACCGTGCAGACGCGGGCGCGGGAGCGGACGTCGAGCGGCCCGAAAAAGCGGCCGCGCGCCGCAGTGTGATTGAGGACGTCCTCGTACTCCTCGGAGACTCCCAGCAGGTAAGTCGTGAACCGCCGCCCGCCCGCGCGCACCCGCGCGGGGCGATACAGGATCGGCGTCACCGCCGCGACCTCGGACGTCCGGTCCGCGATGGCGCGAACGTCCTCGAGGGTCAGCCGCACGTCCCGGGCCGCGTGCGACGGCTCGTTGTCGTCCCGGAACGGAAGGACCCGGATGTACGTGGCGCCGACGCCCTGGAGCTCCCCCGCGATGAAGAAGTTGAGACCCTGGACGATCGAGACGACAGCCACGACCGCGGCGACGCCGATGATGATGCCGAGCGTCGTCAGGACGCTCCTCATCTTGTTCGCGCCGAGCGCCTTCAAGGCGACCCAGAAGTTCTCCGCGAGGACGGAGCCGGTCGATTGCGGAAGGGGCACGAAGCGAGCTTACGGGAAGTCGGTCGTTACGCGGGCGCTCCCGAGAGTCGCGCGAGTGCCGAGGCGCGGTCGTTGGGACCATCGTCCCGGATCCGGCCGTCGAGCAGCCGCACGATCCGGCGCGCGTGCGCGGCGATGTCCTCTTCGTGCGTGACCAGGACGATCGTGTTTCCCTTCGAGTTCAGCTCGTCGAAGAGCGCCATGATCTCGGCGCCCGTCTGCGAGTCGAGGTTCCCGGTCGGCTCGTCGGCGAGGAGGATGCTCGGGTCGTTGATGAGGGCGCGCGCGACTGCGACGCGCTGCCGCTGTCCGCCCGACAGCTCGCTCGGATGGTGCGTCATGCGGTCGGCGAGCCCGACGGCATTGAGCGCCTGCACCGCTCTCTCCCGCCGCTCCTTGCGCGGGAGGCCGGAGTACACGAGCGGCAGCTCGACCTGGTGAAGGGCCGTCGTTCGCGGCAGCAGGTTGAACGTCTGGAAGACGAAACCGATCTCCTGGTTCCGGATCGCCGCGAGCTCGTCGTCCGTCATCCGCGCGACTTCCCGGCCGTTCAGAACGTACGAGCCGGAGGTGGGCGTGTCGAGGCAGCCGACGAGGTTCATGAGCGTGGACTTGCCGGAGCCGGACGGCCCCATGATCGCCACGTACTCGCCGCGGTCCACCGCGACGGTGACCCCGTCGAGCGCCTTCACTTTCTGGGCGCCCATCTCGTACACCTTCGTGATGTCCCGAATGTCGATCAGCATCTCGCTCCCTACTTCTTCGTCGCGCTCTCGGTGACCGCGGCCCCGTCCTTGAGGTTTTTCAGCGTGCGATAGGGCCCGACCGCGATCTTTTCCCCTTCCCGGACACCGGAAAGAATCTCCGCCCGGGTCTCGTCGTTCAACCCGACCTCGACCGGAACGGCTCGGGCCTTGCCCCCCTCCACCCGGTATACGATTTTCCGCCCTTCCGGGTTCGAGGAGGAATCACTCTTTCCCTCGGGGTCCTTTTTCTCGACGATCGCCTGGATCGGCACGACGAGAACCCCCTTCCGGCTCTCCGCCTGGATGCGGGCCCGAGCCGTCATTCCGGGTCGAAGTCCCTCCCCCGTCCCCTCGATCCGGACCTTGACGGGGAAATAAGCGACCTCCTGCCGCTTGATGGCGGAGTCGGCGATCTCCGTGACCTCGCCGGGGAGCTCGCGATCGGGGAAGGCGTCCAGGCGGACGGCGGCCTTCTGGCCGACCCGGACCCGCGCGACAGCGGACTCGTCGACCTCGACGGCCGCCTCGATCGCGGACAGGTCCGAAACGGTCAGGATCACCGAGCCGGGCATGTTCATCGTCCCGGTCACGACGGTCTCCCCCTCTTCCGCGTTCACGCGGGTGACGCGGCCCGCGATCGGCGAAACGATCGTGGTTTTCGAGAGGGCGTCGTCGGACGCCTCGACGGTGGCCCGCGCCTCCCTCGCCCTCTCCCTCGCGGCGGCGAGCGACGTTCGAGCGCTCTCGTGATCGAGCTCGACGGACTCGAGGAATTCCCGCGAGGCGATCTTCTGGGCCGACATCTCCCTTGCGCGGGCGAGGCGGGACTCGGTGTTCGCCAGCGTCGCTCTCGCGCGACGGATGTCCGCTTCGGCGGCGGCGAGGGACGCGAGCGAGCGGTCCCGCTGCGAGCTGTACTGCGCCCGCTCGAGGTCCACGAGCCGGTCTCCGCGAGCCACCCGGTCGCCCTCGCGCACACGGAGCTTTTCGATGCGCGCGATCACCTGGGAAGAGATGTTCACCTGGTTCTTTGCCTGTATCTCGCCGGTCGCGGTCACGAGGGAGCGGATCTCGCCCCGTTCCACTTTGCCCGTCTCGACCGGCGTGCCGCGCGGGCGCGAGCCGAGGAGGGAGACGGAAACGATGCCGCCGAGCACGAGAAGCGCGGCCGCGGGAAGGATCCACTTCTTCATCTAGCTGAAGATCGCCGTGAACCCCGCCTTTCCGAGAACGTAGAGCGCCCAGAGCGAGACGATTATCGACGCCGCTTTTCCGCGCGAGACCTTCGCCGCGATCGAGTAACCGATCACGAGGAGCACGAGCACCCAGATCGAAAAGACGTCGAAAGACTGGAGGAGCGAGTGCAGGACCGGGCTCGCGTGCCGATCCACGAGAAACGCCGGGTTCGATCGGACGAGGTCGCCCAGGTCGGCCGGGTTGAAGCGCTCCAGCCGCATCGCGATGACGGCGAGCAGGATCGCCGAGAGACAATTCGGCAGATAGGCGTGGGACGTCACGCCGAGGGACTGCCGGTACGTGTGGTCCCAGCCGAACGCCTTGAAGGACAGCCAGAAGATCCCGGCGAACAGGAGCGTGATCACTGTCGGCGCAAGGGCGCCCCAGACGTAAACCAGCCCCGAGAAGCGCTTCTGCGCGTCGAGGATCTTTTCGACCCTCTCCTCCGAGACCGCCTCGTCGCGCGCCGCGAGCTGCTCGCGGAGCGACGCCTCGAAGTCCATGCGGGGCAGGAGCACCGCTGTCGCGAGGAGCGAGAGCACTGTCGCGATCAGCAGGGGCGCGACCCAGGTCGGCCTCTGCGCGATCGCCGCGAAAGTCCGCGACGGGGCGACGAAAACGCCAAAGATCCGCCCGAGCGCGGAATCGGCGCCGGCCGCGACGGGCTCGGGCGAGACGGGCGGACTGTCCATGTCGACGGCGGAGTCTACAGCCGAGCGCCGGACGACGTCGTCAGGGGACCGCCGGCGGCGGCGCCGCGAGGGGCTGCGGGCTCCGGCTCCCCTCGCGGGGAGGCTCCGTCTCGGGAAGGTCGTCGATCTTGATGCCCTTCCAGTCGAGGATGTCGGCGGTCGCGTAGTGGTACGCCGACAGCGCCTTCCGGTAGATCGCGAGAGCCTGGAGCTCGTTGACCCGGGCCAGCGAGAGGTCGTTCGTGATCTCAAGGACCTGGAACGACGTCGTCATTCCGTTCTCGAACTTCTTGCGCTCCGCGTCGAGGTTGCGCTCGGCGAGCTCACGGGACTTCTGGGCGGCGACGATGGAACGCGCCGCGGTGTCGATGTCGCGGGCGGCGGCCCGGACCTCGACGAGCACGTTCTGCTCGACAGCGGTCAGGCCGGCCTTGTTGGCCTCCCACGTGTAGCGGGCGGCGCCGCGCTGCCCCTTCGCGGCCCGGTTCAGGATCGGGTACGAGAACCGCAGGCCGATCTGCCAGTTCTTGAAGTCGCGGTCGATGACCTGGTCGAAGGCGTCGCCGAAGTTGCCGGTCGTGCGCGAGACGATGTTGCCCTGCTCGTCCCGGATCGTCGTCGTGCCCCCGATGCCCGTGTTTCCGTAGCTCCCGTAGAGGTCGAGAGCGGGCCTCGTCTGGTTGCGCCAGTATTCGTAGCGGATCCGGTCGGAGTCCACGTTGTACGCCGCGGCGATGATCTCGGGGCGCCGCGAGAGCGCCGTCCGCATCCCGTCCTCGACCGAGACTGCGGGCTGCTCGGCGCGCACCTCGTCCGTCGGCACGATCGGGACGCCCCACTTCGCGGGGTCGAGGTTCAGGAGGCGCTTCAGACGGTCCTGCGAGCTCCCGATGAGCCCCTCGGCGATGATGATCTGCTGCTCCGCTGTCGCGATCCCGACCTCGGTCTGCACGATGTCGATCGGCGCGAGTGAACCCACGTCGATCTTGATCCGCGTGATGCGATTCAAGTCCGCGGACAGCACGCGTGCTTCCCGCTGAACCTCGAGGTTCCGCAGCGCGTAAACGAGGTCCCAGTAAGCCTGCTCGACGCTGTTGACGGTGGCCTGCACGCTCCGGACGAAGCTCTGGTAGGTGGAGTCGCGATTGTTGCGGGCGATGCGGATCTGCCAGGTCGTTACATCCCGTCCGAAGTTCCGGAGGAGCGGCTGATTGACGGATAGGGTGAGCCCGCCGAAATAGGACGGGTTGACGAAGAAGAAAGTCGAGTTCGTGGACGTGCGGTTCCCGGCGAAGCCGAGAGTGAACGTACCGCCCGTCGGGGCGAGCTGCCGGACCTGAACCCCGAAGTCGGTCGTGTCGCGCGTGCTGACGTCGGCGCCGACGAGCTGAGACGTCGCCGGCTCCTCGTCATGCGCGCGCTCCACGAACGCCTCCGCGAGCGGGTCGAAGATGCCCGTCGCGGAGAACAGGTGGTAACTCGACGCCTCGGCCGCGTTGACCGAGACGTTCAGGTCCTGGTTGTTCGCGACCGCCAGAGCAATTGCCTCGTCGAGCGATAGGCGCATTCCCTCCGCGCCGCCCTCGGGCACCGCCTTCAACGTTCTCTCCGCGGGCCGGGCGGAGATGACCGCGCCCGTCTGTGCGGCGATTGTCGACACGAGGCCCACGAGCAGGCCCGCAGCCAGCAGGGCGGAGCGGACCGCCCGGGTCTTCGGCAACCTCTTCATTCCACTACTCCTTCGTCACACCTACTACGCACTTCGCGCGCGAATGTTTTCTGCGACGCCCGCGCGAGAGCAGGGGCGCTTTCCGCAGCTGCATCGGAAAAAGAGGGGGAATGATAGCCGAGAACGCCGCCGGGGTCAGCGGGCCGCGGGAGAGAGCTCGCCCGGAAAGAAACAGGCGGCGCGCCTTCCGTCGGAGAAATCGAAGAGCGGTGGGCTCTCGTCGCGGCAGCGGGGCCGGGCAATGGGACACCGCGGGTGGAACGCGCACCCCGGAGGCGGGGTGGCCGGCGAGGGCGGCTCGCCCGCGAGGGCGATGCGGTGGGCCGGGACCGACGGGTCGGGCTCGAGAGCGGCCGAAACGAGCGTGGCGGAGTACGGGTGGAGGGGCCGAGCGATGACGTCGGACGCGCGGCCCTCCTCGACGATCCGCCCGAGGTACATGACGGCGATCCGGTCCGCGATCCCCGATACGACGGCGAGGTCGTGGGAGATGAAGAGGTAGGACAGCCCGTGCTTCTCCTTCAGGTCGAGAAGGAGGTTCAGAACCTGAGCCGCGATCGAGACGTCGAGCGCGGAGACCGGCTCGTCGCACACGACGAACAGGGGGCGCGTCGCCAGAGCGCGCGCGATCGCGACGCGCTGCCGCTGACCCCCGGAGAGCTCCGCGGGAAAGCGCCGCGCGGTCTCCGCGGAAAGGCCGACCTCCGACAGGAGAGAGCTCACGCGTTCCTCGATTTCGCGCCCCCGGGCGAGGCGATGCACGCGGAGCGGCTCCGCCACCTGGGCGCCGCAGGTCATGCGCGGGTTCAGCGACGTCTGCGGATCCTGGAAGATGATCTGGAGGTGCTTCCGCCGGCGCCGGAGATCCTCGCCCTCGAGCGCGAGCCAGTCTTCTCCGTCGAAGCGCACTTGCCCCCGGGTCGGCTCCTCGAGGCGAAGCAGGATGCGGCCTGTCGTGCTCTTGCCGCTGCCCGACTCGCCGACGAGACCGAGAACTTCGCCGCGGTCGACGTCGAACGACACTCCGTCGACGGCCGCGAAGGTGCCGGACTTGCCGAAAACGCCCGCACGAACCGGATACCGCTTTTCGAGATCCCGCGCGGAGAGCAGCGGTTCCGCCCGAGCGCTCACGTCTCACGCTCGTAGAGGAAACATCTCGCGACGCTTCCTCCGACCGGATAGAGATCGGGCTCCCGGCGGTCGCAGGGCTCGAACCGGTCCGGGCAACGGGGCGCGAACGCGCAGCTCCCGACGGGCCGGGAGGCGAGTCCGGGAACCGTCCCGGGAATCGCGCGGAAGCCCGGGCGGGCCGTGCCGCCGTTTTTCCCGAGACGCGGGACCGATGCGAGCAACCCGCGGCTGTACGGGTGGCGGGGCTCGCGGAAGAAGTCGTCGGTCCGCGCCTCCTCGACGACCCGGCCGGCGTAGAGGACGAGGAGACGGCCCGCGTGACGCGCCACAACCCCGAGATCGTGGCTGATGAGGAGGAGCGCGAGGCCGCGCTCCTCGCGCAGCCGGTCGAGGAGCTCGAGAACCTGGGCCGCCACGGTCGCGTCGAGCGCCGTGGTCGGCTCGTCGGCGACGAGCACCGCCGGATCGGCGGCCAGCGCGATCGCGAGGAACGCGCGCTGTTTCATTCCTCCGGAGAGGCGGTGGGGGTATTCCGCCATCCCCCGCCTGGGGTCGGGGAATCCGACCTCTTCGAGGCGCTCGAGCGCGAGAGCCCGCGCCGCGCGGCTCCCGACGCTCTTGTGGGAGAGGATCGCCTCGAGGATCTGCGCCCCGACGGTCCAGACGGGATCGAATGCGGCCCCCGGTTCCTGAAAGACGAGCCCGATCTCGCGCCCCCGCACGTGCCGCCAGCCGGACTCGCGCTCTCCGACGAGCTCGCGCCCCGCCAGGCGAATCGATCCGGAGACCCGTGAACCTTCCGGCGATAGCCCGAGAAGCGCGCGGCCGAGAAGCGTCTTCCCGCAGCCGCTCTCGCCGACGACCCCGAGCGACTCGCCGGCAGCGAGGTGAAAGCTCACCCCGTCGACAGCCGGCGCGAATGCCCGTCCCGCCGGCACTCCGACGCGGAGGTCCTGCACGGCAAGGATGGGGGCCCGGGGCGGCTCGGGTAAAGGGGCTCCTGGCTCGGGACTCGAGCTCAGTGGACCGACTCGCGCGAGTTCTTCCTCGCTTCCTCGAGGTGCCGGACGCGCTCAACGACGTCCCGATAGTTCGAGTTGATCCCGTACACCTCGAGGAACGTCTGGTACGCCAGGTTCACGTCGCCCGTGTCCTGATACACGCGGCCGAGGTCGTAGAGAAGACCAGCGGAGTCGGACTCGCGGATCCCGGGGTTCGCGAGGCCCTTGCCGTACCACTTGATCGCGAGCTGCGGCATTCCCTTCTCGAGGAAGCAGAGGCCGAGGAGGCTGCAGCACTCCACCGCGAGCGCGGGGGCCTTGCTGGCGAGCTGGAACTCGCCGATCGCTTCATCGAGAAGGCCCATCTCCTTGTACGCGATCCCGAGGTTGTAGTGGGTCTCGTAGTCCTCCGCGGAGAGCTGCTGCTCCACGCCCTTGCGGAACTCGCGAAAGATGTCCTGGAGCGACGCTTCGTCCTGCGTTTCGCCGAGGGCCGGCGCGGCGGGGGGCGCGGCTTCGTCGGAGAGCTCCTTTTCGAGCTCCTCGGCGAGGTTGAAGAACTGCCGCTCGTCGGCGAAGAGGTTCTCGTCGTCCACCGCGGGCGCGCGCGCGGCCGGGACGGCCCGCGGAGCTTCGGCGGCCGCTCGCTGCATCGTTTCCTCGATCAGGTCGCCGAGCTCCGGCTTGAGAACCCCGAAGCCGGTGTCGCCCGCGGTGTAAGGAGTGAGGCGGGCGCCCGGAGACGCTGGCGGCGGCGGCGCCGCCTCCGCGAAGGTGTCGAAGACCGGCGTCGGCGGCGAGGCCCGCGGGGGCGCGAGGACGTCGATCTCGAACTCGTCGAACTCGATCGGCACCGCCGGCGCGGCCCTGGGAGTCGCGGGCTCGGCGGGTGCGGGCCTCGCCTCGCCGGAGTCGGGCGTCACCCCGAATCGCTCCGCGATGCCCGCCGCCATGGCCTCTTTCCCCTGCGCGCGGTAAACATCGGCGAGCTCGGCCGCCTCCCGGGGCGCCGTCGGGTTTCGGAGCTCGACTAAAAGCTCGACGAGACGCTCGCGCGCGGCGATCGTGTCCGGGTGCTCCTTCACGAGCGCCCGGAGGCGTTCGATTGCGCGGTCCTTCAGCCCGTAGCGGGCGAGGACTTCGGCTTCCTGATACGCGGCCTGCGCGTCGTCGGCCGGTACCGCTGCCATCGAGGAGGGCGGCGCGCCCGCGGCCTCGGCCGGAGCGATCGCTTCGAGCCGCGCGGTCGCCTCGGCGTGGCGGGGGTCGGCGGACAGCGCGCGCCGGTAGTGCTCCACCGCCGCGCCCGGCTCGCCCCGCCCCTCCGCCTGCCGGCCCAGGGCGACGCGCATCGCGGCCGACTGGTCCGCGTCGCCTTCCGCTTCGCGCAGCTCGGCCATGGCCTCCAGCGCGGGCGAGTGGGTCGGAAACGCCTCGAGGACCGGACGGAGGTGCCCGGCGGCTCGCTCGAAGTCGCCCGCCGTCGCCGCTTCGTCGATGAGCGGCCGGATGGCGCTCACAGCCTCGTCCGGCGAGCCGGCTTCCAGGTGAATCCGGGAGAGCAGCGTTCGCGCGGCCGCGTGGCCCGGTTCGAGGCCGACCGCCTGCTCCGCGGCGGCCGTCGCCGCGTTCCGGTCGCCGCGAGCCAGCTCCGCTTCCGCCAGCAGAAGACGCGCCTCGGCCGATCGCGGCGCGAGCTTGAGCTCGGAGACGGCAGCCTCGATTTCGTGGGTGGCGAGAAGCGAGCTGACCATCTGGATCCGGGCGCCGTGGTCGTTGACGTCGAGGTCGAGAGCTTTTCGAAAGATCGCGACGGCGTCCGCGTGGGATCCGCGCCGCTGCAGCACTCCGGCAATCGCGTCGTAGCGAGCTACGGCCTCGGGGATCTGGCCCGCGACCCGGTGCAGGTCCGCCAGCCGCGACTGGACCTTGAGGTCGGTCGGGTCGAGAGCGGCGAGCTTCCCGTAAGCCCCGATCGCCCCCGGAAGGTCGTTTCTTTTCAGGGACTGCTCGGCGAGCGTCAGGTAGTGGCTCCGGGCGTCCTGGGTCAGCCCCTGGCGGGCGTAGAGCTCGGCCAGCCGGTCGTAGATGTCGAGCCGGGTGGGGTCGATCTTGTTGATTTTCTTGTAGATGGCGATCGACTTCAGGAAGAAGCCGTCGGCCGAGAAAGACTCCGCGATCCTCGAGAAGTGGGCAATGCCGTCGGCCGGGCGCCCCATTCGGACGCACAAGTCGCCCGCCTTGTTCAAAGCAAACGAGTCGCTCGGGTGCTCTTTCAGGAGGTCGAGGTAGTCCTTGAGCGCCTGATCGAGCCTTCCCCGCGACAGGTGCTTTTCGGCGGACTGAATGAGACGGTCGCGCGCACCCGCCATTGCCGGAGAGATTTTAGCTTGGATTGCGGGCGAACCCGGGTGACGGTGGTCCCCTCGAGAGTCCGGGGACTCGATCGCGAGCCTAGGAGCGAGGACCCGGGATTTCGATCTCCCGCTCGCCGCTTCCCGCGACCACGCCGTGGTAACTCAGGCGATGCTCGGGACACGGGCCGTTCACGGAAAGCGCCTGCCAGTGCTCCGGTGTCCCGTAACCCTTGTGCTGCTCGAAGCCGTACGCGGGAAATCGGCGGCCGAGGTCCCGCACCATCCGGTCGCGCTCGACCTTCGCGACGACGGACGCCGCCGCGACGGAGGCACACAGCGAGTCGCCGTGCACGATCGGGAGCTGCGGAAGCCGCAGGCCGGGAAGCGAGACGGCGTCGAGCACGACGGCCTCGGGCACCGGGTCGAGCGCGGCAATCGCGACGCGCATCGCCGCCAGGCTGGCCCTCAGGATGTCTCGCAGATCGATCTCGGCCGCGCTGATGACCCCGACACCGACGGCGATCGCGTGCTCGCGGATCGCGCGGGCGAGCCGTTCGCGGCAATCGGCGTCGAGCTTTTTGGAGTCGTCGAGACCCATGAGCACGCAGCCGGGCGGGAGGATGACCGCCGCCGCAACGACGGGACCGGCGAGCGCGCCGCGCCCGGCTTCATCGACTCCGGCAACGAGAAGATAACCGCGGCGTCGCAGCTCGCGCTCGACTCGATCGAGATCCCGGAGCCGGCCGAGCTCCGCGAAGAGAGCGGACAGGAGGTCCCGCTTCATCTCCGGGCATTGTGCCAGACGTTTGCCGGCCGCGGTCAACGTTCTCCGAGTTCGTCAGAGAACGTGCGGCCGGAAACCAGAGCGCTAGGTCTGTTCGGTCCGCCGCTCGCCGATGCGGGCAGCCTTGCCCTTGCGCTCGCGGAGGTAATAGAGCTTCGCGCGCCGAACGGCGCCCTTGCGATCGACTTCGATCTTGTCGATCACGGGCGAGTGGAGAGGGAAGATCCTCTCGACGCCGATCCCGCTCGAGATCTTGCGAACCGTGAACGTCTCGCGGACGCTGCCGGCGCGCCGGGCGATCACGACGCCCGCAAACACCTGGATACGCTCCTTCTCGCCCTCGCGGACCTTCACGTGTACGCGAACCGAGTCTCCGGGGGAGAAGTCGGGCGCACCACCCTTGCGCAGGGAGGCCTTTTCCACGTCCAGCAGGATGTCGCTCATTCGGATCCTCTTTCGATGCCGGGAATGCCACCCGGCGTGCTCACGCTCGATCGAGCGGAAAACGTCGGATTATACAAAAACCACGGGGCGCTGTCAGCCGGGCCGGGAGTCGGCGCGGACTAGTCTTCCCCTTCTCCCGGCTCTTCCGGGCGGCTTTCGAGGAGATCGGGCCGCCGTTCGCGGGTCCGCTCGAGCGCCCGGGCCCGCCGCCACCGCCGGATCCGGGCGTGGTCCCCGGAAAGGAGCGCGTCTGGAACGAGGAGGCCCCGGTACTCGCGCGGACGGGTGTAGTGGGGGTAGTCGAGGCGCTCGCGCGCGAAGGACTCCGCTTCGAGCGACTCCGCCTTGCCGACGACTCCCGGGACGAGGCGGGTGACCGCTTCCGTGAGCGCCAGGGCGGCGGCCTCCCCGCCCGGGAGGACGAAGTCGCCGAGCGAGATTTCCTGGTCGAAGAGCCCGAGTTGTCTCGCCCGCTCGTCGATCCCCTCGTATCGGCCGCAGACGAGCAGGAGCCGCTCGCGGGCGGCGAGCGCCTCGACTCCACGCTGGGCGAGGGGCACGCCGTCCGGGGTGAGCAGCACCGTCCACGCCCGCGGCCGGCCCTCCGGCTCCCGCCGGGCCTCGATCGCGGACGCGAGAACCGGCGCCATCATGACCATGCCCGCGCCGCCGCCGTAAGGCTCGTCGTCCACCTTGCGGTGGCGACCCTCCGCAAACGACCGGAGGTCGGTGACCGTCATGCCGATGACCCCCGACTCGATCGCTTTTCCGAGAAGACTTTCCGCGAGCGGCGTGCGGAAGTACTCGGGAAAGAGCGTGAGGATTTCGATCTGCATGGCGTGCGTGTCGAATGCGATCCCGCTCAGAGGTCGAGCAGGCCGTCCGGAGGATCGAGGATGATTCGGCGCGCTTCCCGATCGACGGAAACGACGATCGGCCGAACGAACGGTACAGGCACCGGCTCCGCGCCCCCCGAGTCGACGAGCAGCATCGCGACACCGGGAGATCTCTCGATCGCGACGGCGCGCCCCAGCGCTTTGCCGGCCGCGTCCTCGCACCGCCAGCCCTCGACCTCGTGGGCGTAGTAGTAGTCGTCCGGTACGGGGGCCGCGTTCTCTTCGGGGATCCAGAGGTCGCCGCCCGCGAGCGATCTTGCCGCGTCACCGTCCGAAACCCCGTCGAACCGGATGAGAAGGCGATCGGCGTGCGGCCGCACCGTGGCGACGACGAGCGCGCGCTCCTCCCCTTCGCGGGTCCAGCCGAAGGTCGCACCCGCGACGAACCGTTCGGGAAAATCGGTGACGGGCTCGACGGAGACCTCACCGGCGATCCCGTGAGGACGGCGGACGATTCCGACGAGCAGCATGGTTGTGGCGGGCAGCACCGCGATCGGCGGCTTCCGGCTACCGACCGGCTACCGATCCCTTCAGTCCCGGACCCGGACGACCACTTTCTTTCCGCGGGCGGCGGCGGCTGCCCCGACGAACGCGCGGAGCGCCCGCACGGTGCGGCCGTCCCGCCCGATGAGGCGTCCCCGCTCCGGCTCCGGCACGGAGATCTCGTAAACGGTGGTGCGGCCGTCGGCGGACTCGGAGACCTGGGTTTCTTCCGGCCGGTCCGAAAGCCGACGGACGATGGTTTCGATCAGCCGGCGCATGTCGCTAACCCCAAGGAAGCGCGGCTCACGAGGCCTTCGTCTCCGGTTCCTTCTGATCGAGGAGCGACTGGACCGTCGGGGATACCGTGGCGCCCCTTCCGATCCAGAAGCGCGCCCGCTCCCGATCGAAGGAGACGATCGTCGGCTCGCGCATCGGGTCGTACGCGCCCAGCTCCTCGAGCACCTCGGCGCGGGCCGTCGTGCGCGAGTCCGAGACGACGATTCGATAGTGGGGGCGGTTGCGGGCCCCCATGCGGCGCAGTCGGATTTTCAGCATGCGTTCATTCCTTTCCAGGCTCCGGCGGGGCGATGAGTCCACGTCCTTGACCCCCGGTCGCCGGGGGCGATCCACCGAAGCGGCCGCATTGTATCGCGGCCACGGCGCCGGGCCGCAACCGCGGCCGGCGGTCAGCCTCGCGGCGCCGGCAGGGGAAGGCGCGAGAGGTCCAGCCCGCGCACCCCCTTCTTCGCGGTCCTCAGGAGTTTGCGCATCTGCTGGTACTGCTTGAGGAGGCGGTTGATCTCGGCGACTGTCGTTCCCGACCCCGCGGCGACCCGCTTTTTGCGGCTCCCGTTCAGGACCTGCGGATAGCGGCGCTCTTCGGGGGTCATCGAGTCGATGATGGCGGACACGCGCCCGAGCGCCTTCTCGTCCACGGAGTCCGGCGAAGAGAGGCCGCGCACCGCGCCGCCCCTCGGAAGGAGGTCGAGAAGCCCCGCCACGGGTCCCATCTTCTTCATCGACCGAAGCTGATCGGCGAGGTCCTCGAGGGTGAACTCCCCCGACGCCGCGCGGTCCGCCATCTTCGCCGCGGAGGACGCATCGACCTGGGCTTCCACCTTTTCGATCAGCGTCAGAACGTCGCCCTGCCCGAGAATCCGCGAAGCCATCCGGTCCGGATGGAAGAGCTCGAAATCCTCCGTCTTCTCGCCGACCCCGACGAACTTGATCGGCTTTCCGACTGTCGTGACGACCGAGAGCGCCGCTCCGCCGCGAGCGTCGCCGTCCGCCTTCGTGAAGATGATCCCGGTCAGCGGCAGCGCCGCCGCGAAACCAGCCGCGGAGCGCACCGCGTCCTGGCCCGTCATCGCGTCCGCGACGAAGAGGATCTCCCCCGGCGAGATCGCGTCGGTCACGGCGCGGACTTCGTTCATCAGGTCTTCGTCGAGGTGAAGGCGACCCGCGGTGTCCACGATGACGGTGTCGCGTCCGGTCAGCCGCGCTTCGGTGACGCCCTCGCGCGCGACGTCGACCGGGTCGCGCCGCTCGCCCGGGTCGAAGACCGGGACCCCGATCTGACGGCCGAGCGTCTTCAGCTGCGCGACCGCGGCGGGACGCGAGAGGTCTGCGGCCACGAGGAGCGGATAGCGCCCCCTCCCCTTGAGGTGGAGCGCGAGCTTTGCCGCCGACGTCGTCTTGCCCGAGCCCTGGAGTCCGACCATCTCGATGATCGCGGGCCGTCCCTCGAGCACGAGGTCGGACTTCTCCCCGCCGAGCAGGAGGACGAGCTCGTCTCGCACGACCCGGGTCACTTCCTGGGCGGGCGAGAGCTTCTGCAGCACCTTGGCCCCGACCGCCTTCTCCCGGACGCGCGCGATGAAGTCCCGGACGACCGGGAGGGCGACGTCGGCTTCCAGGAGCGACAGTCGGATCTGCTTCAGGGCGGAGTCGAGGTGAAACTCCGTCAGGTGCCCCTCACCGCGGAGCTCCTTGAAGACCCCCTGAATCCTTTCTCCCAGCGATTCGAACAAGTCGCCTCCCGTGAACGGCGCAGGATACCGCGACGGCTCGCGGGGGTTGCGCGGCTCCCGGGGGTTGCGCCGACGCCCGGGGGCGTCTTGACACCCCTTTCCGATGGGGTATCATTCGCTCGCTTTTCCCGCTGTTTCGAGGCGCCCCCGCCGAATAAGTTTGCTCGTATAACGAGAAGGAGAGAGGGAAGATGAAGAAGTTCCTGACCCTGGTCATTGCAGCTGTGCTCGGGACGGTTCTCCTCACGGGATGCACCAAGAAGGAGGAGACCACCACCATCGAGACGACGACCACCGAAGCGCCGGCCGTGGTCGAGGAAACCTCCACCACCATGACGACCGAGACCACCATGACGGAGACCCCGGGTGCCACGATGACGACGGAAACAACGACGACGACAACGTCGACAGTTACCCCGTAGTCGCTTCGATTCGCTGAAATCGGAGGCCCCCGACCCCGGGGGCCTTTTCCTTTCCCCCTTTCCCGCTACACTGACTCGTGCTGCCGTTCTGGGGAGAGGTTCTCCTCGTCTTCGTCGCCGTCGCCGCCGGCTTTCTCGCCTGGCGCTCGCGCGTTCGGGAGCGGAATCTCGGCGGGCGCCTCGCGGCCCGCGAGCGCGGTGGACACTTCCTCGGCGAGTCTCCGGAGCCCGGAGAGATTCTCCGTCACGCGTACAGCGCCGCGCTCGACATCCTCCCGGTCACCCGTTTCGACCTCTACCGGATCGCCCCGGACGGCAAGGTCGAGGAGGTCTGGACCCTCGCGCGGAACGAGAAGGGAACTTTCGAGCCGACCCTCGACCCGGCGAGCCCGTTCCTCGACCAGCCCATCGACGCCCGCCGACTCCGCGACCTTTCCGCGACCGAGACCGATCGATCTTTCGCCCCCCGCGACCTGCTCGCGGGCGCGCGGGTGCAGCGGCTCCGGCTGCCGCTGTACTCCGGGGACCGACTCGTCGCGCACCTCGACCTGGAGAGCTCTCTTCCGATCGGAGACGAGGTGAAGAGCGAGGTCCGCGCCCTGCTCGGGCCGCTGACGGCTTCTCTCCACGCCTCGCGCAACTGGCGGGTCGCCGTCACCGACGAGCTCTCGGGTCTCGCGTCGCGGCGGTATTTCGAGGCCCGCCTGGCAGAGGAGTGGGCCCGGCGCGACCGCTACGAAACGCCGTTGACCGTGGCGTGCTTCGACCTCGACCGGTTCAAGACCGTCAACGACACGAGGGGGCACGCCGCAGGCGACCTCGTCATCCGCCGCTTCGGGGAGATCGTGCGGGCGGCGGTTCGCGCGAGCGACCTCGCCTGCCGCTTCGGTGGGGAGGAGTTCGCTGTCCTTCTCCCGAATACTCCGGCGGCCTCCGCGCGGGCCGTCGCGGATCGCATCCGCCGGGCGCTCGAGCGAGCGCGCTTTCAGCAGGATGGCGTGGACTTCTGGGTGACCGCGTCGGCCGGTCTGGCCGACGCGGCGGGGACATCGTCCCTCGACCCGGGCCAGCTTCTCGCGCGGGCGGACCGCGCCCTCTACGCCGCCAAAGCCGGAGGACGCAACCGCGTGCGGGTCTGGACGGAGCGACTCGAAAAAGAGGGCAAGACGTCGCGGCGCGAGCAAGCGGCAGCGCGGGAGGTGGATCGGTGAGCGAGCCGGACGACGACGGAGTCGAACGCCTTTTAGACGAGATGATCGCCACGCAGCGAGGCCGGCTGGCCGAGCTCGCGCGCCGGATCGAGCCCTCGCTCGGCCCGGACGACCTCCTTCAACCGCACGACCATCCGGCTCTCGCGGCGAGCGCCGACTTCAACTTCGAGGACGGCGTCCTCGCCGGCTATCTCGCCCTCCGCGCCGCCCTCCGCGCGATCCGCCAGATGTAGTCGAGCGCCCTCCCGCGCCGGCGTTCGGTGAGACTCGCCAGCGTCTCCGCGTGAGTCCGGATCCACCCTGCATCCTCGGGACGGACGCCGAGCTCGCCCAGCTGCCGGCCGGACTCGCGGGCGAGCCGCACGAGGTCCTCGCGGTCGAGGTTCATTGTGCGGTGATCCGGGCTGCCGACAGGAGGCGTTCGATCGTCGCGTCCCACGTGAGCTGCGACGCGCGGGCAAAGCCGCGCTGCCCGAGCGCCCGGAGAGCGTCTTCGCGCTCCCACGCGAGGCGAAGCGCCGTCCCGAGCGCTTCGGCGCGCGGCGGGACGACGAACCCCGTCTCTCCGTCCCTTACGAATTCGAGCGGCCCTCCCGCGTCGTCGGTCGTCAGGACGGGCTTGCCCGAAAGAAACGCCTCGAGCGGGACGTAACCGAGGTCTTCGCCCTGGGGCGCGACGACGACGAGCCTCGCGCCGGCGTAGAGGTCGAGGAGCTCCTCCTCCGTCGCCTCGGGCGTCCACCGGACGCGGTCCTCGACGCCGAGATCCCGCGAAAGCCGCTTCAACCTCTCCTCCTCCGGACCGCGGCCGACGACGACGAGCCGGGCCAGGGGCGCGTGCGCGAGCGCCCGCAGAGGCAGATCCGGACGTTTCCACCCGTCGAGCCGGCCCACCGTGAGCGCGTAGTCGCCGAAGGGACCGGTCCGGTAGCGGCCCACGAGCGGCGGCGGGTGATAGAGCGGCTCGCTCGGAATCCCGTTGTGCTTCCGGAGCCGCGCGGCGACCGTCTCCGAGTTCGCGAACACCTTGCGCGCCTCGGAGAGACCAACGTTGTCGATCGCCGCGATCGTCTCGCGCGTGCGACGGTCCTCCTGCGACGCCGTGAAGTCGCTCCAGGGCGTCCCGAACTGGTCGTAGGCCTGGCGATACTGGTGGATGACCCACACGATCTTGTTGGGATGGCGAACGGCGTAGCTCGGGAAGCGCGTCGCGATGACCGCGTCGACCGGCCGGCCGGCGATCTCTGTCACGTCGAGCGAACGCCAGGCGAGCGCGCTCCGTATGAGGTCGAATCGTTCGCGCTCAATGAGCGGGATCGTGACGACGTCCGCCTCGATCCCCCTCGCGACGAGCTCTTCCGTGAGTCGCCGGACGTGGCGCTCGGCTCCCCCGCCGGAGAACGGGGACTGGACGGCCGCGACGAGAACGCGCGGCGCACTCACGCCGGGAGGGTTTCCCGGGTCACGACTGCGGAACGCGGCCGATGACGGCGTAGTCCTGCGGCCCGAAGAGCATCGCGTTCAGACGCGCGTCGTTTCTGGAGCTCTCTTCGAGCCGCTCCGAGGCGGAAAGGGGCGAGAGCAACTCGACCCGCAGCTCCCGGAAGCCCGCGGCATCGCAGAGGAACCGGAGCGCCTCCGGGGGCACGGGCCGGACGTGGGTCGGGTCGAGATAGAAGGCGTTCATCGCCGCGAGCGAGTCGGTGTTCACCGTCTCCACGATCAACACTCCGCCGGGAGCGATCGCCCGGCGCGCCGCGGCGAGAAACCGGAACGTCGCCGCGGCCGGCCAGTGCTCCACGACCTGGAAGGCGACGACGCCCCCGAGGCTTGCCGTCGCGACGCCCGCGACCGCCTCGATGGCGTCCCCCTCGCGGACGTCGAGTCCCGCGGCGCGGCACGCCTGCACCGCGATCGCGCTCGTCTCGACGCCCCGCGCAGCAATGCCCTCTTTCTGGAGGAGCGCCAGGAACTCCCCGCGGCCGCAGCCGGCGTCGAAGACCGGTCCGGGCAGATTCCTCACGAAGGGCAGGTAGAAGCGCTGCTTCTCGGCGACTTCGGCAGATGGACCGCGGAATCGCTCCTCGAAGAGCGCATAGATGCTCTCAGGAAGAGCCGGCGCCGCAGTCGCCGCGGCCGCCGCCGGCGCCGCACGCGAGGACTGCGACTCGAGGTACGCGATCCGGGTGTCCTGGGCGGAGTCGCGACGCCGGGCCTCCCTCTCGAAATCCATCCGCCACCGTTCGAGCTCCGCGGTCAGCTCGCCGAGCCGCCGCTCGGTGCGCTCCAGGACCGACGCGAGCCCGCCCGCGGCCTCGAGGGCCAGAGCGTTGAATGAGGACTGGTCCCTCCAGAGGAAGCGAAGCAGGCGGATGACGGCGGACTTGGCCCGCGACAACCGCGCGTCGTCGGGTATGGTGGGAGTGACGTAAGCCTCGGCCCGAGCGAGGGGCACGCGCACGTCCTCGAGGTCCGACGCCGCCGGGTCGACTTCGCGAGGAGGTCGCGGAGCCGGCGCTGTTTCCGCCACCGCCGCGCGGATTTCCCGCGCGAGCTCGTCGGGTAGATCCTCTTCGCTCGCCATGTGGTTCCGGCGATTATCCTCAAAAGGCGGGGACGCGGCCCCGGCCGTGGCACCGTGAATGCAGTAGAGTCGAGACGTTCCGCCCCGCACGGCGGATGAGGAGGCCTCAATGCGGAAACCCGCCCTGCTCGTACTTGCCGCCGCTTTCGCCGTCAGTTGCGCGTCGAGCGGTCCTCCGGTCGCTCCGGCCATGGTCGCGCAGAGCGAAGCCGCCGTGCGCCGGGCGGAAACGGCCGGGGCGGCGCAGTTCGCGCCGGACCTGCTGGCGAAGGCCCGACGGGCCTGGGACGAGGCGAAGATGGCGTCGTCGCGCGGCGAAGGCGAGAACGCGCGGCGCCGTTACGTCGAAGCGGAGGAATACGCTCAGGCGGCGGAAGCGAAAGCGAACGCCGAGAGGTTGAAGGGCGAGGCCGCCATGCTGCGCCAGCAGGCGGACGAGCTCGAGGCGAAGACCCGGCAGCTGCGTGAGCAGTCCCGGAATCCGTGAGGGATAGGAAAATGCGAAAACACGCGAAGCTTCTGCCGGTCGGCCTCGTTCTCCTGGTCGTCGCCTGCTCTTCGGGTCCCCCTCCGCGGGAGATCGCCGAAGCCCGCCTCGCCATACAGGACGCGAAGAACGCGAACGCCGACCAGCTCGCGACGCGCGACTACGACGCGGCGCTCGCGCACCTGAGGGTGGCCGAAAACTCGTGGAACGACCGCCAGGACGGGCCGGTGGCGACCCACTGGGCGCGGCTCGCCGAGGGCGAGGCGCGGCAGGCGCAGTACCGCGCGGAATCCCGGACCGCGGAGGAGAACCTCCGCCGCGAGGCTGAGCGGAAACGCCAGGGCGAGCTCTCCGTGCGCGACGCGGAGATCGCCTCGCTGCAGGCGCAGGCGCGGACGGAGGCGGAACGGCGCGCTGCGGAAGCCGAGGCGCGTTCGCTCGCCGAAAGGCGGGCGAACGAAGACCGTCTCGCGGCGCAACAGGCGGAGGCCCGCGCGAGAGAGGCCGCGCGGCTCGAGCTCGAAGCGCGGCTGTCGGCGGAGCGCGCGGCCGCCGAGCGCGACGCGGCGGCGCGTTCCCAGGCGGACCGCGACCGCGCCGCGGCGGAGCTCGAGAAGACGCGTGCAGAGCTCGACGCGAGCCGGAAGGCCGCCGAGGACGCGCAGCGGGTGGCGGAGACCGAGCGGCAGCGTCTCGAAGCGGAGCGCCAGGCTCAGGCCGACCGTTCCGCGGAGCTCGCCCGGCTCCAGGCCGAGCAGCAGAAGACCCAGGAAGAGCTGCGCAAGACGCTCGCCCAGCTCGCCTCCGTGCGCGAGGACGCGCGAGGGCTCATCGTCACCCTGCCGGGCAGCATCTACTTCGACGTGAACAAGTCGGACGTGAAACCGGCGATGCGCGCGCGACTGACCGAGATCGCCCGCGCGCTCGCGACAGTTCCCCAGCAGAAGGTCCTGATCGAGGGGCACACGGACTCCGACGGCACCTCCGAGTACAACCTTCAGCTCTCGCGGCTTCGTTCGGACTCGGTGCGTTCCGTCCTCGTCGCGGGCGGCGTCTCGCCCGAGCGCGTCGAAGCCCAGGGGTACGGCGAAACGAAGCCCGTCGCGACCAACGGGACGGCGGCCGGCAAGGCACAGAATCGACGGGTCGAGCTCGTGCTGGAGGGCAGCGCCGCCGCGGCTCCGTAGCGCGCGGCGCACGGCCGGGTCCGCAGCCTCGTCTTGCTCCCCCGTCTCGCGCGGGCGATCGAAAGTCTCTTCGGCGGAGGTCTCGCCTCCGCCGCCCTGTTCCTGCGCGGAGTCGCGCAGCTCGCCCTCCTTGCCGCCATTGCCGTTCCCCTCGTCCGCGCCGCGCTCTCGTTCACCGCATTCCGCCACGGCTGGGAGACGGCTCTCGTCGTGCGGTGTCCGCGATGTCGCCGCCTCGTAGCGGATCCCGAGGCGTCGACGTGTCCCGACGGGCACCCCGTCCGGTTTCCAGGGACGGCGGCCACGAAGGAGCGATGGCGCCGCCGATTCCACCGATCCCGGCGGATCGTCGCGTCCTATGGCTTTGTGCTCCCGACGTTCCTCGCCGTCGCGAGCGTGATCGCCTTTCGGGTCGCCGGCGCGGCCCGGGTGGAGGGACCTCTCGCCGCGATCTGCGCCTCGCTCGCTTTCCTCTTCTTCGCCGCCGCGCTCGGCCTGGCTGGACTCGCGCTCTCACCGCGCCCGCGAAGCGCCGCCGACCGCGTTCTCCACGCGGGGATCGCAGCGCTCTGCCTCGGGCCGGCGCTGGTGCTCGCGCTCCTCGCGCGGGGCTTCGAGCCCCCTCGACCCCGCGCGATCGGCCACGTCTGGAGCACGCCGACGGCGCTCTACCTGTCGACGGGCGGGCGCGCCCGCCGCGTCGGCGAACCGGCCGGTCAGGTCGAGGCGCACCTCGTGGACGTGCGCGCGCCTGCTTTCGGCATCGTGTGGCAGGGCCTGACCGGAGTCGAAGCGGGCGCCCGCTTCATCAAGTGGCGGGGTCGGGGAGGCTCCTTCTCACGACTGCTGGAACGATGGGCCGCTCCCCTTTCGCGGCGGGGTGTCTTTCTCGCGCGGTCGCGCCGAACCGTTCCCGTGCCGGCGAACGTGCGCGTGTGGATCGTCACGGATGGGGACGAAGTCCGGTTCACGCCGGGCGGCGAACACGATCTCGATATCGCTCGATAGCGGACCTAAATGGCCGCCCGGTCCTCCTCGGCGAAGCGAACGATCGCGAGGACGAGCGCGATCACGATCGGCCCGATGAACAGGCCGATCGGCCCGAAAGCGGCGACTCCCCCGATCGCCCCGACGAAGACGGGAAGCGTCGAGATCTGCGCGCGGCCCGCGATGAAGATGGGTCGGAGAAAGTTGTCCGCAAGGCCCACGACACCGACGGCCCAGACGGCGAGGAAGATCGCCCAGCCCCACTCCTGCTGGAAAGCCATCACGAGCGCCGCGGGCCCGAGAACGAGACCCGTGCCGACCGCCGGGATCAACGAGCAGACCGCCCCGATGACTCCGAAGACGACGGGCGACGGAAGGGGCGAGATCCAGAACGCAATTCCGACGAGCGTGCCCTGGACGAGCGCGGTCATGACGTTGCCGTATACGACGGCGCGGGTGACCTCGGCGATGTGGTCCCGCAACCGGCGCTTGCGCTTATCGTCCAGCGGGACCAGGGCCAACCCCCGCTGGACGATCTCTTCGCCGTCCCGGAAGAAGAAGTACAGCATGAAGAGCATCAGGAAAAGCCCCACGAGGGCGCCGAGCGCGCCGAGAAACACGAACTTGCTGTTGGCCACCGCGAACTCGAGCGCCGTGCGCAGCCCGTTGACGATCCACACCTGGACCTGGTCGACCGTCACCGGGGTGTTGTCCGCGAGCCAGTGAACGATGCGGTCCACGAAAGGAAGGCGGATGACGTCGCTCGGCCGCGCGATCCGGTAGCGGTCCGCGATCGTGCCGAGCCGGTCGATGAGGTCGGATGCCTGTCCCGCGAACGCGATCGCGATGAGCGCGCCCGGAATGATGATCGCGAGCGTGACGACCACCGTCATCAGAAAGGCGGCTATCCCCCGGCGCTTCTTTCGATCGAACCGGCTCCGGAGGCGGGAATTGACGGGGTTCAGGAGGAACGCAAGAAGGATCGCCCAGAGGATCGGCCCGAAGAACGGTTTCAGAATCAGGTAAAGCGCGACAGCGAGGACCGCCGTGACAGCGAGGGCGAACACCCGGGGATAGAAGCGGTCTTCGGTGGCCAGCATCTCCGTCCTCCCGGGGCGTGAACGAAGCCCTGAGGGAGAATACAGCCGTGCGGGACCACACCCCCCGGTGGAAGTGAGCGCGGTGGAGACGGCCGGCGATTCGCGGCCCGACCGCGTCGAGGCCGCGCGCGTCTTCCGCGAGGAGGCGCTCCGGGAAGGGTTCACCCGAATCGGAGTCGCGCGGGCGGAGGAGCCGCCCCACTTCGGCCGTTTCCGGGACTGGATCGCAGCGGGACGTCACGCCGGCATGACGTACCTCGAGCGCACAGCGGACGTCCGCTCGACGCCCGAGGCGCTCCTCCCCGGCGTTCGGTCCGTTGTGTGCCTCGCCGCCCCGCACCGCACGCGACCAGCCATCGCCCGCGACGGATCGCGCGTCGCCCGGTACGCGGCAGGCCCCGACTACCACGGCACGCTCCGCAAGAGGGCGATCCGCGTGGCCGAGGCCGCCGCGTCGAGACTCGGATCACGGATGACGTGGCGCGTGTGCGTGGACTCGACGCCGATTGCGGAGCGGTCCTTTGCCGCCGCGGCCGGACTGGGGTGGATCGGAAAGAACGGCTGCCTGATCGACCGCCACCTCGGCTCTTTTTTTCTTCTCGCGGAAATTCTCGTCGATGTCGATCTGCCGGCGGACGACGCCGTAGCCGAGATGTGCGGAACCTGCGTGCGGTGCCTGGAGAGCTGTCCGACCGCCGCCTTCGTCGCGCCCGGTCTTCTCGACGCCGCGCGGTGCCTCGCGTACTGGACCATCGAGCATCGCGGGCCGATTCCGAACGACATCAAGGAAGAACTCGGTGACCGCGTCTTCGGCTGCGACGTCTGCCAGGACGTATGCCCCTGGAACCGCCCCGTCGACGCCGGGGCACCCGACACGGCTCCCCCGCCCTCCCGGTCGGAGTGGCTGGCCATGGGCAAGGGAGCGTGGCGGCGGAAGTTCGGGGATACCGCGCTCAACCGCGCGGGCCGCCGCGGAATTCAACGAAATGCCGCCGCCTCCGCGGGCGCCGACCGCGACGTCTCCGTGCTGCCGGTGCTGCCGCAGGCCGCCACGGCAGTCGACGCGGGATTGGCGGACGCCATCCACTGGGCGTCGGCTCGAATCGAAAGGACGACATGATTGCAAAGGACGTTCTCTTCCTCGTCCTCCTCGCGCTCTCTCTCGGGCTCTCCGCCTTCTTTTCGGGCTCCGAGACCGCGCTGATCTCGCTTTCCCGCGTCGACCTGCAGCGGCTCCGGGAGCGGGGCGGCCGGCGGGGAGCGATCATCCGGGACCTGAAGGCGCACACCTCGCGCCTGCTCGCGACGATCCTGATCGGGCAGAACCTCTTCAACAGCGCCGTCTCGGCGCTCGCGACACTGCTCGCAACCGCGTGGTTCGGCGAGGCCTACGGCGTCCCGGCCGCGGTCCTCTTTGCGACGGTGGCTCTCTTCGTATTCGGGGAGATGGCGCCCAAGGCCATCGGAGCCGCTTCGCCGCTCGCGATTTCGCAGGCGGTGGCCATCCCCCTTTCCGTGGTGACCCGCGTCCTCGCGCCGATCGCGACAGTCGTCGTCAGGATCACGACGCGGATGCTCGATCTCCTGGGGATACCGGAGAAGACCCCGACCCTGACCGAGGAGGAGATGAAGAGCGTCTTCAACCTCGGCGCCGACGAGGGCGTCATCCACGGCGACGAGCGCCGGCTCCTGCACAAGGTGCTCGAGTTCGGGGACAAAACGGTGCGCGACATCATGGTTCCGCGCACGAAGGTGATCGCGCTCCCCGAGACGGCAAAGTTCGACGACGTCCGGCTCGTGCTCCACGAGCACAAGGTCTCCCGCCTCCCGGTGTACCGGGGATCGCTCGATAACGTCGTCGGACTCCTTCACGCGAAGGACCTCTTCGACCTCTCGGACGAAGAGGAGCGGTCGTTCTCCCTCGACCGTTACCTGGACGCCCCCTTCCTCGTCCCGGAGTTCAAGCGCGCCGAGGATCTCTTCCGAGAGATGCGGCGGCGCCGCACTCACATGGCTGTCGTCGTCGACGAGCACGGAGGCACCGCGGGAATCGCGACGATCGAAGACGCGATCGAAGAGCTCCTCGGTCCGATCCAGGACGAATTCGACGAGGAGGAGACTCCCGGGTTCGTCGCCGCCGGAGAGCGAACCTACCTGCTCGAGGGCAGCTTCCGGCTGGACGACATCGAGGATCAGTTCGGGATCGCATTTCCGCGCGACGAGGCCGAGACGATCGCCGGACACCTCATGCTCCGCTTCGGGCGGATTCCGCGGAAGGGCGAGCGATGGAAGGGGCGCCGCGCGGAGTTCGTCATCGAAGACGCGACGCCGACCGGAATTCGCACCGTGCGGATGATCCTGCCGCCCGCGCCGCCGCCGACCCCGGCGTGACGGCGGGAGAAACGATGTCGCCAAAGAAGATCACGCTCATCCGGGGGGACGGCATCGGACCGGAAGTCGCGGAGGCCGTCCTGTCGATCCTCGCGGCGGCCGGCGCGCCGCTCGAGTTCGAGGAAGCCGTCGTCGGGCGCGCGGCGGAGGAGTCTGAGGGAGATCCGCTCCCGGCACGGGTGCTGGACGCGATTCGCGCGAACGGCGTGGCGCTGAAGGGACCGGTCGGAACGCCCATCGGAAAGGGCTTCTCCTCGGTCAACGTCCGGCTCCGGCAGGCGCTCGCGCTGTACGCGAACCTGCGGCCGGTCAAAACGGTCCCCGAAGTCCCCTCGCGTTTCGAGAACGTGGACCTGGTCGTGATCCGGGAAAACACCGAGGACCTCTACAGCGGCCTCGAGCACACCGTCGTCCCGGGGGTCGTCGAGTCCCTCAAGATCATCACCGAGGTCGCGTCGACCAACATCGCGCGGTTCGCCTTCGAGTACGCGCGCAAGCACGGAAGGAAGCGCGTGACCGCGATCCACAAGGCGAACATCATGAAGCTGTCCGACGGCCTCTTTCTGGACTGCTTTCGCCGGGTGGCAGCTGACTATCCGGACATCGTGGCCGACGACCAGATCGTGGATGCGACCTGCATGCGCCTCGTGATGAACCCGGAGAAGTTCGACATGCTCCTCCTCGAGAACCTCTACGGCGACATCGTTTCGGACCTCGCCGCCGGGCTCGTCGGGGGTCTCGGCCTCGTGCCGGGCGCGAACCTGGGCAAGGACGCGGCGATCTTCGAGGCGGTTCACGGCACGGCCCCGGACATCGCCGGGACGGGCAAGGCGAATCCGACCGCGCTCCTGATGAGCGCGGTTCTCATGCTCCGGCACCTGGACCTCGAAGATCTCGCGGACCGGATCGAGCGCGCGCTCTTCAAGACATTCGCCGACCGTGTCCGGACTCCCGACATCGGAGGGACCGCTTCGACGATGGAGTTCGCGCGGGCGGTCTCGGACCGTTTGCGCTGAGAACCGAGAGTCTGAGCTCCCTAGTCGAGGTCGACCTTCGGCACCATGAGCACGCGCACCGCCACGTTGCCCTGCACGCGCGCCTGACAGCCGAGTCGTCGGCAATCGCCGAGGTCGTAGGCGATCTCCTGCGGGTTCACCGGCGTCAGGTTCTCTCCCCCCACGACGACTTCGACCCGGCACGTCGAGCAGATGCCGTTGCCGCCGCAGATGTGGCTGATCTGCACACCGAGGTCGAGCGCGGCCTGGAGGAGGGTCGAGCCCTCCGCGACGACGCCGGCGCGCCCGACGTTCACGAAAACGACGGTGGGCATGGGGATTGGAGATTTTCCTGAGCGGTCAGCGTAGCACGGAGGATCGCCCGGATCTGCGCTTCCCGGTGTCGGCCGACGAGGAGCTGTGGTTCGGTCGGCCGCTCGACCCCGCCGGAATGTTCGGCCGCTGCGCGCCGCTCGAGATCGAGCTCGGCACGGGCAAGGCGCGATTCCTGATCGAGGCCGCGCTCGCCCGGCCCTCGCACGACTTCGTCGGCGTCGAGCGGTCCCTCTCGTACTACCGGTTCTCCCGCGAAAGGATCGAGCGCTCGCGACCCGGCAACGCCCGGATCCTTCGCGCCGACGCGCGGCTCTTCGTGAGCGGGTGCGTCGCGCCGCGTTCGGTTCGCGTGTTCCACGTCTACTTCCCCGATCCGTGGCCGAAGAAGAGACAGCGGAAGCGGCGGCTGCTCGACGGGACTTTTCTGGAGATCCTCGCGTCGCGGCTCGAGGACGGCGGCCTCCTCCGGGTCGCGACCGACCATCCGGGGTACGCGGAAGAGTTCGCGACGCTCGTGCGCACGGTGCCGGACTTCGAAGAGATCCCGTGGGAGTCTCTCCCCGCTCCGCCGCCGACGCACTACGAGCTCAAGTACCGCGTCGAGGGACGGCAGATCCGAAGATTTCTGCTGCGCCGGCGCCCCGGGGTCTGATCCCGGTAGTTTCCGCACCGCCGTTGCCCCGGGGTCTGACCCCCCCAGCCGGGGTGATGAGCGAGATCAACGGTGTCGGGGGGTCAGATCCCGGTCAAGCACGACGGCGACGGGCTACGGCTCCGACGGCGGCACCGGTCCCGTGATTTCGACGATCCGCCGGAGGAACGTCGCGAAGTACTGCACGCCGGAGACGAGCGCGACCGCGACGACGACCCAGAGCGCGATCTTGCCGGGGAGGATGAACTGCTGGTGGCGGGTGGCGAGGATCAGCAGCGACGCCGCGGCCACCTGAGTCAGCATCTTCGCCTTTCCGAGCCCGGACGCCGAGATCAGGATCCCCCGCGCGGATCCGATGGCGCGGAGGCCCGACACCGCGAATTCGCGGCCCAGGATCACCACGACCATCCAGGCGGGCGCGAGGCCGAGCTCGACGAGCGACACGAATGCTCCCGAGATCAGGAGCTTGTCGGCGATCGGGTCGAGAAGAGTGCCGAGAGTGGTGATCTGCGACCGGCGGCGCGCGATCCAGCCGTCGAAGAAGTCGGTCGCCGTCGCGATCAGGAAGATGATCAGCCCGACGGTTTCCCTCCCCTCGAACTTCGTCAGAAGCACGACGACCAGAAACGGGACGAGAAAAATCCGCAGCAGGGTGAGCGCGTTCGGGAGGTTGATCCGCAGCGGCTCGTCCCTTCCGGTGGACACGCGTGGGGTATCTTCGGCGAGAAGGTTCAAGAAGTGACTAAGGTAACACCGGCGGCCGCCCGCTCGGCCGACCGCCAACCCGAGCCCGCCCGTTGAGCATCCCGTTCGGAACCGACGGCTGGCGCGGCGTCATCGCGGAAGACTGCACCTTCGAAGCGATTCGCCGGGTGGCGAGCGCGACCGCCCGGATCTACCGCTCGGGAAGCGGCCCCGGCGACCGGACCCGCATCGTCGTCGGACACGACACGCGATTCTTCTCGCCGGAGTTCGCCCTCGCCGCTTCCGAGGTCTTCGCCCGGGCGGGCATCGACGTCCTCCTCGCGGACGGCCCGGTCCCGACCCCCGCCGTTTCGTTTCACGTCCGGCGACTCGGACTTGCCGGCGGCGTCGCGATCACCGCGAGTCACAACCCCGCGTCGTACAACGGCTTCAAGGTGAAGGCGCACTTCGGCGGGAGCGCGCCGCCGGAGCTCTATGCGCAGATCTCGGCGGAGGCCGACCGGCCCCTGCCCGCCGCGGCGCGGCCGGGCCGGATCGAGAGTCAGGATCTGCTCGCGCAGTATCGCGACGGGCTCGCCGCGCTCCTCGACCTCGATTCGATCCGCGCGTCCCGCCTCGGGGTCCTCGCCGACTCGATGCACGGCGCGGCGGGAACCCTCGTGGCGGACGTCATCGGGCGCGGCGTCCTTCGCGTGCTCCCCTTCCGCTCCGGCCGGGACGTGCTCTTCGGCGGCGTCCATCCCGAACCGATCGCGCACAACCTCGGAGCGGCGTCGGCCGAGGTCGTCGCCAAGCGGCTCGACCTCGCTGTCGCGCACGACGGGGACGCGGACCGGCTCGGCGTGCTCGACGCCGGGGGAAGGTTCGTCTCGCCGCACCGGGTGCTCGCGCTGCTTCTCCTCCACGCCTTCCGCCGCCGGGGGCTTTCGGGAGGGATCGCGCGGACCTACTCGACCTCTCTCCTGATCGACCGCGTCGCCGCGAAGCTCGGGTCTCCCCTGATCGAGACGGCGATCGGCTTCAAGTACGTCGCCGAGCTCATGAACTCCGGCGAGGCGGCTGCGGGTGGTGAAGAGAGCGGAGGATACGCGTTCGGGTTCTACCTGCCGGAGCGCGACGGAGTTTTCAACGCGCTCCTCCTCCTCGAGAGCCTCGCCCAGTCGGGCCGGGATCTCGGCGGCGCGCTCGAAGATCTCGCGGAAGAGTTCGGCACGTTCGAGTACGGTCGAAGGGACGTCTATCTCCCGGTCCCCGTCGTCTCGGCGTATCTCGACTCCGTCCGCGGGGATCCCCCCGCGTCGGTTGCCGGCCTGCCGGTCACCGGGGTGTCCGAAAAGGATGGGGTGAAGTACCTGCTGGGCGAGGACGGGTGGCTGCTCCACCGGCTTTCCGGAACGGAGCCGATGGTGCGGCTCTACTGCGAGCACGTCGACGGGGAAGCGATCGAACGGATCCTCTCGGAGGCGGAGGAGCGGTTGAGGGATTTCGCCGCGCGAGGGGCGGCTCCGGCGGAGGCTCCGGGCTAGCCGAGCGGGCGGCCGGCGGGAGCGGAGGAACGGCCCGTCTTCAGCAGAGGCCGGTTCTGCGAATCGCGTTCGATCCGGATCGCGGGCGACGGCTTGCCGAACCCGCCGCTGAGCGTGGACCCGCCGCGGTAAGGCGCGCCGTAGTAGGCGGTGAGTGCCCGGCGAACGTAATCGCGCGTCTCGACGTACGGCGGGATCCCTCCGTATCGGGCGACCGCGCCCTCCCCCGCGTTGTACGCGGCGAGGGACTTCTCGAGGTTGCCGTCGAAGAGGTTCAGGAGGTGCGACAGGTACTTGGTTCCGCCCGCGATGTTCTGCGCCGGGTCGTGGACGTTGTTCACGCCGTTGCCCCGCGCCGTCGCCGGCATGAGCTGCATGAGCCCGCGCGCGCCCTTCGGAGAGACGGCCCTGGGATTGAAGCCGGACTCCACGAGAGCCACCGCCTTGACGAGCCGGGGGTCGAGCGAGTGGTTACTCGCGGCCTGATTGATCAGGTGGTCGTAGTCGGACGGCCTCGACAGCCGGGCCGCGAGCCACGCATCTCCGGTGGATCGTTTGCCCGACGGCGCCCGCTTCTCCCCGACTCCGTCGTTGTAGACGAGCTTCTTGCCGTCCTTCACGACGATGCGCACCTTCGCGAAGCCGGGTGCGGCCAGCGCGAAAAGTACGGCGAGAGCGATGAGAGTCTTCGAGCGCATTCGATGTTCGTAGGTGCCTTCGGTAACCGGGTTTGCACCATTATATTCCACTTCCGGTCGATTATCCGGAGCGTCCGCCGGCTCGCCGAACTACGCTTCGAGCGCGGCCGCCCGGGCGCCTGCGAGGATCTCGTGGACCGCATCTTTTCCGGCCTGAAGGCCTTCGCGGAGAAGCTCTTCCCGCTTGCCGCCCGCCTGCGCGAGGTCCGCTTTGCCTCCGCCCGATCCGCCGAGGGCCTTCCCGACGGCCTGCGCGATCCGCGAGGCGGGGACGCGATCCTGGAGCTCGCGTGTGACGGCGATCACAACCGAAGTCTTCCCCGCCGCCGACGTCCCGACGATCACGACGCCGCCGCCGGACAGCCGTGACCTCAGGGTGTCGGACAGATTCCGAAGCTCCGGGACCGTGAGACCCTCGACGAGGCGCGTCACGACGGCGACACCTTCCACTTCCTCGGAGGGCTCGTGTCCGCCGCCCGCGCCGGACGCGAGCTTCATCTTCAAGGACGCGAGCTCACGCTCGAGGCCCTTCAAGCGCTCCTCGCGCTCGGCCCACCGCTCGAGGAGGCCCTCGCGCGGCGACTGCGCCGCCGCCGCGAGCCGGTTCAGCGTCTCTTCGTCGGCGCGCAGAAGATCGACAGCGCCAAGCGACGTCACGGCCTCCAGCCGCCGGACGCCGGCCGCCAGCGACTTGTCCGAGACGATCTTGAAGGCGCCGATCTCTCCGGTCCGGGGAACGTGGCAGCCGCCGCAGAGCTCGATCGAAAAGCCCGGCACCTCGACGACCCGGACGGAGTCGGAGTACTTGTCCCAGAAGAACATGTCGGCGCCGCGGCGGCGCGCCTCGTCCATGGGAAGGCTCGACTTCGTCACCTCGCGGTCACGGAGGATCTCCTGGTTGACGAGGCTCTCAATCTCGGCGATCTGGTCGGGCGTCGGCGGCGCCGCCGTCGCGTAGTCGAAGCGAAGACGGTCCGGCGCGACGAGCGAGCCCATCTGCCGCGCTCCTCCGCCGAGAACCTTTCGGAGAGCCGCATGGACCAGGTGGGTTCCCGTATGGTTTGCCTGCGTTCGGCGGCGCACCCACTCCGGCACCCGCATGTTTACGGTCGGCACCACGCGCGAGGGCGCCGCGGGTCACGCGAATGCGGTGAGCGATCGTATCGGGACGAGGTCTCCAGACGTGAAGCACCTCCGCCTCGCCCTCCGGCCAGGTCCAGGTGCCGGTGTCGGCGACCTGCCCGCCCCCCTCCGGGTAGAACACCGTGCGATCCGCAACCGCCTCGCCGGTTTCACCGGCCGCGAGCCGCGCAGAGGGTGAACCGTCCTTCACGAGGCCGACGATCCGCGCTTGGTCGAGAGAAACGAAGTCGTGCTCCGGATATCCCCGGAACTCCGACTGGCTGGCGGGCAGGTCGAGCCGGTCGTAGACGGACACGTCCGCCGCATCGAACTTCGCTGTCGCGCGCGAGCGCACGCGCTGCTCCTCCATCGCGACCTCGAAGCCCTCGCGGTCGACCTGGAGCCCCTCGTCGCGGGCGATCTCCTCGATCACGTCCACGGGATCCCGTGCGTGTCGTAGAGGCGGAAGAGGACGTCCCCCGGAAGCGTGCGTTCCCCGGAACGGCGAAGCCGCTCGATCTCCTCGGAGACCAGCGCTTCGCCCGCGGAGAGGGTCTTCGCGAATCGCTCTTCCTCGGCCCGAAGCGGCGGGCCGATGCGCTCGAAGAGCGAGGGCGGCCTCGTCGGGCGTGAAGTGGACGCCTGCGAAGGACGCAACGATCGCGGGAGCGAGCGTGTGGAGAACGGGTTCCTCGATCCCGAGCTGCCGGGCGTAGCGAGTCGCCCGACGGATGATTCGCCGGAGCACGTAGCCCCGGCCTTCGCTCGCCGGCATCACGCCGTCCGCCATGAGCATCGTCACCGAACGGGCGTGGTCGGCGACCACCCGGAAAGGAGCGTCTTCGTCCGCCATTCCTCCGACGTACGAACGGCCCGAGATCCTTTCGATCTCGGTAATGATGGGCCGCAGCAAGTCGGTCTCGAAGTTGTTTCCGACCCCCTGGAGGACGGCGGCGATGCGCTCGAGCCCGGCGCCCGTGTCGACGGACGGCCGAGGCAGCGGCTCGAGCTTTCCGGAGGAGTCGCGCTCGAACTGCATGAACACGAGGTTCCAGATCTCGACGGTATCGTCCGCCGGGCCGTTGACGAGCTCGGGCGTGTTGCGCGAGAGATCGGCACCGGTGAAGTAGTGGACCTCCGAGCAGGGCCCGCACGGGCCCGTGTCCCCCATCGCCCAGAAGTTCTCGACTTCGCCGAAACGCAGGATCCGTTCCGCCGGCAGATAACGCTCCCAGATCTTCGCCGCGTCGTCGTCGGAGAGAAACACCGTCGCCCAGAGGCGTTCGGGCTCGAGTCCGTATCCCTTCTCCCGGTCGGTCAGGAGCTCCCACGCGAACCGTATCGCGTCTTCCTTGAAGTAGTCGCCGAAAGAGAAGTTCCCGAGCATCTCGAAGAACGTGTGGTGCCGGCCGGTGTAGCCGACGTTGTCGAGGTCGTTGTGCTTTCCGCCCGCGCGAACGCACTTCTGAGAGCTCGCCGCCCGGGAGTACTCCCGCGACTCGCGGCCCGTGAAGACGTCCTTGAACTGGACCATCCCCGCGTTCGTAAAAAGAAGGGTCGGGTCCTGCGCGGGGATGAGCGACGAGGAGCGGACGCGGCGGTGCCCACGCTCCTCGAAGAAGCTAAGAAAGCGCTCGCGGACCTCTTTGGACTTCATCTCGTTTCAGCCGATCGATCATCGCAGAAATCTTCTCTGCCGAGAATCCCCGCCGCAGGAGCGCGTCGAGGACCGCCCGCCGCCGCGCGGGCGCGGGCTTTCCTTCGTGAGCTTTCCAGACCCTCTCCAACGCACGGGCGAGAGCGTTTTCTTCCAGCTCGGGCTCCCGTTCGGCGAGCGCTTCTTCGACGGTCTCCCTCGAGAATCCGCGGGCCGCGAGTTCCCGCGCGAGCCGGAGCTTGCCGTACCGCGCTCCGCGCTGACGCACCGCCGAGCGCGCCGCGGCGAGATCGTCGAGGACTCCCTCCCGCTCGAGCCGCTCGAGCGCCGCGCCGACGGCGTCCGGATCGAAACCGCGGTCGCCGAGCGCGCGACGGAGCTCTTCGCGTCCCCGCGCCCGGATGGCGAGAAGTGCGAGCGCGCGCTCGCGGGCGTGCGCGGGGGAAGAGCGATCGGGCGGGACTCTCCGGCCGATCTTCTACCGCCCCGGCATGACCTGGTTGGAGAAGTCGAAGGGCGACTCCTCCTCGACGACGGGCTGGTAATCCGTCGGTCCTTCGAGCACCGAGTCCATCGCCTCCTGGGCGACGTCGGATGTGGACTGGATGCCCTGGAGCTTGAGCTTGAACTCGTTGGGGTTCGACGCGCGCTTCAAAGCTTCCTCGAGCGTGATGAGACCCGCGCGGTAGAGCCCGTAGAGCGACTGGTCGAAGGTCTGCATCCCGTACTGCGACGTCCCCGCCTGGATCGCGTCGCGGAGGAGGCTCGTCTTCTCCTTGTTCTCGATGCACTCCCGGACGAGACCCGTTCGGACGAGCACCTCGACAGCGGGGACGCGGCCGAGCCCGTCCGCGCGCGGCATGAGCCGCATTGAGATGATCGCCCGGATCACCGATCCGAGCTGAAGCCGGATCTGCTTCTGCTGGTGCGGCGGAACGACGGAGATGATGCGGTTCACCGTTTCCGTCGCGTCGAGCGTGTGCAGCGTCGAGAGCACGAGGTGCCCCGTCTCGGCGGCGACCAGCGCCGTCTCGATCGTCTCGTAGTCACGCATTTCACCCACGAGGATTACGTCGGGGTCCTGGCGCAGCGCGCTTCGAAGCGCGACCGAGAAGCCCTTCGTGTCCACATCCACTTCGCGCTGGTTGATGATCGAGCGCTTGTCGCGGTGGAGGAACTCGATCGGATCCTCGATCGTCATGATGTGCTCGTTGCGCGTCGAGTTGATGAGGTCGATCATCGCGGCGAGGGACGTGGATTTTCCGGACCCGGTCGTCCCGGTGCAGAGCACGAGGCCCCGCTGCTCCTGGCAGATCTTCTCGATGACCGGCGGCAGCACGAGCTCGCGGATCGTTCGGATCTTCTGCGGGATGACGCGGAGGACGAGGCCGACCGTGCCGCGCTGCTGGAAAATGTTGCAGCGGAAGCGGCCGAGACTCGGGACCGAGTAGGCGATGTCGATCTCGAAGTTGTTCTTGAACTTCTCTTTCTGACGGGCGGACATGATCGAGAACGCCATCGCGACGGCCTCTTCCTGCATGAGAGGCCGGAGCTCCGCGAGGGGGATCAGCGCGCCATCCACCCGGATTACAGGGTGAACGCCAACCTTGAGATGCAGGTCGGACGCGTTGCGGTCGACCGCGATTTTTAGCAGGTCGTTGATCAGCATGGATTTAACCTCGGGACCCTAGGTTACGCCGGAAGGCGCGAAATTGGAAGTCTCTCCGCTCCCTCTCCCCTCCGGGGAGAGGGCCGGGGTGAGGGGCCCTTCTCGCCACGACCCCCTTACCGGGAGACCGCGTCCTCCACCGGTATGGGGGTGAGCCAGCCGTACCGGTCTTCGGACGCCCCCTCCAGGAGGGAGAAGAAGTCCTTCTGCAGCCGTTCCGTGACGGGACCCCGGCTGCCGGCACCGACGGGGATCCGGTCGACCGAGCGGATCGGGGTGATCTCGGCCGCGGTACCGGTGAAAAACACCTCGTCGGCGATGTAGAGCATCTCCCGCGCGATCTGCTGCTCGACGACCGTGTAACCGGCGTCCCGGGCGAGCGTGATCACCGTCTCCCGGGTGATCCCCGGCAGGATGGTGCCGGCGAGCGGCGGCGTGAGGAGCCGGCCCTGGTAGACGAGGAAGAGGTTCTCTCCGCTCCCCTCCGAGACCCGCCCGGTGTTGTCGAGCGCGATTCCCTCGGTGAAGCCGTTGACGATCGCCTCCATCTTGATCAGCATCGAGTTGACGTAGTTGCCGGTCGCCTTGGCCATCGCGGGAAACGTGTTGGGCGCCATCCGGTTCCACGACGAGACGCAGACGTCGACGCCGTTCTGGACCGCGTCGTCTCCGAGATACTGCCCCCACTTCCAGACGGCGATGAGGACGTCCACGGGACTCTTGAACGGGTTCACTCCAAGGGCGCCGAGGCCGCGATACACGACGGGACGGATGTAGCAGGCGTCGAACCGGTTCGCGCGGATCGTGTCGAAGATCGCCTCGCGGAACTCCGCGGGGGTGTAGGGAATCTCCATCCGGTAGATCTTGCAGGAGTGGTACAGGCGCTCGATGTGCGCGTCGAGCCGGAAGGCGGCCGGGCCGGTTCGCGTCTTGTAGACGCGCGTTCCCTCGAACATCGCCGAGCCGTAGTGGAAGACGTGCGAGAACGCGTGGATCTTCGCGTCGGCGAAATCCACGAGCCGCCCGTTCATCCAGACCTTCTGGACCTCTTCGTAGGACATTCGCGGACCTCCGGTGTGAGGAAGGCGATACCGGCGTCGCGCGAGTATCCATCGCCGGAGAGAGCGGCGTCAAGGACGCGCGAGCGCGACTCCTTTAACGTTCTCTCGCGGCATTCACGAGCGTGAGAGCCGCGACGACCGCCGTCTCCGCGCGCAGTCTTCCCGCCGGAAGAGTCACGATCTTCCAGCCTCGCTCGGAAGCGGCTCTTCTCTCGCCGGCCGTCCAGCCTCCCTCCGGCCCGACGAGGAGAGCGGCCGCGGCGGCGGAGATGCGGTTCGGAAATGGGTCGCCGTCGAAGTCGAGGAAGAGACGGTGCGCGAAGCGCTCGTCTTCGAGCACGCGAAGGACGGCGAGCGGGCCGGAGATCGAGGGCCAGTCCGCCCGTCCGCACTGCTTCGCCGACTCGCGCGCGACGCGCTCGAGGCGCGGGAGAAGCGTCGCGGCCGCTCGAAACGACTGCGTCCGCTCCGAGCTCACGATCGTGACGTCCGCGGCACCGAGCTCCGTCGCTTTCTCGACCGCCCAGGAAAGCCGGTCGGGCTTCAGTCCGGCGAGGAAGAGCGACGTCGGCCGGCTTCCCGACTCGTGGCGGACGATTTCGGAAATCCGCAGCGTGGCCTCACCGCGCCTGATGGCGACGACTTCCGCGATCGCTTCGCGGCCGCTCCCGTCGAGGAGCTCCACGGAATCCCCCGGGGCGAGGCGGCGCGCGCGGAGGTGGGCGACCTCGCTACCGCCCAACGTGAGCGTCGCTCCGAGCTCGGGGAGACGAGGGACGATCAGCCGCGTTCGAGCGTGACGCACGTCCAGCCATTCTCCCGCCGACAGCCGGCCAGCGACCAGCGCGGCCCGCGGAGCTTCGGCAGCACTTCGCCCTCGCGGTCCGAGGGGATCCCGGAGACGATCAGGCGCCCGCGCGGGGCGACGCGCGCAAGGACGCTCGCGCGCATCGGCAGGAGCTCTTCCGGCAGCAGGTTTGCGACCACCGGGGAAAAGGTGCCGGAGAGCGCGGCCGGCGCGGAGGCGGTGAGAAGGACGCGGGAACCGAAAGGATGCAGGAGCAGGTTCTCGCGCGCGACGAAGACCGCCTGGCTGTCGCAGTCCACCCCGATCGCGCACCGCGCTCCGAGAGCCACCGCCGCAAGAGCCAGGATTCCGGAACCGGTTCCCACGTCGAGCAGCCGGCGTCCTTCGAGCGGTTCCTCCTCGAGCGCGAGAATCGCAAGCTTCGTGGACTCGTGCGCGCCCGTCCCGAAGGCGCGGGACGCCGGCACGCGCAGGGCAATCCGGCCCGGGGGCGGAGGGGACTGCGAAGCCGGGCCGGGATCGATCCAGAAGCGGTCCCCGATCGGGAAAGGGCGGCTCGCGGCCCGGTAAGCCTCGAGCGGGTCCGGCTCCGGCAGGTCGGTGACGATCTCGTTCCCGATGCCCGCCGCAGTCAGAGCTTCCCCCGCCGCGCGCGTGTCCTCGGACTCCCGGTAGTAGGCGACGAGATCGGAGCCCACTTCCTGGAATCCGAGCGGACCGAAGATCGCGAGGATGCCGAGCACCGTCTCGTCGTGCGCCCTGCGCCGGACGGTCAGGCGAGAGTATTTCGGCGTAACCGCTCTACTTGAAGATTCTCTTGGCCTTGTCGAGGACGCTCTTGTCGACAGGCGCCCCGGTCAGCTCCGCGTACTGGCGAAGGAGATCTCTCTCCCTCTTCGATGGCTTCCTCGGGACCGCGACGCCGACCCGGAGAACGAGATCGCCGCGGCCCGACCGGCCGAGGCGCCCGACCCCGTGCCCCTTCAGCTTGATTTCGCTCCCCGCCTGGGTGCCGGCCGGAATCGAAACGGTTTCGGGATCGCCGTCGATCGTCGGTACGGAGACCTCGCCCCCGAGGGCGAGGGTGGGGAAAGGAAGGTCCATGCGGACGACGAGGTCGTCGCCTTCCCGTTCGAACGCTTCGTGGGCAAGGACCGTGAGCACGACGTAGAGGTCGCCGGAAGGTCCGCCCGACTGTCCGGCGTCCCCCTCCCCCGACAGACGGAGACGGGAGCCGGTCTCGACGCCCGCCGGGATTCGAATCTCGAGCTTTCTCTGGCCGCGCCGGCGGCCGTCCCCGTGGCATTCGGTGCAAGGCTTCTCGATGACCTTCCCGTCTCCGCCGCAGTTCGGGCAGGGCCGCGTGATCATGAGGAAGCCCTGCGAGATGCGCTGACGCCCCTTGCCCTTGCACGCCGAGCAGGTCACCGGGTGGGAACCCTTCTCGGCGCCGGAGCCTTCGCACGCCGCGCACCGCTCGAGCCGCGACACCACGATCGGCGCTTCGATTCCGAAGGCCGCGTCGGCGAGGCTGATCTCCATCCGGTACACGAGGTCGCTCCCCCGCGCGTGCGTCTCCCGCGCCGAACCGAAACCGAAGAGGTCCCCGAAAAGGTCCGACAGGTCGCCGAAGTTCGACGGATCGAAGCCCCCGAAGCCGCCCGCGCCCCCCACGCCGGCGGTTCCGTACCGGTCGTAGCGCTCGCGCTTCTCCGGGTCGGAGAGCACGGCGTAGGCCTCCGACGCCTCCTTGAACTTCTCCGCCGCTTCCGGAACATCCGGGTTGCGATCCGGATGGTGCTGAAGAGCGAGCCGGCGGTAGGCCGCCTTGAGCTCCACCGCACCGGCGTCCCGAGAGACTCCGAGCACTTCGTAGTAGTCACGCTTGCTCGCCATCGGGGTTCCGCCTAGCCGCGAGGGGTCGCGGCGCCACCGGCGCCGGCGCGAGCGAGCATGACCCGCGTCAGCACCTTCGAGACGCCCTGCATGTCGAAGAGGGCTTCGACGAGGGTGTCGCGGGATTCGCTTGTCGCCATTTCCCGCGAGCGGGTCAGTGTTTCGTCGATCCGCTCGCGCTCTTCCGGATCGAGCGACCGCGCGAACTCCGAAAGGACGCGCTCGTTCGCCGCGATCATGCCCTCCAGGCGGTTCCGCATCTGCGCGATCTCGCGGCGCTCGCTGTCCGACGTCGCGAATGCGGCGGCGTCGCGGATGATCCGATCGATCTCCGGCTGTGACAGGCCGCCGGCCGGATTGATCTGCATGCCCTGCGCCTTGCCGGTCGCGAGGTCGCGCGCCGAGACGTGGACGATGCCGTTCGAGTCGAGAGAGAACGTCACTTCGATCTGCGGAACCCCGCGGGGGACGTCGGGATTCCCAGCAGCTCGAACCGGCCGAGCGACTTGTTCTCCTTCGCGAGGTCCCGTTCCCCCTGAAGCACGTGGATCTCGACGACCGACTGGTTGTCGGCAACCGTCGTGAAGACCTTCGTGTTCTTCGTCGGAATCGTGGAGTTGCGCTCGATCAGCTTCTCGAAGAGTCCGCCGTGCGTCTCGATCCCGAGCGAGAGGGGCGTGACGTCGAGCAGGACGACGTCCTTGATCTCCCCCTTGAGGACTCCGCCCTGGATCGCGGCGCCGATCGCAACGACCTCGTCCGGGTTGATATCGCGCGACGGCTCCCTGCCGAAGAGCTCCGCCACCATCCGCTGCACTTTCGGCGTCCGTGTCTGGCCGCCGACGAGAATCACCTGGTCGACGTCGGAGGGTTGCAGCTTCGCGGCGCCGAGCGCGTCGAGGCACGGCGCGGCCGTGCGGTCGATCAGGTCGGCGACAAGCTGCTCGAATTTGCCGCGGGTCAGCGTGCGGTTGATGTGCTTCGGACCGGACGAGTCGGCGGAAATGAAGGGCAGGGTGATCGTCGTCTCCATGGCGCTCGAAAGCTCGCACTTCGCCTTTTCCGCCGCCTCCTTGAGACGCTGAAGCGCCATCCGGTCCTGCTTCAGGTCGATGCCCGCGCTCTTCTGGAAGTCCTCGAGGAGCCAGTCCATGATTTTCTTGTCGAAGTCTTCGCCCCCGAGGTACGTGTCCCCGGCCGTCGCCTTCACTTCGAAGATCCCGTCACCGAGCTCGAGGATCGAGACGTCGAAAGTCCCGCCTCCGAGGTCGTAGACCGCCACGATCTCGCTCCCCTTGCGGTCGAGACCGTAAGCGAGAGCCGCAGCGGTCGGCTCGTTGATGATCCGAAGAACGTCGAGACCCGCGATCCGGCCGGCGTCGCGCGTCGCCTGACGCTGGGCGTCGTCGAAATACGCGGGCACGGTGACGATCGCCTCGGTGATCTCCTCGCCGAGGACTTCCTCGGAAAACTCCTTGATCTCCTGGAGGATGAACGCGGAGATCTCCTCGGGGCTGTAGTCCTGCCCGCGCGCGCGGATCTTGACGTCGCCGTTGCCGGCGCGGGCGATGTCGTAGGAGAGCACTTCGCGCGCGTGGGCGGTCTCCGGCGCATCGAACTTCCGCCCCACGAGGCGCTTGACGGCGAAGACTGTGTTCAGCGGGTTGGTGATCGCCTGGCGCTTGGCGATCTGCCCGACGAGGCGCTCACCGTCTTCGGTGAACGCCACGATGGACGGCGTCGTCCGGCTGCCCTCGCGGTTGGCGAGGACCTGGGGAGCCGCTCCCTCGACGACGGCGACGCAGCAGTTCGTCGTCCCGAGGTCGATTCCGAGGATCTTGCCCATGTTCGACCTGGCCCGTCTCTAGTTCGGGCCCGGCCCGTCGTGCGTGTTGTCGTTGTCGTCGTCTTCGGCCGGCTTCTTCGATCGCTCCGGCCGCACGGCGACTTTCACGAGGGCGGGCCGGATCAGCCGATCCCCGAGCGTGTATCCCTTCCGCATCACTTCGAGAATCGAGTTCGGCGGCGCGGTGGAAGGTTCGGTCGAGACGGCTTCATGACGGTTGGGATCGAAGGTGCCGCTGGTGTCGACCTCTTTCAGCCCCTGGCGCTGCCACAGGTCCGCGAGCTGCCGCTCGATGAGCAGGACGCCCTGCCCAAAGTCGCCGCCGAGATCATCGGAGGACGCGTGCGCCAGGGCCCGCTCGAAGCTGTCGAGCACGGGAAGGAATTCGCGCGCGACGTCGGCGAGAGCGTTCCGTCGCGATTCTCCCCGCTCGCGCTCGTTCCTCTTGCGGATGTTGTCGAACTCCGCGAGCTTCCGGAGGTGTCGGTCCTTGAGCTCTTCGAGCTCCCGCTCGACCGCCTTCCGTTTTGCTTCGGCCGCCGCGATCGCGGACTGCTCCTCCTCCTCGAGGGCCGCATCGAGCGACTCGCCCGTGTCCTCGACGAGGATCCGGTCGTCTTCGATGCCGTCCTCCGAGCGGTCGCGCGGATCGCGATCACTCATGCGACACCTCTCGGCGCGCCCGGTTCTCACGGCTCTCGAGCCTTTCGGTCAGCGCCCGACCGAGCAGCTCGACGACGGGGATCACGCGGGGATACTCCCGGCGGGCGGGGCCGATGACCCCGAGCATGCCGGTGAGCGTCTCGGAGGACCCGTAGCAGGTGAGGACCGCGGAAAGGCGCGGATCGGAAGCGAGACTCGCCTCGGACCCGAGCACGACGCACGTCTCCTTCGACTCGAGGTATCGGGTGACGAGGTCCAGGAGGCGGGCTTTCTCGTCGAACGCCCGGAAGATCCGCTTCAAGCTCTCGACGTCGGAGAACTCGGGCTTGTCGAGGAGCGTCGAAGCGCCATCGACGTAGACGCGTTCCTCACCGTCGCCGTGCTCGAGGGCGAGCCGCGCGAGGTCGAGGGCGCGCCCGAGCATGCGATCACAGGCGGCCTTCTCCGCCGCCATGTCCGCGAGTAGTCGGCCGCGGACGTCGTGAAGAGTGCGGCCGGCGTACTCGCGGGTGAAGCGCTCGCTCGCGTCCTCGAGTTCCCGGGTCGTGTAATCCCCGGCCGTCTCGATGACGCGCGAAAGGACGACGTCCGGCTCGTTCACCTGCACGACGAGCACCTTGCCGGGCGCGACGGCGATGAATCGAAGCGTCTTCAGCACGCTGTGGAGCGAATCGGGCGCGATGACGAACCCGACCTCACCGGAGAGGCGCGAGAGCAGCCGCGAGGCGGTCTGGAAGAGTCCCGTCACTTCGGGTCCCGCCGAGGCGAGGTCGAGACCGACCTGCTCGCGCACCCCTTCGGTCACGCGGCGATGGTGCACGAGCTCGTCGATGTAAAGACGGTAGGCGCGGTCGGTCGGCACGCGCCCCGCGGACGTGTGGGGCTGGGCGAGGTAACCCCCGTCGGTCAGGTCCGCCATGATGTTCCGGATCGAGGCGGGCGAGAGCTCGAACCGCTGGGACTTGAAGAGCGTTCGCGAGGAGACCGGCTTTCCGGTGTCCACGTGGACCCGGATGATCTCCTTCAGAATCGCGCGGCTGCGTGTGTCGAGGCTGCTCATAACATTGGAGTTTGGCACTCCGGTCCGCGGAGCGCCAGATCAGGGTACCGGCCCCCCGAAGGACAGTCAAGAAATAGACTGGCCGGGATGCCCGACGACTCGGCCGGCGAACGCCTCGTTCTCGTCGGACCCGGCCGCGCGGGCCGCGCGCTCATCCGCTCCTGGACGGGCACCGGAGGTACCGCTGTCGTGATCGCGCGAAACGCGCTCGACGCGAAGCAACGCGGCCTGCCGGATTCGGTCGGGGTGCGGGCGCCGGACGACGGACGAGAGATCGCGGGGGACTTTCTCGTGCTCGCCGTCCCCGACGACGCAATCGAAGCGGTCGCCTCCGCAATCGCGCGGCGCGCGGAGTGCCGCTACTCCTTCCACCTTTCGGGCGCTCTCCCGGCAAACGCGATCGCGTCCCTCTCGCCCGGTTCGTCCCTCGGGTCCCTCCATCCTCTTCGCGCGTTCACCGGTGCGCTGGAGGAGACCTGGCAGGACTCCTTTGTCGCGGTGGAAGGAGAAGAGGGCGCCGCAGAAGCGGGCTCGCGTCTCTGCCGCAGAATCGGCGCGCGGCCCCATCGTGTGACCGCGGGGGAAAAACCGCTGTATCACTGCGCCGCCACTCTCGCCGCGGGCGGTGTCGCGTCGCTCCTCTCTCTTGCGGCGGGGATCTGGGAGGAAGCCGGCCTCGAGCCGGAGGAGGGCCGCGTCGAGCTCGCGCGGCTCGCGATCAGCGCCTCGCAGGCGGTCGAGCGGCAGCCCTTCGCCGAGGCGCTCACGGGCCCGGTCGCGCGGCGCGACGTCGAAACCGTGCGGTTGCACCGCGACGCGCTCGTTCGGCGTCCCGACCTCGCCCGACTCTACCGGCAGCTCGCTCTCGAGACGCTTCGCCGCACGCCGGGCCGCGGCCGGGAGGACGAGATCGGGCAGCTCCTGGCGCTCGGGGAAGCGAACCTTTCTGGCAAGAAACCGGACACTCCGCCTTCAAAGGGCTGAGCGCAATCGAGAAAACGGCCCGGGAAGCCCCTTCCAGGCGATCGCCTCTGTTAAAATCGCCGGGCGGTATCGAACCCGCCCGGACCAAAAATGGTTTTCTTCAACTACGCCACGATGCAGATGGCGGCCAAGATCGTGTACTACGGTCCTGGTCTGTGCGGAAAGACGACCAATCTGCACCACATTTACGGCCGAACCGCTCCCGATTCGCGGGGGGAGATGGTCTCGCTCGAGACCGAAACGGATCGGACGCTCTTCTTCGATCTCCTTCCGCTCGACGTGGGCGTGATCAGCGGGTTCAAGACGCGGGTCCAGCTCTACACCGTCCCGGGGCAGGTCTTCTACAACACGACCCGCAAGCTCGTCCTCAAGGGAGTGGACGGCGTCGTTTTCGTCGCGGACTCGCAGCGCGCGATGAAGGATGCGAACCTCGAGAGCTTCACGAACCTGAGGGCGAACCTCGCGGAAATCGGGCTGAACCTCGAGGACCTGCCGCTCGCTCTCCAGTACAACAAACGCGACCTGACGAGCATCCTCTCGGTCGACGAGCTCCAGCGCGACTTGAATGGCGACGGAGCGCACGAGAGCTATGAGGCGAGCGCGATCCACGGGCAGGGCGTCTTCGAAACGTTGAAGGCCATCTCCCGGCTGACGCTCCGGTCTCTCAAGAAGCGAATGCTGGGCGACGACCGCGCGACGCCGAAGACGTCCGTCGCCGTTTCCGCGCCGACGGTCGTTCGCGAAACTCCTTCGGAAGTCCCGGCGGCCCCACCTCCTCCCGCCGCCGCAGAAGCGTTCGCGCCGCGCGCGACGGCGGCCATGCCGAGCCCGAAGCCCGCGCTCCCGCCGAAGCGCCGCCCCGCCTCGCCTCCATCCGAAGAGGTGATACCGGATATCGAGTTCGAATACGACGAGGCCGCCAAGGCGGAAGTTCGCGCACCCGTCGCCGTCGTGAGCGAAGAAATCTCCGACGTGTCCTTCGCCGAGACCAACGAGGCGCCGGCCGGCGCGTCGGAGGTCAAGCACGTCCGCGTCGGTTCGAACGTCGATATCCTCGCGGAGCTCGAACGGCTGCGCAAGAACTCGACGTCCCTCTCCCCGGCGGCCCGGCCGCGACGCGGCGGCGCGGCGAAATCGGTCGACGACCTGCTCGCGCACAGTCTCAATCACCGCAAGGAAGTGAGCCGGGTCTTCGACCTCCACGTGCCCCGCAAGGAGCTCGCCGCCGGCCAGAACGTGACGGTCAGCCTTCGCTTCACGGACCGAAACGATCGTCCCGTCGGAGAGTCGAAGGATTTTTCGGTGTCACTCGACTCGGCCCAGGACCTCGAAAAGCTTCTCCTTAACCTGAAGTTCCAGATCTTCGGCAAGTAGGCGGACACTCCACGGCTCCTGAAGCCGCGGTAACTGACACCCTCTCTTTGCGGCCGCGCGGCCGGGCAGTGCTTCGCGAAAAGGGTCCTTGCGCGGCCGCGCGACAGTGTCCTCGTCCCGAAACACCAAAAAAAGCTTTTGCTTTTGGTTGCAAGGGGGGGGTACCCTTTTTCCAGATGAATCCCAAGACCTTGCTCCTCCGGGGGAGAGTCTGTGTTCTTTTGTGCCTTGCGGCTGGATTGATCAGCTGTTCAGCAAATCCACGGACTCCGACCGCGAAGCGGGGGCCGAGCCCGGCCTATCAGGCGATGACGAAGGCCTCGAGCCTCTTCGAGCTCGGTCGCGTCGCGGCACTCACGGGCGATTTCGAGTGCGCGCACGAGTACTTCCGGCAGTCGATCGAAACCCTCCGCCCGGCGGACGGGCCCGCGCTCGCTGACCCGGAGCTCCTCGCCTTCTCCTACCAGCTCTACGAGAGCGCCCTTCGCTACGAGGCCCTCGCGGGCCCGGCCGAGGAAGCGGGAACGTCCGACGGACAGGTCGCCGCCGAGCTGAAGGAGATCGCGGACCCGAGCGCGACCGCCGAAGCGATCGTTCATGCGAAGGAGGCCGTCGACTCCGACACGCTCGACGTCAAGTACGACGTCCCGATCACGATCAACGACGCCGTACTCAAGATCCTCGCGGCCTTCCAGAGCGACCTGCACGGCGTCATCCATCGGGGCCTCGGACGGTCCGGCAAGTACATGGCGATGATCCACAGGGTCTTCGAGGAGGAAGGCATCCCGAAAGACCTGGCGCATATCGCGCTCATCGAGTCGTCCTTCCTGCCGCGCGCCCGGTCACGCGCGAGCGCTCACGGGATCTGGCAGTTCATGCCGCGGACGGGCCGGCAGTACGGCCTGACCGCGAACAGCATCGTCGACGAGCGCAGCGACCCCGAGAAGGCCACGCGCGCGGCTGCCCGCTATCTCGGATACCTCCACCAGCTCTTCGACGACTGGTACCTCGCGATGGCGGCTTACAACGCGGGGGAAGGCAAGATCATGCGCGCGATCCAGCGGACGGGAGCGCGCAACTTCTGGGAGCTCGCGGCGACGGGAGCGATCAAGCCCGAGACCCGGAACTACGTCCCGGCCTTCATCGCGGCGACCCTCATAGCGCGCAACCCGGTCCACTACGGCTTCGAAGTCGAGTACGAAGCGCCGCTCGAGTACGAGACGGTCGTCCTCGATCGACCCGTTCATCTGAAGAACCTCGGCGTCTCGGAGGCTGCGATCGAAGAGCTCAAGCACCTGAACCCCGAGCTCCAGACGGCCATCACCCCGCGCCAGCCGGAGGGTTACGAGCTGAAGGTGCCGCCCGGCACCCGCACCGACGTGCTGCTCGCGTACGCGGCCGCACCGACGGCGACGTTCCCCGTAGCCCGGCGGCACCACACCGTCCGGCGTGGCGAGACGCTCGCGCGCATCGCGAAGAAGTACCGGGTTTCCGTCGTTTCGCTCGCGTCCGCGAACCGGCTTTCACGAAAAGCCCGTGTCCAGAAGGGAAAGGTCCTCGTCATCCCCGGCCGTGCGCGGGAAACGGTCCAGTACGCGTCGGTCAAGAAGGGGAAGAAGGGGCGCGCGGAGAAAGTGCTCGTCGCCTCCAAGGGGAAGGGGAAATCGCCGGCGCGCCGAACGAGCTCCCGGCACTACAAGGTGAGAAACGGCGACACCCTCTACCGCATCGCGCTCAAGCACGGCACGACGGTCGCGAGCATCCTCGCCGTGAACAGCCTCCCCTCCCGGACGAAGATCCGGCCGGGGGATCGCCTGAAGATCCCGTCCCGCTGACGTTTTCCCCCGCCGCGGCCGGCCCCGTTTCCCGCTAGAATCCCGCCCGTCCTCATCGCGATCGGCGCTCCTCGGCCGAGGAGGCGTCATGCTCGCCCGCGTTCACTCTGCAGTGACCTCTGGAATCGACGCCCGCGTCCTCGACGTCGAGGTGGACGTCTCCGGAGGCCTTCCCACTTTTCGAATCGTCGGCCTGCCCGACCCGAGCGTGCGGGAAGCGCGCGAGCGAGTGAGGTCGGCGCTGCGCAACGCCGGTTTTCCGGTTCCGTCCGGCGCGGTGACTGTGAACCTCGCCCCCGCCGGCTTTCGGAAGTTCGGCGCCTCTCTCGATCTGCCGGTGGCCGTCGCTCTCCTCGAGATCGCGGGAGTGAAGCCGGCGGATTCGACCGCCCGAGTCTTCGTGGGCGAGCTCGGCCTGGACGGGCAGGTCCGTCCGGTGCGCGGAGCCCTCTGCCTGGCTCTCGCGGCGCGCGACGCCGGGTTCGAAGAGATCGTCCTTCCCGCGGAAAATGCGGCTGAAGCCTGCGCGGTCGACGGAATCCGGGTGATCCCCGTTCGTTCGCTCGCAGGGACATTCGAGCACGTCGCCGGTCGCCTTCGGATCGAGCCCTCCCGACCGCTCGAGGGAATGCGGCGCGTGGAGGGGTCCGTCGATTTCTGCGAGGTTCGTGGGCAGGCGGTCGCCCGCCGCGCGCTCGAGGTCGCAGCCGCCGGCGGCCACCATGTGATTCTGAGCGGGCCGCCCGGGGCGGGAAAGACCATGCTCGCGCGCCGCCTTCCCTCGATCCTCCCGCCCCTCTCGCGGACCGAGGCGATCGAGGTGACCAAGATCCACTCGGTCGCGGGAACGCTTCCGAGCGGGAGCGGGCTCGTCGGCGACCCGCCCTTCCGCGCGCCGCATCACGGGATTTCCGCAGCAGGACTCGTCGGCGGTGGAGCGCGGCCCATGCCCGGTGAGATCTCGCTCGCGCATCGAGGCGCCCTCTTCCTGGACGAGCTCCCGGAATTCCGGCGCGACGTGCTCGAAGGACTTCGACAGCCGATCGAGGAGAAGCGGGTCTCGATCGTTCGAGTCGGCGGCGCCTGCTCGTTCCCCTGCGACTTCCTCCTCGTCGCCGCGAGGAATCCGTGCCCCTGCGGGTTTCGGGGAGATCCCCGCCGCCAGTGCCGGTGCGATTCGTCCGAGCGGCTCCGGTACTCCCGGCGGCTCTCCGGACCCTTTCTCGACCGGATCGACCTTCACGTCCCGCTTCCCGCGGTCCCCTGGTCCGACCTCGAAAGGGGCGGGTCCGAGCCCTCCGGAGCGGTCCGGGAGAGGGTCGCGCGGGTCCGCGGGCTCGCAGCGGCACGACGCCCCGGCATCGCCGGATTCCGGAATGCGGACCTCTCCCCCGCCGACCTCGAACCGGCGACGGCGCTCGAGCCGCCCGCGCGGAGGATGCTCGAAGGCGCGGTCGAGAGGCTCGGGCTGTCGGTCCGCGCGCTTTATCGGTCTCTGCGGGTGGCGCGGACGATCGCGGACCTGGCCGGCGCCCCGCGCATCGGCTCGGCGCACCTGGCGGAGGCGATCTCCTACCGGCCGCGCCCCGAGGATGAGGGCATGGGCTAGTTCGCGACGAGAGCGGGCGCGCCGTCGCGGGCGAGCATCCCGGCGAACTCGGTCTTGTTGACCGAAAGCATCTGCGCCACTTCGGGCTCCACGAGCTTGCGGCGCACGAGGTCCATCAGGGAGTCGTTCAGGGTCATCATTCCGAGGCCGCGGTTTGTCTGGATGATCGAGTAGAGCTGGAACGTCTTCGCCTCGCGGATCAGATTAGCGACTGCCGGCGTCGAATAGAGGATCTCGTAGGCCGCGACCCGACCTCCGCCGATCTTCGGGCAGAGCGTCTGCGCGATGACGCCCTTCAAAGAGGTCGAGAGCATCTGGCGGATCTGATCCTGCCGGTCCGCCGGGAACTGGTCGATGATCCGGTCGATCGTCGAGGGCGCCGTCGTCGTGTGCAGGGTCCCGAACACGAGATGGCCCGTCTCCGCGGTCTCGACCGCGATCGCGATCGTCTCGAGGTCCCGCATCTCGCCGACGAGGACGATGTCCGGGTCTTCTCGTAACGCGGCGCGGAGTGCGTCCTTGAAGGAGTCGGTGTGCGAGTGGACCTCGCGCTGGTTCACGAGACACTTCTTGTTCTCGTGGACGAACTCGATCGGATCCTCGATCGTGATGATGTGGTCGCTCCGGGTCTCGTTGATGTGGTTGACGAGCGTAGCGAGTGTCGTGGACTTGCCCGATCCGGTCGGCCCGGTGACGAGCACGAGCCCCTTCGTCAGATTGCACAACTCGAGGACCTGCGGCGGAAGGCCGATCTGCTCGGGGGTCAGGATCTCGAAGGGGATCGCGCGGAAAACTCCTCCCGGACCGCGGCGGTCCCGGAAGAGGTTCGCGCGGAAGCGCGACACCTTGGGAATCGAGTGTCCGAAATCGGTGTCGTTCCTGGTTTCGAACTCCCGGCGGTTCCGTTCCGGCGTGATCTCGTAGAGCTGCTTCAGGAGGACGTCGGCCGACAGCGTTTCCGCACCCGGAAGAACGGCCATCTTTCCGTGGACGCGGACGCGCGGAGGACAGCCGCTCGACAGGTGGAGGTCCGAAGCGCCGATGTCGAGCGTCGCGAGCAGAAGGCGATCGACCGCCGTCGTGACTTCGACGTGGGCGTACTTCGACACGCGCGGGGCCTCGACGACAGGCTCGGGCTCCGGCGGCCTCTCAGGCTCGGGGGAAGCGGGCGGCGCCTCCGATGGCTCGGCGAGCGGAGGGATCGTTTCGACGGCCACTTTCCATCGGTGGCCGAGGGCATCGACCCGGACGAGAACGCGCGAACCGTTGTTTTCGTATTGAAAGGTCGTTCCGCCATTCCGATTGACGTTCGTTCCCGCCGGCACGATTTCTTCGACAAGGCGCACGAGAGACTCGTGCGAAGTCGTCTGAGCGGCGTAACGCGGACCGGCCGGGAAGGAGAGCATGACTTTCTCGTCGCTGGCGAGAACGGCGCCGCTTGCGCCGAAGCGCGCGATCGAACCGAGGAGCTGGTCTATCTGCAAGCGGACTCCTCTCGCGTGACGGTTCCTTCGACGACTCGCAGCACGTACTCCTTGTTCAGGAGAAAGACGCGGTCGCCGCTCCAGAGCCGCAGAATCCGCTCCCGGCGGTTCATCACGTCGACGACGCGGGCCGAGTCCTCCGGCGCCGAGTAAAGGATCTCCCCCTCGAGAGTTCCGCCTCCGACGAGGGTCACCCGGACGAGCTTCCGATGGTCGTAGAGCTCGACCGCCCCGTCCTCCGAGTCGGCAGAAAGGCGGGACATTCCGATCGACACGAACGCGCGCGAGTTGATGACCTCCCACGTGCCGCTTTCGAGGTCGCGGACCGGGAGAAACGATCCCGGGCCATCGAGCAGCTCCAGGACGCTTTCGCGGCTGAAACCGTGGGAACCATGCTCGGCGAGGAACATCTCGACCCGTCGGGGAGCGGCGCCGAAAAGAACCAGATCGACTTCGATCGTTTCCTTGCGAACGCGAAGAGCAGATTCCAGGGAAGTCATTGGGATTCAAGTGTTGCGACTGTCGTACCGGGCAACTGACCGCGTGTAACTATCGTCTCTGCCACAGTTGACAAATTCGGAACCTCTCGGAACGACGAGAAACGTCAGAGGATGACACTTCTTCGAACCGATTTGCGACTTCACGCAATGGCCATTCCGCGCCGGAGAAGGGTCGAACAATATTTGTCGCACAGGTAGACAAAGCTGGACCAAACTGCTAGCATTCAGGAAGTTCTAAGAATCGCCGGTCCCCCCAGCGGCAGGCTCTCTCTCGACAAGGTGGGTGTCCCGAAATGAATCGCACGGCCCCCGGTCCCTTCACGCAAGACCGCCGACAGGTTGTCCGTCGCACGGGCCTCGGGCGGCGCACCGTCCGGGACCGGCGCATGGCAGAGCGTCGGAGGGAGCAGCGTCCGGTGGAAGTCGATCGTCGGACTCTTTCCACGCGTCGCCTCGCCGAGCGGCGCGCCGACGGACGCCGGAAGAATCCCCCGCGGCGCATGTCTTCCCTTCCCGGATTCCCGCCGCAATAAAATCGGCGCGTGATTGCGCGCCCCAATGGCCCGAGCGGTCCCGAAACGCCCGGTGCCCGGATCCTCATCGTCGACGATGACGCGCAGGTAAGGGGCCTCCTCCGAAGTCTCTTGAAGTCCCGCGGCTACGGAGTCGAGGAGTTCGGCACTGCGGAGCCGGCTCTCGAGCGGATCCGCACCGACCCGCCGGATCTCGTCTTCCTCGATCTGCAGCTTCCGGACCGGTCCGGCCATGCGGTGCTCGAAGAGATCCGGTCCGATCCCGCGACGCGCCTTCTGCCGGTTGTCATGCTCACCGGCTTTTCCACTTCCGAGCAGAAGGTCAAGGCTTACGAGCTCGGCGCCACGGACTTTCTTGCGAAGCCTTTCTCCGCCGACGAGCTCCTGCCACGCGTCCGCTCGCTCGTCCTTTTGAAGCTGTTCGCCGACGAGTACGAACACGCCGAACGGGTGATCGTGACGCTCGCACGCACGATCGATGCTCGCGATCCCTACACCGCCGGCCACAGCACGCGGGTGGCCGAGTACGCCGTCCTCGTGGGGCGGCGAATGGGCCTCGATGAGGCAACCCTGGGGGAGGTCCGCCGTGGGGCGCTTTTCCACGACCTCGGCAAGATCGCCACTCCGGACAGCGTTCTCCTGAAGCCCGGTCCGCTCACCGCTCTGGAGCGTGGCGTCATTCAAAAGCATCCCGTCGTCGGCAACGACCTTCTCTCCCCCATGAAGACGATGCTGAAGGCGATTCCCATCGTCCGTTTCCACCACGAGCGGCTCGACGGTTCCGGTTACCCCGACGGACGGTCGGGCGCCGATCTGCCTCTCACGGTTCGCATCGTGACAGTCGCGGACATCTTCGACGCGCTCACGACGAAGCGCGTGTACCGCGACGCCCTCACCCACGAGAGGACCTACGAAATCATGGATGAGGAAGTGCGTCGTGGGTGGTGGGACGGTGAGGTGCTGCGGGAGCTTCAGGCGGCGGTGGCGGAGCGGGGCTCCGTATCAACTGAAATATTTCCTTAAGGACGTTCCAATCCTGTCGGCTTAAGAACACTCCACGGATGGAGGACGTCCGCCGTAGTTACGACCAAGGTCGAGCCGGACTTGACTCCGGGCAAACCCGGGAGCAAGTTTGAGCATGGTCTCGTGGCCGTTTCACGTCACGAACGCCTCTCCGATCGCGCGTACCAGGTGTTCCGGCGGCTCGCGCTCGGCAAGACGGTCAAGGAGGTCGCGGCGGAGTTGCACGTCTCCATGCAGACGGTCAGCACGCATCGCGCGCGCATCCTCGCGAAGATGGGATTCCGGTCGAACGCGGACCTGACCGAGTACGCGATTCGCGATCACCTCCTGGAGTAGTTTTCCGGTAGCGTCCTCTCGCGTACGACACGAGAAATCGAACGGGCGCCGATAGATTCGACCGTCCCCTTTTACGTATCCTTCTGAGCAGGTGCTGATTAGCGCCGGAAGGCCTCAAATGATCCCTCCCGAGGGAAATGGGTCGAGTCGGGCAGGAGCCCTCGCTGTGCGGACGACCGCTCCGGACCACCCCGCGAGAAACGGGCCGGGCCGGGTCGAACCGCTGCCGCAATGAGAGTCCTGATCGTCGACGACAATCCGACCCATCGAACGGTTCTCGCCAAGTCGCTCGAAGCCGAGGGTCACCAGACGCTCGAAGCCGCGGATGGCGTCGAGGCTCTGGGAATTCTCCGATCGACACAGGTCGACGCCGTGATCTCCGACGTGCTCATGCCGAAGATGGACGGTTACCGCTTTTCGTACGAGGTCCGACGCAGCGAAGAGCTGCGGGAAATACCGATCGTGGTTTACAGCGCCACGTATACCGGGCCGATGGAGAACGACCTCGCCACCAAAGCCGGGGCTGTCCACTTCGTCCAGCGACCCGCGCCGACGGGCGCGATTCTCGATGCCTTGACCGACGCCGTGCGCTCGGGAAAACCGGCCAAACGCGACCGGGCGGCGGAACAGACCGAAAAACTGAAGGAGTACAGCGAGCGGCTCCTCCTGGAGCTCGAGAATAAGAATCTCGACCTGGAAAGCGCGCGGGACCTCCTGTCCGCTGCCAATGAGGCGCTCAGCCAGTCGGAGAAGAGATATCGCGACCTCGTCGATCAGGCGCCGATCGGCATCATGCAGACCACTCCGGATGGCCGGTTTCTCGCCGTAAACAAGGCATTCGCGCGCATGCTCGGCTACGACTCTCCCGAGCATGTGCTGAAGCTGAACGCCAGCGAGACTTATGCGGACGCTGCGGATCGGATCGGGATTCTCGAAGCGTTCGATCGAACGGGCAACGTGTCGGGCCTGGAAATGCGGGTGAAGAAACGGGATGGGACTCTGATCTGGATTCGGTCGGACGGCCGCGCCGTCCGGGGCGTCGATGGTGAGGTGGAACGTTACGAGGTCTTCGTCGTCGACATCCAGGATCAGCGCGGCGCGGCGGAGGCGCTCAAGGCGTCCGAGGAGCGGTACCACGCCCTGATGGAGCACGCTCAGGACGCGATCTTCGTCAACGACGAGAACGGTGTCGTGCAGGAGGTGAACGGCGCGGCGGAGCGCCTCGTGGGAGCGACGCGGGCCGAGATCGTGGGCCGGAGCTTCGTCGAGACGTTGCCGGCGGACGACCGCGAGCGGGTCCTCGGCGAGTTCCGGGAGACCCTGGAGCACGGCCGCAGCCTGGAGCTGCGGGAGGTCCGGATCCAGCGACGGGACGGAACGATCGTTCCCGCAGAAGTCACGGCGTCGGTCGTCGAGATCGGTGGGAAACCATTCGTCGTCGGTCTCCTTCGGGACGTTTCCGAGCGAAATGCCATGGCGGAGCAACTCCGTCTGGCTCAGAAAATGGAGGCGATCGGCCAGCTCGCGGGCGGGGTCGCGCACGACTTCAACAACCTGCTCACCGTAATCCTTGGATACTCGCAGCTCCTCGCCGCGAACCTGCAGGATCAGCCGGAGGACTTCTCGGCGATCGAGGAGATCCGAAAGGCCGGTGAGAGCGCCGCCGCGCTCACCCGGCAGCTTCTCGCCTTCAGTCGAAAGCAGATCCTCGAACCGAGAGTCCTCGACCTCAACGAAGTCGTGCGTCACATCCAGGACATGCTCTCCCGGCTGATCGGCGAAGACATCCAGGTGGCCTTCAAGCTCGATCCCGCCCTCGGTTCGGTTCGGGCCGACGCCGGTCAGATCGAGCAGGTCATCATGAACCTGGCAGTCAACGCACGGGACGCGATGCCCAAGGGGGGCCACCTGTCCATCGAGACGGCGAACGTCGAGCTCGATGAGACGTACTCCCAGTCGCACGTCCCGGTGCTGCCGGGCTCGCACGTCATGCTCGCCGTCTCCGACACCGGCATCGGAATGGACGAAGCGACGCGGAGCCGCATCTTCGAGCCGTTCTTCACGACGAAGGAAAAGGGACGCGGGACCGGCCTCGGACTCTCCACGGCGTACGGGATCGTGAAGCATTCCGGCGGGTACGTCTGGGTGTACACCGAGCCCGGAAGGGGGACCACGTTCAAGGTCTACCTTCCGCGAGTGAACGTCCCTCCCGATCCGCCCCTCGCTCCGGAGGAGTTGCCCCGTCCGTCCACAGGCACCGAAACGGTCCTCCTCGTCGAGGACGAGGATGCAGTGCGGACACTCGCCAAGAGGACGCTCGAAGCGAAGGGCTACCGCGTGCTCGAAGCGGCGGACGGAGGGGAAGCGGTCGAGATCGCCGGAAGGGAAGCGATCGACCTGCTCCTGACCGACATGGTATTGCCCGGAATGGGCGGCGGAGAGATCGCGGCGCGCATCCACGAAATCCAGCCGAACGCAAAGGTGCTCTACGCGTCCGGTTACACCGACGACGTCATCGTGCGCCGCGGACTGATGGAACGCGGCTCGGCTTTCCTCGAGAAACCCTTCACCCCGACGATCCTCGCGCGCAAGGTCCGGGAGGTCCTGGATCGCTAACCCGAATACTCGAGTCCGCGCCTAGCGAGCGTCATCCGGCATACGACACCGGAAACGTTCGATCGCCGATTCTCGGGCCCTAGGCGTCCAGGGCGGAGGCCGAGTAACCCTCTTTTTTCAGCATTCCGACGAACTCGGTCTTGTTGATCGAGAGCATCAAGGCAGCGTCCGGCTCGACGACCTTCTTGCGGACGAGGTCGATCAGCGAATCGTTCAGGGTCATCATTCCCAGGCCGCGGTTCGTTTGAATGATCGAATAGAGCTGATAGGTCTTTGCCTCGCGAATGAGGTTCGCGACCGCAGGGGTCGAGTAGAGGATTTCGTAGGCCGCCACCCGCCCGCCGCCGATTCTGGGGCAGAGCGTCTGGGCGATGACTCCCTTCAAGGAGGTCGAGAGCATCTGCCGGATCTGGTCCTGACGGTCCGCGGGAAACTGGTCGATGATGCGGTCGATCGTCGAAGGCGCCGTCGTCGTGTGGAGAGTGCCGAAGACCAGGTGACCGGTCTCCGCGGTCTCGACTGCGATCGCGATCGTCTCGAGGTCCCGCATCTCCCCGACGAGAACGATGTCCGGGTCCTCGCGCAGCGCAGCGCGAAGTGCGTCCTTGAACGAGTCGGTGTGCGAGTGCACTTCGCGTTGGTTCACCAGGCACTTCTTGTTCTCGTGCACGAACTCGATCGGGTCTTCGATCGTGATGATGTGATCGCTCCGGTTTCGATTGATGTGGTCGATCAGGGTCGCGAGCGTCGTGGACTTGCCGGACCCCGTGGGTCCGGTGACGAGTACGAGCCCCTTCGTCAGGTAACAGAGGTCGAGGACCTCCGGTGGAAGCCCGAGCTGTTCGGGGCTCAGGATCTCGAACGGAATCGCGCGGAAGACCGCCCCGGGACCCCGTCGGTCGCGAAAGAGGTTCGCTCGGAAGCGAGACACGCCCGGGATCGCGTGGCCGAAGTCGGTGTCGTTTCTCTTCTCGAACTCGGCGCGGTTGCGCTCGGGAGTGATCTCGTAGAGCTGTTCCAGGAGCGTCTGTCCCGAGGGGGTCTCCGCGCCCGGGAGGACCAACATCTTTCCGTGGACGCGCACGCGCGGCGGACATCCGCTCGAGAGGTGCAGGTCCGAAGCCTTGAGCTCGAGCGTCGCGAGCAGCATCCGGTCGACGGCCGTCGTGACCTCGACGTGAGCGTACTTCGAGGCTGGCGGCTCCTCGGCGATGGCTTCGGAACCGGTCGCCGGCGAGGAGTCGCTCTCGGGAGCCGGAACCGCCATCGGCTCGATCTCGACCTTCCACCGTCCCGCCGTCGCGTCCACCCGGATGGTGACCGGGCCGTGACCGTTGGAGTACGAGAATGTCGTGACGCCCGTTTGGTTCAACGCCGTTCCCGACGGAAGGATCTCGGCGATCATTCGCTCGATCCACGAGTGCGGCGTCGTCTGGGACGCGTACCGCGGACCTCCGGGGAACGAGAGCATCACCTTCTCGTCGCTCGCGAGGATCGCGCCGGTCGCGCCGAACTTCGCAACCGAACCGAGGAGCTGGTCTATCTGCGCCATGACGCTTCTCCCGAAACGGTCGCCTCGACCACGCGCAGGACCGAATCCTTGTTCACCAGGAAGAGGCGGTCACCGCTCCAGAGCCGGAGGAATCGCTCTTTCCGGTTCATGACGTCGACCACCCGGGCGGACTCCTCGGGCGCGGAGTAGAGGATTTCCCCCTCGAGCGAGGCGCCCCCCGTCAGCCAGATCCGAACGAGCTTGCGGCGGTCGTAGAGCTCGCCCCCGGACTCCTCCCCATTGGCCGGGCCGGGCGGAATGGCGATCCACACGACGGAGCGCGTGTGGAACGACTCCCAGTTGCCGGTCTCGCGGTCGCAGGCCGGCAGAAACGAATCGGACTGCTCCAACAGCTCGACAATGCTCTGGCGATCGAATCCGTGCGAGCCGTGCTCCGCGAGGAACAGCTCGACCCGACGGGGCTGCTCCCCTGCGAGCACGAGCTCGACCTCGAGCGGTTCCTTTCGGATCCGCAGCTGCGGAGACGATGTCATGGTCGGTCCGCCTTCTGCGACTCGCGTACCCGACCGATGCCGAGCGCAACTCCCGTCGCGAGCGCAGGTTACTCGCGCATCCGCCCCGCCGGCTGACGGGAAACGTCAGCGAAACCCGGCGTCGAACTCGAAAATACGGCGGCACGGTACGCGCGAAAAAGGGGGCGTTCCCCGGCACCGAATCCGCGGCCGGACCCGGTCGGCGCAGCCGCTCCATCCAAAAACGTGAATAATCGCCCCCGCCCGACCTGTTGACGGCCTAAATGATCGACCGAGTCCTCGCCAAAGTCTTCGGCACCCAGCACGAGCGCGACATCAAGAAGCTCCTGCCGCGCGTCGAGCGGATCAACGCGCTCGAGCCGGCCGTGCATGCGCTGTCCGACGACGAGCTCAAAGGCAAGACGGCGGACCTCCGGGCGCGCCTCGCGGCGAAGCTCGAGGGCGTGCCCGAGGAGGAATTGAAGGAGGCGCGCGCGACGGCGCTCGACGAGCTCCTCGAGGAGGCGTTCGCCGTCGTTCGGGAGGCCTCCGTGCGGGCTCTCGGGATGCGCCCCTTCGACGTCCAGCTGATCGGCGGCATGGTCCTCCACCAGGGAAAGATCTCCGAGATGAAGACGGGCGAGGGCAAGACGCTCGTCGCCACGATGCCCGTCTACCTGAACGCGCTCATGGGCCGCGGCGTCCACGTCGTGACCGTCAACGACTACCTCGCCCGGCGCGACGCCGAGTGGATGGGCCGGGTCTACCGGTTCCTCGGGCTCACCGTCGGCTGCATCCAGAACTCCCTGTCCGACCAGGAACGCCAGAAGGCCTACGCCGCGGACGTGACCTACGGTACGAACAACGAGTTCGGCTTCGACTACCTGCGGGACAACATGAAGTTCGAGCTGGAGTCCATGGTCCAGCGCGGACACGTCTACGCGATCGTCGACGAGGTGGACTCGATCCTGATCGACGAGGCGAGAACTCCTCTCATCATCTCCGGCCCTTCCGAGGAGAACACCGAGAACTACTACAGGTGCAACCGGATCATCCCGCGGCTCGTCAAGGGCGAGGAGACGAAGGACAAGTACGGCAATAAGACGACGACCGGCGACTACCTGGTGGACGAGAAGTCCCGGACCGCCGTGCTCACCGAGGACGGGGTCCTGAAGGCCGAGAAGCTCCTCGGAGTGAAGAACCTCTACGACCTGACGAACATCGACCTCCTCCACGGCACCGAGCAGGCGCTCCGCGCGCATGCGCTCTACCACAAGGACGTCGAGTACATGATCAAGGACGGCCAGGTCCTGATCGTCGACGAGTTCACCGGCCGCGTCCTTCCGGGACGCCGGTGGTCGGACGGCCTGCACCAGGCGGTCGAGGCGAAGGAGGGGGTCAAGATCGAGCGCGAGAATCAGACCCTCGCCACCGTCACCCTCCAGAACTACTTCCGGCTGTACGAGAAGCTCGCAGGCATGACCGGCACCGCGGACACCGAGGCGGGCGAGTTCCACCAGATCTACAAGCTCGACGTCGTCGTGGTCCCGACGAACCAGCCGATGATCCGCATCGACCACCAGGACGTGGTCTACGCGTCCGAGCGCGAGAAGTTCGAAGCCGTCGCCGAGGAGATCGAGGCATGCCGGGAGAACGGCCAGCCGGTCCTCGTCGGAACCGTCTCGATCGAGAAATCGGAGCGCCTCTCGGCGCTCCTCAAGGAGCGCAAGGTTCCGCACGTCGTGCTGAACGCGAAGTTCCACGAGAAGGAAGCGGAGTTCGTCGCGCAGGCGGGCAAGTCCGGGTCGGTCACGATCGCGACGAACATGGCGGGCCGCGGCACGGACATCGTCCTCGGGGGAAACCCCGACGCGTTCGCGGACCACCGCCGCGCCGAGACGAAGTCGGACGAGGAGTTCGCGGCCCTCCTTTCGAAGCTGAGGGCCGAAGCGGCCGAGGACCGAAAGACCGTCCTCGCCGCGGGCGGGCTCCACATCCTCGGCACCGAGCGGCACGAGTCGCGGCGCGTAGACAACCAGCTCCGAGGCCGAAGCGGCCGGCAGGGCGATCCCGGCTCCTCCCGCTTCTTTCTCTCGCTCGAAGACGACCTGATGCGCATCTTCGGCTCCGACCGCCTCCAGAACATCATGCGAAAGCTCGGCATGGAGGAGGGGGTCCCGATCGAGCACGGGATGGTCTCCCGGGCGGTCGAGCGCGCGCAGAAGCAGGTCGAGGGCCGCAACTTCGAGACCCGGAAGCATCTGCTCGAGTACGACGACGTGATGAACCGGCAGCGCGAGGAGATCTACGGGCTGCGGCGGGAGGTCCTGAAGGGCCAGCAGGGCAAGGAAGAGATCCTCACTCTCGCGGAAATGATCCTCGACTACACCCTCGGCCGGAACCTCGCGGAGGACAAGGGACCGACGGAGTGGGACTTCACCGCTTTCGACCTCGACCTGAAGGAGTACTTCGGGATCCCTCCGGGGTCGCTCGACTTCGCCGAGAAGGACCGCGACGAGATCCGGGAAACGGTCCTCGGGACGATGCGAGAGACGTACGAGGCGAAGGAGCGGGTGCTCGGCCCGGAGACGATGCGCCTGCACGAGCGCTTCGTAATGCTCCAGGTCGTCGACCAGCAGTGGAAAGACCACCTGCTCGCGATCGATCACCTCAAGGAGGGGATCGGGCTGCGCGGTTACGGGCAGCGCGATCCGCTCGTCGAGTACAAGAAGGAGTCCTTCGAGCTCTTCACCCTGATGAAGGAGCGCATCGAGGACCAGTTCGTCCAGTACCTCTTCCGCCTGCAGCCCGTCCTCCGGGAAGCCGAAGGCGAGGTCGCCGAAGAGCCGCGGCGGGCCCCGGTCGGTCTGCCCTCCCGCCGACAGGCAAACGTCAACTACTCCTACGGCGCGGCGGCGGAGGGAGGGCGCGACGCGAAGGTCGAGACCGTCCACCGAAACGCGCCGAAGGTCGGCCGAAACGACCCCTGCCCCTGCGGTTCCGGTAAGAAGTACAAGAAGTGCCACGGCGCGGCCGCGGCGGGCGCCTGATGGCTACGAAACGGAAAGCCCCCCGGCGCGCGGACGAAGAGATGCCGCTCGCCCTGACTTTCGACGACGTTCTGCTCCTCCCCGCCCGGTCGCGCGCGCACCCGCGGGACGTCGACATCCGGACGCGACTGACCGACGCCGTTCCGCTGAACATCCCCATCGTCTCGGCGGCGATGGACACGGTGACCGAGTCCCGGCTCGCGATCGCGATGGCGCAGCAGGGCGGCCTGGGCGTCATCCACAAGAACCTCTCGGTCGGTGCGCAGGCGGAGGAGGTCGACCGGGTCAAGCGGTCCGAGTCGGGGATGATCGTGGACCCGGTCACGGTCCGGCCCGAGCAGAAGATCGCCGAGGCGCTCGACGTGATGGCGCGCTACAAGATCTCGGGGGTCCCCGTCATCGACGAGAAGGGGAAGCTCGTCGGGATCCTCACGAACCGAGACCTCCGATTCGAGACCCACCCCGAGCGCCCGATTTCTTCCCGCATGACGAAGGACCGCCTGATCACGACTCCCGTCGGCACGACGCTCGAGCAGGCGAAGGAGCTCCTCCACCGCCACCGGATCGAAAAGCTCCTCGTCGTGGACCGGTCCGGGAACCTCAAGGGCTTGATCACGGTCAAGGACATCCAGAAAGCGATCAAGTACCCGTACGCGGCGAAGGATCGGCTCGGGCGTCTCCGCGTCGGGGCGGCCGTTGGCGTCGGCAAGGACATGATCGAGCGCGCCACGGAGCTCGTGCGCGCCCAGGTCGACCTGCTCGTCCTCGACTCGTCCCACGGACACAGCCAGGGGGTTCTCGACGCGCTGAAGACCCTCCGCCGGAAGTTCGCATCGACGCCGATCGCGGCGGGGAACGTCGCGACGGAGGAGGGGGCGCGCGACCTCGTGCGCCTGGGCGCCGACGCGGTCAAGGTGGGGATCGGGCCCGGCTCGATCTGCACGACGCGCGTCGTCACGGGCGCAGGCGTGCCGCAGATCCACGCGATCCGCGAGTGCGCGAAGGCGACCCGCGGCACGGACGTCCCGCTCATCGCGGACGGAGGCATCAAGTTCTCCGGCGACGTCGTCAAGGCGATCGCCGCCGGCGCCCACGTCGTGATGATCGGCTCGCTGCTCGCCGGAACCGAGGAGTCCCCCGGCGAAACGATCCTCTACCAGGGCCGGACGTTCAAGGCCTACCGCGGCATGGGGTCGCTCGGAGCGATGAAGTCCGGCTCCTCGGACCGCTACTTCCAGGAGTCGATGGAGCGTCGAGGCCTCGACGGACGGCTCGCTCTCGAAGCTCGTGCCGGAGGGGATCGAGGGAATGGTCCCCTACAAGGGCGCGGTCGAAGGGCTCGTCCACCAGCTCACCGGCGGCCTGCGAAGCGGCATGGGTCTCGCCGGGGCGCGGACGATCGAGGAGCTCCGGACGAAGTCGAAGATGATTCGCGTGACGTCCGCGGGGCTGAAGGAGTCGCACCCCCACGACGTCATCATCACGAAGGAAGCGCCGAACTACCGGAGAGAAGAAGGCTAGCTTTCAGCTGTCAGCCATCGGCTGTCAGCTTTCCGATTCGCGCTTCTTCCGCCTCGTCTCGATGACCTCGTCCAACCGCTTCGCGAGCGCCGCCTCCTCGCCCGAACGGCCCGGTCGGTAGTAGCGCGTTCCCCGCAGCCGATCGGGAAGGCACTCGATCCCGCCGACCCCCTCCGGCTCGTCGTGCGCGTAGCGGTAGCCCTTGCCGTAGCCGACGTTGCCCATGAGAGCCGTCACCGCGTTTCGGATCACGAGGGGGACGGGCTCGGCCGGCTTCTCCGCAACGTCCCGCTTCGCCTCGCCCTCCGCGACGTAGAGCGCGTTCGACTTGGGTGCGAGCGCGCAGTAGACCGCGGCCTGCACGAGAGCGAGCTCCCCCTCCGGAGACCCGAGGAAGTCGTACGCGTCCTTTGCGTCGAGGGCCACGGAGAGCGCGCGCGGGTCGGCGAGACCGACGTCCTCCGAGGCGAACCGCACGATCCGCCGCGCGAGGTAGAGCGGCTCCTCCCCCGCTTCGAGCATCCGGACGGTCCAGTAGATCGTCGCGTCCGGGTCGGACTCGCGCATGGACTTGTGCAGCGCCGAGATCAGGTTGAAGTGCTCCTCCCCCGCCTTGTCGTAGAGGAGCACCTTGCGCTGGAGGAGCTCCCGCAAGCGCCCGGCGCCGATGGTGCGGGTCTTCGCGGTCTCGGCGTCGGCCGCCGCGGCCTCCAGCAGGTTCAGAGCGCGGCGCGCGTCGCCTCCCGAGGCCTGCGCGATGAAGGAAACCGCCTCGTCGTCGACCCGGAAGTCCCGGGACCCGAGACCCCGCGGAATGTCTTCGAGCGCCCGCCGCACGATCCGGGCGATCGCTTCGGGAGCGAGCGGCTCGAGGACGACGACCTTGCAGCGCGACAGGAGCGCGCCGTTCAGCTCGAAGGAGGGGTTCTCGGTCGTCGCGCCGATCAGGATGACGTCGCCCGTCTCGACGTACGGAAGAAAGACGTCCTGCTGGGCCCGGTTGAAGCGGTGGATTTCGTCGAGGAAGAGGGTCGTTCCCTGTCCCGCCTTCGATCGGAGCGCCCGCGAGCCCTCGAGCACCTCGCGCATTTCCTTCACGCCGGTCGCGATCGCCGAGTACGCGAGGAACCGCGTCGAGGTGCGGGCGGCGATCAACCGCGCGAGCGTCGTCTTTCCGACGCCAGGCGGCCCCCAGAACACGAGCGAGGGAACGCGGTCCTCCGCGATCGCGCGCGAGAGGAAACCGTTGGCGCCGACGACGTCGTCCGGGCCCTCGACCTCGTCGAGCGAGCGCGGGCGCATGCGGTCGGCGAGCGGACCTCCCGCGCCGCCTTCCGAGGCCGCGCGCCCCGGCTGTTCGCGATCGAAGAGGAGCCCGCTCATCCCGCTTCGAGCCTCTGGCGGCAGCCGTCCGAGCAGACGGGGACGGTCTCGCCTCCCCGCCGGCCGAAGACGGCGAGCCGGCGGTCGATCCACGTTCCGCAGACGGGGTCCCGGATCATCTCCGCCTCGGGAACGCCCCTGGTTCCCCGCCGCCTTGCCGCCGCGCCGCCGGAGAAAAAGAGGCGCAGCACCTTCAGGATCCCGAAGAAGAGGAAGACCGCGACGAGGACGAGGGCGAAGCGGATCACGACGCGCGCAGAGTGGAAATGCGCTCCTGGATCCGATCGAGGTCCGGGATCTGCGGATACTTTCGCTTGAGCTCGTCGAACCACTTCTGAGCGGCGGCCGCGTCCTTCCGGTCGTACGTGTGAAGGAGCACGAGATTCAGGAGCGACTGCCAGTGGTCCGCGTCGTTCTTGCGGGCGCGCTCAAACAGGGCCGCCGCGCGGCGAAACTCACCGCGGTTGCGGTACGCGGCGCCGAGGTCGGAGAGGAGGTTCGGGTCTTCCGGCGCCTTGCGCCTCGCCTTCTCGTAGGCGGCGATCGCGCGGTCCCAGTCCGACCGGTCGAACCAGGCGTTCCCGAGCGACGTCAGGAGCTCGGGGTTCTCCGGGTCGCGCTCCACGGATCTCTGGATCTCCTCGAGGCGGTCGCCGCCGCCGGGCGCGTCCGCGACGGCCGGAGACGCTGATGGCCGACCGCCGCCGGCCGCGAAGTACCCCGCGATGAAGCCGAGGAGAGCGCCGACGAGAACCGGCAGGATCGGTAGTCGCCGGCCGCTCACGGCGTGTCTTCGCGCTCCTCTTCCTTGATCGGCGCGGCCCGCCAGCGACCCGAGCCGGCGGCCCCCACGCCGAAGGTCGTGGATTCCCACGTGCCCGCGAGGGAGCTCCCGTCGCGCGCGAGCCTCCCATGGAAGATCGCGACGAACCCGAGCTGGGAGTCGACGCGCTCGATCCGGAGACGCTCACCGACGAGTGTTCCCCGCAGTGAACCGGCGAATCCTCCCTCGAGCGTGTAGTCACCGGACACGAGCGATCCGTCGAGCGCGAGCCGGAAGACCCCACTCTGCTCTCCCGGCTCCAACGTCACGTTCCAGCGGCCGGTCAGAAGGTCCACCACCGCGCCCCGACCCTTTCCGCGCAGCTCCGCGTCGAGAAGAGCGATGTTTCGACGGCGTTCGAGAATGCGGTCGACGAGGAGACGCCGGCGGTCGAGCAGCGTACGGACTTCCTGCTCGGAGGCCGCGACCGCGTCCTCCCGCCGTCCGACCTCCTCGGCGGCGGTGTCCGCCCGACCCGCCACGTCGGAGACCGCCCGGCTCGCGGACGCGAGCTCCCCCACCGCGGTCTCGAGCCGCCTCGCCACGTCGGCGAGCTGGGACGCGTCCGTGGCCATCCGCCGACGCTCCCTCGCGAGGTCGGCTTTCAGGACGTCCGACACGGCGTCGGCCGCGAGGGGCCGGACACCCGCGGAGCCCGCGATCAGGAGCGCGAGCCAGAGCCTCTTCATCCGCCGGATTCTATTCCTCCAAAAGAAAAAGGAGGCCGAGGCCTCCTTCTGGAGCGGAGCCGGCGGGGTGTCAGTGCCCGGCGGCCCGACTCTGAGCGGATCTCGCGAGGGCCCGGTCGACCAGACGCTCGACCTCGTGCTCGTCCATGCTGTTGATGACGGCGACCTCGGACACGATCAGGTACTTGGCGCGCTCGTACATCTTCTTCTCGCGGAAGGAGAGGGTCTTGCGCGACATGATGAAGTTGAGCGTCTTCAGCACGTCGGCGATGTCGTGGAGCCGGCCGCTCTTCATCTTGTCGAGGTTCTGCTTGTAGCGGCCCTTCCAATCGCCCGTCGCCGAGAAACGCCCGTCGCCGAGGGTCTTCATGAGACCGGAAATGTCCTTGCGCTGGGTCAGCCGCCGAAGGCCGATGAGATCGGTGTTGCCGATCGGAACCATGACCTTGGAGTTGTTCGCCAGAAGCCGCAGGTGATAGAAGCTGCGCGGGGGAACCGGGGCCGAGTCCGTTACGAAGCCCTCACCGATCTTTTCCACAACGGAAACGCCGTGATTCGGGTAGACGACTTTCTCTCCGACTCGAAATCCCACAGAAACCTCCTCAAAACAAACAAAAAGCGAACTTGAAGACGCTGATTATAGGGAAAACGCCCGAAAAACGCAAGTTCCCGGGGGTTTCGGCTCTGTCGGGAGCCGCCGCCGGACCCCTCGAACCCTCTGTATCGCAAAGGGAAAACCGGGAGCGCATGGGCACGTTCGAACTGCCCGCCACGACCCTAAGATTGGGAGGTGGCTCCCCCGCACAATGAGGCCCTGTCGCTCCTCTGGACCCGCCGCATCCTCCTTGCGGGGACGTTTTTCGGGATGCTGGCCTCGTATCGACTCTGGCTGACGTCCCGGCGCTTTCCGCTCGTCCCGATCGCGGACTGGTTTCCGGCTCCCGCTCCGCCGTGGGACGCTGCCCTCTTCGGGCTGCTCCTCGCTCTCCTCGTCGCCGCCCTGTGGCTCCCTCGGTGGGCGATTCCGGTCTTTCTGGCCGGAGCGGTCCTTCTCGTGCTCGCGGACCAGACGCGGCTCCAGCCCTGGTTCTACCTGTACTCCGTGATGCTTCTGTTGACCGTCTTTCCGGATCGCGCGGCACTCGCCGGGTGCCGGATCGTCCTCTCGGCCGTGTACGTCTGGAGCGGCATACAGAAGTTGAATGCAAGCTACTTCGACGAGGTCGTGCCGTGGTTTTCGGCCCCCGCGGCCCGGTGGCTTGGCGAGGGCTCGATCGACGCGGTCCAGTTCGCGATCGCCGCGGCTCCCCTGATCGAAGTTTTCATCGGCCTGGGCGTATGGCTGATTCCGCTCCGGCGATACGCTCTGGGGACGGCGTTTCTCCTCCACGCCGGCGTTCTGCTGATTCTCGGACCGCTCGGCTACGACTACAACCTCGTCGTCTGGCCGTGGAACTCGACGATGCCGCTCCTGCTCCTCTCCCTCTTCGCCCGCCGCCCGGTCGGCCGGACGTGGGCGAACCTGCGGGAGTCGAAACCCGCTTTCGCGACCGCGCTCCTGATCGTCGGTCTACCGATCCTGAGCTTCTTCGCTCTCTGGGATGGGTCCATGTCCTTCTGTCTTTACTCGGGCAACACCGCGAGGTCCGCCCTCTTCGTCTCGCCGGCTCTCGCGCGGCGTCTGCCGCCGTGGCTTCAACGTTTCGTCGTGCCCACCGACCAGGGCCGTCCCATCGTGGACGTCCTCCCCTGGGCGCTCGCCGAGGTCGGAGTTCCACCGCTGATCGAGCCGCGCAGCTTCCGGGCGCTCGGGCGCTACATCGCCCGCTACGCGCAAAGCCCGGATGAGATCGAGCTCATCATCGCGCCGCGGGACGGAGCGACTACCGTCGAAAACGGCGCCGCCCTGAACAGGTAGAACCCGGCCCCCGTTCGAGGAACCACTGCGCCGAGCGAAGTGCTACGCTTTTCCGCGCGGGCCGGAGTGGCGGAATGGCAGACGCAGGGGACTCAAAATCCCCCGCCCTTCGCGGGCATGTGGGTTCGACTCCCACCTCCGGTACCAATCGACCGAAAACCCCGAAAC
>CAWHTA010000002.1:0-937701 GCA_963832145.1 uncultured Acidobacteriota bacterium
AACACCGACTTCTACCGCGCGGTCCGCGAGGGCGCGATGACCTCGACCGCCACGCCGGTCCACCGCGGCCGGACCCAGCAGGTCTGGGTGGTCGAGACCCTCGATGCCGACGGCCGGATCGTGGCGCGCGGCCAGGTGCGGCTGCAGAACCTCTACCCCAAGGACTCGACGACCCCCGAGCATCGGTCAGTCGTCGGAGCCCGAGTCCTCGCCCGAGTCCTCGCGGTCGCCCTCGATCACGACGACCTCGTAGTTCTCGTCGAGCCGGACGTCGACGGTGGTCCCGTCGGGCTTGGTGACCTCGACCTCCTAGGTGGCGCCGTTCTCGGAGTCGCGTCTCGACGCTGTTGGCGGTGCCGCCGCCGGTGGCCTCGAGGGCGGCCTGCGTCGCGTGCGTCGGCCTGCTCTGGGTGTACTGGTGGCTGGCCGGCCCGTCGTCGCCGTTCCCGGCCACGGCGACCCCGCCGGCCGCGGCCGCGGCGGTCAGCGCCGATGCCGCTGCCCGCCACCATGACTCGCTTGCGCATGGTCTCCTCCTTGTCGTCGTGTGCTGGTCCGGCCATGCTGCCCGTCGTCGCTGAAGCGACGCTGAAGGCGGGTGCAGACCGCGGCTTCAGCGGCGTTCAGCGCGGCTTCAGCGCCGGGTGCCACCGTGGGGCATGCGGATCCTGGTGGTCGAGGACGACAAGCAGCTCGCCGCGCGCCGTGCGGCGCGGCCTGGAGGCGGAGGGGTACGCCGTCGACGTGGCGCTCGACGGCGCCGAGGGCGAGTGGCTGGCCACGGAGAACGAGCTACGACGCCCTCGTGCTCGACGTGATGCTGCCCGGGCTCTCGCGGCGACGAGCTGTGCGCCCGGCTGCCGCGAGGCCGGCGACTGGACGCCGATCCTGATGCTCACCGCGCGGTACGGGCCGGAGGACGAGGCGCGGGCGCTCGACGCGGGGGCCGACGACTTCCTGGCCAAGCCGTTCTCGTTCGTGGTGCTGGTCGCCCGGCTGCGCGCCCTGCTGCGCCGCGGCGCGCGCGAGCGGCCGGCGGTCCTCGAGGCCGGCGACCTGCGGCTCGACCCGGCCGCGCACCAGGTGTGGCGCGGCGACACCGCACGTCGAGCTGCACCCCGCGGCAGTTCTCGCTGCTGGAGTTCCTCATGCGCCGCGCCGGCGAGGTGGTGTCCAAGGCGGCGATCCTCGAGCACGTGTGGGACTTCGCGTTCGAGGGCGACCCCAACATCGTCGAGGTGTACGTCGGGCAGCTGCGCCAGCGCATCGACGAGCCCGTTCGGCCGGCGCCAGCCTGCAGACGGTGCGGCTGGTGGGCTACCGGCTCGACCCGGAGGCGGCTGACGATGCGCGCCCTGACGGTCCGCGCGCCGACCACGGTGCTGGCCACGCTGCTGTGCGCGGCGCTGGTCGCCGGTGGCGGGCGCTGGTCGCTGCACGATCCTGGACCGGCACCTGACCGACAGCAGCGACGAGCCTGTCCCGGTCCCGGGTGCGCGACCTGCTCGACCAGGCCGCGGCCGGCGAGCTGCCCGCGGTGCTGCGCAACGTGGACGACGACGGCGTGGCGCAGGTCGTCGCCGCCGACGGCACGGGTCCTGGCGGCGTCCGCCAACATCCAGGGCCGGGCGCCGATCGTCGATCGCCGGCGCCGGGCGGCGAGCGAGTGGCGCACGATCCGGCGCCCCGGACGACGACGAGACCGAGACCTACCGGGTCTGGGTCGCAGGACGGCGCCGACGCCCGACGGGCCGGTGACCGTCGTACGTCGGCACCAGCCTGGAGTCGGTGCACGAGGCGACCGGCGCTCTGCGGCGGGCCCTGTGGTCGGCGTCCCGCTGGTCCTGGTGGCTGCTCGGCCCTCGTGCATCTGGCTGGTGCTCGGCCGGGCGCTGTCGACGGCTCGACGCGATCCGCGCCGAGGTCGACTGCGATCGGGCCGACGAGCGAGCTCGACCGCCGGGTCGCCGACGACGGCCGACGACGACGAGGTCGGCCGGCTGGCCGCCACCATGAACCGGATGCTGGCGCGGCTCGAGGCGTCGGCGCAGCGGCAGCGGCGCTTCGTCGCCGACGCCTCCCACGACCTGCAGGGCCCGCTGGCGGCGCAGCGCGCTCAGCTCGAGCTGGCGCTGGCCGCGCCCGGCACCGTCGACGCCGACGCTGCTCCGCGACGAGGTGCTCGGCGCGACCGGCGAGATGGAGCGGCTGGTCGACGACCTGCTGGTCCTCGCCGCGGCCGACGAGGGCGCCACCCGCGGTGACCGCCGCGATGGACCTGGATGACGGTGGTGCTCGAGGAGGCGGCGCGGGCGCCCGACGACCGGCCGACATCGTCGTCGACACCGCGCGGGTGTCGGCGGCGCCCGGTCCGGGCCAACGCCGGCGAGCTGCGGCGGGTGGTGCGCAACCTGCTCGACAACGCCGTGACCCACGCCACGTCGCGGGTCGAGCTGCGCGTCGGGGTCGTCGACGACGAGCGTCGTCCTCGACGTCGTGGACGACGGGCCCGGCGTGCCGGCGGCGGACCGGGAGCTGGTCTTCGAGCGGTTCCACCGCGGCGACCCCGCCCGGACTCGCGGCGCTCCCGGCACCGGGCTCGGCCTGGCCATCGCGCGCAGCCTCGCCGAGCGCGCGGGAGGGCGGTTGGAGCTGGTGCCCGGCGGGCCCGGGAGCGCACTTCCGGATGACCCTGCCGCTGCTCTCAGCGCTCTAGCTGAGCGGCCGGCCGGCAGGTAGGACGTATCAGCCCATCGACTTCTGGCCGTCGATCGCCTCGCGGATGATGTCGGCGTGGCCGGCATGCTGGGTGGTCTCCGCGAGGACGTGCGTGAAGACGCGGCGGGCCGACCACCGCGCGCCGGGCGCGAACCACGGTGCCTCGGGCAGCGGCTGGCTCGAGTCGAGGTCGACGGTGGCGACCAGGGCGTCGGTGGCCGCCGCGACGGCGTCGTACTCCACGAGCAGGCCCGCGAGGGTCTCGCCCTCCAGCATCCGGAAGCCGTCGGCGTACGCCGAGACCTCGGCGGGCGGGTCGCTCCAGTCGACGTTCGCCCAGTCGATGTCGGGCTGCTCGGCCGGGCCCTCGTGGACGACAACTGGGCCCACTTCTTCTCGACCTGGGGCACGTGCTTGACCAGTCCGCCCAGGGTGAGCTCGCTGACCGTGGAGCGGGTGCGGGCCTGGTCGTCGGACAGGCCCTGGACGGTCACGCGGAACAGCCCGCGGTGCTTGCGGAGCACGTCGAGGAGGTCGGCGCGCTCGCCGGTGACGAGCTCGGCGTGGCCGTGGCCGGGAGCTGTCCGCGGTGGTGGCCATGCAGCGACGATAGAGTCCATGCGGTCAGTTTCTGACCGCAATACAGATGCGCCCGAAGTCAGGGAACCGGGGTGCCCGGGCGGTGTGAGCGCCGCCAGCACGGTGGCCCGGATCAGGCCGGGCGCCCGCGTCCGCGGTGACCTCGCCGCGGTGCACCGCCCCGGACGCTGCATGGATGACGCCCTGGATGGTCATGACCTGCCAGTCGAGCGGCATGTCGGTGCGGAAGCAGCCCTCGCGGCGGCCGCGGCGGAGCAGCCGCTTGCACGCGCTGCACCGGCTTGTCGTGGGCCTCCCGCAGTCGTCGGGCTCCGGCAGCGCGGTCTGGGCGGCGAGCACCAGGCCGCCGTAGCGGTGCGTGACGCTGCCAGCTGGCCGTCGAGCAGCCGACCGAGCGCGGCGCGCGGGTCGCCGGTCGAGGTCCACGCGCCTCGAGCACCCGTCGCCGTCTGCTGCATGGCCCGTCGAGGCCACCTCGGCGATCAGCGCGCCGACGGGACTCGAAGTGGCCGTAGAGGGTGACCCGGCCGACGCCGGCTGCGGTGGCGATGTCGTTGACGCTCGCGTCGGGGTCCGGGCCAGGCACTCGGTGGCCGCGTCGAGGATCGCGGCGATGTTCCTGCGCGCGTCGGAGCGCTTCGGGAGCGCCGCTTCGCGTCCCGTCGTGGTGGAGGTCACGAACAATAAACTGTACACCAGTGTTCGAGTTGTGGTTATTATCTCGTACACCACTGTACGAGTTATCGGAGAGGACCAGTGACCATGACTGACGACGCCACTCATCCGCGCCGACCGCCCACCCGCGCCGTTGGCAGGCCCTCGGCCTGCTGGCCGTGGCCCAGTTCATGCTGATCCTCGACATCACCGTCGTGACCGTCGCGATGCCCGAGATGGGCGCCGACCTGGGTCTGGGCCGCGGAGTCCTGACCTGGGTGATGAGCGCCTACACGCTCGCCTTCGGCGGGCTGATGCTCCTGGGCGGCCGGGCCGCCGACATCCTCGGGCCGCGCCCGCTGGTGTTCGCGGGGCTCGGCCTGTTCACCCTCGCCTCGCTCGTGGTCGGCTGTCGCGTCCGGCGGGCTCGTGATCGGCGGCCGCGTCGCGCCAAGGCGTGGGGGCCGCCCTGATGTCGCCGGCCGCGCTGTCCGTCGTGGTCCGGCTCTTCGACGGCGAGGAGCGCAACAAGGCGCTCGGCATCTGGTCCTCGCTCGGCGGCGTCGGCGCGGCCGTCGGCGTCCTGCTGGGAGGCGTACTCACCGCAGGCCCGGGCTGGGAGTGGGTCTTCTTCGTCAACGTGCCGGTCGGCGTGGTGCTGCTCGTCGGGCTGCACCGTCTGCTTCCGCCGCTGCCCGCCTGGGGCGCGGGTGCGCGGCTGGACGTCGTCGGCGCCACGCTGGTGACCGCCGCGACGCTGCTGGTGATCTACGCGTTCATCGGTGCGGGCGAGCGCGGCTGGGGGAGCGGTACGACGCTCGGCCTGCTCGCCGCGGGCGTGGCTGACGTACGCCGCCCTGGCCGGCTGGCTGTCGCGCACCTCGTCGCCCCTGGTCGACCCGCGGCTGCTGACCCGCCGCCCGGTGCGTGGCCGGCACCTTCGTGCTGTTCGTGACGACCGCGCTCATGGTCGCGGTGTTCTTCCTGGGCACCTTCTACCTGCAGCAGAGCGAGGGCCACGGCCCGCTGGCGACCGGGCTGCTGTTCCTGCCGGTCGCGCTGGCCACCATGGCCGGTGCCCAGCTGGGCGGCCGCCTGATCGGCCGGACCGGCGCCCGGCGCGCTCGGCGTGGTGGGCCTGCTGGTGGCCGCCGCCGGGCTGGTGACGCCGGCACCTGACACTCAGCACGGTCTCCACGGTGGTCGCGGTCAGCATCGGCGTCGGCCGGGCTCGGTGCCCTGTTCGTCGTCGCCGCGGCCACCGCACTCGGCCAGGTGGCCCCGGAGGAGGCCGGGATCGCCTCCGGCGTGCTGAGCACCAGCCACGAGCTCGGCGTCGTCGCTCGGCGCGGCGGTGGTCTCGGGCGTGGTGGCGGCCAGCCTGGTCGCCGGCACCGGCGCCGGCTTCGAGCGCGGCTACCTGGTGGCCGCCGCGGTCGCCGCCGCATCCGCCGCGCTGGCCGGCGTGCTGATCCCGGGGCGGCCGCGCTGAGCCGGGCGGCGGACGGTCACCCGGCTTCGGTGTCCGCGACACCGCCGTGGATCGGCCGGACGTCGCCGCCGGTGCCGACCCAGCCCAGGCCCGGCTCCAGGCGGCGTACGACGCGGGCCGGGCTGCCGGCCACGACGGAATGGTCGTCGACCTGGCCGCGTACCACCGCGCCGGCGGCGACCACGACGTTCCGGCCGATCCGGGTGCCGGGGAGGATCACGACTCCGTGGCCGATCCAGGTGCCCGACCCGATGACGACCGGTTGGTGAGGCCCGAACTGCTTGCCGATCGGCGTCTCCGGGTCCTGGTAGCCGTGGCTGGCGTCGGTGATGAAGACTGACTGGCCCGTGAACACCGAGTCGCCGAGCTCGACGTACTGGTGCGCCGTGATCGTGGATCCGGGCGCCGAGCACGCAACCGGTCGCCGATCACGAGCGCCCGGTCGGCGAGGTTGGGGGTCGCCGACGCCGTAGCCCGGCGGCGAGCGTCGACTGCCTCCCGACCAGGACGTCGCGGCCGACGTGGATCGACGCGACGTTCAGGAGGGTCGCGGGCGGGAAGTCGATGCAGCTGCCCTCGCCGAAGCTCCCGAACCGCGCCGCGAGCGCGGTCCCCGGCACCACCTCGCCCGCCCGGTCCACCCAGCGCAGGGCGGCGTGGACCGCGCGGTTGAGCAGGCGGTGGTTGCGATGCACCCGGCGACCCTAGTCCTAGCGGGCTGCCGATGGACCCGGGCGAACCGTCTATAGTAAGGTGAGCCTCACCTAACTGAAAGGTCGCCATGCGCACCCGCCGGTGACTCTCCGGCCTACCCCTCTGGTCGGCGCCCTGCTGACCTCGTCCTGCTCCTCAGACGAGCCTTCGTCGGCCCCGGAGCCGGACCGACGGCGACGCGTGCGCGGACGACGCGAGCTTCCCGGTGACCGTGCCGCACAAGTTCGGCGAGACGACGGTCGCCGAGGAGCCGGAGCGGGTCGTGGTCAGCGTCGGCCTCACCGAGCAGGACACCCTGCTCCAGCTCGGCGTCGTCCCGGTCGCGGTCACCAGTGGTACGGCGAGCAGCCGCACGCACCTGGCCATGGGGGCCGACCTGCTCGGTGACGCTGAGCCCGAGGTGCTCACGCACGACGGCCTCGAGTTCGAGAAGATCGCGGCCCTCGATCCCGACCTGATCGTCGGCACCAACGCCGGCCTGACCGAGAAGGACTACGACCTGTCTCGCGATCGCCCCGACCGTCAGCGAGCGTCGAGGGCTCGACCCAGTACTTCTCCTCCTGGCAGGACCAGGCCCTGCAGATCGCCCGCGCGCTCGGGCGCGAGGACGACGGCCAGGCGCTGATCGACGACGTCGAGTCGGCGTACGCCGACGGCGCCGCCGCGCACCCGGAGTGGGCGGGCCTGACCGCGACGTTCTCGCAGGGCGTGCCGTACGACGGCCTGCTCTACGTCTACCCCGACGGCCTCAGCACCGACTTCCTCACCGACCTCGGCTTCACGATCACCGCCGGCCTGGAGGACTCTCGCCCGAGAGGGCTACCAGGCGGAGATCTCCGCCGAGAACGTCGGCCTGATGGAGGCCGACGTCGTCGTCTTCGCCACCGAGAGCGAGGAGCAGTTCCAGGAGCTGCAGGAGTTCGGCACGATCGGCAATCTCGAGGCCGTCCCGGGGGACCGCGCCGTCTACACCGACGAGGTCCTCGCGGGCGCCATCTACTTCGACACCCCGCTGAGCCTCGAGTACGTGCTCGAGAGCTCACGCCGATGCTCGAGCTGGCCGCGGCCGGCGAGTCACCGCACGCCTTCCCGTACTGACCACCCGCATGTCCCCGACACCCCAAGGAGCAGAGGATGAACCCCGTAAGCCCACCCGCCGCCCCCTCCTGGCCGGCCTCTCCGCCCTGGCCGTCGCGCCCCTCGCTCGCCGCCTGCGGCGACGACAGCGGCGGCGACGTCCGACCGGCGCCAGGCGCCCGGGCGCCGCGCCGAGCGAGGAGGGCGCCTTCCCGGTGACGATCGACGCACAAGTACGGCGAGACACGCTCGAGAGGCCCCGGCCCGCGTCGTCTGCGTCGGGCTGACCGAGCAGGACGCGCTGCTGGCGCTCGGCATCGTGCCGGTCGGCGGTCACCAACTGGTTCGGCGACGGCGCCCGGGCGGCATCTACCCCTGGGCCGAGGAGGCGCTCGGCGACGCTGAGCTGCCCGAGGTGCTGGAGGACGCCAACGGCATCGAGGTCGAGAAGGTCGCCGCGCTCGCGCCCGACCTGATCGTCGGGCAGTACTCCGGGATCACCGAGAAGGAGTACGAGCTGCTCTCGGCAGATCGCGCCGACCGTGGCGCAGCCCGGCGACTACGCGGACTACGGCGTGCCGTGGGACGAGGGCGCTGACCATCGGCAAGGCGGTCGGCAAGCCGGACGCCGACGCAGGAGCTCGTCGACGACGTGAAGCGCAGATCGCCGAGGAGGCGGCCGCGCACCCCGAGTTCGCGGGCAAGACGGCCGCCGTCGTGACCGCCGTACGAAGGCCTCTTCGTCTACGGCCCGAGGACCCGCGCTCGCGGATGCTGGTCGACCTCGGCTTCGACCTTCCCGCCGAGGTCATCGGCGGCGACGACAGAGGAGTTCGGCGAGCTCGCTCAGCTCCGAGCGAACCTCCGACCTGGACGACGTCGGCGCCGTGGTGTGGCTCGACCTCGGCGCCGACACAGCCGGTGAAGAAGGTCTTCGAGCAGACCACCACGGCGCACAAGGAGGGCCGCTGGTTCGACATCAGCGAGGCCGACGGCGACTACTACGTCGCCCACAGCTTCGTGACGCCGCTGAGCATCCCCTACGTGCTCGAGCGCTACGTGCCCCAGCTGGCCGCCGCCGCCGACGGCGACCCCGCGACGGTGCCGCCGAGGCCGCTGCCTGATCGCTCGACCGACGTGAACGCCCGCCGCTCGATCCTGCCTGGCTTGAGCGACGCCGGATGCTGACGCGGAGGTCATCTGCCGCGAGTGGCTCTGCGCAGCGGCGCCGACTCGGAACGATGATCGGCAGGCCGGTGCGCGGGTCGTGGAGGACCTCGGCGTCGAGACCGAAGATGTCGTCGAGCATCTCGGCGGTGAACACCTCGCGGGCGTCGCCCTCGGCGACGATCGGCGCCGTCCTTCATCACCACGACGAGGTCGCTGTAGCGGGCGGCCAGGTTGAGGTCGTGCAGCACCATCACGATGGTGCGGCCGCGCTCGCGGTTGAGCCTGCTGACCAGGTCGAGCACCTCGACCTGGTGGGCGAGGTCGAGGTACGTCGTGGGCTCGTCGAGCAGCAGCATGTCGGTGTCCTGGGCCAGCGTCATCGCGATCCAGGCGCGCTGGCGCTGACCGCCGGACAGCTCGTCGAGCGGCCGGTCGCGCAGGTCGCCGGTGTCGGTCATCGCCAGCGCCGCCTCGACGACGCCTCGTCGTCCGGCGACCACTGGCGGAACCAGCGCTGGTGCGGATGCCGGCCGCGGCCGACGAGGTCGCGGACGATCAGGCCCTCGGGCGCGAACGGGCTCTGCGGGAGCAGCGCCAGCCGGCGTGGCGACGTCGCGGGTCGGCATGGTGTGGATCGGCTCGCCGTCGAGGAGGACCCGGCCGGCGGTCGGCTTGAGCAGCCGGGCCATCGTGCGCAGCAGCGTCGACTTGCCGCAGCCGTTGGGCCCGACGATCGTCGTCACCCGGCCGTCGGGGATCGCGAGGTCGAGGTCGCGGACGACGGGGTCGTCGCCGTACCCGACGGTGACGGCCTCGGCGCGCAGACGTGCGCGGGCGATCGGGGTGTGGTCATGCGGAGACCTTCTCGGTTGGTGCGGAGGAGGAGCCAGATCAGGTACGGCGCGCCGATCGCCGACGTGACGATGCCGGCGGGCAGGGCGAACGGGATGACCACGCGGGTCACCAGGTCGGCGCCGACGACGAGGACGGCGCCGAAGATCATCGACGCGAGCATCGGCGGCCGGGAGCCACCGGTGAGCCGCAGCGCGATCTGCGGGCACCACGAACGCCACGAACTCCAGGGGCCCGACCGCGGAGACCGCGACCGCGGCCAGGCCGACGGCGGCCACCAGGACCAGCAGCTGGGTGGGCTGCAGCCGCACGCCGAGGCCGCTGGCGGAGTCGTCGCCGAGCTGCATCGCGTTGAGGATGCGGACCAGCAGCAGCGCGACCGGCAGGAGCACGGCCAGCGTCCACAGCAGCGGCATCGCCTGATCCCAGCCGCGGCCGTTGAGCGAGCCGTTGAGCCAGACCTGCGCGCTGGCGGCGTCCTGGATGCGGGCCCGGACCAGCAGCCACGACGTGCCGGCAACAGCCGCGCCGAGGCCGATGCCGATCAGGACCAGCCGCTGGCCGTCGATGCCGCGGCGCCAGGAGAGCAGCGTAGAGCGGCGGCCGTGGCGAGCGCGCCGGCGAACGCCGCGAGCGGCACGCCGACTCCTGGACCGGCCGGTGGCCAGCCCGCCGCCGTAGCCGGAGCCCGGCGAGCACGATCACCGAACGACCGCGCCGACGCGGCGCCCTCGGTGACGCCGAGGATGTCGGGGCTGGCCAGCGGGTTGCGGGCGAAGGTCTGAGTGAGCGCGCCGGACAGCGCCGAGCGCGGCGCCGACCAGCACGCGCCACCAGCGTCTGGGGCAGCCGCAGCTCGTTGACGATGAACTGCTGGCCGGGTCGCCGCCGCCGAGCAGGGTGCGCACCACGTCGGCGACCGGGATCTCGAAGTCGCCGATCGACAGGTCGAGCGCGACCAGGACGCGAGCAGGACCAGGCCGACGAGGGAGACCAGCGCCGGCGCGCACCGGCACCAGCCACGACGCCGGCCCGACCCGGAGCGGCGCGGCCAGGTCGGCGTGACCTCGCGGGCCGGGCCGGGCGGTCGCGGCGCTCACAGCTGCACCAGCCGCGTGCGGCGGACCAGGGCGATGAAGAACGGTGCGCCGACCAGCGCCATCACGATGCCGACCTGAAGCTCGCCCGGCCGCACGAGCAGCCGGCCGAGCGACGTCGGCGAGAGCAGCAGCAGGCCGCCGATCAGCGCCGGAGTACGGGATCAGCCAGCGGTAGTCGGCGCCGGCGAAGAGCCGGGCGACATGGGGGACGACCAGGCCGACGAAGGCGATCGGTCCGCAGGCGGCAGTGGCGCGCGCCGGTCGAGCAGCATCACGGCGCAGACGCCGACGGTCTTATGCGGCCAGCGGGATCATGGCCGAGCGAGCGGGCGACATCGTCGCCGAGCTGGAGCAGGTTGAGGCGCGGGCGCCATCGCGGCGAGCAGCAGGCCGACCGCGATGAACGGGAGCACCTGCCAGAACACGTCCATGCCGCGACCGGCGATCGAGCCGACCACCCAGAAGCGGTAGTCGTCGAGAGTGTCGCGGTCGCGCAGCACGATGGTTGGGTGAACGCGAGCAGCAGCGCGATCACGGCGGCGCCGGCAAGCACCAGGGAGAGCGGGTCGGGCCCGCCGCCGGTCGAGCCGATCGCGAAGACCGCCATGCCGCGATGCCGGCGCCGACCATGGCGAACCACACGTAGCCGGCTGAGGTCGGTCATGCCGAACGACGTAGATGCCGAGCACCACCGCGAACGCCGCACCCGCCTCACGCCGAGCAGGCCCGGGTCGGCCAGCGGGTTGCGGGTGTGACCCTGCATCAGGGCGCCGGCGACGCCAAGGGCTATGCCGACGACGAGCCCAAGCACGGTACGGGGGATGCGCAGCTCGTGGACGATCGTGGAGGCCTCGGAGCCGTCGGGGTCGAACAGGACGTCGACGACCGTGCCCAGCGGGATCGTGCGACTGCCGACCGCCAGGCTGAGCAGCGCCGTGACACCGAGCGCGAGGACAGGAGCGCCAGCACCCGCGCCGAGCCGCGGCGTACCGGCGGAGCCGGAGCTGGTCGGCTGTCAGCGATGCGTGACGACACAGAAGGTTAGGCTAGCCTAAGTATGTGATGCAGCTGACGGTGACCCGGACCGAGACGATGACCCCCGTGATCCGCCGGGTGTGGTTCCGCTGCGAGGACCTCTGGCGTTCGCGCAGAACGACTGGACCGATCGCTACGTGAAGCTGCAGTTCCCGGACGCCGTACGCACCTACACCGCGCTCTTCCCCGACTGGACGCCGGTACCCTCGCGATCGACTTCGTCGTGCACGGCGACGAGGGCGTGGCCGGCCCGTGGGCCCGCGCCGCCCAGGCCCGGGGACACGCTGCTGGTGAACGGACCCGGCGGCGCCTACCGGCCCGACCCGACGCCGACTGGCACCTGCTCGTCGGCGACGAGTCGGCGGTGCCGGCGATCACGGCGGCGCTCGAAGCCCTGACCCCGAGGCGACCGCCGGGTGGTGGTGCTCGTCGAGGCACCGGCGACGAGCCGGTGCTGCCGCTGCCGGCGAACGCGGTGACGAGGTCACCGCAGCGACACGGCCGGCGAGGCTCCGGTGCGGCCGAGGGCCGCGCCTGCCGGCGCCGTCCGCGTGCTGGACCTGGTGCCCGCGGCCGCGTGCACGCGTTCGTGCACGGCGAGGCGGAGGAGACATGCACGGCCTCCGGCCCCTCCTGCTCCGGGAGCGCGGACTCACCGCGATCAGGTCTCGATCTCGGGCTACTGGCGCCGGGGTCGCACGGAGGAGGGATTCCGGGAGTGGAAGTCCGAGCTCCGGCCGCCGAGGGCGCCAGCGCCTGACCGAACTCAGTGCCCGGTCACGCGCCGTCGAAGCCGTTGAGCAGCAGGAAGAAGCACACGACGCCGAGCACCGCGAGCAGCAGTGCCACGCCCACGCCGACCCACACCGCCCGGCGGGTGCTGGCGGTGTCGCCGGCCAGCCCCGGGAGCAGGTAGCCGACCAGGGCCCCGAGCAGGGCCATGCCGCCGAGCTGGGCGGGGAGGATGAAGTTCTCCGTGCCCTCGCCGTCGAAGGCGGCCGCCGCCAGCGGCAGGCTGAGGATCCCGGCGGCGAGCAGCAGGACGAGGGCGATGAGGCGCTGGAGGCCGGGCGCGGTGCGGGTGTTGTCCATAAGTCTCCTGTACGTGGCGGAATGATCCGGCCGAGTCCGGGTGCACATCATGGCCGGATTCGTGCTTGGATGCCGAGGCGACAGACCGGCTCAGCAGCGTGAACTGAGCCGATGCGCTAGAAAGATGCGCGAGAACGACGCACCACCGCACACATGCTTCGCCACGGGGACGACCGGCTGCTGCCGGTCGTCCCCAGCATTTTCCGGAGCCACACCCCGCACACCCCTCGGAGCGCTAGCCTGTGACCGCCCCCCAGGGTCCGCAAGGACCCCCCGCCTTCACACCCTCGGGAGCCATCCCTATGACCGCTACCCCCACGCGCTTCGTCGACCCGTCGGAGCGGTCGTCTGCGCTCCCGCGCCGCGCCGCCACGGTCGGTGCCCTGCTCGCCGCGCTGGGCGGCGCCACCGCTCGCGCCAGCGCATCGGAGGAGCTCGACGACCTCGACGGCTACACACCGCAAGCCCCAGGGCGCGGCCGAGCTGCTCTCCCGGCAGACCGGCACCTGGTGAGCCGCTTCTCCTACGGCATCACGCCCAGGCTGGCCCGGGACGTACGCCGGGCGGGTGGCGCCCAGCGCTGGTTCGAGCGTCAGCTCAACCCGAAGGCGATCAAAAACGACAAGGCCACGGAGAAGATCAGGCGCTGGTGGCCGAGCCTCAACCGCACTCCCGCGGTCAACCGGGCCGGCGACGGGAACGGGCTGCATTACGCCGGCGATTCGGCGGCGATCGCGCCGCTCGGCGAGACGCTCGTGGAGGCGGACGAGCGCGAGCAGGTGGTGTTCGGCGACGTCGACCCCGACGTCGTGAAGAAGCTGCGGGCGCGGTTCCCGGCGCTGGAAGACCGCCGCCCCGAGGCCTATCGGCGGTAAGGGGGTCAGGTCTCCACCTGACACTTTGACAGTTTTCTTGACAGTTTTCCTCCGGCCAATTTCTGAGGCGGTAAAGGGGGTCAGGTCTCCACCTGACACTTTTGACCAGTTTTCGTTCCTCCGGCCAATTTCTGCGATGAGTGCAGGCAGGCGCCCCTGTAGCTCGGGGTACTTGCCTCCGTCGATTTCGGCCACAACGTTGCCCACCCTTCCCCGTCCGACACCGAAGGCCTCCGCGATCTCCCGCAGTGGCAGGTGGGTTAGTTTTCTCGCAAGGTAGATTGCGGCCAGCTTCGGGTGGCCAGCCCGCCTATATCGCAGCGCCGGAACTGGGAGTCCCCACGCTTGTGACACTGCCCGTTCTATGTCCCCCAGCTCGGGCGCATTCGGAGTCTGCTGAGCGATTGCAATCTCGGGGTCCCAGATTCTCTCCTCGAGAAGGTGCTGCATCCTCGTCAGAAAGTCATCGCCGCCCATGAAGATCTGATTTCGAACCGGCCCGGTTGCGGGAGCCCGCTCGATTGCACCTTCGACGAACTCGACGAAGGCGCGGCGTCCCTCTGCTGCACCTCGACCGAACTGTGAAAGGGTCCAGTGCGTTTGGAGCCACGGGGGAGCGTGAACGCGTCCGGCGGTAGCGCGATAGCTGCTCCATTTCCAGTCTTCAGGTCTCTCAACCAATCCGGCGCGGACGGGATTGAGAACGATGTATCGGTGAAGCTCGAGAAGGTGGAGCTGTCTTTCGACGATGATCGCCTTGAAACGCCCCTCGAAGAGATGTCCACACCGCTCGTGCCGCCGGTTGAAGCGCTGCGCGTATCGGGCGTTCAGGTGGTGCATCCCGCGAGAGAGCTGCCCGGCGGGTGTTTCCAGGAGCAGATGATAGTGATTGCCGACCAGACAATAGGCGTGAAGCTGGAGAGTCTCCTTGAGGGCGACCGAAGCGAGCAGGTCGAGAAAGTCCAACCTGTCGTGATCGTCCCGGAAGATCGGTGACCTCTCATTTCCACGGCTGATCACGTGGTAGAGCGCGCCAGGGAATTCAAGGCGTAGCGGTCTTGCCATCGGCTCCGACAGAGATTGTCGCGAGCGCGTGGCAGTGTCGTTAAAGGGTGTAAAGAAAACTATCCAGAAAGTGTCAGGTGGAGACCTGACCCCACGGCCGACCCTCGATCAGCGCTTCGACGCCGGCGGCGATCGTCTCCTCGGGCACGGAGAACGAGAAGCGCAGGTGACCTTCCCCTTCCGGACCGAAGACGAGCCCGGGCACCGTCGCGACCCGCGCCGTGTCCAGGAGGAGCGCCGCGGCCGCGCGCGAATCCGTTCCGAGGGACGCGGGGATCTTCGGAAAGAGGTAGAGGGCGGCCCGCGGGACCTCCAACTCGAATCCGGCCGCGCGCAGACCCGCCGCGAGCTGGTCGCGCCGCTTGCGGTAGCCGGCCTTCCACTCCTCCAGGAACGCGGGATCGAGCGAGAGGGCCTCGAGCGCCGCCCACTGCGTCGGCGTCGAGACGCCGTTGATCGAATAGAGAACGGCCGTGCGAATCGCCGACTGATAGCGCTCGGGCGCGATGACGTATCCGGCGCGCCATCCGGTCATCGAGTAGCTCTTCGAAAGGGTGAAGACCGAAATCGTTCTGTCGTACATCCCCGGCAGCGACGCCGGCGACACGTGTCCTTCCCCCTCGTAGATGAGGTCCTCGTACGCTTCGTCGGAGACCATCGCGATGCCGCTGCCGGCCACGAAGGCACACACTTCCTCGACCTCGCGGCGCGAGAACACTTCGCCCGTCGGGTTGACCGGCGAGTTCCAGTAGAGGACCTTCGTCCTCGGGGTCACGAGCCGCGCGAGCGTCGCCGAGATCCCCTTGGTGCGCGCCCGCTCGGTCGGGACGAGTATGGGCGTCCCGCCGCTCCAGGTGATGACGTCGACCACCGGCGTCCAGTACGGCGAGAACGTGAGCACTTCGTCGCCCGGATCGAGGAGGGTCGAGAACGCCGCGAAGAGTCCGTGCATGCCGCCGTTCACGACCATGGGACTCTCGTCGTCGGCGGGGATACGATTCCGGCGGCGCACTTTCTCGAGGATCGCCTGTCGCAGCTCGGGAATCCCGGACGACGGCGCGTATCGGGTCTGGTTTCTCTCGAGCGCCGACGTCATCGCGCGCTTGATGGGCTCCGGCGTCGGCATGTAGGGCTCGCCCCCCTCGAACCGGTGCACCTTGTGCCCCGCGGCGAGGAGCTCCATGACCCGGTTGCGAACGACGACGATCTCCGAGAAGCCGACGCGGTCGAACCGATGCGATGGCGACGGGACTGTCGAGGAGGAGGACGTGTTCGCCGAGACGGGCGCGCGGCTCACAGCTTCTCGGAGATCGCTTTCGCCTGCGTGAAAAGGTACAGGTATTCGCGACCGCCCGCCTTGGAATCGGTTCCCGACATGTTGAAGCCGCCGAACGGATGCACGCCGACGAGAGCTCCGGTGCACTTGCGGTTCAGGTACAGGTTCCCGCAGAAGAGCTCGCGCTTTCCGCGGGCGAGCCGCTCGCGGTCACGCGAGTAGAGCGATCCGGTCAGGCCGTATTCGGTGTCGTTGGCCACTTCGATGCCCTCGTCGAAGTCCTTCACCGTGAGGACCGCGAGAACGGGGCCGAAAATCTCCTCCCGGGCGAGACGGGCGGTGCGCTTGACGCCGTCGACGATCGTCGGCATCACGAAGAAGCCCTCTTCCGGACCGGCCTCGCCGCCGGCGACGATCCGACCTTCCTTGCGTCCCATTTCGACGTACTCGAGGATCCGCTTCTGGGAGCCCTCGTTGATCACCGCGCCGACAGCATTTGCCGGATCGCGGACGTCGCCCACGGTGAGGGTCTTCGTCTTCGCCACGATCTTCTCGAGGAGCTCGTCGTGCACTTTCTCGTGGACGATCAGCCGCGAGCAGGCGGAGCACTTCTGCCCCTGGAATCCGAACGCGGCGGCGACGATTCCGGTGGCGGCTTCGTCGAGGTCCGCGGTCTCGTCCACGAGGATGAAGTCCTTGCCTCCCATCTCGAGGATCGCGCGCTTGATCCAGATCTGGCCGGCAGCGACCTTGCCCGCCTTCTCGCTGATCTGAAGTCCCACTTCCCTCGATCCCGTGAACGCGATCATCCGCGTCTTGGGGTGCTCGACGAGAACGTTCCCGACAGTCGAGCCGGGCCCGGTGACGAAGTTCAGCGCCCCGTCCGGGACGCCCGCCTCCTCGCACGCTTCCAGGAACATCGTCGCGATCGCGGCGGCGTCGGAAGAGGGCTTCAGAACGACGGTGTTGCCCGTGACGAGCGCCGCGGTCGCCATCCCGCAGAGGATCGCGAGGGGGAAGTTCCACGGCGGGATCACGGCGCACACGCCGAGCGGGATGAACTCCAGGTCGTTCTTCTCGCCCGGGTACGGCGTCAGCGGCTGCGGTTGCGCGAGCCGTTCCATCTCCCGCGCGTAGAACTCGCAGAAGTCGATCGCCTCGGCGGTGTCCGCGTCCGCCTCCGCCCACGACTTCGCTTCCTCGAGGACCATCATCGCGGAGAACTCGTGCTTGCGCTTCCGGAGGATCGCCGAGATGCGCAGGAGGAGTGCCAGGCGCTCCTCCGGCGGCACGCGCGACCAGTGGGAGAAAGCCGCCGCGGCGGCTTCGACGGCGCGCTCGGCATCCTCCTTCGTTCCCTGCGGAAAGCGGCCGATGACCTGTTTACGGTCGCAGGGGTTCACGGACTCGAAGTGCCTGGACGCCCCGACTTCCTTCCCGCCGATCCGGTTCTTGCCCTCGATCGGGAGACGAGCCTCGACCCGCGCGAGCGCCGCGGCGAAGGCGCTGCGGTGCGTTTCGAGAGAGAAGTCGGTGAGCGGCTCGTTGCGGAATTCAGGGAGCAAGGGACGACCTCCGGGCCGGGGAATCTATCAGACGACAACTGTTGAAGAGGAGCGGCGCTGAGACCCCCTCTCCCCCCGGGGAGAGGGGAAGAGGGTGTGGCGACAGGGCCCCTCACCCTGACCCTCTCCCCGGAGGGGAGAGGGGATAAGGGCAGCTACTCCAGCGGCTCCACGGTCGTCACCGAGCGGTTCGAGCCTTCGGCGATGATCCACGCCTTCCAGTGGTTCACGGTCTCGCGGCGTCGCGTCACGAGGCGGCGGGCGGCGACCAGGTAGTCGTTCTTTTCGGTCGTGTCCAGGCGCACCTTGAAGATGAGCCGCCGAAAGTCCGTCTGGATGCGGATCTCGGAAGCGAGGGGCGCCCCCGAGGAATCGATCCAGACGCGCGCCGTTCGGACGATCTTGACGCCTTTCTCCCGATCGAGACCGCGCGGGGCCGAAAGGGTGAGGTCGAGCGCCCGCGCCGGCCGGCCGGCGTGGCGCTCCGCCTTCTCCGACACGAGACGCGCGCCGTCGAGCGCCTCGAGAAGATGCTCGGAGCCTCGCACGAGTCCGAGAACGCGCACGGCGTCGAGATCGCGGACGGCGTCTGCCGGCCCTTTCGAATCACGCCTCCCCGCGGGCTCGCGCGACGCCTGGGTGAGCACGGCGGCGTCGTACACGAGCGCAAGCGGCCCACCCGTGCCCGCGTCGTCGGCCACGATCGACGCGCCGCCCTGCCGCGTCCGCCGCTGTCCTTCGTCCTTGTAGTCGACGGTGTTGTCCTGCCGGATCCTTGCCTTCATCGGGGCGTGGGCGCGTAGCCGTTCGAGGGCGGCGCGCAGGTCGTCGAGCGAGGTGGCGTCCGCGGACGGCACCACGAAAGTCGCGATGGCAATCGCCGCCCGGAGCGTCCGCGTCATGCGCGCCGTCCCCGCCGGACCGCGAGCGCGTAAAGGCCGACGCCGATGGCGACGAACGCAATCGCGCCGCCGACGAGGAGAAAGACGCGCAGCGACTTGCGTTCCTCGTCCGCCGGCGGAATGCAGGACAGCACGATCGCGAGCGCCGTGACGACGAAGCCTGCGACGTTGACGACGGCGTTCCCGACCGCGCCGCCCGGAATCGGCACCGAGCCCGGCGCGCTCGCGACCTCCCGCCGCAGAACGATGCCGGAAGCGAACATGTACAGGTACGGGATGAAATAGAGCACGAGCGTGAAGTCCGCGAAGAAGAGGTAGGCGTTCTTGACGCTCGATCCGCCCGTCGCGAGGATGGTGAAAACGATGGCGAGCACGCCCTGCACGAGCAACGCGAGCGCGGGGGTGTTCCACCGCGGATGGATGCGGGCGAACGCGGGCGGGAGGTACCGGTCGAGCCCCGCGACGAAGAGCAGACGGCCATTCCCCGCAAACCACGCGACGAGCGCTCCCAGTCCCGCGATCCACATGAGGAGGGCCGTCGGCGCGCCGAGGTAGTCCATCCCTACGCGCGCGCCGGCGGTGGTGACGGCCTGATTGATCCCGGTGACGATCGACGTCTCCGCGGTGGGGAGGGCGACGAGGAGGGCGAGGGTCCCCGCGAGGTAGACGAAAGCGATCGAGATCGCGGAGAGAAAGATCGCGCGCGGGATCGTCCGGCGCGGCTCGACGATTTCCTCGGAGACGATCGGGGCGAGCTCGAAGCCCGCGAACGCGAAACACAGCTTCGAGAAAGCGAGGACGAGCGCGGCGTCCGAGAGCCGGGGAAGAAGCGAACCCCACGAGATCGGATTCGCGGGACCGAACCGCACAACGGTCAGAACCGCGATCACGAGAAGGAAAATGATGGGGAGCCAGTTCGCCGCGCCCCCGAGGTTCTGGACCCACTTGCCGGAACGCCAGCCGACGACGCTCGCCGCAACGGCGATCCCGATGAGAACGAGCGATCCGACCATCCCGTACATGCGGCTCTGCTCGAGGTGGGCGTATTTCGTTCCGAACACATAGAGGCCCATTCCGGCGGTCGCGAGAGCCAGCGACGGGTAGTAGAAGAGGTTGTTGACCCAGTAACACCACCCGGCGACGAAGCCGTGGAAGTCGCCGAAAGCCCGCTTCGCCCACGTATAAAGGCCGCCTTCCTGGGGGAACGCGGAGGAGAGCGCGGTGACGCAAAGCGCCTGCGGAACGAAGAAGAAAAGGCCCGCGGCGATCCACAGAGTGAGGGACGCGGGACCGGCGGCGGCGGCGAACGCGATCCAGCGCGGCGAGAGGATCGCCGCGACGTACATGAGCACGAGATCGCGGGAGACGAGCTGGCGCTTTAGCTCCGCCACACGGGGATCATAGAGAATTGCGGGTGCATGACCTTGAAAGCCTCAGCGCGTGCCTCTCACCCCGACCCTCTCCCCGGCGAGGAGAGGGAGTAGAGCGATGAATCTCGTCGCCGCCATCGGGAGGACGCCCCTCCTCGAGCTCGAGCGCACGGCGGCGCGCGTGCCGGGCCTCCGCCTTTTCGCCAAGGCGGAGCAACTGAACCCGGGCGGCAGCGTCAAGGATCGTCCGGCCCGCGCGATGATCCTGGACGGAATCGAGCGCGGTCTCCTCACTCCGAGCAAGCGGATCCTCGACGCCACCTCGGGAAACACGGGGATCGCGGACGCGATGATCGGCCGCGCGCTCGGTTTCGGCGTCACTTTGTGCGTGCCGGGCAACGCTTCCCGCGAACGCCGCACGATCCTCGCGGCCTACGGCGCCGAGACGATCTTGACCGATCCGCTCGAAGGGACGGACGGCGCGATCCGCCGCGCGCGAAGCCTCGCGACGGCGCAGCCCGATCTCTACTTCTACGCGGACCAGTACTCCAACCCCGCGAACTGGCGCGCGCACGTCGAGACGACGGGCCCGGAGATCCACGAACAGACGGGGGGGCGCCTCACGCACTTCGTCGCGGGACTCGGCACCTCGGGAACGTTCATGGGGACGACCCGCTACCTGAAGAAAGCGATTCCGTCGGTGAAGTGCATCTCGGTCGAGCCGGACGCGCCGCTCCACGGCCTCGAAGGGATGAAGCACATGGCCTCCGCGATCGTCCCCCCGATCTACGACCCGGGCCTTGCCGACGGGAGGATCGAGATCGCGACCGAGGAGGCGTACGAGACGTGTCGCTGGCTCGCGAGGGAGGAAGGCATCTTCGTCGGTCCCTCCTCCGGAGCGAACGTGGCCGCGGCCCTCCACCTCGCGCGGGAGCTCGGCGGTGAACCGGCGACCGTCGTGACTGTGTTTCCGGACGGGGGGACCCGCTACCTCTCCGAGGACTTCTGGGGGAAGGCGTGATCGAGATTCCCATCTCCGTCCTCGACGAGATCCGCGATCATGGCCGCGAGGCGTATCCCGAGGAGTGCTGCGGAGCGCTGCTCGGCCGGAAGGGGGAGCCGGCGCACGTCGTGCGCCTCGAGCGGATCGAGAACTCGCGCGGCGAGCAGAGGGCGCGCCGCTACGAGGTGTCGCCCCGGGACTACCTCCGCGTCGAGCGCCTGGCGCTCGCCGAGGACCTCGCCCTGCTCGGCTTCTACCACTCACACCCGGACCATCCGGCGGCGCCGTCCGCCTACGACCGGGACCACGCGTTCCCCTTTTTCCACTATCTTGTGTGCGCGGTCGAGAGCGGCGTGCCTGCGGAGATCACGGCCTGGACGCTTCTCGAGGAGACCGGAGAGTTCGAGAGAGAAGCGATTCTCGAGGAAAGGACGTAGTTACAGCATGCCCCGGATCCTCCTGCCCACGCCGCTCCGCCCCTACGCGGACGGCTCTGCGACCGTGGACGTCGAAGGCTCGACCGTGGGAACGGCGCTCGGAGCCCTCGTGGAGCGGTATCCCGCGCTTCGGAAGCACCTCTACGACGACGCCGGAAAGGTCCGGTCCTTCGTCAACCTGTACAAGAACGATGAGGACGTGCGCTACCTCGAGAAAGACGAGACACGCCTCTCGTCGGAAGACATGCTCTCGATCGTGCCGTCGATCGCGGGGGGAGCCGACGGGGACCTCTCGAATGAGGAGATCCGCCGCTACTCGCGCCACCTGATCATGCCGGAGGTGGGCGTCGACGGGCAGAAGAAGCTGAAGGCCGCGCGCGTCCTCGCCATCGGGGCGGGCGGACTCGGGTCACCCCTCGCCGTCTATCTCGCGGCCGCCGGAATCGGGACAATCGGGATGGTCGATTTCGACGTAGTGGACGACTCGAACCTCCAGCGCCAGATCCTCTACGGCAAATCCGACGTCGGCCGTCCGAAGCTCCAGGCCGCAGCGGAGCGGCTCCGCGACCTCAATCCGAACGTCACGATCGTGCCTCACGAGACGCACCTGACGAGCGAGAACGCCCTCGACATCTTCCGCGACTTCGACATCGTCGCCGACGGCACCGACAACTTCCCCACGCGGTACCTCGTCAACGACGCGTGCGTCCTCACCGGAAAGCCGAACGTCTATGCCTCCATCTTCCGGTTCGAGGGGCAGGCGTCGGTCTTCTGGGCGGAGAAAGGACCGTGCTATCGCTGCCTCTACAGCGAGCCGCCGCCGCCCGGTCTCGTGCCCTCCTGCGCGGAAGGGGGAGTGCTCGGCATCCTCCCGGGCCTGCTCGGCGTGATCCAGGCGACGGAGACGATCAAGCTCGTGCTCGGAAGCGGCGACTCGCTCGTGGGCCGCCTCCTGCTCGTGGACGCTCTCGCGATGCGGTTTCGCGAGCTCAAGTTGCGCAAGAATCCGGACTGCGTCGTCTGCGGGCCGAACCCGACGGTAACGAAGCTCATAGACTACGAGCAGTTCTGCGGCATCCCGCAGGAGGCAATGATGGCGGCAGCGGCCGGCAGCAAGATCCCGGAAATCTCGGTCAAGGACCTCAAGGCGATGCGCGATCGCGGCGAGGATTTCGTCCTCGTCGACGTCCGCGAGCCGCACGAGTTCGCGATCTGCGCCCTCCCCGACTCCGTGAAGATCCCGCTCGGCACCCTGCCGCAGAACCTGAACAAGCTCTCGACAGCCGACGAGATCGTGGTCCACTGCAAGATGGGCGGCCGGAGCGCGAAGGCGGTTCAACTCCTGAGAGACGCCGGCTTCAAGAAGGTGCGCAACCTCGCGGGCGGCATCGACCGCTGGGCGACCGAGATCGAGCCCGGGATGCCGAGGTACTGATGCGCCGTCTCGGAATCATCGTCCTCGTCGTCGGCCTCCTCGGCTTCGCGCTCGGTACGGTGCAGCGCGGGGGCTACGACACGCTCGAGGGCGCGATCAAGACCGCCGTGTCGAGCGACGAGAGGAAAAAGAAGGACGCGTGGGAGACGATCCGCTGGCTTTCGCTCGGCGCCGCGGTACTCGGCGCGGTCCTCGTCATCCTGCCGGGTAAGAAGACCTAGCGTCTCCTAGCCCGCCGGCTCCCCGCGCGCGGCGGGTCGCTCCAGCAAACTGTCGATCTTCGCCGCGAGGATGAAGTCGTTCTCGTGGAGCCCGCCGATCTTGTGGGTCCAGAGCTTGAGCTCAACCTTGTTCCAGTGGATCTCGAAGTCGGGGTGATGGCCCTCTTCCTCCGCGAGGTCCGCGACGCGGTTGACGAACTCCATCGCGGCCTTGAAGTCCTGAAACTCGAACCGTCGCACGAGGCGCGTGCCGCTCTCGAGGAGCGCCCATCCCGGCACGGCCGCCGAGAGGTCACGCGCCTTCTGCTCCGTGAGCGGCGGAATCCCGCCCCGACAGGGCACGCAGCTCTTCGCGGTGAGCTCGTGAGCGTCCATTGTTGTACGGGAGAATACCCGATCCGCCGTGCCCCTCCTCAGAGGGGAGAGGGAATCTGTCTCCCTCTCCCCTTCGGGGAGAGGGCCGGGGTGAGGGGTTCTCAAAGCCACACGTCTCGTCTACCGGTCGATCGTCGCCGCCCGCTCCGGGTTGTACCGCGGCCCCGCGACGTTGGACGGCGAGAGCGCCCGGTCGAGCTCGTCGACCTCCGAGGCGTGGAGTGCGAGGGACGCCGCTCCCACGTTCTCCTCGAGGTACCGCCTCCGCTTCGTGCCCGGGATCGGCACGATGTCTTTTCCCTTGTGGAGGAGCCACGCGAGCGCGACCTGCGCCGGCGTTGCGCCCTTCCGAGCAGCGATGTCCCTCACGACGGAAGCCGCAGCCACGTTTGCGTCGAAGTTCGCGCCCTGGAAGCGCGGATCGCCGCGGCGGAAATCGTCCGGCGGGTATTCCTCGGCGCGCTTCACGCCGCCCGCGAGAAATCCGCGTCCCAGCGGGCTGAACGGTACGAGCCCGATCCCGAGCTCGCGAAGAAACGGGAGGATGCGCGGCTCGAGGTTCCGCTCCCAGAGCGAGTACTCGCTTTGCACGGCGGAGATCGGGTGCACGGCGTGCGCGCGTCGGATCGTCTCTTCGCCCGCTTCGGAGAGCCCGAGGTACCGGACCTTCCCTTCGCGGACGAGGTCCGCCATCGATCCCACGACGTCCTCGATCGGGACGGCCGGATCGACTCGGTGCTGGTAGAAGAGGTCGATGTAGTCGGTGCGCAGGCGCTTGAGTGACGCCTCCGCCACCTCGCGCACGTGCTCCGGCCGGCTGTCGAGGCCCGGCGACTCATCGCCGACGATCTGGAACCCGAACTTCGTCGCGAGGATGACGTCGTGGCGCTTTCCGGCGAGCGCGCGGCCTACGAGCTCCTCGTTTTTGAAGGGGCCGTAGACCTCCGCGGTGTCGAAGAGCGTGACACCGAGCTCGAGAGCGCGGTGGATCGTGGCGATCGACTCCGCCTCGTCGGCTTCGCCGTAGGACTGGCTCATGCCCATGCAACCGAGACCGAGCGCGGAGACCTCGAGTCCCTGTCGCCCCAGCTTTCGTTTCGGCAGCCGGTCCACGACGGGATCGTACGTCAGCGATGTGGCGGCCGATCCTCCAGAAAGTGCCGCCGCCAGACCGGCCTGTGCGGGGTGGGCAGTCCTCGTCCCTGCCAGAGCTGCATCGCGCGCCCGCTGAAGTAGGCATACGCGAAGAGTCCCGCGATCGCAAGCAGGGAGCGAACCTCGCCATGCATCGGGACGACCGTGGCGATCACGATCAACCCGAGGCTCGCGAGCGCCAGCAGGGCGAACGTCGTGGCGACTGCGTGTCTCCGAGAGGGATTGAGGACTTTCACGTCGACAGCGTGACGCGCCGCCCGTGAAGATGTCCGGAAGGGGTCCGAAAGAGTTTCGAAAATCGACTATCGGGAACCGGGCACGGTCAGACGCTCGCCCGCACGGGAAGCACCACCATCGGTATTCCGAGCCACTGCAGACGCGCCTGGATCAGCTTCGGGGTCTCGTTGTGCAGGAATCCCTGGAGAAAGTGCTCCTTCCGGAAGACGACACGGCCCGTGATGATCGTCGCCTTCGGGTACCGCCGGGCGACCCGGGTGCAGAGCTCCGTTGCTTCGTCGAGCACCTCGGTGCCGACGTTCGTGACGGCTTCCGCCGGGAAACCGAGCCCGCGCGCGAGCTCAACGTACTTCGCGAGGTCGCCTTCCGTCTGCCTCTGCAGGGCGTCCATCTCGTCCCTCCCCTTGAAGGATCCGGAGTCGACGACCGAAACCGACACGAAGACGAACTGCCGGTAGAGGCCGGGGAAGAACCGCAGCGTCGAGAGGAGGGTGTGGACCCCGAGGCCGTTGAAACCGTTCACGAGCAGGACTGCCGTCGGCGCGTTCGGGTCGAGCGGCGCGAGGTTCGGGGCGCCCCGGGTCGTGAGCGAACCGAGGATTTCGTCGAGCTTTCGCAGACCCCGGCGCACTCCGTCGTAGTGCGCCTTGATCGCGAAGCAGAGGAGCACGAAGACGCCCGTGATGAGCACGGTCAGCCAGCCGCCCTGACCGAACTTCTCGTAGACGGTTATTGCGAGAATGGTCGCGCACATCACGAGAGCAACGAGATGGAGCGTGAGGCTGCGTGATCGCCGGGAGTGCTCTCGTCGGCGCAGCCAGAGCTTCGCCATCGAGAGCTGGGAGAGCGTGAACGTGAGGAAAACGTTGATCGAGTACATGACGATCAGCGTGTGAATGTTTCCCTTCGTGTAGAACAGCATCACGAGCGCCGCGCCTCCCATCAGCAGCACACCGTTCTGCATCGTGAGCCGTTCGGACAGCGCGGCGAACCGATGCGGCAGGAACGAGTCCACCGCCATGTTGGCCATGACCCGCGGGCCGTCGATGAATCCGGCCTGCGCCGCGACGAAGAGGAGCATCCCCTCCGAAACCATGGTGACCAGCACGAGCCAGTAGCCGAGCGGAAGACCCGCGACGCTCCACCCGCCGAAGACGGACTCGGCGAGGATGGCGTTCATGGTCTTTCCGGACGCCGGACGGGTCTGGAGCAGCAGGTAGGCGACCAGGATGCCGGAGGCGGTCACGGCGAGAGAGACCGCCATGTAGGTCATGGTCTTCTTGCCCGTTTCCTCCCGCGGCTCCCGCATGATCTGAAGCCCGTTGGAGACGGCCTCGATCCCGGTAAAGGTTCCGCCGCCCAGCGAATAGGCGCGAAAGAAGAGGAGCAGCATCCCCGTCCAGCCGAGGGTCGCGAGGCCGGTCGAGAAGTCGCCCGACACCCGGGAGGCGACCTGCGGCACGGCATCGATGTGGGTGAAGAACGCGGCCCCGATCAGGAGCGCGTGCGTCGCGAGGAAAACGAGAAAGATCGGCACGAGGACCTTGACCGACTCCTTCACCCCGCGCAGGTTCAGAACGATGAGGAGGGCGATCGTCGCGTACTCCACAGGCAACTTCCACTGATGCACGGTCGCGGGGAGAAAGCTGAAGACGGCGTTCCCCCCGCCCGCGATCGACACGGTGATCGTCAGGATGTAGTCCACGATGAGGGCGCACCCCGAGACGACGCCCGCCTTCGGTCCGAGGAAGTGCGATGCCACGACGTAGCCTCCGCCGCCGTTCGGGAACTCGTCGATGATGTTCCGGTAGGACGCGGACAGGATGAGCACCGTCACCGCGGTCATGATCGCGAGCGCGATGGCGAGGTACGTGTGCTCCCCGAGGGCGCGGAACGCCTCTTCCGGGCCGTAGGCCGAGGACGAAAGTCCGTCGGCGCCCAGGCCGACCCAGGCGAGGAACGCGATCAACGACATCCGGTGCAGCACCTGTTTGTCGGTGACGTCGCGCGGCGCGCCGAGGAGGCCGCGCTCGATCTTTTCCCGGATCGTGACGGGCCGCTCGGGATTCGGGGCGGACATACCCGCCGCACGTTAGCGGGGGGGGCCGAAAGAAGTCCGAAAGATCCCTACTTCGGCTCGGAGATGAAGCGATAACCGACCCAGGGCTCCGTCACGATGTACCTCGGCACGGAGGGATCGGGCTCGATCTTGCGGCGGAGAGATCCCACGTGCACGCGCACTGTGTCCGGCGTGGCGTCGCCGCTTTCCCAGACGCGGCGCGCGATCTCGCGGCTCGAAACCGGTTTCCCCGCGTTCCTCGCGAGCAGCTCGAGGATCGCGAGCTCCGTCGGCGTCAAGTGAATCTCGCGTTCCGCCTGCTTCACGCGGCGGCGCTCGACGTCGATCGAGAGGTCGTCGAACTCCATCACCGCGCTCGGCGGCGCGGCACGGCGCAGCTGCGTCCGGACGCGCGCGAGCAGCTCGGCGACGGAGAAGGGCTTGGTGACGTAGTCGTCGGCGCCGAGGTCGAGCGCTCGGACCTTGTCGGATTCCCCGCCGAGGACGGACAACACGATGATCGGCGTGCGGTCGCGCTGGCGAACTGTGGAGATCACCCGGAAGCCGTCGCCGTTGGGCATCGCGATGTCCGTCAGCACCAGGTCCGGCGCGGAGTCCTGGAACGCGGAGATCGCGTCACGTCCATCGGAAGCGGAGACCGTGCGGTAGCCGGCGGCCGCGAGCTCGCCGCAGAGGGTCTCGCGGATCGCGGGATCGTCTTCAGCGACCAGGACGAGCGGCCCGGGCAGATCCCCCTCCTTCCCCCGAAGCGGCGATCGGGAGGTCCAGCCAGGCGCAGGTTCCACCGCCGCTCCGCGCTGCGAGCACGACGGCACCCCCGCTCGCCTCCGCGAACCGTCGCGCGATTTCCAAGCCCAGACCCCGGGGCCGCGTCGGGTCGGTCTCCGAGGCGTCCGAGACGATGCCCGGCCCGCGGTCGAGCACGCCGAGCCGCACCATCTCCGGATCGGCAGGAGCTCCAGTCGGCGACGAGATCGATCGGAGCTCCCGGCGGCGACACCTGCCGCGCATTCTCGACGAGGTTGACGAGGATCTCGAGCGCGAGCGACGGATCGGCGAACACGTCCGGACACGAAGGCGCGACGTGCACCTCGAACGCCGCGGACGAAGCGGGGGCGCCGAGACTCTCGCGCGCTGCGCGGAAGAGGTCCGGCGGCGGAATGGGCTCCGGTCGCGGCGCGATGCTCCCGGTCTCGAGCCGCGCCATCGCGAGCAGGTTCTCGATCCGCCGGCGCAGCCGCGCAACCTCCTCCGACAGGAGCCCGACGGTCCTCGCCGTGGAATGTCCCGCGAGCTGCCTCTCGAGAGAAGCCACCTGCACGGTGATCGCCGTCAGGGGAGTCGAGAGGTCGTGGGACACGGCGCGCAGGAGCGCCGTCCGCATGGATTCGGTCTCCCGAAGCGCCTCGACGTGGGCGCGTTGCGCGAGGAGCTGCTCGCGCTCCATCGCGAGGGTAAGAAGCCTCGCCGTCGACTCGACAGCGGCGCGAGTCGCGGGCGTTCCGATCGCCACGAGCACGCCGGTGGGAGTTTCCGAGGGGGTGAGCGGCACGTAGAGGTCGCGCACCGGATCGGCGGGGAACTCGAGCGTCCGGCGGTGAATCCGGATGCTCCGGGCGCGTTCGAGCACCACCTCGTCGGGAGGAGCACCAACCCATCCGGGCCGGCTCTCGCCGTCCGCTTCGAAGAGCACGACCCCGCCGCTCTTCGCCCCCGTCGCCGCGAGCGCACGGGCCGCCGCGTCGGCGAGGGCGTCCGCGCTCGACGCCGCGAGGAAGAGCTCGACCGAGAGGTCGTAGAGGGTCTGCACCTCGGTCGCCCGCGCGCCGGCGCGCCGGGCCTCCGTTCGAGCGGCGGTCACGAGACGGCTCGCGACGACGGAGACAACGAGGAAGACGCCGAGCGTGACCCAGTTCTCCGCGTCGGCGACGTGGAACGTGTGGATCGGTGGGATGAAGAAGTAGTTGAAGGCGACCGTCGCCGCGAGCGCGGCGGCGATCCCGGCGCCGAGCCCGCCCGCTGTCGCGCTGAACAAAACCACGAGGAGCAGAAGAAAGCCCGCTGTTGGAGGGTGAGCGCCCACAAGCCGCGTCCCGGCGGTCGTCAGCGCGACGCCGAGAAGCGAGAGCAGGATCGCCGTGCCGCGAGCGGACCGCTTCACGAGCCCATTCTGAGCCTACGGGCAGAGGAAGGCGCTGGTGTCCTGTATGGGCTGGAACGCGGTGCCCTGCGGATTCGTGTAGGTCCGGACGGCTCCGGTCACCGTGTCGGTGACCGTCAGGACGACGTGGACGTCGGTCAGGCCCCCGGCAAAGACCCAGTAACGCGAGTTGAAAGCGCAGCCGGTCACCGCCTTGACGACGAGCTCGACGTTCCCGGGCGAGAAGAACCAGAAGTAGCCGGTGTCAGCGGTCAGAACGACGGCCTGGCCCGAGCCGGTCTGTCCCGCCGAGGTCGACCACTGCGTCTGCACCTGGAACCGGCCGCCGTTCAGACACAGCGTCGTGGCGTCGGCGACGCAGGCGAGCCCGGCCGCAGTCGCCTTCGAGTTCGACGGCGGCGGCGCGGAGGAGCTCGTGCTCGCCCTCCCACCGGCTGCTCCCGTCGCGGCAAAGGCGCTCGTGTCCTGGATCGGCTGGAAGGCCACACCCTGCGGGTTCGTGTAGGTCCGGACCGTCCCCGTCGCCGTGTCGGTCACCGTGATCGTCACGTTCACGTTGGTCAGCCCTCCCGCGAAGACCCAGAACCGGGAGTTGAACGCACGCCCGTCCACGACCTTGACGACGACCTCGACGTTGTTCGCGGAGAAGAACCAGAAGTAACCGGTGTCGCCCGTCAGAGTGACCGCCTGGCCCGCGCCCGACTGCCCCTGCGGCGTCGTCCATCGGACCTCGACCTCGAAGCGGCCGCCGTTCAGACAGAGCGTCGTCGCGTCGGCGCTGCAACCCCACGTCGCGAGGCTCGCCGTCAAGCGACTCACGAAGGCGTCCGCGCGGCCGTTGTCGAGAACGTGCGCGGGCTGCGCGCCGCCCGCGGCGCCCGGAAAATTCGTGGAGTACGTCCAGCCGGCGGCGTAGACGTCGCCCGAAGTCGGATGGACCGCGATGGCGGTGGCGGTATCGCTGCCGCTGCCGCCCAGGTACGTCGCCTGAGGGGGCGCCGTCAGCGCGGGGTGAAAACGCGCGACGAAGCCGTCGTCGATGAAGGGAATTCCGGCGATCCCCGGCTGCGCGCCCCCCGCCGTGAAAGGGAAGTCGGGCGAGAAAGTCTGGCCGACGGCATAGACGTCCCCGGACGTGGGGTGGATCGTCAGCGCGTAGACGAAGTCGCTGCTGTTCCCGCCGAGGTACGTGGCCTGGCCGAGCGCCGTCAGAGTCGGGTTCAAGCGTGCCAGGAAGCCGTCGGTCGTGCCGCCGCCCCTCGTCGGTTGCGCGCCGCCCGCCGTGCCGGGGAAGTCGGTCGAGTACGTCCGTCCGCCCACGAAGACGTCGCCCGACGTCGGGTGGATCGCGAGGGCAAGCGCGGAATCGTCGTGGCCGCCGCCCAGGTACGTGGCTTGAACGAGCGTCGTCAACGCCGAGTTCAAACGGGCGGCGAACACATCGAGGCCGAAGTCGAGGCCGTGAGTGGGTTGGGCGCCACCGGCCGTGCGCGGGAAATTCAATGACGTCGTCAACCCGGCCACGTAGACGTCCCCCGAGATCGGGTGGATAGCGAGTCCCTGGGCGAGATCGTACCGGTCGCCGCCCAGGTACGTGGCCTGAGCGAGAACCGTCAAAGCCGGGTTCAGGCGCGCGAGGAAAGCGTCGCTCGGACCGCCGCCTCCGTACCCCGGTTGCGCGCCGCCGAACGTGCCGGGAAAGCTCAAAGCGAGCGTCCAGCCGGCGACGTAGATCTCGCCCGACGCCGGGTGGACCGCGAGCGCGGTCGCGACGTCGTCCCGGGTGCCGCCGAGATACGTCGCCCCGGTGAGCGACGTCAACGTCGGGTTCAGGCGCGCGACGAAAGCGTCGTCGCCTCCCGCGGCGCCTTCCTCGGCGTGCGAGGGCTGCGCGCCCCCCGCGGTTCCCGGGAAATCGAAAGCGCTCGTCTGCCCGGCGACGTAGACGTCGCCCGACGTCGGGTGGATCGCGAGGGCGTTGGCGAGAACGCCGCCAAGGGCGCCCAGGTACGTGGCCTGGAAGAGCGCGGTCAAAGCCGGGTTCAGGCGCGCCACGAAGCCGTGGACCTCGCCGGCGCCGGCCCCCGGCTGCGCGCCGCCCGCCGTTCCCGGAAAATTCGTCGACGTGGTCTGCCCGGCGACGTACACGTCGCCCGAGACCGGGTGAACGGCGACGGCCACGGCGATGTCGTCCTGGCCGCCGCCGAGGTAGGTCGACTGCACCAGGGGGTCGATGACAACCGGCAGGGCGGGATCGTAGTCGGCGAGCTCAAAACCGTAGTCCCTTCCGCGAAGCGCGTAGGCCACCTCGACTGGCCGCCGCGCGCCCCCGATTCCCTGGTACGCCACCGGCGGCGTGAACGTGACGTCGCCGAGACCCGTTCCGACAACCAGCGCGCCGGCATCGTTGATGCGGAGCGACCGTGCGCCTCCGATCGCCATCCGGATCTTCGAGGGGTCCGCTCCCGGTCCCACCCGGAAGTGTTTCTCGACGTTCTCCCCGCTCGCTTCGAGCTCGACCGAGATGCCCGCCCAGACTTCGCCGAGGGACACCCTTTCGTAAGTCGGGAGACCGGTCCTCCAGCGAGTCCGGTCGTTGCCGATGAAGTGGTTGACTTGCGCGGCGGCCGGTCGCCCCGGCTCAGGACAGGCGCTGCCTCCGACCGGAGTCTCCGTCAGAGACCAGCCGCCCTTCGGGGGCGAGGCCCTGCGGCCGCGCGGCGAACCAGGATCTCGCTTTGCCGGGAGCGAATAGACGATCCCCCCGTCGCGAGTGACGAAGACCGTGCCGGCGAAAGTCTGAGCGGAGTAAGCCACTGCCGGGTCGGTTTGCCCGGCATTGGCGACGAACGGAATCGCCAGGCCCGAGAGCCGCGGCTTGACCCGGTCCTCGGCGACCCGACCCGTTTCGCCCGAGGCGCTCGCAGCGAGCAGGAGCGCGGGCGAGAGTAATCCGAGGTACAGCGCCCGACGAACCAGAGAGAACAAGGAACGGATGATCGTCTTCCGAGAAGACCTTATCAAGCCGAACCCTGTTCTGAGATTTGGCTGGGAGGCAGGGACTCGAACCCCGATTCACTGGTCCAGAGCCAGTTGTCCTACCATTGAACGACCTCCCAGTCGTTCGAGAGAGCGGGGGATTATACCGAGAGCGCTTTCCGGGTACCTCGGCTAACATTCCGCTCCCAACGGAGGTGCCATGACTCCTTCGAGGCGCGACTTCTTGATCGGCTGCGGCGCGGGTGCCGCGGCCTGGGCGACTCTGGGGCTCCTGCCCGGCGACCTCCTGACCGCGCGGGCGTACGCGGCGCAGATCTCGGACGAGAAGCGCCGCGAGCTGGCCGACCTGGCGCTCGACGCCGCGCGCAAGGCGGGCGCCTCGTACGCCGACATCCGGATCAACCGATACCGGAGCCAGATGGTCACGATGCGCTCGCAGACCGACCGCGCGACCGGAAAACTGAACCAGGTGCCGTCGGTCGCCGACGGCGAGACGTTCGGCTTCGGCATCCGCGCGCTCGCGAACGGCGCGTGGGGCTTCGCGGCGTCGAGCGCGGTGACCCGCGAAGAGGTGCTTCGCGCGGCGAAGGAGGCCGTCGTGATCGCGAAGGCGAACGCGGGCCTGCGCCGCGAGCCGGTCCGCCTCGCGCCGGTGCCGAAGTACGAGGACGTCTACCGGACGCCCATCGCGAAGGACCCGTTCGACGTGCCGATCGGCGAGAAGCTCGACCTCCTCCGCCGCGCGGGTGAGGAGGCGAAGAAGGTGCCGGGCGTCTTCACCGCGTCCGGGTTCATCGCGCAACGCGTCGAGCACCGCTGGTTCGCTTCCACCGACGGCAGCCGGATCGAGCAGCACATCTACCAGATCGCGCCGGAGATGACCGCGACGGCCGTCGAGCAGGGGCGCAAGCAGAAGTCGCGCACTTACCGGCCGCACTCCGTGACAGCGGGCTACGAGGCCGTCGAGCGCGCGGACCTGCTCGGTAACGCGCGGCGAATCGGCGAAGAGGCGGTCAACCACCTGAAGGCGCCGTCGGTGTCGCCCGGCAAGAAGGACCTCGTCCTCCTGCCGACGCACCTCGGCCTCACGATCCACGAGTCGATCGGGCACTCGACGGAGCTCGACCGCGCTCTCGGCTACGAGGCGAACTACGCCGGGACGTCGTTCCTGACGACCGACAAGCTCGGCAAGTTCCGCGTCGGATCGGACATCGTGAACTTCAACGGCGACCGCACGCGCAAGGAGAGCCTCTCGACCTGCGGGTACGACGACGACGGCGTGAAGACCAAACAGTTCCCGATCATCAAGTCGGGAATCTTCGTCGGCTACCAGACGATCCGCGACCAGGCGCACCTGATCGGCCAGGCCGAGTCCATGGGCTGCTGCTACGCCGACTCGTACGCGTCGGTCCCGTTCCAGCGGATGCCGAACGTCTGGCTCGAGCCGGGGAAAACCGCGACGACGCTCGCCGACCTCGTCTCCGGAGTCTCGGACGGCGTCCTGATCGACGGGCGCGGCTCGTACTCGATCGACCACCAGCGCTACAACTTCCAGTTCGGCGGCGACGCCTTCTGGGAGATCAAGGGCGGAAAGGTGGGTCAAATGATCGCGGACGTCGCCTACCAGAGCCGCACGCCGGACTTCTGGGGCGCTTGCGACGGGATCGGCGGAGAAGCCCTCTGGGAGAACGTCGGGTTGAACGCGGACGGCAAGGGACAGCCGCCGCAGATCAATGCGATGAGCCACGGATGCGCGCCGGCGCGCATCCGGCAGGTCAACGTCCTGAAGACGGAGTAGCCGATGGCCTGGACGAGAGACGAAGCGAAGAAGCTCGCGGAGAGGGTTCTCTCCTACTCGAAGGCGCCGGAGTGCGAGGTGTGGCTCGAGGCGAGCCGCGCGGGTCACACGCGGTTCGCCGCGAACGACGTCACGACGTCCGGAACCTCGGACGACCTGACGATCGCGGTCGTGAGCCGAGGCGAAGGAAAGAGCGGCACCGTGCGGATCAACTCCACGGATCCCGGCGATCTCAAGACCGCTGTCGCGCGCAGCGAAGAGGTGATGGCGGCCGCGAGCGTCGACCCGGAGTGGATGGACGGGCTGCCAACTCAGAAGTACCCCGACATCAAGGCTTCCCACGCGGCGACGATGAAGGCCGGCGCGCCGGAGAGGAAGAGCGGCGTGCAGGCCGCGCTGGAGCTCGCGCGCGGCAAGAAGCTGAACGCCTCGGGCTTTTCGGAGAACACGACGCGGTGGTCCGCGCTCGCGAACAAGAAGGGGAACTTCGGCTTCTTCACGGCGACGACGGCGGGTTACTCGACGACGATGCGCACGGACGACGGCACCGGCTCCGGCTGGGCCGGTCTCGACGCGCCGGACTTCGCCGCGATCCCGGCGGCGGAGATCGCCCGCCGCGCAGCGAAGAAGGCGCTCGACAGCGCGAAGCCGCGGGACCTCGAAGCGGGGCGGTACACCGTCGTCCTCGAGCCGCGCGCGGTGACGGACCTCGTCGAGAACCTGACCAACTCGCTGTCTCAGCGCACGGCCGACGAAGGCCGCAGCTTTTTCTCGAAGCCGGGCGGCGGCAACCGGATCGGCGAAAAGATCTTCTCGGAGAACGTGACGATCCGGTCCGACCCGTTCGACCCGCGGCTTCCGGGCCGTCCGTGGATCGGCGGAGCCGGCGGCGGCTTTCTCGGTTTCGGGGGCTTCGGAGGAGGCAACTTCGCCGGCCTTCCGACGCAGAAGACGACCTGGATCGAGAAGGGCGTGTTGAAGAGCCTCTCGGCCGACCGCTACTGGGCGAAGAAGACCGGCGCCGAGCCTCTCCCGCAGTCCGGAAGTCTCGTCATGGAAGGCGGGACGGGGAAGCTCGAGGACCTGATCGCGGGAACCGAACGCGGCCTTCTCGTCACCCGGTTCTGGTACATCCGGACCGTCAATCCGCAGACCGTGCAGCTGACCGGCCTGACGCGCGACGGCGTCTGGCTCATCGAGAAGGGCAAGGTCGTCGGGGCGGTCAACAACTTCCGCTTCAACGACAGCCCGGTCAACCTCCTGAAGAACATCGAGGCGATGAGCGCCGCGGAGTCGACGGGCGACATGGTCGTGCCCGCGATCCGCGCGCGCGACTTCAACTTCACTTCGAAGAGTGACGCCGTTTGAGGACGGCGCTCGACTAGGCGCCCCTCACCCCGACCCTCTCTCCGGAGGGGAGAGGGGGCCCCGGCGGGGTTACACTCGGTCCTGGTCATGATTCCGGAAGTCTTCGAGTGCCCGCGCTGCGAGCGGCAGTTCGTCATCGACGGAGTTCCCGACACCGGCAGCGAAGAGGTCCACTGCCCGCAGTGCAGCCGCTTCCTCGGCGTGCGCGACATCGCGTTCGTCCTTCGCTCCGAGCTCGACGAGCTGATCGAGAGGTTGAGCTTCGAGAAGGACCGGCTGGAGAAAGACGAAGCGATCTACGGGCTGACCGACTGCGATCCCGAGATGAAGTACTACGGGCGCGAGGTGCCCCGGGTCATCAGCGTGCTTCGGGGCGCCTTGAAAGAGCTCAATCGGCTGAGCGAGGAGTACCGCCCGAAAGGCTGAGCGCTCCTCCTGTCATTCCGAGGAGCGCAGCGACGAGGAATCTGTGGCTCTCGTGAAAAGGGAGCCAGATCCCTCGCTCCGCTCGGGATGACAGGACGGGCGAAGCGCTCAGGATGACAGCGGAGCTTTCAGCCTCTCCACGAACGCCTTCATCCGCCGGAGCGCTGTTTCTTTCCCGAGCAGCTCGACGACGTCGAAGAGCGGGGCGCCCACGGTCACTCCCGTCAGCGCGAGCCGGGTCGGGTGGATGAGGCGCGAGGGCTGGATCTTCATCTCGGATGCGAGCTCGCGCAGTGCCGCATCGAGATCCGAGGCCTTCCACGCTTCGACGCTCTCGAACTTCGAGATCAGGCGCTCCATCTCGTGTGCGGTCTCCGGCCGGACGTTCTTGCGCAGCCCGTCCTCGTCGTAAGTCTCCGGGTCCTTCGCGTACATCGAGAGCGCCCGTCCCATCTCGATCACGGTGCGCGCCCGTGTGCGGTGCAGCTCGACCGCCGCGAGCGCGGCGTCGCGCTCCGGAGTCCCGCCCGTCGCGTACGGCTCGGACCGCTCGAGGAGCTCCTTCGCCGGCATCCGCGCCATGTGCTGGGCGTTGATCCAGAGAAGCTTCTCCGGGTCGAAGACGGACGGAGACGCTCCGACGCGCTCGAGGGAGAACTCGCGCTCCATTTCCTCCCGGGTCAGGATCTCGCGGTCTTCGCCGGGCGACCAGCCGAGCAGGGCGAGGAAGTTCACGAGAGCCTCCGGGAAGATCCCGTTCTCCCGCCACTCCTCGACCGCCGCGGCGCCGTAACGCTTCGAGAGTTTCTTGCGGTCGGTCCCGAGGATCATTCCGAGGTGCGCGAACGCGGGAACCGGCGCCCCGAGCGCTCGGAAGAGCGCGACGTGCTTCGGCGTGTTCGCGAGGTGGTCGTCGCCCCGCAGCACGTGGGTGATGCGCATGTCCGCGTCGTCCACGCAGACGCAGAAGTGGTAGAGCGGGTGGCCGTCGGACCGTACGAGCACGAAGTCGTCGAGCGCTTCGGCGGGGAACTCGACCTTCCCGCGCACCAGGTCTTCGACGACGATCGCCTCCGCCGGCATCCTCAGACGGACGACGTGCCTTTCGCCGGCGCGGGCCCGGCGGTCGCTCTCGTCGGGTGAGATGTCCCGTCCGGCGCCGGAGTAGCGGTAAGAGCGACCCTCCGACTCGGCCTTCTTGCGCTCCGCATCGAGCTCTTCCGGCTTCTCGAACGCGCGGTACGCCTTGCCTTCGGCGATCAGCCGATCCGCCGCGGCGCGATAGATGTCGGCCCGCTGCGACTGGTAGTACGGACCCTCGTCGTGCTCGAAGCCCAGCCACTCGAGCGCCGAGAGGATCTGGCCGGAAAGCTCCTCGCGCGACCGTTCGACGTCGGTGTCTTCGATGCGGAGGATGTACGTGCCCTTCTCGCGGCGCGCGAAGAGCAGGTTGTAGAGCGCGGTGCGCGCGCCGCCGACGTGAAGGAAACCGGTCGGAGAAGGCGCGAACCGCACGCGCGGACCGGTCGAGCTCTCCAAGGCGCCGATGCTAACGTACGAACTGCCGCCTCACAACCGCGATGCAGGAGATCGAGAAGACCGAGCCCCCGTCCATGCGCCTGCGCGCGGACGCGGTGCTCGTCCTCGTCACGGTGGTCTGGGGCACCTCCTTCATCGTCGTCAACGTCGTCGTCGAAGAGTCTCCGCCCCTCACGTTCCTCTTCTTCCGCTTTCTTCTCGCGGCGGCGCTTGCGGTCGCGCTCGCCTGGCGCCGGCCGCGGACTCCGGGACTCTTCCGCGACGGACTGGTGATCGGCGGCCTTCTCGCCGCCGGCATGTCGATGCAGGTGGTCGGCCAGGTCGAAACGTCCGCGTCGAAGGCCGCCTTCCTCACCGGGATCTCGGTCGTCCTCACTCCGTTTGCGGCGTACGCGCGGACGCGGAGCCTCCCGTCGCTCGAGAACGGCCTGGGGATCTCCCTCGCCGCGATCGGGTTTTTCCTCCTGACATTTCCCGCGCAGGGCGGCCCCGTCAACCGGGGAGACCTGCTCGTCTTCGGCTGCGCGGTCCTTTTCGCGTTCTACATCGTCGAGATGTCGCTCCGCACGCCGTTGCACGACGCTCTCTACCTGACGGCGATCCAGCTCGCGGTGGTCGCGGCGACGGCAGGCGTTCTCGCCGCGGCGGGACGGGCCGCCGGATTGCCGCTCGAATCCCGGCCCGTCGTGTGGGAGGGGACGTTTCTCCGCGCCGTGCTCTATCTCGGCACGATCGGGACCGTCGGGACGTTTCTCTCGCAGACGTGGGCGCAGCGTCACATGTCGGCGACCCACGCGGCGATCATCTTCGCGCTCGAGCCGGTGTGGGCGGCGGTTTTCGCGGCGTGGTTTCTCGGCGAACGACTCGGCGGGCGAGGCTACTGGGGAGGGGCCCTGGTGCTGGCGGGAATCGTGGTGTCGGAGCTGCGATTGCGCCGGGATTCGGTGGGCAGCACGTAGTTCCTGTCATCCCGAGCCCTTCCCTCCTCCTGTCATCCCGAGCGTAGCGAGGGATCTGGATCCCTATCGGAAAGGGGACCAGATTCCTCGTCGCTTCGCTCCTCGGAATGACAGGGCTTGGGAGCTAATCGACCGGGAACGTCAGCGTGTACGCGTACCGGCCGCGGCCGACCTCCATCCAGAGCGTCGTGCGGTTGTGGTCGCGCTGCAGGATCCGGTTCACGCTCTCGACGTCCGTCACTCTCGTGCCGTTCAGGGACAGGAGGAGGTCTCCCGATTCGATCCCGGCCCGCGCGGCGAGGCCGGAGCGGTCGACGACAGTGATGCGCAGACCGTTGCGGCCGGTAGCGAGGGTCATCCCGATCTCCTCGCGAAGGAGCTGGACGCCGAGGTTCGACGGGGGCGCCTGGCCCTGCACGGTGACGGTGCGCTCTCCGTCCGCGCCCCGGAGGACGAGCCGCATCGCGCGCCCGGGACCGCGGCTCGCGAGAGCCGTCTCGAACGAGTCCTGCGATTCGATCGGCGAACCGTCGATCGAGACGATGACGTCTCCTTCGCGCACCCCGGCGCGCGCCCCGGGAGATCCGGGAGTGACGCTGCGCACCCGGTAGCCGCGGGGCCGCGAGAGGCCGTCCTCGCCCGCGATCGTCCGGCCGCGGACGCCGATCCACACGGCGCGGACCTCGCCGAAACGGAGGAGGTCCTCGACGATCCTCCGGACGCGGTCCACGGGGATCGCGAAACCGATGCCCTGCGCGCCGCCGATGATCGCCGTCGCCACGCCGATCATGTCGCCCTGGACGTTCACGACCGGACCGCCGGAGTTGCCGGGGTTGATGGGAGCGTCGATCTGGATGAAGTCGGTATAGAGCCGCTGGTTCTGATCTCCGCGAACGCTGCGCCCGAGCGCCGACACGACGCCGGCGGTCACCGTGTTCGTGAGACCGAACGGGTTCCCGATTGCCACGATCGTCTCGCCGATGAGGAGGTCCGACGACGTTCCCAGGCGGATCGTCGGAAGGGTGCCGCGCGGGTTGCGAACGCGAAGGACCGCGAGGTCGTTGTCCGCGTCGGATCCGACGACCTCGCACTCGAGCTCCTGCCCGCTCTTCGTCGTCGCGACGATGCGCGATGCTCCCGAGATCACGTGATCGTTGGTCAGGATGACGCCCTTCGGATCGATGAGGACGCCGGAGCCGAGCGACTGCGCGCGGCGGCCCCGGGGGTTGGCGCCGAAGAACTCGTCCAGGATCGAAGGCCGGCGCCGCACGACCTGCTCGGCCGCGATGTTGACGACAGCCGGAGAGGCCTTGTCGACGACCTCGACGATCTCGCTGCGCCGCGAGGGCAGCGGTGCCCCCGACGCGGTTCCCGCGAGAACCGCCGTTGCAAGGAGGGCCGCGGGGAGTCGCTTCACGGTAACAGGGAACGAGCGCGCGCGACCGAGCATTTCCGGAGCAGAGGAGCGCTACGGAGAGGCGGGGGAATAAAAAAAAGGAGCCCCGCTCTCGCGGGGCTCGGGGTCTGATCCCGAAGGGGTCAGATCACATTTACTTCTTCTCGACGTCGATGGCCTGCTTTTCCCTCCGGCTTCCCGAAGTCCCTCCCGAGATCTTGATCTGGCGCGGTCTCGCCTCTTCGGTCTTCGGCATCTCGATCTCCAGGAGTCCGTCCGAGAAGCTCGCGCGGATCTTCTCGCGGTCGACGTTGTTCGGCAGAGTGAACGAGCGGACGAACTGTCCGTACGAACGCTCCACGCGGTGGAAGTTACGCCCCTGCTTCTCCTCCTCGAACTTGCGCTCGCCGCGGAGCGTCAGGACGCCGCCTTCCATCTGGATCGAAACCTGGTCCTCGCGCACTCCGGGCAACTCTGCCGTCAGACGGATCCTGTCCTGGTCCTCCGAGATGTCGACCGGGGGCATCCACGCGCCCAGACTCATTTCCTCTTCTCGATCGCGGGCAGGCGCTCCGAAAGCGCGGTTGAACCGGTCGGCGAACGAGGTCAGCTCACGGTAGGGATCCCAACGAATGACGTTCATATCGGCACCTCCAAAATAGGGGAGGCAGGCTATAACATGAGCGTCATCCTGTCAACTCAACCATGGTTAAGACTTGAGCGTATTAGACTCAGATACAGTCTCGATTTCCAAGGCCTCCCCGTCGGCCGAAAGCGTCAGCTCCGCCGTATCCCCCGCAAGTAGCTCGTTTCTCAATATTTTGCCCGCCAAGGCGTCGGAGACTTCCTTCTGAATCAGCCGCTTCAGGGGACGGGCCCCGAACGTGGGGTCATAGCCGCGACCGGCGAGGTATCGCTTCACTTCCTCGGTCCATGTCAGGCGGATGCCGCGGTCGGCGACCGTCCGCGCGAGCGACTCGAGCTGGATCTCGACGATCTCGGAGATCTCCTCGCGCGTCAGGCGAAGGAAGACGATGACGTCGTCGATCCGGTTGAAGAACTCGGGCCGGAAGTGGCGACGGAGGGTCTCCTCGATCCGCTTCTTGACCTCTTCCTCGCTCGCCTCCTGCGATTCGGCGATCCACTCCGAGCCGAGGTTCGACGTCATGATGATCACGGTGTTCTTGAACGAGACGACGCGCCCCTTGCCATCGGTCAGCCGCCCGTCGTCGAGCACCTGGAGGAGGACGTTGAAGACGTCCGGGTGCGCTTTCTCGATCTCGTCGAAGAGCACGACCGAGTAGGGCCGGCGGCGCACCGCCTCCGTCAGGCGGCCACCCTCCTCGTAGCCGACGTACCCCGGAGGCGCACCGATCATCCGCGCGACCGCATGCTTCTCCATGTACTCGGACATGTCGAGGCGGATCATCGCGTGCTCGTCGTCGAAGAGGAACTCCGCGAGCGCGCGCGCGAGCTCGGTCTTTCCGACGCCCGTCGGGCCGACGAAAAGGAAAGAGCCGAGGGGGCGACGCGGGTCCGAGAGTCCCGCGCGCGAGCGGCGAACCGCATCCGAGACGGCCTTGACCGCCTCGCGCTGACCGACGATACGCTCGGCGAGCCGTTCCTCCATGTGGATCAGCTTCTGGGTCTCGGTCTCGAGGAGCTTGGTCGCGGGAACTCCCGTCCAGCGGGAGACGACCGCCGCGATGTCCTCCTCCGTGACCTCTTCCCGGAGCATCGGGCGGCCCTTCTGGAGCTCCGCGAGGCGGGTGTTGTTCGCCGCCAGCTCGCGCTCGAGCTCCGGGAGGCGGCCGTACTGCAGCTCCGCCGCTTTCTGCAGGTTTCCCTCGCGCTCCGCTTCGGTCGCCTGCTGGCGGACCGTCTCGATCGACTCTTTGATCCCGCGGATCGTCTGGATCATCTCCTTCTCGGCGGTCCACTGCGCCCGCAGGCCGGCTCGCGTTCTCGCGCTCTTCGGAGAGGGCCTTTTCGATTTCCTGCAGGCGCTCCTTCGCCTCCTTCGTCTTCTCCTTCTCGAGGGCCTTCTTCTCGATCTCGAGCGAGAGGATCCGGCGCTCGATCTGGTCGATCTCCGTCGGGACCGAGTCGATCTCGGTGCGCAGCTTCGCCGCCGCCTCGTCGACGAGGTCGATCGCCTTGTCGGGGAGGTATCGGTCCGTGATGTAGCGGTGCGACAGCTTCGCGGCGGCGACAAGCGCCCCGTCGGTGATGCGCACGCCGTGGTGGACCTCGTAGCGCTCCTGCAGGCCGCGCAGGATCGCGATCGTGTCCTCCACGGACGGCTCGTCGACGAAGACCGGCTGGAACCGCCGTTCGAGCGCCGCGTCCTTCTCGATGTACTTCTGGTACTCGGAGAGCGTCGTCGCCCCGATCGCGCGGAGCTCCCCGCGCGCCAGGGCCGGTTTGAGCATGTTCGACGCGTCCATGGAACCCTCGGCCGCGCCGGCGCCGACGAGGGTGTGCAGCTCGTCGATGAAGAGAATGATCGTCCCCTGGGCTTCTTCGATCTCCTTCAGCACGGCCTTCAGGCGGTCCTCGAACTCGCCGCGGTACTTGGCGCCCGCGATCATCGCGCCCAGGTCCAGGGACACGACGCGCTTGTTCTTCAGCCCCTCGGGCACGTCGCCCATGTGAATGCGCCGCGCAAGCCCTTCGACGATGGCGGTCTTTCCGACGCCCGGCTCCCCGATCAGGACCGGGTTGTTCTTCGTGCGGCGGGAAAGGACCTGGATGACGCGTCGGATCTCCTCGTCGCGTCCGATGACCGGGTCGATCTTGCCGCGCCGCGCGAGGTCCGTGAGGTCGCGCGTGTAGCGTTTCAGCGCCTGGTACTTGTCCTCCGGGTTCGGGTCTGTGATCCGGGTGGACCCGCGGACTTCCTTGAGCGCCTTCAGGAGGGCGTCCTTCGACGCGCCGCGGGAAGCGAGGCGCTTGGCGGTCGCGCCGGCGCTCTTGTCGGCGAGGGCGAGGAGGAAATGCTCGGTCGAGACGTACTCGTCGCCGAACTCCTTCGCGATCTCGAACCCCCGGTCGAACACGCGGTTCAGGTCGGGGGAGAGAACGGCGTCCGCCGACGCGCCCGTGACCTTGGGCTGCCGCTCGAGGTCGGCTTCGACTTCGCGCGCGAGCCCGTCCGGGTCGACGCCGAGCTTCTGGAGGATCGGGGCGACGACTCCCTCGCTCTGGCGGAGCATCGCGAGCAGCAGGTGGTCGGTGGTGAGCTCGGCGTTTCCCCGCGCCCGCGCGTCCCGCTGCGCTTCCTGGATGGTTTCCTGGGCCTTGATCGTGAGCTGGTCGAATCTCATGAAGGGTTTACTCCCGATGTTTCGTTACCAACGAGTGGGTCGAGAAGACGAGCGGCGCGGAACCCCTTCGCCCGAAGGAGGCAGGAGTCACAGGCGCCGCACGGCCGACCCGTTGGCGTCGGGTCGTAACACGACGACGTCAGTGAAAAATCCAACCCGAGCGCGGCCGCTCGGGCGACGATCTCCCCCTTGGTCAGGCGAAGCAGGGGGGCGCGGATTCGGAAGGTGAGGGCGCCTTCGACGCCGGCCTTCGTCCCGAGGTTGGCCGTGCGCTCGAACGCATCGAGGAACTCCGGGCGGCAGTCCGGGTATCCCGAGTAGTCGAGCGCGTTCGCCCCGATATAGATGTCTCCCGCGCCGACCGTTTCGCCCCACGCGACGGCGTGCGCCAGGAAGAGAGTGTTTCGCGCGGGGACGTAGGTGACGGGGATCGCGTCGTAGCCGAGAGCGTTGCGGGGAACGTCGCGCGATCGGTCGGTGAGGGCGGAGCCTCCCGGCTCGGGCACGTCCACTCGAACGACGCGGTGGGCCGCCGCGCCGTAACGTTCGGCTAGGAGGAGCGCCCGCTCGATCTCCACGCGGTGTCTCTGACCGTAGTCGAACGACAGCGCGAAAACCTCGTCGGCTTCCCCGCGCGCGATGAGGAGGCACGTCGCGGAGTCGAGGCCCCCGGAGAGGAGAACGATCGCTCGCGACGCTCCGCTCATTTTTTCCTTCCGCCCGGACTCGGATTCAGGGATTCCGGCCTGACCCCGAGCTTATCGCCCCGGCTGGTCGCCCCAGAGCAGCTTGTGGAGCTGCAGGCCCAGGCGGATCGGGCGCCCGGAGTCCCGGATCCACTCCGCGAGGTCGGCCGCGGAGAGCTTCTCCCACACGGGCGAAAACGTGACCCGGTTGCGGCTGTCGAGGCCTCGGTCGGCGACGAAACCGAGCGCCCAGTCGAAGTCGTTGCGGTCCGCGAGCACGAACTTGACCTCGTCGTTCGGCCCGAGTCGATCGAGGTTTTCGGGGAGGTTCGCGGCCATCATCCCGCTCCCCGGAGCCTTCACGTCGACGATCTTGATCACCCGCGGGTCCACGCGATCGAGCGGGACGTGGCCCCCCGTTTCGAGGAGGACGGTCTTCCCGCTTTCGAGGAGCCGGTCCATCAGCGGATAGACGCCCTCCTGCTCGAGCGGCTCGCCGCCGGTAACCTCGACGAGGTCGGTCCCCAGGGCGAGGACTCTCTCCGCCGCGTCGGCGACCCGCATGACCTCGCCGCCGGAGAATGCGTACGCGGTGTCGCACCAGACGCACCGCAGCGCGCAGCCCGTCAGCCGGACGAACGCGCAGGGGAAGCCCGCGCGGGAGGACTCACCCTGGATCGAGCGGAAGATCTCCGTGACGCGGACCGTCGCTGGGGTCAGGTCTTCACTTGACACTTTCGTTCAAATATCTTGTCAGCTACCCCGACAAAGAATTCTGTCGGAATGTGTCAGGTGGAGACCTGACCCCGGGCCGCCCGACCGCGAGACGATCGACACCATCGCCGTGTAGGCGAAGCCGTTGAAGAAGACGAGGAGGAACGGCACGCCCACCCAGTAGCGCTCGACGAGCGAGAAGACGAGAGCCGCGAAGAAGTAGACGGCGAGCACGATTTCCCCGGCGAGAGAAAAGTTGCCCGGGGAGCGATACATCTTGTCCTTCCAGTCCCCTCCCGTCCCCTCGATGCGGTACTTCGGAGTGCGGGTGAACTCGGTGCGACGGCCGACGAGCGCTTCGATCACGGCGCGCAGGTTGTTGATCGACAGGCCGAGCCCGAGCGACATGAGCAGCGGCATGTACTTGAGCGTCGGCTTCCAGTTTCGGCCGATCTCCGTCTGCGAGGAGACGTAGAACGCGACGAACGAGAACGTCGCGCCGAAGAAAAGTGGGAAGTCGAGGATCGCGAGCTTCTGCCAGCCGATCTGTTCCCGGATGATGATCGCGGGAAAGAGGAGGAGGGCGAGCAGCACGACGAGCACGTAGGAGAAGTTGCTGGTGAGGTGGAAGAACGCTTCCGCCTTCACCTTCCACGGAAAGGCGCTCCGGAAGATCGTGGGCAAGAGCTTACGGCCCGTCTGGATAGATCCCTTAGTCCACCGGTGCTGCTGGCTCTTGAAACCGTTCATGTCCACCGGGAGCTCCGCCGGAACGACGAGGTCCTTCAGGTAAACGAACCGCCATCCCGCGAGCTGCGCGCGATACGAGGCGTCGAGATCTTCCGTGAGCGTGTCGGCCTGCCAGCCGCCGGCCTCCGCGAGGCAGCGGCGCCGCCAGATGCCGGCGGTCCCGTTGAAGTTGAAGAAGCGCCCGGAGCGGTTTCGGGCCGTGTGCTCGATGACGAAGTGGCCGTCGAGGAAGATCGACTGGATCTTCGTCAGCAGCGAGAAATCGCGGTTCAGGTGCTCCCAGCGCGCCTGCACCATCCCGACCGTCGGATCTCCGAAGTGGGGGAGACACGCGCGCAGCATGTCGGGACGCGGGACGAAGTCGGCGTCGAAGATGAGCAGGAACTCCCCCCGCGCCTTCTCGAGCCCCGCCTGGAGCGCGCCGGCTTTGAATCCGTCGCGGTGGTCACGCGTCACGTGGACGACGTCGTAGCCGTTGCGCCGATATCGTTCCGCGACCGCGGACGCGACGTGGCGCGTCTCGTCGGTCGAGTCGTCGAGGATCTGGATCTCCAGCAGGTCCTTCGGGTAGTCGAGCGCCGCGACCGCCTCGATGAGCCTTTCGACGACGTAGACTTCGTTGTAGATGGGGAGCTGGACGGTGACGACCGGGAGGGGCTCGAGGCTTCCTTCGGACCGGGGAACGTCGCCGCGGTGCCGGTAATAGAGGCGCACCATGAAGGCGCGATGGATCCCGTACACCGCGAGAAGGGAAAGAACGACGTAGTAGGCGATCAAGGTCGCGAGCTGGGCCGTGACGTCCATTCGCGACCGGGCGAAGGAGGCTTCCCGCGGCGTCTGGCCCTCTTCGCGGCGGCCGAAGCAGTGTTCCTCGGGATCACCCTTCTGCCCGACGCGAGGTCGCACCTCGCCGCCTACCTCCTTCTCTTCCTCGCCGGTTCCCTCCTCTCGCTTTTGGCTGGGCGAAGTCTAACCGCTCCGCGCCCCGCCTTCCTTCTCCTCTGCGCGGCTGCCTTCCGACTGACTCTCCTGTTCCGTCCGGCCGACCTCTCCGAAGACGTGAACCGCTACCTCTGGGACGGCCGCGTTGCCGCATCCGGAAAGTCTCCCTACGCGTTCGCTCCCGACGACCCGCGAGCCGCGGGACTCTTCCCGGACCTCGCGCCCCGCCTCGCCCACCGCGAGTTCCGCACCGTGTATCCGCCGGTCGCCCAGGCGGCGTTCCGCGCGGGCGCGACGCTCTCGCCAGAAAGCGAGCTGCCGATCAAGGCGATCTTTGCCGCCGCCGACGTCGCTGTGGTCGCCCTCCTTCTCGCGAGCGGCGGGGCGGGCGCCGGATTTGCCGCCGCGCTGTACGCGTTCCACCCGCTGCCGGTCACGGAAACAGCGGGCCAGGGTCACCTCGACTCGCTCGGGGTCGCGCTTCTTCTCGCGGCGATCGTCTACCTCGGCAGGGGCCGGCGCCTCTCGGCCGGGTTCGCGTTCGCGGCCGCGGTGCTCACGAAGTACGTCCCGATCGCCGCGGCCCTGCCCCTCGTGCGCCGGGGGAGGTTCCGGTTCGTCCTGGCCGCGCTCGCTGTGGGCGTCACCCTGTGGGGCCTCGCGTCGCGGGGCGGCGTCTCTCCCGCGGCCGGTCTCGGCCCGTACGCGACCCGATGGGAGTTCAACTCCGTTCTCTATCCCTCCGTCTCCGAAGCGGTCGAAGCGACCGGCCTTCCGGGGCGCGCGAAAGCGGCTTTCCTCCGCCTGAAGGAGAAGCTCGATCATCCGCCGTGGACGCAGGAGGTCTTTCCCTGGTTCTACACGGCGTTCTTTGCGCGAGCCCTGCTAGCTCTCGCGCTCGCGGGGGCCCTCCTCTGGATCGGGGCGCGTGAATGGGACCTCGAGCGCGCGGTCTTCGCGTCTCTCGCGGTGCTGCTGCTCGCGTCGCCGACCCTCCACCCGTGGTACCTGCTGTGGGTCCTGCCGTTTGCCGCGAAACGCCGCGAGCCGGCTTTTCTCTACCTCTCTTATGCGGTGCCGCTGTCGTACGCGCTCCTCTACCCGTTGCCGGGGTTGAGCGCTCCGGCGATTCTCCTCGTGGAGTACGGGCCGTTCGCGGCGCTGGCGGGGTGGACTGGCGAAGAGCTCACCCGGCCTCTCGGGGGGAGAGGGGAAGAGCGCCCCTCACCCCGACCCTCTCCCCGGGGGGGAGAGGGAGTAGATATGGAACGATTCCGTTACTCCGCGCTTCTCGCCTACGTCGGCACCGATTTCCACGGCTGGCAGATGCAGCGCAACGCTTCGCGCACCGTCCAGTCGGTCCTGGAGGACGCGCTCCGCGTCTTTGCGGAGGAGCCGGTCCGCGCCGTCGCCGCCGGGCGCACCGACCGGGGGGTGCATGCCGACGGGCAGGTTGTGCACTTCGACCTGTCGGGGTCCCGCGATCCGCGCGCCGTTCGGGACGGGGTCAACTCGATCCTGCCGTGGGACGCGCGTCTTCTCGAGGTTGCTCCCGTGCCGGCCGGGTTCGACGCGCGGCGCGACGCGGTTGGGAAGGAGTACCTCTACCGCTGGAGCCGCGCGGACGTCATCGCCCCGCGGGACGCTCCCTTCGTGGCGCCCCTTTCCGCCGCCGCCGACGCGTCGCGGATGGCTAAGGCCGCCGCGCTCCTGCCGGGCCGGCGGGATTTCGGAGTGTTCGGAGTCCGGCGGCCGGACGTCGACTCGGTGCGGACCCTCCACTCGGTCGAGATCGAGGAGGAGGGCTCCGAGCTCCGCGCCCGGTTCCGGGGCAACGGTTTCCTGCGCGGGATGGTTCGGTCGATCGCCGGGCTCCTCGCGGACATTTCCCGCGAGCGCGTCCCGCCCGGGCGGATGGCCGAGATCCTCGCGTCCGGCGACCGCCGCCTCCTCTCCCAGAAGGCGCCGGCATCCGGCCTGACGCTCCTGAAGGTCGAGTACGGGAGGCCGCTTTTCGGCGGACCGGTCTAAACTCTTGCGGTGATCGACCCCGACGCCCTCGCCCCACCCGGCTCGGCGGACCGGCCGCTCTTGGACGAGCTCGATCTCTCGCGTTTGCCGCGCCACGTGGCGGTGATCATGGACGGCAACGGCCGCTGGGCGCGTCAACGGGGTTTCCCCCGCGTGCAGGGCCACCGCGCCGGCATCGCGTCGGTCCGTGAGATCGTCGAGACGTGCGCGCGGCTGGAGCTCGACGCGCTCACTCTCTATGCGTTCTCCGTGGAGAACTGGAAGCGGCCGCGCTTCGAGATCGTCACGCTCATGTCGCTTCTGAAGGAGTACCTGAACAAGGAGCTCGCGAACCTCCTGAAGAACGACATCCGGTTTCGCGTCGTCGGGCGGATGAACGAGCTCGACCCGTCGGTGCAGAAGGAGCTGTCGCGCGGGCTCGCGGCGACGTCGTCGTGCCGCGGGATGACCTTCAACATCGCGCTCAACTACGGCGGCCGGACCGAGATCGTCGACGCGTGCCGGTCGCTCGCCCACGACGTGGCGGCGGGGCGCCTCACGCCCGAGCAGATCGACGAGGAGACGCTCGGCTCGCGCCTCGGGACTGCGGGCCTGCCCGACCCGGACCTCCTGATCCGTACGTCCGGCGAGATGCGCGTGTCGAACTTCCTCCTGTGGCAGATCGCGTACAGCGAGATCTGGGTCACGCCGACCCTCTGGCCCGACTTCCGGAAACAGCACCTCTTCGAAGCGATCCTCGAGTTCCAGAAACGAGAGCGCCGCTACGGTGGAGTCATCGACGAGGGCCGCGCCGCGGAGTCGGGAGAGGCGGCGGGGTGACGATCCTGCGACGCGAGCCCTCCTGACTGTCGTTTCGCACCCGCGCTCATGAAGAGGGAGCTCGCCGCGGCGGTCGCCATTCCGATCGTCCTCGCCGTTCTCTTCCTCGCGCCGCCGATCGTCTTCAACGTCCTCGTCGCTGGCGTCGCGCTCGCCGCGCTCTGGGAGTTCTATCGGATCGCGGAAAAGACCGGCCTCCCGGTCGCGAAAACGGTCGGCATCGCCGGCGGCCTCGCGGCGCTGTCGCTCCCGATCCTCCCCGACGCGCCGTCCCCGGCGGCGACCGGGACCGCGCTCCTCGTTCTCGCGGCGCTCGCCGCGCTCGCACCGCTCGTCGCGCGCGTCGACGTCCGCTCCGCGCTGGGCGGCGCGAGCGGTACGGTGTTCGGCGTCCTCTCCGTCGCGCTCCCGGCCACCGCGCTCGGGTATCTCCGCCTCCTCTCCCCCCGGGCGGTGCTGTTCCTCTTTCTCATCGTGTGGGGGTGCGACTCGTTCGCGTACTACACCGGCAAGAACTTCGGACGCCGCAAGCTCGCCCCGCGCGTATCGCCGAACAAGACCTGGGAGGGCACGCTCGGTGGCCTCGCCGGCGCGACGCTCATCGGCGCGGCCGGGGGGACGTGGTGGCTGATGCCCGAGCTCGGTCCCGTGGCCGGCGCGATCGCCGGCGCTCTCTCGTCCTCCGCCGGACAGCTCGGCGACCTCGTCGAGTCGCTCTGGAAGCGCGGCGCCGGGGTGAAGGATTCGGGGACGTTCCTGCCGGGGCACGGCGGCTTCTACGACCGGATCGACTCGCTCCTCTTCGCGGGGCCGGTGCTGGTATTTCTTATCGGCGTCGCGACGCGGCCGTAAGAGAGCAGGCTGCCGTTTCTCACCATCCCAGGGCGGTTACGCGACGCCGTTCACTGAACCGGGCGCCGAGCGCGTTCGTATAATCAAGAATTCCGATGAAAAACCTCAGCATTCTGGGCTCTACCGGGTCGATCGGCCGGGCGGCGCTCGACGTCGTCGGAGGTTTCCCCGAACGGTTCCGAGTCGTCGCGCTCGCGGCGGGGCGGTCGATCGAGCGATTGGCCGGGCAGGTCGCGAAACACGAGCCCGTCCTCGTCTCGGTGGAGCGCGAGGAGGACGTTGCGAAGCTTCGCGCCCTTCTCCCCGCTGGTTTCGCGGGCCGGATCGTCTGCGGCCCGGCCGGGCTCGAAGAGGCCGCGTCGCTTCCGGAAGCCGACGTCGTCGTCGCGGGGCTGGTCGGAGCGGTGGGGCTGCGGTCGGCGCACGCCGCTGTCGTCGCGGGCAAGCGCCTCGCGCTCGCGAACAAGGAAGCGCTCGTCGTCGCCGGGGAGCTCATCGTCTCCGCCGCGCGCAAGAGCGGCGCGGAGATCGTCCCGATCGATTCCGAGCACAGCGCGGTCCACCAGGCTCTCCGGTGCGGCCGCCGCGAAGAGGTCGAACGGATCGTTCTCACGGGATCCGGCGGGCCGCTGCGAGAGCGGGACCTCGGGTCGTTCGGTACGGTCACTGTCGAGGAAGCGCTCGCGCACCCGACGTGGAAGATGGGCCCGAAGATCTCCATCGACTCGGCGACGATGATGAACAAGGGCCTGGAGGTGATCGAGGCGCACTTCCTCTTCGGGATGCCGCCCGACCGGATCGACGTCGTCATCCACCCGCAGTCGGTGATCCACTCCTTCGTCGAGTTCGTGGACGGGTCGTTCGTCGCCCAGATCGCGCGCAACGACATGCGGTTTCCGATCCTTTATGCCCTCTCCTACCCGGAGCGGCTGCCGAACACGTTCGGCCGGCTCGACCTCGTCGGGCTCGGCCGTCTCGAGTTCCAGGCCGTCGACCCGCGGCGTTATCCGGCGCTCGCGATCGCCCGCGCGGCGCTCGAAGCGGGCGGTGGCCTGCCGGGAATCGTCAATGCCGCCAACGAGATCGCCGTGGAGGCGTTCCTGGAGGGGAAGATTTCGTTCCCGGACATCGTTGCGGTTGTGTCCGAGACCGCTTCCGCGCACGGCCGGACGCCCGCGCCGGCCACTGTCGACGAGGCCGAAGAGCTCGACCGGTCGGGCCGGCAGACCGCATCGCGTATCGTGAGAACTCTCGCCCGCGCGAGTTGAAAGGCTGACAACTTCTTCTTATGACCATCATCGGCAACACGCTCGCCCTCCTCCTCGTGCTCTCCGTGCTCGTCGTCTTCCACGAGTTCGGACACTTCATCGTCGCCAAGGCGTTCCGCTTTCCCGTCGAGGTCTTCTCCGTCGGGTTCGGAAAACGCCTCTTCGGGAAAAAGTGGAAGGGAACGGACTACCGCGTCTCGGCGATCCCGCTCGGCGGCTACGTCCGGGTCATCGGCCTCGGTCCGGACGAGTCGACCCTCTCGGAAGGAACGTCCCAGGAGGCCTCGACCGTGGGGAAGCGCTGGCAGCGCGCGCTCATCCTCCTCGCCGGGCCCTTCATGAACTTCGTCCTGGCCATCCTGCTGCACACCGCGGTCTTCGCCATCGGCGTCGGCGTTCCCGCCTACGAGCTCGAGCCGCCGATCGTGAAGGTCGTCGAGGAGAAGTCTCCCGGCGCCGCCGCCGGCTTCCAGCCGGGCGACCGCATCATCGCGGTGAACGGGAAAGAGACGCCGCGCTGGCGCGACGTCCAGTTCGTCTTCGGGATGAACGCGCGGGAGAAGCTGCGCGTCGAGGTCGAGCGGAACGCGGCGCGGACCGAGGTCGACGTCGTCCCGCAGCCGAGCACGAAGTACGACCTCGGTTACGTGGGACTTCTGCCGGACTTCGGCCGCTCGGTGCGGCCGCGGGTCGCGATGGTCATTTCCGGATCGCCGGCGCTGGCCGCGGGGCTGAAGCCGGGTGACGTGATCCTGACGATCGCCGGCAAGGAAATCCGCGGCGCTCCGGAAGAAGTGTTCTCGTCGTTCGTCGGCGCCGTCAATGGCGCCGCGCCCGGGCCGTTCGTCGTCGAGTACGAGCGCGGCGGCGTCCGCGGCTCGACCCGCGTCACGCCGCGGAAGGACCCGGACGGCTCCTGGAAGGTCGGGGTGCAGGTGGCTCCCGACCTGCCGGAGGTCGTCGAACGGTTCCCCATCGGGCAGGCGTTCGTCGAAGGATGGCGGCGCGTCGAGTCCGACTTCCGCATGACGCTGCAGGTTCTGGGCAGGCTCTTCCGCGGCAAGGCGAGCATGCGCTCGATGTCGGGCCCGCTCGACATCGCGAAGTTCTCCGGAGAGGCGGCGCGGACCGGAGCGATCCCGCTCCTCGCGTTGATGGCGGCGATCTCCCTCCAGCTCGGCATCTTCAACCTCGTGCCGATTCCCGTCCTGGACGGCGGGCACCTTTTCCTGATCGGGCTCGAAGGGATCGCGCGGCGCGACTTCTCGCTCAAGGTGAAGGAGCGGATCCTCCAGGTCGGGTTCCTGATGATCCTCGCGCTCATCACTGTCGTTCTGTACAACGACATCGCGAAGAACATCCCGGCGAACTGGTGGCCGTTCTGAACTCTTCGCCCTCTCCCCGCCGGGGAGAGGGCGGGGTGAGGGGCTAACATAGCCGCGATGTCGCAGCTCCCGGTCTTGAACGTCCCGGCGAAGGAGACCGCTCCTCACAAGCGCACGCTCGCCCCGCGGCGAAAGACGCGGCAGATCCGCCTCGGGAACGTCCTGATCGGCGGCGGCGCGCCGATCCCCGTTCAGTCCATGACGAAGACGGAGACCGCGGACGTCGAGGCGACGCTGTGGCAGATCCGCGACATGATCATGGCCGGCTGCGAGATCGTCCGCGTCACCGCGAACACCGTCGAGGCGGCCGACGTGTTCGATCAGCTCGTCGCGGGGTCTTCGGTCCCGATCATCGCGGACGTCCACTTCGACTACCGCTGCGCGCTCCGCGCGATGGAGAAGGGCGTCACCGGCCTGCGGATCAACCCGGGCAACATCGGGGCGCGCTGGAAAGTCGAGGAGGTCACGCGGATGGCCGCGGACCGCGGCATCCCGATCCGCATCGGGGTCAACGCCGGCTCGCTCGAAAAGGACCTTCTGAAGAAGTACGGCGAGCCGACGCCCGAGGCGATGGTCGAGTCCGCATTCCGGCACCTCGAGATTCTCGAGTCGCTCGGGTTCCGCGAGACGAAGGTCGCGCTCAAGGCGTCGAACGCGCCGATGATGGTGGAGGCGTACCGGCTCTTCGCGAAGCAGAGCGACTACCCGCTCCACCTCGGGGTCACGGAGGCCGGCTCGCAGTTCACCGGCACGGTGAAATCGGCGATGGGCATCGGCATCCTCCTCGCGGAAGGAATCGGGGACACGATCCGCGTCTCGCTCGCCGCGGACCCGGTCGAAGAGGTGCGCGTCGGCCGGGAGATCCTGAAGGGGCTCCACCTGCGCGACGACGGCGTCAACGTCATCGCGTGCCCGACGTGCGGCCGCCTCGAAGTGGACATGCTCCCGATGGTCGAGCGCATCGAGAAACACCTCGCGGGCGTGAAGCTCCCGCTTCAGATCGCGATCATGGGCTGTTCCGTGAACGGGCCGGGCGAGGCGCGCGAAGCGGACATCGGCTTCGCCGCCGGCAAGGACATGGGGATGATCTACAAGAACGGCGAGCCGTTCCGGCGGATCGGCGGCCCGAACATGCTGGACGAGTTCATCGCGGAAATCGACAAGCTCGTCGAAGAGCGCACGCGCGGCGCCGCGGCCGCGCCGGTCACCGTGGACTAGCCGCCGCTTCCCGCGGCAGCGCGATCGTCGATCCCGCCACCCTCACCCGAACCGGATAGTTCTCCTTGACCCAGGCCCACACGCGCGGGATCCTCCGCGAGTTCGGGATCCGGTCGATCGCGTCGAGCCCCGTCCCGCTCTCGAGAATCACGAGCGCCGGGCGGTGCTTCTCCACGTCCGCGAGGACCTCCTCTTCGAAAGGCGCCATGACCGGGACTTCCGTGAACCGCGTCGGGTTCGGCCGCCGCGCGAAGAAGTAGAGAGCGGCCCGGTTCGACAGGTCGAGGATGGGCGCGCCCGCCGCCGCGTGGGCATCGAAGAATTCGAGGAGCTCGCGCAGATTCTCCGCCGCGTCGCGGGGTACCCGGATCCCGCCGCCCCTCGGGACCGTCAGCGGAACCATTATCGGAGGCGGCGCCGTACGCTGCCGGTAAGCCGCCGCGTTCTTGAAGACAGCGAGGACTCGGCCGGGACCGTTCATCGAGAAAGCCGCGAGAACGCCGACGAGCGAGAGCGCCACGGCGACCTGCCGCCGGCGGCCGGAAAGCTCGAAGAGGGTCACGAGTACGAGAAGGAAGAGCGGCCCCGTGAGCGCGTTGCCCGCGCCGAGGTGGAACCGGAAGATCACGTACCGGAAGAACCCGAGGCACGCGAGTGACAGAACGAGAAGACGCAGCGCGTGGATCGGCGCTTTTTTCCGGCGCCAGGTCCAGAGGGCAAGACCGAGTCCGAGGGCTCCGAAAACGGGCGCGAGGTAGAAACGCTTGGCGACCGCGGGGCCAATGGGGACGCTTTCCGCGTAGTACGGGTGTCCCTTCGCCCACTCCCGCACGAGCTCCCACGGCGCGGGGAAGTGAAGACCCCACGTCGACTCGAAGAGCCGCGGCAGGTCGAGGAACGAGACCTTCAGGAACGCGCCGAGGGCGCCCACCGCCGCGAGAAACGCGAACCAGGGAACGAGGATGGCGCCCAGTCCGACGAAGTACCACGAGGCGCGGATCGGTAAGGCGTTCTTCCCGCGGACCGCGAACCAGCCCACGCCGAGCGTCGCGACCTCCGCGATCAGGACGAACGTCCCGAAGTCGAGTGCGTAAAGGAGGCCGAGGCCGCCGAGGAAACCCGCGGCGAACGCGCGCGGCTTTGACCGTTCCTCTCCGATCGCCCACAGGAACGCCGCGAGCGAGAGCAGCGGGACGACGGGCCTGTCGGCGATGACGGCGATCGACATTCCGAGGTTGAGCGGAATCGCGAGCGCCGCGAGGAGCGGGCGCCGGACCGCGGCGGCGGCGACGAGGAAGATCGCGGGATGAAAGAAAGAGACGAGGACGTGTCGCGCGTCGAGCGAAAGTCGATAGCTCGGATCCAGCAGACGGAAGAGGACGTAGTCGAGCCCCCCGTCGGAAAGGAAGCCGTGCATCGGGAACGTGTCGCGGTACGGGACCTTTCCCGCGAGCATCTGGGACGCAGGCGCGAGCCAGTGGCCGTGCTCGAAGAGGTCGAGGAGAGCGCCCGGCCCCCGCGTGCCGAGCCACGCAACGGCCGCGAGCCCGAAAAAGACGAGCGGGGTGACGAGCCGGTCGGTTCGGGCGGAGGTCAACGGCGCTTCCGCTCGCGAGGGATCTGTACTGTCATTCCGAGGAGCGAAGCGACGAGGAATCTGGTCCCTGTCCCGGGAGCGACACAGATCCCTCGCGGAGCCTGCCCTGAGCGCAAGGCCGTAATCAACAGGGTCACAGATCCCTCGCTCCGCTCGGGATGACACGCAGGGCGAAGGGCTCGGGATGACAGGGAGAGAGAGCGCGCGGAATCAGGATGACCAGTGTAATGAAGAGGCCTTGGAGTCCCGTAGAGCCCACCGGCACGGATTAGAATTTCTTCGAGGCCGATCGCTGAACCTCGACGCTCCCGCGCTCGCTCTGACCTACGCGGCCACGGCGGCATTGACGGTCTGGCTCGCGAGCCGCCTCGTCACGCGGATCCCCCTTCGAGTGGCGATCCTTCTGATGCTGCTTCCGCTCGTCTTCACCGGCGAGGCGGTCCTGCGCGGCCGCATCTACGGACCGGTCGACCTGTACAACAGCTTCGAGCCGTGGAAGCAGCCGGCGCTCGAGCGCGCCGCGGCCCCGGCGGTGAACCCGATCCTCTCCGACCTCGCGTTCGCGAACCTTCCGTGGCGTGCCGCGGTGCGCGAGTCGATCGCGAACGGACGCGCGCCGCTGTGGAACCGGTTCATCCTTGCCGGCAATCCGCTCCTGGGGAGCGCGGGGGCCGCGGTCTTTCACCCCGCGACGTGGCTCGCGATCTTTCTCCCCGTGCCGCTCTCGTGGACGTTCACGTGCGCCTTCACGCTCCTTCTCGCGCTGCTCTGTGCGTGGCTCTTCTTCCGCGAGCTCGCCCTCGACCCGCTCCCCGCGCTCGTGGGCGCTGTCGGGTGGGCTTTTTCCACGTACATGGTTTTCTTTCTCGGGTGGAGCGTCGGGCTCTCGACAGCGAGCTTCCCGCTGCTCCTCCTCGGCCTGCGGCGCCTCGCCGAGGGAAGACCCGGCGTCGGCATCACGGTCGCGGCCTTTCTCCTCTCGTTTTCGGGGGGGCATCCCGAGAGCTCCTTCCACGTGGTCGCGGCGGGCGCTGTCTACTTCGTGTGGGAGCTCCTCCGTGGGGCACGGCGGCGGCGGGCGGGAGCCCTCGGTGCGTCTCTTCTCGCGGCCCTGCTCGGGCTCGCGCTCGCGGGCCCGCAGCTCCTGCCGATTCTCGAGGCGGTCCAGCACTCCGCCGAATACCGGACGCGCCGCGGGCCCGTCGCCGCGGGCCACGCCTCCCAGTCAGTCGAAGCGAGGGAGGCGGCGCGCCGGCTCCTTCCCGCCGCGCTGCCGTTCGCGCACGGCATCTACGGGAAGAGCCCCGTACAGGCGGAGCGCCAGGACGGCTCCGGAATGCCGCTCGCGTACGCCGGCGCCGTTCTCTTCGCGCTGGCTGGCGTGGAAGTCTTTCGAAAACGAGCGGCCGGCGAGAAGCCGGGCCGCGCGATCTTCCTCGGGTTCGTCGTCGCCGGGTTGCTCCTCGGCGCGAGCGCGCCCGGCCTGATCGACCTGCTGACGCGGCTGCCCCTCTTCTCGCTCGCGCTGAACTACCGCCTCGTCTTCCTCGCCGCATTCGGGCTTTCCGCCCTCGCCGCTCTCGGCGCGCAGCGGGTCCTGCGGGAGGGGGCGGGCCGGACGCTCGCCTGGTCGTCCGTCGCCTGCGTCGCGCTTCTCGCGCTCGCCTTCGTCCTCTCCCGCGGGGTGTTTCTCGAGCGGGGCCTTCCGGACGCGTTCGTCCGCGGGTCCTTCGCGCGCGAGGTGATTCCGCTTCTCGCACTCGCCGCCGCGGCCGCCGTGCCGGCACTCCGCGGCCGGGGCCTCGTCTCTGCCGCCCTCGTGCTCCTCGTCGCGCAGCGGGGCCTCGAGATGAACGGCACCTACCCGACCTTGCCGAAGGGCGAGTACGCGCCGCCGCTGCCGACGCTCGCGACGCTTCCCGCCGGCGAGCCTTACCGCGTCGTGGCCACGGGCGACGTCCTTCGCCCGAACGGCTCCGCTCTCTACGGACTCGAAGACGTTCGCGGTTACGAGTCGCTCCTCCTCGCACGGTTCGCCGACACGTATCCGCTCTGGTGCGAGCCGCAGTTCGCTTCGTTCAACCGGGTGGACGACCTTTCGCGTCCTTTCCTCTCCTTCCTGAACGCGCGGTTCGCGATCGCGCCTGCGGGCGCGCCGGTGCCGGCCGGCTGGCGGGAGTGGGCCCGCGGAAAAGAGATGGCGATCTTCGAGAACCCCCGAGCGCTACCCCGCGCCTTCAACCCGACGCGGATCCTCGTGGAGCCGGACCCCGCGCGGGCGCTCGCCGCGATGTCCACGGCGTCCGACTATTCCAGGACCGTCTGGATCGGCGGGAATGCCGCGGGTGAGGTCGCCAACGGCGCCGCTGCTCTGTCGCTCCGCTCGGTCGGCCCGGATCTGCAGGTGACGGTGGAGGCGTTGGAACGGACTCTCGTTGCGACGTCGCTCCCCGACTGGCCGGGCTGGGAAGCTCGCGCCGGCTCCGCGACTTTCCCGATCGTCACCGTGAATCATGCGTTCGTCGGGTTCTGGACGCCACCCGGACGGCACGTGGTGCGCCTCTCTTACCGGCCCGCATCCTTCCGTTACGGCGTCGCGCTTTCTGCCGCGGCGCTGGCCTCCCTCGCGCTCGCCGTGCTCGTTCGTCGCCGCGCGATAAGGTAGCCCGCCGTGTTTCTGCTCGTGATCCGGCTGCTCGCCGTCTATTTCGCGACGTGCGCACTCGCCCTTTTTCTCGTCAACCGGTACGTCTTTCCCGTTCGAAAACGAGTCGCGGTCCTGCTCTCGATCGCCCCGTTTCTGCTCACTGGCAAGGCGATGTTCACAGCCGGCGTCTACGCGCCGATGGACATCGTCTACCAGTCCCATCCCCTCGCCGCGCGCCGGGCCGAAGTGGGAATCGGGCCGACCCGCACGCCGATCCTGGGCGACGTCGTGTTTCAGGAGGTCCCCTGGCGCAAGGCCGTGCGCGAGGCCGCCAAGAACGGCCGCCTCCCTCTCTGGAACCGGTTTCAGCTGGCGGGGGAGCCGCTGCTCGCCGTCCAGCAGCCGGCGGTTCTTCATCCGGGCACGTGGATCGGCTTCCTCCTTCCACTCGCTCAGGCGTGGACGTTCGAGATGGCGCTCCGCCACTTCCTCGCGCTCCTCGCGATGTATCTCTTCCTCCGCGACCTCTCCTGCGGCGAGATCCCGGCGCTCCTGGGCGCGGTCGGGTGGTGCTTCGCGGACTACCTCGTCTTCTTCGCCGGCTACCCGCTCTCCCCGGCTGTCGCGCCCTTTCCGCTCCTCCTGCTGGGCTTGCGAAGGCTCGTCTCGGAACCGGGAGGGCGCGCCGTGGGGATCACGGTCGCCGCGCTTCTGCTGAACGTCACGTCCGGACACCCCGAGACGCTGCTGCACTCGGTCGCCGCGGCGGGGATCTGGTTCCTGTTCGAGCTCGCGTGGGCCGGACGGCGGCGCCGGGTCCGGCCTCTGCGGCTCGCGTTCCTGGCCGGGGCGATCACCCTCGGGCTCTCCGCGGTGCTGCTGCTTCCGCTCGCAGAAGCCCTGCCTCACACGGCGGAGCACGCGATGCGCTCGGCCTGGTACGCGCACGTCGACAAGTCGGGAAGCGCCGCGGAGGGACTCCGCCGTTCGATTCCGAACCTCCTGCCGTACGGCCTGGGGGTGTCCGGAGTCGGGAAGACCGCGATCGGTTTCGGGGAGCCCGCGGGCTACGCCGGGGCGGTTCTCCTTCCGTTCGCCGCGGTGGGCCTGTTCGTCCGACGGCGCGAGAGGTGGCCGCTCCTCATTCTCGGGTTTCTGGGACTCGCTCTCTGGGCGCGGCTTCCCGGAGTGACCGACCTCGTGGCCTCCCTTCCGCTCTTCGACATCGGATTGAACGAGCGCCTCGTCTTCCTCGCGGCTTTCGCCGTGTCCGGGCTCGCGGCGCTCGGGGCGGAACGCATCCGGGAAGGCGGCGGCATCCGAACGCTCGCGGCGGCGGTCCTCGTCGGCGGGGCGGCGATCTGCGCGCTCTTCCGCGAGGTGCGACCCACGCTGTCGCGGCTCGCGGTGGAAGACGCGTACCTGCGGGATCGCCTGCTCCTCCAGATCGTCCCGCTCCTCGTCGTCGGCCTGGGGGCCGCCTTCGTCCTTCTCTCGCCCGCCGCCGCGCGAATACGGCGGGCCGCGCGCCTGACCGCTGTCGCGCTCCTCCTCCTGCTCGTCCAGCGCGGCCTGGAGGCGGGCCGCGTTTACGAGACGTTCCCGAACCACACCTTCTATCCCCGTCTCCCGGTCCTCGACCCGATTCCGCGCGACGGGCCGTGGCGCTTCACGGCGGCGAGCTTTCTCTTCGTGCCCAACATCTCGGCGCTGTACGAGCTCGAGGACGTGCGGGGCTACGAGGCGATGACGTTCCAGCCGCTCACGGAGACGTTTCCGCTCTGGTGCGTCCCGCAGCCGATCTGGTTCAACCGCGTCGACGATCCCGAGCGCCCCTTCCTGTCCTTCCTGAACGTGCGTTGGATCCTCGTTCCCTCGGAGTGGAAGGCTCCTCCCGACTGGAAGACGCTCGCGGAAGGCGACGAGACGAAGCTCGTCGAGAACCCGCGGGCGCTGGCTCGCGCGTTCGCTCCGCGGCACCTTCGGACGGAGTCGACGAACGCGGCGGCGATCGGTGCGCTCTCCTCGATCACCGACTTCGCCGAACACGGAGTCGTCGACTCCCGCGACGTCTCGTGGGCTCCGGGCGAGTGGCGGCCGAACGGGAAGGCCTCGGTCGCGGTGGACTCCTACCGGCCGCAGCGCCTCGAGCTCGCCGTCGAGGCCGAATCGAAGGCGATCATCGGGACGTCGATCCCGCGGTGGCCCGGCTGGAAGCTCGAGATCGACGGCCGGAGCGCCCCGCTCATCGGCTACAACCGCGCTTTTCTCGGCTTCGAGGCTCCGGCCGGTCGGAGTCGAGCGGTCCTGCGCTATTGGCCCGACGGCTTCGTCTGGGGAGCGGGCGTCACACTGGCGACTCTCGCCGCGTGCTTCCTGATCCCGATGGTTCGCCGGCGACGTCGTCTGGCTCCGGCGTATGCGCCGCAAGCGCAAAGAGCACCGTGATCGGCGAGAAGATGCGCGCCGCCGACCAGCTGATCCACACCTTCGGGTCCGCCGCGCTGTGGAGGTACGTGAAGGTGAAGAAGCCGGCCAGTGCGGCCGCGACGCCGAGCGGGAGAAGCGCCCGCCGGGTCTTCCCGCGGGTCGCGAGAAGCACGACGAGCGGCACGAGAAACGGGAGCCCGTAGCCCGCGTTCCACAGGGCGGACCCGAGACCCGAGAGCACGTTGGCGAAGTGCTCCCAGTGGACGTCGAAAAACCGTCCGTAGCTGCGGTATCCGTAAAAGAGCTCGTGCTTCGCGCCAAAGGCGAACCAGGTTCCGAGCGAAAGGACGGCTGGTCCGAGGAGCCTCGCGAGCGTCGAGACCACCGCGCGCCGGGCGGCCGGCTCGACGACGAAGAAGAGGAGCACCGTCGCGGCGAGGAACGGCAGGCCTTCGACCTTCGACGCGGCGGCGCCGCCCAGGAAGAGACCCGCGAGCAGCTGTCCCGGCGAAGAACGTCCGACGGGCGTCAACAGCAGCGCGAGCGCGATCGTCTCGTAGAAGAGCAGGAACGGCTCCGCGTTGCCGGCGACCGACGCGTGGATGCCGAGGAGCGAGAGGGCGGAAACGATGAGAGCCGTCGTCGAGAGCGCCGCCGGGCGGCGGGTGCCCGTCGCGAGGACGCCGGCGAGTCCCACCGCCATCGCCGCGAGCAGAATCGGAAAGGTCAGCGTCGCGGCGCCCCACGGGAAGCGTCCGACGATCATCGCGCCGAAAGCGAACACGTTGGTCACGAGAGGCGGGTAGTAGATGTGCATGTATTCCAGGTCGGGGGCGGACAGGAATGCCGCGTCGATCGTCCGGGCGGCCGCGAATTGCTGCGCCTTCGGACCCCAGAAGAGGAGGAGGTCGAGAGAGGTCGAGCGCGCGGCGAGAGCAGCGGCGAAAGCGGCGAGGGTCGCAACGGCCGTGAGGGCGAGGGCGATGAGAGTGTGCGGCTTACTCAGCCCCTCACCCCGGCCCTCTCCCCAAAGGGGAGAGGAGGAAGAGCGCAGCGCGAGCCGGAGCACGAGGGCGATCGCGACGCTCACGAGGAGAACGGACGGTCCCCATCGCAAGCCGGCGAGGGCGAAGGTTGTCATCGTCCAGGAGACGATCACCATGCCCGCGCCGCCGGCGAGCGCGACCCGGCCGGCGAATCCGAAGAGGCGGAATGCCGGATGCTTCAGCAGCGGTGCGCCGACGAGGGGAAAGGCGGCGAAGCACGCCAGCCAGAGGTAACCGGCCTTCATCGGCGGTGACTCCAGACCGTTCCCTCGCGGGTCTCCAGGAGGAGCCGCCCCGGAGGGTCCGGCGGGTGCGGTCCGATCACGATCTCGTAGTCCGCCTCGTGAATCAGGGCGGATTCGGTCGGCAGACCCCACCGCGCGGCCGGGACGATCCGCCGATTCGGCAGGAGCGCGACAGCGAACCGGTGAAAGTAGGAGTCGGTCATCGGATCCGGAGGTTCGGACCGCACGACGACGGACGCCCCCGGGGGAATCAGGGGCGCGGCGCGCTGAACGACCATCCACTGTGGAACGGCGATGTAGGCGGCGTCGCTCGCGTCGTACGGGGTTTGTGGCATCCGGAGCAGACCGCGGGCGAAGGGCAGAGCGGCAACGGAGAACGCGGCGAGGACCGCCGATCCGGCGAGCGGGAGGAGGGCGCGCCGGTCGAAACCCCTCACCCGGACATTCTCCCCTACGGGGAGAGCGCCGCAAGCCGCCTCAGCACCGCGAGGTTCGCGCGGTCGAGGTCGAGCGTCTCGTCCTTCGGGGTCTCGAGGAACTTGGGGATCGCGGTGAGAAGGGGGTCGGTCATCAGGTTCCGGAATCCGCGTCGGCCGATCGAGCCCCGGCCGATGTGCTCGTGCCGGTCCACGCGCGAGCCGCGCGGCTTCTTGGAGTCGTTGACGTGGATCGCCGCGAGCCGCTCGAGGCCGACGGTGCGGTCGAAGGCGGCGATGGTCTCCGCGTAGCCCTTCCTCGTGACGAGGTCGTACCCCGCGGCGTGCACGTGGCACGTGTCGAAGCACGCGGCCAGGCGGCGGGGAGTTCGCACGGCTCCGAGGATGTCGCGGAGGTGCTCGAAGCGGTGGCCGACGCACGAGCCCTGGCCGGCCGCCGTTTCGAGGAGGATCCGCACGCGGGCCCCGCCCGTGCGATCGAAGACCTCGTCGAGCGACGCGGCGATCCTCGCGACGCCGGTGACCTCCCCCTCGCCGCAGTGCGCGCCGGGATGGAGGACGAGGTCGAGGATCCCGAGGCGCGCGCAGCGTTCGATCTCTTCGGCGAGCGCTTCGATCGACTTGCGGCGAAGGTCGGCATCGGGCGACGCGAGGTTGATCAGGTAGGACGTGTGCGCGACGACCCGGGAGAGGCCGGCCGCACGCGTCGCGGTGCGGAACTCGCGCGCCTCCGGCCGTTCGATCGGCTTGCCGACCCACCGGTTGTTGTTCTTGACGAAGATCTGGAGGACGCGGCACCCGGCGTCGATCCCGCGCTCGACGGCGCGCGGCGTTCCACCGGCGATCGACTGATGCGCGCCGAGGGGGAGGTCGGGCGGACCAGGAGTCAGCAAATCAGGACTGACCCCTAGGACGGTTTGTCGGTGCCGAGGTGGTCCATCAGCGCCTGACCGACGCGGCGCGTCACGAAGATCTGCTTGATGTAGTTGAGCGTCGTGATCGCGAGCGGCACGCCGGCGGCGGAAAACGGGGCGCCCATCGCCGCGAGGGCGAGGTGCCGCGCTTTCTCGCCCCGCGTGAACCCGGGGTTTCTCAGGTCGAGCACGCTCCCGTAGTAGCGGAAGACCATCCGGTAAACGTCGGAGAGCAGCACCCGGAACCCCATTTCGCTTCCCCAGACGAAGCACTGCCCGAGGCGGACCTTCTCGAGGAAGTCGGTGACGTTCTCCGCCTCCGCCACCGTGTAGACCCGCCCGAGGGGTCCGAGCGTGTGCGCGTCGGAGCCGGCGACGAGGGAGAGGTCGCCGCGCTTCTCGCGAACGACAGCCATGAGGTCTTCGACGAGCCGGTTGTGCTGCGACGCCATCGCGCCGTTCTTCACCTCGAAGACGTCGAACATCCGGAGCATCTCGTCGAAGTACTGGCGGGGGGAGTTGCGCATCCGGTAGTTCTGGAACATGTGGTTGGCGGAAGCGAGGATCTTTTCGTCGCGGATGAACTCGTGGAGGTCGTAGATGTTTCCGCGGCGTCTCTGGATCTCGGCGTGCTGCCGCTCGTCGATCGCGAAGACGTTCACGTGGATCCGCTGCCGCGTGTCGGGGAACCACGTCTCGACCTCCTCGGAAATGAAGAAGTCGTCCAGGTCGGGGTGCTTGTTCAGGAGATAGAGGCAGCCGTCGATCGAGTCGTGGTCGGTGAGCGTGACGTAATCCATGCCGCGCTCTTTCGCCGTCCGATACACGTCCTCCGGCCGGTTGTACGAGTCGCGGGTGTTGGCGATCCGGAAGTATTTGAACGTCGAATAGACGGAGTGGCAGTGCAGGTCCGCTTTTTTGAATCGCTGGTCCGAGAACCAGTCCGCCGGGTTTTCGGCCTCGCAGGCCTTCTTCGTCGCCATGGGAACCATCGAGTGTGCAAGCAGCAGGCCGGGCAGTCAAGCCGCGTCCGCCTGTGCTAGCGTCTCGACGTGCCGCGTGTCCTCTTTCGACTGCTCTATGGCGCCCTTCTCGTCGCGGTGTTTCTCTTCGCGGCCTGGTTCTCGTTCAGCCGCTCGATCACGGGGCGGTCGGTCACCGTCCCGGACCTCTCCGGCAAGTCCGTGCCCGAGGCGATCCGCATCGCCCACGACGTGGGCCTCAGCGTGGAAGAGCAGGCCGCCCGGGCCCGCCACGACGATCGGGTCCCGCGCCATCGGATCCTGATCCAGCAGCCGGAGGCCGGGTCGCTCGCGAAACCGGGCCAGGCCCTTCGGCTCGTCCTCTCGCTCGGCCCGCGCGAGCTCAAGATCCCCGACCTCGCCGGCCTCGCTCCCCGCGCCGCGGCCTTGAAGCTCGCGCGCGACGCCATGCAGCTCGGCGCGGTCTCCTGGTACCGCGAGACCGACGTCCCCACGGGCATCGTCGCGCAGAACCCGGAGCCGGAGACGCCCGCCGTCAAGGGGAGCGCCGTGGAGGTGCTCACCAACCGCGGCCTGCCGGACGTGCGGTTCGTGATGCCGGACTTCGTCGGCCAGGAGGCCGACCGCGTCCGGGCGCGCTTGGAGACGTTCGGTTTTCGCGTCGGGAGCGCCCGATACGAGACCTACGAGGGCGTGGCGCCCAACGTCGTCCTGAAGCAGTTTCCGCCCGCGGGGTATCCGCTGTCCCGACGGGAGGTGGTCTCGCTCACCGTCTCCCGTTCGGCGTCGGCTCTCCCGCCGTCGTCGTGAGCGCGTGAGCGCGTTGAGCGCCGTCCGGATCGCCCCCTCGCTCCTCGCGGCGGACTTCGCGCGGCTCGCCGACGCGGTCGCGATCGCCGAGGAGGGGGGCGCGGACCTGATCCACGTGGACGTGATGGACGGCCGGTTCGTGCCGAACCTGACGATCGGGCCGCCTGTCGTGCGCGCCCTTCGTCGGGCGACGAAGCTCCCTCTCGACGTCCACCTGATGATCGAATCGCCCGAAAGGTCGCTCGCGGAGTACCTGGACGCCGGCGCGGACTGGGCATCGGTGCACGTCGAGGCGACCCGGCACCTCCAGAGGTGCCTCGCCCTGATCCGGGCGGCGGGCGTGCGCGCGGGCGCGGTCCTGAACCCGGCGACCCCCACCGGTGCGCTGTCCGCCGTCTGGGCCGACCTGGACTACGCGGTCGTCATGTCGGTCAACCCGGGATGGGGGGGCCAGGCGTTCCTCCCGGGCTCGGTCGGCAAGGTGAAACGGCTGCGGGCGGAGGCCTCGGAGGCCGCCGCGCAGGTCGGAATCGAGGTGGACGGAGGGGTGGACGAGGGCAACGCGGGGCTGCTCGCGGGCGCGGGGGCGGAAATTCTGGTCGCCGGTACCGCGATTTACGGTGCAAGCGACCCCGCTGCCGCAATCGGGCGGCTTCGCTCCGCCGCCGAGGGGGTTCGCGCTTGAAAGGCTGGGATTCCAACACGTTGCACTCCAAAACGACGCGGTCGCGAACGAATGGGTGGGGGAGGGGCCTCGTCGTCCTGGCCCTTCTCGTTACGGTCGCCTGCTCCGGCACGAAGAAGCCGGACAAGGTGACCCAGGAGCTCCTCGCCAAGCCCAAGGAAGAGCTCTTCGCCAAGGGTAAAGACCTGGTTGAGCGGAAGAAGTACGAGTCGGGCCGCAAGTACCTGACGTTCGTGTTCGAGACCTACCCGAACGATCCGCTCGGGCGCGAGGCCCTGATGATGGTCGCCGACTCCTACTTCAAGCAGGGCGGCACGAGCGGCTACACGGAGGCGCGGTTTCGGTATCGCGACTACCTGAATCGGTACCCCGGGGCGGACCGGCGCGACTACGCCCGCTACCAGTTCGCCTTGACCTACGACAAAGAGATCGAGCGCCCGGACCGGGACCAGACCGCGACGAAGGAAGCGATCAACCAGTACCGGGCCCTGATCCGGGAGTACCCGACGTCCGGGTTCTCGGGAGCGGCGCGCGAGCGGCTCCGGGTCCTCTCGGACCTGCTCGCCGAGCACGAGTTCGCTGTCGGCTACTTCTACATGAGGAAGGGGGCGCCGGCCGCCGCCCTGTCCCGTTTCACGGACCTCGAGCAGCGGTACCCGGAGTACGGCGGGCGAGACAAGCTCTTCTTCTACTCCGCGAGGGTCCTCGACCGGCTCGGCCGAACCGAGGAGGCCGACCGCTTCTACGGCCGCCTGCTGTCGGAGTTCCCCGAGAGCGAGTATGCGAAGAAGGCGCGCGGCGAGAAACCGGCGGCCGCCGCGGCTGCCGCTGCGCCGGGCACCGCGACGCCGTAGTTCGAGCGAAAGGCGCGTCCCTTACGCCGTTTTTGCGGGACTTCGGGCGAGTCGGGACGTCGGTTCGTTGACACCGCGGGGCCGAGGGGTTACTTTTAAGGCAGAAGTCGAGTCTCTCCGAATTTCGTAAGGAGTCGCCATGCGTCTCCCCGTCCGGGCCATCGCTGTCACTGTCGGAATCCTGACGGCCACCCTCGCCGCCGCGCAAACGGCGCCCCAGCGCGAGATCCCGGGCAGTACGGTCGTCGTCACGCCCCCGACCCAGACCATAACGGTGAGAGAGGCAACCATCGCGACCCCGGAAGGGGGCCCCCAGCCCCTCGGGTTCGAGAGCGACCTGCACTGTTTCGGATACATCGGGGAGGCGAACGAGAAGAACGAGAAGTTCGTCGCCCGGGTCGTCGGCGCCGAGAGCATTGCCGAACAGATCGACTACATGGCGAGCGATCTCCTCTACGTCGACGGCGGAGTCGACCGGAACCTCAAGATCGGAGACGAGTTCTGGCTCGTCACGCCCGAGTCGATCGTGGTTCACCCGCGAACCGGGAAGGACATGGGCCGGTTCTACCAGTACCGGGGCCGGGCGCTCGTCGAGACCCTCGAGGGCCGAACCGCCTCGGTCCGGGTGACGAGCTCGTGCACCGACATCCCGCTGGGCGTCTACCTGAAGCCCTTCGAGCCGATTCCCATCCCGCTCGCCCGAAAGAGCCCGCCCCTGGTCGCCGGTGATCCCCCGTCGGGGAAGGCCCAGGGTCGGATCGTGTACACCCGCGACGGAATCGTCGCCGTGGGAGCGGACCACACGGTGATCATCGATCTCGGCGTCGCCAACGGAGTCGAGCCGGGCGACTTTCTGTCGATCTACCGCTACTCCCCGGGACGGCAGTACGGCGTCCGGCCGGTCGGCGGCTACTGGGTGAACATTCCGTCGCCGGAGGGGGTCGCGATTCCGCGCACCTACCTCGGAGAGATCGGGATTCTCGCGGTCGGGGATCGCTGGGCGATCGGACGGATCACCGATTCGTATCGGTTGATCGAAGTCGGGGACGAGGTCGAGCTCAAATAGACGATTCGAGTCTTCCGAAAAAAATCAGGAGAGGCGCGCTGCGCCTCTTCTTTTTTTTGATGCCATCGACCGCGGCGATCCGTTTCGCGCTGGCACGAAAAAACTCTTTCGAGGCGACGCGTCGAGTCTCCGAAGAAAAAATTCTTCCTCGCTTCTCGACGCGAATTCCGTTTGCTAAGATGCGCGCTTCCCGAAGGCGATCCCCAACTTCTCGGAGGCGACTTGAACCTGGATTCGCAGCTCCAGCAGGTGATCGATGAGCTGCTCTCTCACGGCATCTCGCTCGATCTCGCGAAAAAAGAATTCGAGAAGAAGTACATCGTCGGAGCCGTGAAGCGATCGTCGGGAAATCTCGGTCGCGCGGCATCGTCTCTCGGGATTCATCGCAACACGCTCCGAAACAAAGTGGGCGTCCTGAACATCCGCCTGCCGCGCGATCACTTCCGCTATTCCGTCTCGCCGGAGATACACAAGAAGAAGTGACGAAGAGCGCGATGTCGCGCTCTTCGTCATCCCGAGCGAAGCGAGGGATCCCTCCCTCACCTCTCCCCACCCTGTCATCCCGAGCGAAGCGAGGGATCTGTGTCCCTCTCGGAAAAGGGAACCAGATTCCTCGTCGCTACGCTCCTCGGAATGACAGGAGAGGGAGCTCCCCAGTACGACAGTAGAGGGGCTTCTCGACGGGAGACGGGCGCCTCTTTACGAGGGGAAAGAGGGCCTGGTGACCGGGGAGAGGGACTTCGGCGGGCTCAGGCCGGCGGGGGAGGAGTCTTGCCGCCGGGCTCGTCCGGCCGCACGGAATCCTTGAAATTCTTGAGTCCCTGGCCGATTCCCTTGCCGAGCTGGGGCAGGCGGGACGCCCCGAAAATGACCAGCACGATCAGAAGGATGATCAGAAGCTCGGGAACTCCAAGGCGGCCGAACATAAGGGGTTCTCCTCGCTTCTTAGCTTAACAGAGGGGGGCGAGCCGGGCCCCGAAGACCTCCCGGAATGCGTCTTTCCCGGTCAGCAGACGTCGAACGAGAGCGAGCTCCTTCGGGAGGTATCGCCGATAGGTCTCGCCCCGACCCTGCGACACCGCCCGGGCGAACGTACCGCACACTTTCCACGCGCGCTGGAGAAGGACGCGGTCGAGCCGGAGGGCGAACGCGTCCGGGTCTGCGCCCCGATGTTTCGTGAAAGCGCGGACCGTCCTCTGCGCCTCCCCCTCGTCCATCCACTCCAGGGTCGTCCGTTCCCAGAGGAGCGAGGCGACGTCGTACGCGTCGGGTCCGCTCCGCATGTCCTGAAAATCGATCGCCGCGACCTCGTCGCCCACGGGGAACAGGTTGTTGCCATGGAAGTCGCGGTGGCAGAGCGCGCGCGGATGACAGCCGACCTCTTCCGCGAGCGACCGCGCCCAACCGTCGTGGACCGCGCGCTCCGCGCTCGAGAGAGGCTTCTCGAGCCAGAGATCGAAGACCGCTTCCCGCGCGAGGGAGAGCTCACGAAAAAAGAAGTCCGCGTCGAAGGGCGCGTTGATGCCGGGGTCGGGAATTTCGGCGACAGCCGCAGCCACTCCGGCCGCGCGCTCGAGCCAGCGAGACCTCTCGTCGGGACGCGACGCGAGCAGCGACGCGAGGTCTTCGGAGCCGAAGTCCTCGAGCAACTGGTTGCCGAGCCCGTCCTCCGCGATGACGACCGGCACGCGAACGCTTCCCTCGAGCGTCGCGCGGGCCGCGAGCCAGCGGAGCCGCGCGTCCTCCTCCTCGGGAGGGTAGAAGACGCCGAGCACGGTCGATTCGTCCGCGAGGGTGAGTCGAAGGTATCGACGCCGGCCCACGTCGCCGGGAAGCACTTCCACAGCGACGGGCTCGAACCGCGTGCGCCGCGTGAGCTTTGCGAGGCCGGGAAACTCCGCAGGAATCAAGACGCCGGGAAGGTATCAGGTGTCAGGCGTCGGGTTTCAGCCCTGCACCTGATACCTGATACCTGAAACCTGACACCTCGTCTTAGGAGAGGGACTTCGCCTGGCTGAGCACGACCTTCTTGATGTGCACGGGCTGGTTGGGGCGGTCGCTCGAGTTGCGGGGAACGGAGACGATCTTGTCCGCCACTTCCATCCCCGAGACGACCTCTCCGAAGGCGCTGTACTGCTGGTCGAGAAAGTTCGAGTCCTTCACGACGATGAAGAACTGGGACGAGGCCGAGTTCGGGTCGGACGCCCGCGCCATCGAGACGACGCCGCGCTTGTGCGGGGTGTCGTTGAACTCCGCCTTGATGCGGACTTCCTTCCCGGTCGCGTCGACGTTTCCGCCCGTCCCGTACGGACGGCCGGCGGCCTCCGGCTTCTTGGTCAGCGGGTCGCCCCCCTGGATCATGAAGCCCGGGATCACCCGGTGGAACATCGTCCCGTCGTAGAAACCCTTCGCGGCGAGGTCCACGAAGTTCTCGACGTGCTTGGGCGCCTTGTCGTAGTGGAACTTGAGAGTGATGTCTCCCATGTCGGTCTGCAGAATCGCGATCGTGTTGGCGTAGTCTCGCGCGGTCACCTTCTTCTTTCCCTTCTGGGCCGCGTGGCCCGACACGGCGAAGGCGCAGAGCACCAGGATGGCTGCGGCTGTTTTGCTCTTCAACTTCGGCTCCTTTCGAGAACGGCGGGGAACATAACACGGGGGTCCGCTCCGTATTCCGGGGAAGCGGAGGGTCCGTCTTGTAAAATCCGGGCGTGTACGTTGCCCTGACCCGAACGGTCCTGACCGACATCGACAAGGACAAGATCGTCCAGGAAGTCCGCAAGATCCGGGCGAAATACCCCGGCCTCTCCGATGACGACCTCGCGAGGACGGTCATCCGGCAGACGGCGCTGCGATGCGCGGCCATCGGTGCGGTCGCGTCCGCGCCCCCCGGAGTGCTGGCGATCGTGCCCCTCGCCGCGGACTTCTCCTACCAGGTTCTCGCCCTGAACCGGCTCGTGCTGACGATCGCCCGCATCTACAGCAAGCCCACGACGCGCGAGCAGCGCGCGGCATCGGTCGGGGCGAGCCTCGCCCTCGGCGGCGGGACGGAGTTCCTGCGCCGCCAGGTCGTGAAGACGGTCACGAACTCGCTCCGGCGGCAGCATGCCGCGACACTCGTTCCCGCTTTCGGCGCGATCCTCGGCGGAGTGATGAGCTACACGGCGGTCCACGCGATCGGACGCCAGGCGCAGGTCTACTACCGCACGAAGCGGCGGAAGCGAATCGCTCGGGCCGCGGCCGCGAAGAGATGAAGACGTCGGCCGACGTCGTGATCGTCGGCGGCGGCGTGATCGGGCTCGCCCTCGCACGGGAGCTCTCGTCGCGCGGGGCCGACGTTCTCGTGATCGAACGGGGACGAACGGGCACGGAGGCGTCGTGGGCAGCCGCCGGTCTCCTCTCCGCGCAGTCCGACGCGGTTGCGCCCTCGGCCTTCTTCGACCTGGCGCTCGAGAGCCGAGACCTCTATCCGGGGTGGACGGAGGCGCTCGCCGGGGAAACCGGATGGGACGCGGGCTGGCGCCGCACCGGCGTGCTCCGCTGCGGCGGCGAAGACCTGCTCGCGCGGTTCGCGTGGCAGATCGAGACCGGCCTTCCCGTCGAGCGTCTCGACGCGAGAGGGGTCGCGACCTGCTCGCGGGGCCGCGCCGCTGCCGAAATCGCCTTCGGCCTCTTCTTTCCCGAAGACGCGGTCGTCCACAGCCGGCAGCTCGTCGGGGCGCTCCGCCGCTCCCTCGATCTCCGGGGCGTCTCGATCGCGGAGGGCGTGGCGGTGACCCGGTTTCTCGTCGAGAGGGGAGTCTGCCGCGGGGTCGAGACGTCTTCCGGGACAGTGACCTGCGGGAGGGTCGTCGACGCCGCGGGCGCGTGGGCGAACCTGGACCCGACGCTGCCTTTCGGGATACCGGTCGAGCCGGTTCGCGGTCAGATCGTCGAGCTCGCCGACGACGCCGGGCTCTCCACCGTGCTCGAGTCGGAGGAGGTGTACGTCGTTCCGCGTTCCGACGGCCGGCTGCTCGTCGGCGCGACGGTGGAGCGGACCGGTTTCGTGAAGGAGATCACGGCCGCCGGCGTCGCGGCGCTTCTCGCGTCGGCGATCGCGCTCGCCCCTTCCGTCGCGAACGCCCGGGTCACCGGCGCGTGGGCGGGACTTCGCCCGGGAACTCCGGACGGGCTTCCCCTCCTCGGCGAATCACCCGTCCGCTCGCTCATACTTGCGGCCGGTCACTTCCGTAACGGCATTCTTCTCGCGCCGCTGACGGCGCTCCTGATCGCCGACGTCGTCGAGGGCGGGGGGTCGCGCGACCTCTCCGCGTTTTCGCCGGAACGCTTCGCGCCGGCCGCGCTCCCGCTCTCAGGACGGGGGGTTTCGAGATAGAATCCACCGCAACCGACGCCCGGGATGTCCGGCCGGGAGCGGCGGCGGCCGAACGAAAGGGCAGTCACATGCCTCGATGGGGATCACGATGAGAAATGCGATCTACGGTGGTCTATCCAAAGCGGCCGACGCACTCTGGCGCGGCGCGCGCGCTCTCGACCGCCGGTTTCCGGAACGCTCCTTCCAGCCGAAGTGGGCTCCCGCGCCGCTCCTCAAACAGCGCGAGAGGTCATTTCCACAGCTCGGTTTCCCGCGGCAGACCGACTCGCTCTGTCCGCGGTGCGTAACGGAGGTCCGGACCCAGATCCTGGCGGGCGAGGCGGACTGGAAGGTGCTCGTCGACGGGAAGCCGGGAGAGATCAAGGCCTCCATCGTCGAGGAGGACGGCCGGATCCTGATGCGCAAAGAGTGCTCGGAGCATGGCCACTTCGAGGACGTGATGTCGATCGACAGCGCGTTCTTCAAGCGGATCGAGTCGCTCTATCCGGGCCGCGACTTCGCGATTCCGAAGGACGGGCTGCACGAGCACGGGACGTCGTCGATCAAGTACGGGCGCGGCGCCGTGCTGACGATCGACCTCACGAACCGCTGCAACATGATGTGCAACCCGTGCTTCATGGACGCCAACCAGGTCGGGTACGTCCACGAGCTCGAGTGGGACGAGGTGAAGAAGCTCCTCGACGACGCGGTCTCGATCAAGCCGCGCCGCCAGCTCTCGGTTCAGTTCTCGGGAGGCGAGCCGACCCTGTCGCCCCACTTCCTGCCCGCGATCCGGTACGCGCGCGAAGTCGGCTACTTCTCCGTGCAGTGCGCGACGAACGGAATCCGTTTCGCGCAGGACGAGGGCTTTGCGAAGGAGGCGGCGGACGCCGGCCTCCGGTTCGCCTATCTGCAGTTCGACGGCGTCGGAAACGAGAACAACCAGCACCGCAAGGTCGGCAACCTGTACGACGTCAAGCTGAAGGCGATCGAGAACCTCCACAAGCACGGCGTGGACATCACCCTCGTAACGACGATCATCAACGGCGTCAACAACGACCAGGTGGGCGACATCCTGAAGTTCGCGATCGCGAACATCGACAAGGTCAACACCGTCTCGTTCCAGCCGGTCTCGTTCACCGGGCGGGACGAAGAGATCGACGACGAGACGCGAAAGAAGCAGCGCTACACGCTCTCGCACCTCGCCCACGACGCGAAGGCCCAGGCCGGCATCGGCGAGCCGATGCGCGACTGGTATCCGCTCTCGGCGTCCGGGCCGTTCTCGGACCTGAAGGACCTGCTCGGAGGCCTGGAGGCGGAGTGGGGGTCGCTCAAGTGCGGCTGCCATCCCAACTGCGGCATCGGCACGATGCTGCTCGTGAACGCGGAGACGAAGGAAGCAGTGCCGGTCCCGTCCGTTCTCGACGTCGACCGCATGCTCTCGGACGTCAAGCAGATCACCGACTCCGGCCGCCGCAAGGCGTGGACCGCGGCGCAGGTCGCGCTCTCGATCCTCCGGAACCTGAAGCCCGAGGGGATCCCGAAGGGCCTGTCCCCCGTCTCCGTCATCAAGATCATGGACGGGCACACCGGCGGGAAGCTCGGGCTCGCGAAGCAGAACCGCTACTCCTGGCGCGTCTTCTTCATCGGCGGGATGTGGTTCCAGGACCTGTTCAACTACGACTTCCGCCGCACCGAGATGTGCATCATCCCGTACGCCACCCAGATGGGAGAGATCTCCTTCTGCGCGTACAACACGGGCGTCGGCTGGCGGAAGATCATCGAAGAGATGTTCCAGACCGCGTCGCTCGCCGAGTGGTACAAGACCAAAGGGCGGCACGAGGTGTTCGCGCGCGGTCGGAGCGTCCCGCTGCCCACCCTGCCGGGACAGGTCGTTCCGCCGGCCGCGCCGCTTCGCCCGACGATCGCCGCGAGCGGCAACACGCTCCCGGTGTACGGGAGCGGCGGCTAGCGCGTCGTTTCCGGTTCGGACCGGCAGTGCGAGGTGTCGTTGAAGAGCGCCAGGCGCGCTCGGGACGCCTCCCGGAAATCGAGGATGTTCAGGGCTCCGGGACTCTGGTCGAGCCGATCCCGGTATTCCCGGGGCTCCACGCCGATCAGAGCGCAGATCAGGAGCCGGATCGTCGCTTTGTGCGATACCACGACGACCTGCTCCTCCGGATGGGAAGCGACGATGTCGAGGAGCGCCGGGAACGCCCGTTCGGTCACCTCCCGCCCGGTTTCGCCGCCTTCCGGCGCGAAGGAGAACGGGTCCGCTTCCCACTGCGCGTACTCCTCGGGGTAAAGCCGCTCGACATCCGCTCGCGTTTTCGATTCCCAGCGCCCGTGGGACATCTCCCGCAGCTCGGCCCGGGCAACGACGGCGATCCCGTGCGGCTCCGCGATCAGCCTCGCTGTTTCGAGCGCGCGCTCCAGGGTTGACGCGTAGAAGGCGGCGATCCGCTCCGATGCGAGCCGCGCACCGATTGCGCGCGCGTCTCTCCGCCCGATCTCCGAGAGCGCAACGTCGGTCTCGCCCGCAAAGCGATCCTCTGCGGTCAAAACCGTCGTTCCATGTCTCGCGAGGTAGATGCGGGTCGTCAACGGACTCTCTCGAGCGGGGTCCTCACCTCGAACGGCGGCTCGGCCGCCTGCGGCTTCCGATGGGTGACGCCGGAGCGTGCCCCGTCGGTCCGAAGGCCGGAGCCGGGCTCCCGGACCGGGCGATTGCGGGCCGCGGCCCGCGACCCGGTGCGGGGCGTCCACCAGTCGTCGAGCCCCTCCGCTCCGCCCTGGCCTTCGCGCGCGAGCGCTCGTCCGCCTTGCGCGCGCGGATCGCCGCGATCCGCTCGGCGATCGGGACCTCGAGGCGCTCCGTGGGCGCGGCGGAGTAGTCGAAGCCGGGCAGAGTGATCCGCGGCAGCCGGCGGCCGAGCGCGCGCTCGATCGCGCGAAGGTCCTGCTCTTCCTCCGGGGAGACGAAGGTGAACGCGTCGCCGGTGCGCTCCGCGCGCGCGGTGCGGCCGACCCGGTGGATGTAGTCGTCCGGGACGTGCGGTACGTCGAAATTGACGACGTGGGGAAGCGCCTCGACGTCGATCCCGCGGGCGGCGATGTCGGTGGCGACGAGGACGCGGAACTTGCCGTCCTTGAACCCGGCGAGCGCGGCGGTGCGCTGCGGCTGGCTGCGGTTCCCGTGGATCCGCTCGCACGAGATTCCCCGCCGGGAGAGGTGATCGAACAGCCGGTTGGCGCGATGCTTCGTCCGGGTGAAGACGAGCGCGTTCTGGAGCTCGCCGCGGCGGAGCAGCTCGATCAGGAGCGGCGCCTTGGCCGTCTGGGGCACGGGGTAGACCGCCTGGGTGATGCCGACGGCGGGGGCGGCGCGGCGCTCGATGTTCACCGCGACCGGATCCTTGAGGATCTCGCGCGCGAGGGACGCGATCGGCGCCGGCATGGTGGCCGAAAAGAAGAGGGTCTGCCGGCGCGTCGGGAGGTGCTTCAGGATCCGCTTGATGTCGGGCAGAAACCCCATGTCGAGCATCCGGTCCGCCTCGTCGAGGACGAGGACCTCGATCGATTCGAGCCGCGCGTAACCGTGGCGGAAGTGGTCGAGGAGACGCCCCGGCGTCGCGACCATGACGTCGACGCCCGCCCGGAACGCGTGCTCCTGCGGGCCCATGGACACGCCGCCGAACACGGCGGCCGTCTGAATCGGAGTGTGGACCGCGAGCTGCCGCGCGTGCTCGTCGATCTGCGCCGCGAGCTCGCGCGTCGGAGTGATGATGAGGGCGCGCGTGGCGCGGCGCGGCTTCCCGATGAGCCGCTGCAGGATCGGCAGCAGAAAAGCGGCGGTCTTGCCGCTTCCCGTCTCCGCGCTCGCGAGCACGTCGCGGCCGGCGAGCGCCGGCGGGATCGTGTCCGTCTGGATGGGAGTCGGACGGGTGAAGCCCATCTCGCGGACACCCTTGAGGATGTCGGGATGCAGGCCGAATTTCGAAAAAGGCATGAAACCAAACTTTCCGCGGGGTGGAGCCCCGCCGTACTTCCGGCGTGGATCAAAAAAGGGGAACGGGGGGTGCCGGTGGGCCGCCGTCCGGTCGCGCCGACTGGGGTGCGGGGACCGCAAGGTCCCTGCCTCCAGGTCCTGCGCAGGGGAGTAGTCAGAGTGTCATGTCCGGGGCGGGAACGCAAATCGGGCCAACGCTCACATCACCCCTTCACGGTCCATCCCTTCTTCGCGAGGAGCTCGCGAAGTCGCTCGCGGTGGTCGCCCTGGAGCTCGAGGCGGTCGTCGGACGCCCGTCCCCCGGTGCCGCACGACTTCTTCAGTTCGCGCGCGAGCGACTGGATGAAGTCCCGGTTCCGCGGAAGCCCGTCGATCATCGTGACGACCTTCCCGGAGCCGCGCTTCTCGATCGAGAGGTTCACGCGGATCTTCGGCGGCACCGGGTCCGCGGCGGCGAGATTCGATGAGCAGCGGCAATCGGTTTCCGGCCAGCCGCACTTCGGGCACACCCGACCGGCGCCGCTCGAGTAGACGAGCCGCGTCGGAGGCGAGGTCACGCCGCGGGCCTTCCTGTCATCCCGAGCGAAGCGAGGGATCTGGTCCCTTCAGGAGTGGGCACCAGATTCCTCGTCGCTTCGCTCCTCGGAATGACAGGGGAGAGGGGCATGGCCCGACTGCCTGGGAATACCCTCACCTGCGGGCGCCTTCCATCAGTCCCCTCATTCTCTGAGAATATGACCGAGATCATGTCCGCACCGACCGCTTCCCCCGCCGGCGTCCGCGCCGACCGCCGGGGCCTCGCCATCGTCGCCCACGTCGACCACGGGAAGACGACGCTCGTGGACGCCCTGCTGAAGCAGTGCGGCAGCTTCCGGGTCGGTCAGAGGGTCTCGGAGCTCGTCATGGACTCGGGGGACCTCGAAAAGGAGCGGGGAATCACGATCCTCGCGAAGAACACGGCGGTCAAATACCGCGACACGATCATCAACATCGTCGACACGCCCGGCCACAGAGACTTCGGATCCGAGGTCGAACGCATCCTGACGATGGTCGAGGGCGTGCTCCTGCTCGTCGACGCCTCCGAGGGCCCCCTGCCGCAGACCCGATTCGTGCTCAAGAAGTCGATCGAGGGGAACAAGCGCCCGATCGTTCTCATCAACAAGATCGACCGGGCGGACGCGCGCACCCTCGAGGTCGAGGAGGAGATCCGCGAGCTGTTCCTTTCCCTCGCCACGCTCGACCATCACCTCGAGTTCCCCGTCCTGTACGGAGCCGGGCGTCTCGGTTTCGCGAGCCTCGACCCCGCCGCGACTTCCGGAGACCTGCGTCCCCTCCTCGACGCCATCCTCGAGCACATCCCGGCGCCGGCGATCGGGGAAGGCCCATTCAAGATGGTGGTCGCCAACACCGAGTACAGCGACTACGTCGGCCGCCAGGCGGTGGGGCGCGTCTTTTCGGGCACGCTCTCCCGGGCCGCCGAGCTCGCCGCGGTGAGGCCGGACGGGACGATCACCGAACGCGGGAAGGTCGGAAAGATCCAGCTCTTCGCGGGAATCGAGAGGGTCGAGGTTTCCGAGGTATCCGCCGGGGACATCTGCATGATCTCGGGACTCCCCGGGATCGAGATCGGCGACACGCTCCTCGATCCGGTGGATCCCGACTCCTTTGCCCGGGATCCACGTGGACGAGCCCACGCTTTCGATGGAGTTCCGCACGAACGACTCGCCCATGTCGGGCCGCTCCGGCAAGTACGTTACCGGCCGGCACCTGCGCGAGCGCCTCGAGAAGGAGCTCGAAAGAAACGTCGGCGTCCGGCTGGAGAAAGCCGCCGAGGCCGAGGCGTTCCTCGTGCTCGCACGCGGCGAGCTCTCGCTTTCGATCCTCGCGGAGACGATGCGGCGTGAGGGGTACGAATTCTCGCTCGGCCGTCCCCAGGTCATCCTGCGCACGGGCCCGAACGGGGAGCTCCTCGAGCCCTACGAAGAGCTCGTCATCGACTGCGGCGAAGAGTACACGGGCCCCCTGATCGCAGCCGTCGGCGAGCGCCGGGGCGAGCTGAAACACATCGGCCGCCACGGCGAGCGCAGCCGGATCGAGTTCACCGTTCCGTCGCGCGGGCTCCTCGGGTTCCGGCTCGAGTTTCTCTCGCTCACCCGGGGGACGGGCCTCCTGAATCACCTCTTCGACGAGTACGGGCCTCACCGCGGGCCGCTTCCCAACCGGAAGCGCGGCGCGATGATCGCCAAGGAACCGGGGGACGTCACCGCCTACGCCCTCGATCAGCTCGCCGACCGCGGACAGTTCTTCGTCAAGCCGGGAGACGCCGTGTACGGCGGTCAGATCGTCGGCGAGCAGGTGAAGGAGTCCGACCTCGTGATCCAGCCGTGCCGCAAGAAGCAGCTCACGAACATGCGCGCGTCCACGGCCGACATCGCGGTGCGGTTGAACCAGGCGCGCACGCTCACGATCGAGCAGGCCATCGAGTGGATCAACGACGACGAGCTCGTCGAGGTGACACCGGCCGCGATCCGCGTGCGCAAGCGAATCCTGGATCACTCGCGGAGGAAGACGGCGGAGAGCGAGTAGACGCGCGGCTGCTTCTGCCCCTCACCCCGGCCCTCTCCCCGGAGGGGAGAGGGGGGGAAAGAAACGGGGCGGCTCGCGCCGCCCCTTGCACTCCCCCGATTCTCCTCTCGCGGCTAGGGTCGCCGCGAGCGCTCTTTCCAGCTCTTGATCGCGGTCTTCTTGGCTCCGGGCGCGTTCTCCTTCCCGACGGTGTTCTCCGTCGTGAAGATGATGTTGCCCTGCTGGTCCTGGGACTGGAAGTAGACGGGCTCCGAGAGGAATCCTCCCAGCATCTGCGTCTGCCCGCGATCGTTGCCGAGGTACGGGTTCCCGGTCGAGTAGAAGACCCGGTAGAGGCGCGCCGTTCCCTGCGCGAGGCCGCACTCGGGCGTGTTGCCCGGGCAGGGGTTCGTTCCCGACAGCGCGGCGAGCGGATTGAAGGTCGGGAAGAAGACAACGCCTCCGGCCGCCAGCCCGTCCGCGTTGAGCCGTTCTCCGAGCGGTAGCTGCAGGTACCAGCCGTTCACGGGCGCCGTGGTCACGGAGGCCGCCGTTGGCGAAGTGATGTTGAGCAGGTCGGCCTCGGTCAGGGTCGTCGAGTTGTTTCGGTCCACGACGTAGTAGTAGCGCTGGTTGAAGGTGAGGGCCAAGGGCTCGATGGATGACGTGATGTCGTCCCGGTCCCCGGTTCCGAAGGAGACCCCGACGGCCGGCTTTCCGGCGATGTTGAAGCCGAGCGAGATCACGACCGGCCGGTAGTAGACGGGGTAGAAGGGATGGACGGCCGGCGAGACCGGCTGGGGCGCTTCGAAGAAGAGGAAGGGCCGGCCGGATCCCGCGACGACGTCGATCTTGTTCTCGAATCGGCCCGTCGGGGGCGAAGACAGGAGGCGCAGGTCCGTGAGGTCGATGCGCCACATCCGACCCTTGAGGTCTCCGACGTAGATGACGTCCATATACCCGTCGCCGTTCCCGTCGAGCGAGGAGGGCTCGGAGGCGATGGAAGAGAAGTAGGTCGGGGAGCAGCCGCTTCCCGAGTTGATTCCGCAGCTCGAGTTGGCGCGATAGAGCACATGGCCCGTTTCGACGTCCACCATGTAGAGCCAGTTGCCGCGCCGGTTCAGCCTCTCCCGGTCGAAGCCTCCGCCGAAGATGGCGACGTAGCGGTCTTCCGTGACGGCGGTCACGGTCCCGCAGTCCGCGGTGCAGACCTTGACCCGGCCGACCGAGGGTTTCGCCCAGCTCTCGCCCATGTCCCGGAAGCCGTCACCCGGCGATCCGGACCCGAGATCGAGATCCCCCGTGTCCACGATCTCCCAGAGGACCGTCGGCCAGGCGCGGGCCGGCTGGCTCGCCCGCACCGTTGCGTCGGCGGCGTCCTTGCCGCAGCTCGCGTCGCCGCTCGCGTTCAGACACTGCGGCGCGTTGAACGTCGCCGGAAGAATCGTCGTCGGGTTGCCGCTCGCGTCGGCCGTGAGCGCATCCGGCTGCGTGATATCGAGGGCGTAGTAGCTGCCGAGCGTGTCCGCGGGCGCCACGCTCGCCGTTCCCTCGAAGGGAGAGCCTTCGCGCATGCCGCCCACCAGGATGGTGTGCCACGCGCGCTCGGCCGGAGCGGGCGTCCCCGCGTGCTCGGCATCGATGAAGACGTCCGCCGCGGAGGGCGGTCCGTCCACGGTCCACTGGATCTGGCGGGTCTGCGGCCCGACGGTGTCCTTCAGGCCCTTGAAGATCGCCATGATCGATCGCGGCGCGTACGCGAAGAGCTCGGCGCCCGTCCCGAGATCGAAGCAGCTCCTCCGGGTGGTCCCGTCCGGCTCGAAGTCGCACTGGGCGGGGGTCCGGTTCCAGCCGCCCGCGTCCAGCGCGTGGAGCAGGCCGTCGTTGGCGCCGAAGAGGAGCACACGCCTCCGGCGGCGGTACGTTTCGCGGAACGCCTGGTAGTTGTTCAGGTTGCTCGTGAAGTAGGCGAAGTCGTTGGGAGGCCCGACGAGCACGGGGCTCGCGTGGAAGATGTCTCCCAGCTTCAAGCCCGCATAGAGCTGCGCGGCGAGGGCGCTGGGGTTCGCGGCCAGGATGATCGGATCCCGGTCACCCCAGATGAATCGGAGCGAGTCTCTCGCGTCCGTGTCGACGATCGCCGGGTTCAGGACGAAGGGCGGAGTGGACTGCGGCGAGAGCAGCCCCTTGAGCGCCGGCCACCAGCTTGCCGACGTGTCGTAAACCATGTCGAACCGGTTTTCCGGGACCGCGTCGGCGGCCGGAATCGGAAGCGTGGTCGCAGGGTTCGTCAGGTCGGGGACTGTCTGAGGGAGCGAGAAGACGATCTTGCGGCCGGGGTAGAAGCTCGTGGCGATCGTCGAGGTCGAGTCGTTCGACGCGTCCACGTACGTGCCCGTGGACCGCGCCGCGCCCGGTGCCAGGACCGCCGCGGGCGTCGTTGCGCCGGTGCCCGGAGTGTCGCCGAGATTCTCGCCGGCGTTCCACATGAGCGACGTCGAGGCGTTCGACGGCGCCGGAACCTTGACGTTGAAGAGCGGATCGTTGACGTCGCGGATCGTCCGAACTCCCATCTGGAGGTTGCCGCTGGCGTCCAGCTTGTAGGCGTTGACCCTTCCGGTCCAGATCGAGCGGTTGTTCGTCGCGTTGAAGGTTGCGAGGTAGGTGACCTGCTCGCCGGCTGCCTGGGCCACCGAGACGGTGGAGGCGACGAACCCCTTCTGGGACTCGTTGACGAGGGAGGCGATGTTCAGAAGCGCGTCCATGAGCTCGACTTCGCTCGTAACCGGGAAGTAACCCGGGGAGCCGTCCAGCTTCAGCGCGCCGCTGTGCTCCGGGATGCAGACGAGGGGGCAGGCGTCCGTGAGCGGACTCGCCGCGCAAACTCCCGAGTTGGCCTGCGCGCCGAAGCCGACGACGTAAACGGGAACGCCCGCCGCTTTCAGCGCCGTCAGGGACGAGTTCTTCAGGAAGTTGCAGGAATCGTTCTGACAGCCGTTGTGGGTGTCGTAGATGAAGATGACCGCGGAGTTGCGGCACGCCGCGTTCGGGTCATCGGTCCGGGCACCGTTCAGGAAGCCGTCGTGCCTCGCCTCCGTGAAGTACGCGAGGATGTTGTCGAGGATGTTCTTGATGGGAGCTTGGCTGCCGTTGCGCGCCGTCAGGAGGACAGTGCGCTCGACGCTGTCGAGGCCGTTCTGCACCGCGCCGAGCAGGTTCGGGTCGCAGCCGTCGGCGTACTTGCTGCCCGATCCGGAGTAGCCCGGATTGTCCGGGTCTTCGGTCGTGAACGCGCCGGTCGACCGGTTGTAGGCCTCGATGTAGCCCTGGGGCCGGAGGAGCCGCTTCGCGCACGGCAGGGAGTCCTGCGGCGGGTTGCAGGCCTGGCCCCAGAAGTAGTCCCGCGGGATCTTGATGAGCGGGACCTGCCCGCTGTTGACCTGGAACTCCCACCCGGAGCAGTTCGCGTTCATGTCGAAGTCGCTTCTGGGTTCGTTCAGGAAGCCGACGGCCTTGCCGAGATGCGGGCTCGCCGGATCGGCGGTGTTCGTGTAGAAGAGGCTCTGGGGAAAGGAAACCGGGGGACGATAGCGGACGACTGCGGTTCCCGCATTCCCCGCCGGCGTCGTGGCCTGGGTGACCCAGTTTCCACCGATCCTCTGCTGGAAGTTCTTCGTGACCTCAACGGAGTGGGTCCCGCCGATTGCGAGAGTCGCGAGCGTCCCGTCCGTAAACGCGTCGCCGTACTCGCCCGCGGTCATGCGGTACTCGATCCGCGTGGTGTTGGTCAAATTGACGTAGGCAACCCCATTTCCCAGGTTTCCGAAGAAGGGCCCGGCGATCGACGCCTGGTTGCCGAGCACAATCGCCGGAGAGTGGTCGGTGCACGCCGGCACCGTGATGCTCGTGCAGGGCCCTTCGCCGAGGGGTCCCCACCGGTGGAGGGTTCCGGCCAGTTCCTGGAAACTGTCGCCGAGGAAGGTCGCGTCGATCGCTTCGTAGATCCAGTGCTTCCGGAAGATGCTGGTCGAGCCCATGTTGGGAGGACGCGAGAAGCCCGTCATTCCGATGTTGTAGTCGGTGTGGTGGTCGGCGATGAACTGCCGGACGACCTTCTTGGCGGCCCCGAGCTTGCTCGCGGGGGAGTCGCCGTCGCCGTTGAACGTGCCGTACACGGTCGGGTCCAGGAAGCTGATCGCCTGGGTCGTCGTCTGGGAGTTCCCGAAGACGATCAACAGGTTCGGCGGAACCTTGTCGCCGACCGGCCGGAGGAAGTCCTTGTCGTCCGCCCCGGCCGGCATGGCCGAGATCAGGACGAGGACGAGAGTCGTCAGGAGTCGAAGGCGTCCAGTCATTTTTTTCCTCATTCCGGAACGGTCAGCAGCTTCGGATACACGCCGATGTCGGCGTCGATGGTCTTGCTTGCCTCGATCTTGGTCGAGCGCGCCGAGGACGTCAGGGCATAGACGTTCTCGACGATCTGCGCGGTTCCATAGCCCTTGCCCGCGGACTGGAGCTGGTCACCCGGCAGGATCGAGTAGCCGAGCAGGACGGGCGGCGCGATCGTCACCACGAGCTCGGTGCCGGTGCCTCCGTAGTGGCTCAAAACACCGACGGGCATCGGGTTCGACCCGTTGTAGGCGATGTTCGAGTTCAGCATCCCGGCGCCGTACTCGATCCCCGAATCCGCGGCGTAGAAGATCTTCGAAATGCGGGTCTCGGTGCCCGAAAGGGTCTGCTCGATCGAAGCGGTGAACAGGAGCGCCACCCCCATGACGGTGATGACGAGAAGAAGCAGGATCGCGACGAAGAGCGCGATACCGCGCTCTCCGGTGGAGTGGGAGTTGGTCCGCCGCAGGTTCATGGCTTTCCCCTCGAGAAGCCGCCTCACTGGTAGTTCCTCAGCGAGACCGCAAAGCTCTGAAGACGCCGGCGGTAGGGCCGGCCGGTCGACGCGGGGTCGGAGAACGCCCGCGCCGTGGAGTCGAGCTGTTTCATGCCCCGGGCGCCGGGGCCGTCGTACTTGAAGTCGGGATCGGCCGATTTGACGATGAGCGAGAGCAGCACCGAGCGGAGTGCCGCGACGGTCGCAATCGGAGCCGTCGGCCCGCTCGGCATCGAGGCGTCGATGAACGCGTCCACCCGCTTGGGGTCCGTCCCGGTCAGCGGGAGCCGCGTCGAGATCTCGTTGGTGACGTTTCCCACCCACTCGTCGAGGTTCGCGCCCGTCACGTTGATGACGGCCGGCGAGACTCCGCGATCCAGGGCCGAGCCGTTCGCGCCGTCCACCCCGTACGCGACCTGGAAGTCCTCGACTTCCTGGACGAGGGGCTGGATGTCCCAGTCGCCTGTCGAGGGATCGAAGGTCGCCTGGGCGAGCGAGGGGTGCGTATCGGTCGCGAGGGAAGTGCCGTCGACCGCGCCTTCGTCGACGAAGAAACGGACCTCGTCCACGACCCCGCCCGAGTAGGGCTTGTCGAGAGTCGGGGAGGTGGGGGCGGCCGCGTACAGCTTGCGGGCGCCCGTGTCCTGCGGGTCCATGACGAACGAGAAGGTGGTGGCCGGCGTGCCCGTCTGCGTGAACCACGCGCCCGCGGTGTCCACGAGGCCGACGTAATAGACCGGGACGAGGAACGTGCCGGTCGCCGTCGTCACCATTTCGGTCGAGCCGTCCGCGACGACGAAGTAGAAGGGGCGAGTCTTGGAAGAGAAGGACGGAGTCTCGCCCGCGGTGTAGTTGCTGACCCCGTTGGTGGACGTCGCGCGGATCGTGATCGTCATCGCGTTCGTCGTCGCGCAGCTCCCGGCGCACGTCACGTCGCCCGTCGTCAGCGCGTACTTGTCGCCGGACAGGATTCCTCGCACGCCGATGACGTCCGTACCGGCCCGGATGAAGTGCTGGTTGCCGGAGAGGTCGCGCAGCGACGTGCCGCCCGTGATGTTGTTGTTCACGGGAAGGATCGCATTCGCGACGAAGAGGCCGCCGACGCGTCCCTGGCGAATGACCCGCGACAGCTCGTAGACCCCGATCCGTGCCGACTGCTGCGCGTCCGCCACGTTCGTTTCCTGCTTCGCGAGCTTGTTGGACGAGTCGAGCAAGGCGTAGAGGCCGAGCATCACGACGACGAGAACCACCGTCGTGACGACCACCTCGATGAGCGTGAAGCCTCGCTCGCCGGATCGTTTATGTCGCATCGCGCACCCTCAGGTAGAGGGACTGGGTCGTTCGCCGCAGCCCCGGGAAAGGACCCCGCGTGGGTCGCACGGTCACCGTGACCAGCTTCACGACGTACGCCGCGGGAGCGGTAATGCGCGTCGTGAGGTCGCCGTCGAACTGCTCGACGGTGTAGGTCCGGGTGTAGGGATACGCGTACCAGCCCAGCCCGGGCGATGAGGCTGCAAAGGAAATGGCCCCGGTCCGCGGGTTCGTCCAGAGGGGCAGGTCGTTGTTGAGCGCGGTGTTGACCGCGGAAGTCGCTCCGGGGATCGATCCGCCCGTCGGGATGGCGGCGTTCGAACCGTTGGCGACCAGCAGCTTCGCGTTGTTGCGCGGATACCCGGAGAGCTCCTCGAGCTTCTCTCTCGCGAGCGTGTTCGCGTTCGTCAGCTGGTTGGCCGACGCATTCGAACGGACCGCGCCGGTGAACATCGGGGCGAGCCCGAGCAGCGCGAGAGCGAGGATCGTCGCGGCGACTAGGACTTCGATCAACGTCATGCCGCGCTCGAAGCGCCGGAGCTGCGTTCTCAGTGCCATGTCCAACCGCTCGGGACGTATCCCAGACCCGCCTGAAATTTCTCCACTCGCAACCTCCCCGAGAGTTCGCTGTCAACGGTGACCCGGAAATAGTTCTTGCCGGCCTGGTCCGCGAAATAGATTCCCCGGCCGCCGCCCGTCGTAGGAGGCCCGGAGTTGACCGTGTCCTCCGGCGCCGCGATTCCTCCGGTGGGCAGGAACGCGACCCGATCCGTCAACGAGGAGTCCGAGGCATACCCGTCGAACGAGATGCCGGCGGTCAGGTCGTCCCTGGTCCCGCCCTGCTTCCAGACGACGACGGTGGTGGGAAGGACGATGTCTCCGAGAATCGGTTCGTCCGTCCCCGGCGATCCGACGGCGAAACCGGTGTTCCGCACGAAATTGCCCGCGGCCGCATCCTCATCGGCAGGCAGCGGATTCGTTTCGTCGTTGGCCCGGTCCTGGAACGTCACGAGCCGGAGCTTGTTCTCGGGCGACAGGCTCAGCAGGACGACGACGTTGGATCCCCGCTTGACCGCCTGAAGGCGGGCGGAGGCGAGCGCCTGCTTCAACGTGGAGTGAGCGGCGACGAGCTGCGAGCGCCGGATGATCTTCTGGGCGGTCGGTGCAATGAGCAGAACGAGCCCGGAGAGAATCGCGATCACGATGAGCAGCTCGACGAGCGTCATCCCGCCCTGTCGCGACGGAGCGTTCTTCCGGCTCGTCTGGCCGACACCTCTCGCGGTACACCCGACCGACAATTCCATTATTTCCTTCTACGAGAAGACTTTGGTCCGCACTGCTCGTTGGGAGCGCAGCTCATTGTAGCGAAGCGTGTGCCCGCCCGCTGAACAGCGTCTAATCGACTTAGGTATAAGAGGTTTCCCCCGATTCGTGACTTCTCTCACTAACCCGAATCGGGCCGAGATCGTTACTCCCGGTAACACATCCGGGCGCCGACCGCGGAAACCGAACGGGCTAAGAGCGACGGATCAGGAAGAAGCCGACTCCCGCCAGCACGAGGGCGAGCAGCGCGAGCATCCCTTCCGAGAGCGTCGGAATCGATCCGGGTGGCGGACCTCCTCCACCCCCGAGAAGTGTCGGGGTGGCGGAGGGCGGGATCGTCGTGGGGGTCGCGGTCACGGTCGGTGTCGTCCCGGGAGGGACCGTCGGCGTCACGGACGGCGTCAGTGTGGGCGTCGAGCTCGGCGTCAGGGTCGGCGTGAAGCTCGGCGTCAAGGTCGCAGTGAACGTGATCGGTGGCGTTGACGTCGGTGTGGGTGTCGCTCCTCCGACCACGAAGCAGGCCGAGAACTCGGAGGTCTCGCCGAAAGTGACGCCCGCTCCCATCGGGCGGATCCCGCCGACCGTCTTGGCGCCCCTCTTGTCGAAGATCCCGATGTCGGTGGCCGTGCCGGTGATGATCGCCCCCGGCGAAACGACGGTCGGGACCGTAACCGAGAAAGCGACGGTTTGGTTCGCCTGGATGTCGATGATCGCCGGCGTCGGATTCCCGAGAAACGTCTGACCTTCGCCGTTCCCCGACGGGTCGCAGGTCGTGTTCGAAAAGAACTGTAACCGGAAGAGTGTGAGCTGCGTGCTGTTCAGGGTGCCGTTGATAGTCGTCGTGCCGACACCGGGAATCACGCTCGTGATGACGGGAAAGTTCTGCAGCCCGTTGTGGCCGACGTCGGGGTCGTCGACGTCGTTCGGCGTCACGCCGTTGGTGTTGCCGAGGTCGATCCCGAGCCCGCCGTTGGAGAAGATGGAGTTACCCAGAATCGAGATTCCGGCGATGTTGAAGGAGAACGAGAAGATGCTGACTCCGTCCCCCGTGTTGAAGGCGATGACGTTGCCCTCGCCCGCGCCGGTTCCCCCGATCTGATTGTTGCTCGCCGGCCCGGAGAAGCCGTCGGTGATCCGAATGCCTCCGTCCGCCCCGTTCCCGACCGGGAGTGTGCCCGTCGCGTCGGTGCCGATGAAGTTGCCCTGGATCAAGTTGTTCGAGGCCCCGAGGTTGTTGATGTCGATCCCCGAAACCGTGTTTCCCGAGATGACGTTCCGTGCGGCCGCCGTCGAGCCGCCGATCGTGTTGCCGCCGGAGCCGGTTATCTGCACGCCGATTATGTTGGGGACGGCCGCGGTTCCGCTCGCGTTGACTCCGATGTAGTTGCCTTGCACGAGGTTTCCGACCGTCGGCGAGTTGCCGAAGCGAATGCCATCGTCCTGGTTGCCCGAGAGGACGTTCCGCGCGGCCGGCGTCAGACCCCCGATCGTGTTGTTGGTCGCTCCGTTGAAAAGGAACACCGCGCTTCCCCCGTTTGCGGAGGCCGCATTCCCCGCGGCGTTCGTTCCGATGAAGTTCCCGGCGATCGTGTTGTTGGACGACACGTTCAAGAGGATTCCGTTACCACCGTTTCCGGAGCCGTCCTGCTGGAACCGGTTGATGACGAGGCCGCGAATGGTGCTTCCACCGCCCGCCGTCGTGATCGTCAAGGCGTTCGTGCCCAACCCGGCGTTCGTCCCGTCGATCTCGATCAGGTGAACCGAGTCGTTTCCGACAGCGAGGGTGTTGGCGCTCGATCCCGGCTGGGAAAAGCCGTCGATGACGAGCGGCTCGGTTATGTTCGGAAGCGGCGACGTTGGCTGAATGGTTCGCACGCCCACTCCGGCGATGTTGAAATGGATCGTGTCCAGAGAACCGTAAAGACCGACGCCGACGACGTCCGCGTTGACGTTCGCGTTGCCGTTCGCCGAGGCGATCGCCTCGCGGAGAGTCACGAATCCGTCCACCGCGATCGTGTCCCCCGTTCCGGTAACGGTAATCGTGGCGGCTGAGGCGAGCGCGGACAGCGCGAGCAGGAGGACGGGCACACCGAAGGCCGCACGCACCGAGGTCTTCATTCGAACCTCCGGACTTTAGAGGTGTGAAAAACGCTGAATCGGAACCTACGCCCCGGACCCGGGCCTGTCAAGGTTTCGGGACGTAGGTCGCGCGGTTCTCCGGCCCCTCCCGCACGGTCACCTCGGCCACGCGGGTCCAGCCGAGGGCGCCCGAGGAGTCGAGACGCTCGGCGAACCAGCGGGCGAGGTTCTCGGCCGACGTGTTGCGACCCGCGAAGTCGGGATGGTCGTTGATGTAACCGTAGTCGAGCTCCTTCGCGATCGCTTCGAGCGTCCGCTTCGCCGGAAGGAAGTCGATCGCGAGGTCGTACTGCTGGAGCTTCTCGGCTTCGAGGACCGCTTCGACCTGGTACGAGTGGCCGTGCAGCGGCTCGGGCCCGCCGTCGTACTCGATCAGGTTGTGGGCCGCCTCGAAACGAGCGATGACCGTAACCCGATACGGCACGAAGCTAGCCGAGCACCGTGGCTTCTCGCGTCACGGACAGGGAGGCCTGGGCCTCGGGCGGGATCGCGAGCAGGGCTTCGAGGACCTTCTTCGGCGTCGACGTCTCGCCCGCCGACTGATCGAGGTTCACTTCGAAAGTGAGCCGGGCCCCGGGCTGCGACGGGTTCTCCTCCAGCGCGATCGCGCGAAGTGCGGGGACCGCCTCGCGCCAGCCGTTGGCGATCGCTTCGGTCGCGCGGCCCACGTGCTCCGGCTCCTCGAGCCGCACGGCATACCGAGCGGACTTGACGCTCTTCGAGAGCGCGAGGTCGGCGGCGCCGAGCTCGCGGACGTCGAGGACCGCAAGGCCCGGGGGAAGCTTGTCGGAAATGGCGCGCGCCGCGTCGGGGCCGAACGGCGCCCGGCCATCGACGTCGAACACCTCGTGCCGGCTCTCGAGCCCGAGCGGCAGCGCCGGGCCCATGGAGAGCTTCATGTGGGGGTTGAATCCCTCGGAGTAGCGCGCGGGAAGCCCGGCCGCGCGGATCGCGCGCTCGAAGGCGTCCATCGTGTTGCGGTGAGAGAGGAACCGGGCGTCGCCGGTCTTCTCGAACGTGACGCGGTGCCGGACGGGTTTCTCCGGCTGGGCGGGGATGCGGCGCGCCGCCGAGGGAAGGTCGGGCATCGGCTTCTGCCGATACGCCGCGCCCTTCGCGACGTCGCGGTACGCGGCGGGGTCCGCCGCGGAGGAGACTGCTTCGTCGAGCGTCGGGAGGCTTCCCGGCATCGACTGCGCAAGGACCGTGTCCTCGCCGTTTCCCGGAACGCCGCACGCGTAGCAGTGCCCCCACTTGCAGTCCTCGGTCCGCATTTCCTTCTTCGCCTTGACGAGCTCGACGCGAAGGAATCGCTTGGTGATCGACGCGTCGAGGACGTCCCAGGGCAGCACCTCGTCGAGATCGTAGGCGCGCAGCCACGCGGAGGCCGGTAGGCCCTCGGCCTCGAAGGCGCGTTGCCAGAGGTCGTAGCGGAAGTGCTCGCTCCAGCCGTCGAACTTCACACCGGAGCGCCACGCCGTGTGGATCACGCGCGCCGCCCGGCGGTCTCCGCGCGACAGCACGCACTCGATCTCGGCCTCGCGCGGCTCGTGCCACTTCATCTTCGCGCCCCGGACGCGGCGGAAACGGTCCTTCAGGTACCCGAGCTTTTTCTCGAGGAGCTCGACGCCGTCGAAGGGCGCCCACTGGAAGGGCGTCCACGACTTCGGCACGAAGGGGCCGACCGAGACGTTCACTTCCTTGCGGCCGTGGCGGCGGCCCTGCGCGAGGATCCCCTCGACGAGCGTGACGAGCTCGTCTAAGTCCTCCTTGGTCTCCGTCGGAAGGCCGATCATCGTGTAGACCTTGATGAGGTCCCAGCCGCGCGCGAAGGCGACGTCGGCCGCCTGGATCATGTCGGCGTTCGTGAACGTCTTGTTGATGACTCGCCGAAGCCGGTCCGATCCGGTCTCGGGAGCGAAGGTGAACCCGGACTTGCGCACCTCGGAGACCGCGTCGGCGAGTCCGACGGAGAAAGCCTCCGCGCGCAGCGACGGGAGCGAGATCGACACGCGCCGGTCCGAAAGCTGCGGGGCGAGACACTTCACGAGGGGCTCGATCTGGGAGTAGTCGGCCGTCGAAAGGGAGAGGAGTCCGACTTCGCTCCAGCCCGACTCCGCGATGAACGCCTTCGTCATCGAGACGACGTCGTCGGGGTCGAGCTCCCGCACCGGCCGGTACCAGTACCCTGCCTGGCAGAACCGGCACCCCTGCGTGCAGCCGCGCATCACTTCGAGGCCGAGGCGGTCCTGCACGATCTCGACCGACGGCACCATCGGGCGATCCGGGTAGTACTCGGGCTTCAAGACGGGGACCCACGTCCTCCGCGCGCGCTCCGGGGCGCGGGGGTCGTTGGAGGTGATCGCCTCGATGCGTCCGTCCTCGCGATAGGTGACGTCGTAGAACGAGGGGACGTAGATCCCGTCGACTCCGGCGATACGCCCGAGCACGTCGCGTCGCGCCAGGCCTTCCGCGCGCGCAATCGCGAGCACGTCGAGCATCGCGAGGAGCGCTTCCTCCGCGTCGCCGATCAGAAAGGCGTCGAAGAAGTCGGCGATCGGCTCGGGATTGGCCGTGCAGGGTCCGCCGCCGAGCACGATCGGGTCTCCTTCGCGCCGGTCGCGCTGCCAGACCGGCAGGCCGGCGAGGTCGAGCATGTTCGGGACGTTCGAGTAGTTGAGCTCCGACTGGAGGGAAAAACCGAACACGTCGAAGTCCGCAACGGGCGCGCACGACTCCACGGTGAAGAGCGGGATGCCCGCCTCGCGCATCCGGCTCTCGAGGTCCACCCACGGCGCGTACGTCCGCTCGCAGGCGTATTCGGGGCGCCGGTTGACGAGCTCGTACAGGATCTTCAGTCCCGTGTGGCTCATACCGATCTCGTACGCGTCGGGGAAACCGAGCGCGACGGCCAAAGTCGAGCGCGAAAGGTCCTTGCGGACGACGTTCCGCTCGATGCCGACGTAGCGTCCCGGCTTCTCCACCATCGGGAGGAGGGGGTCGAGACGGGGTCGAAGGGACGCGTAACGCATGGAACCCGCAATTGTATGGGGTCTGACCTGAATTCAGGCCTGACCCGAATTCAGGCCTGACCTGAATTCAGGCCTGACCCCGATTCAGGCGTACTTGAACCCGGTTCCGGTGTTGAAGAGCACGACTCGCGACCCGCGGTCGAGACGACCCTCCGCCGCGAGCTTCTTCGCCGCGGCCCACGTCGCGGCGCCCTCCGGGCAGACGAACAGGCCCTCGGCGCGCCCGATCTCGCCCTCGGCGACCCGCATGTCGTCGTCGGACACCGCGATCGCGTCGCCCCCGGACTCCTTCACGAACGCGAGGATGAGGAAGTCCGCGAACGGTTTCGGGACTCGGAGACCGGACGCGTACGTCGACGCGTTCTCCCACCTTTCCGCGACGTCCCGCCCCTCAGCGTATGCCTTGACGATCGGCGCGCAGCCGTCCGCCTGGACGACGATCATCTTCGGGCGCTCGGGGCCGATCCACCCCAGCCGCTCCATTTCCTCGAACGCCTTCCACATCCCGATGAGGCCGGTCCCGCCGCCGGTCGGATAGATCACCGCGGCAGGCAGCTTCCACCCGAAGTCCTCCGCCAGCTCGTAGCCCATCGTCTTCTTCCCTTCCACGCGATAGGGCTCCTTGAGCGTCGACACGTCGAGCCACCGGCCCTGCGCCGCGCCTTCCGCGACGAGCTTTCCGCAGGCGTCGATGAGGCCGGGCACGAGGGTCACCCGGGCGCCGTACCGTTCGCACTCGACCCGGAAGAGTTCCGGAGTGTCGTCCGGCATGAAGACGTCGCAGGTCATGCCGGCCCGCGCCGCGTACGCCGCCGCCGCCCCGCCCGCGTTCCCCGCTGTCGGCACGGCGATCGCGGACCTCCCGAGCTCCTTCGCCTTGGAGATCGCGGCGGAAAGTCCGCGCGCCTTGAACGAGCCCGTCGGGTTGCCCGACTCGTCCTTGATCCAGAGGTCGGGAAATCCCGCGCCCGCACCGAGCGCCCGCGCGGCGAGCATCGGCGTGCCTCCCTCGCCGAGAGAGACGACGTCGTTCGGCTCTTCGACCGGCATCATCTCGCGCCATCTCCAGATCGTTCTGGGACGATCGGAGCCGGAGTCGCGATCGATCGGCCGATCGTGATAGCGCGCGAAGAGCGGTCCGCCGCAGCCGGGCTGCGGACACACGCCGAAGTGGCTGTCGCGCTCGTGCTGCCGCCCGCACCGAGTGCACGAGAGGTGAGCGAAGTAGGAGAACACGCGGGGGAAGAAGGTATCAGCTGTCACATTCCCTATCGTCGGAATCGGAGTACGACGAAAGGAGGAGATTGGAATCGGTGAGCGCAATCGGGGGAATCGCGCGCGCGGGAGTAGGAAGGATAGCACCAAACCGAATCCCGAAACACGCTTGACGCTTCCGCGAAACGGGGGCGATAATCGCCGCGGTCATGGAACTGAACGATCACCTCCGCGAGATGCTGAAAGAGCTCGGGCAGGCGATCAACGAGTCGATCTCGGGCTCGGGTCGCGTGCACGAATCCATCCAGCGCATTCGTGACGAGGGTTACAACCTGTACATGGTGCTCGACGCGAAAGTCGGCGTCGACAAGCGCGAGGGCCGCGGCTCCCGCGGGCGCTCCGCGAAGTCCGCTTCCGGTGCGACCGCAACGTCCGAGCGGGCCGAGTTCCGGATCAACGTGAAGGACCTTCGCATCCTGAAGTCCCTGGGAATCGACCCCACCCGCAAAGTGCGGGCTCGCCAGGCCGCCGCGGCGCGCCGCGCCCGCCGGCCCGTCCGTTCCGTCTCCGGCCGCTAGCTCTCCCGCCACGGCGCGCTCCCCTCGGTACACTGGGGCGATGACCTCGTCATCGGATCCGCTCGGCCTCTCGCGCCGGGACTGGGAAGACCGGATGACCGGTTGGGGGCTGCCGGCGTTCCGCGGCCGCCAGATCTTCGACGCGCTTCACCGACGCGCGGAGCGCGCGATGGCGGGCATCCACGAAGTTCCGCGCGAGCTGCGCGAGCGGCTCGAACGGGAGATGCCGATTGCGCTGCCGGCGGTCATCCGACGGGAGCCCTCGCGTGACGGAAGCGTCAAGTACGGGCTGCGCCTTTCCGACGGCGCGCTCGTGGAGGCTGTGTACATGCCGGGCGACGCCGCCGTCGCGCAGGTGAACGAGTTCACCGACGCGCGCGCTCGAACCGCCGTCGAGCCGCGGCGCGGGCGAAGGAGGCGGGTCCGACGGAGTCGGCGCAGAAGTTCACGGTGTGCCTCTCGTCGCAGACGGGCTGCGCCGTCGACTGCGCGTTCTGCGTCACGGGAAGGCTCGGCGGCGGGCGCAACCTCTCCGCCGGTGAAATCGTCGCCGAGCTCTACGCCGTCCTGGACGACGCGGGGCGCACGCCGGAGGGCATGCGGGTCGTCTTCATGGGAATGGGGGAGCCGTTCCTGAACCCGGAAGGCGTCCTGCCGGCGCTCGCCGTCCTCTTCGAGATCCTCCCACCGCGGCGCGTGACCGTCTCGACGTCCGGCATCACGCCGGCGTTCGCGCTCTTCGCCGCGCTTCCGCGACGGCCGAACCTCGCCGTCTCCCTGAATGCGGCGGACGACGCGACCCGTTCCGCGCTCATGCCGATCAACCGGACCTATCCCCTCGAAGGACTGCTCCGCGCGCTCGCCGCGTGGCCGCTCGAGCCGCGGCGGCGGATCACGATCGAGTACGTCGCGATCGCGGGCCGCAACGACTCGACCGAGGACGCGAGGCGTCTCGCGCGGCTCCTGCGCGGCCTGAACGTGAAGGTCAATGTGATCCCGCTGAACGAGGACCCCGTTTATCTGCCCGGATGGCGGAGACCCGACGACGCCGTCATCGAGCAGTTCGCCGGGACCCTCGTCGATGCGGACGTCCCCGTGACCGTGCGCCGCAGCCGCGGGCCCGACGCGTCGGCGGCCTGTGGTCAGCTGAAGGGCCGAACGGTCGATCCGCGGAAGCGGGTCCCGGCTCCCCGGAGCTAGACCGTGGCGTAACCGCCCCTCACCCTGACCCTCTCCCCGGAGGGGCAGAGGGGTGACCGCCCCTCACCCCGACCCTCTCCCCAGAGGGGAGAGGGGGAGGAGACGGGCAGGTGTCGGGCGAAGAAGGACTGCCACCGCCGCTCGTACTCCTCGCGCTCGACCGCGGCCGGCTCGTCGGCGTGGTGGCAATGCCCCGCCCGCTCCGCCCGGAAGACCTCGCTCTCCGGCGGGAGCGCTTCGATGAGGCGTTCGACGAACCGCGGCGGGACGAGTCGATCCGCGCCCCCGTAGACGAGCGCGACCGGACAGCGGACCCTCGCGATCGCGTTCAACGGGTCCGCTTTCTCGAGCCCTCCCGCGGACGGATCGAGACCGAGGTCACGGCGGACGCGGGCGACGCTCGATGCAACGGCCCATCGCGTGGCGAGAGTGAGCAGCGGCGCCGGGATGCCCGTGGCGGCGGAGAGGTAGTGCCGCGCCATCTCGCGGGGATCGGCAAACGGCGACTCCAGCCAGATCGCGCGGATGCCCGGCCGGTCCCGCGCGAGCTCGAGCGCGACGGCGGATCCCGCGGAGCACGAGTGGAGACCGACGTTCCGGGGTCGGCCCCCCAGCGTTCGCGGACTGTTTCGAGCGCGCGCGAGAGGTCGCCCTTCTCGAGGAGACCGAAAGTCATGTAGCGCCCGGCGCTCGCGCCGTGGCCCCGGAGGTCGGGAAGAAGGACGTTGTACCCGAGCGCGAGGGCCCGCAGCGCGTCGGGGCGCCACTCGGCGGCGCGTCCCCCCTTTCCGTGGAGGAAGAGGATCGTCGGTCTCGCGCCGGGCGTTCCCGGAGAGGCGAAGGTGGCGGCGAGCCCGACGGGGTCGAGAGCGGCTCCCCCGATGCCGGAACTCCTCCACGATCGGGACGGCCGCGGTCCAGCGCCGCGAAGAGCTCGGGACCGGTGTCCGGCGTCGGTCCGAGGCCCGTCGCGAGGAAACGAGGCGGTGCGCGAGGCGTCGGGACGCGAGCCAGGAGGCGCCGAGGAAAAGGCGCGCCGGCCGCCGACACCCCGGCGAAGAGTCTCCGCGCCGCGCGCGTCACGGCGTCGGATCCCGGTCGATCAGGGAAGCCCGTGAGCGGCGCGGACCCGCCGGGCCTTCTTGCCGAAGAGCCCGACCACTTCGACCGGCCCTCGGACGTACGTCTGGCAGGCGAGGCGGACCGTCCGGCCCTTCCAGCGTCCGCGGATGAAGGCGAGCGGCTTGCCGAGCCACCACGTCGCGAGCGTGAACTTCTCGAGGCGCGTCGGCGGCGTCAGGTTCTCCCCGCCCGCCAGCGGCAGGACCGCGCACGTCGTGCAGAGCCCTGGCCGCCGCACCACTTCCAGAGCCCGGCGTTGGCGTCGAGAGCCGCGTCCCACAACCGGTAACCCGCCCACACGCCGATCTCCTCGCCATTGATCGCGCACGGCACGCGACGCATTTCGGTGCGAGGATCGTCCGCCATGCGCGGATTCTAGGCCAGCGACCGCTTTGCCTATCGGGGCGAGCGGATCGCTTTCTCCTCGTTTTCGCGGCGGAACACGAGCTCGATTCCCGCGCGGCGCTCGCCCGGTTGAAGAGAGACGACCGTCCGCGACGGATCGTCCGGTCGGGGAGTCAGAACCGTGATCGGGCCGGACGTCACGAGAAACCCGTATTCGCCGGGCGCGGCGACCGACAGACGGAATCGACCTTCACCATCCGTGACCGCGGCGTCCGACCAAAGGAGATTCTCGTTTCGCGGCATGCCCTGCACGGTGAGTCCGGACAACGGCTTTCCGGCGGGATCCCGGACAGTGCCCTCGACGATCGCGGGAGGGTTCCGCGATCGCCGCACGGCCTCCGCGGTCGGTCGTGGCCGGCTCGCGCAACCCGCGGCGAGAGCGATCGCGAGAGCTCCGACGGCGAGGCGGGAGAACGGATGATCGGCGTGCACGGCCGGTCTATGATGCCCCGCACGTGGCGGACGAAGAAATCCCTTCGGGCAAGAACGAGCGCGTCTCCCAGGCCGACGGCGCGGCTCCGCCCGCCGCCGCCGCGGCGAAGGAGCCGGCGGAGGACCAGCTCTTTTCGGTATCCATGGTCTGGAGCGGTGACGGAGCGGGTTCCGGCCGGGTCCAGCTGGAAGACGGGCGCATCGAGGTGCCGATCGCCGGGGCGACCCGGCTCGGCGGCGCGGGCGGCGCGGCGAACCCGGAGGAGCTGTTGCTCGCCGCGATCGGCGCGTGCTTCGTCAACACCTGGGCCATCTTCCTCCGCAAGCTCCAGGTCGCCTATGCGGACCCGGCGCTCCGCGTGACCGGCACCCTTTCGAACGACCCGGCCGGTGGCTTCCGGATGACGGGAGCGGTCATCCACGCGCGGGTGCCGGGCTCGCTTCTCGAGGCCGAAAAGGCGAAGGTCGAGAAGACGCTCGCTCTCGCCGAGAAGTACTGCATCATTTCGAAGGTCGCGCGCGCGGCGATGCCCGTCCAGGTCGAAATCGAACCGGTCTGACTACCCGCCGTCTTCCGAACGCCCCTTCAGAACAACGATCGTCGCGCCGAACCCGCCCCGCTCGGGGGGAGCGTCGGACGCGCCGGCAACCCTCGCATCGCCCCGCAGGAGCCGCTGGACCTCCGCCCGCCGGACCCCTTTTCCCTTGCCGTGAATGATCCGGACTTCTCGGAAGCCGTGCCGGACCGCTTCATCGAGGTACTCCGACACGACCGAGGGGACGTCGCGAGGCAGGAAGGAGTGGAGGTCGAGGGAATCCTCGATCGGGATGCGCTTCAAGTACCCGCCTCGGGCCTCGGGCTGATAGCTGACAGCTGATAGCTGACAGCTACTCGGTCAGAGTCACCCGGAGGTCCTCCGTCCGCTCGCCGCCGACGGCGTCCGGCTTCGCGGGAAGCGGAATCGAAGCGCCGCAGACGCACGAGACGACCGCGCCGGCCATCGGGGATTCGCGATCGGTCCCGCGCGGCAGCGTGAACGCCTTTCCGTCGTTGATTGACCGGTCGGCCGCCCATCGCCGCACCGAGCCCGAGAGGTGGGCGGGGGTCACCGACCAGTTGACGGCGACGTGACAGCCGCACTCGGGGCAGTCGAGCCAGTGATAGTTCATGGGGCGGAGCCTATCCCCGCATTTCCTTGTGCGCCTTCTTGCGCTCGTACATGACGCTGTCCGCCTTCTCGATCGCCTGCTCGATCGAGACCCGGCGCGAGAAGGTCGCGACCCCGACCGACGCGGACAGGAACTTCTGGTACGCCCGATCCTTCAATCGGGGCGCCTGGCGGACTTCATCGATCTTCCCGGGAAGCATGTAGAAACGCTTCTTCGCGAGGTCCTCGTCCATCCCCGGAAGAATGACGAGGAACTCGTCGCCGCCCCACCGGATGAGGAAGTCCGCGCCGCGGATCAGTTTCTTGATCCCGGTCGCGATCGTCCAGATGGCGCGGTCTCCTTCGTCGTGCCCCTTGGTGTCGTTGATCGTCTTCAGTTCGTCGACGTCGACGAGAACGATCGCGCCTCCCGCCGCCTCGCGCTCGAGCGACGGGCGGATCTCGTCGAAGAAGTGGCGGTTGTACACCTCGGTGAGCGGGTCGATGAGCGCGAGGCGCTTGCGGCGGCGCGTGTCGTCCATGGCGCGGGCGTGGATCATCGCGAGACGGGCTTCCGTCTCTTCCATCGCCCAGATGATGAGTCCGATCCCGAACAGCATTTCGAGGAAGAGGTCGTAGAAGCCGGAGTAGAGGAGGAAGGGATCGTCCGTGAGGCCATTGACCGCGTTGATGTGGAAAAACGCGGCGTACGCCGCCTGGAAGGCGGCATTGGAAAGCGCGAGCAGCGCCGCGAATCGTTTGCCGATTCCGGTCGAGCGGCCGTTGAAGATGATGACCGAGACAGCGGTCCATACGATCGCGAGAAGGGCCGAGTGCAGGGAGTAGAAGCGCGGCCCCGCTCCGCCCCAGAGAACGAGAGGGACCGACACGAGGAGCCCCGCGAACGCCGTGATCGTGAGCGGCCGCGCGAGCGGTCCCGGCCGGTCCATGCGCCGCGCCGCCACGAGAAGGGCCACCATGAAGAACGTCTTCCAGTACTGGAAGAGGAGGTTCTCGTAGGGAAGACCGCGCTTCGAGAGCAGGAGCAGGGAAGCGAGCGACAGCGCGAGAAAGCGCCCACGCGACCCCCGCCGCGTTCAGCGCGCGGTTTCCCTTCCCCCTCGACAGGTAGAGAAAGATCCCGGCGAGCAGCAGCGCTCCCACCGTGTGGACGAGCTGTCCCAGAAAGAATACGTCCATGGATTTTTTTCTAGGGTAGAGACTTACTGTGCTCCGGTCAACGTCTCCGCGACCCGTGTCGTGCTACGCTTTCGGAGAAGATCGTTGCAAGCCTTCGAAAAAGCGCCCCCCGACGTCCAGGAAATCCTCTCGAAGCCGATCAAGGATCTGGGCCTCATCCTCGAGGGCTCTCCCCTCGAGCGGTCGATCCAACGCCTCTACCGGGAGCTCGAGCGCAAGGGAATCCGCAGGTTCAAGCCGCTCTGCTACCTGACCGACGAGTGGGGGTGCCCGTCGGGGGAGCCCGTCATCGGAATCCCGTTCTACCTCGCCAACCCCCAGCTCGCGCGGCTGGAGAAGGAGATGAACGACCTCGAGGACGAGCGCGAAATCATGATGTACCTGCGCCACGAAGCCGGGCACGCGTTCAACTACGCCTACCGTCTCTATCAGACGCCGGAGTGGCGGGACCTCTTCGGGCCCTTCCGCCGGCCTTACCGGGAGAACTACCGGCCGGTCCCCTTCTCGAAGAGTTTCGTGAGGCACATCGAGGGTTGGTACGCGCAGAAGCATCCGGACGAAGACTTCGCGGAAACGTTTGCCGTCTGGCTCACGCCCGGCTCGAAGTGGCGGATTCGATACAAGGCGTGGAAGGCGCTCACGAAGTTGAAGTACGTCGACCGGATGGCGCGCCGATTCGGCGATGCGGATCCGCTCCGACTTCGCGGCCGGACCGACGTGACCGTGGAAGAAATGGACACGACGGTCGCCGACTTCTACCGGCAGGCGCTCGTCGAGCCGCTGTCCGCCGAGGATCTGCCGCTGGAAGCGGACCTCTCCGATATCTTCAAGGCCTCGAAGAGGCGCAAGAAGGGGATCCGGCCGGCGGCGGACCTGCTCCGCGAGAACCGGCAGACGCTCGTGGACAAGGTGACTTACTGGACCGGCGTGCACCGGTCGCTGGTTCGCGGACTCATCGACGCCATCATCGGGAAAGTTGACTCGCTCGACCTTCGTGCGGAGGTGAAATGCGAGACAGAGCACCTGACGGAGATCACGGTCTACGCGACGGCCCTCGCGATGAACTACCTGACGCGCGGCAAGTTCGTCCAGTCATGAGCCGGCCGACATGAGCTCGAAAAAACTGAAAGTCGCCGTCCTGTACGACGTCTGGGAGGAAGACTCCGAGCCGGCGCCCGAGCCTCCGCCCGAGAAACCGGCCCGCGGAAAGAAGCGGCCCCGCAAGAAAAAGGTCGAGAAGGCGGACCGCGAGGAGATTTTCGAAGCTCTCGGGAAGCTCGGGCACGAGGCGTCCTACCAGGTGCTGGACGGGGCGGAGAAGTCGCTCGTCGCCGTCTCGCGGTGCGGCGCGGACCTGATCTTCAACCTGACCGAGTCCTACGCGGGCGACGACACCAAGGACATGAACATCGCGGCTTACCTGGACTTGCTGGACTGCCCCTACACCGGCGCCGGGCCGCACGCGATGTATCTCGCCCAGGACAAGTCGCTCGCGAAGAAGATCTTTGCGTTCCACGGGATCAAGACGCCGTATTTCGCGACCTCCTATCGCGGCAAGCTCGATCACTCGCAGGACATCTCGTTCCCGCTCATCGTGAAACCGACTTCGGAGGACGGGTCGATCGGGATCGACAACGGATCCGTCGTGGAGAGCATCAAGGAGCTGATGGAGCGGATCCACTACATCCAGGAGGAATTCGACTCGCCCGCGCTCATCGAGGAGTACATCGAGGGTCGGGAGATTTACGCCGCGATCCTCGGCAACGAGAGCCCGGAAGTCCTCCCGATGGTCGAGCTCGACCTGTCGAAGCTCCCGAAGGGAACGCCGAAGATCGCGGGCAAAGAGGTCAAGTGGGAGAAGGAGACGGAGGCTTACAAGGTGACGAAGTCCGCCCCCGCCGAAGACCTCGACGAAGAGACGACGAAACGGCTGTCGGACACCGCGCTCGCCGCCTACCAGGCGCTGAAGCTCCGGGACTACGGCCGCATCGACATGCGGCTGACCAGGAAGGGGGAGGTCTTCGTCATCGAGGCGAACCCGAACCCCTGGCTGGCCTCGACAGCGGAGTTCGCGATGGCCGCGAAGAAAGCGGGGCGCAACTACACCCAGATGATCGGCGAGATCATCGACCTGGCCCAGTCCCGGTACGTGAGTGGATGAGCGATAAGCTTCCGGAACGAACGAGGTGAACTCCATGAAAAGAACGCTCTCTCTCGCGCTTCTTCTCTGTTTCGTCGCGGCTTCGGCCGTTTCCGCCCGCGAGGTCGCGGGAGTCACGCTGCCCGACACGGCGACGGTCGAGGGCAAGACGCTCAAGCTGAACGGCGCGGGGCTTCGAACGAAGATGGTCTTCAAGGTCTACGTCGCCGGCCTGTACCTGGAGACGCCCACGAAGGACGCGGCGACACTGATCTCCTCGGACCAGGTCAAGCGGATGCACCTCGCGATCCTGCGGAGCCTCGACAGCTCGAAGATCACGGAGGCGATCTCCGAAGGATTCGAGAAGAACTCCAAGGCGCAGCTCCCGGCGCTGAAAGCCCGGCTCGACCGGCTGAACTCCCTGATCCCCAACGTCGAGAAGGGCGATCAGATCCTCCTCACCTACGTGCCCGGCCGCGGAACGGTGGTCTCCGCGAAGAACGTCGAGAAGGGCGTGATCGAGGGGAAGGACTTCGCCGACGCCCTCTACTCGGTGTGGCTGGGAGCGAATCCCGTCCAGCCCGACCTGAAAAAGGCGTTGACCGGGAGCTAGCTAGGCCCCCGACGTCAGGGCCGGCGCCTCCTCGGGCTTCGGCCCGAATCCGAGGCGGCGGCGGAAGCGGTCGAACGAGACCGACAGGAAGACGATCTCGATCAGGATCCGCGCACGCAGCGGGACCTTCTCCACCCCGCCGGACAGAACCGTCGTGATCGCGGCGCGCATGCTGTCGAACGGCTCCTTCGCGCAGAACACCTCGAAGAACACCGGATCGTAGAAGGCGTAGACGAACCGGCGAAAGCGGTTCACGAGCCGGTTGGCCACCTTTGCGTAGGGGAGCAGGTCTGCCGCGCGCGGCGTTCCCGGCTTCTCGAGCGCGCGGTCGAGCGCCGCGGCCGCGCGGACTCCCATCGACATCGCGAGGAAGACGCCGGTCGAGAAGACCGGATCGAGAAAAGTCGCCGCGTCGCCGACGAGGACCCAGCCGTCACCCGCCGCGCGGGCGGATGAGGTCGAATAGTCCGAGATGCCAACGGCGCGGCTCGTCCGGCGCGCCCCCGCGAGAAACTCCCGCATGCGAGGCGAGCGGTCGACGAGGCGGTCGAACCGTTCGTCGAGGGAAACCGCGTCGCCCGTCTCGCCCTGCGCCACCGACGGTTCGAAGACGGCGCCCACGCTGCACGTCCCGTCGGAGAAGGGAATGATCCAGTACCAGACGCCGCGATCGACCGGGAGGAGGATGTCTCCGGGCTGCTGCCCCTCCGGCCACACGATTCCCTCGAAGTGCGCGAAGAGACCCGCGCGCTTCAGCTTCGGATCGAAGTTTCGCGTTCCCTTCTGCCGGGAGAGGAGCGCCTCCTGTCCGGACGCGTCCACGACGGCGCGGGCCCGGATCTCTTCCTCCGGGCCCCCGCGCGGACGGGCGACGACGCCCACGGCGCGCTCTTCCTCGAAGAGCACCCGCGACACCGACGTCTCCTCGCGCACCTCGGCGCCCGACTCCTCCGCGTGGCGGAGGAGGAGGTTGTCGAAATCCGCGCGCTTGACGTGATACGCGAAAGGGTGGCGGTCGTCCATGCCCGTCGCGAAGTTGACCCCTCGCACGCCTCCGGTCGCCTCGTTCCAGAAGAATGCGCCGCACTTCTTCTGGTATCCCGCAGCGCGGATCTTTTCGGCCACCCCGATCTGCTCGAAGATCGGCAGGTTGAACGGCAGCAGCGACTCTCCGACGTGGAAGCGCGGGAACTTCTCCTTCTCGAGGACGAGGACGCGACGGCCGGCGCGCGCGAGCGCCGTCGCCACCGTCGAGCCTCCCGGCCCGCCGCCGATGACGATCACGTCGTAATCGTTTGCCACGGTCCGATTCTGTCAGACGGGATCGAGCAAATCGATCGAGAGGCGCCGGGGCATAAGCTACTTGCTCATGCCTGAGAGCGAACCGGCTTGACTTCCCCCGTCATCGAGTTCCGCGATGTCCACAAGTCGTTCGATCCCGGCCGGCCCGTGCTCGACGGCCTCTCGCTTCGCGTCGAGGAGGGAGAGACGCTCGTGCTCGTGGGCCCTTCGGGGTGCGGGAAGACGACAGCGCTGAAACTCGTCAACCGGCTGCTCGACCACGACTCCGGAACGGTGCTCGCGTTCGGCCGCGACGTGCGCGGCGAGGATCCGATCGGGCTGCGGCGCAAGCTCGGCTACGTGATCCAGGAGGCGGGACTCTTTCCCCACTGGAGCGTCCGTGCGAACGTCGAGGCCGTGCCGCGACTCCTCGGGTGGAAGCCGGCTGCCATGAGGGCCCGGAGTGACGAGCTCCTGGAGATGGTCGGGCTTCCGGCCGCCGAGTTCGGTGAAAGGCGTCCGCGCGAGCTGTCGGGAGGGCAACGCCAGCGCGTCGGCGTCGCGCGCGCGCTCGCGGCCGACCCGCCGGCGCTCCTGATGGACGAGCCTTTCGGCGCCCTCGACCCGATCGCGCGGCGGTCGATGCAGCGGGAGTTCCTCGACTGGAAGAAGCGGCTCGGCAAGGCGGTCCTCCTCGTCACCCACGATCTGCGCGAGGCGTTCCGACTCGGAGATCGCGTCGCGATCCTCGACCGCGGCCGGGTCCGCCAGGTCGGAACCCCGCGCGAGATCCTCGAGTCGCCCGCGGACGACTTCGTGCGCGAGTTCGCGGCGGACGAGCTGCCGGCAAACGTTCCATGAGCGCCTTCGGCTCCTTCTTCTGGGTCCGCCGCGCGGAGATCCTCGCGCTCACCGGGGAGCACCTCGTCCTCGTTCTCGTTTCGACGCTCCTCGCCGTCGTCATCGGCGTTCCGCTCGGCATCGCTCTCACGCGGCGGCCGCGCCTCGCGCGACCGGTCCTCGGCTTCGCGAACGTCGTCCAGACGATCCCGAGCCTCGCGCTGTTCGGCTTCCTCATACCGCTTCCCCTCATCGGCGGCATCGGAGCGCGCACCGCGATCGCCGCCCTCGTCGTCTACGCGCTCCTGCCGATTCTGCGAAACACGTACACGGGGATCCTGTCGGTCGACCCGGCGGTGATCGAGTCGGCGACCGGCCTCGGAATGACCTCCGGACAGCGGCTCCGCCAGGTCGAGCTGCCGCTCGCGCTCCCGGTGGTGCTCGCCGGCGTGCGCATCGCGACGGTGATCTCGATCGGCCTGGCGACGATCGCGGCGGCGATCGGGGCCGGAGGTCTGGGCGTGCTCATCTACCGCGGGGTCGCGATCGTGGACCACCGGCTGATCCTCGCCGGGGCCGTGCCGGCCGCGCTCCTCGCACTTGCCGCGGACGCGGGTCTCGGTCTCGTCGAACGGAGGCTCGCGCGATGAAACGACTGGTATGGCTCGGCGTCCTTCTCACCCTCGGAGCTTCCGGCTGCAAACGGAGCGGAGAGAGTCCGGTCCGGATCGGGTCGAAGAACTTCTCCGAGCAGGTGATCCTGGGCGAGATCGCCGCGCAGGGTCTGGAAGCTCGCGGGCTCCGCGTGGACCGGAGGCTGAACCTCGGCGGCACGTTCGTCTGCCACCAGGCCCTCGTCGCCGGGGAGCTCGACCTCTACCCCGAGTACACCGGGACGGCATTCACCGCGATCCTGAAGCGCCGCCCGATCTCCGATCCGCAGGCCGTTCGCGAAGCCGTCACGGCCGAGTATCGAAAGCAGTGGAGCCTCGTGTGGGCGCCGCCGCTCGGTTTCGAGAACACATTCGCCCTCGTGATGCGGGGGGAGGACGCGCGCCGTCTCGGCATCCGGAAGATCTCCGACCTCGCCGCCCACGCCTCGTCGATCCGCCCGGGCTTCGGCTACGAGTTCCTCGAGCGCGAAGACGGTTTCCCCGGCCTCGTCAAGACGTACGGCCTCGCCTTCGCCGAGCGCCCGGCCCAGATGGACCTCGGCCTCCTCTACCCGGCGCTCGAGAGCCGGAAGGTCGATCTCGTCGCCGGTAACTCGACCGACGGTCTCATCGATGCGATCGGCGGCGTCGTCCTCGAGGACGATCGGCGCTACTTCCCTCCGTACGAGGCGGCCTTCGTCCTCCGGGGCGAAGCGTGGAACCGACCGGTCGTGCGTGCTTTCTTCGAGTCGCTCGCGGGACGCCTGGACGCCGCGACGATGCGGAAGCTGAACGCCGCCGCGGACAAGGACAAGCGCCGGCCCGAGGACATCGCGAAGGAGTTTCTGGCGACCCTGGCGAAGTAGTCCCCCTCGAGGTCATTCTGAGGAGCGGAGCGACGAAGAATCTGGTAGCCCTCGCGAATGGGAACCCGATCCCTCGCTCGCTCGGGATGACGCGACGGGGCGGTTTCGCCCGCCGCGTCAGTTCTCTATCAAACGGAACGTCGGCACGACGTCCCGGCCGAGCACGCTCCGCAGGACCGTGGCGTGGAGGACCTCGTCGGAGAGGATCCGTCCCGCCGCCGCCGCGAGCGCCCGGTCCTTGAAACGATCGACGACCGAAAGGTAGGCGCGCGCGGCGCCGACCTCGAGCTTGAACGCGAGCTCGAGGACGTCCTTCTCGTTGGCGAGCGGCACGCCGAAGACGTATTCCTTTTTCGGCTCCACCGCCGTTCCGCCCTTGCGCTTCAGGGCGTCGACGATCAGGTCGCGGTGAATCTCGTGGCTTCCCTGAAAGAGGAGGCCGACTTCGGCCGCCTTCGCCGAGAGAAGCCCGCTCTTTCCCGCGAGACCGTAAGCCCAGATCGCCTCGTGCTCGAGCGCGAGCGCCGTGTTCAGGAGAAGGATGTCTTCCCCTTCGGCCGGGGCCTTCTTCGAGTCGATGGCGAGGAGCGGCCGACCGGCCGCGGCGAGTCCGAGCGCGAGGCCCGCCTTCGCGGCGGTGCGGAAAAAGTCTCGGCGCGGTGGATCGATCATCGTGCCTCCTTTACCGGAAGCGAGCCTGCGTTTTTCTTCGCGGAAGGCTATCAAAAGCGCGAAAAAAGCCCGGTCCGGGTTGGGGACCGGGCTCAAGGAAGAGGAGATCGACGCCTACTCGGGTACGTCGAAGCCGAACCGCGTAAAGGCGGGAGCGTTGTCGTGCGAGTGGTTCCACCCCGAGTGCGCAGTGAACAGGAAGGGGAACCCGCCGATGTAGGGACGGTCCGGCCCGTCCACCTGGTCGCCGAGCGTGTTGTTCGGCGCAACGTTGAAGGCCGGCACGAGGACTCCCGCCAGAATGCGGAGCTCGATGTCGACGACGTCGTCGTAGGGGCGCCGACCGTTCGGGAAGCCCGCGAGGTCTCCGCCGAGGACTCCGAGACGGTTCACGAGCGCGGGGTGAGTCGGAAAGACCGCCACGTTCAGACGAAGCTGATCGGAGATCACTTCACCGGGCCGACGCGTCAGACCCTCGACGCCTTGGACGACGGCGACCAGGTCGGTACGGGGCGCGGGAGGAGAGTCGATGTTGAAGAGCGCCTTCAGGAGCTTGGGCACCTCCGGATCGAGAACAGAGGCGGCGAACTGCGCGTCGTCTTTCGGCTGCGAAGCGTTGAAGAGGTCCTTCATTCCGCGCGGGATCACGACCTCGTTGACGAGCGGAACGGCCAGACGTGAGACCTGAACCCACGGTCCCGACGCGGTCGGCTTGCCGCCCGCCGCCGAGAGGGTGCGGTCCCGCTGACGCCACGTCGAAGACCACATGCCGACGATCGCGTTCGGATCCGACGTCGAAGTGGGGATCGTTCCGTTCTTCGTCAATGCCTGAATGGGAACGGACAGCGCAATCGTCTGGGTGTTGAAGCCGGCGAGCGTGTTCGTCGCGATGTGGGCCACCGGCGCCCGGAATTCGGTCGGAGCGGGTGCCGGATTCGCGCGCGGGAAGTTGATGAGGTCGAAGATCGCGCCGAGGTCCGCGAAGAACGGGTCCGCTCGCGGCCCGGCGAAGACGCGGACGTCACCGTCGATCGTGTAGATCGCGTCGATGATCCCGGATCCCTTTCCGTAGCCGTCGGGGTAGGACTTGACACCCACGTTGTGCGGCGCCTCGATGAGGCCGTTGCCGATGCGGGTGATCCCGGTCCCGGTCGCGCCGCCGCCGGTGGGCCCGATGATCTTGTCGACCGCGTAGGTGTAATAGACGATCAGGTTGGTGTCGGTCAGCGCCGACTGCGCGCCGTCGCCGAGCGGGCCGTCGTTGTAGAGGAACGTGTCGCCGCGGCGGACGTTGCGTGTGAACGTGACGCGGTAGGTGATGTCTTCCACGCCGTCGCCGCCGTTGTCGACGTTGAACTCGTACCGGACGTCTTCGGCGAAATGGAAGTAGTTGGGGCCGCCCGCCGGCTCCTCGAACGGGATCCAGTTCCCGATGAGGACGAGGCGCGTCGGATCGACCGGGTCGCGGAAGAAATAAACGTCGGTGTTGTCCGCGACCGGGTCTTCCGTGATGAGCGGCGCCTCCCGGTGACTGGACGCCGACGCAGCCGGCGGAAGCGCCAGTGCGGGCAGTAAGAGGAGGAGTGCGAGCGCGGTCGCGCTTTTTCGTGACGGTTGAGCCTGGTTCATTGAGTCCACCTTCCTTTCGTTCTCCACCGTTACGGCGGCCGCCGTCGGTTGGATCTCCGCGCGGATCGCGTGCGCTATCCTTCCGCGAACTGGTGAAACCCCTCACCCAGCCGAACGACAGGGATCGCGGCGACCGGGACCTCGTTGCCGCGATGGAAGCGCGCGACGCCGAAGCGCTCGGCACGCTCTACGACCGGCATTCCGCGCGGCTCCTGGGGCTCGCGCACCGGATCCTCGGCGACACCGGCGAGGCCGAAGAGGTCCTGCAGGAGACCTTCCTTTACGCGTGGAGGGCCGCGGCGACGTTCGACCCCTCGCGGGGGAGCGTCCTCGCGTGGCTGATCGTCGCGACCCGGAGCCGTTCGATCGACCGGTTGCGGGCGAGGCGGCCATCCGCCGCACGAGGACCCGGGGACGCGGACCCGTTGGAGCGGCTTTCCGCTCCGGGCGACATCGAGGCGGAGTCCGCCTCGCGCGAGTGGGAAACGGAGTGCCGCGCGGCCATCGGCAAGCTACCCGCCGAGCAGCGCGAAGCGCTCGACCTCGCATACTTCGAGGGGCTCACCCACGCGGAGATCGCGGAGAGGACCGGCAGTCCCCTGGGCACCGTGAAGACCCGGATCCGACTCGGCCTGATGAAACTCCGCGAGGGCATGCGTTCGTACTGGGGACGAGAGCTCGAAGATGCATAGCGAACGACACGAAGAGCTTGTGGCGCTCGCCGCGCTCGGACCCCTGACGGGGGACGACGCGCTCGAGTACGCCCGGCTGCTCGAGGTGGGCTGTGTGGAGTGCGAGCGCCTCCTGCCCGAGCTCCGGGCCGCGACGGCCGCTCTCTCGGTGTCCGCTCCGCCCCTCGCGCCGCGACCCGCTCTCCGCGAAGAGCTCCTCGCTTCGCTCGGCCCCACGCGCGCGGCCGCCGCGCCGCGATCGTTCCGCTCCGGGTGGGCATTCGCGGCCGCCGCCGCGCTCCTCTTCGTCGTCGTGCTCTTCGACGATGCGCGCCTCCGCCGCGAGCGCGAGGAGCTCCGCGCGCAGAACGCCGAGCTCACGGGTCAGGTCGCCTCCAGTCGCGCCGAGCTCTCGCGGCGGGACCTGCGCGCCCGGGTCATGGAAAGCGACGACGTCCGGGTGCTCTTCCTCGGGGGCCAGGGGCCGCAGCCGAAGGCCCGCGGGAAAGTGTTCTGGAGCGAGGCGGCGAAGCGGGGCGTCCTCGTGGCGGGGAGCCTCGCGCCGCTCCCGCCGGACCGCCAGTATCAGCTCTGGGTCTTCGTGGACGGAAAGCCCGTCGACGCCGGGGTCTTCGACCCGGACGCCGAAGGCCGCGCGCTCTTCGAGTCGCGGGACCTGGCGGCGATCCGAACCGCGGAAAACTTCGCGGTCACCGTCGAGCCCCGCGGCGGGGTCCCGCAGCCCACGGGACCGATCGTTCTCCTGGGTCAGGTCTGAAGCAGGCGGTGCGCAGAGATCCTGCCGGCCGTTGGGAAGAATGTTGCGTAGGCCCAAGAGCCCCTGGGGCCTGACCCGCGACAGGCAGAAGCAGGCGGTGCGCAGAGATTCCGCCGACCCCAGCGGAGAAGGTCGTGTAAGCCGACGAGGCCCTGGGGCCTGACCCGCGACGGGGAGACAAAAGCAACGCCGCCCGAAGGCGGCGTGTTTCAACGGTCGGTCCAGCCAGTTTGTGCGAAAGGCGCGGTCCCGACTCCGGAGCTGAGTGAAGCAAAGGGCGTGCCCGAATGACACACGTGCTGGCGCGGCCGTTCGCTCTTCCTGTCATCCCGAGCCCTTCGCTCCGCCTTGTCATCCCGAGCGAAGCGAGGGATCTGTGTTCCCTTGCTGACACATGCGTCCCCGGTCGGGACAGGCTCCGCGAGGGATCCGGGCCCAGATTCCTCGGCCTGAGGCCTCGGAATGCCAAGGCAGAGGAGGCCCCGAAAAAGACCGTTCCGCTAGAGGTTCTCTTCAAAGAACCGGAGAATCGCCCGGTTTCGTGAATTGACCGACTCCGCGCCCCGGAACCCGTGCTTCTGGCGCGGCTGGATCTGCAGCTCGTACGGCTTTCCCGCAGCGGTCAGCGCGTCCACGAAAGCGATCGTGTTCTGGAGGTGGACGTTGTCGTCCGCGCCGCCGTGAATCAGGAGGAGGGGCGCGGCGAGATCCTTCGCTTTCGAGAGCGGGGCGGAGCGCTGGTACCCTTCCGGGTTCTCGGCGGGCGTGCGCATGTACCGCTCCGTGTAGATCGTGTCGTAGAACTTCCAGTCGGTGACCGGCGCGCCCGCGACGCCGCACTTCCAGACGCCGGGCGCGTTCGTCATTGCGAAGAGGGTCATGTAGCCGCCGTACGACCACCCCCAGATTCCGATCCGTGCCGCATCCACGAACGGAAGGGTCTTCAGGTGCCGGACGCCGGCGAGCTGGTCGGAGAGCTCCCTCCGGCCGAGCTCCCGGAAGACGGCGCTCTCCCATGCGTGGCCCCGCCAGGAGGTCCCCCGGTTGTCCACGCTCCAGACGAGGTAGCCGCGGCTCGCGAGCAGGTGATCGAAGAGCGACGTCGCGCCCCACGAGTCCCGCACGGTCTGCGAGTGCGGTCCCCCATAGACGAAGACGATCACGGGATACTTCTTCGCCGGGTCGAAGTCGGCCGGCTTGACGAGACGCCCGTGGAGCTCGGCCCCGTCGTCGGAGCGGACGGCGACGTTCTCGGTGGCCGCGAGCTCGTAGTCTTCGAGGCGGCGCCGCGGGGACTCCACCGCGCGCACCACGCGGCCGGAGGAATCGAGCACGGAGATCACGGGGGGCTGCGAGACTCCGGAGAACGTATCCAGCAGGTGGCGCCCGTCGGGAGAGAGAAGAGGCGCATGCGTTCCCGCGGGACCGGGGAGTTTCCGGAAGCCGCTGCCGTCGAGCCCCACGCGATAGATCGGCCGCCGGAGGACGTTCTCCTCCGTCGCCGTGAAGTACACGAGCCCGCGGCTCTCGTCGACGCCGGCCACCTTGTCTACCGACCAGTCGCCGCGCGTGATCGGCCGGAGATCGCCGCCGGTAACCCGGCCGACGTAGAGGTGGGGGAAGCCGGATCGCTCCGACTTCCAGAGGTAACGCCCGTCGGGGAGAAACCGGGGCGGATCGACGACGTTCAACCAGAAGGGATCCTCCTCGAGGAAGAGCACCCGCGAGCGGCCGTCCGCGGGCGACAGGAGACGGACCTCCTGGCGGTTCTGCGCGCGGTTGAGGACGCGGTACGAGACGCCGCCCGAGTCGGAGGTCCAGGAGAATCCGGGCACGACGTACGAATCCTTCTCCGGCGTCACGTCGCCCCGGGCGACGCCGTCCGCGCCGACCACGTGGAAAGAAGCGACCGGGTTCGGTGAGCCAGCCTTTGGATAACGCTGCCAGGTGACCGCCGCCGGCACGGCGAGAAAGTCCGTGAGCGGGTAAGGCGCGATCGGCTCGTCGTCGAGACGGACGTAGGCGATCGCGCGGCTGTCCGGAGACCACTCGTAACCGCGCGCATCGCGGCCGGCGAGCTCCTCCTCGTACACCCAGTCGAGCTTCCCGTTGTGAACCGTCTCGCTCCCACCCCGTGTGAGACGCGTCTCGCGCCGACCCCCGAGCTCGATCGCGTGCAGGTCATTTCCCCGGACGAACGCGACGCGTTTTCCATCCGGCGAAAACGTCGCGAGCTCCTCCTTCTCGGGCCCGCGCGTGAGTCGGTCGACGCGTCCGGTGGCGGCGTCCACGAGCCAGAGGTCGCCGCGGCCGGAAATGAGCACGGAGCGTCCGTCGGGAGAGAACCGCGGATCGTCGAGCGTCGCGGCCCGAGGTTTTGCGGCGCCCTCCTGCCCGCTCCGTTTTTCGGACGACGGCTCTTCCGGGAAAACGAGGGCGCTCGTCGAGGCCACCAGTCGCTTGCGGCCGGACGCGGTTTCCTCGAGCCACAGCTCGGACTGCCCCCCGTCGTCCCCGCCCTTCCGGACGTACGCGAAGCGGGCGCCGCCGTCGAGCCACGTGAGCGCGGCGATCGGCCGGCCGGCGAGTGGAGGCTCGGCGGTCAGGTCCTCGATCGCGAGCTTGCGCTTCGGTCCGGCGCCGGCGGCCGGGACGAGGAGCAGTCCGGCGAGCGCGAACGCCGCCGGAAGGCGGCGGAGATTCACGCCGCCGTCATTCCAGCCGCTTGATGATGTGCCAGCCGTACGGGCTCTTCCTCGCGTCGTACGGAGCCATACCGATCTCTCCGGGCGCGAGCGAGAAGCCGACCTCCCCGAACGCCGGGACCATGCGATCACGCGAGAATTCGCCGGGCGCGGGCGGGACGCCGGAGTTCGAGAGCCCGTAGATGCCGGGATGGGCGTCGTCGGTGTAAGTGCGGACGAGGGTGTCGAAGTCCTCCCCGCCCTTCGCGCGATTGAGAATCTCTTCGGCGAGCTGTTTTGCTTCCGCTTCGCTTCGCGTGATGTTTTTTCCCGGAACCTTTCCGGCGAACGCGATCAGGATGTGCTGCAGCTTGATGTGGTCGCCGGCGGGAGCGGCGGCGGCCGGAGCACCAGCGGCCGGAGCCGCTGTCGGGTCCGGAGGCACCACGGCGGGCGCGGCGGCCGGATCCGGGGCAGCTTCCGGAGTCGCCGACGCCGCCGGAGCGGGCGTGGAGGGGGTCTGGCAGGCGAGCGTGGCGGCGGCAACCGCAATCACGGCGGCGAGAGTCGGGGCGAGTCGGTACTTACTCAATCGACACCTCCGGAGCGATTCTAATTCGGGAGTGCAGAATAGGCGGGTGCGCCTCTCGACCGCTCTCATCTCCTTCCTCCTTGCGGTCCCGGGAGCCGTCACGGCGGCCTCGCCGGCGCCTGCGCCCACGCCGAAGCCGGCGGCCCTCGGCCTCGCCGTCAACCTTCCGGCAAGCGCTCCCCGCATCGACCGGCAGAGGGCGCTCGACTCTGTGCGGGCCACGGGGGTGTCGGTCCTCGCCCTCGCAATCTCCTGGCCGGCGGCCGAGCCGCGCGCGCGGAGGTACCAGGTCGCCGATGTCGTCCGCGCCGCTCGCCTCCTGCGACAGTCCGGAGCGACGCTCCACCTCGACCTGCCGCTCGTCGACGGCCGCGGGCGGCTCGTGCCGAAGGACCTCGCCGGTGTCGCCTTCGATGACCCGAAGCTCGCCGCACGCCTGGGCAAGCTTTTCGAGGCGCTCGGTCCCGCGCTTCTCGACTTCTCGACCCTGTCCCTCGGGAACGAGGCGGACGCGTACTTTGCGTCGAGACCGGAGGAGCTCACCGCCTATCTGCGGTTGTTCGCCGGCGCTGTCGAGTTCCTCGGAAAGGTCGCTCCGCGTCTGCTCGTCGGAGTCGCGACGGCGGCGCCGACGGAGAGCCGTGCCCCCGGCGTCGCGGCGCGCCTGCACGAGAAGAGCCCCGCCGTCTTTTTCGTGTACGCCCCCTTCGTTCCCGCCGCGCCCTTCACCCACCGGCCGCCCGAGACCCTCGACGCCGACTGGAAGGCGATGATCGCGGCGGCCGCGGGGCGACCGCTCGCATTCACCGAGGTGAGCTTTTCCTCCTCTCCCGAGAACGGCTCGACTCCGGCGAAGCAGGCCGAGTTCGTCCGGCGGATGCGGAGGTTTCTCGCGTCGGCCGATCCGGCGCGTCTGCTCTTCGCCCGCTACGTCCCCTGGCGGGACCCGCTTCCGGGCGAGCTGTCGGCCGCACACGCCGGCTCTCCGGCCGAGCAACGGCGGGCGGCGTTCCTCGCCAATCGCGGGCTGCAGAAGAGCGACGGCACCGCCAAACCCGCGTGGCGGGAGTGGTCGCGGAGCGTCCCGTCCGGCCCGGCTCCTTCGAGCAACCGTCCCCGCTAGCGCGCCATCCCCGTCATCTAGAATCGCCGCTCCGATGGGAGCCGCTCCGGTCACCCTCGACCGCTTCATCCTGGAGGGGCAGCAGCAGCATCCGGGCGCGACCGGGGAGCTGTCGCTCCTTTTCATGCGGCTCGGCGTCGCGGGAAAACGGATCGCGCGCGAGCTCGCCGTCGCGGACATCCGGCGTACGCACGGCTCTGCCGGAACCGAAAACGTGCAGGGCGAGGAGCAGAAGAAGCTCGACGTCGTTGCCAACGAGATCCTGATCGAGACGTTCGACTACGGCGGCCTCGTCAGCTTCGCCGCTTCGGAGGAGCTCGAGGAGCCGCACGTTTACCGCGGCGGGCCCGAGCCGGCCCGATATGCGGCGCTCTTCGATCCGTTGGACGGTTCCTCGAACATCGACGTGAACGGGACACTCGGCACGATCTTCTCGATCCGGCCGCGCCGGGCGGGGAGCGAAGCCGACCTCCTCCGCGCCGGCACCGAGCAGGTCGCGGCCGGCTACATCCTCTTCGGCCCCGCGGTGCTCTTCGTGTATTCGAGCGGTGAGGGCGTGCACGTCTTCGCGCTCGACTCGTCGATCGGCGAGTTCCTTCTCGTGCGCCGCCGGCTGGAGATGCCGCGCCGGGGGAGGGGGTACGCTGTCAACGAAGGGCGCCGGTCGGGCTGGTCGGAGCCCGACCGGGCATTCGTTGATCACCTGAAGGAATTCGACAAGGCGAGCGGGCGCCCCTACTCGACGCGTTACTCGGGCTCGATGGTCGGCGACGTTCACAGGATCCTCCTCGAAGGCGGGATCTACCTCTATCCCGCGGACACCGCGTCCGGAAAACCGTCCGGGAAGATCCGGGTCCTTTACGAGGCTCACCCGCTCGCGTTCGTGATCGAACAGGCGGGGGGGCGCGCGTCGACCGGCCGGGGGCGCGTTCTCGACGTGGCGCCGCGCATTCTGCACGAGAGGATCCCCGTCGCGCTGGGAAGCGCCGAAGAGGTCGCACTTTACGAGCGCTTCGTCGCCGGGAACGTAACTCCCTGACGCACGGAAGTCCGCCCCTGTCGGCACAAACCGTGCATCGTTCAAAGTGAAAGAACAGAAGGAGGACCTATGCCCGAAAAGAAAAGCGGCATCGTGTCGGGCGGACATACGACGCCCGGGCCGACGAACCCGCAAGTGACACCGAGACCGAAGGTCGACCCCCTCGACAGCGGCGTCGTGTCGGGAGGGTCCAGCCAGCTGACCTCCCGCGACGAGCACACCCAGCAGAGCTACACGGTCGAAAAGGGAGACTCGCTGTCGAAGATCGCCAAGCGCGTTTACGGAAAGGCGAGCCTCTGGCGCGAGATCTACGAAGCGAACAAGGACAACATCAAGGATCCCGACCTGATCTACCCGGGGCAGGTGATTCGCCTCCCGGAACTGTGACATTTCAGAACCGCAAACGGAGGATGGAGAGGATGAAAACGAAATCTCGCTTTCTGCACCTGCTCGGGCTGGCCCTGGTCTGCGCGGTCGTGTGCGTGGGCTGCAAGAAGAAGACGGAGACCGCGGCACTGCCGCCGCCTTCCGACGCCCCGGTCGCGGAGGTTCCCGCGGTCGCGGGCGCGCGCGTCGAGAGACTGACCGCCGCAGGGCGGTCAATGCCGACGACAGTCCCGGCGAAGCGGCGACGACCTTCGGGAAGAGCGACACCGTTTACGTATCGATGTGGACGGCGAGCGCCCCCGTCGGCACCGAGATCACCGCGCGCTGGTTCGGACCGGACGGCCAGCAGGTAACCGAGGACAAGATCGTGACCGACCGCCCGGGCGACGGCTACACGAGCTTCCACGCCGCGAACACCAACGGCTGGGCTCCGGGGACGTACCGTGTCGAGATCCTCGTGAACGGCGCGCCGGCAGGATCGACGACGTTTACCATTTCTGTAGTCTTGTTGTCATCCTGAGCCGCGGAGCGCGAAGGATCTCGGCTCAGATTCCTCGCGCTCCGCGCTCGGAATGACAACAGAACCCCCTACACGTTGAACTTGAAGAGCATCACGTCGCCGTCGGCGACGCGATACTCCTTGCCCTCCTGGCGCACGAGCCCGCGCTCCTTCGCTTTGGCGAGCGAGCCCGACGCGATCAGGTCGTCGTAGCTCACCGTCTCCGCCTTGATGAAGCCCCGCTCGAAGTCGGTGTGGATCGCGCCCGCGGCGGCCGGGGCGGCGTCGCCGTCGTGGAACGTCCACGCCCGGACCTCCTTCTCGCTCGCCGTGAAAAACGTTCGCAGGCCGAGCAGGTGGAAGACCGCGCGAATCAGAGTGCCGACGCCCGACTCCGGAACGCCGAGCCCGGCGAGGTACTCGGCCGCCTCCGCTTCGGGGAGCTCCGCGAGCTGCGATTCGATCTCGGCCGAGACGACGACGGCCTCGGTTCCGAGGTGCGTCTCCGCGTAGTGCCGGATCTCGCGGACGCGCGGGAGCTCCGCCGCTCCGGCGAGCTCCGCCTCGGCGACGTTCGCCGCGAAGATCATGGGCCTCGACGTCAGGAGGAAGAGCCGGCGGGCGATCTCCTGCTCTTCGGGACCGAGCTCGAGGGTGAGCGCCCGCTTGCCCGAGTCGAGGTGCTTTTCGAGCCTCTCGGCGACCGCCAGCAGGGCCTTCGCGTCGCGGTCCGCCCCGCGCGCGCTCTTCTCGGCCTTCTCGCGAGAGCGCGCCACGGTCTCGAGGTCGGCGAGCACGAGCTCCGTCTTGATCGTCTCGATGTCCGCCACCGGGTCGATCGCGCCGGCGACGTGCATGACGTCCCGGTCTTCGAAGCAGCGCACGACCTCGACGATCGCATCGACCTCCCGGATGTGCTGGAGAAACTTGTTTCCGAGCCCCTCCCCCCGGGACGCGCCGCGTACGAGGCCCGCGATGTCGACGAACTCGATGTTCGTAGGGATGATCCGGTCGGTCTTCGAAACGCGGGCGAGCGGCTCCAGCCGCCGGTCGGGCACCGTGACGACTCCGACGTTGGGGTCGATCGTGCAGAAGGGGTAGTTCGCCGCTTCCGCCTTGCGGGTGCGGGTCAGGGCATTGAACAGGGTCGACTTGCCGACGTTCGGAAGGCCGACGATTCCCGCGCGGAGCATCGGCGGAGTCTAACGGTGCCGGACGCGATGCCCTATGATCCCGGTCGCGATGATCCGCCGCGTGATGAACTTCCTGCTGATCGGGCTGCCGGTTGCGGTCGCGGCGCGGCTTCTCCACTGGCCCGATTGGCTGACCCTGACCGCGTCCGCGATCTCGCTTCTTCCGCTCGCCGCGTGGATCGGCCGCGCGACGGAGCACGCGGCCTCGCGGATGGGTTCCGGTCTCGGCGGGCTCCTGAACGCGACGTTCGGCAACGCGGCGGAGCTCATCATCGCGATCTTCGCGCTGCGCCGGGGGCTCATCGATCTCGTGAAGGCGTCTCTCACCGGCTCGATCATCGGAAACACCCTGCTGATCCTCGGGCTCTCGGCCCTCGTGGGAGGGCTGCGGCACGGGACTCAGAAGTTCTCGGTCAAGCCGGCGGGGCGTCACGCCGCGATGATGATCCTCGCCGTCTCCGCGATGGCGCTCCCCGCGGTTTTCGCCACGCTCGAGAAGGACGCGTTCGTACGTGAGGAGGTGTCGGTCGGCGTGTCGATCCTCCTGCTTCTCACGTACGCCGCGTACATCTATTTCTCCTACTTCTCGCGGGAGAAAGAGGACGCCGACGTGCCCGCGGTGGAAGCTCACCACGACGTCTGGTCGCTTCGGAAATCGCTCCTCGTTCTCGCGGCGGCGGTAACCGGGACGGCGGTCGCGAGCGAGATCCTCGTCCACGCAGTGGAGCCCGTATCGCACCAGGCCGGGATCTCGCAGCTCTTCCTCGGCCTGATCCTCATCCCGGTCGTGGGGAACGCGGCGGAGCACTACAGCGCGATCGTGTTCGCCCACCGCAACAAGATGGACCTGGCCGTCTCGGTTGCGGCGAACTCCTCGACCCAGATCGCGGTGTTCGTCGCGCCGTTCCTCGTGCTGGTGAGCCTCTTCTTCCAGCCGATGGACCTCATCTTCCAGCCGATCGAGCTCGTGACCCTCTTCGCGTCGTCGGCGATCTTCGCGTACATCTCGCTCGACGGCGAGACGACCTGGCTCGAGGGCGTCCAGCTGCTGGCGCTCTACCTGATCGCGGCAGTCGCGTTCTTCTTTCTGCCGGGTTGAGGGCCTCGATCGCCGGCGCCTCGGCCTCGGGAAAACGCCCAAAAGGCCGTTTTTACAGGCCTTTCCGTGGATGAGACCGCCAGGGCCGGAGGGATCTGGAGAAAGTTTTTTCCGGCGGCCGTCTCCGGGGCCCGGATCCGGAATAGTGTCCGGTTTCAGGCCGTTCCCCAAGTGCTCCAAACAATTCTCCCGGGTCGGGGTGCCAGCCGTTCGCGGCTACTGTTGAAAGGACCAAAGCATTGTCTTTCAAGAGCCGTTTACTTCGTTCTGCCAGCCTTGCAATCGTGCTCGCCGGCCTCGCTCTCGTCCCGCTTCGCGGCGCGTCCGCGGCGGCGTTCGGAAGCCTTTCGTCCCTCATCGGGACCTCCGGCAAGCTGAAGGCGGTTTTCTCGCTGCCGGGCGACAGAGAGGCCCAGGCCATCGCGGGCGCCGCCGGCAACCCGGGCGTCTATCCGCTCTCGGCAGGCGACTCTCCGGTGACGGGGGAGCTCTCGCTCATCGTCCTGAAGCCCTTCTCGGCGAAGGTCAACGGGCGGATCGGCGAGTACCGGATGGGAACCTGGCCCTACGAAAAGGAAACTCCGAAGACCGCGAGCTACGCGCCCCCGAAGGGGTTCGTCGAAGTGACGCGGGAGACCTTCGGGACGCACGTGTCCGAGCACTTCACCGTGGGCGAGTTCGTCACGAAGGACCAGCGGGACGTCTGGCCGAAGTACGTGGCTCTCGACCGGCGGCTCATCGACAAGCTCGAGCTGACGATCGCGGAGCTCAACCTCATGGGCTACAACGTGAAGGACTTTGCGGTGATGAGCGGGTTCCGCACGCCGCAGTACAACGAGCGCGGCGTGGGCGCCGGCGGCCGCTCGGCGGTGTCCCGCCACCAGTACGGTGACGCGGCCGACATCTATCCGGACGACAACGCCGACGGACGGCTGGACGACTTGAACAAGGACGGACGCGTCGACTTGAAGGACGCGCGCATCGTCGCCTCCGCCGCGGAAGCGGTCGAGAAGAAGAACCCGGAGCTCGTCGGCGGAGTCGGCCTCTACAACTCGACGTCCGCCCACGGGCCTTTCGTCCACATCGACGCGCGCGGAACCCGCGCCCGCTGGGGCGGATAGTCCCCGGTCGGTTCGGACAGGAAAGCCCGGGGAGACCCGGGCTTTTTCATTGGGTTTCCGGGCCGCTCTCGACAGAGAATGGCGCCCTTGACCCCCGACGTCGAGCACATCGACCCGAAGACGGGCCTCCTCCGCGCGGTCTCGCGGTGGCAGATCGTCGCCCTCTCCGTCAACGACGTCATCGGGAGCGGCGTCTACCTCATCCTCCCGGTCGCGGCCGCCATGCTCCTGGGACCCGCGAGCGTCTGGGCGATTCTCGCCGCAGGGTTTGCCGTCCTCCTGCTCGTTCTCTGCTTCGCGGAGGCCTCCAGCCTCTTCGACCGCCAGGGGGGCGCGATCGTGTACACGCGCGCGGCCTTCGGCGACTTCGTAGGGTTCGAGGTCGGCTGGATGACGTGGATCGCGCGCATCTCGTCGATCGCGGGACTCTCGGTCTTTTTCGCGCGCGCCGTCGGCTACCTCTGGGCCCCCGCGAAGAGCGGGGTCGGGCAGTGGGTCACGATCATCCTGCCGCTTCTCGTGCTGACGTGGATCAACGTCCGGGGCGTGAAGTCCGGCGCGCGCACCGCTGTCGTTCTCGCGTGGGGCAAGGTGCTGCCGCTCGTGCTCTTCGTCGCCGTCGGGATCTTCTTCGTGGACTGGACCCGCGTTTTTCCCGTGCCGACTCCGGACCGCGCGAACTTCATGAAGGCGGCGCTCCTCGTGCTGTTCGCCTACGCCGGCTTCGAGAACACGGCCGCGCCGGCCGGGGAGTTCCGGAACCCGAAGCGGGACGTCCCGTTTGCGCTCATCGTTCAGATCGGCATCGTCACCGCGATCTACACGACCGTGCAGCTCGTCGCCCTCGGGACCGTGCCGAACCTGGGGGAGTCCCCGACACCGCTGGCCGACGCCGCCGCGATGATGATGGGACCAGTCGGGGGCCTGATCCTGACCCTCGGTGCGGTGCTCTCGGTCCTGGGCACGAACAACAACACCGTGCTCGCGGGTCCGCGGTACCTCTACGCGCTCGCGGAGATGGGCAAGCTGCCCGCGGTGTTCGCGAAGATCCACCCGCGCTTCCGCACGCCCTACATCGCGATCATCACGCAGACGGCCGTCGCGATCCTGCTCATGCTGACGGGGACCGCCGAGGAGCTCGCCGTGCTGTCGGCGATCGCACGCCTCGCGACGTACATCGGTACGGCCGCGGCGGTCCCGGTGCTCCGGCGGAAGCTCCCGGCGACACCCCGGACCATCCGCCTACCCGGCGGGCCGCTCATCCCGATCATGGCGCTCGCCATCTGCCTCCTCTTCCTCTCGGCCGCCGAAAGGAAGAACTGGATCGCGGGCGGAGTCGCGCTCGCGGTGGGGGCGTTGATCTTCTTTTTCAGCCCGAAGAGAGAGGGAACACGCGGGATCGAGGCATGATCGCCGGGGGCTACGGGTTGCCCGCCCCGGCGGCGTGTGCTAAGAAACTCCCCTTTTCCGCCCTCGAAAATGAGTGACAAGTCCGTCGGCTCCGAGATTCTCGCCGTCCTCGGGATCGTCGTGCTCGAACGGGAAGCGGGCGGCCGGTTCGCGATGATCGGTTCCGCGCCGTACTGGTTCCTGCAGCTCTGCCCGGGCGCGGATACCGGATCGGAGGCGCTCACGCGAGCCGTCGGGTTCCCCTTCTTCGAGAACTTTCTGGAGGACGCGGAAGCTTTCTGGGCGTCCAGCGGCGGCGGGCGTTTGAAGTCCGGCCTCTGGACGGAGACCGGCCCGCTCGGGGAGGAGTTCACCCTCGAGGCTTCGGCGGTCTGCCTCGGGCCGCGGAAGATCGTGCTCGTCGAGAATCAGACGCTGGCTCACGACGAGAAGCAGGCAGTGCTTCAGAAGGCGCGAAAGAGCAAGCTGCGTGAGCGTGAGCGGCGCCGAACCCAGGAGCGGGGTCCCCGGTGACAGAAGTTTCGAACCTCTCGTGAAGAAAGCGAAGACCTCCCCGTCGAAACGAGGAGCGAGAAAGGGCAGACCCATGAGCACACCGGACGAGGGCAGGAGAGGCAGCGACGCGAAGGCCGGCAACGGCGCCGCGAAGAAAGCGTCGGCCGACGCGGTCGCCGAGGCGGCCGGAGGTGGGAATCTCGAAAAGATCCGGGACATCCTCTTCGGCGCGCAGGTTCACGACTTCGAGAAACGATTCGCACGGCTGGAAGAGAGACTCCTCAAGGAGACCGCCGACGCGCGCGCGGATGCGAAGAAGCGGTTCGAATCGCTCGAGAGCTTCATCAAGAAAGAGGTCGAGTCGCTGGCGGAACGGCTGAAGACCGAGCAGGGGGACCGCGCGGAGTCGCTCAAGGAGATCGGACGAGAGCTCCGCGAAACGGCGAAGACGCTCGAGAAAAGACTCTCGGCTCAGGACGAGCAGGCCACGAAGAGCCAGCGCGAGCTTCGCCAGCAGATCCTCGATCAGTCCAAGAGCCTCACCGACGAGATCCGCACCCGGAACCGGGAAACGACCACGACGCTCTCGCGGGAGCTCACCGAGCTCCGCGCCGAGAAGGCCGACCGCGCGGCTCTCGCAGGCTTCCTGACGGACGTCGCGGTGCGGCTCACGAACGACACGAAGACGCCGGGGAAGGGATGATCTCCGAGCCGGTTTCTCTCCGGCGGCGGTTGCAGCAACGCTGAATCGGGCCGGGGAAGCTCGGATCCGGGCGATGGACGAAACCGAGAAGGGCAACGGAAGCGAGGGGGCGAAGAGTCCCCCGCCGCACCGGATCCGCTCGGGGAGCTGCGCCGGCTCCTCTACGTTCCGGAAGAAGCCCAGGTCACCCGGATCCAGGAGCGTCTCGACGACCCCGAGATTCACGCGGAGGACGTGAGCCGCGTTCTCCCGGAGGCGATGATCCTCCGGGCGGCCAAGGACGACGCTCTGGCGCACGTCCTCCAGCCGACCGTGGAAGAGGCGATCGAGACCTCCGTCCGGAGGAACCCGCAGGTCCTCGTGGACGCGCTCTTCCCGGTCATGGGCCCGGCGATCCGCAAAGCGATCGCGAGCGCGCTCGCGTCGATGGTCGAGTCTTTCAGCGAGACGCTCGAGCACAGCTTCTCGGTCGAGGGGGTCAAGTGGCGGATGGAAGCGTGGAGGACGGGGAAACCGCTCGCCGAGGTGATCCTCCTCCGCACCCTCGTGTACCGCGTCGAGCAGGTATTCCTCATCCACCGGGACTCCGGTCTCCTGCTCCAGCACGTCTCCGCGACGGCGGCCGGAGTCCAGGACGCGGACATGGTTTCCGGGATGCTCACGGCGATCCGCGACTTCGTGCACGACTCGTTCGGCGGGAAGGAAGGAGATTCGCTCGACACGTTCCAGGTCGGCGAGCGTTCCGTCTGGATCGAGCAGGGTCCGCACGCGACGCTCGCGGCCGTGATCCGCGGAAGCGCTCCGCGAGAGCTGCGCACCGTCTTCACGGAGGCGATCGAGCGCATTCACCTCGAGCAGGCGGACGCTCTGCAGCACTTTGCGGGTGACGCCACGCCCTTCGAGCGAAGCCGGCCGCTTCTCGAAGCGTGTCTCAAGGCGCAGCGCCAGCCGAAGGCGGAACGGGTGCCGGGAGAGCGCCGGCGGCGAGCCGTCGGGGTCCTGCGCGCCGCTCTCGGCGTCCTCGTCGTCGGTCTCGCGCTCTGGGCCTTCTTCGCCGTCCGCCGAAATCGCCGGTGGGAAACGTACCTCGGGCGGCTCGCCTCCGAGCCGGGCGTCGTCGTCACCGAAGCCGGCCGACGCGGCGGGAAGTACTTCGTGACGGGTCTTCGGGATCCGCTCGCCGCGGACCCTGTCGCGCTGCTCGACGGATCGGGCTTCTCCCGCGGCGACGTCGAGAGTGACTGGAAGCCGTATCAGGCCCTGACCCCGGAGCTGATCGCCGCGCGGGCCCGCTACCTCCTCGAAGCGCCCGACACCGTGACGCTCGCGGCGCGGGACGGCGCTCTCGTTGCCACCGGCTCGGCCCCGAATCGGTGGATCGAAGGGGCGAGGGCCCGATCGCGAATGATCGTCGGGATCTCGCGGTACGACGACAGCGGGCTGGCCGACGCGGATTCGAGCGGGCTCGACAACATCCGGCGGAGGATCGAGGGGCGCCTGCTTCTCTTCGCGCTCGGATCGGCGGAGCTCTCGCCGGAGCAGGAGGGCCGGATCCGGGAGACGGCCGCCGACCTGAAGGAGCTCTCGCGTCTGGCGACGCGCCTCGACCGGACCGCCCGGGTCGAGGTCATCGGACGCGGGGACAGCGTGGGGACGGAGGACGTCAACCTCGGCATCAGCCGGCGCCGTGCCGACCGCGTCGTGGCGGCGCTCCAGCCGGAGGAGATCGGCCAAGTGACGCTCGCCGTCACGGGAGTGGGGTCCGCGCGGCCGCTCCGGGCGGAAGTGACCGAGAGAGACCGGGAGCTCAACCGAAGCGTCTCTTTTCGAGTGATTCTGGCGGACAACCGTGAGAAAGAATCGGTCCGCCGATGATCCAGAAAAAGATTTGCATGCTGGGGACGTTTGCCGTGGGAAAGACGAGCCTCGTCAGCCGCTTCGTCAAGAGCCTCTTCTCCGACAAGTACCTGAGCTCCGTCGGCGTCAAGGTGGACAAGAAGGTCGTCGCGGTCGGGCAGGAACAGGTGAACCTCCTTCTCTGGGACATCTACGGGGAGGACGACTTCCAGAAGATCCGGCCGTCGTACCTCCGCGGCTCCGCCGGGTACGTTCTCGTCGTGGACGGGACGCGGCGCGAAACACTCGAGAAGGGGATCATCCTGCAGAACAAGACGGAGGAGCTCATCGGGAAAGTCCCGTTCGTTCTCGTCGTCAACAAGGTGGACCTCGTGGACAAGTGGGAGCTCGACGATTCCGCCATCGCCGCGCTCGGCAAGAGGGGCTGGCCGGCCTTCAAGACGAGCGCGAAGACGGGCGAAGGCGTCGAGAACGCATTTCTGACTCTCGCGGGCAAGATGCTCGAGCCTTCGAGTTAGATTCCGGCTCGCGCGCGAACTTCCCGAAACCTACAGAGGAGTGAAAGTGAAAAGAATCCTGCTCGTTTCGGCCCTTCTCGGGGCGCTTTCGGTGTCCGGCCTCGCGCTCCAGGCGCCGCCCCCCGCGCCGACGCCGTCCGTCCCTCCGGCGGCGCCGGGCGCTCCTCCCGCGGCCGGAGCCCCCTCGCTCGTAGCGCTCAAGGCGACGCGCGTCTTCGACGGCCGATCCGACCGCTACACGGAGAACGGCATCGTTCTCATCGAGGGCACGAAGATCCGCGAGGTCGGCGCCGGGATCACGGTCCCGTCTTCCGCGCTCGTCCTCGACCTGGGCGACGCCACGATCCTCGCCGGGTTCATCGACTCCCACACGCACGTCACGGGTGAAGCGTCGGAGAACTGGCTCGGAGACTTCTACGAGGGGCTTCGCCGGCCGGTGGCCGAACAGGCGATCTTCGCGGCGGGCTGGGCGCGCCGCACGCTCGAGTCCGGCTTCACGACCATCCGCGATCTCGGGGCGAGCGACGGAATTGACGTGGGCCTCCGCAACGCCATCAACCGCGGGCTCGTTCCGGGGCCGCGGATGCTCGTCGCTCGCGAGGGAATCGGCTCGACGGGAGGCCACTGCGACCGCGGGGGCTTCCCGCCGGGGACCTTCGGGGAAGAGCCCGGTCCCTCGAAGGGGATCGTCAGCGGGGCGAACGACGCCCGTGCTGCCGTGCGGTTGAACGTCAAGTACGGCGCGGACGTGATCAAGACGTGCGCGTCCGGCGGCGTGCTCTCGCTGAACGACGACGTCTCGTCGCCCCAGCTGACCGACGAAGAGCTGTCCGCTCTCGTGGACGAGGCGCACCGGCGCGGGAAGAAGGCGGCGGCGCACTCCCACGGCGACGCGGCGGCGAAGGCCGCGGTCCGCGCGGGGATCGACTCGATCGAGCACGGCTCGTTCCTGACCGACGAGACCCTCGCCCTGATGAAATCGAAGGGCACGTACCTCGTGCCGACCCTGCTGGCCGGCGAATGGACGGGGGGCAAGGCGGACAAGTTTCCCCCGATGATCGCGGCGAAGGCGCGGGCAGCCCTCACGGCGCGTTCCGACATGTTCAAACGGGCGCTCAAGAGCGGCGTGCGGATCGCCTTCGGAAGCGACGCGGGTGTTTCGCCTCACGGCCTCTCGGGTCGGGAGTTCGGTCTCATGGTCGGGCTCGGCATGTCGCCCGCGGCGGCACTCCGGTCGGCGGGACCGGCGGCCGCGGACCTGCTCGGTCTCGGGAATCTGATCGGCACTCTCGAGAAGGGCAAAGAGGCGGACATCGTCGCCGTTCCCGGCGACGTGCTGAAGGACATCCGCGCGACCGAGCGGGTGTTCTTCGTGATGAAGGGCGGAAAGATGATCCGCTATTCGGCGCGGTAGCGCGCCGAAGCGCCGGGTCAGAGCCTCGACTTCACCGCCGCGAATCGCGAGGCATCGCCGCGCCCGAGGCCGGGCGGAAGGCCGCTCGGGTACAGCCGCTGGATCTCGGCTTCGATCTCGCCCTGCCGGTTCCCCGGGTCCGGATGAGTGCTCAGGAACTCCGGTCTCTCCGATCCGCCGCTCGCCTCGGCGAGAATCCGCATCACCTCGGTCAAGGACCTCGGGTCGTACCCGGACTCCGCCATGAAGCGAACCCCGAAGCGGTCGGACTCGAGCTCATCCTGTCGGCCGTAGCGCATGTTGACGAGCTGTCCCACGACCGCCGCGACGGCCGCTGCCTGCTGCCCGCTCGAATCTTCCGACGAGCCGGCGACGCCCGCCGCGCCGACGAGGATCTGGGTCAGCTGCGCCTTCGCGAGGTGCTCCGCGGAGTGGCGTCCGACGACGTGCCCGATCTCGTGGCCGAGAACGCCGGCGAGCTGCGCCTCGTCCTGCAGGCGGCGAAGCAGCGCGGCCGTGATGAAGACCTGGCCGCCCGGTAGAGCGAAGGCGTTGACGGTCTCGGGATCCGCCAGCAGGTGGAAGTCGTACTGGTATTTCGAACCGCGGGCCGCGCTCTGCCCGACGATCCGCTCGCCGAGCTGCTCCACGTAGTTCTGGAGCGTCTCGTCCGGGTGCAGGCCCCCGAGCTCGGCGGCCATCTGGGGCGCGGTCTGGAGCCCGAGGGCCGTCTCCTGCTCCGTGGTCATGGCCACGCGCTGTTTCTCTCCGGTGACCGGGTTCACTTCGGTGCGGCAGAAATAGAAGAGTCCGCCAATCGCCGCGATCACGAGGGCGATCAAGATCCGTCCCGAGCGCATGGAAGGCTCCTTCTCCGTCGGTTCGAGCTTCGCTGCTCGGCGCCGTCGCCGTCTTACTGCAGGGTACGCGCCATTTCCCGGAAGAGCTCCGTTGCCTGGATGGAGTGCGTTTGGATAGAGTGCGATCGATCCCGCCGGGGCACGCCGATTGCAGGGCTCCCGGCAAGCCTTTTTTGGAGGCTCCAACTACGTTTCAATCTCTTACAACGGAAGCGAAGGAAGGAAGGAACGGAATGAACCGGGTCCGAATTCAGGCCGCCGCAATCGGTCTGCTTCTCTGTTCTCTGTCCGCCGGGGCACAGGTGACCGGAGTCGTTACAACGGTCGGTGCGACGGGCACGCCGCGCGACGTCTTCGCTGACAAGGACGAGGTCTTCTTCACGGCCGGACCGACGGCCACCGGCTGCGCGTTCTCGCAGTTCGTGAACGACGGCCGGTACTCCTTCCAGGTGACGGACCTTTCCGGGACGCGCCTCCTTTCCACCGACCCCGTGACCGAGCGCGTCGTCACCGTGCGCAACGGCGTGATTCTTTCCGCCGACGGTCCCGCGCACGGGCACGCGACCGCGGATCTCGGCCCCTGCGGGGGTCTCTCGGTGGGCCTCGCTCCCTTTGCCGACGCCGGTAACCGGGACGCCGACTACCTGCTGTGGCTGACTCCGGTCGCGAGCCTCGACACGGCGTGCGGCGACGGCTGCTTCCACGGCTTCCGGCCGGAATCGTCGCTCACGACGTCCTTCCGCGTCGAGGATAAGCGGTTCTGCGAAGAGTCGTTCTGTGTCTCGGGTGTGAAGTTCGAGGACCGGAACGGAAACGGCGAACAGGATTCCGGCGAGCCCGGGCTGCCCGGCGTCGAGATCCGCGTCGAGGGGGAACACGGTCCGCTCCTGCGCGGCCTGACTCTCGGCGACGGCGCGTTCGAGGTGTGCGGCATGCACCACGGCGGCTCGTTCCGCGTGACCGAGGACGTTCCCTTCGGATATCGGCAGACCGCGCCCCTGGACGACCGCATCTCGCGCCGCCTGATCGCGCAGGGCAACGGCTATTTCGTTCTGTCCTGCAACAACGACTTCGACGGCTTGAACTTCGGAAACCAGCTCATCCCGAACGCCATCGGGGGCATCAAGTTCGAGGACCTGGACGCCGACGGCGTCCGCGACGCGGGGGAGCCGGGCCTCGCCGGTTTCACCATCACGCTGACCTCGACAGCCGCCGGCGGTCCCGCCCCGCGCACCGTCGTGACCGACGCGAACGGCAATTTCCTCTTCGAGAACGTCTCCCCCGGCTCGTACACTCTCTCCGAGACTCTGCGCCAGGGGTTCTCTCTCACCGTTCCCGCCGCGAACTCGATCCCCGTCACGCTCGCCGCCGACGGGAGCTCGATCAACAACGTCTTCGGGAACTTCCGCGGTGTGCTGACGGGAACGGTCTCCGGAACGAAGTTCAGCGACCTGAACGGAAACGGCATACGCGACGCGGGCGAGCCGGGTCTCGCGGGCGTCAACATCACGCGCACCGGATCGATCAACGATCCCACGGGCTCACCGCTGTCGGTCATCACGGACGCGAACGGAAACTTCAGCTTCACCGTTCCCTTCGGCGTATTCACGCTGAGCGAGACGGTTCCGGCCGGGTTCGCCCAGACCGCGCCGCCGCCTCCGGGGACGATCTCCGCGACGATCAACTTCGCGCAGCGGAGCGTCACCGGGCTCCTCTTCGGCAACCGTCCGCTCGAGGCAACGGGGACGATCAGCGGCGTGAAGTTCAACGACGTCAACGGCAACGGCGTTCGCGACACCGGTGAGCCGGGACTCTCCGGAGTGACGATCCGCGTGACCGACGCGGGCGGCGTCGTGCGTACGGCGACGACCGACGCGGCCGGCGCGTTCTCCTTCACCGCTCTTCCCGCCGGCGCATTCGTCGTCTCCGAGGTCGTTCCGACGGGGTTCACCCAGACCGCCCCCGCCGCGCCGGGGACGTTCTCCCGGAACCTGGCCGCGGGCCAGACGATCTCGGACCTGCTTTTCGGAAACCGCGCGTCCACCTCGCCCTCGGACACGGGCTCGATCACGGGCCGGAAGATTCTCGACTTCGACGGCGACGGGGTCGTGGACGGCGAGGACCGCGGATTCGAGGGAATCGTGTTCGAGCTGCGCGACGCGGCCGGGACGGTCCGCACGGCGACCTCGAACGCCAACGGCGACTTCACCTTCTCGAACCTGCCGGCCGGGACCTACGTGCTCACGGAAGTCCTGCCGGATAACTTCTTCCAGACGTTCCCCGGTTCGCCGACCGCTCCGGGCAACTACACGATCACGATCACGACGGGACAGACCGTGACCGGATTCCTGTTCCTGAATAAATGTTGAGAGCGCATGCGCGCGGAGGAGTGAAGATGAGAGCAGCGAAAAACGGGCTCCTGGCCGTGATGGCGCTCCTGTTCGTCGCAGGGGTTGCGTCGGGGCAAACCTACTCGGACGTGAACGATCGGGTCGTGTCCACCGAAGCGGACCTGAGATGTGAGTGGTACGTGGGTCCCCACGTCGGCTACACGTTCCTCGGGGACGATGACTTCCGCTGCGACTGTGACCTCGACCAGGAGGACTACCTTCTGGTCGGCGGCCGGCTGGGTTACTACCTGACGAGCAACTTCGCCCTCGAGGTGACCGGTGAATACTTTCCCTCGGAGCCCGAGTACTGGCAGCTCGCGCTCGGCGGGGTGTGGAACTTCACTCCGAGAAACCCGGGTTGGAACACCTACCTCGGGTTCGGAGGGGGCGTCTCCCAGGAGGAGCTGTTCAAGGGCGACGCGGTACCGATTGCCTACCTCGCCTTCGGTTCCGAATACCGGTTCAACAAGCTCCTCGGCCTGCGCCTGGAGCTGAAGGGGGTCTACAACTTCGAGACGGACATCGACCCCGATGACGGCTTCGGGGAGTTCACGCAGGACAGCCGCGTCGACGTTCAGCCGAACATCGGTCTTCTCTTCCACTTCGGAGGCTGCGCCGCGCCGGTCGTCGTCGTTCCTCCGCCGGCGCCCGAGCCGCCGCCTCCGCCTCCGCCGGCCCCGACCGAGGTTCCTCCGGCTCCGATGCCGCCGCCGGCGCCGCCCGTCGTCGAGCCTCCGCCGCCTCCGGCGCCGACGACCGATACGATCGACTTCGATCGCGGTAGCTCCCGGGTCACGAACATCGCCAAAGCGCGCCTCGACTCGGTCGCCCTGCGGCTCCGCGAGAACCCGAGCGCGACAGTCGTCATCACGGGGTACCCGGATAGCGGCAGCCGCAGCGAGGCCCTCGCCCGCCGGCGCGCCGAGAACGCGAAGGCGTACCTCATCGACCGCCATGCAATCGACGCGTCACGCATCACGACCGAGACCAACCTGACCGACGAGACGAACTTCGGCAAGGCCGTCATCGTGGTGACGTTCAACCCCTAGGGCGTTTCGCACTCTTCTCAAGAAGCCCCTCCCGCGGGAGGGGCTTTTCTTTTGGCGCTCGAAGCGCGAGGGTCCGCGGCTCGTCCTGTAGAGTTCACCCGCCGATCGAACATGCCGGACGCAACGCGCGAATCCCGTCCCGCCCGCCGCCGCCTGCCGCGGCACACCCGGATCTTCTTCGGTCTCCTCTTCGGGCTTCTCGTCGGGCTCTTCGTGCACGAGGTGGCGGGCGACGCGCCGTGGGTCGACTGGGTCGTCGACAACGTCGCCTACCCCGTCGGTCAGATCTTCCTGCGGCTCATCTTCATGATCGTCGTGCCACTCGTCTTCTCCTCGCTCGTGCTCGGAGTGCTCGAGCTCGGCGACGTCAAAAAGCTCGGCCGGATCGGGTTGAAAACCCTCGGCTACACGATCTTCGCGAGCGGGATCTCGGTGGCCATCGGGATCGGTCTCGTCAACATCTTCCGTCCCGGGCGCGGGCGTGGATCCCTCCGTCCGCGCGGAGCTCTCGAGCAGCTTCGCCGCCCAGTCGCAGACGACGATCGAGAACGCCCAGAAGGCGAAGACGTGGGCGGACACGCTTCTCTCGCTCATCCCGAGGAACCCGATTGCGGCGGCCGTCGACGCCCTGACGGGCGAAATGCTCGCGCTCATGGTCTTCGCGGTCTTCTTCGGGGTCGCGCTCGCCCGGATCCGGGACCCGAAGGGGGAGCCGCTCATCGATTTCTTCTCGGGCGTCCAGCGCGTGTCGATGAAGATCGTGGACTGGGCCATGGCGCTCGCGCCTTACGGCGTCGCCGCGCTCCTTTTCTCGCTGACCGCGCGGTCCGGCTTCGCCGTCATCCCGCGCCTCGGCGGCTACGTCGGAGTCGTCGTCGCCGGCCTCGCGATCCAGATGTTCGTCGTCTACTCCGTCATCCTGAAAGGCCTCGCGCGGGTTCCGCCAGTCGAGTGGTTCTTCCGGTGCCGCGAGGTGATTCTCACGGCCTTCTCGACGGCGTCGTCGAACGCGACGCTGCCGACGTCGCTCGCAGACGTCGGCGGAGAAGCTCGGGGTCGCCGACCCGGATCGGCAACTTCGTTCTGACTGTCGGAGCGACGGGCAACCAGAACGGTACCGCGCTCTTCGAGGGCGTCACGGTGCTCTTCCTGGCCCAGGTCTTCGGAATCGACCTCTCCCTGCCGCAGCAGATCACCGTCGTGCTCATGTCGATCCTGGCGGGCGTCGGCACGGCCGGAGTCCCGGGCGGCTCGCTCCCGCTCATCGTGATCGTCCTGCAGACGGTGGGGATCCCGCCGGAGGGGATCGGGATCATCCTCGGCGTCGATCGCTTCCTCGACATGTGCCGCACGGTCGTCAACGTGGTCGGCGACCTCGTCTGCGCGACCTTCGTCGCGCGCTCGGAGCGGGAGCTCGCGTTTCCCGCGCCGACCGCGAAAGCGATCGCCGCCGACGCGTGAGCGGACGGGACAGGCAACGGAAATACGGACCCGACGGGAGGAAACGATGTTCCAACGATTTGCCCTTCTTGCGCTGCTCTCGACCTTCCTGCTGGCGGCCGCACCCGTGAAGCGCGGGCGGAATCCGGCTCCCCCCGCGGCGCGCAGCGCGGCCGCGGCGAAGAACCTCGAGAAGTTCTTCGAGGAAGAGTGGGAGTGGGGCCTTAAGGAGTACCCGGAGCGCGCGACGTATCTCGGGGATTCCCGGTACAACGACCAGTTGACGGACCTCTCTCTCGAAGCGCACGAACGTCGAAACCGGCGGCAGCTGGACGTCCTCGCCCGCCTGAAGAAGATCGACCGGGCTTCGCTTTCCGAGGACGACCGTCTCTCTTACGACCTCTTCCAGACACAGCTCGAGCGCGCGATCGAGGGGCAGCGATTCCCGCTCGAGCTCATGCCGATCAACTCGCAGGAGGGGGTTCACAAGGAGTTCGCCATCCTGTCGACGGTGACGCCGTTCAAGACGGCGAAGGACTATCGCGACTATCTCGCCCGGCTCTCCGCGTTCCCGCGCCAGGTCGACCAGACGATCGCGCTCATGGAGGAGGGGCGGAAGAAGGGCTGGGTCCAGCCGGCCGTGCCGCTGCGCGACGTTCCGGACGGGGTGCGCGCCCAGATCCACCCCGATCCGGAAAAGAGCATTCACTACAAGCCGTTCGAGAAGTTTGCCGAGGGGGTCTCGCAGCCGGACCGCGACGCCCTGCGGATCGAGGGGCGCCGCCGCATCGCATCCCAGGTTTTCCCCGCGTACCAGAAGCTCTACGCGTACCTCCTTCGCGACTACCTCCCCGCGGCGCGCAAGGAGATCGGAGCCTCCACGTTGCCGGGGGGCGAGGAGTACTACGCGTACGAGATCCGGCGCCACACCACGACCAGCAGGACGGCGAAGGAGATTCACGAGACGGGGCTCGCCGAGGTCGCCCGCATCCGCAAGCAGATGGACGAGATCATCCGGACCGTCAAATTCAAGGGGAACTTCGACGCATTCCTGAAGTTCCTCCGGACCGACCCGCGCTTCTACTACAAGACCGCGCCGGACCTGCTCGAGAGCTATCGCGACATCTGCAAGCGCATCGACCCGGAATTGATCAAGCTGTTCGGAACGCTTCCCCGCACGCCGTACGGCGTCATTCCGACTCCCGACTTCGAGGCGCCGACGTCGACGACGGCGTACTACCGTCCCGGCTCGCCGGAGGGCGCGCGCCCCGGCTATTTCGTCGCCAACACCTATCGCCTCGAGACCCGTCCGAAGTACGAGATGGAGGCGCTCACCATCCACGAGGCGGTTCCCGGACACCACCTCCAGATCTCTCTCGCTCAGGAGCTCACCGGCGTTCCGAAGTTCCGCAAGCACGGCGGCTTCACGGCGTTCGTCGAGGGGTGGGCCCTCTATTCCGAGAGCCTCGGCAACGAGATGGGCTTCTACACCGACCCGTACTCGAAGTTCGGACAGCTCACGTACGAGATGTGGCGCGCCGTGCGCCTCGTCGTCGACACGGGAATGCACGCGTTCGGGTGGAGCCGGCAGCGGGCGATCGACTACATGAAGGCGAACACGGCGAAGACCGAGCACGACATCACCGTCGAGATCGACCGCTACATCGTGTGGCCCGGGCAGGCGCTCGCGTACAAGACCGGCGAGCTCAAGATCAAGGAGCTCCGCGCGAGGGCGCAGAAGGAGCTCGGCGAGCGCTTCGATCTCCGCCGGTTCCACGACACGGTCCTCCTGGCGGGCGCGCTGCCGCTCGACCTGCTGGAGACGAGGGTGGACGGCTGGATCGCGAAGGAGAAGGCGGGAGCGAAGCCGGTCCCCGGACCTAAGTCCTAGGTTCTCAAGACCGAACGGGCTGACCCCGCCATTCTGTCTGACCGGATGGTCAGAGAACCGTTCCTTTCTTTCTCAAAACAAGAGGCTTAGACTTCTCCCGAAGTGGAGCGCACCACTACTTTTCCTTCGGCCGAGCTCACGCGGGCCCACGTCGCGCTGACGGTCAACGGCGAGAGGGTCGAAGTCGCCTTCGCGCCCCACAAGACCCTTCTCGAAGTCCTGCGTGAGGACCTCCGGCTCACCGGCACGAAACACGGCTGCGAGCTCGGCGAGTGCGGCACGTGCGCGGTGCTCGTCGACGGGAGGCCCGTCCTCTCGTGCCTCTACCTCGGCCTCGAGTGCGAAGGCCGCCGCGTCGAGACGGTCGAAGGGATGGCGGGAGCCGCCGGCCTTCACCCGCTTCAGAAAGCTTTCGCGGACCTCGGCGCAGCCCAGTGCGGTTACTGCACGCCGGGAATCCTTTTGACGGCTCAGGCTCTCCTCGCCGCGACGCCGGATCCGAGCCTCGACGAGATCAAGGAGGCGCTCGCCGGAAACCTGTGCCGCTGCACCGGCTACATCAAGATCTTCGAGGCCGTCGAGCTCGCGGCTGCGTGGATGCGCGGCGAAGACCGGCAGCCGCGCGAGGAAACGCTCTACGGGACAGATTTCGATCACTCCGGTCTGCTTCCGGTGTTGAAGACGTGACCCGCCCGCGCACCCGCATCGTCGGGAGACCGTACGTGAAGGTCGACGCCGCGGCGAAGGTCGCGGGGCTGACGAAGTTCGCGGACGACCTCGACTTACCCCGAATGCTCCACTGCAAGATCCTCCGATCGAAAGTCGCCCATGCGCGGCTCCTCCGGGTGGACGCGACCGGCGCCCTCGCGCGCCCCGGGGTCATCGCTGTCGCGACGGGCGCCGACCTCCCGATCGCCTTCGGGATCCTCCCGGTCTCGCAGGACGAGCACGCCCTCGCCGTCGATCGGGTGCGATTCGTCGGCGACGCGATCGCCGCGGTAGCCGCTGTCGACGAGGACGCCGCCTTCGACGCGCTCGACGCGATCGAAGTGGAGTACGACCCGCTGCCCCCGATCGGCTCGATCGACGAGGCCGTCGAGCGTCCCGAGCCGCGCATTCACGACTACGGCGACCAGGGGAACTTCCACAAGCTCGTCTCGATGGAGTTCGGCGACACCGAGCGAGGCTTCTCGGAGGCCGACCGCGTCTACGAGGACCTCTTCTTCTACGAAGGCAGCACGCACCTGCCCCTCGAGCAGCACGCGGCCGTCGCCGACTTCGGCCCGGACGGCAAGCTCACCGTCTGGACTTCCACTCAGACGCCGCACTACGTGCACCGCGCGCTGTCGAAGGTGCTCTCCATGCCCGCTTCCCGCATCCGCGTGATCGCGACGCCGAACGGAGGCGGCTTCGGCGGCAAGTCCGACCCCTTCAGCCACGAGATCGTCGTCGCCCAGCTCTCGCGCGCCACCGGCCGGCCGGTGAAGATCTGCCTCACGCGGGAGGAGGTCTTCTACTGCCACCGCGGCCGGCACCCGACGCTCATGCGCGTCAAGACGGGCGTGAAAAAAGACGGCGCGATCAGCGCGATGCACTTCCAGACGGCGCTCGACGGCGGCGCCTACGGGTCATACGGCGTGGCCTCGACGTACTACACGGGCGCTCTCCAGACGGTGACCTATCGGGTGCCGGCGTACCGGTTCGACGGCGCGCGCGTCTTCACGAACAAGCCGCCGTGCGGCCCGAAGCGCGGGCACGGCACGCCGCAGCCCCGGTACGCGCTCGAGGTGCAGCTCGACAAGATCGCGTGCGACCTCGGACTCGATCCGGCGGAAATGCGCAAGGCGCACCTCGTGCCGCCTCACTCGACGACAGCGAACTTCCTCCGCGTGGGCTCGATGGGTCTCGGCCCCTGCATCGACAAGGTGATCGAGGCGTCGGGCTGGCGCGAACGGCGCGGGAAGCTTCCCCCCGGGCGCGGCCTCGGTTTCGCGTGCTCCTCCTACATCTGCGGAGCCGGGCTCCCGATCTACTGGAACTCGATGCCGCAGTCCGGCGTCCAGCTGAAGCTCGACCGCGGCGGCGGGGTCACGGTCTTCTGCGGGTCGACCGACATCGGCCAGGGGAGCGACTCCGTGCTCGCCTACGTCGTCGCGGAGGTGCTCGGGATCGACCCGTTCGACATCCGCGTCGTCACCGCGGACACGGACCTGACGCCCGTCGACCTCGGGTCGTACTCGTCGCGGGTGACGCTGATGACGGGCAACGCGGCCGTGCAGGCGGCCGAGCGGGCGCGGGAGCTCCTCGTCGAGGCCGCGGTTTCGAAGCTGGGCGTCCCGGGAACGCGCGTGGGTCTCGCGGAGGGCCGCGTCTTCGACGTCGAGGACCCCGAGAACGGGATGGCGTTCGCGGACGCCGTCGTTCTCGCGGAGGCGAAGTTCGGGACGATCGGGACTGTCGGCTCGTACCGGCCGCCCCCCTCCGCCGGTCGCTATCGCGGAGCGGGCGTCGGCCCGTCGCCCGCGTACTCGTACTCCGCGGCTGTCGTCGAAGTGGAGGTCGACCCGGCCACCGGCATCTACTCCGTTCCCAAGGTGTGGATCGCGCACGACGTCGGGAAGTGCATCAATCCCGTGCTCGTCGTCGGACAGGTCGAGGGGTCCGTCTACATGGGGCTCGGCGAAGCGATGATGGAAGAGATGGCGTACCGGTCCGGCGTGAACGGGAACGTCGTCCACAAGTTTCCGTCGCTGCTCGAGTACAAGAGCCCGACGACGAAGGAAATGTCGGAGGTCGTCACGTTCATCGTCGAAGACCCCGATCCGAACGGGCCCTTCGGCGCGAAGGAAGTCGGGCAGGGCCCTCTTCTTCCGATGCCGCCGGCCGTCGCCAACGCGATCTACGACGCGGTCGGCGTGCGCGTGGACGAGATCCCCGTGACGCCGGAGAAGGTCCTGGCGGCGCTCAGGGCGAAGGCCGCCGGAAAGGCGCCGCGATTCGGCCCCACCCGTTTCCCCGACATCCCTTATCCGGTTCCGATGCGGGTGCTCACGCCGGACGAGGGCGGGGACGGCAAGGCGCTCGACCACGCGCCGACGGAACCGGGCGGAGTCCGGCAGGAGCGCGGAGACGGCCGCGATGTGCGACGGCGGTCGCCGCGATGATGCGGCTGTCCCCGTGATCTTCCGGTTCTACTTCGCGCCGCGCTCGATCGCGGAGGCGGTGGCGATCCGGGCCGACGCGGGTCCCGACGGCGCCTACGTCGCCGGCGGCACGGATCTCTACCCGAACATGAAGCGGCGCCAGCAGACGCCCGAAGGTCGTGATCGGCCTCTCGCGGGTGCGAGAGCTCGCGCAGGCCGGGGAACGGGACGGAAGGCTGACTCTCGGCGCGGGACTTCTTCTTTCCGACGTCGAGCACGACCCCCGCGTCCGCGCGGCCTATCCGGGTCTCGCCCACGCGGTCTCGGAGATCTCGACGCCGCCGCTGCGCAACATGGGGACGATCGGCGGGAACCTCCTCCTCGACACGCGGTGCAACTACTACGACCAGAACTACGAGTGGCGGCAGGCGATCGACTTCTGCATGAAGAAGGACGGGACGATCTGCTGGGTCGCGCCCGGCTCGCCGAAGTGCCTCGCCGTCCAATCGGCGGACACGGTTCCCGTGCTGATCGCGATGGGCGCCCGCGCCGTCCTCGTCTCGCGGGAGGGGGAGCGCGAGATCGCCGTCGAGGACCTCTACCGGAACGACGGGATCGACTACGTCACGAAGCGGCCGGACGAGCTCCTGACCGAGGTCCTCCTGCCGAAGCCCAACGGGTGGCGCGCGAGCTACCGCAAGCTCCGCCGCCGCGGCGCCTTCGACTTCCCGGTGCTCTCCGTGGGAGCCGCGGTCTGGAGGGAGGGCGCGACGGTCACCTCGGCCCGGCTCGTGCTCGGCGGTGTCGCGTCCGCGCCGCTTCGGCTCCCGGCTGCGGAGGCGGTCCTGACCGGCCGGGTCCTCGACGAGGCTTCCATCTCGGAAGCCGCCGCAGCGGCCGCTGGTCCCTCCCGCCCGATGGACAACACCGACTTCTCTTTCCTCTGGCGCAAGGAGATGACGAAGGAGTTCGTGGCCCGCGCTCTTCGGGACCTCGCGGGCGGGTGAGGCCCCCCGGGCGATTGGCCCCGCTTGCATTCGAGGCTCAAGCTGGTATCCTGTTGTTCTTCTCGTACTCGCTCGCCTTCCGCACGCAGTTCCGCGCTCGACGAAGTCCGACGATCCACGGGAAGGCGGGCACCGTCGAGCGGCGCGTCGGTGGGTCGGTTTCATGCACGCCGGATGAGGATCAGTTTCGATGAAGCTTTATGTTGGCAACCTTCCCTACAACACCACCGAGGACGACCTCCGGAACCTCTTCTCCCAGTACGGGGGAGTGGACTCCGTGGCCGTCATCACCGACCGGGAGACCGGCCGTTCCAAGGGCTTCGGTTTCGTGGAGTTCGGCAACGACTCCGAGGCGCGCAGCGCGATCCAGGCGCTGTCCGGCCAGGAGTACGGCGGTCGGGCGCTCACGGTAAACGAGGCGCGGCCGAAGACGGCCGGCGGCGGGGGCGGCGGAGGCCGTTCCGGCGGTCGCGACCGGTACTAGTTCTTTCCCGGTTTTCCGGGTATTTTCGGGGGGCTTTTGCCCCCCTTTTTCTTTGGGGGATTGTGGCGACAGAGCCCCTCACCCCGGCCCCCTCCCCGGAGGGGAGAGGGAGAAGAGTGTGTCGTCGGTCACAACGACTTTTCTCTGGCTGGAACGCCGGATGCATACTAGAGTCCGCAGATGCCACGGAGGGGGAAAAATGAAAAGGCGCGTCGTCACCGTTATCGGGTCGGTGCTTCTTTCCTTCTGCTCCTTACCGGGAATCGCCGAGACCCTCGTCCCGACGATCTCCGGCAATGAGCTGACGGCCCGGATCGAGCTTTCCGGCGGCCTCACGGCCGACCTCAAGGTCACGTTCGAAAGCGCCGTCGGTCTCAATCAAGCCGCCCTCGCGCTGTCGGCGTCGGCGATCAATCCGACGGACCTCTCCTTCGTGGCCCGGATGCCGAAGGGCGTGTCCCTTCCGGCCGGCTTCCCTGTCGTCGTGCGGATCGAGCCGACGGCTTCGAGCGCGCTCTCCTTCGAGGGCGTTTACAAGCTGTCGATCTACACGAACAACCTGACGCTCGGTGCGAACTCGCCTCTCCGGCTCTACCGGGCGCCGCAGGGCGGGGGGTTCGCCGACATGACCGGTTTTCTGCAGGCGGGAAGCGTGCGTGCGGGAGGCTCGGGTCCGGGATTCTCGGAGTTCGTGATCGCTGCGGACCCGCGCGCGGTCGACTCGGTGATCGTCTCGAAGTTCGACGCCGTCCAGGCCGAGCTCTCGGCGAACTGGTCCTCGATCCTGCCGTCCGTCGCCGCCGATCTGCAGCAGCGGCTGAATCAGGCGCGCACGGCGTACACCGCGGGGTCCCTGGCCGCCGCCATCGATGGGGTCTCGGCGTTCGGAGACGAGGTCAAGAACCAGAGCGGCGCCGCGATTCCGAACGTGTGGCGCGCGAACGGCGGGCCGGTCAACGTGGCGGGTCTCCTCCGTTCCGGCGCCGAAACGCTCAAGTTCAGCCTCGCCTTCAAGTCGAACCTGACGCCCTAGGGCCCGCCCTCCCCGTCGGGGAGTAGACTTTCGCGCGTGGCCGCGAAGCTGACGCTCTACCCGGCCCGGGGAGCGTCTCGCCACTTCATCCTGCGCGACGGGGAGAGCCGGCAGGCGGGGCGCGATCCGGGCGCTAACGACTTCGTGCTCGAAGATCCGCGCGTCTCCTCGCGCCACGCGAGGTTCGAGTGGACGGGCTCCGGCTGGACCCTCCACGATCTCGGAAGCAAGAACGGGACGTTCGTCACGGGGCAGCCAGCAGCGGGAAGCCCCCTCGCCGACGAGGACTGGGTCAGCCTCGGCGGACTCCTCGCCCAGTTCGAGCTCCTCTCGGAGTCGGACGTCGCGGCGCTCGCCTTGGAGAGGTCGCGCCGGCTCCAGACGTCGGTCGAGATGCAGGAGGAGATCCTCGGCGTCCGCGAGCCGAAGGCTCTCCTCGAACGGTTGCTGCAGTCTGTCCTATCGCTGACCGGCGCCGAACGAGGTTTCGTCCTCCTGATCGGTCCGGACGGAAAGCTGCAAGCCGAGGTTGCGGCGGGATTCGCGTCCGCCCCGCTCGACGGCCGCTTCGAAGGAAGTCTCGGAGCGATCGAGCGCGTGCTCGCAACCGGCGAGTCGGTCGTCGCCTCCAACGCAGCGAACGACTCTTTCCTCGCCGGGCGGCCAAGCGTTCTCGAGCTCGGCATCGAAACGCTCGTGTGCGTGCCACTTTCCTCGGAGGACCGCCGCATCGGACTTCTCTACGTGGACGGCCGGAAGCAGGGGGGAGTCTTCACCGATCTCGACGTCGAAATCCTGGAGGCGCTGGCCGGAAACGTCTCCGTCGTACTCGCGAGCCTTCGGATCGATCGCGAGATTCGCGCCATGCTCGACGGACCCGACGGACGCTCCGCCGAAGACTCCGCTTTTCTCGCGGAGCTCGAGCGCCGAGTCACCGACCTCGCGCGGAAAGAGCCGAACGACGTCGCGGCGGGCGGTACGCCATACCGATGAGGTCCCGCGTCCGTGTCTGACCGTCCCGTCGCGCCGACGGTGACGAGTGTCGACGTCACCCGACGGTTCGCGCCGGGCACCTTGATCGCAAACCGATATCGCGTCATCGGCGTAGCGGGCGTCGGAGGGATGGGCGTGGTATACCGCGCCCGGGACGAGGAGCTCGGCGTCGACACGGCGTTGAAGGTGCTCCGCCCCGACCTCGGCAGCGACCCGTCGGTCGTCGAGCGCTTCCGCAGCGAGCTTCGCCTCGCGCGCGAGGTCTCGCACAAGAACGTCGTCCGGATCCACGACATCGGAGAGCACGAGGGACTCCGGTTCCTGACCATGCGCTACGTGGAAGGCCGGTCGCTGCGCGAAGTACTCGAGCGGGAAGGGCGCATGTCCCTCGCGCGGGCGGTCTCGATCGCGCGGCAGGTCGCGTCCGCGCTGGAGGAGGCGCACCGCGCGGGGGTCGTGCACCGGGACTTGAAGCCCGGCAACGTCCTTCTCGACGAGCAGGACAACGCCTTCGTCACGGACTTCGGCGTCGCGCGTTCGCTCGGTGGGGATGGGCTGACCCGGGCCGGCGCGGTCGTCGGGACGCCCGACTACCTCTCTCCCGAGCAGATCGCCGGAGAGCCGGTCGACGGGAGGACCGACCTCTACGCCCTCGGAATCCTCCTCTACGAGATGTTGACGGGAGAGCTTCCCTTCCGCGCGGGCTCGCAGTCGGAGATGCTCGCCCAGCGCCTGGCCGGGCGCGCCCGAGATCTCTCCCAGTCCGGCGTCGAGGCGCCCGGCTGGCTTCGCGCGGTCGTCCGCAAGCTGCTGGAGCGCAGCCCCGCGCGGCGATATCCCGACGCGGCAGCTCTCGTCGCCGACCTCGATCAGGCGCGAGGGCCCCGTCCCGGCATTCCCCGTCGCGCCGTCGTCGTCGGACTCCTGCTCGCGGTCGCTCTCGGGCTGACGATCTGGGCCGTCGTGCGCGGCCGCGATCGACTCCCGGCGGCTTCGGCCCCGGCCGCTCCCGCGGCGAGCGCGGCGGTTCCCGTCGCGCGCGAAGCCATCGCGATCCTCCCGCTCGCGGACGAGACGTCCGCGCCGGAGCTGGCGTGGACGAGCACGGGCGTTGCCGAAATGCTCGCCGCGAACCTCTCGGAAACCGGAGAGTTGCGCATCATCGATTCGCTCCGCGTGCTGCGCAACCTGCGGGACCTCCGAATGCCGCCGGGGCGGTACGACGAGGCCGCCCTCGGGCAGCTCGCGGAGCTCTGGAACGTCGGTCGGATCGTGACGGGCACGGTTCGGCGCGCCGGCCGCCAGGTGCGTGTCGACTTGAACGTGTTCCGCGTTCGCGCGTCGGGTCTCGAGAGCCGCCCCGTTTCGGCCGAGGCCGCGGGCACCGAGGGGATCTTCCGTCTCGTCGGCGATCTCGCCGGGCGCCTCCGGACGGAGCTCGGGTTCACCGGCGTCGCGGTTGCCGAGAAGCCCGCGCCCGAAACGGCCTCGGTCGAAGCGGCTCGGGCATTCGAGGCCGGGCGCTCGCACCTCCTCGCGGGCGACGACGTGGGCGCCGCTCCCGAGTTCGAAAAGGCGGTCGCGGAGGACCCCGCGTTCGCGGCCGCGCACGAGCGGCTCGCGGAGACCTATCAGGCCCTCGGTCACCACGAGAAAGCGGTCGCCGCGGTCGAGCGCGCGGTCGCGGCGATCGGCTCGACCGACAACCGCCTCGCGTACCGCGTCCGCGCGCGCGCGCAGCTCCTCGCCGGCCGGCCGGCCGACGCCGAGAAGCAGTTCCAGGAGCTTCTCGCGCGATATCCGTTCGACGCGGAGCCCCGGCTCGACCTCGCGGCGGCTCAGGCCGCGCAGGGACACAACGCCGAGGCGGTCGGGACGCTGAAGAAGGCGGCGGAGCTCGACCCGGGCGACCCGCGCGTGTGGTTTCAGCTCGGAAAGAACTCGATCCTCGCGGGTGACCCGGCGCGGGCCGCGAGCGACTATCTTGTCCGGGCGCTCACGCTCCACACGCGGCTCGGCAACGAGAAAGGGAAGGCCGACGTCCTGAACGCGATGGGAGTGGCGAACCAGCAGCTCGGGGAGTACGCTCGCGCCCTCGAAAGTTACACCGCCGCCGCGGAGGCCCGGAGAAAGCTCGGTGACGAGCGAGGGGCGGCATCAACGATGCGGAACCGCGCGATGGTCAACCTCGCGCTGGGGCGAACGCGCGACGCGGAGGGCGACCTCGCGCGCGCGCGGCAGCTCTTCGAGAAGATCGGAGACCGCGCCGGGCTCTCCGACGTACTGAACGACTTCGGTCTGCTGCACGAGGGGCGCGGAGCCTACGGGCCGGCGCTCGCGGCGTACCAGGAGGCCTTGAAGATCCGCCGGGGGCTCGGAGACGAGCGCCTTCTCGCGCAGAGCTACGACAACGTCGGGTACACCTACTACCTCCAGGGCGAGTACGACAACGCCCTCGTCTACTGGAAACAGGCGCTCGACGGCCGGCGGGCGATCGGCGAGAAGAACGGGATCGTCTTGTCCGTTCAGAACATGGGGTTCCTCCACACGGCGCAGGGCAAGTGGGACGAAGCTCTCAAGTCGTTCGTGGAGGCCCTCGAGGACAGCCGCAAGATCGGTTTCAAGAACGCGGAGGCGATCTCGCTCGGGAACATCGCCACGCTTTCCGCGTACCGCGGCCGCTACGCCGCGGCGCTCGAGTCGTTCGAAGAGTCGCTGACCCTCCTCCGCCCGCTCGACCTGAAGCCCGCGCTCGCGGAGTTCACTCTCAAGGAGGCCGCCACGCGGCTCGAGTTGAACGACCTCGAGGGCGTCCGGACCCGGATCGCCGCGGCGGAAGAATGGCTGAAGGAGAGCGGGAACCGGGAGCAGTCCGCCGACCTCGAGACGCTCCGGGGGGAGTGGCACTCGGCGCGCGGCGAGGCCGAGCCGGCGCGCCGCGCTTTCGCGCGCGCGATCTCGCTCGCGCGCGCGAGCGGCAGCCGAGCGGCGCTTCTTCAGGCTCGCACCGCCTCGGCGGCGGCTTCGGCCTCGCCGTCCGAGCTCGCCCGCGTCTCCTCCGAGGCGGAGTCTCTCGGGCACGCCCTGCTGACCCTCCGGGCAGCAGAGGCGCTGGCCCGGGCAGAGCTCGCCCGCCGGCGCTTCGACCGAGCCGAGGCGGTGGCGCGCAAGGCCCTCGCGCTCGCGGCCCGTACCGGGTGGGAAGCGGGAACGTACCGCCTGCACGCTCTCCTCGGGCGCGCGCTGGCAGGGAAGGGGAACGCGGCCGGCAGCGCGGACGCTTACCGGCGCGCCGCGCAGGAAATCGCGAAGCTGCGCGAGAATGTCCCCGCCGCGATGCGACCCTCGTTCGAATCGCTCCCTTCGATCCGCGAAGCGCTCGCGCGGGGCGTCATGAGCGACCCGGTCGCCCCGTCCGCCGATCGCCTCGAACGGATCGCCGAGCAGGTCGCTCGAATCACGTCCGAGAACTCGCGCCTGATCGAGCGGGTCGCCGAGTCGGAGCGGAGGTTCCGGCGGATCTCGCGCGGGGTCCTGCGCGTGCAGGAGGAAGAGCGCTCCCGCATCTCGCGCGACCTGCACGATGGAATCGGACAGCTTCTGACGGCGCTCAAGATCCAGCTGGAGCTCCTCGAGAGCGAAGCGGCGGGCCTGCAGGGGATCGCGGCACGGATTGCGAACGCCCGCGAGATCGCGGACACCGCCTTGGACGAGGTGCGGCAGCTCTCGCACGTCCTCCGGCCGCAGATGCTCGACGAGCTCGGCCTGGAGCCCACGCTGCGGTGGCTCGCGCGGACCTTCCAGAAGCGGACGGGAATCGAGGTCGAGGTCACGTTCGAAGGCGAGGTGCAGCGCATCGGACCGGATCGTCGAGACGCTCGTCTACCGCATCGTCCAGGAGGCCCTGACGAACGTGGCGCGGCACTCCGGCGCCGGTACCGCCGCGGTCACGATCTCGCGGGGTCCCGAGCGCCTCGTCGTCCGAATCGAAGATCGGGGAGCCGGGTTCCACTCCGAGGCCCTCCTCTCCGCGCGCGACGAAGAGCGGGGCTTCGGGATCCGCGCGATGAAAGATCGCGTCGAGTTCATGAACGGACGGTTCTCGATCCGCTCGGGGCCGGGGATGGGGACCGTCGTCGAGGCCGAGATCCCGGTGCGAGACGAACCGGACGGGGGAGCCGCTTGACGCGCATCCGCGTGCTGCTCGCCGACGACCACACGATCGTGCGGCAGGGTCTCGTCGGGATCCTGAAGGCGAGCGAGGACGTGGACGTGGTGGGAGAGGCGGCCGACGGGGCCGAGGCGGTCGAGAAGGCGGTGAAGTTGAAGCCGGACGTCGTCGTCCTCGACGTCAGCATGCCGCACTTAAACGGCATCGAGGCGGCCCGCCGGATCCACGAGGCGCTGCCTTCCACGCGGGTGCTCGTCCTGACGATGCACGACGACGAGGAGTACGTGCTCCGGATGGTGCGCGCCGGCGCCTCGGGCTACCTCCTCAAGGACAGCGCCGCGTCCGAGCTGATCGCGGGCATCCGCGCGCTCAAGGCGGGCAAGGTCTACTTCGGTCCGCACGCGAGCCGCGCACTCGCCGAGGCGTACCAGAGCGACCGGCCATTGCCCGAGGATCCGTTCGAGCGGCTGACCGACCGGGAGCGGGAGGTTTTTCAGCTCGTCGTCGAGGGAAAGACGAACGTGCAGATCGCGGAGCTCCTGTTCATCAGCCCCAAGACGGTGGACAACCACCGCACCCGGATGATGGAGAAGCTCGGGATCCACGGCACGGCGGAGCTCGTCCGCTTCGCCGCAAAACACAACCTGCTCCGTTGACCGCTCGCCGGGCGGCCGGGCTTCTCCTGGCGGTGGCCCTTTTCGTCGCCCGGCTGCCGGCAACGGGCTGCTTCGACCGGGGCGGCGGTGAAGCCGCCGGCGGGTACCGGCTCGCGCGCGGCGAGCGTCCTCCTCATCACGCTCGACACGCTCCGACCGGACTCCCTCGGTTGGGTCGCGGGCAGGAACGAGACTCCGGCGCTCGACCGCCTGGCGTCCGAAGGGCTGCGCTTTCGCGCGGCGGTGGCGCCGACTCCGCTCACGTTCCCTTCGCACGCGGCGATGATGACCGGCGTGCTCCCGCGTCGGCTCGGGCTGCGTGACAACGGTCAGACTCTCGGTTCGGAACCGGAGACGCTCGCGGGTGCGCTCCGGGCGCGTGGGTACTCGACCGCGGCGTTCGTCAGCGGATATCCGTTGTCCCGCGCGTTCGGCCTCGACCGCGGTTTCGACGCTTACGACGACCGGTTCACGGCCGGCGTGGGCGAGAACCTGGAGCGTCCCGCGCCCGAGACGACGAAGGCGGCCCTCGCGTGGCTCGCGTCGGCGCGCGCGCCGTGGTTCGTCTGGGTCCACTACTTCGATCCCCACTACCCTTACCAGCCGCCGGCTCGCCTTCACGCGACCGGGAAGCCGGGGCGCCTACGACGGCGAGGTCGCTTACGCGGACCGGGCAATCGGCGAGCTGCTCGGCGCTGCGGCGTCGGCGGCCGGAGGTCCTCTGCTCACCGTGTTCGCCGGGGACCATGGCGAAAGCCTCGGCGAGCACGGCGAGGGAACGCACGGGTTCTTCGTTTACGACGCGACGGTGCTCGTTCCCCTCGTCTTCCGGCTGCCCGGGACGATCGCTCCCGCGGAGCGCCGCGTTCCGGCTCAGCTGATCGACCTCGCTCCGACCGTCGCCGACCTCGTGGGGGCGCCGCGCTTCCCGATCGCCGACGGAGAGTCGCTCGTGCGCGAACGGCGCGGCGAGCCGCCGCCCGCGTACGTCGAGACGTGGCAGCCGTGGCTCTCCTACGGATGGGCGCCGCTTCATGCGCTGCGCCACGGCGGATGGAAGCTCGTCGTCGCGCCCCGGCCCGAGCTCTACGACCTGTCGCGCGATCCCGGCGAGCGGGACAACGTGTTCGACGCGGAACGCAATCGCGCTCGCGATCTCGAGTCCCTGCGGCGTCGCGTCGAGGCGCGTCCCGCCGCGGGAGCACCCGGAGGCGCCGCGGACGCGGAGGCGGTGGCGAAGCTGCGGTCGCTCGGATACGTCGGCGCGGGTGGCGGGGGGGCCGAGCCGCCCCGTTCGGGGCTGCGCGACCCGAAGGACGCCCGCGAGCTGCGGGATCTCCTGACGGAAGCCGACCTCCGAATGCGCCGCGGCGACCACGGAGGAGCGATCGAGAGGTTCGATGCCGTTCTCGCGCAGGATCCCGCGAACCGCTTCGCGCTCGTGCGCTCCGGTGTCGCGCTACTGGCGGCGGGGGCCGCGAACCGCGCGGTCCCCAGGCTCGCCCGGGCCGTCGAGCGGGGTCCCGGGGATCCGGAGGCGCGCGCGGCGCTCGCGCAGGCGCTCGTCCGGGTCGGCCGTCCGGCCGATGCCGTTACCCACGCGATGGAGGCGGCGCGGCTTCAACCCCGCCGGGCGGCGGCGTGGGCGGACCTCGGAAGCGCGCTCGGCCAGGCGAAGCGGATCCCGGAGGCGGTCGAAGCCCTCGAAAGCGCGGCCGCGCTCGAGCCGGAGGATCCGGCGCTTGCCGCGCGATTGGCCTTCGCGCTGCACGCCGCGGGGCGGATCCCGGACGCGGCGCGGGAGCTCGAGCGCTCGGCAAGCCTGTCGAAGGAGCAATTCCGGCACTCCGGCGCGCTCGGGATCCTGCTCGCGGACCTCGGTCGCACCGATGAGGCGCGACGGTGGCTCGCGGCGAGCATCCGCGGGGAAGGCGACTTCGCCCAGGCGAAGTTCCGCCTCGCGCTGATCGAAGCGGCACGGAAGGACCCGGAGAGCGCCCGGCGTGCGCTCGCCGAGGCAGTGGCGGCATCGCCCGCGCTCCGGGCTCGCGCGCGGCAGGAGCCGACGCTCGCCGCCCTCCTTCGCTGATGGCGAAGCGCCGACGAAGGGCGGGCGCGCCGGCTCCGCCGGAGACACCCTCCCGCGAGGACCGACGGACGCGTCGTCTCCTCGCGCTCGCGATCCTCGCGGCCGCTCTCGTCTCGCGCGTGCTGTTCTGGCTTGCGACTCCCGACCGCGACGCGGCGTGGACCGCGTACTTCCAGGGGGACGCGCCGCTCTGGCTCGACTACGCTCGCGCGATCGAGCTCGGCCGCCCGTTCGAGCTCGGCCTGCCGATCCACCCGCCGGGAGCGGCCTGGCTTGTCGCGCTGCTGTGGAACGGCGTTCCGGCAGGCATTCCCTTTCTCCGTTTTGCGTGGGTCGTTCTGGGAGCGCTCGTTCCCCTGCTCGTGTTTCTCGCGGCCGCGCGGTCGTTCCCCCTCCGTGTCGCCGCAGTCACCGGCGTCGGGAGCGCGCTCTCTACGGGGCTTCTCGTGCTTTCGACGTCGATCAACAACGAGACGCCGTACCTCGTGCTGGTGGCTGCCTCGTTCTGGTTCTTCGAGGACCTGCGGGACCGTCCGACGGCCGGAAGGCTCGCGCTCTGGTCGGCGGTGAACGCCTTCGCGTGCCTCTTCCGGGTCGAGCACCTCCTCTTCTATCTGTTCGCGCTCGCGTTCTTCGCGGTCCGCTGGGCGCGGGCGCTCGATTGGCGCGCGCTCCGCCCCGCGGCCGCCTCTCTCTTCTTCTTCGCGCTTCCCCTCGTGCCGTGGCACACGACGGCGTGGAGCGCGATCGCCCGCTTCAACGACCTGCCGCGCCCGCTCACCCCCGTCGAGGAGCGCGCGGTCGCCGGCGTCGAGGAGGCGACGCGCGGTATCCCGTGGACTCCGGAGGCCGCTCGGGCGCGCGACGAGCTTCCCGGCTTCGCAAGGCGCACGGCATCCGCTTTTGTCCTCGCGACGGCTATGCACCGCGGAGGTCGCGTGATCGGGATTCCCAGGTTCCGTGTCCTCGAACAGGCGTTCGGCTACGTGCCGAGACGGCTCTCCCGCTACCCCTTCGTCTCGTCCTACGGGCCGCTCAACTTCGCGCTCGCCAACAACGCGGGTTCGGACGGCGGCTTCGACCGGTCGCTCCTCGAACGGCCTCCGCCGCTCGGGGGCGGCGCCGCGAGCTACCCCCGGTCGCTCGTCCAGGGCCTCCCCCCGGCGGAGCTCTCGTTCGTCTATCCCGCCCACCTCCACCTCTTCAACGAGGGGTACTCGGTCGGCGCGCGCTGGATCCGCGACCATCCGGCGGACTTCGCTCGGCTCGCCGGCCGGAAGCTCGCGATCTTCTGGAAGGGCGCGGCTTCCGGCGTCACCGGCTACAACCTGCCGATGGGGCTCTCCGGGACCCGCCGTGCGGTCGACCTCGTCACCGCGGAAGGCGGTGTCGCGACCGTGTGGAGGCTCGCCGTGCTCGCCGTCGCGCTCTCGGGGCTCTTCGCGGGCCGCGGACAGGCTGCGGTCGTTCCGTGGCTGCTCTTCCTCGCGAGCAAGGTGGCGGTGACCGTTCTCTTTTTCGGGTACGCACGGCACGGCGCGGCTGTCGTCCCGGTGGTGGCGCTCCTCGCCGGTCTCGCCGCGGAGCGGTGGGTGTTCCGCCGCGCGCCGCTCCTCACGGACCGGACGGTCGTACGCGGGGCGGCGGTCGTCGTCCTGCTCGCCGTCGGCGTCGAAGCGGCGCGGTTCGTCTCGAAGCCCGACGTTCGCGTCGACGGCGTGGCAATCGGCGCGGCTCCGTCCTCCGCCGACGAGCACCGAAGCCGCCGGATCGAGGTCGACTGACGCGCTTCGAATGAGGTTCTGCCCCTCTTCCAGTTGAGGGGATCTCCTCATTGTCCCCGCCCTCCGCCGCACTTCAAAGTCCTCAAACGGGGGGACAGGAATGACGAACTCACCTCGATGCCACGTCGTGAGAGCTGTGCGCGCCGCGCTGGCCGCCGCTCTTCTTTTGTCGGCGGCTGCTTCCCGGGCCGCGATCGCTCCCGAGGGAGACCCCGTCGGCAGCCGCGCCACGGGACATCCCGACCTCTTCGTCGCGAGCGTCCACCTTCCGATCGCGGAGCTGTCGGGCGCCCTCGCCGCGAGCCTTCGGGCGAGTCTCGCCGCGCTGTCGGTCAACCCGGACCTCGCGGCGTTCGACGTCCGCGCAGGCCGGTTCGGCTCTCTCGTCGCGAAGATTCCGCTCGTCCCCGGGCCCGGGGTCGGCAACCGGCTGACCTGGGCGGCGCTCGGCCGGCTCGCGCCCGCAACGGACGCGGCGTACCGCGCCGCTGTCGGCCAGGCGTTCCGCAGCTGGCTCCAGGCAAACCAGGCGGTCCTCGGGGTGAGCGCCGCCGAGGTCTCGGCCCCGAACGTCGAGCGCGTACGAGGGGAACCGCGTCGTGCACGTTTACGCGGCGCGTGTCTTCGGCGGAGTGCCGGTGCGCGACAGCTTCGTGAAGGCGACGCTGAACAGCGGCAACCTCGTCCTCTACGCCGCGCGCAACTGGGGAACGATCGACGTCTCGACGACGCCGGCGCTCACCGCGGACGCGGCGCGCGGCGTCGTTACCGGTCATCTCGGCGGACTCGCGGTCTCGGAGTGGAGCACTCCGGAGCTGGTGATCGTGCCGCTCGCGAGCGGTCCGGCTTCGGAAGCGGCCGCCGGCCAGGGTTACGCGTACCGGCTCGCGTGGTCGGTCGGACTGAAAGTGCAGGGGAGCCTCGGCTCCTGGGAAGGTCTCGTCGACGCCCGCAGCGGCGAGCTGCTCGCGTTCTCGGATCGAAACTCCTACATCGACCAGAAGAAGGTTGTCGGCGGCGTGTTCCCGGTCTCCAACGACGGCCTGTCGCCGAACGGAGTTCCGGACGGGATCGAGCAGCCGGGATACCCGATGTCGCGCGCCTACGTCTTCCAGGGCGCGACTCAGCTCACGACGAACAGCGAGGGCCTCGTGAACGCGACCGGCGAGTACCGGACGAGCGCTGACCGGCCCGTTCGTCCGCATCCTGGACGGGTGCGGTCTCGCGGACGAAAGGACCTCGTGCGACGCGCTCGACCTCGGCACCGGGTCAGGTCGGGACTGCGCGCGCCCATCGGGGCACTCCTTCGGCGACACGCGTTCGGCGCGGACGGGGTTCTACGAGCTGAACCGCCTGATCGACCAGGCGAAGAGCTGGGTCGGACCGACCGCGATGAACAACCTGCCGAACGTCGGCTGGCTCAACCTGCAACTCCCCGCCAAGATGAACATCGAGAACGCCTGCAACGCGTTCTTCTCGCCGGCGGACACGACGGCCCCCTCGACCGGATCCATCAACTTCTACCGGCAGGGGAACCTCGGGTCCAACTTCTGCCGAAACACGGGTGAGATCCCCGCCGTCTTCGATCACGAGTGGGGCCACGGCCTCGATACCTTCGACGACTCGAAGGGCGTCAGCCTCCCCGGCGAGTTCTACGCGGACGCGGCTTCGATCGTACGCCTGAACGCGTCCTGCATCGCGCGCGGATTCTTCGCCGACAACACGACCGGAGGGAACTGCCCCGGCAACGGCGATGTGTGCTCCGAGTGCTCCGGGGTCCGCGAGGTCGACTGGATGAAGCGGCAGTCGCAGATGCCGCACGACCTCGCCTGGGTCCTCGACCAGAACCCGACGGTTCCCGGCAACTGCGGCGCGCGCGTCGTGCCGCCGACGCCTTTCAACGCCGGCCCGTGCGGCTTCAACACGCACTGCGAGGGCACCATCATCGGAGAGTCCTTCTGGGACCTCATCAAGCGCGACCTGCCGTGCCAGGGCAGGGGCTGGGAGTCGATCGCGGGAGGAGCGATCGCGGGAGGCCGATGCAAGGGCGCCGACCCCGCCGCGACGATCGACGACCGCACGGCCCTCGGTCTCGCGACGAGGCTCTTCTACGTGGGTGGACCGGGAGTGGTCACCGGTTACCAGTGCGACGTCCGAGTCGGCGGATGCAACGCCGACAGCTGGTACTTCAACCTCCTCGCCGCGGACGACGACGACGGAGCGATCGAGAACGGGACGCCTCACATGAGCGCGATCTCCGACGCGTTCCGGCGGCACGGGATCGCGTGCCGCGCGCCCCTCGTCCAGAACGCCGGGTGCTCGGCCACGCCCGCGCCGGCGGCGGCGCCCGCCGTGACCGCGGTCGCCGGGTCGCGCAGCGCGACGATCACCTGGTCCGCCGTCCCGAACGCCCTCGAGTACTGGATCCTCCGAACGAACGGAGTCCACGGGTGCGACACCGGCAAGACGCGCGTCGCGCGCATCGCCGCGTCGGGGCCGCGGACCTTCACGCAGACCGACCTCCTCGACGGGCTCACGTACTTCTACAGCGTCGTCCCGGTCGGCGGGCTGGCGGCCACGGGCACCATCAACGACGCGTGCAGCGGTCCGATGAGCGAGTGCGCGGCGGTGACGCCGCTTGCACCGCCCGAGGCTCCGAACGCGTGCGTCGCACCGGCCAACCGCGCGCCGGTGGCCGCCGACGACGTCCTCACGGCGCCGAGCAACAGCGCGCACAAGCTGAACGTGCTCGCCAACGACAGCGACCCGGACAACGACCTGTTCCACGTCGCGAGCGCCACGGCGCCGGCGAACGGGCAGGTCACGGTCAACGCGGACGACACGATCACCTACACGCCCGTCGCCGGATTCAGCGGGACAGACAGCTTCGCAGTACGTGCTCTCCGACGGCCGCGGCGGCACCGACCCTGCGACGGTGACTCTCACCGTGGCGGGAGACCCGTGCGCCGAAGGCTTCACCGTGCTGACCGACCCCGCGGGTGACTCAGCCGGTGGGCAGCCCGAGCACGACATCCGCAGCATCTCGGTCGGCCAGACCGCCGACGGCAAGTTCGTCTTCACTCTGAAGATGGCCGCGATGACCGCGCCAACGCCGGACACGACGTGGCCGATCACCTTCGCCATCGACGGGGACTTCCCTTCTTATCGGTTCGTCAAAATGGCCTTCGCCACGCAGACGTGCCTGCCGGTCAACACGGCGAATCCGGCGGGCGGCGCGTCGACCGCGCCGTGCTTCGCGTACGGGAACGGTGATCCCGGCGCCGCCGGCACCCCGGCCGATCCGGCGTCCGGCGCGACCGCCGACGGAACGATCCGAATCGTCGTCCCGGCGAGCGCGCTCGGCAACCCGGCGCCCGGCCGGCAGCTGAAAGCTTTCCTGGCGCGGATCCGCCTCGAGGGAGGGGCGGTCCTCGTTTACCCCGACACGATGCCCAACAGCGCGGCGCCCGCCGGCAGCTACACGGTGACGAGCTGCACGCCAGCCATGAAACCCGATGCCACAGTAGGAGGAAAGAAAATGACGAGGAAGAACTTCATCGCGGCCGGCGTCCTGCTGCTCTCTGCGGCCGCCGCGATCGGTCAGATCGCCCCGGAGGGCGATCCCGTCGCCGCCCGAACCCATGCGGCTCCCGGGCTCGCTTTCGTGAACGTTCACCAGCCGCTTTCGAAGCTGCCCGCGGACCTCGCGGCGCGTCTCCAGGGGCAGATCACGGCGCTCGGCGTATCCGCCGCCTACGCGTCGTACGACCTGCGCGCCGGACACTTCGGCACGCTCGCTCCGGGCAAGCCCCTCGTCCCCGGTTCCGGCGCCGGCAACTCGTTGACGTGGGCCGCGCTCGGGCGGACCGCTCCCGCGACCGACACCGCCTACGAGCAGGCGGCATGGCTGGCATTCAAGTCGTGGCTCGACGCGAACCGCGCGATCCTCGGGATCGACAGCGCCGAGCTCGGAACTCCTTTCGTTTCGAGCTACGAGGGGCGCCGGCTCGTTCACTTGAGCGCGAACCGGCTCGTCGGCGGCGTCCCGGTGCGGACGAGCTTCGTCCAGGCGACCGTCAACAACGGCAACCTCGTCCTCTACGGCAGCTACAACTGGGGCGCGATCGACGCGTCGACGACGCCGGCGATTTCCGCCGAGCAGGCGAAGGCGGCGGTTGCCTCGCATCTCTCCGGCTTCGCGGCCGACCTGTCCAGCCGTTCCGAGCTCGTCCTCGTACCGTTCGCCAACGGAGAGGCGACTCCGGCGAACGAAGGCCGGGGCTACAGCTACCGCCTCGCCTGGGAAGTCCATCCGGAAGTTCGCGGGAGCGTCGGCGGCTGGGAAGCCTTCGTCGACGCGCAGAGCGGGGAGCTCCTCGCGTTCCACGACCGGAGCCAGTACCTCGACCAGAAGAAGGTGGTCGGCGGAATCTTCCCGCTGTCGAACGACGGCAACTCGCCCAACGGGATCCCGGACGGCGTCGAGCAGCCCGGCTACCCGATGGGGCATGCCTACGTTCTCGACTCCCAGGGGAACCAGCTCGAGGCGAACAGCGAGGGGCTCGTCTCGGTCGAGGGGGAGTACTCGACAGCTCTGACCGGGCCCTTCCTGCGGATCCAGGAGACGTGCGGAACGCCGGACGAGTCCACGCTTTGTTCGGCGCTCGATCTCGGAACGAGCGATGGCACCGACTGCGCGGTCCCCGCGGGACACTCCGGCGGGGACACGCACGCCGGACGGACCGGCTTCTACGAGCTCAATCGCGTGATGGATCAGGCGAAGAGCTGGCTCGGACCGGAGGCGCACGCCACCTCTCCCGCCGGCTGGCTGAACCGACAGCTCCCGGCGAACATGAACGTTGACCTGACCTGCAATGCGAATTTCAATCCGATCAACCCGGACGACCCCGCCGCCGGCATCATGAACTTCTTCAAGAGCGGGCCGCACGCGGTCAACCCGACGACGGTCTGTCGCAACACCGGCGAGATCGCGGCGGTGTTCGATCACGAGTGGGGCCACGGGCTCGACTCCTTCGACAATTCGGCCGGGGTCTCGATGCCCGGCGAAGCCTACGCCGACATGACCGCGATCCACCGGCTGAACAAGTCGTGCATCGGGCGCGGCTTCTACGCCTCGAACTCCCGCGGCGGCGTCTGCCCCGGCGACGGCGACGTGTGCACCGAGTGCAGCGGCGTGCGCGAGGCGGACTGGAAGAAGCGCCAGTCCGGCAAGCCGCACGACATTTCCTGGGTTCTCGGTCAGCATCCGACGATCCCCGGCTCCTGTCCGGTGAGCCCGGTCTCGACCGCCCCCATCTCGCCGACGCCCTTCAACTCCGGCCCCTGCCTGCGCAACACGCACTGCGAGGGCTCGATCATCACCGAGGCGGTCTGGGACCTCCTGAAGCGCGACCTGCCGTGTCACGGCGCGCGCTGGGAGAGCTTCCCGGGCGGCGCTGTCTACGGCGGCCGCTGCACGGCGGGAGCCTCGACGACAATCGACGAGCGCTCCGCCCAGGTTCTCGGGACCCGGCTCTTCTACCTTGCATCCAACGGCATCACTCTCGGCTATCAGTGCGATCCCTCGGTCGGAGGCTGCACGGCCGGAAGCTGGTACCTGAACTACCTCGCAGCGGACGACGACGACGGGCTGCTCGCGAACGGCACGCCCCACATGGTCGCGATCAACGATGCCTTCGTGCGGCACGGCCTGGCGTGTCCGCCCCAGGCGCCCCCGGCCGGAATCATGAACTTCGGCTGCGTCGCCACACCCGCGCCGACGGCGAAATCCACCGTCACCGCGACGGCGGGCGTCCGTAGCGCGACCATCGCGTGGACTCCGGTCGCCGGCGCCGGTGAGTACTGGGTGCTCCGCACCGACGGCGTTCACGGCTGCGACATGGGCAAGACCCGGGTGGCGCAGGTCTCGGCGACCGCGCCTCTGACCTTCACTCAGACCGATCTCCTCGACGGACTGACCTACTACTACAGCGTCGTCGGAGTCGGCGGCGCCGCCGGCGTCGGCATCGATTCCTGCGCGGGCGCGATGAGCGACTGCGCGTCGGTGACGCCGCTCGCGCCGAACGGCGTTTCGGGCCCCGCCCTCGCGGTCGCCGCGAAGGGCGCTCCGGTGATCGAGACCGGTGATGGCGACTCCTTCGTGGACAACTGCGAAACGGCGCGCATCGAACTCGACGTCGTCAACGCGGGCAGTGTCGGGCTCACGGGAATCCGGATCACGGCGATCCAGCCCTCTTCGGGAGAGACGCGGATCCTGACGCCGCTTCCGCTGGCGGTGACGAACCTGCCGAACGGCTGCGGAGCGGCCGACTCCCACACGCCGGCCGCTTTCCGCTTCACTGCCGGCGGCCTCGCGTCTCAGTCGACGCTCACCTTCCAGGTGACGATCACAGCGAACGAGCTCGCGGCGCCAGTCACCGCGACCGTCACGGTCGAGGAGGCGGAAACCGACTGGATTCTCGGAGACGTGACTTACGGCTTCGAGAACGACGTCCAGGGCTGGAGCGTGACCTCGGGAACGTTCACCCGCACGAACACCGGAGGCGGCGCGAACGGACCCCAGAGCTTCTACATGGCGTCCTCGACGGCCGACGACGCCGCCTGCGACGACGCCCGATCCCCCCGAATGATCCTGACCGGCAGCTCGACGCTGTCTCTGTCGAACCAGTTCCTGATCGAGCCGGAAAGCCAGGGCTTCTACTACGACCGGGCGAACGTGGGACTGATCGACGATGCGAGCGGTTCCCGGACGGTGATCGCGCCGGACGGCGGCCGTACCTACAACGCTTCGGGAGGCAACCCCGAGGATGACGCGTGTACCAACCTCGAGGGAGGCTGGGCGAGCGCGGGACCGCAGTGGATGGAGAGCACGTGGTCTCCGGCGGCCCTCGGCGCGGCGAACCTCGCCGGCATTCCGCTGCGGCTCTCCGTGCGGAACGGCACCGACTCGATCACGTCGCTCGTCGGCTTCTGGTTCGACGAGGTGACGGTGACGAACGTGATGCTGGCCGGCCCCGACTCCCAACCCAACGTCTGCAACCGGGCCCCGAACGCGGTCGACGATTCCGCAACGACCTCGATGAACACCCCGGTGACCGTCGCCGTGCTGGCCAACGACAGCGATCCCGACGGCGACACGCTGGGCGTCACCGCCGTCAGCGATCCGCCGCACGGCGCGGCGGCCATCAACCCGAACGGCACCGTGACGTACACGCCCGACGCCGGCTTCTCCGGTTCCGATTCGTTCACTTACACGGCCAGCGATGGCAAGGGCGGCTCGGATACGGCCACGGTCGCGATCACGGTCCGGGCGCCCGATCTCCAGGTCACGAACGTCGTGGCGAGCAACGCGAAGCCGAAGGAGGGGGACCGGGTTACCGTCACCGCCACGGTCTCCAATGCCGGCGCGGCTGCCGCCGGCTCCTCGAAGACCGAGTTCCTCCTTGACGGAGCCGCCGTGCTCGGCCTCGTCGACACCGCGGCGATCCCGGCGGGAGGGTCGGTCAACGTCTCGATCTCGTGGGACACGCGCGGCGTCAAGGGCAACCACACGATCCGCGTGACCGCCGATCGGGCGGCTGCGGTCCCCGAGTCGAACGAGGGCAACAACGCCGGAAACTTCACGGTCACGATCCAGGGCAACAAGGTCCAGAACGGGTCCTTCGAGCAGCAGAGCTCTTCCGGCAGCGGCCCCGACGGCTGGTCCGGCTCTTCGACCGGCGCGGGCAGCGCGTCGTGGAGCGACGGGGGGAGCGATGGCTCGAAGAGCGCTTCGACCTCGGGCAACGGCGGCAACGCGACGACGTCCGGTTCTCCCTCGTGGACGAGCGCTCCGATCGCCGTCGTTCCCGGCGAGGTACTCACGCTCGCGGTGTCGGTGCAGGCGCAGGGCGCCTCGTCGGCCGCGTCGGCCGGGCTCGTCTACCTGGGAGCGGCGGGACAGGTGCTGAATTCGGTGACTCTCCTGACGGCTCCGCTCACGACGAGCGGCTTTGCGAAGCTCCAGCAGGTCGCCACGGTCCCCGCCGGGGTCGCGCAGGTCCGGGTGAAGCTCGTCGGGTTCGCACCGACGGACCGGCGGACTTCGGGAACGGTTCGCTTCGACGACGTCGGGCTATTCGGCAACTAGGATCCCGGGGTCAGGCAGGCAGTTGGTGTTATTGGACCGACGCGGAATCCAATAACGCCAAACTCCGCGCCTGACCCCTCTTTTTTGAGGTCGGGCTGCGGCTTTTTCTGGGGGGTTCTCCTCATTGTCCGTCCTGTTCCCGGCTGGTGGGATGGGAGACGAAAAGGGAGGACCCGATGCCACACCGCCCTCGTCACGCAACGACTCTTTCTCTCGCGCTCTTCGCGCTCGCTCTCACCGTGCCCGTATCGCTCCTCGCGATCGTCTCGCCCGAGAAGAAAGCGGGAGCCCGGAAACTCGCCTACTTCCATCCCGAGCTCGGGCTGCCGGCGCAGGCCCGGCCGCTCGACAAACTCGCCGCGCCGCTAGCGGCGAGCCTTCGGGACGAGCTCCGTCGCCTCGCGGGAAGTCGCGACGGGTCGGGCCCGCGGATCCTCGGCGCCGACGCGCCCGAACGGTCCGCGGCGCTTTACGACCTGCGCGCCGGCCGCTGGGACACGATCGTTCTCGCGAAGCCCCTCGTTCCCGGTAACGGCGTCGGAAACGAGCTGACCTGGTCGGGCATCCGTGCCGCCAGGCCGGCGAGCGACGTCGAGCTCAAACGCGCCGTCTGGTCCGCCTTCACCGCGTACCTCGGCGAGTTCCGCGCGGAGCTCGGCATCGACGCGAAAGAGCTCGGCGAGCCGAACGTATCGGCCGCTGACGGCGACCGCGTCGTTCACATCTACTCGCCCCGCCGGTTCGACGGCATACCGGTCCGCAACAGCTACGTCCAGGGAGTCGTCAACAGCGGCAACCTGGTCCTCTTCGGAAGCCGGAACTGGGGCGCGATCGACGTGGCGACGCAGCCCACGGTCGCGAGCGAGGACGGCATCGCCGCCGTCGAGAAGCATGTCCAGTCGAGCGCCGAAGTCGCCGGGATCGCCGGCTGGTGGCGGGAAGCGTCGCTCACGATCGTTCCGACCACCCGCAGCGCGTCGCCGGAAGAAGCGCCCGTCGGGAAGGGGCTCCACTACCGCCTCGCGTGGGTAATCTCTCCGCTCCTGCTCGGCGACCACGGCGCCTGGGAGGCGCTCGTCGACGCTCATACGGGCGAGCTTCTCCAGTTCGCCGACAAGAACGAATACTTCACGAAGCGCGTTGTCGGCGGGATCTACCCGATCTCGAACGACGGTCTCTCGACGAACGGTGTTCCCGACGGAGTCGAACAGCCAGGCCATCCGATGCCGTTCGCGGACATTGCGGGGAGCGTGCCGCCCGCTTACACGAACAGCGCGGGCCTTCTCGACGTCCCCGGCTCGTTCGCAACCACGCTCTCCGGACAGTTCGTCAAGATGAACGATCTCTGCGGACCGATCGTGGAGGAAGCGGACAGCTGCACGAGCCTCTCGCTTTCGCAGGGCTCCGGCACGGACTGCGCGGTCCCGGTCGGCCACTCCGCGGGCGACACGCACGCGTCCCGCACCGGCTTCTACGAAGTCAACCGCATCATCGAGCAGGCCAAGGGATGGATCCCGCCGACCTCGGTACCGAACAACCCCGGCGGCTGGCTGAACCGCCAGCTGACGGCGAACATGAACATTCTGAGCACGTGCAACGCTTTCTGGACGCCGGCCGGCGGAACGATCAACTTCTACCGGGAGGGCCCGAGCGCGAGCGGCTCGATCGTCTGCCGCAACACCGGAGAGATCGCCGCGGTGTTCGACCACGAGTGGGGCCACGGGATGGACAACAACGACAACATCCCGGACGTCTCGGTGCCCGGCGAGGCATACGCCGACATCGCGGCGCTGATGCGCCTGAACACGTCCTGCATCGGGCGCGGGTTCCTGAAGTCGCTCGGCGACGGGACGCAGGAAAACCAGGTCTTCTGCGGCGGCTTTGGCGACGCTTGCACGTCGTGCAGCGGCGTCCGCGAAATCGACTGGCAGAAACACGTCTCCGGCAAACCGCACGACATCGACTGGGTGCTCTCCCTGAACAGCGAAATTCCGGGAGGGTGTACAGAGCCGGACGTCACGCCGATCCCGACCGGCCAGGGCACGGGGCCCTGCGGCTGGGGCACGCACTGTGAGGGGAACATCGTCGGCGAGGCAGTCTGGGACTTCGCCAAACGGGACCTTCCCTGCAACGGCGCCGGCTGGGAGGACAAACAGGGCGGTCGGTGCGTAGGCAACGCCGCGCCGACGATCGACCTGAACACGGCGCTCGAGATCTCGACCCGACTCTTCTATCTCGCCGGCGGCGGGATCAACCAGTGGTACTCCTGTAACCCCCTCGCCGCCGCGGGCGAGAACGAGTTCGGCGGCCGCCTCGCCGACAGCGGATACATGCAGTTCCTCGCGGCGGACGACGACAACGGGCTACTCCTGGACGGCACCCCGCACATGAAGGCGATCTACGACGCCTTCAACCGGCACAACATCGCGTCCGACTTGATCCCGGTCGCCAACAGTGGCTGCGCCGGGAAGCCCTCCATCGCGCCGACAGTCACCGCCGTGGCCACCGTGAACGGCGCCAATCTGTCGTGGAACGCCATCCCGGGCGCCGAGAAGTACTGGGTGTTCCGGACCGAAGGCGTCCACGGCTGCAGCTTCGGCAAAGTGAAGGTCGGCGAGACGACCCTCCCGTCCTTCTCGGAGACCGGTCTCCTCGACGGCTTCCGTTACTTCTATAGCGTCATCCCGGTCGGGAACGGCATCCTTCCGGGCGAGAACGCCTGCGCCGGACCGATGAGCGCCTGTGCGCAGGTCGTTCCGCTCGCGCCCGCGGCGCCCCCGTCCACGGCCGCGCTTCGTTTCGAAGCGATCCCCGGCTCGCTGACCGTTTCGGGCGGCGACGGCGACGCGTACCTCGACAACTGTGAGAACGGGACGCTGTCGTTCCGCGTTTACAGCGAAGGCAACGCTCCTCTGACCAACGTCCGGATCACCTCGGCTTCGTCCGCCTCTCACCCGCAGACGACGGTCACGACCTCGTTTCCCTCCGTCTTCGCGTCCAGCATTGCGGCGGGCTGCGGGCTTCCCGAAGCCTCCGCGGTTGGAACGATTGCCTTCAACGCCCAGGGCATGGCGAATGGCGACACGCTCACTTTCGACGTGACCGTCACCGCGGACCAGCTCGGGTCCCCGGTCTCCGGCACCGTGTCGGCCAAGAACGTCGAGACCTCCATCGGCCTGGTCCCGTCCGTGACGTTCGGCTTCGAGGGCGACACCGAGGACTGGAAAGTCACGTCCGGCACGTTCGAGCGCACCAACACGCCGCCCCCCGGGGCGGACCTGAGCTCCTGGTACATGAAGTCCTCCGGCGCGGCGCCCCTCGGCCCGGGCTGCGACGAGGTCCGCTCGCCGAAGCTCATTTTCACGGCCAGCTCGACTCTTACGCTCTCGAACCAGTTCGCGATCGAGCCGGACAGCCAGGGCTTCTACTACGACCGGGCCAACGTCGGACTCGTGGTGGAGGGTTCCTCGACGCGGACTGTAGTCAATCCGGACGGCGGGCGCGCTTACACGGCTTCCGGGGGCAGCCCCGAAAACACGGGGCTCTGCACGAATTTCGAGGAGGGTTGGGCGGGTGCCGGTCCGGGCTGGGAGGCGAGCACCTGGTCGACTTCAGCCCTCGGATCGGCGGCGCTCGACGGGCAACCCGTGCGCATCTCCGTCAAGTATGGAACCGATCCCACCGGCTCCTTCGCCGGGTTCTTCTTCGATCAGGTCACTGTGACGAACGTCCACTATCTCGCGCCGGACACCGCGTCGAACGTCTGCGCCCCGCCCGCGCAACCGGACCTCGTGGTCTCGAACATCACCGCGAGCAACAACAAGGCGCGCGAGGGAGACAAAGTCACGATTACGGCAACGATCCGCAACAACGGCGACGGGGCCGCGGCGGCGACGAAGACGGAATTCCTGCTCGACGGGACGACCGTGCTCGGCACGCCGGACACGGTTTCGATCCCGGCCAGCGGCACCACCACGGTTTCGGTTCAGTGGGACACGCGGTCCGTCAAGGGCGCTCACGTGATCCGGGTGAAGGCCGACGCCGTGCCGCAGGGCAACGGAGTCGTCGCCGAGTCGAACGAAGCGAACAACGCCGCGACTCTCACTGTCACCGTCCAGGGCAACAAAGTCCAGAACGGTTCCTTCGAGCAACAGAGCTCTTCCGGCAGCGGGCCGGCCGCCTGGTCCAGCGAGTCGACGGCCGCCGGCAGCTCGTCGTGGAGCGACGGGGGAAGCGACGGCAACAGGAGCGCCGCGACCTCCGGCAATGGCGGTAACGCCGCCGTCTCGGGCGCGCCGTCGTGGACGAGCGATCCCATCGCCGTGGTACCGGGAGAGGTTCTGACGCTCGTGGCGTCGGTTCAGACGCAGGGCGCTTCCTCGGCTGCGTCGGCGGGTCTCGTCTACCTCGGCGCCGCAGGTCAGGTCTTGAACTCCGTGACTCTCCTGACTGCTCCGTTGACGACGAACGGCTTCGCGAAGCTCGAACGGGTCGTCACGGTTCCGGCGGGCGTCGCGCAGGTGCGCGTGAAGCTCGTCGGGTTCGCTCCGAACGACCTGCGGACTTCCGGAACCGTCCGATTCGACGAGGTGGGGCTCTTCGGGAACTAGTTCTCGATTTCAGACTGTCCGGTCGGCGGGCCCGAAAGGGCCCGCCTCCTTTTTGGGAGAATGAGCCGGATGATCGCGCGCACGTTCGCCATCGCGCTCTTCGCCGCCACGGCCGGCGGCGTGGCAGTCCCCGGTCAGACGGCGGGACCGCCGTCGATCGTCCTTCTGACGCTCGACACCACGCGCGCGGACTCGCTCGGCTGCTACGGCGGCAAGGCCGCTTCCACGCCGAACTTGGACGCGCTGGCGGCGCGCGGGACGCGATACGCGCTCGCACTGACGCCTTCTCCGCTGACGCTCCCGGCGCACTGCTCGCTCCTGACGGGCCTCGACCCGCCCTTCCACGGCGTTCGCGACAACGGCACCGCGGTCCTCCCGCCGTCGCTCCCGACGCTCGCGACCGTGCTCGCCGGCCGTGGCTACGCCACAGGCGCCTTCGTTTCTTCCCGCGTCCTCGATCGGCGCTTCGGGCTGAACCGCGGGTTCCGCACGTACGACGACCGGATGGCGGCCGAACGCGAGGGGGAGCACGGCTACCCCGAGCGCGACGCGCGCGCCGTGACCTCGGCCGCTCTCGCCTGGCTCTCGCGCGCGCCGCGCGGCCGGCCGTACTTCCTCTGGGTGCACTACTACGACCCGCACTCGCCGTACGTCGCGCCCGGCGATCGCCGCGACGCGCCCGTCGCGCGGCGGTACGCCGGCGAAGTCGCTTACATGGACCGGGAGATCGGCCGCCTGCTCGCCGCTCTCCCGGCGCCGGCGCGAACCGTCGTGGCCGCGGTCGGGGACCACGGAGAGATGCTCGGGGAGCACGGAGAGCGCGACCACGGACTCCTTCTCTATCGCTCGAGCCTCGAGGTCCCGCTCGTCCTCGCCGGCCCCGGCGTGCCGCGCGGCCAGGTGATCCCTCACGCGGTGGCGACGCGCGCCCTGCCCGCGAGGTTGCTCGGGCTCCTGAAGCTGAGCGAGGCCGCGCGAGCCTTCGGCGCGCCGCTGTCGGAGCGGGCGCTCCCCTCCGGGCCCTCGGACGTCGTCTACAGCGAGACCTGGATGCCCGCCACGGCCTACGGCTGGAGCCCCTTGCGCGCCGCGTCGGACTCGCGCTGGCGCTTCGTCCTCGCGCCGAAGCCCGAGCTCTACGACTTCGTCGCCGACCCGGGCGAGACCCGCAACCTCGTTACGGAAAGGCCGGCCGAGCGCGACCGCCTGAAGAGCGTCCTGGCGGACGTCGAGCGGCGGTCGTCCGGCCGCCTCGCCGCGCCGACGCCGCCGCCCGCGCCGGAGGTGGTCGCGGCGCTGCGCAGCCTCGGGTACCTCTCCGGGTCCAGCCCGCCTCGCGGGCGGGGCCTCGATCCGAAGGACGGCGTCGCGATGCTCACCGAGTTCGACCGGGCCAACCGTGACCTCGCGGGGGGCCGGGCGCAGGAAGCGCTTCGCGTGTTCGAAGACCTCGTACGCCGCAGCCCGGGCAACGTGCCGTTCCTCTCCCGGCTGTCGGACGCGCAGGCCGCCGTCGGCCACCACGACGCGGCCGTCGCCACGGTCAAGCAGGCGATCGCCCTGAACCCGCGGCTCGATTTTCTCCACCTGCACCTCGGCAACACATACAAGAAGCTCGGCCGCGTCCCGGAGGCGCGCGCCGAGTACGAGGCGGCTCTCCTCCTGAACCCTCGCATGGCCCCGGCGTGGCTGGCCCTCGGAGAGCTCGCGAAGCGGTCGGGACAGGCGGCAGAGGAGCGGCGGCTCCTCGCGCGCGCCGTCGCATCCGGCACCGCGAGCGCGGCGATCCTGACGCGTCTCATGCAGATCGAGCTCGCGGCGGGCCAGGCGCAGGCCGCGGAGGCGCACGGCGCGGAGGCGGTCGCCCTGGTGCCCGAGTTCGGCGCGGGCTGGTGGACCTGGGGCGAGGTCGCGGAGAAGGCCGGCCGCCGCCGGGACGCGATCGCGCGCTACGAGAAGGCCGTCGCCGTCGGATTCCGGGACCCGCGGGCGCTCCTGCAGCTCGGCCGGCTGCTGATCGCCGAGGGCCGCACCGACTCCGCGCGCCGGCACCTCGCGCAGGCTGCGTCGGCCGGCGGCAGCTCCCCTGTGGGAGCCGAAGCCAAGCGTCTCCTGGCGACGATTCCCCCTCCGGGCGCCCCGAAGAATTGAGGTCTGTTTCTCACGTTCCCTGAGGGGAATCCCCCATTGGTCCGGTGCCCGTCCGGCGTCAGAGTCGCGGCTGGAGGGGTAGACATGAAGAAGTCTCTCGATGCCACGCGGACGGCGTTTGCCGTCCTGACTCTCGCGCTATTGCTTCCAGCCCTGCCCGCTCGGGGCGTCGTCCGACCGAAAGGAGACTCGCCGCTCGCGGCGAAGACCCACCGACATCCGGATCTCTACATTCGCCAGCAGGGAAGGCCGATCGCGCAATTGCCTGCCGCTCTGGCCGCGAAGGCGAGCGCGGATCTCGCCGCGCTCGGCGGGCAGACCGGGTATTACGACGTCCGGAGCGGCCGCTGGAGCCTGCTCGTCATGAGTCGCCCTCTGGTCTCCGCGAGCGGCGTGACGCAGCAGGCGGCACGGGTCGCCGTGCTCGGCTACGTGACGCAGTTCCAGGCGCAGCTCGGTGTCCTTCCCAATCAGGTCGGTGAGCCGCGCGTCAGCGTGTTCGACGGCGGGCGGGTCGTCCAGTTTCATGCGCCACGGCTCGTCAACGGCGTCCCGGTCCGCGACGGCTGGCTCAAGGTGACGCTCAACTCGGGAAAGATCGTCCTGATGGGCACGCAGAACTGGGGAACCACTGCGGTCTCGACGGTGCCGGTCCTTTCCGCTGAGACGGCGGTGGAGCGTGTGAAGGCTCACGCCGGCACTCCGGCGCTGACGATCACCGGCGCGCCGAGGCTCGAAGTCGTTCCGCTCGAAAAAGGGGATGACCCGAGCCAGGTCGCGATCGGAGACGGCGCGACTTACCGGCTGGCTTGGGCGATTCGGACGGCCGCACGCGGCGACAACGGCACGTGGGAGGGTCTGGTCGACGCGCAGACCGGTGAGCTTCTCGCGTTCGGCGACATCAACCAGTACGCGCGCAAGGTCACGGGCGGGATCTATCCGGTCAGCAACGACGGCCAGGCTCCCGACGGCGTCGAGCAGCCCGACTTTCCGATGCCGTTCGCATACATGCTCGGCACGAACCTGACCACCAACAGCGCCGGCATGGTGGCGATCGGGAGCGAGGCGCGGACCAACCTGAGCGGCCCCTACGTACGGATGGCCGACCGGTGCGGCACCGCCGACGAGACGGCGATCTGCACCAATCTCGACCTCGGCACGAGCGGCGGCGACGACTGCACGGTGCCGCCGGGCCACTCCGCGGGAGACACGCACGCCTCCCGAACCGGGTTCTACGAGCTGAACCGCCAGATCGAGGGGTGGCGCAACCTCCTGCCGGAAAACCACACCGCGCAGGCGTGGATGAACAACCAGCTGGTGTCGAACATGAACATCGACGCCACCTGCAACGCCTTCTGGAACGGCTCCAGCATCAACTTCTATCGGTCGGGCGACGGGTGCGGGAACACCGGCGAGATCGCCGCCGTCTTCGACCACGAGTGGGGCCACGGCCTCGACAACAATGGCACCGACGCCAGCATCTCCTCGCCCGGAGAGTCCATCGCGGACATCTACGGCATCCTGCGGCTGACCGACTCCTGCTTCGGGCGCGGGTTCTTCGCCGACGGCAGCACGTGCGACAACGGCGGCAGCATCTGCGCCACCTGCACCGGCGTCCGCGACCTCGACTGGGGCAAGCACGTGTGCGCCAAGCCCCACGACGTCACCTGGATCAGCCAGGTGGGCTATCCCGTCGCACAGCCCTGTACGCCCGCGACCGCGGAGGGAGGCTGTTCCGGCATTCCCGGCATCCAGTTCGGTCCGTGCGGCAGGGAGACCCACTGCGAGGGGCAGGTCCCCGCCGAGGCGGTCTATGACCTGTTCGCCCGCGACCTGCAGGGCGTCGGCGGCCTGACGAACTACGGCTTCAACACCGCGCTCGAGATCACCACGCGACTCACCGCGATCGCCGCCGACAACCTCGCGAACTGGTACGAGTGCGCCCAGGGCGCCGGCGGCTGCGGCACGATGAGCGGCTACCGGATGTACCTGGCCGCCGACGACGACGACGGCAACCTCGCCAACGGCACGCCGCACATGCAGGCGATCTTCAACGCGTTCAATCGGCATGGCATCGCGTGTGCCGCCGAGACGCCGACGAACAGCGGCTGCGCCGGCGGACCCACGGGGGCGCCGACGCTCACGGTGACCGCGGGTCCGAATTCGGCGTCGCTCTCCTGGAGCTCCGTTCCCGGCGCTACGAAGTACGCGATCTACCGCACCGAAGGCGTGAAGGGGTGCGACTTCGGGAAGACGCCGATCGGGGAGACGGCCGGCACCACGTTCACCGACACGGGGCTGCGGGACGGTTTTCCGCAGCTCTACACCGTGCTGCCGATCGGCTCCAACGACGCCTGCCTCGGCCGGATGGCCGCGTGCCAGACAGTGACGCCGACCGCCCCCGCTTCCGAGACGGCCATCGCGATCCGCGAGGCCGGCACCAGCCTCTCGATTCAGGCGTCCGGGTCCGACAACGACGTCTACCTCGACAACTGCGAGCAGGCATCGCTGACCTTCCGGGTCGAGAACGTGGGGACCACGACACTGACGAACGTCCGGATCACCGCGGTCGAGATCGTCGGCAAGCCGGGGAGCAACATCATCACGCCGCTCCCGCTGGCGCTGGCGAGCTCGCTCGCGCCCGGTTGCTCGCCCTACGGGCCCTCAGACGACGATCGTGTTCCGCCCGCAGGGTCTCACCTTCGACGAGACGATCGAGGTGAGGGTATCCGTCATGGCGAACGAGCTCGCCGCCCCGCTGTTCGCGTCCGTCTTCGTCTCCGGCACGGAGAGCAACTTCCAGGCCGTGGCGAGCAAGACGTTCACCTTCGATACGGACTTCGAGGGCTGGAAGATCGTCTCGGGGATCTACACTCTCATGCCTCCCGGCTCCGCTGCTTCACCCGCCGGCGCTCTCTACTCGTCGCAGTTCGAGGACGCTCAGTGCGACAACATCCGGTCGCCGGAGATCCGACTCAAGCCGGGTTCGACGCTCTCGCTTCAGAACCAGTTCTCGACCGAGCCGGAAAGCCCGCTCGGCTTCTACGACCGGGCGAACGTCGGTCTGTACGACGTCGCGAGCGGCGCGAGGACGACCATCGTTCCGTCGGGCGGGCGGCTCTACAACTACCTGCCGGGAACGACGGGCGGGACCTGCGTCACCGAAAACCAGGCCGGCTGGGCCACGTCCCCGACCGCCTCGGGCGTACCGTTCGCGGAGAGCACTTGGAGCTCGCCGGCGCTGGGTCTGCCCGGGAACGTCGGAAAGAGGATGCGCATCGACGTCGGATACGGCACCGATCCGCTCGCGTCCGCGGCCGGGTTCCAGTTCGACCAGGTGACGATCACCAACATCGATCTGCAGGTGCCGGACACACATTCGAACGCCTGCGCGCCGCTGCCTCCGCCTTCGCAGCCCGATCTCATCGTGTTGAGCATCGTGACGAACAACAACAAGAGCGTTCGCGAAGGGGACAAGATCACGATTACCGCGACGGTGAAAAACAACGGCACCGGCCCCGCTGCGGCGTCGACGACGCAGTTCCTGCTGGACGGCGTGACGATTCTCGGTACGGCGGCAACGCCGGCTCTGAATCCGGGGGCCACCGCGACGCACTCGGTTCAGTGGGACACGCGGTCGCAGAAGGGCTCTCACACGATCCGGGTCACGGCGGACGCCAGCATTCCACAGCAGGTGACGGAGTCGAACGAGAGCAACAACTCTTCTACGGTGACCGTCAACGTCCAGGGCAACAAGGTCAAGAACCAGTCGTTCGAGCAGGGAGGCGGTACGGGGACGATGTCCGCCGAGTCTCAGTCGGCCAGCGGCCCGGCGTACTGGTCCGGGTCGTCCACCGGCGCGGGAAGCGCCACGTGGAGCGACGGCGGCAGCGACGGCGCGAAGAGCGCCGGCGCTTCGGGCAACGGCGGCAGCGCCGCGGTCTCCGGCTCTCCGTCTTGGACGAGCGATCCGATCGCCGTCACCCCGGGAGAGGCGCTGACGTTCGTGGCGTCGATCAGCGCCGCCAACGCGTCGTCGGCGGCGACGGCGGGCCTGGTTTACCTGGGTGCGGCCGGTAACGTCCTGCAGACCGTCAACCTGTTGACTGCGCCCCTGACCACCTCGGGTTTCCAGACTCTCGAGAGCGCGGTAACGATTCCCGCCGGCGTTTCGCAGGTGCGGGTCAAGCTCCTCGGTTTCTCGCCGGCGGACACCCGCACGCGGGGCACCGTTCGGTTCGACCAGGTCGGCCTGTTCGGCAACTGATCCCGGAGTTTTCTCTCCTTTTCGCGGGCCCGAAAGGGCCCGTTTCTTTTTTATCGGCTCGCTTTCTGACTGCGGGAGCCCGGAGCGGACAGCCCATGGCCGGCAGCTGATAGCTTCTTCGCATGTCCGAACCGCGACTCGAGCGCTGGGACCCGCGGGACGGTCCGGTGTCGGAGAAGCGCCTCATGAGCATTCTGGAGACGGAAGGCTACGAGGTCTCCTCGTACACGTACCGGCCAGGCACGATCTTCCCGCCGCACGAGCACGGCCAGGACAAGTGCGACGCGGTCATCGAGGGAACTTTCCGGCTGACCGCCGAAGGCGTCGCGTACGACCTCGGACCGGGTGATCGGCTTTACATTCCGGCCGGTACCCGCCACACCGCCGAGGTAATCGGCTCCGCCGCGGTTCTCTCGCTCGACGCCACGCGCTGGTGAGCGCCCTCCCCGTGCGGGCGCTGCTCCGCCGCATTCTCGAGCTCGCGGAATACGAGGCCCTGGAGGCGCGGGACGCGGACGATGGTCTCTCCATCCTGTCGCGCTTCCCCCAATCCGTCGTTCTCCTCGTAGCCGATCTGAGCGAGCCGCGAATCGGCGGTCCCGGAGGCATCCGTGAACGCCTTCCCCGCGGTGCAAAGGTCATCCTGACCTCCCGGGCGCATCCCGACGCCCGCGCCGGAGCGTTCGATGACGGGACCACGTTCTTCGTGGCGAACCCGTTTCGGGACGACGCCCTCCTCTTGAAACTTCACGCGCTCCGGAAGGAGTGCCGGGCGTGATCCCGATCGGGCATCCGAGGGCTCCGCAGAAAATGAGGGGTTTCCCTCATTGTGGACCGCGTCTCCAGTCTTTAACGTGGCTCTCGTGCGGATGGAGGCTCTGAAGCGTTCTTGAATTGAATCCTCCCCGTGGCATCGGGGGGTAGGCCCCCCGGGCTCCCGTGGCCCGGGGGGCCTGTTCTTTCGCGGCGCCGCGCAAGTATGGGGCGCCCCAACCGGCCGAATTGAGGGATCCCCCTCATTGTCGCCCGAGAGCCGCGCCCCCAGGATCGTCGTCGAGCGAACGGTCACGGAATCTCGCCGGCGCTCGAACGAACCGATGCCACACGAGAAGGAGGACGCGATGCACTCGACCAGCGGCCGGAGACTCACTGTCTCCGCTTTCCTCACCCTGATCTTCGCCTCTCGATCCCGACGCCCGCCGCCGCGCAGGGCCCCGTCCAGGCGGCCGACCGACGAACGCGGCGTTCGACGGGCTGCGCCGTTCGACCGGAGGACGCATCGCCGCGCACGTCGCAAGGAAACGCGCAACTTCGACTTCCTTCTCGCGACGGAAGGTGCGCTCCTCCTCGCGGACGACGCGTCGGCGTCGCCGGAAGAGCGGGCGCTGTCGTTCCTCTCCCGGGAGCGCGACCTCCTCGGCATCCGAATCGCCCGCCGTCCCGAAGGGATCTCGGCCCTCTCGTCCGGCGAGCCGGAGCTGAAGGTCCGGAAGGTGGAGCGGGACGCGATCGGCCAGACGCACGTCCGCCTCGAACAGGTCTTTCGCGGCGTGCCGGTCTTCGGAGCCGAGCTCGTCGTTCACATGAACGGTTCCGGGATCCTGGGCGTGAACGGCACCTTCGTCCCGGGGATCGAGCTCGACCCGGCGCCCCGTTTCGCGGCGGCGTCGGCGGCGGAGGAGGCGCGGATTCGCGTCGCGAAGGAGAAGGCGACGGGAGGTCTCGCCATCGCTTCGACGCGCCTCATGGTCTACCGCACGGGGCTCCTGGAGGGCTACTTCGGCGAGAACAAGCTGACGTGGGCCGTCGAGGTCACCGGCCCCGCGCTTCGCGAGCTCGTCTTCATCGACGCGGTGACGGGCGCTTTCGTGAACCGCATTTCGCTGAAGCACGAGGCGCTCTATCGCGAGATCTATTCGCCCAGCTCAATCCCGCTTTCCTCCTGCGCAAGGAGGGCGATCCGCCGAGCCCGGCTCCGAACGACAACCCGGTGGACCGCCTGTACGACTACGCTGGCGAGACTTACGCCTTCTTTCAGAACGGCTTCGGGCGCGATTCCTTCGACGCCGCCGGCGGGAAGATGATGAGCGTCTATCTCGTCAACGAGAAGTGCCCGAACGCCTACTGGAACTGGCGCGACGACGCAACTACTGCCCGACGTTCGACGACGACGACGTCGTCTCGCACGAGTGGGGACACGCGTACACGCGAGAACACGCACGACCTCATCTACGCGTACCAGTCGGGCGCGCTGAACGAGTCGTACTCGGACATCTGGGGCGAGACGATCGACCTGACAACGGCCACGACGGCGATCGGCGGCGCGACACAACAACGACCATGCCGGCGGCGACCGCCGACGGGCGGCAGCGCGCTGGCTGATCGGCGAGGACGTGCGAGGGCCGCTCGGGCCGACTGCGCGACATGTGGGACCCGACCCGATGTGCCGATCCGCGACCGTGTCAGGCAACGCCGACGTTCTACCACTGCGACGGCGAGCGACGGCGGCGGCGTTCACACCAACTCCGGCGTGCCGAACCACGCCTACGCGATGATCGTGGACGGAAAGACCTTCAACGGCGTCAGACCGTCGCAGGGCATCGGCTTCGTCAAGGCGCGCTCACATCTACTTCCGCGCGATGACGACTTACCAGACGAAGACGACAAACTTCGCGGCCACGCGAACGCGCTCGAAGCAGTCGTGCGCCGACCTGCAGCTCGCGCAGACGAACCTTCGCGACCCGTTCACCGGAGCCCTCTCGGGGCAGGTGATCACGTGCGACGACTGCGTGCAGGTGCGCAACGCGATGCTCGCCGTCGAGATGCGCGCGACCCGCCCTGCGGCGGAGGCCTCATCCTCGAGCCGGGCGCGCCGGAGGCGTGCGAGGGCGCACGACTGTCTTCACGGAAGACTTCGAGAGCGGGCTGGACGGCTGGACGTTCGCAGAGCGTGGGGATCTCCGCGGCGGAGTGGCCGAACTACAACTGGCAGACGCGTCGGCGAGCTGCCGGCTGCGCGAGCGGGCCTCGCGGTCTTTCGCTCCCGATCCGATCGCCGGAAGCTGCCGGTCGGCGCGGCGACGGCGACCACTCGGGCAAGTTCTCGATGACGAGCCCGGCGATCGCGCTCCCGCCGGCGCGACGCAACGTCGAGCTCCGCTTCGACCACTCGGTCGAGACCGAGGCCGGCTGGGACGGCGGCAACCTCCTCTACTCCACGAACGGCGTCGTCTTCCAGCTCGTGCCCCCAGTCCGCGCTACGTTACAACGGGCCGAACACGACCCTGAACCCCACGGCCTCCGACACCCCGAACACCAACCCGAAGGCGGGCGAACCGGCTTGGTCGGGCGTCAACCAGGGCGTCGACGTTCGGCTCGTGGGGCACGACGGTCGTGAACCTCGCCGCGCTCGCGTCCCCGGGACGACGCGTCTGGCTTCAGCTTCGAGCTGGGCAGGACGGCTGCAACGGCGTGACCGGGGTGGTTCGTGGACGCTCTGCAGGTAGATCGTGCCCGAACCTCGCGCCGCCGGTCCTCTCGATCGGCGCCGGCTACGAGGATCCCGACACGGACGGCTCCTACAGCCTCGACTGGACGCGTCCGGCGGGAGCGACCGGGCCGGACACCCTGCAGGAATCGCGCGCTGCGGATCGATCTTCTCCGACGACGCCGAGAACGGCTTCACGCAGTGGGATCGGACGGGCACGCCGCCGTGGCAGACCGGACAGGCGAAGCCCAGCCGCGAGCAACGTCTCTTCGTGGAGATGCCGAGTCTTTGGCGGCGACATCACGATGACCACCAAGAGCTTCCTCGCCCTTCCGGCGACCGGCGCGACAGCGATCCGGTGGCGCGATGGGAACGTCAACGAGCCGGACGACGCCGTCTTCGTCGAAGTCTCGAGGACGAGCGAGCTGGACGCCGGTCTACACCTCCAACCGCAACGCGAAGGCGCAGGACGGCGCCGCGGCCCTTGACGACTAGAGACCGCTCGCAGCCCGGAAAGCCGACCTCTCCGCCTACAGCGGAAAGTCGATCAAGGTCCGGTTCCGGTTCTTCGCCGGTGCCTTGAACTGGTTCGAGTACGCGCCGCTCGGCTGGTACGTGGACGACATCTCGATCACGAACGACAGCTTCGCCGACGTGGCGACGACGCCGGCCACGACGGCGGCACTCAGCGGGCGCACCCCCGGGAGCTACTGCTACCGCGTCCGCACTTCGTACGCCGGGCTCGCCTCTCCGTACAGCAACGTCGTCACCGTACAGGTGGGCACGAGCACGGTGACGCAGCTTCCCGTGGCGCCGTCACAGAACGCAATCGAGGACGATGCAGCCCCCGACCAGGTCGGCGGCGTGGACAAGGACGGCCGGTATCGGCTTTCGTGGACTTACGCGGGTCCTCCCGTCGAGCAGCCCTGCGGCGGTTTCCGAATCGAGGAGGCGACCGCGTTCGGTACTGTCTTCACCGACGACGGCTCCCAGCCGCTCGTCGCCGGCGCGAACGCGAAGTGGACCGGGGACCCGCAGTGGGGTCTCGGCGCCGCACCCCAACACCGGCACGCTCGGTTACGGTCTCGTCTACACCGACAACTTGAACGTCTCGCTCACGATGGCGAGCGCGCTCGCGATCCCGGGCGAACAGCGCAGCCCGGCTCACCTTCGACTCCTTCGAGGACATCGAGGAGGACTTCGACTTCGGCTTCGTGGAGGTGAGCGCGAACGGCGGCGCCTTCCAGACGCTGGCGACCTATACCGGGATCTTCTCGCGGCGAACGGCCGTGGACCTGACCGCGTTCGCGGGTCAGTCGATCAAGGTGCGCTTCCGGGTGACGAGCGACAACATCTTTTCGTTCCCGCTGCACCTGGGCTGGTTCATCGACGACGTGTCGGTCTCCGTCTCGAACTTTTCGCTCCGATCGCGACGGTCCCCGGATCGACCTTGCAGTACGACCGGACTGTGACCGCGGACGGCACCTACTATTACCGGATCGCCGGTCTCTTCGGCGTCGGCTGCGCGACCCTCGGCCCTGGTCCAACATCCAACAGATCACCGTCGAGCGCGGTCCGATGACCTGGGATCCGACGCGAGCTTCACGCCCCCGATCCGGCGAACGTCAACCAGACGGTGACGTTCAACGGGTCGGCCTCGCAGGACAACGACGCGGTCGGGCGTCCGGCGACTTCCAGTCTTCGGGCCTTCGGCGACGGCGCACGCAGCCACCACCGGGCCACCACGACCACCCCTATTCGCGGCGGGCACCTATCGGGCCACGCTGACCGTCACCGACAACGACGGCGAACGGCCCACGACGTTCATCGAGGTCAACTCCCCCCCCCCGGGCGGCGGGAGGCGGCCGGGGCGGCTGGATCGTCGTCGGCGGCGAAAGGCGAACTTCGGGTTCAACGCCGAGTGTCGCTCCCGGACCTCCGGTCACCTGACGTACCACGACAAGGCCGCGGACCTGAAGTTCACAGCAGTCCTCCGACGCTGACGTGTCCGGCGGCGAGCCACTTCACCGAGCTGCACCGTGAACAAGCAGTCCGTTTCACTTCACTTCGACGTCGTCGACAACGGCGAGCCGGGCTCGACCGACTCGTTCCGTATCCGCCTTCGAACGGCTACGACGCTGGCGGACCTGGCGGGGCAACGTTCAGTCAGTAGCGTTCTTTCAATGCCCGTGCCCCGACGCTGTTGCGAGCGCGCTATAGACTCCGCGAAAAGCGGAGATCCCATGCCACTGACCCCTTCGGAACGCGACGAAAGAATCCGCCGCTACGAGCAGGGACCGGCGAAGCTGAAAGCGGCCCTCGGTCGCGTCCCGCTCGAGGCCATGAAGTGGCGCCCGGCTGAGGGCAAATGGTCGGTTCACGAGGTGGTGTGCCACTGCGGCGACGCGGAGACCAACGCCGCGCTGCGTCTGCGCTATCTCGTCGCCGAGAAAGAGCCCGTCATCGTCGGGTACGACCAGGAGCGCTGGGCGAAGACCTTCGACTACCACGCGGCGCCGCTCGCGCCGGCGCTTGCTTCCGTCGAGGCGGTGCGCGCAAACACGACCGCCCTCCTGCGTCGCCTCCCCGACAGCGCGTGGGCGGCTGTCGGTACACACACCGAATCCGGGCGCTATACGACCGACGACTGGCTCGAACTCTACGCGGAGCACCTCGAGAAGCACGCCGGTCAGATCGACCGCAACCTCGCCGCATGGAAGGAGGCTCATAAACCATGATCCGCGAATTCAAGGAGTTCCTCGTCAAGCAGAACGCTCTGGCGCTCGCGGTCGCCGTGATTCTCGGCGCCGCGATCGGGAAGGTCGTCTCCTCGCTCGTCGACAACGTGATCAATCCGATCATCGGAATGGCGCTTCCGGGAGGCAGCTGGCGCGAAGCCCGGATCGTGCTGTCGAGCACGACGGACGCGAGCGGCAAGGTCGTCGAGAACGCGATTTCCTACGGGCAGCTCCTCGGCGCCGTCGTCGACTTCCTCATCATCTCGCTGGTCGTCTTCCTGATCATCAAGACGATGCTCCCAAAGCCGGAGAAGGATCCGGAGACGAAGAATTGTCCGCAGTGCAAAACCATTATTCCCGCCGACGCGTCGCGGTGTCACGCGTGCACGCAGCCGGTCGCGTGATCTGACCCGGGCGGAAGGTTCGCGCGCGGCGGGGCGTTTGCCCCGCCTTTTTTTTACGAGTACGGTTCCTCTTCTTCGCCCGCCGGTGCGACCTCCAGCATCCCCTGATGCCAGGGGGGCGGTTTCTCGTCGTCGGGGTGGATCGAGGCGCGGAGGAAGTGCGCCGCGAGTCGCCGGTAGGCGTCCTCGAGACCGTCGGCTTCGAAAACCAGGTCCGCCGTCAATCGAAACCTCATTTCCCCCCCTCCCTCATGAGCTCCCTGCCGACCCGCTCCACCTCGTCGAGGAGGAACGTGAGGTCGTCCTCGCTCGTGCGGAAGTTGACGATGCATACGCGGAGCGCCGTCCGGCCCTTCAGGATGGTGGGCGCGAGGAAGAAGGAGCCGTCGCCGACGAGCCGGTTGACAATCCGGCGGTTCAGGCGGTCGAGGTCGGCGCCGGATAGAGACGACGCCTCGGGACGGTAGCGGAAGTTCGCGATCGAGAGCACCGGCTCCGCCATCCGCTCGAAGTCCGGCCGCCGATCGACTTCCTCCGAAAGGAACCGCGCGAGCGCGACGTCGTTCTCGATCGCCCGCGCGTAGGCGCGTGCACCGTGGGTCATCAGGCCCATCCACACCTTCAGCGCCTTGAACCCGCGGGAGAGCTCGACGCCCCTCTCCGCGAACCACGCGGGTCCGGGGAAAGGGCTCTCGGGATCTGACGCGAGGTACTCCGGGAACTTTCGGAACGTCGCGGCCAGGCGCCCCCTCTCCCGAACGAGCGTCGCACCGGCCTCGTAAGGGACGTAGAGCCACTTGTGCGGGTCGGCGGCGATCGAATCGGCGCGATCGAGGCCGGCGAAGAGCGGCGCGAGTGCGGGCGACAGGACCGCGAGCGCGCCGTAGGCGCCGTCCGCGTGAAACCAGAGAGACTCCCGGTGGCAGAGGTCCGCAAGCTCCTCGAGGGGATCGATGGCGCCGGTGTTGACGGTGCCGGCGCTTCCGACGACGATCGCGGGGAGGCGCCCGGCCTTCCGGTCCGCGACGATGGCCCGCTCGAGCAGGTCCATCCGGATCCGGAACCGACCGTCGGTCTCGATCCGGCGCAGGTTGTTCGTACCGATCCCGAGGAGGTCCACCGCCTTGTCGACGCAGTGGTGGACCTGGTCGGAGGCGTAGACCATTAGGGACGGGCGCCCGTCGCCCGCGAGCCCGTCCTCCCGCACGTTGCCCGGCGTCATCGCGCGCCGCGCCGCGGCGAGCGCCGTGAAGTTGGCCATCGAACCACCCGACACGAGGATCCCCTCGGCTGTCTCCGGGAAACCCACGATCGATGCGAGCCAGCGGACGACCTGGTTCTCGACGTGAACGGCGGCGTGGTCACCCCCCCAGCAATTCGGGTTCATCGCGGCGGCGAGGTAGTCGGCGTGGATGCCGACCGGGTCCGCCGTTGCGTTGATGAATCCGAAAAAACGCGGGTGCGAGTTGCCCATCGGGAACGGCATCACGTGCTCGCGCACGAAGTCGAGGACCTCCTCGAACGGCCGGCCCTCCTCGGGCAGCGCGCCGGCGAAAAGAGAAGCGTCCGGTCCGATCTTTCCGAAAACGGGCCGCTCGAGAAGCTTCTCCCGGTGCTCGGCGACCGCGTCGGCGGCGAGCCGGCCGAGCCGGCGGACTTCGTCGGGCGGCAGGTCGAAGGAGGATTCATTCATGCGGCGATTGAATCACCGAACGCCGCGTCCCAAAAGAAAAGGGCCGGCTTCCGCCGGCCCGCTGATGGCTGATCGCTGACTTCCTACTGCACCACTCCGCACCCGAGGCGGCCGCCGGCGTCGCCCGTCGGTTGCGTCTTCAGGTCGTCGGCCTTCTCGTGGAAGATCACCGCCTTGCCGACGACCGAGTTCGGCCCGGGACGGACCGTGAGGAGATCCGTGACGAGCTCGAGGTGCCCCGTTCCGTTCGCCTCGATGGTGATGTTTCCGAGATCGCCGGCGTGGCGGCTCGTGTCCGACGGCGCGGCGTGCGGCATCCCTCCGGGATTGAAGTGAGCGCCGGCGGACGACGCATCGGGAGCGGAGCAGTCCCCCCTCTCGTGGACGTGGAGACCGTGAACTCCGGGAGGCGCGTTCTCGATGTGGACTTCGACGCGCACGCCTCCGGTCGAACGGTCGGAGAACGCGGCCCACCCTCGCACGTTCGAGCCGCTTCGGGACTCGATGGTGGCGCGCGACTGGGCGTCGGCCGGAGGCGTCGCCTTCGAGGACGCGCAACCGGCTGTGAAAGCGATCCCGGCGGCCGCGACGAGTCCGGCCGCGAGGGCGGGCAATCGGGTGATCTTCATCTTTCCTCCTGGGGGACAGGTTTCAACCTGTCCCGAGTATTTGCCACTTCCAATGGGAGAAGATACATCCTGCAAAGGCCGTTCCCGGGGGCTCGCAGTGGAAAGGACGCGCATGAAAATCCGCAGGATTCTCCCGGTCGTCGTCTCGGTCTTCGTTCTCGCTGGTCCGCTTTTCGCGCAGAAGGTTCCGGTCGTCGAAAAAACGCTTTCGAACGGCATGGGCCTGCTTCTCGTGCATCGGGAGGGCGAGCCGAGCGTCGCGGGCGGATGGGTCGCGCTCGTCGGCAGCGCGAACGAGCGTCCCGGCATCACCGGGATCTCGCACCTCTTCGAACACATGATGTTCAAGGGCACCCCGACGATCGGCACGAAGGACTACAAGAAGGACGTGGCGATCATCGCCGAGCAGGAAAAGGTCCGCGAAGAAATGCGGCAGGAAGAGGCGAAGATCCGCGCCGCGTGGCGCCGCGGCGAAATCGAGGACGTGCTGAAGCCGGAGAACAAAACCCCCCGCATGCGGGAGCTCGAGAAGAAGTTCGACACGTTGATCGCGCAGCAGCGCGAGATCCTCGTCAAGAACGAGTTCGACCGGATCTACACGAACGGCGGCGGCTCCGGGATGAACGCCTTCACCAACACGGACATGACCGGGTACTTCATCAACGTCCCCTCGAACAAGCTCGAGCTGTGGATGTGGATGGAGTCGGAGCGCCTCCGGAGCCCGGTCTTCCGGGAGTTCTACTCGGAGCGGGACGTCGTCTTCGAGGAGCGGCGCCTGCGGACCGAGTCCACTCCGCTCGGCAAGTTCGACGAATCCTTCGGGGCCATGTTCTGGGAGGCGCATCCCTACGGGTGGCCCGTCGTCGGCTGGCCCTCGGACATCCCCGCGATCACGAAGGCGCAGGCGGACGAGTACTACGGCACTTACTACGCGCCGCAGAACATCACGCTCGTCCTCGTCGGAGACCTCGACGTCGAAGGCGCGACGCGGCTCGCGGAGAGCTACTTCGGGCGAATTCCGCGCGGCAAGACCGAGGCGCCCGACGTCGTCACCCTCGAGGTCCCGCAGACGGCGGAGAAGAGAATGTACGCGGAGGCGGACGCGAACCCGCAGGTGGATGTCCTCTGGCACACGGTTCCGTTCGGCCACGCCGACTCGTATCCGCTCCAGGTTCTCGCGCAGCTTCTATCGACCCGCACGGGGCGCCTCTACAAGGGGCTGGTGCTCGGCTCCCAGGTCGCGACCGACGCCTTCGCGCGCCAGGAGTCGCGCAAGTGGGCCGGCCTCTTCAACGCGGGCGGCGAGGCGAAGGAGGGACGGCGTCCCGAAGAAGTCGAGCAGGCGCTCTACGCGGAGATCGAAAAGCTCAAGAAGGAGGACGTTCCCGCGGAGGAGCTCCAGAAGGTCAAGAACAACTTCGCGGCGGCGGAGTACCGCCGTCTCTCGTCGAACTTCCCGATCCTCGTCCAGCTCATTCAGAACGAGGGGCGCGGCGACTGGCGCGAGGTGAACGAGGCAGGCACGAAGGTCCAGGCGGTGACGGTCGCGGACGTCAAGCGGGTGGCGAACCGGTACTTCACGAAGGAGAACCGCGCCGTCGCGGTCTACACGAGAAAAGCGGGAGCGCCCGCCGCGGACGACCCGGACCTCGCCGGTCTGAACGACCAGCAGAAGCAGATGGTCCGACAGTTCTCGCAGCGCCTCCAGACGCTGGACGATCTCGACCGCCTGCGGCAGATGCAGGGCCAGATGGAAGCGCAGGCGGGCGCCGCGCCGCCAGAGATGAAGCCGGCGCTCGACGTCATCCGCAAGAAGATGCAGGCCCGGATCGACGAGCTCGAGAAAGCAAAGGGGAAAAAGGGATGAGCCAGAGAACCATCGGCGCCGCCGTCCTGTCGGGGATCCTCGCGAGCGCGGCTTTCGCGGCGGGGCCCGACCCGCAGGCGAAAACGTCGGCGACTGCGAAGCGCGCGGCCCCCTCGCGGTCGGCGATCCCGAGCCGTCCGGAGAAGCTCTCCTACCCGCCGCTCACCTACGAGCCGCCCTCGCCCGCGGACTACCGGGTGAAGCTCGCGAGCGGCCCGATCGCCTACGTCGTCCCCGACAAGGAACTGCCGCTCGTCAACCTCGTCGTTTACGTGCGAGCCGGCCAGTACGTGGTGCCCGCCGGCAAGGAGGGCCTCGCGGACCTCGCCGGATATCTCCTCGCGCGCGGCGGAACGAAGTCGAAGACCGCGGAGGAGCTCGAGGAACGCCTCGCCTTTCTCGCCGCGCAGCTGAACTCGGCCGTCGGCGAGACGCAGGGGAGCGTTTCGCTCAACCTGCTCTCGAAGGACCTGGACGAGGGCTTGACTATCCTCCGGGAGGTCCTGACGGCGCCGCGGTTCCAGGACGACAAGATCACCCTGCGCAAGCAACAGGTTCTCCAGGCGATGAAGCAGCGCAACGACGACTCCGCCGCAATCGAGGCCCGGGAGCGGAGCTTCCTCGCCTTCGGCGAAGAGTTCTTCTCGAACCGTTTCGAGACCGAGGCCTCCGTCAAGGCGCTGACGAAGGCCGACCTCGAAGCGTTCCACAAGAAGTGGTTTCACCCCGCGCAGTTCGTCGTCGCCGCCAGCGGCGATTTCGACCGCGCCGCGATGGTCGGAAAGCTGGAGAAGCTCTTCGCCGACTGGCCGTTCCAGGGCGAGGCCGCTCCCGCAGTTCCGACGAACACCGCGTTCGCAAGACCGGGCGTGTACGTCGTGGACAAGGACGTCAACCAGGGACGCGTCTCGGTGATGTTGCCCGGGATCCGCCGCGACGATCCCGACTACTTCCCGGTGCTCGTGATGAACGACATCCTCGGGGGCGGAGGGTTCACGTCGCGGATCACGAACCGCGTCCGGTCGGACGAGGGCCTGGCCTACAGTGCGGGTTCCCAGTTTCCGGGGGGCGTCTATTACCCGCTCGCTTTCCGCGCGGCGTTCCAGTCGAAGTCGCGCACGGTGGCGTACGCGACCTCGGTCGTCGTCGAGGAGATCAAGAAGATCGCCACCGATCCGGTGACGGCGGAGGAGCTGAACACCGCGAAGAAGTCGTACGTCGAGACGTTCCCGCGGACGTTCGCCACGAAGGCTCAAGTCGCCGTGACGTTCGCCCAGGACGAGATGACGGGACGGTACGCGAGCGATCCGGACTACTGGAAGAACTACAGGGCGAAGGTCGAGAAGGTCACCGCGACGGACGTGCAGCGCGTGGCGCGCAAGTTCCTCGCTTCCGACAAGCTCGTCATCCTCGTCGTCGGCAAGAAGAGCGACATTCTCGCGGGGGACCTGAAGCACGAGGTGTCGCTCCAGGCGCTCGCGGGTGACCGCCTCGTCGACGTGCCCCTGCGCGACCCCCTCACCATGAAGTAGGGAAAGCCGGCTCCGGTCGCGACTAAGCCTCACGCCCTCTAGGGGTTAGGGAAACCTAAACGGCGAGTCTTAATGTTTCCGCAAGTCTCGCAGATCGAGTGAGTTAGGAGGCAGAGTGGCGAGTGGAGATCTGACCGCATGATCCTGGTTCCGCCGGTTCCGGTGTCGCGCCTCCTCCTGCTCGCGCTCGTCGCGGTGGCCGCGGTCACGGCGGTCGCCACCACTCCGCCCCTGTCCTCCTTCGCTGGCGGTTTCGCCGCGGGCGCCGGCGCTGTGTTCGTCATCTCGTTTCTCATCAACCCGCGCCGCAGCGCGGCTGTCGAAGACGAGGAGCCCAGTTGAAGGTTCTCGTCGTCGAGGACGAGGAAAAGATCGCCCAGTTCCTGAAGAAAGGCCTCGCCGAGAAGGGCTACTCGGTCGAGGCCGTCGGGGACGCGGACGCCGCGCTCGCGCGGCTCGAGAGCGCGCCCTACGACCTGCTCATCCTCGACCTGCTGCTCCCCGGATCGCGCGACGGCCTCGAGCTCTGTCGCGAGATCCGCGCCCGCGGGATCCCGTCGAAGATCCTCATGCTGACCGCGCGGGACGCCGTCGAGAACAAGATCGAAGGACTCGACGCCGGCGCCGACGACTACCTGGTCAAGCCCTTTTCGTTTCGCGAGCTCCTCGCGCGCCTGCGGGCGCTCACCCGCCGCACCGAGATTCCGGAGCCCGCGCCGCTCGTGCACGGCGAGCTCACGTACGACCCGGAGTCGCGCGAGGTCCGGCGGCGCGGGGACGTCATCCGGCTGACCGCCCGCGAGGGAGCTCTGTTCGAGCTCCTGCTGCGGCGGAGGGGGAGAGTCGTCTCACGCTCGGAGATCCAGGCCCGCATCTGGGAGGACTCGTTCGACCTCTCCACGAACATCATCGACGTCTACATCAACGCGCTCCGACGCAAGCTCGACTCCGGCGAGAGGGAGCGACTCATCCAGACCGTGCGCGGCGTAGGTTACCGACTGATCGACGCGGGAGACGCCGCCTCGTCCGCCGCCGAGTGATGGCCCCCGCGGGGGGAGGGCGAGGCGCGGCCGCGTGGTCGTTCGGCGCCGCCGCACTTCTCGCCGTCGCGCTGGTGCTCCTGGCGTCTTCGTTCGTGACGGTCGCTCCCGGGACGCTCCGCGTCGTCGCCGCCGGCCTCGCGGCGCTCGCCGTGCTCGTCTTCCTCGGCGGTCGCCTCGCTTCCCCGGGTCCGCTCCTGCCGTCGTCCGAAGATGCGGTCACCGCGGTTACGCCTCGGGCCGATCTCGAAAAGCTCCGCCAGCGCCTCGTCGAGACCGAGACGCACCCGTTGCGGCGAATCCCGGTGGCGGACCTCGACGCGCCCGCGAGGGAGCTCGCGGAGCGCTTGAACGCGCGACTCGATGCGCTGCGGGACGCCGAGAAGGAGCAGCAGCAGTTCATCGCGGACGTCTCTCACGAGCTCCGGACGCCGCTCACAGTTCTCCGCGGCACTCTCGAGGTCGCTCTCGAGGAGGACCGCCCTTCCGAGGAGTACCGGGAGTCCATCGGAAACGCGCTCCTCGAGATTCGACACCTCGCCCGGATCTCTCAGAACATCCTCTTTCTCGCGCGGGGCGAGAGCGGCCGGGTGACCCTCTCCTTCTCGAACCAGGACCTCGCCCGCTTCGTCTCCGACGTCACGCGCGAGCTGGCGCCGGCGGCCGCGGACCACGAGCTCGAGCTCTCGGTGGACGTACCGGAAGAACCGGTGATCGGCTTCGTCGATCCGGGCCGGATGCAGCAGGTCCTTCACAACCTCCTCGAGAACTCCATGCGATACACGCCCGCCGGCGGCTCGGTGCGCGTACGGCTCACGAGGACGGCGACCGAAGCGCGCATCGAGGTCTCCGACACGGGCGTCGGGATCCCGGAAGCGGACCTGCCCTTCGTCTTCGAGCGTTTCTTCCGCAGCGACCGCGCCCGGCGCGCGTACTCGGGCGGTTCGGGACTCGGGCTCTCGATCGTCCGGTGGATCGTGGAGGCTCACAAGGGCAAGGTGGAGGTTCAGAGCGCGGTCGACTCGGGGACCACGGTGGCGGTCCTGCTCCCGCTCGTCAGCTAGGTTTCAGGTTTCAGGTATCAGGTATCAGGTGTCGGAGTGGGGCCCGAGGCTCGGCGAGCCACAAGACGCCCGCGCAGGCCGTTGAGCATTCTTCCGATTTCGGCTGTCTGATCGAGCAGTGTTCGAGCGGAAGCGGAGTATGACAGTCGACCGGCTATGATCAGGTGCGTCTCGACTTCCATGAGGGAACCGTGGGCAATCGAGAGGTAACGCAGGTACGCTCCCAGATGTTTGCATCCATGTCCCTCGGCAATATTCGCTGCGACGGACACGGCCGATCTCCGTACCTGAATGCTCAGGCCATAGGTCTCACTGGGGGGGAATTCGTACGTGATCCGATAACAGTCGACCGCCAGCTCGACGGCTTTCTGCCAAACGATCAAGTCGCGATAGCTTCGGACGGCAGCCTGTCTCATGAAAAACTCTTGTCGCGATCGGATCCCTCCTTAAGCCCAGGTACCTGACACCTGAAACCTGATACCTGACACCTCTTATGAGACCGGTCTTCGTCCTCTCGGCCGCGCGGACCCCGATCGGCAAGTTCGGCGGCGCATTCGCCTCGCTGTCCGCGGCGGATCTCGGAGAGGTCGCGGCGAAGGCGGCGATCGAGCGTTCGGGGCTTCCCGCGGCGGCGATCAACGAGACGGTCTTTGGACACGCCCGGCAGGCCGGCGGCGGTCCCAACACCGCCCGGCAGGTCTCGCACCGCGCGGGGGTGCCCGACTCGGTGCCCGCCTACACCGTCAACAAGGCGTGCGCTTCTTCCCTGAAGGCGTTGACGCTCGGCGCGCTGTCGATCGCGGCGGGCGAGAACGAGACGGTCCTCGTCGGCGGGACCGAGTGCATGTCGGCGACGCCGTACCTCCTGCCGCGCGCGCGGTTCGGGTATCGCATGGGGAACTCCGAGATCGTGGACGGCATGTACCGGGACGGCTTCCTGTGTCCGCTGTGCGGCCAGCTCATGGGAGAGACCGCGGAGAACCTCGTCCGCGAGTTCGGAATCCTTCGCGCGGAGCAGGACGCCTTCGCTGCCGAGTCGCAGCGGCGCGCCGCGGAGGCGATCGCCTCCGGCCGGTTCGCCGACGAGATCGCGCCGGTAAGGATCGACAGCCGGGGTCGGGGTCTGATCCCCGAAGGGGGTCAGATCCCGGGGATCCTCATGGACAAAGACGAGCATCCCCGTCCGGACACCACTGTCGAATCTCTCGCGAAACTGCCGCCCGTCTTCGACCCGGAGTCGGGCACCGTCCACGCCGGAAACTCGTCGGGCATCACCGACGGCGCCGCCGCCCTCGTTCTCGCTTCGGAGGAGGCGGCCCGCAAGTCGGGCGTGGAGCCGCTTGCGCGGGTTGCCGCCTGGACCTCGGCGGGCGTCGAGCCGGAGCGGATGGGGATCGGGCCGGTCCCGGCCTTGAAGTCCCTTTTCGAGCGCCGAAAACTGAAGCTGTCCGACCTCGACCTCCTCGAGCTGAACGAGGCATTCGCCGCCCAGGTGATCGCGTGCGCGCGGGAGCTGCCCCTCGACCTCGCGAGGGTCAACGTGAACGGAGGGGCGATCGCGCTCGGGCACCCGATCGGCGCCACCGGGGCGCGGATCTCGACGACGCTCCTTCATGAGATGAAGAAGCGCGGCGCGAAGCGCGGCGTCTCGACGCTTTGCGTTTCGGGCGGAATGGGCATGGCCGTCCTGTTCGAAAGAGAGTGACGTCGGAATCGTGCGCATCGCGCTGACCCTCGACGGCGACGTCCCGTCCGAGGCGAACGACTACGTTCGCGCGCTCATCGATGCGGGGGCGCGCCGGAACGAAATCGTCGTCCTCCGGCCGGGCGACGAGATCGAGGGGGAGTTCGACGGCGTCGTCATCGGCGGGGGCGAGGACATCGACCCGGTGCGGTATGGCCGCGACGTGCTCGCGGACGGTAACGTCCGGGTCGATCACGGGCGCGACTCGATCGACTTCCCGGTTTTCGAGGACGCCTGGCGCGCCGGGGTACCGGTCCTCGGCATCTGCCGCGGCCTCCAGGTGATCAACGTCGCGCGCGGCGGGACTCTCGTGCAGGACCTCCCTCTCCAGCGCCCCTCGGAGGTCTCGCATCGCCGGCCGAAGGAAGAGGACCGGCGGGATCACCCCGTCCGAATCGATCCGGAAACCCGGCTCGGCCGGATCGCCGGAGTGGACGAAGTCGACGTCAACAGCCGCCACCACCAGGCGATCGAGCACCCCGCGGACGGTCTCGTGGTCTCCGCCACGGCGCCCGACGGTGTGATCGAAGCTGTCGAATCGAGCGGGGGACGCTGGCTCGTCGCCGTCCAGTGGCACCCGGAAAACCTGCGGTCCGACGAGGTGTCGCGCCGGCTGTTTCGCGAGTTCATCCGGGCGGTCCGGGACGGCCGGAGCGCCGGGGACTGAATCCCGACCGGCGAATGGGGAAATTCCGCGGCCCTCCGCTCTTGTTCTCGGGGCTTCGGAGACCTTCCGACTTGTCGCACCATTGAAGGAGCTTTGAATGAGACTTCGTCTCGGAATCCTCGCCCTCGCTCTCGCCCTTCCATCGCTCGACCTCTTCGCTCAAGCGCCGCTCGCCGTTCAGAAGCTCGCGGAAGGCGTCTGGGCGGCCACGCCGGAGCGAGGAGGAAACGTCGGCTGGTTCGTCTACGGCGACGGCGTCGTCGCGGTGGACGCCGGGATCGACAACGCGACCGCGAAGGAGATTCTTCGCCAGATCGCGGAAACAACCGGCGGGAAACCGGTTCGATACCTCGTCCTCACTCACGCGCACGCGGACCACTCCACGGGTGCGAGGGCGTTCGTCGCAGCGGGGGCACAGGTGATCTGCCACGAGAACGCGGCCAGCCCGATCCTCGCCTACGTCACGCAGCCCCCGAAGGGAGCTTCGGATCCGATGACGGGCAAGAAGGTGTCCCCGACGCTCATGACCGTTTCCGAGAGACTCATCCTCTTCGACGGGACGCGGCGCGCCGACATTCAGTGGCTCGGCCCCGCTCACACGACCGGCGACCTCGTCGTGCTCCTGGCGAACGAGAAGATCCTCTTTTCCGGAGACCTCGCCTTGAACGGACGGGTCCCGGATCTCCACCTCGCCGACGCCGATCCGGGCGCCTGGGCGAAGACGCTTCCGCGACTCGCCGCGGCTCCCTTCGAAAAGATGGTGCCGGGCCACGGCGCGATCGGCCCGCGCACGGGCCTCTCCGACACGCTCGCCTACGTCCGCGGTCTCGACGAGATCGTGCAGCGACTCCTGAAGTCCGGGGTCGCCGAGGAGCTCGTGGACATCCGGCTGCGCGAGGCCGACAACCGGATCCCGAACGTGCCCCTCTCCGAGGCGCATATCGCGAACGCCCACGCCGTCTACAAGCGGCGGAAGGCAGAGCTCACGCGACCCACGCCAACGCCGACTCCGCGCGCTGGCGCCGCAGCGACCCCCCGAACGCCCGCATCGTGAGGTAGAGGCGCGTGCCGCTTCGCCTCGCGAGCTCCGGGGGGCGCGCGGATCTCGTCATCGATTTTCCGCCGGTCAACGTCCTCGACGTCGAGTCGCTCGGGCAGCTCGCCCGGCTCGTGCGGGGCGTGACCGACCGGGTCCTCGTCCTCTCCGGTCTCCCGCGGGCGTTTTCGGCGGGGGTATCCGTCGCCGAGCACGTTCCGGAGCCCGCCGCCATCGAGACGATGCTCGCCGCGATGCGGCAGGCTCTCGTCGCGCTCGTCGAGGTGCCCGCGGTGACAATCGCCTCCATCTCCGGCGCCTGCCTCGGAGGGGGAGCGGAAATTGCGGCCGCGTGCGACCTCGTCCTCGTCGCGGACGACGCCCGAATTGGATTTCCCGAGATCCGCCTCGGCTGCTTTCCTCCCGGAGCAACTGCTCTCCTTCCGATTCGGATCGGTGAGGCGCGCGCCGCCGACTGGATCCTGACCGGCCGGACCCTCTCGGGCAGCGAAGCGGCGCACGAGGGCTTCGCGGCGCGATCCGTCGCCGCATCCGACCTCGAGCTCGAGACCGCCCGGCTCGCGGAACGCCTTGCAGCGACGGGCGCGGCCGCGCTCGCCGAGGCGCGTGACCTGCTGCGCGCCGAACGCCGCCGCGCGCTCGCCGAAGCCCTCCCGCGAGCCGAGGACGCTTATCGGCACCTTACGGGCGACGCGGACCTCGCTCGCGCGGTCGAGGAATTCGGGAAACGACGACGGAACCCGGCGGACTGACCGGGCCGGGCTCCGCTTAGAATCCCGCCCCTTGATCGCCTACCTGAATGGCCGATTCCTTCCCCGCGACGAGGCGAAGATCTCTCCGGAGGATCGCGGCTTCCTTTTCGCGGACGCGATCTACGAGGTCGTCCGGTACAACTGCGGAAGGCCCTATCGCCTCTCCGAACACATGGATCGCATGCGCGACGGCCTCCAGGCGATCCGCATCGCGGCGGATCCCGGTTTCTTTCCCGCTGTCGCATCGCGGTTGATCGAAGAAAACCGGCTGGACGGGGAGGACGTGCTCGTCTACGCGCAGGTCTCGCGAGGCGTCGCGCCCCGCTACCACGCGTTTCCGCCTGAGGGAACGGAGCCGACGGTCTTCGCGTTCGCCCGGCCAACGGACCCGCCTCCGCCCCCGGGAGGCGGACGAGCGATCCTGGCGCCCGACGAGCGCTGGGCGCGGTGCGACGTCAAGAGCGTGATGCTTCTCGCGAACGTGCTCGCGGCGCAGAAAGCGCGCGAGGCCGGCGCGATCGAGGCGATCCTCGTTCGCGACGGGATCGCGTGGGAGGGAACGAAGGCGAATCTCTTCGCCTTTCGTGACGGCGTCGTACGGACGGCGCCGCGAGGCCCGCGTATTCTCCCGGGCGTCACCCGCGCGGCCGCCCTCGAAGCCGCGTCGAAACTTGGATACCGCGTTGAAGAGCGGCCGCTGTCCGTCGACGAGCTGTTCGCGTCGGACGAGGTGTTCCTCGCCTCGACGAGCCTGTGGACGTACCCGCTGGTCGAGGTGGACGGCCGCCCGATCGGCGACGGCCGCCCCGGCCCGGTGGCCGCGGCGCTCTGCTCGGCGCTGCAGGAGGAGTTTCGAAGGCTCTCTTAGCGGCCGCCTCGACGGCGGCCGGAAGAGCAAATGGGGACGGATTTATTTTGGGCTTGGGAGGGACGGAACGTATCCGTCTTGGGGCCTACATAAATAAATCTGTCACCTTTTCGGGGTGCTCTCGGGGTACCTCGCCTCGACGGTGGACGAGATCCCGCCGCGCGAAGAGAAGCGCCCTGTCACGGTCATGCGCACGGGCCGGCACGCCTCGACGCAGTCGCGCAGGATCCGGTTGACGGCGTTCTCGTAGAAGATCCCGACGTCGCGATACGCGACGATGTAGAGCTTCAGCGACTTGAGCTCGAGACAGAGGGCGTCCGGGACGTAACGGATCGTGAGCTGGCCGAAGTCGGGAAGGCCCGTCTTGGGACAGATCGCGTTGTACTCGGGGATCTCGACTGCGATTTCGTAGCCCGGAAACTGATTGGTCCACGTCTCGATCGCGGGAAGCTTCGCGTCGAGCCCGGCCTTCGCGTGTTCATCGGTGTATTCGGGCACGGCCGAATGCTAACCGAGTGAAGGGCCGGGCCTCTGCTACGATCCCGCGCTCCCACGCGAATGACCGAGCCGACCCACGATCCGAAGACGAGTCTCTCCCGCGCGCTTTCCGAGGCGGCGAGCGCCCTCAAGGGGGACACGGCGTCCGTGCGCGAGCTCCTGGGACTCATCGGCGAACAGGGAATGCTCGTGCTCTGTATCTTTCTGACCATCCCGTTTCTCGTGCCGGTGTCGATACCGGGTGTCAGCACCGTCTTCGGTCTTCTCGTCGTCCTCATCGGTGTGGGAGTCATGGCGAACCGGGTGCCCTGGCTTCCGAGTCGCCTGATCGACCGCCGTTTTCCGACGAGCAAACTCTGTCCGGCGCTCGAGCACGGAGCCAGGCTCCTCCAGCGGCTGGAGCGCTACCTCCATCCGCGCTGGACCGTCCTCACACGCAGCGCGGCGATGAACCGGTTCAATGGCGCGATGATCGTCGTCGCGGGCGTGCTGCTGATGGCGCCGTTCGGGCTCGTTCCTTTCTCGAACACGCTACCGGCTCTCGCCGTCCTCTTCCTTGCGGCGGGGATGCTCGAGCAGGACGGTCTCTTCGTCTTCCTCGGCTACCTGTGGATTCTCGGGACCGTCGTCTACTTCAGCGTACTGATCGCCGGCGCGGTGGCGGCGGGAGTGGGGCTGCACCGGGTCTTCTTCAACCCGGCGCTCTTAGGACTGTGATGGGTCAGACGCCTTCGGGATCAGACCCCATGTTTAGGACTGTGATGGGGTCAGACCCCTTCGGGATCAGACCCCATGTTTTTGACTGCGATGGGGTCAGACCCCTTCGGGATCAGACCCCATGTCTCTCTGAATCACGCAACAGCGGAGACGGAGCGCGGGGCGTGCGCCCGCGAGACACCGAAGGCAAGCTCGCCGACCAGGTCGGCGATTTCCTTCTCGTGCTCGCGGTCGTGCTCGACCATCATCCGGGGGATGTCACCGAGCGCGACGGCGCCGATGCCTTCCTGTTCCGCCGTCCTCGTCCAGTCGCCGTTCGAGACGTCGCGCAGCATCTGAAGATTCCGCGTCCGCGCGGACGTGAAGGCGAGCAATCCGTCGGCGAGGTCGCGTCGCTGGTACACGCGCTCGTGGGCGATTCTTTCGCCGTCGAAGTTCGATAGGAGCGGTTCGTCCTCCGAAAGGAGGCGCCGGATCCGCACGCCGTAGCCTTCGCGCTCGAGGTCGGCGAGGTGCCAGACGTGCTCGACGAACGAGAAGCCGCCGGTCGTGCCGCGCTGGCGCACTCTGTCCTCCGGAAGGTCCGCGGCCGCCTTCGCAAGCAGGGCCGGAGTCGATTCGAGGGTGAGGAATAGGGTCTCGAGTTCTCTTCGATTCATGATTGTGCTCCATCCTTCTCTACGCACCGGACCCGCGGAAAGTTTCGGAAAAAGGGGGGTCGCGAGGCATTCGGTGGGTCCCGGCTTACACTCCCGGTCATGGGTCTCGAGGCCTTTCGCGCGTTCTTCTCGTCGAGAACTTCGCCCGACTCCGCCGGGCCCGCTGTCGATCCGATCGCGGTGGCCGCGTGTGCGCTGCTGCTCGAAATCGCGCTCGTCGACTCGACTTTCGGCGCCGAGGAACGCGAGAGGATCTCACGGCACGCGCGCGAGGATCTCGGAGTTCCGCCGGACGACGTCCGCGAAGTTCTCCGCCTCGCCGAAGAGGCGCGGCGCGAGAGCGTCGACCTCTATCAGTTCACGAAGCTCGTGACGGACGGCTTCTCGCGCGAGCAACGGCTGCGACTCATCGAAGCGATCTGGGGTGTCGTCTATTCGGACGGCGTTCTCTCCGCGGTCGAAGGGCAGCTCGCGCGCCGCATCGCGGAGCTGCTCGGCTTCCAGCACCCGGAAGTGCAGGCGGCGCGGGAACGGGTGGCGGCGAAGAAGGTGGAGTCGGCTTAGTCGCCCCTCACCCCAGCCCTCTCCCCAGAGGGGAGAGGGAGAAGATCACCACTCCGGGAGCTTTCTCTTCTCCGCCGGGATCCTGTCGAACGGCTCCTTCGTCGACGCGGCGACGTACGCGAAGGCCGCGACGGCGGCGGTCATCTTGTCCAGGGAGCCAATGTCGATCTTGTCGAACGTGTCGTTCGGCGTGTGGTGCAGGTCGAAGTAACGCGATGCTTCCTGGCGAACGGCGAAGAGAGGCACGCCCGCGAGAACGAGCGGGGAAATGTCCGCGCCGCCGAGACCGTCGGGGGTGAGCTCACTCGCACCGAGCGGCTCGAGGAGCGAGGAGATCTCCTTCATCAGAGGCAGGGAGGACGGACCCGCGTTCCAGGAGAATCCGATCGGGCGCCCGCTTCCGAGGTCCGCCTCGAGAGCCGCGGCGTGCAGCGGCAACTCCGCCGCGTAACTGGCGGCGTAGGCCCTGCCGCCCGCGAGCCCGTTCTCCTCGTTCGCGTAAAGGATGACCCGAATCGTGCGGCGCGGCCGATTGCCGAGGCCGGCGATCAATCGCGCGGCCTCGATCACGATCCCGCAGCCCGCGGCGTCGTCCTCGGCCCCGGTGCCGAGCTCCCACGCGTCTCGGTGACAAGCGAGGACGACGATCTCCTTCGGGCTTCCGCGGCCCGGGATCTCACCGATGACGTTCGCGGTCTCCGCCTGGCCCATGTCGCGGCAGCCGAGCGTGAAGCGCACCCGCACGGGCTTCCCCTCGTCGCCGAGTCGCTCGAGCAGGTCCGCGTCCGGGTTCGAGACGGCGGCGGCGGGGATCTTCGGGATTCCGTCGAGGTAGCGCAGCCCGCCGGTGTGCGGCGTACGGTTCGCGTCCGTCCCGATCGACCGGATGATGACGCCGACTGCGCCGAGCTTCGCCGCGCGCGACGCGCCCCGACCGCGCACGTCGACAGCGACGCCGTACCCCGCGCCGTCCAGCGTGCGCTGCATTCGCTTGTTGATGAAGACGATCTTCCCGCGGACGTCCATTTCTTTCCTGGTGTCGAGCTCCTCGAGAGTCCCGACTTCGAGGATCTCGGCCTCGAGGCCGCCTTCCGGCGTTGGCACGCTGCCGCCGAGCGCGGTCAGAAAGAGCTTGTGCGGATACGGGGCGATCACCTCTCCGGTCTCGACGCCGCGAACCCAGTACGGGGCCATCAGCTTCTCGGCGCGGACGTTGGCGAAACCGAGGCGCTTCAGGGTCGCGACTCCCCACGCGATCGACGCCTTGTCCCCGGGCGAGCCGGAGAGGCGCGAGCCGGCCGTGTCCACGAGCCCGCGGACCCACTCCGACGCGCGCGTGCCGGTGAACGCCGTTTCGCGGAGCGATTCCGCCGTCCGCCGGACCGCCGCGGGGATGACGGAGACCGCGTCCGCTGCGCCGGCCGGCGGAGCAGAGCCGAGGACGATTGCCGTCAGCGCGGGAGCGATGCGGTTCCACCTCAAGGTGCCTCCTCTCATGAGTTTCGGGATCGTACCAACACGCCCGGAGTGGCGTGGCACGGGCGCTAGAATCGCTCCGTGGCCACCGAGAAAACCCTCGATCTCGCCGACGACCTCGTCGCGGAGTTCGGCGAGAACGCGAACTACGTCGGCGACCTCCTCGCGCGTTACCGCGCGAGCCCGGAGTCGGTGGACGAGGAGTGGCGCCGGTTTTTCCAGGAGCGGCTGGGCGAAAGAGCGCCGGCCGCGCCGGCACCTTCCGCGCCCGCCCCGTCACCGTCCCCGAGGGCCGTTCCCGCCGCACCCGACGCCGCGCCGTCGCCTGAGACTGCCGCCGGCGAGCCGCTCCGCGGCGGCGCGCTCCGTCTCGCGGAAAACATGGAGGCGTCGCTCGGGGTCCCGACGGCGACGTCGCAGCGTCAGATCCCGATCAAGCTCGCGGACGAGAACCGCCGCCTTTTGAACGACTACCGCGCCGCGAGCGACGAGTCGAAGATCTCGTTCACCCACCTCTTCGGTTGGGCGATCGTCGAGGCGCTTCGGAGCTTCCCGCGCGTCAACGACGCCTACGACGTCGAGAGGCGGCACGCCCGTGCGCCGGAAGCGCGAGGAGGTGCGCCTCGGGCTGGCCGTGGACGTCGAGAAGTCGGACGGCACGCGAACTCTCCTCGTCCCGAACGTGAAGGCGGTCGAAAGCATGACCTTCCGCGCGTTCGCCGCGGCAGCCGACGACGTCATCACGCGCGCGCGGAAAGGGAAGATCCAGATCTCCGACTTCGAGGGCACGACCGTTTCCCTCACGAACCCCGGGACGCTCGGGACGACCGCGTCCGTTCCGCGTCTCATGCCGGGACAATCGGTGATCGTCGCGACGGGCGCGATGGGTTTCCCGGCGGAGTTCGCCGCGATGGCGCCGGAGACGATCGCCCAGCTCGCCGTGAGCAAGGTCGTGACGTTCACCTCGACTTATGACCACCGGATCGTCCAGGGAGCCGAGTCGGGCGCGTTTCTCGGCCGGATCGAGGAGCTCCTCCTCGGAAAGGACGGCTTCTACGAGAACCTCTTCGCCGACCTCGGGATCCCGCACAAGCCGTACCGGTGGGCCGTGGACCGGAACCCCGCCTTCGGGCGGCGCGACGAGATCCGGAAGCAGGCGGCGGTGCTCGAGCTCATCAACGCCTATCGCGTGCGCGGCCACCTGATCGCCGACGTGGACCCGCTTCGGATGGTTCCCGTGCAGGAGCACCCGGAGCTCGACCTCGAGACCTACGGGCTCACGATCTGGGACCTCGATCGCGAGTTCTGGACCGGTGGTCTGAAGGGCGGCGACCACATGCCGCTTCGCGACATCATCGCGGTGATGCGCCGCGTGTACTGCGGCAAGGTCGGCATCGAATACCGCTTCATCTCCAACCCCGTCGAGAAAGCGTGGGTCCGCGCGCGGGTCGGCGCCGCGCCGGAGGCACCTCCCCGCGACGTGCGGCGGCGCATCTTCGAGAAACTTCTCGCCGCCGAGACCTTCGAGCGTTTCCTCGGCACGAAGTATCTCGGGCAGCGGCGGTACTCGATCGAAGGGTGCGAGACGGCAATCGCGTTTCTCGACCAGCTCCTGGAGGGGGCGGGGGAGCGCGGCATGGAAGAAGTGACGATGGGGCTCACGCACCGCGGGCGCCTCAACATCATGGCCAACGTCGTCGGCAACTCGACCGAGCGGATCTTCGCGAGCTTCGAGGGCACCGTGCACCCCGATTTCCCGGCCGACGAAGGAGACGTCAAGTACCACCAGGGCGCGCAGGGAATTCACCGGACGTCGACCGGGCACGAGGTCGCGATCACCGTGCCGTCCAACCCCTCGCACCTGGAGGCGGTCGACCCGGTCGTCGAAGGGATGGTCCGCGCGAAGCAGGACCGGCGCGGCCGGGGCCCGGAGGCCTGGAACCGGGCGCTCGCCGTCATCCTCCACGGCGACGCGGCGTTCGCGGGGCAGGGGATGGTCGCGGAAGTCTTCAACCTCGCCCAGTTGCGCGGGTACCGCACCGGCGGCAGTCTCCACGTCATCGTGAACAACCAGATCGGGTTCACGACGCCGCCGGCGGCCGGACGGTCATCGATGTATTCGACCGACGTCGCGAAGATCAACCAGGTCCCGATCTTCCACGTCAACGCCGACGATCCCGAAGCGGCGTACCGCGTGCTTCAGATCGCGCTCGACTACCGGCAGGAGTGGCACAAGGACGTCGTCGTCGACCTGATCGGCTTCCGCCTCCACGGACACAACGAGGGGGACGAGCCGACCTACACGCAGCCTCTCATGTACAAGCGGATCCAGGAGCACCCCGGTGTGCGGTCGCTCTACGCGCGGCGGCTCGTGAAAGAAGGCGTCCTGACCGAGGCCGAAGTGACGGAGATCGAGGAGCGGCAGAAGGCCGATTACGAGGCCGCGCTCGCCAAGGCGAAGGAGCTCGCGCAGCGCGCGAAGGCGACCGATATCGAGCCTGCCCCGTCACCGGCTCCCACCACTGCCGTCGTCGATACCGCCGTTCCCGCCGAAACCCTCGGCCGCATCGGCCGCGCTCTGACGACAGTGCCCTCCGGCTTTCACCTGAACCCGAAGATGGTGTCGCAGCTGGCGCGCCGCGGGAAGATGGCCGACGGCTCGCAACCGCTCGACTGGTCCACGGCGGAGGCGCTCGCCTTCGGTTCGCTTCTCCTCGAGCGCACGCCGATCCGCCTCTCCGGCCAGGACACGAGCCGCGGCACGTTCAGCCAGCGCCACATCGTCTTTCACGACTCGACGACGGGGGAGACGTGGACGCCGCTCTCGACGCTCGACCCCGGACAGGCGCCGCTCAACGTCTACGACAGCCCGCTCTCCGAAGTGAGCGTGCTCGGCTTCGAGTACGGGTACAGCGTCGAGGCACCCGAGGCCCTCGTTCTCTGGGAGGCCCAGTACGGCGACTTCGCGAACGGTGCGCAGGTCGTCATCGACCAGTTCGTCGCGTCCGCCGAGGACAAGTGGCAGCAGACGACGCGGCTCGGGCTCCTTCTTCCCCACGGCTACGAAGGACAGGGACCCGAGCACTCGAGCGCGCGCCTCGAGCGATACCTTCAGCTCTGCGCCGAGGACAACCTCCAGGTCGCGAACGTCACGACGCCCGCGCAGTACTTCCACCTGCTGCGCCGCCAGATGCGCCAGCCGGCCGCGAAGCCGCTCGTCGTCTTCACGCCGAAGAGCCTGCTCCGCCAGCCGTCATCGTTCTCGCCGCTCGAGGACCTGACCCGGGGCGGCTTCCGGACCGTGATTCCCGACGCGGGGGTCTCCGACCCCGACACGGTGACGCGGGTGCTCGTGTGTAGCGGGAAGATCTACTACGACCTCGCCGCCGCGCGCGAAGAGCGGAAGGACTCGCGCGTCGCGATCGTGCGCGTCGAGCAGCTCTATCCCTTCCCGGCCGTGGCGCTGCGCGAGGCGATTGCGCGGCACTTGAACGTCCGGGAGGTCGTGTGGGTCCAGGAGGAGTCGCAGAACATGGGCGCGTGGTCATTCATCCGCCCGCGCCGCGGCGAGTTCGTCCCGGACAGCGTGTCCATGTATTACGCCGGCCGAGGGCCGTCCGCCTCGCCGGCGACCGGCAACGCGAGCGTGCACAAGCGCGAGCTCGCGGAACTGATCGGCGAGGCGTTCGGAGGCTAGCGGGCCGACAATCGAGGCCCCATCGGGCAGGTCCGAGTCCCCATAACCTATGATGGGCCTGCGGCGTCCGCCTCGCCGGCTACCGATTGACGCGGTCCACAAGCGGAGTTCGCTCGGCCCACCGCGGGCGTTCAGAGTTCGGCGAGCCTCTCATGCCGGTTCTTTTGACCAGGGTCGGTCTCGCGGCGCTTCTGATGATCGCCGCCTCTCCGGGTTCCCTCCGAGCAGCCACCTTCGTCGTGACGACCACGGCTGACGACGGCCCCGGGTCCTTGCGGCAGGCGATCCTGGACGCGGGCGCAAGTCTCGGAAACACGATCGCCTTCTCGATCGGCTCGGGGACGCAGAGGATCCGACCGCTGACCGAGCTCCCGATATTCATCTCGGGGACGATCGACGGTACGACACAGCCGGGCTACGCGGGCTCTCCGCTGATCGAGATCGACGGAAGCCTGCTTCCGCAATTCTCCGCCGGAATCCGGACCGGGGCGTACATCAACGGGCCGGCCGACACCGCCGTGAAGGCGCTCGTGATCAACAACTGTTTTCGAGGAATCTTCGCGCAGGCGTCCGTAACGGTAACCGGCAGCTACATTGGAACCGACGTCGCGGGATCCGTTGCGCGGCCGAACGCGGTCGGAATCATGATCTTCCCCGCCGACGACCGTTCGGTAATCGGCGGAAACGCGGTCGCGGATCGAAACGTGATTTCGGGCAACGCTATCGGAATCCTGGTGAACCGGTCCGCGACGATCCTCGGCAACTTCATCGGAACCAATGCCGCGGGGACCGACGCTCTGCCGAACTTGAACGACGGAATCGAGGTACAAGGCTCGACCGAAGGGCCGCCCTACGCCGTCTTTATCGGCGGCCCATTGCCGGGCGAGGGCAATCTGATTTCCGGGAATGGCCAGTACGGCATCGCTGTCAACGGCTCGAACGACGTGACGATCCAGGGCAACCGGATCGGCCCCTCCGTTGCGGGCGGTAGTCTTTCCGGCCAGCCTCAGAGGGCCGGGGTCGTGCTTTCCGGGAGCAGCCGCGCCCGGATCGGTGGCACCGGGCCCGGAGAGGGCAACGTCATCGTTCACCACGGATTCGTCGCCATCGGCATCGCGCCGGTGTCGAGCCGGAACGTGATCTCCGGAAACTCGATCCACTCGAACGCCTTTGGAATCGACCTGAACTACGAGCTGAACCAGTCGGGTTCTCGAGTCACGCCCAATGACCCGGGTGATCCCGACGTCGGCCCCAACCTTCTGCAGAACTTCCCCGTTCTCCTCCCGACGACGGCCGATGCCGGCACCACGACGATTCGTGGAACTTTGAACAGCGAGCCGAACGGGTCCTACACCCTCGAGTTCTTTTCGAGCGCGGCATGTAACGACTCCGGGCACGGGGAGGGACAGCAATACGTCGGCTCGACGAAGGTGGTGACGGACCCGGGCGGCGACGCTCCGTTCGAAGCCAGCTTCCCGGCGCCGATCGCGCTCGGCCGTGTCGTCACCGCGACCGCGACGGACGCTTTCGGGAACACGTCGGAGTTCTCGGCCTGCGGTGGCATTGCCCAGAGGTTTCACACCCTGGAGGCGTGCCGGCTGATCGACACCCGTGGGGACGCGGCTCTCGAGCCGCATTCCACGCGCACGTTCTCGTTCCCCGGAATCTGCGGAATACCGCTCTCCGCGAAGAGCATCGCGGTCAACGTCACCGTGATCCAGCCCACGGCAGCGGGATACCTGACTCTCTCCGCCGGGGATCTCCCCCCGACTCTCGTGAGCACGATCAACTTCTCCGCGGGTCAGATTCGCGCCAACAACGCCATCGTCCGGCTCCCGGCCGATGGCTCGAGCTCAATTCACTTCCACAACAGCTCTGCCGGGAAGACTCACTTCGCGCTGGACGTCTCCGGCTACTTCGAATAGCCGCGCCGCGGGGCGCTATCCGGTCGGTTTGGGCCGCTTCTTCGGGCGCATCTTCTCGAGCGCGGCCTTGAACACGTCGCGCGGGATCTTGCGGTAGTCCGAGAACTCTCCGGCGCCGGCCAGCCATTCGCCGCCGTCCATCGTGATGCAGTCGCCCGTCTGGTAGGAGCACATATCGGAGAGGAGGAACGTCGCGAGGTTCGCGAGCTCCTCGGGAGTTCCGAAGCGGGCGAGCGGGATTCGCTCGAGCGTCTTCTTCTCCGCCTCCGGGAAAGCCATGAGCCGGGCCCACGCGCCCTCCGTCGGGATCGGGCCGGGCGCGATCGCGTTCAGGCGGATGCCGGCGTGACCCCACTCGACGGCGAGCGAGCGCGTCATCGCGAGAACGCCCGCTTTCGCGCAGGCGGAGGGGAGGGCGAATCCCGTCCCGGTCCACGCGTAGGTCGTCACGACCGAGACGATCGAGCCGGGGGCTTTGCGAGCGAGCAGGTGGCGGCCGACGGCGAGCGTGCAGAAGACCGATCCGTGGAGCACGGTGCCGACGACGGCGTCGAAGCCGTTCGGCGTGAGGTCCTCCGACGTGACCAGGAAGTTGCCCGCGGCGTTGTTGACGAGCGAGTCCACCTTACCGAACCGTTCCACGACGTGCCCGACGAGCTTCTCAACCTCGTCCGGCTGGCGGACGTCTACCGGGAGGATGTCTACCTCGCCCCCCTCGCGCGCCGCCTCGGCGATCTCGCGGGCTCCCTTCTCGAGCCGGTCGAGCGTCCGGCCCGCGATCGTGACCTTCGCGCCGTACGACGCGAACTTCTTCGCCATGGCGAGCCCGAGCCCGGAGCCGCCGCCGGTGACGAGGACCGATCTTTCCTTCAGGATCTTCGTATCGAACATTGGACCCTAAGATAGAACGGGAGGGCGTCATGGCCAATTGGGATTCCGACCGGCGCTCGCTTCTGGGCCGTCTTTTCGCGCTTCCCGCGGCGCTCCTGCTGACCGCGCGGCGGACGTCGGCCGCGGAAACACGAGCCTGCGCGCCCACCGAGTCCGACTTTCTCGGGCCGATGTACGCGCCGGGCGCGCCGCGGCGCTCCGTGCTGGCCGGCCCGAACGAGCCGGGCGACCGGCTCCGGATCCGCGGGACCGTCTTCGGGCCCGACTGCAGGACGCCGCTGCCGAAGACGCTTCTCGACGTGTGGCAGGCGGACGCGAAGGGCGACTACCACGACGCGACCGAGCAGTACCGCCTGCGAGGGCAGATCCTGACGGACGCGCGCGGCCGTTACGAGCTCGATACGGTCCGGCCGGGCGGGTACGGCGGCCGGCCCGCGCACATCCACGTCACGGTCTCCGCGCCGGGCCACGAATCCCTGACGACGCAGATCTACTTCAAGGGCGATCCGGTCCTCGACCACGACTCGTGCGGGCGCGGCTGCAACTCCGACGACCCGCACCGGATCATCGCGCTCGGCAGGCAGGCCGGCGCGCTCGCCGGATCGTTCGACATCGTGCTGAAGGAAGCGCGGGGCTGAGCCCGCCGGTCAGTTCGGCTTCGTCTCGGTGATTCGAACTTCCGGGAGCGCCGTCTTGCGGACGAGGAACGTCTCGTGCACGCCGGCTGCGTCTCCGAGGCTGATCCGCACGGCGTAGGCGCCCTCGGTGGTGAGCAACGCGGGTCCCATGACGACAGGGAACCAGATCGTCCGGCCCGGCTCCCCCTCGTAGTTCAACTCCCCGTTCGCGTCGAGGAGGTGGTTGCCCTGCGGGTCGGCGACCGAAACGGAGAAGCCGTAGCGGCCGGTCGCGAGCACTTTCGCCTTGATCGCGAGCCCGAGCGACCGGAGCTGGAGCGGGAGCTTCGTCACCTGGACGACGTCGGAGTAGACGCCGATCAGGAGCAGCTTGCCGTTGTTCTCGAACCGGACGTCGTCGCAGAGGACGAGCGAGTCGAAGACGATGCCTCGGCTCTCCGCGTCCTCCGGCATCAGGTCAGGTCCACCCAGACGCTCTTCAACTGGGTGTACTCCTCGAGCGCGTAGTGGCCGCGCTCGCGGCCGAAGCCGGACTCCTTGTAGCCGCCGAAGGGGAGGCCCGGGTCGTAGAAGTTGTAGGTGTTGACCCACACCGTGCCGGCCTTCAGAGCCTTCGCCGTGCGGATCGCCTTCTTCACGTCGCGCGTCCACACGGCCGCGGCGAGTCCGTAGATCGTCGAGTTCCCGACGGCGATCGCTTCGCCCTCGTCCTTGAACGTGAGCGTCGCGAGCACCGGCCCGAAAATCTCCTCGCGCGCGATCTTCATTTCGGGCGACACGCCGTCGAAGACTGTCGCTTCGAAAAAGGCGCCCTTGCCGTCCACGGAAACGCGGTTGCCGCCTGCGACGAGCTTCGCGCCCTCGGACTTCCCGCTCTCGACGTATCGCTCGACGCTTTCGCGCTGCTTCTCGGAGACGAGCGCGCCGAGCCGCGTCTTCGGGTGCATCGGGTCGGCGGGGACCATCTTCTTCGCGCGGTCCACGACCTTTTCGAGGAGCTCGTCATGCGCGGCCTCTTCGACGAGGAGGCGCGAGCCGGCGGAGCAGAGCTCCCCCTTGCCGTAGAAGATCGCGTTGATCGCGCCCTTCGCCGCGGCGTCGAGGTCCGCGTCCGCGAAGACGACGTTGGGAGACTTGCCGCCGAGCTCCATCGAGACGCGCTTCATCGTCCCCGCGGCCGCGCGCAGGATCGTCTTGCCCGTCTCGGTCTCGCCCGTGAAGGAGATCTTGTCGATTCCCGGATGCTCGGCCATCGCGGCGCCGACGAGGCCGCCGGGGCCCGGGACGACGTTGAAAGCGCCGGGAGGCAGACCCGCCTCGCGCAGCAGGTCCGCGAACAGAAGCGCCGTGAGCGGCGTCAGCGGACGCCGGCTTCAGGACGACCGTGTTCCCGAGCGCCAGCGCGGGAGCGATCTTCCACATCGCCTGGAGGAGGGGGAAGTTCCACGGCGTGATCGCGCCGACGACGCCGATCGGCTCCCGCAGCGTCAGGAGCATCGCGTCCGGCCGCGCGGGGAACGTGTCGCCATAGAGCTTGTCGGCGGACTCACCGAAGTACGAGAGCGCGTCCGCGGCGGTCGGCATGTCGATCTTCGCGGACTCGAAGATCGGCTTCCCGTTGTCGAGGGTCTCGACGCGGCCGAACTCCTCCGCGCGGGAGAAGAGCAGGTCGGCGGCCTTGCGGAGGATCTTTCCGCGCTCGCGCGGCTTCATGGCCGCCCACGGGCCCGACTCGAAGGCGGCTCGGGCGGCGTCTACCGCGCGGTCGAGGTCCTCGCGGCCGGCCTCGGCGACTTCGCCGATCGTTTCGCCCGTCGCGGGGTTCGTCGTCGCGAACCGCTTGCCCGACGCGGCGGGGACGAACTCGCCGTTGATGAAGAGGTCTGTCTGCAGGTTGGAGACCGGCGGGGGAGCGGTGGTACTCATCGTGTGTCTGGCGACTCCGGCCCCTCACCCTGACCCTCTCCCCGGAGGGGAGAGGGAAAGAAGGAGCTACCTTCCCTTGAACTTCGGAACCCGCTTCTCCTGGTTCGCGGCGATCCCTTCCTTCGCGTCGTCGCTCTGGAAGAGGAGCTGCTGCAGCTCCCGCTCGACGGCGAGCGCCGACTCCAGGGGGAGGTCCCAGCCGCTCTGGACCGAGCGCTTGATGCGGCCCACCGCTTTCGAAGCCTTGTTGGGGGGAACGAACTGGCGCGCGTAGTCCATCACCTGCTCCCACCAGTCCTCGGCTGTCGCGTCGATCACCTGGTTGACGAGCCCGAGGTCGTGCGCTTCCTCGAACGAGAAGGTGTTTCCCGTGATCATGAGCTCGATCGCCCGGGACTTGCCGATGAGCTTTCCGAGCCGGGCCGTTCCGCCGGTGCCCGGAAGGACGCCGAGCGTGACCTCGGGGAGCCCGATCTTTCCCGCGTCCTTGCGGGCGATGCGGATGTCCGCGGCCATTGCGATCTCGAGGCCGCCGCCGACCGTGTGGCCGTTCAGCGCCGCGATGACGAGCTTCGGCGTGTGCTCGAGGCGCAGGAGCGTCTCGTTCGCGTGCAGGCAGAAGAAGTACTTGAAGCCGGGGGAGACCGCGTTCAGCATCCCGATGTTCGCGCCGGCCGAGAAGAAGCGGTCGCCCTTGCCGCGCAGCACGATGACGTGGACGTCGTCGTCGAAGCGGGCCTTCAGGAACGCGTCGTCCAGCTGGCGCATCATCGCGTAGGTGTAGGTGTTGGCCGGCGGATCGTCCATCTCGATGACGGCGATGCCGGAGTCCGCGCGGTAACGGACGATCTCGGCGCCGGCGTCGGCGCTCGTCCAGTCGCGGGTTTGAGTCGATGTGCTCATGGAAGGTCCTCCTGACGAAACTTCGGGTTGAAAAGCGTATCAGACAGCGACGTCGGGCCCTCGGACAGGAGCGACGGGGTCTTCGGCTCCACCCACTCCCCGCTCCCGTCCGGGCGAATCTCCTTCTTCCAGATGGGCACAGTTTCCTTGAGCCACTCGATGGCCAGCCGGCAGGCGGCGAACGCGGTCGCCCGATGGGGCGCGGTCACGACGATCGCGACAGAAGGCTCGCCCACCTCGAGTCGCCCGACGCGGTGGGAGATCCGCACGAAGGCTCCCGGCCACTCCTGCGGCACGGATGAAGCCACGTGCGCGAGCTCCATCTCCGCCATCTCTTCGTAGGCCTGGTACTCGATCGCGACAGTTTCCTTGCCCTCGCTCTCGTTGCGGACGACTCCCACGAAGAGGCAGATCGCGCCGTCCGAGGGACGCGTTTCCGCGAGGAGCGCGTCGAGGTCGATGGGATCGTGGGTAAGGTGTTTCAAGAGATCCCTCGCTTCGCTCGGGATGACCGCTTCGCGGTCACATCAGCCGCCCGCCACCGGCGGCAAGTAGGCGATTTCGTCGCCGTCCTCGAGAGTGTGGAAAGCCACCGTGGAAAATCGGTTGACAGCCGCCGGGGGCATCCGGGGAAACCGTCCGAAAGCCGGTACCTCGCGCGAAAGAATCTCCCAAAGGTCGGAGACCCGGGTTCCCGGCGGGATCTCCCGGATCTCCTCGGTTCGGCCCGCGGCGTCGCGAAAGGAGGCGAAATAGAGGACTCGAACCTGCATCGGGGCCGGAGTTTATCTTTCCGAACAGGTCACCAATTTGACAACTGACCGACCGGTCAGTTAGTGTCCTGGCATGGCCAGTCGAGCGACCCCCCGCGAAGCCGAGCGACGGATCGCCCTCCTCCGGGCGGCGTTCCGCGAGGTGGGAGAGAAGGGCTTCTCGGAGGTCACCTTAGACGACATCGCGCGCAGGGCGGGGGTCTCGAAGGGAGTCACCCTCTACTACTTCGACTCGAAGGAGGACCTCTTCCTCGAGCTCTTCCGCTGGCTCATCGATTCGATCCACGCCCGGATGCGGGACGCCGTCCGCGCCGTCGACGATCCACACGAGAAGGTCCGCGCGCTCATCGGGGTGATCTTTCCCTCCGCCGCCCGCAACCGCGCATTCTTTCGCGCGTTCGTCGACTTCTGCGGGCTCGCCGCGCGCCGCGATTCGTTCCGCGTCGTCAACGAACGCTTCTATTCCGGCTGCGTCGAGATCGACGGCGGGATCGTCGAGGCCGGGATGCGGCGGGGAGTCTTCCCGATCCGCGACCCGAGAGAGGCGGCGTCGACGATGCGCGCCATTTTCGACGGGCTGATGATGCAGTGGCTCGCTGAGAAGGATCCAGAGGCGTCTTTCGCCTCCTATCGCGACCGCTGCGAGCGGGAGCTCTGGAACTATTTGACCGGCGGTGCGGACACCGCGAAGAAAGGATGAACCCATGAACACCGATGTAGAACGCGACCAGCACTGTGCCAACCCCGGCTGCGGCCGGGTCGTCGTTTCGCCGGGCGGCTACTGCGAAACCTGCGAGCTCGAGCGGATGCTCTACCGCCGCGATCTGCGCCCCGGCGCGGAGAAAGAGGGTCCCGCCGTAGAATCGCGGTGATGGCTCCGAAGCGCGTCCTTCTCGCCGCCCCGCGCGGCTTCTGCGCGGGAGTGGTGCGGGCGATCGACGTGGTCGACCTCGCCCTCGAGTGCGTCGAGCCGCCGCTTTACGTGCGGAAGGAGATCGTCCACAACCTGCACGTCGTGCGGGGGTTCGAGAAGCGCGGGGTGCGCTTCGTCGACGAGCTCGACGAGGTCCCCGACGGTGCCACCGTGATCTTCTCGGCGCACGGCATCGCCCCGCGGGTGCGGGAGGCGGCGGCCGCGCGAAAGTTGAACGTCATCGACGCGACGTGTCCGCTCGTCACCAAGGTCCACCTCGAAGCGATCCGCTTTGCCCGCCAGAAGTACCGCATCATCCTCATCGGCCACCCCGGACACGAGGAAGTCGAAGGCACGATGGGAGAGGCGGAGTCGCGGATCGCACTCGTCTCGTCCGTCGCGGAAGCGGAGGCGATCGAGGTCGAAGACCCGAACCGGGTCGCGTACATCACGCAGACGACGCTGTCGATGGAGGACACGCTCCCGATCGTCGAGGCGTTGAAGCGCCGTTTCCCGGGGATCGCGGGGCCCGCGAAGGCGGACATCTGCTACGCGACCCAGAACCGCCAGATCGCCGTGCGCGCACTCGCGCAACGGGCGCCGGTCATCCTGGTGATCGGCTCGAAGAACTCCTCCAACTCGAACCGCCTCGTGGAGGAGGCGGAGATCGCCGGCGCTCGCGCCTACCTCGTGGACGACGCGTCGGGGGTCGATCCGGCGTGGCTCGACGGCGTGGAGACTGTCGGCCTGACGTCCGGCGCCTCGGCCCCCGAATTTCTCGTCGACCAGATGCTCGTTCACCTGAAGTCCCTCGGGGCCGAAGTGGTCGAAGACCTGGTCACCGTCGAGGAGGACGTGCATTTCCCGCTTCCGGCGGAGCTTCTCGAAGCCCGCGCGCGGCGCGGGGCCGCGCCGCTTCCGACAGTCCCCGCGTAAGCGCGAGCGTGACGGACCCCGGCCGCCGTCTCGAGGGGAAGGTTGCCCTGGTGACGGGCGCCTCCCGCGGAATCGGGGAGGCCATCTCGCGCCGGTTCGGAAGGGACGGCGCCCGGGTCGCCCTCGCCGCGCGGGACGAAGCAGCGTGCGGCCGGATCGCCGGAGAGATCGTCCAGGCGGGGGGCGAGGCCTTCGCCGTCCGCTGCGACGTGACCGACCGGCGTTCGATCGTCGGCGCCGTTGACGCGGTCGTCGAGAGGTGGGGGCGGATCGACGTCCTCGTGAACAACGCGGGGCTGGGAGGCGCGACGCCCCTGGACGACCCGGACGACTCGCGCTGGGACGCGATCCTCGCGACTAACCTGGGCGGGGTCTTCCGCATGACGCGCGAGGCCGCGCCCCACATCCCCGACGGCGGCCGCGTCATCAACCTCTCCTCGGTGGTGGGTCGGTTCGGCGTCGCGGGACACGCGGCATACTCGGCTTCCAAGCACGGCGTGATCGGGCTGACGCGCACGCTCGCGCTCGAGCTCGCTCCCCGCCAGATCACCGTGAACGCCATGTGTCCCGGCTGGGTCGAGACCGAAATGGCGCGCGAAGGCTACCGGCGGATCGCGACGCGCGTCGGCTCGACGGAGGAGAAGGGCCGCGAGATCGCGGCGAAAATGGCTCCGCTCCGCCGCATCGTCGAACCCGACGAGGTCGCGGGGCTCGCGTCCTACCTCGCGTCGGACGACGCCCGGTCGGTGACGGGTCAGGCGATCGTGCTCGACGGCGGGCAGGTCATGCCGTAGAGTCCGAAAACGGAAAACGGGAAACGGGAAACGATAAGGAGTCAACGATGAAGACCGAAGAGTTCCTGGACGCTCTCGATGCTCTCGTCGCGGAGAAGCATCTGCTGAAGCACCCGTTCTACACGCTCTGGAGCGAGGGGAAGCTCACCCGCGATCACATCCGCGAGTACGCGGTTTCGTACTATCCGCACGTCGCCGCTTTCCCGACGTACGTCTCCGGCGTTCACTCGGGATGCGACGATCCGGCCCTGCGCGCGGAGCTCCTCGAGAACCTCGTCGAGGAAGAGAGCGGCCCCGTCAACCATCCCGCGCTCTGGCGCCGCTTCGCCAACGCTCTCGGCGCGTCGGAAGCCGACCTTTCCGTGTCGCCCCGGACCGCCGAGGTCGCGGATGCGATCGCGGAATTCCGCCGGACGACCCGAGCGTCCGTCCCCGAGGGACTCGCCGCGCTTTACGCCTACGAGTCGCAGATTCCCGAGATCTCGAAGACGAAGCGCGAGGGGCTCCTGGCGTTCTACGGAATCGACGATCCCGAAGCGACGCGTTTCTTCACCGTCCACGAGGAAGCCGACGTGTGGCACCGCCAGGTCGAGCGGCAGGCCCTCGGCCGCGTGGCGCAGACCGGGGAGGACCATGAGAACGCGCTCGCCGCGGCGGGCCGCTGCCTCGACGCGTTGAACCGGGTCCTCGACGGCGTGATGCGGGAGAACGGGCTCGCCGCGTAAGTACGTGCCGTCAATGTGTCCTCTCGACACGTTGTTCCCTGACACGGTCTCGGAGAATTGAAACCGGACGCGCGGAGCTCACCGGGCATCCCTGGATCTTCTCGTTGAACGCCGCGCTGCGTTCCCGGGTTCTCCCGGAAGCGTTGACCGGTCTCGTCGCGTTACTCTCCGTCCTCGGCCTCCTCTGCACTCGAGTCGACTTCTACGACGACAGCGCGCTGCTGATGGGCGGCCGACTCATGCGCGCCGATTGGCTTCCCTATGTCGACTTCTACACACACTACGGTCCCTTCGCCTATTCGATCCAGGGATTCTTCCTCGCCGCTTTCGGCAATCCGGGACTGGCGCTCCGCATCGGTCAGGCGTCGCTGCTGCTTCTTCTGACGTGCCTGGCGATCATCACCGCCCGGAAACTCGGGGAGGGTGCGGCCGCAAGCTGGGGAGTCTTCTTCTTCCTCGTCGCGCTCTCTTCGACCAGCCGTCTCGCGGCGTTCTACGGCTTCGGACTCGCTGTTGCCTCGCTCCTCGCTTTCTCCGTCAGCCATGGATCGGGGAGTGGTCGCGCGCGGGGAACGTGGGCGGCATTTGGCGGAGTGTTTCTGGCGGGCGCGGTGCTCGCCCGCCCCGCATTTGCTCTCTACGCGGGGGTGGCACTCCTGCTCGTGTGGGTCGCCGTGGGAGACCACCGGGACCGTTCCGTCTGGATCGGACTCGGGACAGGCGCTGCGACGACCCTTCTCCTGTGGATCACCCTCTACCGCCAGATACCCATGGGCAAAGCCGTCGAGATGACGCTGGTCTTTCCCGGGCGTCTGATGGCGGGCGGCGGTCGTTATGTCGAAGCACCCTTTCTACGCGCACCAACTCCTTTCGCCTTTCTCATGGGAGCCATCCTCGTATCGACGACGCTCGCATGGGCATTGGCGCTCGGGTCGCGCCGTACCCGGACGATCGCCGCCGCCGGGGTCGCCGCCGGCGGCGCAGCCGCGCTCTGGTTGCGTGCATCCGTAAACCCCGGACGCGACGTGGCCCTCATTGCCGGAGTGGTTCTCGCGTTCGGAGCCGCTGCGGCCTTTTCGGAGCGCGCGAGGGTTCGGGACTCGGCGCTTGTTCGCTCTGCCGCTCTCCTGGGCCTTGCCGCAGCCGCGTTTTCTCACTACTTCTGGGCTCGCTCGGACGAACCTCACCTTCTTCTCTTTCTCACGCTCGCGGCGGGCAGCGCGGCTTTCATCGCCGATCGACTGCGGGCCCGAGGGCGAATTGCGTTGCTCGCTCTCTTCCTTCTCAGCTTTCCCCTGTGGATTCGGAATCCCTCCGAAAATCTGATTCCGATGGAAGCCCTCTGGATCGACGGCGCTCGGATGCTCCAAAGGGCCGCCCTCCCCGGGGCCTCTCTTCGCTCCATCTGGCCGGCCGGAGAAGTCGAAGCGATGGCGGCCAACGCTGTCGCTGTCGCCGATCGTGGCGCCGATCGAGGAAGTCGATTCGTCGCAGTTGGCTCGAGTCAGGCGGACACCGACCTCAATCCCGTCATCGTCTTTCTGCTTTCCTCCCGCCGCCCTTACACGAAGTGGTATGCCTACGATCCGGGCGTGCAGAGTTCGCCGCCGATTCAGGAGGAGATGATTCGTGAGCTCGAACGGTCGGGGAGCCGAACCGCGGTCGTCTGGGACGTGCGCCCCCGTGCGGGTCGGCCGACTCGAACCGCGTTCGACGAGGCAGTCAACCGTCTTTACCCGGTCAGGGTCGCGCGTTTTGGAATCTATGAAGTGCGCTCACGCTGATGCCCTGCGGTCAGCGGCCGGCAACGAAAGCCTCGACGCAGCGGTGATGGGCCCTCTCGGCATCGTGGTCTGCGCCTTCCGCGAGTACTCGCCGTGATCCGCGCCGTTCTCTTCGACGCGGGGGCGACGCTCGTCCACCCGGACCCGCCGGTCGAGGCGATCTACGCGCGCGAGTTCGCGGCCGACGGGGCTCGCTTCACCGACGAGGAGCTCGCGCACGCTCTCACGCGCGCCTGGGAAGAGGTCCACGCGATGCCGCCGGGGGACCGGTACGGCGGCGCCCGCGGCGAGGCTGGGTTCTGGGCCGCGTTTCTGAACCGGGTGCGCTCTCTCCTGGACGGCGGGGTGCTCTCGCCGGCCGGGTTCGAGCGGCTCGCGCGGCACTTTCGAAACGCCTCGGCCTGGGCGGTCTACGACGACGTCGTCCCGACGCTCGAAGAGCTCTCGCGCCGGGAGAAGAAACTCGCCGTGGTCTCGAACTGGGACTCGTATCTACCAAAGCTGCTCGCCGCGCTCGGGCTCGACCGCTTCTTTTCCGTCGTCTCGGTGTCGGCGCTCGAAGCCACGTCGAAGCCGGACCCCGAGATCTTTCTGCGAACGTGCCGGCGACTCGAGGTCGCTCCCGCCGAAGCCCTGCACGTCGGCGATTCGGTGGCCGAGGACCTCGCCGGAGCCCGCGCTGCGGGATTGTCGGGGCTCCTGCTCGACAGGGGGGACGCGCATCGTGAGATCGCCGACCGGATCCGGAGCCTTGCGGAGATCCCGGCGCTCGTCGGCGGTCTCTCGTGACGCAATCGATGGATCGCGAGCCGGATTTCCCGGAGCCCCCGGTGGAGGAACCGCCGGTCGCGCCCGAAGGGGATCCGCCGCCCGCGCACGATCCGCCGCGGCCGAACGCGCCGTCGCCCTCGCGCGAGCCGGGCACGCCCGCGCCGCAGCGGGACCCGCCCCCCGAACCCGCGTGAGCCGTTTGCTATCCTGCGCTTGACTTGAAGCTTCCGTCCGGGCTCTTCCGAACGAAGTCTCTCGACGCGCTCGTCGCGGAGACGGAGCAACCCAACCAGCAGCTTCGCCGGGCGCTCGGCCCGGGAAACCTGATCGCGCTCGGTATCGGCGCGATCATCGGCGCCGGCATCTTCGCGACGATCGGGACCGCAACCGCCGGCGACGCCACCCGGCCGGGCGCCGGCCCGGCGCTCATGCTCTCCTTCGTCCTGACCGCGGTCGTCTGCGGCTTCACCGCGCTCTGCTACGCGGAGTTCGCGTCGATGGTGCCGGTCGCGGGCTCGGCGTACACGTACTCGTACGGGACGCTCGGCGAGCTGGTCGCGTGGATCATCGGCTGGGACCTCATCCTCGAGTACGCGATCGGCAACGTCGCCGTCGCGATTTCCTGGGCGAACTACTTCAACACCCTGCTCGAGGGGCTCGGAATCCACCTGCCGCGCTGGTTGACCGTCGACTTCCAGACTGCGCACGCGAAGATGCCGGACGTCGTCGCGAACGCGCCGCACGTCTTCGGCATCCCGATCGTCGTCAACTTCCTCGCCTTCGCGATCGTCGCGGCCATCACGATCGTGCTCGTCTGGGGGATCCGGGAGTCGGCGAAGTTGAACTTCTGGATGGTGGCGTTGAAGCTCGTCGTGCTCGGGTTCTTCGTCTTCGTCAGCTTCAACTTCGTGAAGTCCGAGAACTGGACGCCCTTCGCCCCGAACGGTTTCACGGGCGTCGCGGCGGGCGCCGCAATCGTCTTCTTCGCCTACATCGGCTTCGACGCGGTCTCGACGACGGCCGAGGAAGCGCGCAACCCGAAGCGCGACATGCCGATCGGCATCATCGGGTCGCTCATCATCTGCACGGTCATCTACATCATCGTCTCCGCGGTGTTCACGGGGATGATCCCGTACAACGCCCTGAGGGAGACGCTCTCGACCGAGCAGGCCGAACCCCTGACGCTCGCGATGAAGCACGTCTCGATGCCGAACTGGATGGTCGGCGTCGTGGCGTTCGGCTCCGTCGTCGCCCACACGGCGGTGCTGCTCGTCTTTCAGCTCGGCCAGCCGCGCATCTTCTTCGCGATGGCGCGAGACGGTCTGCTTCCACCGACGTTCGCTAAGGTGCACCCGAAGTACCGGACGCCGCACGTCACGACGATCGTGACCGGTATCGCGGTGGGCGTGACGGCCATGTTCACCACGCTCGACGAGATGGTCAACCTCACGAACATCGGAACGCTCTTCGCGTTCATCCTCGTCTGCATCGGGATCATCATCCTTCGCTACAAGGACCCTCACCGCGAGCGCCCCTTCCGCGTGCCTTTCGGGCCGGTGCTCCTGCCCGGGCTGGGGGTGGTTTCGTCACTGGGGCTGGTCTACTACCTGCCGCCCTCCTCGTGGTGGCGCTTCCTCGCCTGGCTCGCGGTCGGCGCCCTCATCTACTTCGCTTACGGTTACCGCCACAGCCGCCTGAGGCACCCGCGGACGCCGCCGGCTCCCCCCGACTTCAACCCGGCCTCGGGGCTACCTCCGTCGGTGTAAGCGCACTACGTCGGCAGGGCATCCATCGAAGAGGGATCTGACCCCTTCGGGGTCAGACCCCACGGGGTCAGACCCTGATGGGCTCGCTTCTTGCCTAGAGGGGAGCCCGTGACGGAAGAATCCCCGACACCGGAGCAGCCGGCCGCCCAGCGCGTCGAGCTCTCCATCCCCTTCGGGACCATCGTCAAGGTCCTTGTCGCGGCGATCCTGGTCCTCGCGGTTCTGAAGCTGTGGCTGCCCTTTCTCATCTTTCTCGTCGCCGTCCTGGTCGCGGTCACGCTCGCCCCGGTCGTGGCCTGGCTCGAGAAGCGCGGGCTGTCCCACGGTCTGGCGGTCGGGGTCGTCGCGCTCGTCATGCTCGGCGTGATCGTGTTCTTTGCGGCCGTGGTCCTGCCCCCGTTGATCGGCCAGATGATCGGCCTCTCCGAGAATTTCCCGATGTATCGCGCGCGCGTCGAGAGCCAGGTTTCCGCGGACAAGCCGTTCCTGAAGGAAATCATTCTCGAAGTCTTCGACCTTCCCTCATCTCCCGCCGTGAAGGCGTGGCTCGAGCAACCGCTCATCTGGGGCAAGATCGCCGTCGGCGTCGTCGGTGTCACGTTCTTCCTCTACGTCCTGTCGGTCTACCTGTTACTCGACGGAAAGCGGGTCTACGTGTGGCTTCTCGCCTACGTCCCACGGCGTTACCGAAGCCGGATGGCAAAGACGATCCCGGAAGTGTCCGACGTCGTCTTCGCCTATGTTGGCGGCCAGCTCGTGACGTCGATTCTCGCGACAATGGTGTCGTTCCTGATCTTGACCGCCTTCCGCGTTCCGGCAGCGGTGCCCCTGTCCCTGCTCGCGGGAATCTGCGACGCGATTCCGATCATCGGAGTGGTGATCCTCACGGTCCCGGCGGTCCTGATGGCGATGACAGTCTCACCCACCGCGGCGGCGGGGGTCCTCGCCCTTTACGTTCTGTACCACGTGATCGAGACATATGTTCTCGTTCCGCGGATCTACGGCCGGCGGCTCCAGCTTTCCACCCTCGCCGTTCTGCTCGCGCTCGTCGTGGGCGGAACTCTCCAGGGAATCCTGGGCGCGATCCTGATCCTGCCGCTCGTCGCCGCATACCCGATCATCGAACGGATCTGGCTCCACGACTACCTGTCGAGCGAGGTAATCAAGGATCACGCCGCGCTCGAGCGCGCCGTGGAGTCCGGGAGCGACGCCGCCGTCGAGGCGGTGCTCAAGGGTCAGAAGCACGCCGGTGAGGTCACCGCGGAGAAGAGCGTGCTACCCTCGAATCGGAGGTGATGTTCATGTTTCGTCGGATCTCTCTTGTCCTCACCGCACTCTTCATCTCGCAGCTGCTCTCCGCCGAAATCGTCACGAAGAAGTACAACTGGTCGCCGGCCAACGGCATCCAGAGACTCGAGTTCGACTGGAACGACATCGACATCTCGCAGATCACGTTCGACCTCGGCGACACGGTGAAGCCGCTGCGCATGTCGAGCGCGAAGGCGGTCGTGCGCGTGGACAACAACTCCGCGCGCGACCAGGAGGTCGGCGTCGCGCTGGCAATCTTCGACGAGGGCGGCACGATGCTCGCGGCGGGGAGCGGCGGGATCAAGGTGGGCGACCTCGACAAGGGCGAGCGCGACACCTTTACGGTCCGGTTCCCGTACGTCTACCGCAACCTGAAGGGGGCGAGTTACTTCTACCTGACTGTGGAGACGAAGCCGACAGGCAAGTGGAAGTACGAGCCGAAGTCGAAGCCTACGCCTCGGGAGGAGTAGCGCACCCTACTCCGCGAGCCCCGGCACGTCCCGCGACTTGTATCCGGTGAGCTCGACGTAGGCGCGGCCGGTGATCGGCCGGCCACGGCGCGTGCCGCGGACCGAGCAGGCCCCCTCCCAGTAGACGACCCCGGTCGAGGCGGCCGTGTCGAGCTCCTGGTCCGCGAGGAGGGGCGTGACCTCGACGTCCAACCCGATCGACGAGACGCCGATCCGCCATCCCGCCGGATAGGTCGCGCCGGACCGCGGCGAACGCCACTTCCTGGTCTCGGCCAGCCGGACGTCCGTCCAGCGGATCACGCCCGGCGCCCCGCTCGGCGGTACGAGCGTGCCCGAGGAGAACGGCGTCGCCCTGCCGTCCTCACCCCGCATCCGGTAGAACATCGCGTCGGAGCCGTCGTCGAGCTGCAGCGCGAACCAGTCCCACCCGCGCGCCGCGGCCGGGAGGACGCCGGGTCCCCACTCGTGGTCGAACCACGCCGTCCCGGAGAGGACCTCCGTCGAGGCGCCGCGCTTGACCGTTCCCCGCGCGTTCATCCGCGTGATCGACACGTATCGCGAGTACTCGGCGGCGCCGGGGCCCTTCCGCGAGAGGCCCGCGTCGCCGTGTACGACCGGGGGCTTCACGGGGGTCAGCGAGAGCCGGAGCTCGCCGGCCGGTCCGGACGCGGCGACCTCGTGAACGCCGCGCGGGCCGGCCCGCGCCGACCAGTCCTCGTTCGAGACGTCGAGGCGCCCGGTCGCGGCGCCGGCGATCCCGGGAAGGGCGAGGTGCGTCTTCTCCTCGTACGAGAACTTCTTTCGCGCGACGTCGGTCCACGCGAAGTGGGCGAGGTGGAGCTCTCGCACGCGGAAGAACGTGAGCTGGAAGCCGTACGCCTTTCCCGCCCGGTCCGAGAGGTGGCCCGTGTAGTACCACCACTCGACCGCCGCCTCCGGGTGCGCTCCGTGATCCCGCGGAAACTCGACCGCCGATGCGGCGGCGAGAAGAAGCCGGAAGAAGATCGCGGCGAGCAACGGCTACTCCTCCGCGAGCGCGGACGCGGGGTCGGCCGCGGCGGCAATCCGCCCGGGGAGGAGTCCGGCGGCGAGCGAGGCGGCGAGGACGAGCCCGGCGGCGGCGGCGAGCCGTCCCGCGGGGACGCTCGGGACGACGCTCCAGCCGAACGACTGCGGGTTGATCACGCCGATCAGAAGGGCCGCGAAGGCCGCGCCGGCGACGAGCGCCGCGGCGATCGCCACGATGCCGACGAGCAGCCCCTCGAGGAGGACCGCGCCGCCGAATCTGGCTGCGCGAGGCGCCGACGGCGCGCAGGAGGCCGAAGGAGCGACGGCGTTCGACAGCGGCGGCGGCGAGCGCGTTCGCGATTCCGAGGACCGCGACGGCCACCGCGATCGCCTTCGAGCGCACGCGTGACGGCAAAGGTGCTGTCGAAGATCCGCAGCACCTCGCGGCGGAGGTCCGACGTCGTCGTTGCCTCGACGAGCCAGCGCCCGCGGGCGCGGAGAGGACGGTCCGGCGCAGCTCTTCCGGTGAGACCCCGGGGCGCGCGACGAGGGCGAGGCTCGTCACGGAGTCGTCGTCGAAGAGCGACCCGTAGAGGGAGCGGTCGAGCAGGACCGTCCCGCGGTCGGAGGAGAAGTCGCGATAGACGCCGGCGACCTCGAACTTTCGAACCCCGCGGGGCGTCTCGATTTCGATCGCGCTTCCGGTGCCCGCCGCGAAGCGGCGCGCGTACGGCTCGGAGACGAGGACCCTTCCGCCGTCGCGCGCGGAACGGGCCACGCTTTCCGGGTCCCGGCCGTCCAGGAGCGGCGCGCCACCGGCCCTCGCCAGCACGCGGAAGTCGCTCGCCGCGAGTGCGAACGTCCGTCCGAGCGGGTCGGTGCCCTCGCGCACCCGGAACGGGTCGACCGCGGCGACGCCCGGAAGCCCGGCGAGGAAGGGCACGATCTCCGCCGGCAGCTCGCCGACGACGCCCCCACTCCGGCCCGCCTCCGCCTTCACCCATACGTCGGCGGAGAGGGTCGACCCGACCCAGGCCCGCACGGTCTCCCGCATCGAGGCCACTGTCGTGATCATCGCGAGCGTCATGCCGAGCGCCATCGCGAGCGCGGTTACCGCGAGGCCGTGCCGCGCGAGCGAGCCCCCGAAGAACCCGGACGCGAGTCGCCCGACGGGGCCGAAGAACGTTCGCAAGGGACGTCGGGTCGCGAGCGCGCCCGCGCGGACGAGCAGGGGACCGGCAAGAGCGAGCGCGGCGACGACGAGGCCGACCGCGGCGAACCCGGCGTACGGAAACCCGAGGACGGGCGGCGTCGCCGCGAGAAGCGCCGCGGCGGCGAGAGCGGCTCCGGCGGCGAGCGCGCGCCCGCCCAGACGAATTCGGCGGACGGCCTCGGCCGATCCCGGCCGCATCGCCGGCGAGGGCGCGACGCGCGTGGCCTCCCGTGCCGGCACGATCGCCGCGACGAGCGAAGAGACGGCCCCGACCCCCGCGGCAACCAGAGCCGCTTCTCCGAATCCGGCCGCGGAGATTCGCGCGTTCGGCGCGTAGACGCTCTCCACGGTTGCGGCAACGACGGAGAGGGCGGCGTTGGCGAGCGCGAACCCTCCGGCCTCGCCGAGGAGAGTCCCGGCCGCTCCGATCACGAGGCCTTCGACGAGGAAGGCTCCGAAGATCGTTCCGCGCGACGCCCCGAGCGCGGCGAGGGTGGCGATCTCGGGCCGGCGCCGCAGCACCGAGATCGAGACCGCGTTCGCGACGAGGAAAACCCCCACGACGAGCGTGAGGGAGGCGAGCGCGTTCAGGTTGAATCGGAACGCCCGCGCCATCCGCTCCGCCGCGAGCGCCTCGCGCCCGGGCGACTCGACGCGGAGCCCGACCGGGAGCCGTCGCGCGATCTCGCGGCGCGCGGCCTCCCGGGACGTGCCGGGGTCGAGGAGGACGTCGAGCCGATCCACTCTCCCGATCTTCCCGAGGACGCGGCCCGCGGTGAAGACGTCCGTGACGAGGACGTCGCCGCCCGCCGCGCGGGCGAGACCGGAAAGGGCGAGAAGGCCCGTCACCTTCAACTCCGTTTCGACGCCGCCGGAAACGAGCGAGACTCGCGAGCCGATCCCGAGGCCGTGGCGACGCGCAAACGGCAGCGGTACGAGCACGGAGCCGGGCGCCGTGAGCGCGAGCCGATCCGCCGCGTCGGAATCGGTCGCGCCCTCGGGCGGCACCAGCCGCATCTCGCGCACGCCGCCTCCCCCTCCGTAGTCGGTTCCGAAGACCGTCACGACCTCTCCCGCTCCGTCCGCGAGGACCGCGCTTCCCGAGACGAGCGGCGCGAAGGCGCCGATGCTCCACAGGAACCGCAGGGCCTCCATCGACTCGAGCGGCACGCCCGCCGCGCCGACGACGACGAGGTCGCTCCTTCCGGCGATGGCGCGGGCGGACTCGCGGAACGACTCCGTCACGCTCCGGTTGGCGTGGTGGATCGCGGCGACCGCCGCGACACCCACCGCGACGCCGAGGATGGGAAGGACGGAACGCGCCGGACGGCGGAGCGCCGGCCCCGTGACGAGGGCGCGAAGGACCAGGCGGAACGCCGTCATCCCTCTCCCTCTGGGAGAGGGCCGGGGTGAGGGGGTGGACTCCGCCTCACGGAAGCCTCCCGTCGACGATCTCCACGACGCGGTCCGCGCGCCGCGCGGCGTTCGGAGAGTGCGTGGCCAGGACGAGGGTCACTCCCCGCTCGCGCCGCACCTCGTCGAGCAGGGAGAGGACTTCTTCGCCGTGACGCGAGTCGAGGTTCCCGGTCGGCTCGTCCGCCAGAAGAAGACGGGCGCCGGTCACGAGCGCCCGCGCGATCGCCGCGCGCTGCATCTCGCCGCCGGAGAGCTCGTAGGGGTGAGCTTCGCTTCGATGCGCGAGATCCACGCGCGCGAGGAGGTCCCCGGCGCGAGCAGCCGCGTCGTCGTGCCCGTCGAGAAGGCGAGGCAGGAGGACGTTGTCCTTGACGGTCAGGTGGGGGAGGAGGTTGAAGAACTGGAAAACGACGCCGACGTCTCGCCGGCGGTAGAGCGTTCGGTCGCGGTCCGACATCGCGGCGACGTCCCGGCCGCCGACGAGGATCGTCCCGGCGGTCGGCGAGTCGATGCCGGCAACAAGGTGCAGGAGCGTGGACTTGCCGCCTCCCGAAGGCCCGACCACCGCGAGGAACTCGCCGGACGGCACGGTGAGGTCGATCGAGTCCAGGGCAACGACCGGCTGAGCTCCCGGGTAGGTTTTCGTGACCCGCTCGCAGACGACCGCGGGCGCCGGAGAATGCGCCGCGCCCGGATCCGCCGACGACACGCGGCGGAGGATATCGGATACTTGTCGCGCTTGTTGTCCCCCTTCCAGCGCATCTGGCGCCAGCGCGCGCTCGTCGTCGCGCTCGCGCGCCGGGAGCTCCAGGCGCGGTATCGCGGGGGCGCCCTCGGTTTTCTCTGGTCGTTTCTGAACCCCCTCCTCCTCCTGCTCGTTTACGCCACGATCTTCCGCGTCGTCTTCGCGCCGCGCGCCGACGTCCGGCCCTACGCGCTCTTCCTCTTCGGCGGCGTCCTCTGCTGGGGTTTCGTTTCCGCCGCGCTCGCCGACGCCGCGGAGACTTTCCGCGCGAACGGCCCGCTCCTTCGCAAGACGACAGTCGCACCGGAGGTCTTCCCGGCCGTCGCCGTCGGGGCGCGCCTCGCGCACCTCGGCCTCGCGCTTCCGGTCCTCGTGGGAGCGATCGCCGTCTCGGCGGCGCTCGGCGCGGTCCGGCCGAACGCCGCCGCGGCGCAGTTTCCGCTCGTCCTTCTCCTTCTCGCCGCCATGACCGTCGGGGTGGCCCTCTTCGTTTCCGCGCTGTCGGTGCACTTCGGAGACGTGCGCGACCTGCTCGGCAACCTCCTGACGCTCACGTTTTTTCTCACGCCCGTCCTCTACCCGCTCGACGCCGTGCCCGGCCGGATGCGGGTCCTCCTCTGGTTGAACCCGTTCACCCCTTTCTTCGCGGCAATTCACGACAGCGTCTTCTATTTCCGCGCGATCGGCGCGGGAACCTGGGCCGGCATGATCCTCTGGACCGTCGCCTCCCTCGCAGCCGGCGGGGCCGTGTTCGAGCGGCTCCGCGACTCGATCGCCGAGGAAGCCTGATGGAGCAACGGAGCGCGACGGAAGCGGCCGCTGTCGACGTCCGTTCCGTGACGAAGCTCTACCGTCGGTGGGGGAGGAAGCGTTCCGTCGGGACGTTGAAGTCCGCGCTGCTCTCGGGCCGACCCGGCCGCGCGCTCGCGCCGGACGACGGCGTGCCGGCGCTCTCCAACGTGTCGTTCCGGGTCGCCCCGGGCGAGACGGTGGGAGTCGTCGGCCCGAACGGGTCGGGCAAATCGACGCTTCTGAAGCTCCTCGCGGGGATCCTCCAGCCGACCTCCGGGTCGGTCGCCGTGCGGGGACGGTTGGCCGCGCTCCTCGAGCTCGGTGCGGGATTTCACCCGGAGATCTCGGGGCGCGAGAACATTCAGATCAACGGGCTCCTGCTCGGCCTCACGCGCCGGGAGATCGCCCGCCGCTTCGACGACATCGTCCGCTTCGCGGAGCTCGAGGAGTTCCTCGACGCCCCCGTGAAGACGTACTCGTCCGGGATGGCGGTGCGGCTCGGCTTCTCGATCGCGGCGCACTGCGACCCGGACGTTCTCCTCGTCGACGAGGTGCTCGCCGTCGGAGACGAAGCGTTCGCGCGGCGGTCCCTCGAGAAGTTCGCGGAGTTCGAGCGAGCGGGCAAGACGCTTCTCTTCGTTTCGCACGACCTTTCGCTCGTCGCCGAACGCTGCCGGCGGGCGATCTGGCTCGATCATGGACGCGTCGCGGCCGACGGCCCCTCGGCGGAGACAGTCGCGCGGTATCGGGAAAGCGTCGCGGAGAGAGAGGCGGAGCGGCGGGGCGGCTCGCCGCGGCCGGAATCGGAGCCCTCCCCCGGCGTTGCGCGGCGCGTCGGCTCGGGAGCCGCCACGATCGAAGCGCTGCGTCTCGTCGACGGCGAAGGCCGACCCGCCGCCCGGCTGGAGTCCGGCCGCCCGGCTCGTTTCGTCCTGGACGTGCGCGCTCCGGGCGGACTCGCCGACTTCGTCTTCGGGATCGCGATCTCGACAGTCGCGGGCGCTCCGGTCTTCGGCTCGAACACGGAGATCGACGGCCTCGTGCCGGAGGATCTGCGCGGCGAAGCGACTGTCGCGCTCGAGATCCCGTCGCTCGACCTCGCGGCCGGCGTCTATTCGGTGGACGCCGCGGTGCACGCCCGCGACGGCTCGCCGTACGACTATCGCCGCGACCTCCTGCGCTTCGAAGTCTCCGCGGATCGGAGCGCCGCCGGCGTCTGGAACCCGCGGCACGCGTGGACGTTCTCCGGCGGCGTCCGGTGGAGGCCCTCGAACCGGCCTTGAGGAAGCCGCTTCACCACCTGTGGACCCGGGTCGAGAGGGTCGGGCTCTCGCTCCTCGCCGGGTTCTTCGTGTGCGCGGTAATCGTCGTCGCCTTCGGGCTGCTGGCGCGGGAGGTGTTCTCGACCGCGCGCACGGGGCCGCTCGACCGCGAGATCACGATCTCGATTCGCGCCCTGCACGCGCCTCCGCTCGACCGCGCCGCCCGTGTCATCACGTTCTTCGGAGGCCACCTCTTTCTCATCCCCGCGACGCTCCTCGTCGCCCTGGGACTGAAGTCGCGAGGTCACTGGATTTCCGCGCTCCTCTTCACCGGCTCGGTCGTCGGCGGGTTCGCGCTGAACTCGCTCCTGAAGATCTCGTTCCAGCGCGCGCGGCCCGACCTCTGGCAAGCGCTCGTCGCGGAGCACACCTACAGCTTTCCAAGCGGGCACGCCGCCATGAGCACCGTCTTTTATGGGGGACTCGCGGCGGTCGCCCTCCACCTCTCGAAACGCCCGATCGTGCGGGTCACGGCGATCGTTCTCGCGACGATCGCTGCCGTGACGATCTCGGCGACGCGCGTTTACCTGGGTGCGCACTGGACGACGGACGTCGTCGCGGGGATGCTCGTCGGCCTCTTCTGGGTCATCGTCGCGGCGGTCGCCACCGAGCACGTCGCGCGCCGCACCGCCGCAAGAGCGCAGCCGCCGCCGATGCCTCCCGCTCCGGCCGCGGAGGCGCTCCCGTGACGCCGCGCGGCGGATTGCCGCGCGAGTGCGCGGGTTATGCTTCGGCCACGCTGCTCGTACCTGCGTTCTTCCTTCCGGGCGGACTCGCGATACGGAGAGTCGCGTGAGCGCGCCGGCGCCGGTGCTCACGCGGAAGGAAACCGAGAAGCGAGCGCGCCCCGAGGTCCTTCTCCTTGCCGCGGCGGTCGTGGGGTCCTTCCTCGTTTACGCGCCCTTCCTCGCGGACATGACGACCGTCTACCGGTTCTGGGACGGCCCGAACTACCTTACGATCGCGCGAACGCTCTACGACGTCCGTCCGGACAACCCTCTCCTCGCCTACGTCCGGGAGCCGCGATATTTTCTCGTCCACCTTCCCGTTTACCCCCTGCTCGTCCGGGCCCTGTCGGTCGCGGGATACCAGCAGGCGATGCTCCTCGTCTCGGTCCTCGCGACGTGCGCCGCGACGGTCCTGTTCTACCGGCTCTGCCGCGACGTCTGGAAGGTCGCCTCCCCGGGTTTCCTGACTCTCGTGTTCCTGTTTCTTCCGCCGCGGTGGCTCCTCTATCGCTCGACGGCGTCGACGGAGGCCGTCTACCTGGCGTTCACGCTCGCGGCGATCTACCTCTTCGAGCGCTCGAAGGTGGGAAAGGCCGCCGCGGCGGGCGTCCTCGCGACATTGACTCGCATCTCGGGCCTGATGATCGCGCCCGCCTTTGCCGTCGTGCTGCTGCGCCGAAGGAGGTTCAAGGAGCTCGCGTGGCTCGCGCTCATTCCCGCGGCTCTCGCCGCGTACTTCTTGTTCTGCGCGGCGCGGACGGGGAACTTCTTCGAGTACTTCTCCCAGCACGGCGAGAAGATGGCCGCGTTCCGGCCCTTCGGGTTTCTCCCGCAGCTTTTCGAAAAGGGGCTCTACCACCAGGCGGAGTTCCACATCCTGCTCGCGCTCGCCTATGCAGTCGGTACGTCCCGATTGCGCGCGTTTCCCACGATCTTCTGGTACTGCGTCTTCGAGCTCGCTCTCCACGTGTTCATCTCGACGGAGGACTGGAGCCGTTACTTCCTCGCCATGGCGCCCTTCGCCCTCGTCGTGGGCTTCCGGGACGTGATCGACACGAAGGCGTTCCGCTGGATTTTCCCGCCCTACGTGATCCTCGCGCTCTTCTACGCCTGGGGAGTGATTCCGCTGAACGGCTGCCGGCCGGACATCTACCTGCGCCTGCTGGCACACCTCGGACTTCTGCCGGAGCTCGGACCCTAGCCGATGGGGTCAGGCGAGTAGTTTGGTGTTATTGCGGAACCGAAATAGCGAACTGCCTGCCTGACCCCGCGCCCGGCTGACTGCTGCCGGAGCTCGGAGGCCCGTGCTCCGTCACCGACTCGGACCCCGACCTGGTTTAGAATCTGTCCTTCGTTCGAGCAGGTTTTCCGGCAAATCCGACACGGCCGGCGTGTATCGGCGGCCGCCGCGTCTGCGTCCGCGATTCGAAAAGGAGCCTCCCATGAACCGAACCCGCCGCCGGGCCTGGATGGCCGGTCTCGCCCTCACCGTCGCCGCGGCCCTCCCGGCTCAGAACCCCTCGGTCACGATCAGCGTGGACCCGAGCGCCAATCGCCGGGCGATCGACCCGCGGATTTACGGGGTTGCGCACGCGAGCGCCGCGCAACTCTCCGAGCTGAACGCTCCGCTGCACCGGAGCGGAGGGAACAACACGACCCGTTACAACTGGCTGGCCAACGCCGACAACCGCGCCAACGACTGGTACTACCAGAGCATCGCCTACCCGAGCGCCGTCGCGGGCGAGGTCGGGGACAGTTTCATCGCGACGTCGAAGTCGGCCGGCGCGGCGCCGATGCTCACGATACCGATGGCGGGGTGGGTCGCGAAGGTCGGCGCGAACCGGTCGAAGCTCGCCAGCTTTTCGATTGCGAAGTACGGCGCGCAGACCGGAAACGACTGGCAGTGGTTTCCCGACGCGGGCAACGGGATCCGGGTCGGCGGGACGTACGTGACCGGCAACGATCCGAACGACGCGAACGTCTTTGCGGACTCCGTCTTCCAGAAAGGTTGGATGGACCACCTCGTCGCGCGGTGGGGGACGGCCTCCAACGGAGGTCTGCGTTATTACATCCTCGACAACGAGCCGAGCATCTGGCACTCGACCCACCGGGACATTCACCCGACGGGCGCGACGATGCAGGAAGTGCGCGACAAGATCCTCGACTACGCCGCGCGCGTGAAGACTGCAGACGCTTCCGCCGTCGTCGTCGGCCCCGAGGAGTGGGGTTGGAGCGGCTACATCTTCAGCGGATACGACCAGCAGTGGGGAAGCCAGCACGGTTGGAGCAACCTGCCGGACCGCGCCGCGCACGGGGGTTGGGACTACCTCCCGTGGCTCCTCGACCAGCTGCGCCAGGAAAACGCGCGCACCGGTCAGCGTCTCCTCGACGTCTTCACGGTTCACATATACCCGCAGGGCGGCGAGTTCAGCAACGACACCTCGTCCTCGATGCAACTTCGCCGGAACCGCTCCACACGCTCGCTCTGGGACCCGGCGTACGTCGACGAGACGTGGATCAACGACCGGGTGAGGCTCGTTCCGCGCATGAAGGAGTGGGTGGCGACGTGGTACCCCGGAACGCAGACCGGCATCACCGAGTACAACTGGGGTGCCGAGGGTCACATCAACGGCGCGACCGCCCAGGCCGACATCTACGGGATCTTCGGGCGTGAGGGGCTCGACATGGCGGCACGGTGGACGACGCCGGCGGCGTCGACGCCGACCTACAAGGCCATGAAGATGTACCGGAACTACGACGGCAACAAGTCGACGTTCGGCGATACGAGCGTGAAGGCCACCGCGCCCAACCCGGACAACGTCGCGTCGTTCGCCGCGCAGCGCGCATCCGACGGGGCGCTGACCGTAATGCTGATCAGCAAGTACCTGTCGGGGTCGACCCCCGCCACGGTGTCGCTCGCGAACTTCGCGCCCGGCGCCAGTGTCCAGGTGTGGCAGCTGACGGCGTCGAACTCGATCAACCGGCTCTCCGACGTCGCGGTCTCCGGATCGAACGTCGCGCTCACGCTCCCCGCGCAGAGCGTGACGCTTCTCGTCGTGCCGGCGGGAAGCGGAAACCAGGCTCCCGTCGCGCGCGTCACGGCGTCTCCGACGAGCGGCGTCGCGCCGCTCGCCGTCTCGTTCAACGGGTCCACGTCGAGCGACGCCGACGGCACGATTGCCTCCCACGCGTGGATCTTCGGCGACGGCGCGACAGGCTCCGGCTCGACCGCATCCCACACGTATGCCGCGCCCGGCGCTTACACGGCGCGGCTGACCGTGACGGACAACCAGGGAGCTACCGGCACGACGACGGTCGCCATCAGCGTCTCCGCCGATTCGGTCGCGGCGCCGAGCGGCCTGACCGCGACGGTCTCGGGTTCCACCGTCACGCTCCGGTGGACGGACAACTCGGCCAACGAGACCGGCTTCTCCGTCGAGCGCAAGTCGAAGGGCGGGCAGTTCACGCGGATCGCCACCCTCGGTGTGAACGCCACGACGTTCGGCGAGACGCGCTCGAAGGGGCAGTACGACTATCGAGTCCAGTCGTTCAAGGGGTCGATCGTCTCCGCGTACTCGAATGCGGCGACGGCCCGGGTTCGGTGAGTAGGGGCCACAGGAGATCGGTAACCGGGAGTACTGGCTGACACGATTGACCCTTACTCGAAGAGAGTTGCGCGACGTCGGTCTCGAGGTCCCAGTAGATGATCGCGAGCGCGGTGAGGTCGAACGCGGCGTGCGCGATCATCAACGTCCAGATCCTCCCCGTCACCGCGAAGATCGTTCCGTAAACGAGCCCGACAATCGTCGCCTGTAGAACGCCGTCGCGACCCTGAACCGCGTAGTGAGCCAGTCCGAAACCGGCGGAAGTGAGCAGCACGATCGACGCCTTTGCGACGGCGCCCTTTCCGAGAATCCTTCCGAGACGTTCGAACAGGTAGCCGCGGAACACCGTCTCCTCCGCGAAGCCCGCGACGAGCATGCCCCAAACGGCCGCGGGGAGCACGGCGGTGTTTCCGGCGAGGAAGTGGTAGGCGCGGTTGATCGGATCCGCGCCGAGGAGCGGCATCACGATCGCCTTCATCAGGAGCTTGAACGCGATGCCGAACGCGAGGCCGAGGGCGATGGTTGCGGGCCAGCTCCGTGGGCGCACATAGCCGATCTCTGGCCACGGCGTGCGCGACCGCCAGACCCAGGCCAGAACGAGAAGGGCTCCGACGGGGACGACAACCCTGTTACCGACGAACACGTTGCCCGTGAGAAGAATGGCGAGGATCGCGAGGATCCCGATCGGCCCGAATCCGCGAAGGCGTCGGGCGAAGGCGTCGTCGGGAGGCGGAGCTTCGATCGTCGCAAGGTTCATCGCGCGGTCACCGCGGTCTGCGCGAGCCGTCTCCGCTTGCGAAGGCGCCTCGCCCAGACGATCACGCCGACGACAGCGGCCGCCGCGACCGCGGAGGCGACGCTGCGCCTTCCCCACAGACGGGCGAGCTCGGTCACATTGCCCTCCGCCGACACTTTGCGGACCCTCAGGTACGGGCCGACGGCGAGATCTCCCAGGATCGCGAGCGGCATCCGCAGGTGCTCGAGAACGTAGAGTCCGTCGGGGGCAATCGCGATTCCGGTCGGCGTCCAGAACGAGCCCGTCCGGAGCACGGTGCGTCACCGACCCGCCGGGGTTGATCTGGAGAACGCGCCGGCCCGCGTGGTCGGCCGAATAGACGTTTCCGCCCGCGTCCACCGCAATGCCCAGCAAGTCTTCATCCCAGCGGCGCTCGGTGATCGGTCCGCCGCCGAGCGTGGTCACTGTTCCGTCCGGGCTGACGCTCCGGACGTATGGTCCGTCGGCCAGATAGAGAAGTCCATCCGGTCCCCACGCCATCCCGTCGATTCCGAGGAACTTCGCCTGTGAACCGATGCCGTCCGCATGCCCCACCGTGCTCCCGGCCACTGTCGAGATCCGGGCATCGGGGCTTCGTTTCAGGAGAAGCAGCTCCAACGTTCGGGCGCTCCTCGAGTTTGCCGAGTACACGTTCCCCGCGCCGTCCATGAGAAACGACTGCAGTCCGAGCGGCAGGTTCTCGGTTGGCGGGATCACGTCCGTCAGGCGGCCCTCCTGGGTGAGCCGCCACACGCTCCGGATCGGCAGCGTGAGATGAGGGTCGGTCCCGTACAGGTTCCCGGCGGAATCGAGGACGAGGGCGTGGGAGTGCTTGCCGATCACGACTTTCTCGACCTTGCCGTCCGGGGAAATCCTCCAGATTGCGTTTGCTGGGATGTCGGCAAAGTAGACGTGGCCATTCGGGTTCACGACGATGCCCCAGCCTTCGTGCGCCTGCGCAGAAGAAGCGAGAACGAGGCCGGCCACTACGGACCGGAGCAGCGGTAAGCGCAGCTTCAAGGAGCGCCGAGCGTCCTGCGATTCACCGGGACGTCGTGTTCGCGAGCGTCACGACCGTGCCCGTTCGAGTGATCTTCCTCACGCGCGGCAGCCACTCCCGCCGCTCGTCCGACGCGGTGTGGAGATACTCGAGAACGTAGACCTCGCCGTTCGAGACCGCGACCGCCGTCGGGGAGTACGGACTCGTCGTCCGGAGGATCGGCGTCACCGAGCCCGTCGGGGAGACCTTGAGGACGGTGCCGCACCCCGCGGCGGCGACGAAGACCGTGCCGTCGGCGGCGACGTCGAGGCCGCGCAGGTAGGGTCCGGTCCGCGGCTCGGTTCCCGGGATCGCGACGCAGCCCGGTACCGTCACGTTCGCGGCGACAGTGGACACCACGCCGCGCGGGCTGATCTTCCGGACCGTGCGGTCGTGCGTGTAGTACAGAGAGCCGCCCGGCCCGGCGACGATTCCGTTGACCCAGCCGGGAGAGCCGTCTAGCCGGCGCTCCTCCGGGATCGTGGCGAGCACGGAACGAACTCCGGAGGGGGCGACGCGAGCGATGCGCCTCGGTCCCTGCGGTGCGGGTTCGGGGTAGTAGAGGTGTCCGTCCGCTCCGGTCGCCACCGGGAAGTCGCTCGACAGGACGAGCGTCGGGTCGACTCCGACCGATCGGATCTCGGCACCCGGGAACGTCGGCCACGGAGTCTTCGCGAGGCGGGAGGCTCTGTCGATCGCGAACCAGTGGAGGGCCGGCCCCTCGCGTCGGCTCACCCGGCCGTCGCGTCCGATCTCGAAGATGCCTCCTCCCGTGTCCACGAAATAGACGCGCCCGTCTCGACCGATCGCGATGCCCGATCCGGGATGCGCGGTCGCCGCATGGAAGGCGCCCAAAGCGAGCGATATCGCGATGACGAGTCGGCGAGTCGAGCGTCTCATGCGGGTTTCCTGTCGCCCGATCGAATCCCGGCCCACCAGAGGAGCGCGATGAAAAGGACCTGGAGCGCGATCCGCGGGACGAGCGGCGTCGCGGGCGCGCCGGCGAAAGTGACGCCCGCTTGCGCCGCGTGGATGTTCGCCGGCAGAACGGCGACGAGAAAAACGATGAGCGCGATCGCGGCGACCCGGCGGGTGCGGGGAACGAGGAGCCCGATCGCGCCCAGGATCTCGCAGATGCCGGTGATCGTGACCATGAGCTCCGGGTTGGGAACCGACGGCGGCACCATTTGAACCATGTCGGGGCGCATGCGGTTGAAGTGCGCGACGGCCGTGAACAGGAACATGACCGCGAGGCCGACGCGGGTCGCGGCGGCCCAGTCCCCGAGCGGCGCAACTCCGAGCCGGCCCGCGAGCCGCGCGAGGAGCGTGGCGGCGACGAGAACGATCAGCGGGGCCATTTCTTCCTCTCGAGAAGCCCTGCCAGGATGACGCCGACGGCGGCGAGCATCGCCAGCGACTGCAGGACGAACCCCCGCCGGAAGGACGTCGGGCTCCAGAAGATCTCGACGCGGTGCTTGCCGGGCGGCACGGCGACGGCGAGGTCGCGGCCGTTGGCGAGCAGGACGGGCGCGGGTGATCCGTCGAGTCGTCCCTTCCACGCCGGAAAGAACGTCCGGGAGAACAGCATGTGCCCGGGCGCGCCGGCGTCGACGTCCACGAGCGCCCGGTCCGATTCGAGGGCGCGCTCGAGCACGTACGCGGGCGAGGGCGCGGCTCCGGGTCCCTCGTCCTTCGGTCCCGCCAGGACGACGTCGTGCACGGGCCGGAAGAGGTCCGACCGCATGAGCTCGATCGCGCCGGAGAGAGAGGACCGGCGGAACGCGCGCGACACCCAGCGCAGCTCGGGCGCCGCCGCCGGCGTCTCGTGGAGCACGAGGTGGCGCCCGGCGACGGCGAATCCCGTCACCCCGCGGAAGCCGGCAAACGAGCTGCCCCGCTCGGCGAGGATGAAGCGCCCGCCGAATGCGGCGAGGAGCTGCGCGCGCTCGTCCGGCTTCGACGCCGTCAAAACGTCGCTGGCCGCGCGGTTCACCCACCCGTAGGAACCGTCCGGGTCCTCGTCGAAGATGTATTTCACGCCGAAGGGCGCCGCCGTCGCGGGGATCATTTCCTCGATCTGGATCCGGGCGAGCTTCGACCACGACTGAGGGATCTGCGAAGGGGCGCTTCCGGTCTCGAGCGCGGAGAGGCCGGGCAGGAGCGGCGAGACGTACAGGCGGCCCGACGACCGGAGCTCCGGCAGGAGCGCGGGCGGGCGGGTGAGGTCCCTGTTGTCCGCGGAGACGAAGAGCGGAAGACCGGCCGGCAAAGCGAGCACGAGGGTCGCGAGACCGAGGGCGTGCCCCGTCCCACGCGCGGGGCGCCGGGCGAACACGAGCGCAGCGGCGAGGATCGCGGCCGCGATGCCGAAGAGCGCGTCGCCGCGGAAAACGCGGCGGATCGTCGGCAGGAGCTCGTCGGCCGGCGTGGCAAGGCCTCCGAGGTGCGGGCGAACGAGACGATCGAGGAGGCCGTTCTCTCCGGCGGCAATAAACGCGAAGACGAAGAGCGCTGCGACGAGCCCGAGGAGGGCGGCCTCCCGGGAACCACCGCGCCGGCGGCGCAGAGCGTCCACAGCGAACCCCGCGAGGAGCGCCACGCAGAGCGTGGTCAGGAGGTAGAACTTGATCGGGTAGCGCAGCCGCCGGAGGAACTCCGCCGAGTAGAGGAGCCGGTAGAAAGGGAGCGCGAAGCCGAACGAGAAGGCGAGCGTCACGGCGGTGCCGGCGGCGAGAAAGATCGCGCGCCGCGACCAGAAAGCGCGCCGGACCGCGGCGACGAGAACGACGAGCAGCGGCAGGACGCCGAACGTCACCGACCAGAGGTAGACGAGGTCGCCGTCGTGGAGCCGGTACTGCCAGTGAGCGGCGTCGCCGAGCGAGCCGGGGTCGCCGGCGAATCGGGGGAAGAGCCACTCGATCATCTGCCACGGGGCGAAGGGGGATGCGCCGAACGCGCGGGCCGAGTAGAGGTGCTGTCCCCGGAACGTGAGGCGCACGATCTCCAGGAGCGGGAGGAGGAGCGGCGCCGCGACGCCGAGACCGACGACAGCCGCGAGGGCCCCGCCCGCCGCGAGCCGCCCCGCACGCGGGATCCGATCGCGCCGCGAAGCGAGCCAGGTCCCCGCCGCGAGCGCTGTCGCGAAGAGCGCGGTCAGGAGCGAGATCGCGGGCTCGCCCGCGAGAAACTGCAGGCCGAACGCGAGTCCCGTCGCCGCGGAAGCGCGAATCCGGCTCCTCCACGTGTCCGCCCGCGCGAGGTCGAACGCTGCGGCCGCGCACCACGGCAGCCACGCCGCCGCCGGCCCCGCGTTCGCGAACGCGGACGTGTACGAGAGCACGGCTCCGGAAAAGGCGTAGGCGACCCCGCTGAAGAACGCGCCCCCCTCGGAAAGACCGAGCCGCGAGCCGAGAGTCCGCGCTCCGAAGAAGGCCCAGAGCACTTGGAGGAGGTAGTGGAGGTTGAACGCCGACGCGGGAGGAACGAGCTTTTCGAGGAGGAGGGTGGGGTAGAGGAGCACGGCGTTCGGGTTGGCGAGCAGCGGCTGTCCGCCGGACGCCGTCTCGTTGACGAAGGGGGCTTTTCCCGAGTCCACCAGCTCCATCGCGACCCGGCGCCAGGGCCAGTGCGTGATGTGCGCGTCCCGGAAAACGAGCCGGCGCGATCCGACGATCTCGGGAACGAGCGGCAGCGCGAAGAGAACGGCGACCGCGAGGCCGGAGAGGATGGCGCGGCCCCGTCGAGACATGCAGCGATTGTAGATTCGATCAACCTTTACACTGGAGACCTTGAGCTCGAATCGCGCGTGCGCGGTCGTCGTCGGCGTGTTCGCCCTCTTCTGCGCGTACTTCTCCGGCTCTTTCCCCCCTTTCTCGAGTCCGAACGAGCTCTCGCGCTTTCAGACCGTCGTCGCTTTCGTCGAGTCCGGAACGTTCGCGATCGACGCGGAGCTCGCGCGGCTCGGCGACCACGAGGACAAGGCGGCGTCCGGCGGGCGGTTCTACTCGAACAAGGCGCCGGGCCTGTCCCTCGCCGCGATCCCCGTGTACCGGGCGCTCCGGCTCTTCGCGCCGCGCCCGGACACGCCGTCCTCGGGCGTGCTCGTGCTCCTCCGCCTCCTGACGGTTTCTCTCGTCTGCGCCCTCGCGCTCGCCCGGTTTGCCCGGAGGCTGCGGCGGCGCCGGGAGTGGGAAGCCCTCGCGCCGATCGTCACCTTCGCTATCGCCTTCGGAACTCCCTTCCTCTTCTACGCGCGCTCCTTCTACTCGCACGCCTGGTCCGCGTCGCTTCTCTTCCTCGCGTGGGACGCGCTGTCGCCGGCGCCGGATCGCGCGCCGTCCCCGGGCGCGCGAATCCTCGCGGGAATCCTCGCCGGCTGGGCGGCGATCTCCGAGTACACGGTCGCGCCCGTCGCTCTCGCGCTCGCCGTCCGCGCCGCGCTGCCGGCGCGCGGAGATCGCGGAATGAAGCCCCTCGTGCCCTTCGCGGCCGCCGCCGCCATCCCGCTCGCGCTCCTTCTTCTGTACCAGAAGGTGTGCTTCGGATCCCCCTTCGTCCTCTCCTCCGCGCGCGAGGCGTACCCGGCCTACTCGGAGCTCGCGCGCCAGGGCTTCTTCGGGTTCGGGCTGCCGAGCGCGAAGGTCGCCGTCGCGTACCTCTTCCATCCGGCGCGGGGGATCCTTCTCCTCTCCCCGTTCTTCTTCTGGGCGGGACCGGGGTTCGCTCGCTGGTGGCGAAACCGGCGCGAGCGCCCGGACGGCGGCGTGGCTATCGCGGCCACGCTCGCGTCCTTTCTCCTCATGACGGGATACGCGAACTGGCACGGCGGGTGGGCGCTCGGAAGCCGGTACCTGCTGCCGCTCCTCTTCTTCGTCGCCTCAGCGCTTCCGTTCGCCCTCGAGAGCCCCCTCTCGCGCGGACTCTTCTCGGCGGCCGCGGTTTTCTCCGCCGGCTCGCCACGTCCTCGCGACGCTGTCCTGGCCGCACTTCCCGCTCGACTTCGGGCTTCCGCCGGTCAACGCCTCCGCCTGGTTCCTCGCGCGGGGCTGGGTCGCGCCGAATCTCGGCCTTGAGGCCGGCCTCTCGCCGGGCGCCTCCCTCGTCCTGCCGGTCGCGGCCGCCGTGATCGCGGCGGTCGCGGCTCTCCGGGCGGCGAGGCCCATCCGACCGCCCTCGCCGGTCGCTTTCGCGCTCGGAGCGGCGCCCCTCGTATTGCTCCTCCTTCTCCCGCCGCCGATCGCCTACTCCGGCCGGCTCCTTCGCGCCGTGATCTACGGCAACTACTCCGGCCTCGATCCGCGGCGCGAGGAGCTTCGCCGGGCCGTGGCCGCCGCTTCGACGCCGGTCGAGCGCGCGCAGGCCGAGCGCGCGTGGAAGACCGCCGGACCGCGCGAGTGATTCAGGATCCCGGCTCGGGCACGATCTCGAACACCTTCCACCTCGAGAGAAACCGCCCGCCGCGAAGGATTCCGGTTCGCGACGAGAACACGAGCCGGAAGGAACGCAGCGGCGGCACGGCGAGCCCGGAAGCTTCCGTCCCCGCGCCGTCGAAGTCGTAGAGCCGGGACTGGAGGGTCGAGAAGTACCGCGGGGTCGGTTCGAGCCCCGCGCCTCCCGGCGTGAGAAGCGGCGCGCGGCCGAGGTAGCCCGCGTAGTCGTTCATCCGGGGAACGAGATCCGTCACGACGACCCAGCGCACGCGGTGGCGCGCCGCGACCTCCAGCGCTTCCCGTTCCGTCGGCGCGAGGAAGAAGCGGATCGAGTCCATGAACCCGTAACCGAAGTTGTTCGCCACGACGGGCTGCTCGGCCTCGTAGAGCAGGAAGTGACCCATGGACCACGGAGCAATGACCGACGGCGCCCGGGCGAGCTCCGGAGGATACGACGCCGGATGGAGAAGGCGGGGGTCGTAGGCGTCGACAGTTCGCGGCAGGGTCCGCCGCATCCAGCCGAGCGTGTCGAACAGGTCGGAGCCGGGGACGTGCTCCGCGCGCACCTCCGCGAGGATCCCCGACGCCATCGGCCACCCGATCGCGAGAGCTGTCGCCGCCGCGAGAAGGCGCCGCGAGGGGCGTTTTCCCGAAGGCATCCGGCGCCGGACGAACGCCGCCACGAACCGGGCCGCCTCGACGAGCGCGAGCGCGCAGAGCGGGACCGCGTAGTAGACGTTGACGCGCTGGGACAGAGCGAGAAACAGCGTGACGACGCCCCACACGGCGAGGGCCGCGTGGACTCCGGGCCGGCGCCCCGCGATCGCCCGGCGCGCCCACGCGAAGATCGCGAGAGGCGTGAGAAAGATCGCGAGAGAAAGCTGTCGGATGGGCGTTCCCGCTCCGTCCGCGAAGAGCGGCCGAGCTTCGAAGATGCCCTTGAGCCAGGACGTCGGGTACGACACGTAGCCGCCGGCGCCGGCAACCTCCTCGGTCTTTCCCGCGACGTATCCGATGCCGCCCGCGAAGCTCCGCGTGAGATCCGCGGTGAACGGAAGGAGCGCGACGGCGGCGACGGCGAGAAACGCCGCTCGCGGAAGAAGGGAACGCGTCGGAAGTCGGCGCCGGACGAGGCCGACAACGGTATCGAGCAGCGTCAGGCCGGCGGCCAGGGCGCCGAGAAAGAGCGGCTGAAAGAAGCCGAACGAGACGTAGGTAAACGGCATCTCGAGCCCTTTCGTCCACGCCGCGGTGGCGGCGCCCACGACCGCGGCGGGAAGCCCGAGGGTGAGAACCGCGGCCCGGAAGACGCTGCGCCGCGTCCGGAGCGACTCGAGGAAGAGCGCCAGAGCGAAGATCGCGCCCCAGTAGATCGCTCCCTGCCACGCGAGAACCGCGAGCGCGAGCGCAATTCCGGCGACCGCTTCGCGCCGCGCGTTGCCGGGGGCGTCCGGCCTCTCGCGGCTGGCGAGGTACGCGACGAGCGCGGCGAGGCCGAAGAAGGACTCCGCCACGTGCTGCTCGACGTGTCCGTACTGCGACCAGAGGAGGTGGCCGGGAGAGACGGCGACGAAGAGGGCTGCGACGACGCCGCCGGTCGCCCCGGAGTGGCGGCGGCCGAGGAACCCCGCGGCGACGATCGCCCCCGCCGCCAGAAGGAGCGGGACCCACGCCGCTTCGCGCTCGATCGCCTCCGCTGTCGCGTCCGCTCCGTGAAGGAGCCGCGAGGGCAGAGCAAGCGCGAGGTCGAAGAGCGGCGGCCAGATGCCGACGCCGCCGGATGGGAAGTTCATCAGAGGGTCGAGAAAAATCGTGCGCGGGAAGTGCGCCACCGCGAAGCGCGCCCGGCGCAGGTGGTAGTAGTCGTCGGACGAGACCGCGCGCGTCCGCGGGCCGGCCTGGAGCTGGCGGTAAGTCGAAAGCCGGAGCGCCGTGCCGAGCACGAGCGCTGCGGCGAGGCCGAACAGGAAGACCGCTCGGCGGCTCGCCATCGATCAATTATCGCCGGGAGCCGCAAGAGCGCGCCGCCGATCCCGTATCATTGTGCGAACACCGTGAAGCTTTCCGTTCTCATTCCCGTTTACAACGAAGCGCGCACAATCGAGGAGATCCTGACCCTCGTCTCCGCCGTGCCGATCGAAAAAGAGATCCTCGTCGTGGACGACGGGTCGGTGGACGGGACGCGCGAGATCCTCGCGCGGTGGAACGGGCGCAACGGCGTGCGCGTGTTCCTCCACGAGCGCAACCTCGGCAAGGGCCGGGCGGTCCGGACCGCCCTCGACGCGGCCCAGGGAGAGATCCTGGTGATCCAGGACGCGGACCTCGAGTACGACCCGGCCGAGTACCCGGTCCTCCTCCGGCCGATCGAAGGCGGGCGGGCGGACGTCGTTTACGGGTCCCGTTTCAGCGGCAGCTCCGAGCGGCGGGTCCAGTTCTTCTGGCACACGGTCGGCAACCGGCTGCTCACGCTCATTTCGAACGTCGTGACGAACCTGAACCTGACCGACATGGCCACCTGCTACAAGGCGTTCCATCGCCGGGTGGTGCCCTCGCTCGACCTCGAGTCGAAGCGCTTCGGCGTGGACGCCGAGTTCACGGTGAAGGTCGCGCGCGGAGGTTTCCGCGTCTTCGAGGTGCCGGTGTCGTACTACGGGCGGTCCCAGGCCGAAGGCAAGAAAATCCGGCTCAAGGACGGGTTCTCCGCCCTGGGGGCGCTCGCCCGGCACTCGTTCGCCCCGCGGCGGGAGATCCGCGTCCAACCCGCGGCGCCTTCGGAACGCGCGTCGAGTCCCGACGCGCCCGTCTCTGGGAAGCCGGCCTGACCGAAGGGGTATCGGAGCTCTCCACCCGGTGAGCCGCGGAGGCCTGGCGGCGGTCGCAGCGGCCGCGGTGCTCGTTCTCTTCTCGCTCTTCCTCGTGCGCGATCACACGCGCGACGACTCGCTCTCCGCCGACGAGCCCGTCCACATCCTCTCGGGATGGTTCGGCGTACACGGACGGACCGCGATCGTGAACATCGAGCACCCGCCGGTCGCGAAAGTACTCGCCGGCCTGGCTCTCGGGGCGCTGCCGATTCCCCGGCCGCCGTCGGAAGTCCCGATGGGGACGAGCTTCACCGACTACGGCCACGCCTTCCTCTTCGAGAACGTCGTTCCCGCGGACCGGATCGCCGCCGCCGCCCGGGCGCCGTTTCTCGGCGTTCTCGCGTTTCTGCTCCTGCTCGTCTTCGCGGCGGCCCGTTCGCGATACGGCCCGGCGGCGGGCGTCTTTGCGCTCGCGCTCCTCGCCCTCGACCCGACGCTCCTCGCCCACGCGGGCGTCGTGCACACCGACGTGGGAGCGGCCGCGGGTTTCATCGGCACCGTTCTCGCGTGGGAAGCGGCGCGCCGCCGCCCGACCCCGTGGCGGGTCGCCCTCGCGGGCGTCGCGCTCGGCCTCGCGCTCGCGACGAAGTTCTCGGCGATCCTCCTCGTCCCGATCCTGCTGCTGCAGAGCCTCTTTGCCGCGCGGCGGGAAGCGCACCCCGGCCGGGCGGCCGCCGGCTCGGTCGCGAGGCTCGCGGCGGCGGGCGTCGTCGCTCTTCTCGTCATCCTCGCCGTCTACGCACCCCTGACCTCCCGGATGGATCCGGACCACCAGCGCCAGGTGATCCGGCAGATGGTCGCCGGTCGCGGGGCCCCGGGCCTCTCCGCGGCGATCGAGTCGCTCGTGCCGGTCTCGCGCCCGCTCGCTCACTACGCCGGCGGGCTCGCATCGGTCATCCGGCAGAGCTCGGTCGGAGGGGGCGTCAACTTCCTGCGGGGACGAACGTCGGTGGAGGGTTTCCCGCACTACTTCTTCGTCGCCTTCGCTCTCAAGAGCACGCTCGCGTTCCTCGCCGTCACGGGCATCGTCGTCGCCGCGTTTCTCCGGCGCCCCCGATCGTCTTCGGAGGAGGCGCGCCTCTTTCTCCTGCCGGTCGCCGTCCTCTTCCTTGCCTCGATCGGTTCCGCGTACAACATCGGAATCCGCCACATGCTGCCGGTCTATCCGTTTCTCGCGCTCGCCGGCGCCGCCGTTTTCGCGCGGGTCGCCGAGGCGGCCGGCCGCGGCGCAAGGTGGAAGATCGCCCTCGCCGCACTCGCTCTCCTTCCCGCGCTCTCGGCGTGGGAGGTCCTTCGGATCCATCCGCACGAGCTCTCGTACTTCAACGCGTTCGCCGGGGGGCCGGAGCGGGGCCGCGAGTCGCTCTCCGACTCGAACGTCGACTGGGGTCTCGACTTGAAGCGGCTCGCGGCGGAGCTCGAGCGGCGCGGCGTCCGGGATCCGACAGTCGTCTATTTCGGCGGCGACGACGTACCCGCGCGGATCGGCGTCCCCGATTTCGCCGCGGAGCCGTACGTTCGGGGCAATCTCGTCGCGATCTCGGCGTTTCACCTCGCCGTTGGTCCGGAGTTCCACGACTACCACGGCGAGCACGAGATCGCCGCGGCGCTTCGAAAGCTCGAGAGCGACATCTCGACCCGCGGGCGCGCGGCGGGAAGGGTCGGGTACTCGATGTATCTTTTCGAGCTCCCGAACGTTTCCCCCCTGTCATCCCGAGCGGAGCGAGGGATCCCTCGGACCTTCGGTCCTCGGGATGACATCGGGGAGAAGGTAGCGCAATGAAGCTGTCGGTCGTGATGCCCGTCTACAACGAAGCCGAGACGATCCGCGAGATCGTCGCGCTCGTGCTCGCCGTGCCGATCGAGAAGGAGATCCTGATCGTCGACGACGGGTCCACCGACGGCACCCGCGAGATCCTGCGGGAGCTCGACGGAAAGGACGGCGTCCGCGTCTTCCTTCAGCCGCAGAACCAGGGCAAGGGCGCGGCCGTCTCCGTCGGCTTCCGGTTCGCCACCGGGGACGTCGTCGTGATCCAGGACGCGGACCTCGAGTACGACCCGCGCGAGTATCCGAAGCTCCTCGAGCCGATCGAGAGCGGCCACGCGGACGTCGTTTACGGGTCGCGCTTCCTCGGCGGCGGCGCGCGCCGCGTCCTTTACTTCTGGCACACCATCGGAAACCGTCTTCTCACGCTCGCGTCCAACATGTTCACGAACCTGAACCTGACGGACATGGAGACCTGTTACAAGATGTTCCGCCGCGAGGTCGTCCAGTCGCTGACGATCGAGTCGCGCCGCTTCGGGATCGAGCCGGAGATCACCGCGAAGGTCGCGCGTCGCGGCTATCGGATCTACGAGGTCCCGATCTCCTACTACGGCCGGACGTACGACGAGGGGAAGAAGATCGGCTGGAAGGACGCCGTCTCCGCCCTCGTGACGATCGTGAGGCACGGCTCCCGCGAGACCGAGGACCCCAAGAACGTCGGTCACGTCACGCTGATGCGGATGGCGAGGCTCGAGCCGTACAACCGCTGGCTCGTCTCGCGCTTCGAGCATGCGGTCGGACGCCGCGTCCTCGAGATCGGCGCCGGTTTCGGGAACATCACGAAACACCTGAAGGGGCGCGAGCTCGTCATCGCGTCCGACCTCGATCCGGTGGCCCTCGAGCACCTGAAGGGGACGTTCCGGGACGACCGGGCGGTGCGCGTCGCCTCCTACCGGTTTCCGCTGGATGCGTCCGCGCTCGCCGAGATCCGCGCGTCGCGGATCGACACGATCGTGTGCCTGAACGTGCTCGAGCACATCGAGGACGACCGCGCGACGCTCGCCGACATGTACTCGCTCCTCGCGCCGGGCGGCCGGCTCGTTCTCCTCGTGCCCGCGTTCCAGCGGCTCTTCAGCTCGCTCGACGTGCACCTGCGGCACTTCCGCCGCTACGAGAAGGACGACCTGGCGCAGAAAATCCGAGAGGCCGGGTTCGCGCTCGACGACCTCCGTTTCGCCAACCGTCCCGGGATCTTCGGCTGGTGGCTGAACGGCAAGGTGCTCCGCCGCCGGGTGCTGCCGCGAGGCCAGCTCCTCGCGTTCAAGTTCCTCATGCCGCTCCTGCGGCGTGAAGAGAAGAACCCGCCAACAGCGGGGCTTTCCCTCATCGCGCTGGCGACGAAGCCGGGCGGAGAGGCGTCCCCTTCCTAGTCTCGTGACCAGACGAGAAAGAGCATGTCCGCGCTCTCACCGAGTCGGCGCGTAACGCCGCGGCCGGCGACGAGAGGCCGGAGCGCGAGGCCGTACGACGGGGGGACCTGAAAGAAGACCCGCCCTCCCGCCCCCGCCCGCGCGAGAGCGGCCTCGACCGCCCGCACGTCCTCCGCGCGCGGAGTGGCGCCAATCGACCACCCCGGATGCCCGGCCTGTTCCGCCGGGAACGGGCGCAGGGTGAGCGCGAGCCGCCCGCGGTCCGCCGCGAGCCGCGCGGGAAGATAGAAGTGGGCGCCCGCGAAGAGCACGTCGTCGGGGCGAGCATCCGCCGCGAGCGCGTCGAGCGCTTGCGCCGGGAGCGACTCCGTCCGCGGCGCGGAAAGAAGGAGGACGGACGAGACGGCGGCCACGACGAAGGCGGCAGCCGCGAGCAGCCGGAGAGGCCGGCTCCCCTCCGCCCCGCGCGCGACGGCCCAGAGCCAGACCGGCAATACGGCCATCTCCGTGCGACCCGCGAACGCGACGGGTGAGAGGAGCGACGCGAAGATGGCCGCTCCAAGAAAGAGGACGAGGAACGCGAGCGCGCGACGCAGCGCCGGCTCCCCGCGCCATCGAAGGGCGAGGCCCGCGGCGAGCAGCAGGCCGAGCGCGGCTCCGAGCCCGACGAGCCACGGGGGCAGGGGAGGCCCGAGGGGGGAGGGCACGCGGCCCGCGCCGCCGAGCGCGGCGGAGATTCCGAGGACGATGTCGGCGGGACGCTCGCGCATCCACGCGACGGCGTTCGGAGGCTGACCGGTCAGGACGGGGAACCAGAAGAGGAACGGCACGGCCCCGACGATCAGCGCGAGGGCCGCGCGGAAGCGCTTTTCCGCCGCGGCCACGAGGAAAAGCGCGCCGACCGCGAGGATCGCGAGGTAATGCGTGTAGAGCGCGGCGCCGGTCAGGAGGGCTGTTGCGAAGAGAGCGGCCGGAGTCTCCCGCGCGACCTGCGTCAGCAGGAAGAGCGCGAAACAGAGAAGGGCGAGGAGCGAATAGGCGCGCGCCTCCGCCGAATAGAGGAGGAGAAGGGGAGACGCCGCGGCGAGGAAGGTAAACCGGATCGCGGAGGAACGGGAGGGGAGACTGAACGCTCCGGCGAAGATCGCGAGCGTTGCGGCGAATGGAACCACTCGCGCCGCCGTGTCGGGTAGAGCGAGTCGCTCGGCCGCGAGGACGAACGGTTTCTCGAGGAGGTAGAACAGCGGCGGCCCGGAGTCCTTCGCCAGGACCGCGAGCAGGGCGTCGAGCGGAAGGCGCGCCGCCCACACCGTGAAGATCTCGTCGAACCAGAGGGGACGCCGAACGAGGAGGCCGAGACGCGCCGCCACGCAGGCGCCCGCGACGAGGACGACAGCCGCGAGCGCGAGGCGGGAACGGCTTGGCGCGGACGGTGCGATGCCCTATCCTAACTGCGAGTCCGAGTTTCTCGGACCTTGAGCCCGACGTCATTCGAACGAGACTCGCGAAAACGATCGCCTCTTCTTGACTCCCTCCAGCGAACGACCGGTTTCGGCGCTTTCGCGCGCGGTTCCGGCTCTCCTCTTCGCGCTCCTCGTCGTTTCCGTCTACGCGGATCCTCTGTTCCGCCGGCGAAATTTCGCGGGGCGGGACCTGCTCGTCTACAACCTCCCGATGGAGAAGACGATCCACGACGCCTACGCGCGCGGATCGCTTCCGATCTGGATGGCGGAGGTCTCCGGCGGCCGACCCCTCCTGCCCAACCCGAACGCCGGGGCGCTCTACCCCGTGCGGGCGCTGCTTTCGATCGTTTCTTTTCCGTCGGCGATGCGCGTCTATCCGATCCTCCACTGGCTCGCGGCGGGTATCGGGATGATCCTCCTCGTTCGCGCGACGGGAGGGTCGCGCGCGGCCGCCTGGCTCGGCGCGACGACCTACGTTTTTTCGGGCGTCGTCGTGGCGGAGGTCTTCTTCCCGCACATCCAGCCGGGGATGGCGCTGCTTCCCTGGATCACGTGGGCGGTTGCCCGCCGATGGGCAACGCGCGGAAGCAAGCTCCTCGTCCTTTCCATCCTGCTGTCCCTGTTGCTGCTCGCCGGGGACGTTTTTACGATCGGGATGGCGCTGCTCGCCGCGGTCCTCTGGATCCTGCTCGAGGTCGAGCGGGCCCGCCGGTGGAACGAGATCGTGATTCTCGCGCTCGCGACGATCCTGGCGGGCCTCGTCGCGCTTCCGCAGATCGCCGCCACGGCCCTCTGGATACCGGAGACGAACCGGGCGGTGTCGGGGATCCTGCTCCGGGACGCCGCCTTCTTCTCGATCCACCCGCTCCGGCTCTTCGAGCTCGTCGTGCCCTATCCCTTCGGACGGACGTGGACACTGTCGAACACCGACGTCTGGGGCTGGCCCATCTTTCGAGGCAAGTCGATGGGGATCTTCAGCACCCTCTATGCGGGGGCGTTTGCCGCGATCGCCGTGGTCGTCTGCCGGAAGCTCCAGGCCCCCGGCGCGCGGTTCGCTCGGGCGCTCTTCGTGCTGGCTCTCCTTCTCTCGGTGCCCTTCAGCCTTCTGCCCGCGGCCTGGGAGAAGATGCCGTCGCCGCTCCCGCTTCGAAACCCGGAGAAGTTCGCGATCCTGCTCACGCTCGCTGTCGCGATCCTCGCCGCCCTCGCGTTCGACCGGTTTCGGAGCGGGTTTCCACGGCCGCGTTGGACGATCGCCGTCGCCGCCGGGATAACCGTCTTGGCGGCCGGCGCGGCGCTCTTCCCGGACGCGACGGGGCGCCTCGCCGTGTGGATCGCGGGAGCCCACCCGCGGCACGCGGAGACGGCGGGCCGTGTCCTGCCCGAAGCCCTCGCCGAGGCGGGGCTGCTGTGGTTGATGAGCGTCCTCGCGATCGAGGCGCTTTCCCGACAGTCCCGGAGCGCGCTCGCCGCCGCGCTCGCGATCCTGACGATCGTGCCGGTGCTCGCGAACCGGAGGATCGCGCCGACGCTCACGGAGATCGAAGTGTTCTCCCCGACCACCTTCGCCCGATACCTGCGGCGCGCGGATCCAGAAGGGGAATTCCGCACGCTCGGAGAATCCATGTATCGGGAGCACCGGATCGGAATGGGTTATGTCGGACACGACGACGCGTACATGGATTCGGGTCGGCGCCTCTGGATCCACCAGACACCGGTTCTCTGGAACCGGGGAACTGTGCTGAACATCGACTTCGACGTCGGCGACTTCTCCCGCGTCGAGAGCCTTCGGCGGTTCTCGGTGCTCGCGGCCGGCTACGAAGATTCGGCGCCTCTCTTCGGGAGCCTCTCTCTCAAGTGGGGCATCCGATTTCGCGATCAGGCGCCGCTGCCCGGCTACCGCCACTTTGCCGGCGACTACCTTCAGCTCTGGGACGCCCTGCCGGGAGCTCTTCCCCACGTGCGGCTCGTAACGCGTTGGAGCGAGGAGACGGGCCCGGTCGAGTCCGTTGCGGCGCTTCCGCGCATCGGAGAGGGAGAGGTCATCCTCGAGACCGGCTCGCGCCGGCAGGGCTCCGCCCGACCCGGAACCGTGGAGGTGATCGAAAACCGGCCGGAGCGACTGCTCGCGAGGGTGGAAGCGCCGGACCCGACGTTCCTCTTCGTGCTTCGCGGTTTCTGGCCCTATCGGCGGGTGCTCCTCGACGGGTCGCCCGTCGAGGCCTTTCCCGCTCAGCTCGCCTTCTCGGCCATTGCCGTTCCGGCGGGACCGCACACGATCGACTGGACGGAAGAGATTCCGGGTCTCGCCGTGTCGCGCTTCGGTCCCCTGGTCGCGGCTGGCCTCCTCGCGCTGCTCTTGCTCCGCGATCGTCGGAACCCGACGCGGGCGGCATGAGCGAAAGCTCCGCCTCGCGCCCGACGTTCGCGCGGCGGGCGCTCCCCGGATTGCTGTTCGCCCTGCTCGTGGTTGCGGTCTACTCGCCGACGCTCTTCACACGCCGCAACTTCGCCGGCCGGGATCTGCTCGTCTACCACCTGCCGATCGAGAAGGCGGTCCACGACGCGTATTCACAGGGCGCGCTCCCCGCGTGGATCCCGGAGATCTCCGGCGGCCGTCCGCTTGCCGCGAACCCGAACGTCGGCGCCTTCTATCCGATCCGTCCGCTTCTCGCGTCCCTGCCGTTCCCGGCCGCAATGCGGATCTTCCCGGTGCTGCACTGGATCGTCGCGGGGCTTGGAGTAATGGTCCTCCTGCGGTCTCTCGCGGTGTCGCGGGCGGCGGCCTGGATCGGCGCGGTCACGTACGCGTTCTCGGGAGTCGCGGTCACCGAGGTGTTCTTCCCGAACATCCACCCCGGCATGGCCCTGCTGCCCTGGGTGGTGTGGGGGGTTCGGTTCCGGGGCCCCTCCGCCGTCCGGCTCGCGATCCTGTCGCTTCTCTTCGGACTGCTCCTTCTCGCGGGGGACGTCTTTACGATCGGGATGTCCATCCTCGCGGCGATTCTCTGGAACCTTCTCGAGACCGAGCGCGCGGAACGGGGGAGAGCGGCCCTTCTTCTCGCCGGTTCGCTGTTTCTCGCCGTCCTGCTGGCGGCGCCGCAGGTCGTCGCCTCCGCATTGTGGATCCCCGACACCAATCGAGCCGTGCTCGGGATGAGGCTTCGCGACGCTCTCTCGTTTTCCGTCTTCCCACTTCGCCTGCTCGAGCTCGCCGTGCCGTTTCCGTTCGGCCCGACGTGGTCGCTCGAAGACTCGCGGATATGGGGCTGGCCGGTCTTCGGCGGAAAGACGGTCGGATTCTTCACGACGTTCTACGCCGGGGCGATCGCGCTCATCGCCCTCTTTTCAGCCTGGAAGTGGCGGCTGCCGGGGGCGCGGTTCGCGCGCGCCCTTTTCTGGTTTCCGTCGCCGCGGCCGTTCTCCCGAGTTTGCTGCCCGACGAGTGGCTCGGTCTCCGTCCCCGATTCCGCTCCGCTTCCCCGAAAAGTTCGCCGTCGGTTTCGCGCTCGCCCTGGCCATCCTGTCCGGGCTCGCCCTCGATCGATTCCGCGAAACCGTCCGTCGCGCCCCGTGGGTACTCGTCGTCGGCGCGATCCTTGTCGTACTGACGGCTGCCTCCGCGCTCGCGCCGGATCGCGCCGGTACGATGGCCGCCGGGATCGCCCGCTCCGGTCGCGATGGGCCGAGTCTCCCCGAGGCCCCCCGTGACCCCGCGGGCGTTTCCGCCGCCGAGCTGCCCTGGGGGCTCGGGGAGGGAGCGGTTCTCTGGATCGCGACGGTGGCCGCGCTGGAGTTGCTTCGGCGGCCGGGAAGAGGCCCCCTCGCCGCGGCGCTCGTCCTGCTGACCGCCGTGCCGATCGCGAGCAACCGGAAGATCGCGCGCACGTTGACCCAGACCTCCATGTTCCAAGCCGACGAATTCGGCCGCTTTCTCGAGCAGGCCGATCCCGATCGGCGCTACCGCGCGATCGGGGAGTCGTTCTACCGAAGCGTCTCCCTCCACGAGGTGGCGCGGGGAGCGGCGGAGCCCGAAGGCGGCGGTGAATCCTGGGTCCAGTATCGCCAGGCGTTGTTCGGACGCGGCACCGTTTTCAACCTCGACTTCGACGCGGGCGACCTCGCGCGCATGCAGAGCCTGCGGACGCTTTCCATCGCGGGGGCGAAGGCTCCGGGCGCCGGCGCTTTCTTCGGCAACGTTGCCCTCCGGTGGGGGATTCGTTTTCGCGATCAGGAGCCCTTGCCCGGTTATGCGGCGGTCGGAGGAAGCGGAGCCCACGTCTGGGACGAGCTTCGTGACGCGCACCCCGATGTCCGGCTGGCGAGCGCGTGGCGGGAAACCATCGGGCCCTTGCCGGCCTCCCGGCTCGTGCTCGGAGTCGGACCGGGCGAAGTCGTCGTCGAGAGCGGTGTCGACCGCGCCGGCCGCGCGAGACCGGGAACCGTGCGCGTCCTCGAAAGCGCAGCTTCGCGGCTGCGGGCGGAGGTCGACGCGCCCGAGGCGACGTGGCTTTTCGTGTTGCGGGGTTTCTGGGATTACCGCCGGGTGCTGTTGGATGGGCAGCCCGTGGAGGCTGTTCCGGCGCAGCTTGCGTTTTCGGCGGTGGCGATTCCGGCGGGTCGGCACACGGTCGACTGGACGGAAGAGGTACCGGGGCTGGAGGTCTCGCGCTTCGGTCCGCTGCTGGCCGGGGCAGTTCTCGCGCTGCTTCTGATCCGGGAGCGGCGCAACCGGGCGCGTGCGGCATGAGCGAGGCGCCCTCCGCCCGGCCGACTGTTTTCCGTCGCGCGCTTCCGGGTCTTCTCTTCGTCGTGCTGGTGGTCGCGGTGTACTCGCCGACTCTCTTTTCGCGGCGCAACTTCGCGGGCCGGGACCTGCTCGTCTACAACCTTCCCATCGAGAAGGCGATCCACGACTCGTGGTCGAGAGGAGCGATTCCCGTCTGGATTTCGGAGATTTCCGGCGGCCGACCGCTGGCCGCCAACCCCAACGCGGGGGTCTTCTATCCGGTTCGGCCGCTGCTCTCGCTGCTGCCGTTCCCCGTGGCGATGCGGGTCTATCCGGTACTTCACTGGGCGGCGGCGGGTCTGGGGATGCTTCTTCTTCTCCGGTCGATCGGCGGCTCGAAGTCGGCGGCGTGGATCGGCGCGGTGACGTACGCGTTCTCCGGCGTGTCGGTGTCGGAGGTTTTCTACACGAACTACCAGCCGGGGATGACGCTGCTGCCCTGGGTCGTGTGGGCGGTGCAGCGTCGCGGCGCTTCGGCGGGCAACCGGCTGCTCGTCCTGTCGCTGCTCTTCGGACTGCTCTTCTTCGCGGGAGACGTGTTCACGACCGGGGCGGCGATCTTCGCCGGCGTTCTGTGGATCGGGATCGAGGGGGAACGTTCGCAGCGCGCGAGGGAGCTCGTCACGCTCGCCCTTTCTCTCCTTCTCGCCGCGCTTCTGGCCGCCCCCCAGATCGTCGCTTCCGCCCTCTGGGTCCCGGATACCAATCGCGCCGTCCTCGGGATGAAGCTCGGCGAGTCGCTTCAGTTCTCTCTTCCCCTTCTGAGGCTGCTCGAGCTCGTCGTACCATTTCCCTTCGGTCCGAACTGGTCGTCCGACGACTCCCTCGTCTGGGGTTGGCCCGTGTTCCGGGGCAGGACTGTCGGCTTCTTCACGACGCTCTACGCCGGCGCTTTCGGCCTCATTGCCCTCATGACCCGCGCGCCGTCGAGGACGCCGGGAGTCCGGTTCGCCCGCGTCCTTCTTCTCTGCGCGCTGGCCGCGGCTGTCGTTCCCGGAATCCTTCCCTCCCGGTGGGCCGGCTGGGAGTCCCCTCTGCCGCTCCGCTATCCGGAGAAGTTCACGGTCGCCCTTCTCTTCGCGCTGGCGATCCTCGCCGGGCTGGCCTACGACCGCCTCCGGAATTCGGCGAGGGCGCCACGCTGGCCCCTCGCCATCGCCGTGGGCCTGACGGTTCTCGCCCTTGCCGCCGCGGTCTTCCCCGAGCGCGCCGGCGACCTCGCCGTGAGCGTGGTCGGGTCGCCGGGCGACTTCGTCCCACCGGCGGAAGCGCCGGCCGACCCGGTCGCGGTCGCGGCACGCGAGCTGGCGCCCGCTCTCGCCGAGAGCGGACTTCTCTGGATACTGACCGTCATTGCCATCGACGCAGTCGCGAGGCCCGGCGGGAGAGCAGTCTGGATTCCGCTCCTTCTTCTGACCCTCGTCCCCATCGTGGCCAACCGGAGGATTACGCGGACGGTCCGCGAGGCGGAGCTCGTCTCGCCAACCGCCTTCGAACACTTTCTTCGCCGCGCCGATCCCGCGGGAAACTTCCGGACGCTCGGAGAGCCCTACTATCTCGGCATGTCGGGCATCGCGGTCCGCCAGTCGGCGACCGATCCCGAGGGCGGCGTCGAATCCTGGGTTGTCTATCGACAGGCTCTCGCCGGGAGGGGAACCGTCTTCAATCTCGACTTCGACGCGGGCGACTTCGCGCGCGTCCAGGGCCTTCGGACGCTGTCCCACGTTCGCCTCGCGGAACCCACCGGGTTCGCGTTCTTCGCTGACCTCGCTCTTCGCTGGGGCATTCGCTTCCATGACCAGGATCCCCTCCCGGGATACCGCCGCATCGGAGGCAACGCCGTCCACCACTGGGACGAGCTTCCCGAGGCGCTGCCGGACGTCCGGCTGGCGCAGAAGTGGCGAGGAGAAACGGGTTCTCTCGCGGCGGCGCGAGCGCTGCTGGACATCGAAATCGGCGAGATCGTTCTCGAAAGCGGTTCGACCGAGCGGGGTCGGGCCCGGCCGGGCTCCGTTCGCGTGCTCGAGAAAACGCCCGAGAGGCTGCTTGTCGAAACCGACGCGCCCGAGGCGACGTGGCTTTTCGTGTTGCGGGGTTTCTGGGATTACCGCCGGGTGCTGTTGGATGGGCAGCCCGTGGAGGCTGTTCCGGCGCAGCTTGCGTTTTCGGCGGTGGCGATTCCGGCGGGTCGGCACACGGTCGACTGGACGGAAGAGGTACCGGGGCTGGAGGTCTCGCGCTTCGGTCCGCTGCTGGCCGGGGCAGTTCTGGCGCTTCTTCTGATCCGGGAGCGGCGCAACCGGGCGCGTGCGGCATGAGCGAGGCGCCCTCCGCCCGGCCGACTGTTTTCCGTCGCGCGCTTCCGGGTCTTCTCTTCGTCGTGCTGGTGGTCGCGGTGTACTCGCCGACTCTTTTTTCGCGGCGCAACTTCGCGGGCCGGGACCTGCTCGTCTACAACCTTCCCATCGAGAAGGCGATCCACGACTCGTGGTCGAGAGGAGCGATTCCCGTCTGGATTTCGGAGATTTCCGGCGGCCGACCGCTGGCGGCCAACCCCAACGCGGGGGTCTTCTATCCGGTTCGGCCGCTGCTCTCGCTGCTGCCGTTCCCCGTGGCGATGCGGGTCTATCCGGTACTTCACTGGGCGGCGGCGGGTCTGGGGATGCTTCTTCTTCTCCGGTCGATCGGCGGCTCGAAGTCGGCGGCGTGGATCGGCGCGGTGACGTACGCGTTCTCCGGCGTGTCGGTGTCGGAGGTTTTCTACACGAACTACCAGCCGGGGATGACGCTGCTGCCCTGGGTCGTGTGGGCGGTGCAGCGTCGCGGCGCTTCGGCGGGCAACCGGCTGCTCGTCCTGTCGCTGCTCTTCGGACTGCTCTTCTTCGCGGGAGACGTGTTCACGACCGGGGCGGCGATCTTCGCCGGCGTTCTGTGGATCGGGATCGAGGGGGAACGTTCGCAGCGCGCGAGGGAGCTCGTCACGCTCGCCCTTTCTCTCCTTCTCGCCGCGCTTCTGGCCGCCCCCCAGATCGTCGCTTCCGCCCTCTGGGTCCCGGATACCAATCGCGGAACGGTCGGCATGCGCCTCGCGGACGCCTTGACCTTTTCGGTATCCCCGATTCGGTTGCTCGAGCTCGCGATCCCGTTTCCCTTCGGCCCCACGTGGGCGCTCGAGGACTCGCGAATCTGGGGATGGCCGGCGTTCGGGGGCAAGACGATCGGTTTCTTCACGACGTTCTACGCGGGAGCTCTCTCCCTCATCGCCCTCGCGACGACCTGGAAGTGGCGGCCGGCGGGAGCGCGATTCGCGCGCGTCCTCTTTCTCTCGGCCCTTGCGGCTGCCGTTCTGCCCCACTTCGTTCCCGCCGCGTGGGCCGGGCTCCCGTCCCCTCTGCCCCTGCGTTTTCCGGAGAAGTTCGCCGTTGCGTTCGTCTTCTCGCTCGCGCTGCTCGCGGGGCTCGCCTTCGACCGGTTCCGCGAGAAGGGGCCGCGACGGGGTTGGCTTTTCGGCGCCGCGGCTCTGCTCGCCTTCCTCGCCGCGGGAGCGGCCGTGCTCCCCGCCCGGGCCTCGGCGATTGCCGTCGGCGTCACGCATGCCGGGCGCGTGCCCCCGCGGCTGCCGGAAGCCCCGGCCGATCCGGTCTCCGTCGCGAAGGCGGAACTGCCGGCCGCGCTGGCCGAGGGGGCGCTCTTCTGGATCGCGACGGTGGCGGCCCTCGAGCTCCTTCGGCGCCGGGGGGATCAGCCGCTCGCGGCGGCGCTCGTCCTTCTGACCGCCGTCCCGATTGCGAGCAACCGGAGAATCACCCGGACGTTGAGCGAAGAAGCGGCGTTCGGGCCGACGCCGTTCGTCCGATATCTCGAGGGCGCCGATCCCGGGGGTCGATACCGTACACTCGGTGAATCTTTCTATCGGGACGTATCGGCGATGCAGGTCGCCCACGCGAAGACCGGCCCCGCCGCGATGGGCGAATCCTGGGTGCAGTACCGCCAGGTTTTGTACCGCCGCGGAACCGTTTTCAATTTCGACTTCGACGTGGGTGACTTCGTGCGGATGGAGAGCCTCCGGGGGATCTCCTCGGTCCTGGCGGCGAGGCCCGGCGCCGACGCGTTCTTCGGAAGCCTGGGGCTCCGGTTCGGCGTCCGGTTTCGGGACCAGGCGCCGCTCCCCGGGTACGCCCGCGTCGGCGGAACCGCGCTCGAGGATTGGGACGAGCTTCCGGCCGCGCTTCCCGATGTCCGACTGGCGGAGACGTGGCAGGAGGAAACGGGCCCGCTCGAGGCAGCGCGCGCGCTTCCTCGCCTCGCGCACGGGGAGGTCGTGTTCGAGACCGGCCGTCAGGCGCGCGGAAGCGCGCGTCCCGGCGGCGTCCGCCTGCTCGTGAACACGCCGGCCGTGCTCCGGTTCGAATCGAATGCGCCCGACCCGACGTGGCTCTTCGTCCTGCGGGGGTTCTGGGGGTATCGGGACGTTCGGGTGGATGGGATCCCCGTCGAGACCGTGCCCGCCCAGATTGCGTTCTCGGCCGTGCCGGTCCCCGCGGGACGGCACCAGGTCGACTGGACCGAGCGGCTCCCGGGGAGCGAAGTCTCGCGATGGGGCCCGGCGCTGTTCGCGCTCCTCATGGCCGGCCTCTTCGCCCGGGATCGCTGGAGTCGCGCGTGAGCCGCGTTCCCGCGCGACGAGCCCTTGGTCTCGCCCTGACGTGCGTTTTCCTTCTCGCCGCCGCCTGCGGGAAGAAAAAACCGCCGAGCCAGATCGATGCGGACCTCACGCGCACCGCGGAGAAGTGGCTGGAGATCGAGTCCGTGCGGCTTCTCCGGGACTACGTCCGGATCGACACGAGCATCGAGAAGGGGGAGGAGGAGGGGGCGCGGTTCCTCAAGAACTTCTTCGACTGCGCCGGCATCGAGGCCGAGGTCGTCTGCCCCGCGCCCCGCCGCTGCAACCTTCTCGCACGACTGCCGGGCAAGCGGCGCGAGGGGGCGCTCCTCCTCCTGAACCACATCGACGTCGCGCCCGCCGACCCGATGACCTGGCGGGACTCGGCGCCCTTCGAGGGGAAGATCCGGGCCGGGTATTTCTACGGGCGAGGCGCCTACGACATGAAGTCCCTCGCGATCGCCCAGGCGCTCGCGATGCGCAGCCTGAAGGAGAGAGGCGTCGTGCCGGAGTCCGACGTCCTGTTTCTCGGAGAGGCGGACGAGGAGATCGGCCAGACGTGGGGGGCCCGGTGGCTCCTCGAGAACCGTCCGGAGTGGTTCCAGGGCGTCGGCCAGGTATTGAATGAAGGCGGGACGCTCGAGGTCGTTCTGAGGGACCCCCGCTTCTGGGGGCTCGAGACGCTCCAGGCGGGGTATGGCTCGGCGGAGTTCGAAGCCCCGGCCGCGGAGCCCCTGAACGCGCTCGTCGAGCGCTGGCGGAAGCTCGAAGCTCCGATCGTCGAGCCTCACCCGCACGTGCGCGTGGGCCTCGACCTGCTCGCGAACCACCTCTCGTACCCGCTCAGCTTTTTCCTTCAGAACCTCGATCGCGTTCGCCGGAACCCCCGGGAGCTCGCGATGGTCCCGGACCGCTACGGGAGCTTTCTCGAGCCGCGGATCCTCTGGTACCCGGTCTCCGGCGACCCGCCGAACGCACCGAAGGTCTACGCCGCACTGGCCGTTCTTTCGACGCCTCCCGGGATGGAGCCGGAGCGGTGGCTCGAGCCACTCGTCCAGGATGCTTTGAAAAGGGGAGCGCGACCGACCCGGGTCTTTTCGGGCGGACGGTCGGACGCGAGCCCTTACCCCACCGCCTTCACAGGCCTGCTCAAGAAGGTCACCGAGGCCCACTTCCCCGGCGTGCCGTTCGGGCCGGTGCCGACCTACGGCGGCTTCACGACCTCGGTACTCTTCCGCCAGAAGGGTTTCGCGACCTACGGCTACTCGACCATCCCCATGAACATCACCGACACCGTCCGGCGACACTCGAACAACGAGAGGCTCTACCTTCGCGACTACCTGAGGGGGGTCGACCTCTACCGGGACGTCGTCGAGGAGTTTGCCCTTCCGCGCTGACTGTGCAAGAATTGTCAGTGCCTTGAACCAATAACCGACAAAAAGCCAGCTTCGACTTTAGTCGTAGCGGCTCATTTTAAAGGACTTATCGCCCCAATTCAGTGGCCCCGCCCTTGCGAGACAAGCAGCAGACACGGAACTTATCGAACAAGCCGACAACAACGGAAACTAGGAGGATTTGATGAAAAAGAAGGAATCTGGTTTTACCCTGATCGAGCTCCTGATCGTCATCGCGATCATCGGCATCCTTGCCGCGATCGCGATCCCCAACCTGTTGAACGCGGTCCAGCGTGGCAAGCAGAAGCGCACCATGTCCGACATCCGGACCATGGCGACGGCTGTCGAGGCCTACGCGGTCGACAACAACTTCTACCCCTCGGGTCAGTGCACCGGCAAGTTCACGGCGGTTACGACGATCCTGACGGACGCCTCGCTTTCGGTTCTCGCGCCGACCTACATCGCGAACCCGGTGAGGAAGGACGGCTGGAGCAACTTCATGCACTACAACACCACGGGAAACAACCAGGAGTACGGCTTCCGCTCGTATGGCCGCGACAACATCGCCACCACGCATCACCTGCACGACGACGACGAACTTCAACGACGACATCCTCTACTCCAACGGCGGCTTCCTGAACTACCCGGAAGGTTCGCAGAACTAACCTTCTCCAAGGCAATCTGGAAAACGGCCCCGAGCGATCGGGGCCGTTTCTTTTGGTTCTCGCCCGGCTGTCACCCCCGGCGAAGTGAGGATCACTGGAGGTTCGACCCCGGTTCCTCGCCGGTTTCCGCGTCGACCAGCTCCCAGACCTGGACCGCCGAGCGGATGTCCGAAGGCTCTCTTTCGACCCGGACGCGGCGGAATCGGCGAAAGGCGGCGTTTCCCGGCCCGGTCCCGGGACGCGCTCGTCCCTCCTCGAAGTACGCTCGCCACCAGAAAGTCGCCCTCATCAGCGGCGTTGCCGAAGCGGCCGTCCCGGGCGTGCTCCCCGGCTTCTCGAAGGCGGAGCGAGGCAACCCGCTCCACTCGGCGTGGTTGCCGAAGTACGGAAGCGGGTCCTGCAGAACCACGTAGCGGACGCCGCGGTCGACGCAGTAGTCGGCCACCGTCCTTTCCCGCGTCGCGAGGGTGGCCGCCGACGCGGTCTCGAAGTGAGTCTGGCCGCCCATCGTGCCGAAGTTGTCGACGAGAACGCCCCTTCCGCCGACGACGTTGAAGAGGTGTCCCCACGACCACGGTCCGAGGACCCTTCCCGGGGCCGCCGCAGGGTCTCGCAGAAACGCGGCTGTCCGGAGGAAGGGGACCATTCTGGGGGTGACCCTCGGTGCGGGGCTGATTACACGGCCCACGGTCATCGCGAGCGAAGGGCCGAGCAGGAGGACCGCCGCGAGTCCGCCGGCCAGAGCGCCACGGGTCCGCCGCAGGTCGGAAACCGCGATGGCTCCGGTGACCGCGCAGAGCGGGGCGGCGACCGCGAGAAAACGGGACGAGGAAATGGCAGCGAGCGAGTATCCGAGCGCGAACGCGAGAAGGAGAGCGCGGCGAGCCCTGCCACCACGGACGAGTCGCGGCCATCGCGGCCGTCAGGAAGAAGCCGCCTCCCAGAAGGGCGATGTCTGCCCACCAGAGCGCCCCGTAGCCGAAGAAGAGCGGCTGAAACTCGGCGATCCCCTTGAACCAGGGATCTCCACCGAGGAATCGCGAACCGCTGACCAGGGATTCCGGCGCGCCGCGCACGGACGCAATGACGAGCAGGCCGAGCGCGATCGAGAAGACAGCCGCGCTCGCGGGCCTCATGCCTCGGTCGAGCAGCCGGGCCTGCGCGAGGCAGACGACCGCGGCGGCGGCGAGCGCGGCGGCGTGGGGGATCCCCAGGTACCACTGGTCGTTCGGATAGCCGGGCGGCTGCATCTGCTGGTAGAGAAAGACGAAGGCGGCCGCGAGGAAGAAGCCGATCGCGGCCGACAACCGCGCGAAGCGCTCGCGGCGATTCCGGAGAAGAACCGTCACGAGGACGATCGATCCCGCGAGCAGGAGCGCGGTCTGGACGAGGAGCGCGGCCGTCAGGGCGATACCGAGGATCGTTCCATTTCGGAGCGCCCCCCGCGCGTCGGTCGACCGGTGGACGAGCGCGGCGGCGGCGACGATCCCGAGTACGAGCGGGAACTCCAGAAAGTGATGGTCGATCGAGCCGAGTCGCGAGCGGTCGATGAAGTCCGTCGAGATCGCGACAGCGATGCCCGCGAGGAGCCCGGTCGCCCAGCCCATGCGCCTCGAGAGGAACAGCCGCGACGAGCGCGGCCACGAGCGACGAAAAGACTACGGGGAACCAGCTCGCCCGCGCGACGACTCCGGTGGCGGTTACGCCCCCGAGGAGCCGCGCCGCCGCCCCCGCGGTCACGTCATAGAGCGGCGGCCAGGGGCAGAACGCGCCGCCGACGCCGCGGTTCGGGTCGAATCCGAGGACGCGCAGTGGGTTCTCGGCCGAGTAGACGATTCTCTTTGCGTGGTAGATGTCGTCGAGCGGGGAGATCTGGGGCACTCCGCCGACGAACGCCGTCGCATGGTTCGCGATCCGGAGGAGAAAGGCGGCGAGGAACGTGATGGAGGCGACGGCGAGCGTCGCTCTCGGCGGCGGAGGTCCGGGGCGCGAGGTGTTCAACCGGTCTTTTCATTCTAGCGTGACGGGGTCGGCCGGATCGGCCGCACTCTTCCGATTACAATTTCTCCGTGCCGCTCGCCCGTCGGCTTTCGGGGGTCCTGGCGGTTGCGGCGTTCGCTCCGGCAGTTTTCTGGCTCGGTCCGGCGCTCGTCCGGCGGCTCGCGCCCTCGTATCGCGACCAGGGCGATTTTTTCTATCCCCTCAAGCTCTACACAGCTGACCGCCTGCGCGCGGGGGAGATCCCGCTCTGGAATCCGCTTTCCGGCGCGGGCGAGCCCTGGCTCGGCAACGGGCAGGCCGGCGTCTTCTATCCGCCGAGCCTCCTCTTCCAGATCCCCTCCCCGGCAATCGCCGCGATCCTCTTTCTCCTCGTGCACTTCGCGATCGGCGCATGGGGCATGCGCCGATTCCTCGCCCAGGAAGGGGTCTCGGAGTCGGGCGCCCTCCTCGGAGCCGCCGTGTTCGCGTCCTCCGGGTTCGCCGCCTCGCTTGCGACGTTCTGGAATCACTTCGGCGCGTGGGCCTGGCTGCCGGTCATCGCCGCAATCGCCCGAGCGGGAGTGAGGACGCGGGGGGCCCTTCTCGCCCTGGCCCTCGCGATCGGTCTCCAGGCGATGGCGGGAAGCCCCGAAATGAGCGCCCTGACTCTCGTCATCGCGCTCGCTCTCTCGTTCGTGCCGCGCGCAAACGTGGAAAGGCCGTGGCTCGACTCCCGCCGCCGGACGGTTGCGCGCACCGGAGGAGCGATCCTTCTCGGCCTCGCGATCGCGGCGTGGGCGCTCGTTCCGCTGGGCGAGCTCGTCCTCCACTCCGACCGGATCGGGGCGATGCCGCCGGAGGTGCGGGAGCCGGGAGCGATCTCGGCGCGGGCTCTCGCGGTTTCCCTCGCAAGCCAGCAGGAAGCGACGCGGACCTTCTGGCTGCCCTCCCTCCTCGTCGGACCGCTCGTGCTCGCCGCCGCCGCCGCGGCGTTCTTCGAGCGAGACGCGAGGCAACTCGTGATCGTCCTCGCGGTGGTCGCGCTCGCGGGCCTTCTCCTCGCGGCGGGAGGGCCGCCCGGCTCGTGGCTGCGTTCCCTGCCGCCGCTCGACCGGGTGCGATATCCCGAGAAGGCCCTGGCCGCGACGGTGTTCGGCCTGGCGGGGCTCGCCGGGATCGGTCTCGACACCCTTCGATTCCGCGGGGGCGACCAGGTGCCGCGCATCGTCTTTCTCCTCCTCGCGGCGGGCGGCCTCGCCGTGGTGGTCCTCGTGCCGGCTCCGACTCCGGTTCGGGCGGCGACGGCGCTCGGCCTACTGATCGTGGCCGCCCTCGCCCTGGGCGCCGGTCGCCGGGAGCTTCCCGGGCGAGTGCTCGCCGGGACCGCGGCCTTGAGCCTCGTCGTCGCCTACGCGATCGCGAGTCGTCCGCTGTTCACTTTCGTGCCGGAGTCGGCGATCCGCGCCCGGCCGGCGGCGCTCGACGGCCTGGACCGATTGAGCGGGCGCGTTCTCACCCCTCCGCCGCCGGTGCTCTTCGAGTGGGTGGTGCGCGACATCGAGTTCGACGAGGCGACACTCGCGCGGCAGCGCGAGGCGCTCGCCGGGTACACGAACCTGCTCTTCGGCGTCTCGACCGTGAGGACCGCGGCCGCGCTCCCCACCGGCGGGGCGCGCGCGATCGCCGACGCCGTCGACGCCTCCGAGGACCCCGTCCGCGCCGCGGGGCCCGCGAGCGCCCGGGTCCTCTGGAGCCCGTTCCGTCCGAGTCGATTGCCGTCTCGCGTCGTCGGCTCGTTCTTCCGTGCGCCCCTCGCGCCCTACCGTCCGCGTCTCTCCTTCGTTCGGAATTACCGGATCGAGAAGGACGCTCGACGCGCGTGGCAGCGCGCGACGTCGGGGGAGGTCGATCTCGGTCGGGAAGTGCTCCTCGACCGGGAACCTTCCCCCCGACCACCGGCGCGCGCGACGGCGCCGCTCCTGGTGGCACGCGTGGCGGAGGATCTTCCGGAGCGCGTCGTTGCCGAGGTCACGACCAACGCTCCCGGAGTTCTCGTCGTCACGGACCTGAACTACCCCGGTTGGATCGCGGAAGAGGGGGGGAAGAGGCTCGAGATCCTGCGGGCGGATGGCCTGTTCCGGGCCGTCGCGCTCCCCGCGGGGTCGCACCGCGTCACGTTCCGGTACCGCCCGCTGTCCGTCTGGATCGGGGCGGCGATCTCGGCCGCCGCGCTCCTGACGGTGCTCGTCCTGGCCTACCAGGGTGAGCCCTTCGTGCGCCGCCGGCCCGGGGCCTGGGACCCGGGCTCGCCTTGAATTCGATCTTCCTCGATTTCGGCCCGATCGGCGGAGTCGCGGTCTTTCTTTTCGGCCTCGTCGCGGGAAGCTTCTTGAACGTGCTCATCCACCGGCTGCCGCGCGGCGAGTCGGTCGCGTTTCCCGGCTCGCACTGCCCGTCTTGCGGCGCCCCGATCCGCGCGTACGACAACGTCCCCGTTCTCTCCTGGCTGCTTCTTCGGGGCCGCTGCCGCGCCTGCCGCGTGCCGATCGCGGTCCGCTATCCGTCGATCGAGCTCGCGAACGGGCTGCTCTGGGCCGCGGTCTACACGCGGGCCCCCGGCTGGGGCGACCTCGCGTCGGGATTCTTTCTCTGCTCCGCGGCGCTCGCGCTTCTCGCGATCGACGCCGAGTTCCGGATCCTGCCGGACCGGATCACGCTCACGGGGATCGTCGTCGGCTTCGCCCTCTCCTTCGTGTCGCAGGTGCGAACCCCACTCTCCTCCCTCGGCGGGATCGCGCTCGGGGCCGGGGGGCTGTACGCGATCGCCTTTCTCTACGAGAAGCTGAAGAAGGTCGAGGGGATGGGGATGGGGGACGTCAAGATGCTCGGGATGGTGGGGGCTTTCCTCGGCCCGTGGGGGGTCGTCGTCACGGTCCTTCTCGCCTCGCTCGCGGGCAGCGTGACGGGACTCCTTCTCGTCGCGGTCAAGCGCGGTTCCCTGACGACCGCGCTGCCGTTCGGCGTTTTCCTCGCGCTCGGGGCGGTCGCCGCCCTCTTCTGGGGCCCAACGATCGTCGAGCTCTACCGGGGCGCTTTTCGGTGAGCTCGCCCGTCCCGCAGACTTTCCGGCGCGAGTCGCGCCTCTTTCTCTGGATCGCCCTCCTCCTCGTCCTCTTCCTGAACCTGCTCACGCTCGTCCTCTTCCGGCGCGCGGTCGAGTGGGGAAGCGCTTCCATCGAGCGCCGCGCGACCGAGATCCTGAAGCGTCTCCCTCCTTCGGCGGCCTCGGGCGAGACCACGGACGAGATCCTCGGTCGTTCGGTCGTCCCGCAGGACCTCGTCTATGCGGCGATCTACGACGGACAGGGCCGGAGGCTTCGGACCTTCGGGCACATGGATGCGCCGGAGTCGCTCTCGGAGTCTCTCCGTCCCTCGCCGGGTGTGGTGTCGCTCGCGTGGAGGCGGGATCCGATCCGGCTCGTCGCGACGCGCGGACTTCCGACCGGCTTCGTCCTCATCGCTCTCGATCCCGCGGAGGGCGCCACCCTGCGCTCGCTCGTCTCCGCTCTCACCTTCGTCGTTCCGATCGCGGGCGCGGCCCTCGTCGTGCTCGCGGCCTTCTACCTCCGATCCCTCCTCGACCCCTACGACCGGTTGCTCGCCGCGGCCGGAGGCGCGCCGGAGCCGGCTTCTCCGACGCCGGGAATGTCCGCGGCTCCGGGCGACGAGCGCGACTTTCTCGTCAGCCGCTTCGAGTCCACCATCGCCGCGCTCCGCGAAAAGGAGCGCGAGCTGAAGGCGCGCGCCGACGACCTCGAGACAGCGGCCCGCCTCCTTTCGAGAAACCTGCCGACCGGACTCCTTTCGGTGGACGCGGCCGGCACGGTCGTCGAGCTGAACGAGGCGGGGCGGGACCTCCTCGGCCTGCCCGGAGACGCCCACGGTGAGAAGTACGACGAGGCGCTCACGGTGATCCCCGAGTTCCGCGACGCTTTGCGGGAGGTGCTCGCCGGCCGGGAGTCGGTCGCCCGGCGGGAGATACGTTGGGTCGCGGACGGCGTGCCCCGTTCGTTCGGCGTCACCGCGACTCCGGCGCACGGCGCGGACGGACGATTCCTCGGCGTCCTCGCGCTCTTCACCGACCTCACGGAGATGCGGAAGCTCGAGGCGCGGGTGGCACTCACGCGCCACCTCTCCGACCTCGGGCAGGTTTCGGCGGGGGCGGCGCACGAGTTCCGCAACGCCTCCGCCGCGATCGACGGGTTCGCGGATCTCGGGCTGCGCTCGCCGGAGAGGGCGCCCGAGCACCTCCGCGCGATCCGCCGCGAGGCGCAGGAGATGAACCGGGTGACGAGCGACTTTCTGCTGTTCGCGCGACCGGAGAGTTTCGTTCCCGAGCCCGTCGACCTCCAGGCCGTGGCGGCGACAGCGGCCGAGGAGACCGAACGTGCCTTCCCCGGCGCGGTCGTCGATCGTCGGGGCGAGTTCCCCGAAGTCGCGGGCTCGGAGGTCCTGCTGCGGCGCGCCCTCGTGAACCTGCTGCGCAACGCCGCGGAGGCAACCCCGGAGGAGCGGCGCTCGGAGCCGGGAGCGATCCGGCTGGAGTCGTGGCAGCAGGATGGAGAGGTCTTTCTCGCGGTCGGAGACCGGGGCGAAGGCGTCGTCGCGGAGCGGCGGGAGGAGATTTTTCTCCCGTTCTATTCGACGAAGCCCCGGGGCTCCGGCTTCGGGCTGGCGATCGTGGCGCGGATCGCCGAGCTCCACGGCGGGACCGTCGAGGTCGGAAATCGCCCGGACGGTGGAGCGCTCTTCACCGTCCGGTTGCCGGTCCGGTGATGGAGGCGCGACCGCGCGCCGCTTCCGCGCTCGGCGTCCTGCTCGCTCTCGCGATCGGCGGGGTTCTGGCGGCGGTCTTCTTCACGCGGTTCGAGCCGGCCGCGGCGGTCCTCCTCCGGCTCGCGCGCCCGCTCGCCGCGGCGTCGCTCGTCCTTCTCGCCTCGCTCGCCTGCGGCGCGGCTGCCACCGCGGCGGCGCGCGCGGTCTCGAGGCGGTTGGGCGGGCTCGCCGATCCGGCACCCCGGCGCACCGGCTCTCTCGCCGACGGACTGTTCGTCGGGATACCGGTCTACGGGACGCTGCTCGGGTTGATCGCCCTCGGCGGCTTCCCCCTCGACGCGACCGCCATTCTCGTCACGCTCCTTCTCGCCGTCGGCGGCGGCCTCCTGCTCAATCGCCGGCGGCCGTCGCTTTCGTGGAGCGTTTCGGCGCGGGACCTGCTGCTGCTCGGACCGCCGATCGCGATCGCCTTCCTGGCCGCGACGACGCCCGTCACGTCGCCGGACGAGCTCGTCTACAAGCTGGCCGTCCCCCAGCAGTATCGGCTTCACGACGGGATGAGCGAGTTCCCCCTGAACTCGCACTCGTATTTCCCGGCGGCTTTCGGCCTCGCGAGCCTGGGTGCGCTCGCTCTCTCGGGAGGAGTCGCGGCCAAGCTGACGCACTTCGCGATCTACCTCCTCACTCTGGGAGTTCTTCGGAGGCTCGGAAACCGCCTGGATCCTCCCGCCGGTCTCTGGGGCGCGGCAGTCGCCGCCTGGACGCCGGCCTGGATGCTGATCGCGGGATGGGGGTGGCCCGATTGGGGAATCGTCGGCCTTCTTCTTCTCTCCTACGAGCGGTGGCTCGTCTTCCGGGAAGAGGGCGACGCCGGCGATGCGGCCCTCTCGGCGCTCGCGCTGGCGGGCGCACTCTCCGCGAGGTACACGGCGCTTCTCTGGCTCGCCGCCTTCGCGGCGGCGCTTCTCATCGATCGCCGGAATCGCCGCGTTCTGAGCGCGCGGCTCGGCCTCGCCCTCGCGCTCGTCGTTCTCGTCTTTGGCGGCTTCTTCTATTTCCGGAACCTCGCGTGGACGGGTTCGCCCGTCGCGCCGTTTCTCCTGCCGGAGAGTCCGGGCGTCGAGAACTTCCGCGGCGGCGGGGCGAGCGGCTGGGGAGCGCTCCTTCGCGGAGACGACATTCTCCACCGGGGCATCGTCGATGACTCGCTCGGGATCCTGTTGCCGTTTTCGGTTCTCCTTTCGGTGTTTTCGCTCCGGGGCCGCGGCCGGTTCTTCGCGGACCTCTTTGCCATCGCGGCCGCGCAGCTGGCGGTCTTCGTGACGCTCGCCCCTCTGTCACGGCTCTGGATGACCGCTCTCGTGCCCCTGGCCCTTCTCGGAGCCTCGGTGGCCGTCCGGCTCTGGCGCGAGGCGATCCCCGCGCTGCGCGCGCTCACTACGGCCGGCGCCGCGCTCGCGCTCTCCGCGCAGATCCTCCTCGTGACCTACATCTTCATTACCTCCTACGACCTCGCCCCCTACGTCGTTGGGAGAGAAACGGAAGCGCAGTACCGCCACCGCGCTCGGGCCTACGCGCGAACTTACGACTGGATCGGCCTTTCGACTTCACCCTCGAGCCGGGTACTCCTGATCGGGGAGAACCGCACCTTCGACCTTCCCCGGCCGGCCTTCTCCGCCGGAAACCTGGACGGCCCGCGCCTGTCGCGCTACCTCGCGCGCTTCCCGACGGGGGAAGAATTCCGGAGGGAGCTCTCCCGGCTCGGCGTGACGCACGTTCTTCTGCACCGCGCGTGGTACCGCGTGCGCGGCGCGGCGGGCGCACCCCCGCCGGACATGCTCGAGAAGGAGTATCTCGTCGAGGTGGGCCCGGAGACCCACGCGATGCTCGGCCGGTTTTTCGCGTCGCACGCCCGGCTGCGCCACCGCGATGGGGCCTACGACGTATTCGAGCTGGCTCCCTGACCGACTGACGCCCGGCTGACCCGACGAGTCGGAGCGGCGTCCTACCTCGCCAATCCCGGCATCCGCGGCGGCTCCACGTCCAGTTCTCCCACCTCGCGCTTGAGCGCGTCGAGGGCGGAACGGAAACTGTCCCGGTCGAACGCGCGTTCGAACGCCGCTTCGCCCTTTACCGCCCCGGATCGGACGAGCTCCAGGAGGGACTGGTCCATCGAGATCATCCCGCGCGACCGCCCCGTCTGGATCTGGTTGTTGATCTGGGAGATTTTTCCCTCCCGGATCGCGTTCGAGAGCGCGCTCGAACCGAGAAGAATCTCGAAGGCCGGCACGCGCCCGGATCCTTTCTTCCTCAGGAGCTGCTGGGCGACCACCGCCCGAAGCGACTCGGCGAGAACGACGCGGATCTGTTCCTGCTCGCTCGCCGGGAATGCGTCGATGATCCGATCGATGGCTTTCGCCGCGGAGTTCGTGTGGAGCGTCGCGAAGACGAGTAGGCCCGTCTCCGCGGCGGTGAGCGCCATGCGCATCGTCTCGAGGTCCCGCATCTCACCGACGAGGAGGCAGTCGGGGTCTTCCCGGATCGCCGCCTTCACCCCCTCCGCGAAGCTCGTCGCGTCCGGGCCGATCTCGCGCTGCGTGAAGATCGATCGGTCGTTCGTGTGGACGAATTCGATCGGGTCCTCGATCGTGATGACGTGCTTCGCAGAACGGCGATTCACGCGGTCGAGGATCGCTGCGAGCGTCGTCGATTTGCCGCTGCCCGTCGGTCCGGTCACGAGAACGAGGCCCCGCGCCGCCAACGCGAGGTCCGCGACCGGCTGGGGCAGCGCCAGCTCCTCGACCGTCGGGACTCTTGCCGGAATGAGGCGGAAGACCGCTCCCGATCCGCGCTCCTGCCGGAAGAGGTTCACGCGGAACCGCGCGTCCGCCCCCATCTGGTAAGCGAAGTCCACGTCTCCGGTTTCCGAAAACTGCTTCCAGATTCTCGGAGGCGCCACCGGCCCGACGAGGTTGTAGAAGTCTCCTTCGGTCAAAGCGCGATAGCGCACGCGTTCGAGATCGCCGTCGATGCGCAGAACGGGAGGGGAGCCGACCGAGAGATGCAGGTCGGAGCCGTTCCTCTTCGGCAGGACCGCGAGGAACCGGTCGATCCGGTTCGTTCCGGTGGAGACGATGTCGAGCTGACCGACGAGAGTGACCTTCTCGACGGTCTCGCGGACCTTTCCGGCGGGGTGGAGGGTCTCCGGCTCGCTCACGCCGCGCTGCCCTCCTCGAGGAACGGCTCGAACACTTCCTTGCGGAGCGCCCGGTCGTACGCGGCGCGCGCGTCGACGGTACCGTCCTGCACGAGCTTGAGCAGGGACATGTCCATGAGCATCATGCCGGACCCGCCGCCGGTCTGGATCGCGCTGGGGAGCTGGAACGTTTTTGCCTCGCGGATGAGGCCCGCGACGTTGGGGGTCGTGCGAAGAATCTCCCATGCGGCAACGCGCCCCCGCCCGTCGCGGCGGGGAAGGAGCGTCTGGGAGATGACCGCCTTCAGCGAGTCGGCGATCATCTGCCGGATCTGGCCCTGCTGGTCGGGCGGGAAGGCGTTGATGACCCGGTCGACCGTCGAGGACGCGGTCGTCGTGTGGAGCGTCGCGAGCACGAGGTGGCCGGTCTCCGCGGCCGTGATCGCGAGCGCGATCGTCTCGAGGTCGCGCATCTCGCCGACGAGGATGACGTCCGGATCTTCCCGAAGGGACTGACGGAGCGCCCGAGCGAAAGAGCGCGAGTGAGCGGGGATCTCGCGTTGGTTGACGAGCGCGTCCTTGTTTACGTGGATGTACTCGATGGGGTCTTCGATGGTGAGGATGTGGCACCGCTCCGTCGCGTTGATCCGGTCGACGAGGGCCGCGAGCGTCGTCGTTTTGCCGCAGCCGGCCGGGCCGGTGACGAGGATGAGGCCCTGCGAGTAGGTCGTGATGTCCCAAAGCGACTCGGGCAGACCGATGTCGGCGAGGTTGGGGACGTCGTAGGGAACGAGACGGAAAACGGCGCTCAAGCCCTTCCGCTGAAGGAATACGTTCGTCCGGAACCGGCCGAGCGCCGGATCCTTGTGGCAGAAGTCGAGCTGCTGACGGTCCGCGAACACCCGTTCGTTGTCGGAGGACAGGATCGGCCGAACCCACGCGTCGATCTGGCCGCCCGTCGACTCGGACATCGGGAGAGCCGTCAGCTCGCCGTTGATCCGGACGTGCGGGATCGTGCCGGTGGAAAGGTGGAGGTCCGAGGCGCCGACGGCACGGGCATGTCGGAGCAGGTCGGCCAGCACTGGCTCCGGCGCGGCGGCGAAGTCGTGCGGCGCGAAATCGTGACCGGCGGCCCGCACGAGCTCGTCGTCCCCTCCCGCGAGAGTTTCGGCGAGGCGTGTGGCCTTGTCCCGGACCAGCGAATCCGGGTCCGCCCGGACGATTCCGGCGAGGAGAGCCGGCACGCGCCGGTCCGGGATCCGGCCGAAAGCGTCGAGGATCTCGAGTCTCAGATCCTTCGTACCGCGCTTGTACGCCTCGAGGAGCGCCGGGAGCGCGGTGGGAGTGCCCCATGTTCCGAGCGCCGCCGCCGCCGACAGGTTCGACTCCGGGTCGCTCAGCATCTTCAGGAGCGGCTCGAGGCCGCGTTCGTCGCGGAGCTCGCCCAGAGCGTGCGCGGCGCGGTCGCGGAGCCACCAGTCTTCCCCTGGAGATAGCGGATGCAGTGCGGAACCACTTCCGGCGAACGGATCGTCACGGCCACCGCCGAGGCGAGCGCTGCGATGCGGTGGTCCGGGTCGTTGTCACGCTCGAGAAACGCCGGGATGTAGTTCGGGCCGAGCTCGCGGAGGCCTTCGAGAGCGCGGTCCCGGGCCGGCCCATAGACGTCCTGGTAGGCGTGGAGAAACGCTTCCGCGACGCGCGCGGGGTCCTGCGTCTTCAGGATGCGGGAGGCGAGCTGGCGCACGCGGGGGTTCGGGTCGGAGAGGAGCGGGATCAGGTCCTCGTTCCAGCGGATGTCGGCGTGGGCAAGCAGCGGTGAGAGCGCCGCGATCGCGGCGTCCTGGATGCGGCGCGAGTCGAGGTGGCAGTGTTTGAGGAGCGGCCCGATCGCCCCTTCCTCCGGAAACCTCGCCAGGAGCTGGATTGACCGGTAGCGCAGGTCCTCGTCTTCGTCCTCGAGCCCCTTCAGTGCGAAGGGAAGAACTTTGGCCGAGGAAGTTGCTTCGACGATAGAGAACGCCTTCCGCCGAACGCCGGGAGAGCTCGAGTTCAGGGCCACGGCCGCGAGCGTGAGGTTGCGTTCGGAAGGGTTGTGGCGGAGCCAGTCGAGTGCCGTGCTGACGACGGTGGGCTCGCGGTGTTTCAGAAGGTCGGGCAGGTTCTCCGAGAAGGAGGAGCCGGAGCGGGACGCGAGGGCCTCGATTGCGAGGCGCCGCACCGTCTCCGTGCGACTCACGAGGAACGGCATGAGGGACGCCGTCACTTCCTCGTACGGCCAGCGGGCGAACAGGTCCTGGGAGCGCTCGCGGAGGGCCGGGTCCTGGTCGACGGCGAGCCAGGCGACGTCTCCGACTTCCAGTCCTTTCAACCCGGCGATCTGGTCGAGAAGCGAGTCTCGCTCCCCGTCGTTCTTCCAGCCCCGCGCCTGTGCCTTCGCGAGCAGGGACTGGGCGTCCGCCGTCATCTTGCGGCGACTCTTTGCCCACATCGTTTTTTGCCTCGTCAGAGTGTAGCGCGACGAGGGGATGGGACGCCGCGACAATCCTGAATGTGAATCGTCGAGGACGCCTGCCCGCCCCGGCGCCCGAGGCCTCTGGCGCTCGCGGAATCGCGATCGTGGAAGTTCTCCTCGCCGGCGCTCTCTTCGCGGCCGTTCTCGTCGCGGTCTTTCCGCTCTTTCTCTCGAGTCAAAGGTCGAATGCCGCGGCGAGTGCCTACTCGGAGGCCAATGCGATCGCGCGCGACGGGCTCGAGGAGCTGCTCGCCCTCCCTTTCGAGGATCCGCGCCTCGCCGCGGGCGTGTACGCCGCGAACGACCTTCCGCCGACGCAGCGGGACCGGGAGACGGGTCTTCCCAACTCGGCGCCGAACCCGTTTCGCCGCCACTACCGGGTCCGTGCAGTTCTCGATCCCCGACGGCGCCGCCGTTGCGCGCGGCGAATCCTTCCGGCCGTTGCGGGTCCGGCAGGCGGGCGTCCGGTTCGACTACAAGCGGATCGACGTCACCGTCGAGCGCGCGTCCGGCGGCGGCGGGCTCGGCATCCCGGCGGCGAGGGTGAGCGCGATGCTGGCCAACCCCGAGCCCGAGGCGAAACTCTCCGAGCCGGATCCCGATCCATGAAGGCGAGGGGAAGCCCCGTCCGTTCCGGCTTCCTCCTCGTCGAGGCTGTCGTCGCGACGCTCCTTTTCGCGGCGCTCCTCATCGCCGGTCTCGCACTCTGGGACTCCGCCGCCCGCCTGAACCGGAGCGAGATCGACGTCGCGGACGCGCAGGGAGGAGTCCGGTACGGGCTCCGTCAGATGGGACGCGTCGTCGCGATGGCCGGAACCGGAGGACTCTTCGTGACGCAGGCGGTGCTCGTGCGACCCGATCCCGACCTTCCGGGCGTCGTCGCTCCGCCCGACGACGACTACGACAACGTCGTGGGAGGCTCCATCACGGACTGGAACGGGCGGGACGTCCCGGTGCGGCCCGGCACCGACGTCGTGGAAGTCCGGGGGGTGTTCTTCTCCCCGCTCCTCGGGTTCGACGGCGAAGCGGGGTGCGCCTCCTGCACCGGGGTGGCCGAGCTGCGCGCCCGCGCCGTGACGGCGAGCGGCCACGTCAACGACGACCCGGCGAAGCGGCCGCAGTTCGCGCTCATCGACGCTCACGCGGCGGGAGCGTCGGCGCGCAACCCGTTCTTCGTCGTCGTCGCGGAAGAAGGCGACCTCCACGCGGGGTGCTCGAATTTCGCGGAAGGGAAGCTCTCGCCGCCGCAACCCCCCTATCGGGTCGGGCTCCTCACGACGCCCCCCGCTCTCGCGTCCGCAGGCACGTTCGGCCCGGTCGACTTCGGGAGCGCGCTCGCGCGAGAGCTCGAGAGCGAGGACCCGCGCGACCCCGCGCCTGCATCCGGCCCGCCCGGGCCCGTCCTGGCGCGGGGCGGAATCCTGGACGACGTCCTCTTCTTCATCGACGACTCCGACCCGCGGCATCCCGTCCTGGCGCAGGCGCTCCGGCGCGGCCCGCGATTCGACGTCGTGCCTCTCGTCGAAGACGTCGAGGACCTGCAGGTCGCGTACGGCGTGGACGGCCTCTACGGCGGCGATGGCGTGGCCCCCGATCGCGTCCTCCGACGTCTCCTGCCCGCGACCGCGGACGACCCGGACCCGCACTATTCGTCGCGCGCGAACGGCGACGAGTGGGCACCCAACGCGGAAGGGGAGGGCCTCTTCGCGAACGGCGACTTCCAGTCGCGCCAGCCTCCGGGCGGTTACTCCCACGCCGATCCCGCCTCGGGCGCTCACTGCCCGACGCTTTCGGCGGTGCTCTTGACGCTCGTCGTGAAGGCTCGGGATCCGGATCCGGTTTTTCGAGGGCCGGGTGCGACCGCCTTTCGCGTAATGAACTCGGACGGCGCGGCCCGCGTCTACCCGCCTCCTCCCGAGGCGCCGCGCTATCGGCGCCGGAGCTCGACTCTCCGGGTCGCCCTCCGCAACTACCAGCCGCCGGGGTGACGCCGATGCGCCGCCGCCGGCCGGCCGGAGCCGCGGCCCTCCTGCTCGTCCTTCTCTGCGTGAGCATCCTGACCGTCATCGGCCTGGCTCTCAAGTTCTCGACCGACGCCGAACGCATTGGTGCGGGACAGGAGTGGTCTGAGAGCCGCGCCTTCTACGCCGCCGAGGCGGGAGTCCGGTGGACGATCGCGCAAATGACCCGTTCGCCCGCCGACTTCCTCTCCCGACCCGAGTTCCGGGATCCCCCGGACCCGTTCGGATCGGTCCGCTTTCCCTTTCCGGCGCACGACCACGGCGCCGCCGGCCCCTTCACCGGCGATCCGGAAGACGACGGGATCGAGGTCGTCGTCGAGCACCCGAGCCCGCTCGGGCGGCGTCCGTGGCCTTCCGGAGGCGCTCCGGGCGGGTCGGGACCGGAGTACCTCTATTTCTTCGAGGTGCGCGTGCGGGCTTCGGAGGCGACGCCCACGCCCCGCTACTCCCTTCAGGTGGTGGCCGACGTCGAAGTCGGCCCGCTGCCGGGGGATTTCCTCGACCGGGGCGCTATAATTGCCGCCGGTCCCCGGATCGAAATGGGAGCCTTGGGAGCAGCGGAGCCTCGACCCCTTCGGGCCGTGAGCAGAAACTGGAAAGTGCAATGAAATACCCCCTGCGCGTCGTCGCGGTTTTTGTCCTTTTTATCGTCTCCGTCGCGGCCGTCGGCGACATCGTCGTGCTTCGTGGCGGCGCCGTCGTCCAGCTCTCCCGGCCTCCGGTCCGGCAGGGCAAGAACGTCCTCCTCACCCGGATGGACGGCACGCTGCTCTCGGTCCCGGCGACGGAGATCGACGCGGCCGCCACCGCGGCGGCCCGCTCCGCCGCTCCGCCACCGCCGCCCTCGGCTGCGGCACCTCCGGCGACGCTCGCCGAGGCGGCGCGCGCGACCCGCGAAGTGCCCAAGGCCCGCGTGAGAATCACCGACGCCGACGTTTCGCACGGCCAGGCGGCCGCGCGCACCGAGTCGGAAGCGGGCGAAGCCGCGGAGAAGGAAGCGGCGGCAGCGGCCGGATCGGGTCGAGTCGAGGTTGCCGACTACACGCAGGAAAAGTCGGGCGAAGCCCTCGTCGTGCGCGGCTCGCTGCGCAACCCGGGCGGTACTCCCGCGAGCAACGTCCGGATGTCCGTAACCGCCCTCGACGCGAAAGGCCAGACGATCGCGTCGGGCGAGGCCGGCGTCTCGAACGGCATCATCGAGCCCGCCGGATCGGTGAACTTCTCCGTCACGATCCCGATCGGTAGCCGCGCCGTCGGCTCGCTCCGCTTCGCGCCACGCTGGGCGGCACCCGCGCCCCCGTCGGCGCCGGGCGCGCCCGGCACGGAAGATCCCGCCGCGCGACCGGTCGCCCCGGCGGCTTCAGGAACCCCGGCTGCCCCCGATGCGGCGCGTCCCGCTTCCGCTCCGCCGCCTCCCGCACCGACGCCTTTCGGCCGCGGAACGCTTTACGCGGCTCCCGCGCCGTCGGCGCCCTCACAGCCGCCGGCCGACGGGAAGACGGGATACCTTCCCGGCGCTTCGCATCCGGGCAACCAGCCCAAGCCACCGAGCCGGTAGCCGGAAGCCGGAAGGCGGTCGCGCAAGACTTCCGTCTTGCGGTTGGGGTCTGTACCCTTAGGACGTGCCTCGGATCCTCATCGTCGAAGACAAGGACTCCCTGCGCTCGATGCTCGAGGAGATGCTTCGGGCCGAAAATCTCGACGTCCGGGGGGTCGCCTCCGGATCCCAGGCGGTCGAGCTCCTGAAGTCGGGCGAGCCGGTCGATCTCGTCTTGACCGACTGGCGCCTTCCCGGCGCGGACGGTCTCGCCGTCCTCGACGCGGCGCGATCCCTCGACCCCACGCTACCGGTGATCGTGATGACCGCGTTCGGCTCCATCGAGACGGCCGTGGACGCGATGAAGCGCGGCGCCGAGGACTTCATCACCAAGCCGGTCGAGCCGGACCTTCTCCGCCTTCTCGTCTCTCGCGCGATCGAGCGGCGCGCGCGGGAGCGCGAGACGCTCCTGTTCGAGGACAGCCGGTCGCGCTCGATGCCGACGATCATCGGCGAGTCGCCGGCGATCCGCGCGGTGCAGGCCGAGGCGCAGCGGGTGGCCGCGACCGACGCCACCGTCCTCCTCGAGGGTGAGAGCGGGACCGGCAAGGAGCTCTTCGCCCGCGCGATCCACGAGCTGTCGCCCCGGCGCGGCCGCCCCTTCGTCGCGATCAACTGCGCCGCGATCCCCGACACGCTCCTCGAGAGCGAGCTCTTCGGCCACGAACGCGGCTCCTTCACGGGCGCGCTCGCGCGCCGCCTCGGCAAGTTCGAGCTCGCCGACGGCGGGACGATTTTCTTGGACGAGGTCGGGGAACTTTCCGCGGCGACGCAGGGCAAGCTCCTCCGGGTGCTCCAGGAAAAGTCGTTTCACCGCGTCGGCGGGACGATCCCGATCCAGGTGGACGTGCGCATCATTTCCGCGTCGAACCGCCCGCTCGACCGGATGGTTTCCCAGGGCCTCTTCCGCGAAGACCTCTATTACCGGGTCCGGGTTTTCCCGATCCTGATTCCGCCCTTGCGCGAGCGGCCCGAAGACGTCGATCCGCTCGTCGACTGGTTCCTCGGGCACCTCCCGCGCGAGCTCGGGAAGAGAGGCATCCGCATCACTCCGTCCGCGCGGGCGCGGCTCCACACCTACGAGTGGCCGGGAAACGTGCGCGAGCTGCGCAACTGCCTGGAGCGGGCGATCATCCTCGCCGACGGCGGTGTGATCGAGGAACGGGGTCTGCGTCTTGCCGCGGAGACGTCCGAGTCGCCCGCCGACGCGGCCAGCGAGAACCTCGGCGAGGTTCGCGAGCGCGGCGCCCGAAACGCCGAGAGGCTCTGGATCGCGCGCGCCCTCGACCGGGCGAAGGGGGACCGGACCACGGCGGCCTCCGAGCTCGGGCTCTCGCGCCGGCGCCTGGAGGCGAAATTGAAGGAGTACTCGCTGGACGAGTAGGGGCCCCGCTCTGCTCTGTCATCCCGAGCGAAGCGAGGGATCTGGGCCCAGATTCCTCGGCCTCCGGCCTCGGAATGACAAACCTAGCCTAACTCCCTCAACGCCCGTTCCACGATCGCGTCCTCTTCGGGGAGCACGGACCGCAAGTCGAGCAGGACTTTCCCCTCCTCGACTCTTCCAACGACGGGCGGCGCGCCGGCTCGCAGTCGCCGCGCGAGCTCGTCCGCGGAGACGCCTGTGCGCGACACGGCGAGGGCGCGCGACGCGAACTTCTTCTCGGGGCTCGTGCCGCCGCCGAAGAGCGCGAGGGAGGGGACGAGCGCAATCGAGATCCCGGCGCCGGGGATTTCGCCGAGGGTTCTTGAGATTCTCTCGCCGCGCTGTTCGAGGAGGTCGAGCGGCGCCGCGGCCGCCCGGTAGACGGGGAAATCCCGCCAGCGCCCTGTCTTCCAGTCGGCGAGCGTCGCGCCGAGCGCGGCGATCGTCAGCTTGTCGGGGCGAACGACGCGCGCGACGGGGTGCTCCGCGAGCCGGGCCACGAGGTCGGCCCGTCCGACGGCGAACCCCGCCTGCGGCCCGGAGAAGAGCTTGTCGCCCGAGAACGTGACGAGGTCGGCGCCGGCTCGGACGCAGTCGGCGACGGTCGGCTCGCCCGGCACGCCGAACTCCTCGAGCGGCACGACCGCGCCGGTCCCCTGGTCGTGGATCCACGGGATTCCCGCCTCTCGCGCGAGAGCGGCGATCTCGGCGGGCTCGGCGGATGTCGCATAGCCGCGGATCTCGTAGTTCGAAGGGTGCACCGTCAGGATCGCGGCGACTTCCGGTGACATCGCGCGGCGATAGTCGGCTCCCGTCGTGCGGTTGGTCGTGCCGACCTCCGCGAGGGAAGCGCCGGACGCCTCGAGGATCTCGGGAATCTTGAAGCTGCCTCCGATCGCGACGAGCTCGCCGCGGGACACGAGCACGGCGCGCCCGCGCGCGATCGCCGAAAGCGCGAGAAAGATCGCGGATGCGTTGTTGTTCACCGCGATCGCGTCCTCCGCGCCGAAGAGATCCCGGGCGGCGGACCGCAGGTGATCCTGGCGCCGCCCGCGCGTTCCCTCTCCCGGCTCGTACTCGAGCGTCGAGTAGCCCCCGGCGATGCGCGTCACGGCTTCGCGGGCGCCTTCCGAGAGCGGGGCGCGGCCGAGATTGGTGTGGAGCAGGACGCCGGTCGCGTTGACGGCGCGGACGAGGGAGGGCGCGAAGCGGCGCGACAACGAGTCGCGCGCGGCCCCGAGGAGCTCCCGCGGCTCGGTGGCTCCGCCGGCGATCGCGGCGCGCAGCTCCTCCTTGACGGCCTCGCGGCCGTAGAGGCCCAGCGACTCGGCTGCCTCCGGGCGCGCCAGGAGGGAGTCCATGGAGGGAGGACGGGGGGCGCTCACGGCGCTATTATCGAGAAGGTGTCCTGGGAGCGCGAGCTTGCGGTTTTGAACGAGGCGATCCGGCGCCTGAACGCCGAGTACGACGCCTTTCTGTACGGCTCGGTCGGGAAGCCTCCGATCGCGAGCCGGCGGCACGTCGAAGAGATGTTCCGGCGCCTCGCGAGCTCCGGCTCGGAATCCGCCGCCGAGCGGTACCGCCTTTCGGCCCTCGAGGGCCGGTACGCCACGCTCTGCGAGCGCTGGGAGCGTCTCCAGGCGGAGAAAGAGGCCGGCCTCCGGCCGGGAATCCGGGCCGGTTTCGTGAGCCACCTTTCACCGCCGGGCAGCGGAGAAGGCGCCCCGGCGGGACGACCGCCGGCTTCGAATCCCAACGCTCCGCCTTCCGGGTCCGTAGACTCGAGTCGGGAGGACGGGTCCGCCGCGGACCGCGATCTCTTCGAGCGATACCTGTCCGCCCGGCGCGAAACGGGGGAGGATGTCGCGGGGTTACGGCTCGGGGACTTCCTCGCCCGTCTCGAGGAAGAGCGCGCAAAGCTCCGGGAACGGCTCGGCGGCGAGGACGTGGAATTCGACGTGGCCGAGCGGGAGGGCCGGGTCCGGCTGGTCGCCCGACCGAAAGACGGGAAACGGAAAACGAAAAGCGGGAAACGGGAAACGAAATGAAAAAAACCTTCGTTCTGGTCTTCGCAGCCGCCGTCATCGCGGTCACGGGCGCGCTCGCCGCCGACGAGAAAAGCGGCGAGCCGTTCTACCGGAAGTATCTCGTCGCGGGAAACCCGCAGGACGAGCGGATTCTCGAAGAGGAGCGCCGTGTCGATGCGGAGCCGGACTCGGCGGACCGCCGCAACGACTTCGGGAACCTTCTCGCGGCGCGTCGCTTCGTCGAGGACGCGCGCATGCAGTACGAGAAGGCCCTCGAGCTCGACAAGTCGCACTTCCTCGCCGCGTACAACCTGGGGCTGCTCTGGGAGATCGAGGGAAAACCGAGCAAGGCGATCTCGGCGTACCGCAAGTCGATCAAGAGGAAGCCGGGATTTCCCCAGTCCCACTTTCGACTCGGCCGGCTGTACGAGCACCGCGGATCGGAGGGCAGCGCCATTCGCGAGTACGCCAAGGCCTTCCGTCTCGATCCGCAGATGCGCGACCCGCGAACGAACCCGCTCGTCATCGACAGCCGGTTGATCGACCGCGCGTCGCTCGAGAACTATTCGCGCGATCTCGCGGTTGCGTCGATGGGCTCCGACCAGGTCTACGCCGACGCGTGGCGATTCCGGTCCGCGCCCGTCGACCGTCCGATTTCGACCGACGACATCGAAGACAGCCCGGCTCCCGAGCCCGTGGACGCGACCGTAACCGCGCCCTCCGGCAAGACGGGCACGATCCCGCTCTCGCCGGGACAGACCCGACCGCAGCAGTCGATGCCGCGGGGCGCGCCGCCGCCTCCGCCGCCGATCGAGCCGACGCCCGTCCCCCAGTAGGGTCAGGCCTCGAATCCCTGAATTCGGGTCAGGCCTGAATTCAGCGCAGGCGTCGGATTCAGTTGCTGACCCCTACTCGAAGCTGCACCTTCTCGACGAGCACGGTCGGCGCTCCGACCGGATAGGGCATCGGAAAGAACTGAAGGTCGGTTCCGATCGCCCCCAACCGGGCGAGGAGCTCCGAGACGCGTCCTCGCGACGCGCGCTCCCGCGACCGGCTCCGCCGCGCGGCCGGCCAGGATCGACACGCCGGTGAACTGGACGTCGAAGCGGTCGAGCGCGAGGTCCACCCAGACGGGCGCGGTGAGTGCCCGCGCGAAGACCCCGCGCGCGACGCTCGCGAGGAGCTCGCGCGGCGAAGCCCCCTGCGACGTCTCGAAGAAGAGGCGCCGTGGACCGGGCCGCGGCGCTTCGCGGTACGACGTGCGGACGCCGTGACCCGTGGGGAAGTCGCCGGTTCGCGCGGCCGAGCGCAGGTCGTGCAGCCGGGCATCGAGGGCGCCGTTTTCGACGACGAGGACGCGCCGCGTCGGCGTGCCTTCGCCGTCGAAAGGGGCGTCGGCGGAGGCGTCGTCCGCGATCGTCACCCGCCGGGCCGCGAAGTCGCTCTTCTTCACCCACCGGGGGAGCGTCTCGGCCGAGAAGAGGGGGGCGACGGCGGCGAGGACCGCGGCCGCGACGCCGGGGTCGAGGAGCCAGGACCCGCGGGCGAAGGTGACGCCGCGGGTCGCCAGCGGGAAAGTGGCGCCGTCGGCGAGCCGGCTCGCGAGGGCCTCCAGCTCGGGCTCGCGATCCCAGCGGAAGACCGCGCGGGTCTCGCACGCCTTCGAGTCGTGCCGGCCGACGGCACGGGCGACGCCGTCCCTCCGCGTCATCCCGGTCGCGACGGCGAGGCCGGCGCCGTTGACGATGTCCTCCTCCGCCCGCCCGCGCCGCAGCGAGAGTGAGGCGAGGACCGCCTCCCCGCGCGACTTCTCCGCGACGAGCTGCCCGAGCCGCTCGAAGAGGTCGGGCGGAGCGGGCGGATCGCCGTCGGGCGCCGGCCGTTCTCCTTTCGATCCCGGCAGGCGCGGCGCCGCTTCGGGGCGCGCGGGAAGCTTCCCGGCGTCGCCGATCGCCGCCTCGAGCCGCTCCGGGTCGGAACCGCTGGCGAAACGCAGTCCGCCGTCCCACCAGCGCGCGGCCCAACCGGTTTCCCGCCGGAACGCTTCGCGCCGCTCGGAACGCGTGAGGTCGGTCTCGCGGGTTTCCGAGACCTTGCGGTAGAGCTCCCACGCTCCGGGCGACCGGCGCTCGAGGAGAGCGGCAATGCGGTCGGCGCTCACCGGTCGCGCACCGAGAGCCGCCGTACGAGAACGTCGGGCGCGGCGCCCTGGACCGGCACGACCTGCCCCGCGCGCGAGCACCAGCCGAGCGACCGGCACGGCCGCGCCTCGCGCCCGATCACCGGCTCGACCGCCGAGAGCGTCGGAAGGATCTCTCCGGCGAGGATGCCGGGCCCGACCTCGTCGGCGAAGCGGCCCCGGCGGACGCGGCGCGCGTGCGGGTACTGGAGCCGCCACTCGCCGCTCGCGAGCTCGACCGAGCCCGACGTGATCTCGTCGATCCAGAGGCCGTTGGCGAGGCGCCGGGGCATCTCCTCCGTCGTCGCCTGGCCCGGAGCAGACGACGGTGTTCGACCCGCGGAGGAAGCGGCGAGTCGGGCCGGTGTCGCGCGCCGGCCGTGCGCCGTTGGATCCGCGGGCGCCGCCGTGCGATCGGTCGGAGAGCGCCCCGCCGAGCCGCCCGGAGTCCAGCAGCTTCACGATGCGCGGACGCGTTCCCTCGTCGTCCCGTTCGTAACCGCCGAAGAGGTCGAGGCGCGAAGGATCGTCGCGGACGTCGAGGTCGGGAACGGCCACGCGCGCTTCCGAGAGCCGCGAGAGCGGCGACTCCTCCGAGCCCGCTTCGAGCGCGTGCGAGAGGATCTCGTGAAAGAGGACGGCCGCGGTTCCGCCCGAGAAGCAGGACGTCGCTGCGCGGGTCTCCGAAGGGAACGGGGCGCTCTCGCGGGAGACGCGGCCGCGGTCAGCGCGAGCTTCAGCTCGTCGGCGGTCGAATCGGCGTCCGGCGCGTGGAAGGAGAACGCGCGCGTCTCGTCCCCCCGCCGGGAGGCCGCGGTGAACGAGCCTTCGAGCGAGAAGAGCCGGCGGGCCGAGCGAGCCGGCGGGAGCGCCCGAGGGAATGACGCGCCGCTCGATCGCGACGAGCGACCACGTGAGCCGTCCCCGCGGGGCGTGCCGCGCGAACACCGGGCCGAGGCGGCGACCCAGCGGTCGACGGCGGGGTCGGGCTCCACCCGAGCGGCGGCCGCGGCGAGCCGCGCGTGGTCGCGGGGGCCTTTCCGGCCGAGCGCCGACTGCAGCACCCGAATCGCCTCGCGAACCTCGGCCTCTCGGCTCGCGAGACGAAGACGAGCCGCTCGCGCGCCCGCCCGGCGAAGCCGCGCCGAGACTCCGCGCTCCGATCGCGACTCGGCGTCCCGGGCTCCCCGTCGAGCCAGTCGAGGGCCGTCCGCCGGCGCGCTCGAGGAACACCTCGGCCGACTCGCCCGGGTTCGAGCGCGAGCGGCTCGAGCCAGCGCGCGACTGCGGCCTCATCGAGTCCAGATCCATCCGCGGCGCGGATTATGTGTGATCGTTTTTCCCGCTGTAACATCGCCATCGACGGAGGCGGAATGAGTCTCGCCGACCGGAAGAAGGAGTTCCTCGCGGTGCGCACGGCGCGCGGCCTCGCGGCGCGCAAGCTCTTCGAGGAGCAGGCGCCCGGCGCGCTCGAGGAGGCGGTCCTGTCGCGACTCTGGCGGACGAGGCGGAGAAGGAGCGGACACTCGACGAGGAGGCGCGCCGGATGATGGAGGGCGCGCGCGCAACGAGATCGCCTCGGGGAGGGTCGACGGGCAGGAGCTCTTCCGGCGGATCCGCCGCAAGCTCGCCGAGCAGCGGGGAATCGTGCTTGTGAACGTTCTCTGCTCTCAGCGGTGCCCCGCGTCTCAGCACTCCCGGCCGGATGGCTGACAGCCGGGAGCTGACAGCTGACGGCTTCCTGTCATGACCCTCGAGAAGCGCATCGCCGACCTCGAGGCCCTTCGCGAGCGCAGCCTCGAGGGGGGCGGCCGCGGACCGCATCGCGCGCCAGCACGCGGAGGGAAAGCTGACGGCGCGCGAGCGGGTCGAGCTCCTGCTCGATCCGGGCAGCTTCTTCGAGATCGGTCCCTTCGTCGACCACCGCTCGCGCGACTTCGGGATGGAGAAGACGCAGGTGCCCGGGCGACGGCGTCGTCTGCGGGGCGGGCACGCATCGACGGGCGGCCCGTCTACGTGTTCGCGCAGGACTTCACCGTTTTCGGCGGATCCCTCTCGGAGACCAACGCCGAGAAGATCTGCAAGGTCATGGACCTCGCGGTCCAGAACGGCGCTCCGATCATCGGCCTGAACGACTCGGGCGGGGCGCGCATCCAGGAGGGGGTCGTCTCTCTCGCCGGGATACTCGCGCGTCTTCCTGCGCAACACGCGGGCCTCCGGCGTCGTGCCGCAGATCTCCGCGATTCTCGGTCCCTGCGCGGGCGGCGCCGTCTACTCTCCGGCGATCACCGACTTCGTCTTCATGACCGAGAAGACCTCGTACCTCTTCGTGACGGGTCCCGACGTCATCAAGACCGTCACCCACGAGGAGGTCACGAAGGAAGACCTCGGGCGGCGCGCGGACCCATCCGACGGTTTCGGGCGTCGCCCACTTCGTCCGCGCCGGGACGACGCCGGCGTGCTCGCTCGGGATCCGCGAGCTCCTCTCCTATCTTCCCGTCGAACAACATCGACGACCCGCCCCGGCGCGAGAGCCGGCGAGCCCGCCGCGGGAGGCCTGGACCTCAACCGGTTCATCCCGGAGGAGCCCAACAAGCCCTACGACATGGGCGGAGCTCGTCCGCGCGGTCGCCGACGACGGCGAGTTTCTCGAAGTGCACGCCGGCTTCGCGCGCAACCTGCTCGTCGGCTTCATCCGCCTCGGCGGGCCGGTCCATCGGGGTCGTCGCGAACCAGCCGATGCACCTGGCCGGCGTGCTCGACATCGACGCGTCGGTCAAGGGCGCCCGGTTCGTGCGGTTCTGCGACGCCTTCAACATCCCGCTGCTCGTGTTCGAGGACGTCCCGGGCTTCCTGCCCGGGAACGCAGCAGGAGTACGGCGGGATCATCCGGCACGGCGCCAAGCTGCTCTACGCGTTCGCCGAGGCGACCGTCCCGAAAGTCTGCGTCATCACGCGCAAGGCCTACGGCGGCGCCTACTGCGTCATGCGCGTCGAAGGACCTCGCGACCGACTTCAACTTCGCGTACCCGACGGCCGAGATCGCGGTGATGGGGCCCGGAGGGCGCCGTCAACATCCTCTACCGCCGGGAGCTCGCCGACGCGCCCCGGCGGTGCGCGCCGGCAAGCGTCGCGGAGTACGTCGAGAACTTCGCCAACCCGTACATCGCCGCGCGGCCGCGGCTACGTGGACGAGATCATCGAGCCGTCCGAGACCCGCGCAGAAGCTGGTCGCCGCCTTCGCGCTGCTCGAGGGCAAGCGCGTGTCGCTCCCCGCGAAGAAGCACGGCAACATTCCGCTCTGAGCGAAGCAAGCCCTTTTGTCATCCCGAGCGAAGCGAGGGATCTGGTTCTCTCGTGACAAGGAGGGCCCAGATTCCTCGGCCTGCGGCCTCGGAATGACAAGCTCATGGAATGAGACGAGGATGATGAACCCGCGCCTCCTCGTCGCCAACCGCGGCGAGATCGCCATCCGCATCTTCCGGGCCTGTCGCGACCTCGGGATCGAGACCGTCGCGGTCTTCTCCGACGCGGACCGCGCGGCGCGGCACGTCGCGATGGCGGACTACGCCGTCCGCCTCGGGCCGCCTCCCTCGAGGGAGAGCTATCTCTCCGTCGAGCGAATCCTCGACGCGGCGCGCAAGACGAAAGCGACCCTCATCCACCCCGGCTACGGCTTTCTCGCGGAGAGCGCGGCGTTCGCGCGGGCCTGCGGGGAGGCGGGGCTCGCTTCGTCGGCCCGTCGGCGTCGGCGATCGAGGCGATGGGGACGAAGACGACGAGCCGCGTCCTCATGGAACGCGCGGGCGTTCCGATCGTCCCGGGAACGACGACCCCCGCGCGGGACGCGTCGGAGCTCGGCGGAGTTCGCCGGCCGCGTCGGGTACCCGATCCTCCTGAAGGCGTCGGCCGGAGGCGGCGGCAAGGGGATGCGCCGCGTCGATCGCGAGGAGGACCTCGCCGCGGTCGTTCGACCGCGCGGGAGCGGAGGCGCAGGCGTCTTTCGGGGACCGGGCCCTCTACGCGGAAAAGCTCATCGAGAACCCGCGGCACATCGAGGTCCAGATCGTCGGCGGACCGCCACGGAAACCGGATCGCTGTCGGCGAGCGCGAGTGCAGCATCCAGCGGCGCCACCAGAAGGTGGTCGAGGAGTGTCCGTCTCCGGCCGTCGGCGAGGACCTGAGGCGCCGCCTCTTCGCGGCGGCTGTCGCGGCGGCGGACGCGGTCGGTTACGACTCGTGCGGCACGGTCGAGTTCCTTCTCGCCCCGGACGGCTCCTTCTATTTCCTCGAGATGAACACGCGGCTCCAGGTCGAGCACCCCGTGACGGAGGAGGTCTGGGGGATCGACCTCGTCGCCGAAATGATCCGCGATCGCGCTGGGCGAGAAGCTCTCCGTCGACGCGCGCGACCTCGCCCCCCGCGGCCACGCGATCGAGTGCCGCGTCTACGCCGAGGATCCGCGGCGCGGGTTCGCTCCGTCGCCCGGGACCATCAGCCGCCTGCGGCTGCCGGAGGGGCCCGGGCGTGCGCAACGACGTCGGGATCGAGGAGGGCTCGGTCGTCCCGATCGACTACGACCCGATGCTCGGCAAGTTGATCGTCCGCGGCGGCGCGACCGCGCGGAGGCGATCGACCGGCTCTCGCGCGCCCTGGACGAGTACGAGATCGCGGGCGTCAAGACGACCCTCCCGCTCTTTCGGCGAGCTCGTGCGGGACGCGGACTTCCGAGCGGGACGCACGCACACCCAGTGGCTCGACGCCTGGCTCGCGAACCGCGTGCCGGCCCGCGAGGATCCGACCGAGGAGGAAGTGATGCTCGCCGCCGTGTGCGTCACGCTCGACGCGTCGGAGAAGCGCGCGGCGCCGGCCGCCGCGGGATCGCGGTGGAAGGAATCGGCGCGCTCGGAGGCAATTCGTTCGGGGCGCGCGCATCGGGGCGGCCGGCGGTGAGGTTCGAGCGCCGCTTCTTCCGTCGGCGCGGCGACGAGCGCGAGCTTCTCGAAGTCGCGATCCGCGATGGGCGGTTCGCCGAGGTGAAGACGCCGGCGGGAAAGACGGCCGCCGAATGCGCGACGCTTCCCGACGGACGTCACAGCGTCATCTTCCCGGACGGGCGCCAGCTCGCGGGCCGCGCCGATCGAAGGTCCGACCGGCCGCATCGAGGCGTGGCGGGGCGCCCGACGGCTCGCGGTGGATCTCGCCGATCCGCTCCGGGATCTCGCGGCCGCGCATAAGGACGCGTTCGGCGGCCCGCGCGAAGTCCGCGCGCTCATTCCGGGACGGGTGGTCGAGGTGCGCGTTCGCCAGGGAGACGAGGTCGCCGCCGGGTCGGTCGTCCTCGTGATCGAAGCGATGAAAATGCAGAACGAGATCCGCGCGGAGTCGGGCGCGCGGGTCACCCTGGTCGACTGCGTCGCCGGTCAGACGGTCGAAGCGGGCGCGCTCCTCCTTCGCCTCGAGCCGGAGAAGGCGGACACGGGGTCCTGACTTCGGGCCCCGATCGACGAGCCCGACCTCGCCCGCCCGCCGGGACGAAGGCCCGGCCAGGCAGGACAGAGACCGCGTGCCCTGGGACGCTTCCGATTCATTTTCTTGAACAAATATCCCGAATCACGAATAGTTGACCGTTCAGTCAGGCGTTCATAATTCTGATTGACGCCGTGTTTCGAGTGACTTAGAGTTCGCCGCACCTGCCATTCCTTTGGCAGTTTCATTGCTCTAGAAATGCCCCCGTGCCGACCTATGATTGCGCGTTCCCGTCCTTCGTTTCGGTCCTTTCGCAACGCTTTCCCGGAAAAGAGAGTTCGTTCCGTTTCGGAAACAACAGAGGAGGAGGCCTATGAGTCGATTTAGGAAGTTCTTTGTGCCGCTGCTGGCGATCGCAATCGTCGGCGCGGTGACGGGAGGCCTGGCGTTCGCTCAGACCACGGGCGACATCCAGGGCACCGTCACGGATACGTCGGGCGCTGCGCTGCCGGGCGTCACCTGCACCGCGACGAGCCCGTCGCTGCAGGGAACGCGCACGTCGGTCACCAGCAACAGCGGCAGCTACCGGATCTCGACGGTGCCGCCGGGAACCTACAAGGTGAGCTGCGGGCTCGCCGGGTTCGCAACGGCGGAGAAGACGGCGGTCGTCACCCTCGGGTCGACGCCCACCGTCAACCACACGCTCCAGATCTCGCAGACGGAAGAGGTCGTCGTCAGCGGGCAGGCGCCCGTCGTCGACACCGGGAGCACGACGACGGGCTCCAACTACTCCGCGAAGGTCATGGAGAAGCTGCCTCTCGGACGCAACTACGCGTCCGTCGTGCAAGCTGCAGCCCGGGCGTCAACGAGGACACCGGCGACCGTCCAGGGCCGCGGCCTCGCGATCTCGGTGTACGGCGCCACCTCGGCGGAGAACTCGTACGTGATCGACGGCATCAACACGACGAACGTCAACCGCGGCGTCCAGGGCAAGATCATCAACAACGAGTTCATCCAGGAAGTCGAAGTCAAGACCGGTGGCTACCAGGCCGAGTTCGGACGCTCGACCGGCGCCATCATCAACGTCATCACGAAGTCGGGCGGAAACGAGTTCCACGGCGACGTCTTCGCGAACTACGCCGCGCCGAGCTTCCGCTCGGACAAGGTACGTGAAGACACCGACCAGTTCAACCCGACCTACGACGAGGTCGAGGAGCTCGACTACGGCGCCGACCTCGGCGGCTTCTTCATCCCGGACCGCCTCTGGTTCTTCACCGCGTACAACCGCTCCGACGGCACGCGGGACCGCGTTCCCAGGTCGGCGCAGTCGGTTCTCAACCAGCACTTCGAGGAGCAGCGACTTACAACCTCTTCTCGGGCAAGCTCACGTTCAACATCGCGCAGGGCTCGACGCTCGTCGGAAGCTACTTCCGCGACCCCGAGCACCGCGACGGCGCGGTCTTCACGCCGACCGGAGCGGATCCGGACTCCTACTCCGGTCGCTTCGACATCGGCGCCGAGGACTACGCCGGCCGGTACAACCAGCTCTTCGGGTCCTTCGGCGTCCTCACGCTGCAGTACTCGAAGCACAAGGACCGGTACGTATTCAAGCCGCTCGATGCGACGCGGGTCGGGATCGCGGACCGGACTCGCGCGCGGCTGCGACTACCCCTTTTACCCGATGTTCGGCGGCTTCGGTCGATCCCCGGGTTCCAGCTGCACAACAAGGGTGACCGCGACGAGTATGCGGGATCCTTCACCGCCTATTTCGCCAACCACGAGCTCAAGGTCGGCGGAGACTGGCTGGAAAACGTGACGACAGCCATCACGTGGTTCACGGGGAGCCAGCGCATCCGTGTGCGGAGGTGCAGCACGAGCCCGACGAGCAGCAGCTACTGCCCGCCGGGCGAGGGCGTCAAGTACACGAACTACCTCGGCGAAACCTTCCGCGTTTACTTCCAGCACGACTTCTACGCGGGCGCGCTGGGCAGTTCAACCCGGTCGCTGCTTCCACGACGGCTCCTCCGAGCCAGCTCTGGTCTGCGTTTACTCCAGGACACGTGGCGCCTCACCCCGAAGTTCACCTTGAACGTAGGTGTTCGCTACGACGTCCAGGAGATCCAGAACGCCAATGAGGTCACGACGCTCGACCTGGACGACCAGTGGCAGCCGCGCATCGGCTTCATCTACGACTGGAAGGGCGACGGCTCGACGAAGCTGTTCGGTTCGTACGGCCGCTTCTACTACATGATCCCGCAGGACCTCGCGGTCCGCGTGTACGGGAACCAGTTCTCCGCGACCACAACTACTCCGGTCCGACGTTCTGCAACTCCGGCTGTCCGAGCCCACGGGCGGATATGACCCGCGTCACGGCGGGATCGGTGGCGCTGCGCCGCCCAACCGCAACCCGCTTTCTTCCAGGGCGGGTCGGCGTTCCAGCCCGTCGACGACAATCTGGACGGGCTGTATCAGGACGAATTCGCCCTCGGCGTCGAGATGGCTCTCACGCCGACGTTCGCGGTTGGCCTCAAGGGCATGTATCGGACCTCGGAAACATGATCGAGGACCGGTGCGATCTCGACTACAACGACGAGACGATCAATCAATTTGCTTCGTGTGCGCTCATCAACCCGGGCTCGAGTGAGCGGTGGGCGGGCGGCGGTGGCGCGAACAACACGTTCCCCTGGTGCGACCACGCCGGCTCTGCCAACGTCTCGGCGACATTGCGGTGAGTGCTTCACGACTCCCGCTCCCCAGGTTCCCGAGGCCAAGCGCGAGTTCAAGGGAGTGGAGCTGACGGCGAGAAAGTCGTTCAGTCAGAACCTCTGGGCTCAGTTCTCCTATCTCTACTCGACCCTGAGGGGTAACTACGACGGCGCGGTGCGTGTGGCCTCCGGTCAGACCGACCCCGGCATCAACGCCGACTATGACTACCCGGCCTTCTCCATCAACGCCGACGGGCGTCTCTTCCTCGACCGGCCGCACCAGCTCCGCCTGGACACGGTTTACACCGCTCCGTTCGGGCTGTCCGTGGGCCTCGGGGCGTACTATCGCAGCGGCGCTCCGGTGTCCCGCTACGGCTGGTTCAACGACTTCTACCCGGATCTCCTTCACCTCGTGACGCGCGGGCGGGATTCCGCCGTCTCCGACGGGCGACTCCCCGCCGAGTTCGAGGCGAACCTCTCCCTCGGGTACACGTTCAACGTCGGACCGGTCTCGATCACACCGGCCCTCTACGTGTTCAACCTGCTCGATCGGCAGGGCGTCCTCCAGATCGACGAGGACTTCAACCCGGACAACAATTTCTGCGACAACCCGGCGGGTTGCGGTCTGAACGATCAATCCCGAACCGGCCAGCCCTACCTGACTCAGCGCAACTTCGATCGTCTCGGAACGGTTGCCAACGGCGATCCGTTCCCGACGGCCGACTGGGCGCGCCCGCAGCTGCGGCAGGATCCCCGTCAGATCCGCGCGGCGCTCAAGATTTCGTTCTAATCCATATCCGTGGATTTCCATCAGGGGGGCTTCGGCCCCCCTTTTTTTTGCGCCGCCGACTCGCAGCGGGCGTAGGATGAAACGGTCCTCGGAGGTAACCATGAGACGCTCTCTCGCCTCTCTTTTTCTCACCCTTCTCGTCGCCGCCTCGCTCGGCGCTTCGCCCCTTCCGAAGCTTCTCCAGAAAGCCAAAGAGCAGTTCCGACATGGGCGCGTACGTCCAGGCGCTCGAGACGCTCGATGCGCTCGAGCAGGAGAGCCTGAAGGAAGGGCACGAGAACGACCGGACCGAAGCTCACGCCCGTGCTCGCGTTCTACCGCGGCGCTTGCTTACGCGTCGCTCGGCCGCGGCGCGCAAGCGCGGGAGCAGTTCGAGATTTTCCTCGCGTTCCAGCCGGACGTCGAGCTCGACCCGGCGGTCTACTCGAAGAAGATCGTCGCCGCGCTGGAGGAGGCGCGCAAGGCGCTTCGCGCGCGCGGTCAGGAGCCGGCCCCGCCGGCGCCAACACGCTCGTGCTCGCGTACAACGCGTTCCGCTCTCCGGCGGTGCAGTCCGACGAGAACCTCGGCGAAGAGTGGGCGGAAGGGCCGGTGCGCTTCCTTCTCACCGCCGACGAACGCCGCGGTTACGCGCGCTTCTCGATCCGGTCACCCGCTCGGAGTTCGTGACGGCGTTCTGGAAGGATCGCGACCCGAGACCGGAGACCGCGTCGAACGAGTTCAAAGACGAGTTCGACCGGCGCGTCGCGTTCGCGGACTCACGGTTCACGCAGTCCGAAACACGAGGAAGCCTGACCGACCGGGGAATGGTGCTTCATCCTTCTCGGGCCCGCCGACATACATCGGGAGCAAGTCCCTTGACCGCCGGTGAAGACGCGAATGACTCGTCGGCGCTTTTCCGCTTTCGTCGGGCGGACGTCCGGATCGCCGCGCAGCCGGGCGGCAGCCGGAAGAGATCAGGTCGCCCGCGTGGATCGGGTGACGGGACCCGGCACGAAGTTGAACGACGCCGCTTCGAACTGGCGGGAGGTATGGCACTACCGGCGCGAGCACCTGCCGCGCGAGGTCCCGTACCTGCAGGTCGACTTCGACTTCGTGACCAAGCAGGGCTACGGCGAGAACGTCCTCCAGCGGGAGACGCAGGTGCTCGACACCCTCGAACGGGCGAAGAGCAAGCTGCGCGAGAAGGAAGGCCTAGGCCGCGGCTTCGGTTCCAATGCGCGTATGTGGGCGAGCGGCTGGCGTCGGTTCTCTGCTTCCTGGTCGGGGCGGCGGTCGTCATCGGCGCCTCTCTTCCCGAACTTCTCCAGAAGGCGAAGGAGGAGTTCCGCAACGGGTCATTCGCCGACGTTCTCCGGACGCTTTCGGAAATCGAGGCCGAGAGCAGCAAGCCCGGACTCGAAAGGGACCGGGTCGCGCTGGAGCCGATCGTCGCCTTCTACCGGGGCGCGTCGTACGCGTCGCTTGGAAAGAAAGAGGAGGCGCGGACAAGCTTCGCGATCTTCCTGAAGCATCAGCCCAATGCGGCGCTCGACGCCGGTCTCTACTCAAAGAAGGTGATTTCCGCGCTCGAGGAAGCGCGACGTGCGCTCCCGCGCGAGGAGCCGGCGAACGCCTCCTTCGATGCCGCGTACCGCGCCTTCACCGCGCCCATCGAGGCCCTCGCCGCGGAGGTGCCGGGTCCCGACTGGGCCGAGGGTCCCGTCCGCTACATGCTCTTGGCCGCCGAGCGTCAAGACTACGCGCGGCTCTCCGACACCGCGTCGCGGTCCGCGTTCGTCGTGGACTTCTGGCAGAAGCGGGACCCGACCCCCGAAACGCCCGAGAACGAGGCCCGAACCGAATTCGAGAAGCGGGTCGCGTTCGCTGACTCCCGGTTTACTCAGCAGGAAACGCGGGGCAGCCTGACGGACCGCGGAATGGTCTTTGTCCTGCTGGGCTCGCCCACTTACGTCGGCCGCAAGCCGCTGACTACGGGTGAAGACACCTCCGATCCCTCGGGGCTGTCCCGTGGACGCGCTTCCGACGCCCGTATTGCTGCGGCGACGGCCGCCGGGTCCCGAAGCGAGGGAAACCGGTCCGGTGGCGGGGCGCGTACGGCGGCCGCAGAAGGCGCCGCAGGCCCCGGCAGAAAGATCACGGACGCCGCGTCGAACTGGCGTGAAGTGTGGCATTACCGCAAAGAAAGACTGCCCGCCGGAGTCCCGTACCTGCAGGTGGACTTCGATTTCGTGACCAAGCGCGGCTACGGCGAAAACGTCTTGCAGCGGGACTCTCAGACGCTCGACACCCTCGAGCGGGCCAAGGCCGGAAACCGCGCATCCGCGCAGTAGATCTCATCCGGAATCCGGCCGGCGGGGAGCGTGTTAGGTTGAGCGCCGTGCGAAAAACCATCCTCCTCCTCGCCCTTCTGCTGTCGCTCGGGGCGTTTCCCGCCCGCGCCGACGAGGAGACCCGGAACCGCCTGATCCGCTTCTTCGGCGGCTGGTACTCCTGGTTTCCGAACACGATGATCCTCGTCAAGGAAACCAAGGAGGTGGACGTCCCCGGCTACGAGGCGTACCGCGTGCAGCGGCGCACCGAGTCGAAAACCCACCAGGAGGCGAACGTGGTCCTCGTCGACCGCGGCCGGGACGAGGTCTTCGTCGGACAGGCGCTCCATGACGACGTCCGGCGTTTCGCGAAGCGTCCCTTCGACCCGGACGTGGACGTCCCGACGATCGAGGGCTCGCTGACCGAGGCCTACGGCATGCCGGTCAAGATACGCCTCGAAGATCGGCCGCGCGGCGCCTTGAAGCCGATCACCGTCTCGATCCGGCACGTCGAGAGCGCGATCGTCACGATCCCCGGCTTCGTTTCCGAGGACGGCTCGACCCTCCTCGTGGGTGAGTTCCACCCGCTCTCGGTCGAAGCGCAGACCGTCCGGAAGCGCCTGATTGCCGAGCGCCCCGGCATCCGCGCGGCGTCCGCGAAGTTTTATGTGAACGAGTTCATCGACTTTCAATGTGAACGCTGCCGCGTCCGCGCCCCGGCGGTCAAGGCCGCAGCCGCCGAGTTCGGGGGAGCGGTCGAAGTCCGGCTGTTTCCGCTCACGCGCGTGCACGACTGGGCCTTCGCGGCCGCGGAGCAGGGGGCCGCCCTCGGAAACATCGACCCCGCTCTGTACTCGAAGTTCGAGGAGGCGGTGTTCGCGCGGGCCTCGACGATGTCGGCGGAGGCGGCGCGAGGCCTGGCCTCGGACGTCGCCGAGGCGGCCGGGGTGAAGGCCGAATTTCAGAAGGAGCTGTCGAGCGGACGCGCGCGCGATCGGGTAGTCAACGACCTTCGACTCGGAATCCGGCTGGGAATCAGCGGAACGCCGGCCTTCTTCCACGAAGGCAACTTCGTTTCCGCCGAGAAGGACCTCTTCGAGACGTACCTCCGCGAGAAAGTGCCGCCTCCGGCCCGCCCGGCCGGTCAGTAGCGAATCCTTCCGAGATGAGCCTTCGCCTTCGCGCGGTCGCCGCCGGCTGCGCGGCTCTCCTTCTCTTTGCGTCGGGCTGCCGAAAGGATGAAACCGCCTCGCCGTCGGGCGCGGGACCTTCCGGAGGCAGCGGGTACCGCGGCCGTCGCCGCGCCCCCCGTCGAAGAGGCGGACGTCGCGGCGCGGGCACCCCGGCCCGCCGGAGCCCGCGCCCCGGTCATCTGGCTCGGTCTCGACGGGCTCGACTGGGCGCTCCTCTCGCGGCTGTCCGCCGAGGGGAAGATGCCGAACTGGACGCGCCTCGTCTCGGAGGGATTCTCGGCGGACCTCGAGAGCTTCTTTCCGGTCCTCTCGCCGATCCTCTGGACCACGGCCGCGACCGGCGTGGGCCCCGACGTTCACCGCGTGCTCGACTTCCAGGAGAGCGATCCGAAGACCGGCGTGAAACTGCCGGTCTCGGGGTTCTCGCGCGCGACGCCGGCGGTGTGGAATCTCGCGTCGCAGGCAGGCCGGAAAGTCGGCGTCGTCGGGTGGTGGGCCACCCATCCCGCCGAGGAGGTCAACGGCTTCTTCGTCTCCGACCGCGCGAGTCCGCTTCTCTTCAGCGACCTTCCGCGCGCGGGTGTCGCGTACCCGGCATCCCTCGCCGCCGGGGTCGAGCAGGTCATCGTCCGCGACGGCGTCGTCTCCGACGCGGACGTGGCGCGCTTCATGACCGTCCCCGCGGCGGAGATCGCGTCGGCCCGCGCGAGCGGCGCCGGGATGGAGAACCCGATCGTCGCGCTCTCGCGGATCGTCTCCGCGACCCGCATCAACCACCGGATGGCGCGCGACCTCTACGACCGGAACCTCCCGGACCTGATGGTGCTCTACCTCCAGGGGACCGACGAGATCGGCCACGTCTTCGCCCCTTACGTGCCGCCGCGCCTCGACTGCACGACCGAGGCGGACTTCGCCCGCTATCGCGACACGACGGACGCTTACTACGCGCTCGTCGACCGGGTCCTCGGCCAGTGGATGCGCCGCGCGAAAGAGGACGGCGCGACCCTCATCGTGCACTCCGACCACGGGTTCAAGTGGGGGGAAGACCGCACGTGCGCGCGCTCGTCGGCGAACTGGGCGACGGCAGCCTACTGGCACCGGATCAACGGCGTGTTCGCCGCGTGGGGCGCGCGCGTCCGGCCCTCGAAGAGCCGCACGAAGGCGACCCTCTTCGACGTCGCCCCGACGGTGCTCGCGCTGTCCGGGCTGCCGGCGGACCGCCGCATGACCGGGAAGGTCGTCACCGCCGGTTTTCAGGGACTCTCCGCTCCGCCGAAGGAGGATCTCTTCTCGCGGACGACGGTCCGCCGCGTCGCGGCCCAGGCGGCGACAGCGGAGGAGGCGACGGAGTACGCGAAGAAGCTGCGCGCGCTCGGCTACCTGACGGGGGGCGAGAGCGCTCCGGTGGCGCCCGCCGGCGGAGACCGTCCGGGAATGACCGAGGGCGCCTGGAACAACCTCGGCGTCTACCTTCGGGAGACGAAGCCCAACCTGGCGGCCGCCGAAGCGGCGCTGCTGAAGTCGCTCGAGCTCCGGCCGGGCTACAGCTCGCCGATGTTCAACCTCTCGATCCTCTACCGAATGCGCGGGGAAGACGCGAAGGCCCGCGACTGGCTCTTCCGCTCGCTCGCCGCGGGCCACGCGGAGCCGGAGCGGACGATCGCGACCTGGGTCGTGGAGTATCAGACGAAGAACAAGCTCCCCGCGGCGCGCGCGCTGCTCGAGGAGGCGACGAAGTCCTTTCCGGCCAACGAGCCGTTCGCGCGGGAGCTCGCTCTCATCCAGTTCCGCGCCCGGAAGTGCGATGAGTCGTACGCGACGCTCTCGCGCTTCGAAGCGGGGACGGCGGACACCGACACCTTGAATGCCCTCGGTCTCTTCCAGACGTGCCTCGGTCGGCGCGAGGAAGCGCTCCGGCTGTTCGAGCGGTCTCTCGCGCTGAACGCGAACCAGCCGGCCGCGGTGCGCGCCCTCGAGGTCGTCCGCCGCGGGTTGAAGGAGTGAAAGAATGCGCGCCATGATTCGCCGCCGCGCCGCACTCCTTCTCTTCTCCGCGACGGTCTTGCCGCATTCGCCATCGCCCAGCCCAAACCCAGGGCGGCCCGGCCGGCCGCCGGGCCGGTGGCGGTATCGATCGAGAAGCAGCTCGCGGACTACGCGGCCCTCTATCTGCCCTGGGACCCGCAGAACCGGATCACTGTCGCGAAGGCCCCCCAGAAGCTCCCGGGCTTCACCGCGTGGAAGGTGACGCGCAAGGGGAAGTACGAGACTCTCAACACCGAAGCGACAGTGCTCGTCTCGAACGACCGGAAGTGGTTCTACGAGGGGGATTCGTTCGCGAACAGCCGCCCGAGACCGGTTCGGTCGCCGGGGGACCTCGAGTGGGTCACGTCGCAGTACGCGAAGCTCCTGAAGACGAACGTCCGGGCGCAGCTCGCGCCCGAGCGGAACGCGGCCGGGCTCCTCGGAACGACGCTCGTTCTGGAGAGCGGCTACGGGCCGGTCCGGTTGCCCGGACTCGTCACGCCGGACGGCGGCGTCTATCTTTCCGGCTTACTGTCGGACTTCCGATCCGATCCGCGCGCCGAGCGCCGGAAGCGCATGGACCTGACGACGCAGCGCGCTCAAGGCAGCGCCAGCGCCCCCGTCACGATCGTCGAATTCGCGGACATGGAGTGCTCGTACTGCAAGTTTCGCGGGTTGCAGCTCGACAAGCTCGTCGCGGCGAACGCCGGGGTCGTCAACGTCCGGCGGCATTACAAGTTCTTCCCGATCTGGTCGCACCACGCCTGGGCGATGAAGGCGGCATCGGCGGGCGAGTGCCTCTCCCGCCTGGCGAGCCCCGACGCGCTCTTCCGGTTCAAGGAGCTCGTGTACAGCCGCCAGGAAACCTTGACCGTGTCCGCGATCGACGAGCTCGCGATCACGTCGGCCGAAGGAGAGGGCGTCTCCCGCTCCGAGTTCCTGGGGTGCTACCTCCGAGACGACAGCTTCGAGCGGGTCCGGCGCGACCTGGAGGAAGGGTATCGGCTCGGCATCAACTCGACCCCGACGTACTTCGTGGACGGCACGCACGTGTCGTGGGTCGAGGACAAGGTGATGGAAGACTTCCTCCGGACCAAGTTTCCGAAGATCCGGACGATCCCCTACGCGAAACAGTGATTCGGGGATCTAGTTCGGCAGGGGAGCCGCGGGAGTAGTCCCGGGCGCCCTCTTCTCCGCCAGGGGATCCCCGGGAGTCGGCGTCTCGGTCACCGGAGCCGGCGGACCGGCCGGCTCGCCGGGAATGCCGGCTGCGGCGCGCGCCGCGCGCGCCTGCGCGATCGCCACCAGGTGTTCGTCGAAAGATACGGAGAAGTTGTGGCGTCCCGTCGTCGGATCGGCGACGAAGTAGAGGAAGCTCGTGCGCGCCGGGTTCACGGCCGCTTTGAGCGCATCCATCCCCGGGTTGCAGATCGGTCCGGGGGGGAGCCCGTCGATCCGGTAGGTGTTGTAAGGCGAGTCGTAGTCGTAGTCCGACCGATAGAGATTCCCCGACCATTTGCCGTCGCGCTTCAGCCCGTAGATGACGGTGGGGTCCGCCTGCAGCCGCATTCCGCGCTTCAACCGGTTCCAGTAAACGCCGGCGACGAGCGGCGCCTCGGAGCGGACCGACGTCTCCTTCTGAACGATCGAGGCGAGCGTGACGGCCTGCCGGACCGACAGACCGAGTGCGGCGGCCCGCCGCTGGTGGGCGGCCGTGAAGTGCTCCCGGAAGTTCGCGATCATCCGGTCGACGATCTGCTTCGCCGACGTCGAGCGAGTCACGGCGTAGGTGTCGGGAAAGAGGAAGCCCTCGAGATCGGTGGCGCCGGTCGAGAGGCCCGGCACGAGCTCGGTCTCGGCCATCGCCGCGCGAAACGCGTCGGGTCCCCCGATGCCCTGCTTCCAGAAGAGGGCGAAAGTCTCCTCCGCGGTGAGCCCCTCCGGAACGACGACGAAGTGGCGGACGACGTCGCCCCGCCCCATGCGGTTGATGATCTCGTCGATCGGCATCGGACGCCGGAAGCGGTACTCGCCGGCCTGGAGCGTCGTCCGGCGCCGGTGGAGCCGGTAGTAGACCTCCGCGAGCCTCGCGTCCTCGACGACGCCGGCGGCCTCCAGTCGGCGGAAGATCTCGGCTGTCGACGTGCCGGACGGAATGTCCACCAGGACTTCCTCCGTGGCGCGAGCGGCGCCCGGGGGATGCTCGAGCCGGTAGCGGAAGAAGACGAAGATCGCGACGGCGAGAAGGAGCGTCGCGAGCAGCGCGATCCGCCAGCGGGAACGGCGGGGGCGCGGGCTCAAGCGGATTCCTTCCCGCGATGCGCGAGCCAGTCCTCGAGCAGGACGGCGGCCGCCTCGGCGTCGATCCCGGCGCGGGAGGGGTTTCCCCGGAGCCGGCGCGCGGCCTCGTCCGACGTCAAGGTCTCCTCGTAGAGCTCCACGGGAATCCCGGTCGCTCGCGAGACCTTCTCTGCGAACGACCGGATCCGCGGCGCGATCGCGCTCTCGCGGCCGTCGGGCGAGCGCGGGACGCCCACGAGGAGAAGTCCGACCCCCTCTTCCCGGCAGAGCATTCCGATCTCGGCCGCCGCTGCTTCGTCACTCTTGCGCGACAACGTCCGGCGGGCGGTTGCGAGGCCGCCGGGCGAGTCGGCCGTCGCGAGGCCGATGCGCTTCTCTCCGAAGTCGATCGCGAGGACGCGGGGCATGGGAGGGAAGACTAACCGACGGCCAATGTCATTCCGAGGAGCGGGGCGACGAGGAATCCCCCGAAACGCAGGGGATCCTTCGCTGCGCTCAGGATGACAGTTGGATTACGTACAATCCCCTCGTGAAGGACGTCGTCATCCTTTCCGCCGCCCGGACGCCGGTCGGCTCGTTCCTGGGCAAGCTTTCGGCGCTCCCGGCGCCCGCTCTCGGGTCGGCGGCGATCCGCGCCGCCCTCGAAAGGGCGGGCATCGCGCCGGAGGCCATCGAGCAGGTCCTGATGGGAAACGTCCTGTCCGCGGGAGTGGGGCAGGCCCCCGCCCGGCAGGCGTCCCTCGGTGCGGGGATCCCGAACTCCGTGCCGTGCGTGACCGTCTCCAAGGTGTGCGGCTCCGGGATGCGGGCCGTCATGGACGCCTCGAACGCGATTCGCGCGGAGGAGTACGGGATCGCGGTCGCGGGCGGGATGGAGTCCATGTCGAACGCCCCGTACCTGCTCGAGCGCGCCCGCACCGGCTACCGGATGGGCAACGGCACGCTCGTGGACTCGATGATCAAGGACGGGCTGTGGGACCCGTACAAGGACGTCGCGATGGGCGACTGCGCGGAGCTCTGCGTCTCGAAGTACGCCTTCACCCGCGAGGAGCAGGACGCCTACGCCCTCGAGTCCTACCGCCGCGCGCAGGCGGCGGCGAAGACGGGGCTCGCGGCCGAGGAGATCGTTCCCGTCTCGATCCCGCGCAAGAAGGGGGACCCCGAGGTCGTCGACACCGACGAGGAGCCCTTCGCGGCGCCGCTCGAGAAGATGGCGGGGCTGAAGCCGGCCTTCCGGAAGGACGGCTCGGTGACCGCGGCCAACTCGTCGAAGATCAACGACGGCGCGGCAGCGCTCGTCGTCTCGTCGGAAGAGGCCGCGGCGCGCCTCGGCAAGAAGCCGATCGCGCGGATCATCGCGTACACGTCGGTCGCGCAGGCGCCCGAGTGGTTCACGACAGCTCCGATCGGCGCGATCGGCAGGCTCTTCGAGAAGACGAATCTCTCCGCCGCCGATATCGACCTCTTCGAGATCAACGAAGCGTTCGCGGCTGTCGCGCTCGCCGCGATCCGCGAGCTCGACCTCGACCCGGCGAAGGTGAACGTCCGCGGCGGCGCGGTCGCCCTCGGCCACCCGATCGGCGCTTCCGGCGCGCGGATCCTGACGACGCTCGTGCACGCCCTCCGCCACGCCGGGAAACGCCGCGGGGTCGCCGCCATCTGCATCGGCGGCGGGGAGGCCACGGCGATGCTCGTGGAGGCGGCGTAGTCGGCGCCTTCGACCTCGTCCTCGGAGGCGTTCCTCGCTTCGACGCGGAGGCCGCCTGGGCCTTCCGCCTCGCCCGGCGGTTCGCCGGTCAGGCCGGGGCCGCGGCGATCTTCGAAGTCCGCGCGCGGCGACCGTCCGTGGCGGACGCCGGGGGAGAGTCGCCCCTCGTTCTCGTCTGGGCCGACCCCGAGGCGTATCTGGCGCCCGCGGCGGCGCGGCGGCTGATCGCGACGCTCGACGCCCGCCCCGACGCGGATCTCGTCCTGCCCGTATCGAACGAGTCGTGGATGGAGGAGACGCACGGGGCGCCCCCCTTCGCCTATTCGACGCCCACGGGGCTGGCGCGGGCGGCGGAGCGGGCGGCGCAATCCTCCGATCCCCCCTTTCCCCTCGGCGCCGCTCGCTCCCCGGTGTACGCGGTACGGCGCGCCGCCCTCTCGGCGCTTCCTCCCGACCTGCCGCTCGACGAGGCGCCCGAGCTCCTCGCCGAGCGAGGGAAAGCCGTCGGCGATCCGGGCGCGTACCTGCACCGCTACGCGGAGATGGACGCCCAGGCGCGCGCCGACCTCGCGGTGAAGCTTCCGGAGGGGGCGAAGTCGGTTCTCGACGTGGGGTGCTCGCGGGGCGCGACGGCGTGGGCGCTCCGCGAACGGGGCGTCGCGCGCATCGTCGGGATCGAGCCGGACTCCGGCGACGCGGCGCAGGCCGCGCGCGTGTACGACCGCGTCCTGGCGCGGCCGCTCGAGGAGGTTTCCGCGGACGAATTCGGCGCGGAGTTCGACGGGGTGCTCTTCGGCGACGTCCTCGAGCACCTCGTCGATCCGTCGGACGCTCTCGTTCGCGTGCGTCCCTGGCTCTCGCCCTCCGGGGTCGTCGTCGCGTCGGTCCCGAACGTGGGCAACTGGGCGATCGTCGCCGACCTTCTCGCCGGGCGCTTCGACTACGTGCCCTACTCGATCCTCTCGGGCACGCACGTGCGCCACTTCACGCGCCGGACGATCCGCGACCTCTTCGAGGCCACCGGTTTCCGCGTCGAGTCGATCGACACGGTCACCCTTCCCGCCTCGCCCGGCGACTCCGGGGAGCTCGAGCGCCTCTCGCAGTGGCCCGGCGCCTCGGAAGACCTCGCGGCCGCGGAGTTCCTCGTGGTGGCGAGGCCGGACGGCTCGTGAGGCGTCCGGCGTGAGACGAGGGGTCGCGCTGCTCGGCTTTCTCCTGGCGTCCGCGTCGCCGGGACAGGATCCGTTCGGTCCGTCGGACCCGTTCGAGTCGCGCTTCAAGACGAAGCCGAACTTCGAGATCAAGTTCCGGGTCCCGGAGCCGGGCGGCGAGGTCCGGCTGACGACGAAGAACCCCGTGCACTACGAGAAGGACGTCTTCTGGGAGGGGTCCGGCGAGGTCACGATCGAGTACCAGGACGTCAAGATCACGGCCGACCGCGCCCGCTACGATTTCCCGACGAAAACGGCGACTCTCGAGGGCAACGTCGTCATCGACCAGGGCCCGACGCGGATGTCGGGGACCCGCGCCGTCTTCCGCGTGGAAGAGAAGACGGGAAAGATCGAGGACGCGACCGCGGACCTCGCGCCGACGTACCACGTCGTCGCGAAGTCGATCGAGAAGATCGGCGAGGCGACGTACCGGATCGAGAAGGGAATCTTCACCTCCTGCGACCTGCCGAACCCGGAGTGGTCCTTCTATCTCTCGACGGCCGAGGTCACCCTGGACGACTACGCGCGGATGCGCAACGTCTCCTTCCGCGCGGGGCCGGTGCCGCTCCTCTATACGCCGTGGCTCGTCTGGCCGACGAAGCAGGACCGCGCGTCCGGCTTCCTCGTGCCGGGCGCGGGCTACAACAGCCGCCGCGGCGGCTACCTCGGCCTCACCTACTACTGGGTCACCGGGCGCTCGACCGACTCGACGACGCAGGTCGACATCTACTCGAAGGGCGCGATCGGCCTGGGCGAAGAGCTCCGATGGACGCCTTCGCCGGAGTCGGCGGGGATCTTCCAGGGCTACGCGATCCGCGACCCGGAGGCGACCGCCTGCGTCCCCGCGGAAGAGGAGCCGGACGGCGGGGAAGGGCCATGCACGACGACGGACGGCCGCGCGGGAGTCTTCGCGCGGCGCGAGATGACCCGGTGGAAGGTGCGGCTCGACCACGTCTCGAACGACCTTCCTTACGGGTTCCGCGGGGTTCTCGCGATCCGGGAGTACTCCGACGAGCAGTTCCTGCGGGACTTCGAGCGGGCCTTCGCGCTCTCCTCGTCGCGGCAGACCCTCTCCCGCGGCTTCCTGACGAAGAACTTCGGCGACGACTCGGTGAACCTGCGCGTCGAGCGGAGCGAGACGTTCTTCGGCACGGAGGTCGTCCAGCAGCGGCTCCCGTCGCTCGAGTACTCGCGCCGCACGTCGCGCGTGGGCAGGACGCCGCTCTACTTCGCGCTCGAGTCCTCGCTCTCGTACCTCTCTGTCGACCGGGGGCCGACGCTCCCGAACGGCGAGTACGGCCGCGCGGACGTCCGCCCGACTCTGTCGCTCCCCTGGAAGAGCGTGCCCTGGCTCTCGGTGACGGCGAAGGGCGGAGGCCGCTGGACGGGTTACACCGACTCGACCGACGACGCACGGACGCAGTTCACGGGCGAGACAGCGACCCGCGCGTACGGGGAGGCCGGGGTCGCTCTCGTCGGCCCTTCTTTCTCGCGGATCTACGAGGGGAAGATCGGCACTTTCGGCCGGTTCAAGCACGTCATCGAGCCCCGCGTCGACTACGAGTACGTCTCCGACGTCGACGACCCGCTGCGGTTCCCCGTCTACGACGAGGTCGATACCGCGCTCGGCCGGAACCAGGTCCGCTACGCGATCGTGAACCGCCTGCTCGCGCGGCCCGCCGACGCGAAGACCGGGGGGGCGACGGAGATCGCCTCCCTCGAGATCGCCCAGACCCACGCGTTCAGCCTGCCGCAGCTTCCCTCCGGGACGGCGACGTCCTTCGACTCGTTGCTGCAGCGGACCGGCCCGATCGAGGCGGCGCTGCGGATCGTCCCGGGAACCCTTTTCCAGTTCGACGGCCGGACGGCGTGGGACCCTCAGGCTTCCCGGGTCACCGCGGTTTCCATCGCCACGTCGGTCAACTGGGGGGCGAACTACGTCAACGCGACGTGGTTCGGGAGCCGCCCCGTGGCGCTCGATGGAGGGATCGCGTCGCCGGCGACCGACCAGATCCGCCTCGCCGCGGGCGTGGACTTGGGCAAGTCGGTGCGCATCGACACGCAGTTGAACTACGACGCGCAGCAGAACAAGCTGCTCGAGGACCGATCCCTGCTCACGTTCAACGGATCGTGCTACGCGCTCTTCCTGGAGGTGCGCCAGCTGCGGTTGCCGCCCGACACGCGCCGCGACTACCGGCTCGTGATCAACCTCAAGGACATGGGGCAGCTCCTCGACGTCAACGGGTCGCTCGACACGCTCTTCGGGAGCCGGTAGGGCGGGTTCCTCTCGTCATTCCGAGGAGCGTCCTTCCGCTGTCATTCCGAGGAGCGAAGCGACGAGGAACCCCCTGCGTTTCGGGGGGTCCTTCGCGGAGCCTGCCCTGAGCGGAGGACGTCGGTCGAAGCGCAAGGGGTCCTTCGCTTCGCTCAGGATGACAGCGTGGAGCGAAGGGCTCAGGATGACAGGTAAAGGAGTACCGCTCCGTTATCATCGCCCCACATGAAAGGCCTGATCCTCTCCGGCGGCCGCGGCACGCGACTCCGGCCACTGACCTACACGCGGGCCAAGCAGCTCGTTCCGGTCGCGAACAAGCCGGTCCTCTTCTACGGCGTCGAGGCCATCGTCGCGGCCGGGATCCACAAGATCGGCGTCGTCGTGGGCGAGACGAAGGCAGAGATCAAAGAGGCGCTCGGGGACGGCTCCCGCTTCGGCGCGGAGATCACCTACATCGAGCAGGACGAGCCGCTCGGTCTCGCGCACGCCGTCCTGATTTCGAAGAGCTTTCTCGGCAACGAGCCGTTCGTCATGTACCTCGGCGACAACCTGATCGCCGACGGGATTGCGTCGCTCGTCGAGGAGTACCGCTCGATCGGCTGCAACTCCCAGATCCTGCTCGCGAGGGTTCCCAACCCCGAGCAGTTCGGCGTTGCGGAGCTTTCGGACGGCAAGGTCTTCCGGTTGACGGAGAAGCCGAAGGAGCCCCGGTCCGACCTCGCGCTCGTCGGGGTCTACATGTTCGACGACACCATCTGGGAGGCTGTCGCCGCGATCCGCCCGAGCGCGCGAAACGAGCTCGAGATCACGGACGCGATCCAGTGGCTCATCGATCACGGCAAGTCCGTCCATCCGCACATCGTCTCGGGGTGGTGGAAGGACACGGGGAAAGTCGAGGACATGCTCGAGGCAAACCGCATCATCCTCGACACGTTCGAGCCGCGGGGCCTCGAAACGGTGGACGGCAACTCGCGGGTGGAGGGCAAGGTGGTGATCGAGCCGGGCGCGCGGATCTTCGCGAGCACGGTCCGCGGACCCGCGATCATCGGGGCGGACGCCGAGATCCGCGCCGCCTTCGTGGGTCCATACACCTCGGTCGGGCCGGGGTGCCGCATCGAGCGTTGCGAGATCGAGAACTCGATCGTCCTCGAGGGGTCGTCGCTCGAGGAGATCCGGGGACGGATCGCCGACTCGCTGATCGGCAAGAACGTCCGGATCCACCCGGGAGCGGAGCGCCCGCGCGTGCACCGGTTCCTCGTCAGCGACAACTCCGAGATCGGGATCCTGTGAGACTCCTCGTCACCGGCGGGAGCGGGTTCATCGGCTCGAACTTCATCCGCCACGTGCTCGAAACGCGCGGCGAGTCGGTGTCGGTCGTCAACCTCGACAAGCTCACCTACGCCGCGAATCCCGCGAACCTCGCCGACGTCGCCGCCCGCCCCAACTACCGCTTCGTGAAGGGGGACATAGCCGATCCCGACGTCGTGCGGATGGCGATGGAGGGGGTCGACGTGGTCGTCAACTTCGCCGCCGAGACCCACGTCGACCGGTCGCTCCTCGGCGACGCGTCCTTCATCGAGACCGACGTGCGCGGGGTCTTCGTCCTTCTCGAGGAGGCGCGGCGGCGCGGGGGGCTCTCGAAGTTCATCCAGATCTCCACCGACGAGGTCTACGGCTCGATCGCCGAGGGCTCGTTCCACGAGCAGTCTCCGCTCAACCCGCGGAATCCCTACGCCGCTTCGAAGGCGGGTGGGGACCGGCTCGCTTACTCGTACTGGGCCTCCTACGGGCTGCCCGTCGTCATCACCCGCGCCTCCAACAACTACGGGCCGTACCAGTACCCGGAGAAGCTCATCCCGCTCTTCGTAACGAACGCGATCGACGGACAGCCGCTCCCGCTCTACGGCGACGGCCGCAACGTGCGCGACTGGCTCTTCGTCCGCGATCATGCGGCCGCGATCGACTTCCTGCTCGACGCGGGGGAGCCGGGGGAGACTTACAACGTGGCGGGCGGCAACGAGGCGGAGAACATCGACATCACGCGCCGCGTCCTCGGCATCCTGGGGAAGCCGGAATCGCTCATCCGCTTCGTCGACGACCGGCCCGGCCACGACCGTCGCTACTCGCTCGACGCGGGAAAGCTCGCGCGGCTCGGGTTCGTGAGCGAGACTCCGTTCGAAGAGGGCCTGGAGGAAACGGTGCGCTGGTATCGCGACCGTGAGGACTGGTGGCGGCCGGTCAAGGAGAAGGACACCGCGTACCGGGAGTTCTACCGCGGCCAGTACGGCGACCGCCTCGCGACGTCGTCGGCGACCGCGAAGCCGCCCGGATAGGGCTCGCCCTTCTCGATGCCCGATTCCGACGGCGCCTCGTCTCACGACCTGTCCCCCGAGGCGGCCGTCGCCCCGGTCGAGCTCGCGCCGGCGGTCCTCGCCTCGCCCCGGCCGGCCGCGGAGGAACGGGCGCGCGTTCTCGTGACGGGCGGGGGCGGAATGCTCGCCTCGGACCTCGCGCCCGACCTCGCGGGAGCGGGCTACGACGTCTATCCGCGGCCCCGGTCGGACCTCGACGTCACCGACCCGGCGGCGGTCGCGCGCGCGTTTCGCGACGTGCGCCCGCAGATCGTCGTGAACTGCGCCGCGTTCACGCGGGTGGACGCGTGCGAGACGGACCCGATGTCCGGCATCGTCAACGCGGAAGCGGTCGCGATCCTCGCCGCGGAGTGCGAGAAGCACGGCGCCCGCCTCGTCCAGGTCTCGACCGACTTCGTTTTCGACGGCTCGAAGGGGGAGCCGTACGTGGAGACCGACGAGACCGCCCCCCTTTCCGCGTACGGCCGCGGGAAGCTCGCCGGTGAGGAGGCGGCGCTCTCCCTGCCGGGCTCGCTCGTCGTCCGCGCGTCCTGGCTCTTCGGTCGCGGCGGGTGGAACTTCATCGAGGCCATTCTCAAACAGGCCGAGCAAGGGAAGCGCGAGATCACCGTGGTCGACGACCAGCGCGGGAGACCGACCTCCACGACCGATCTCTCCGAGGCGATCCGTTCGCTGCTCTCCGCCGGCGCGACCGGCGTCTTCCACTTCGCCAACCAGGGGGCCGTGACGTGGTTCGACTACGCCGGCGAGATCCTCGCCCTCGCCGGCCGTTCGGACGTGCGCGTCGCGCCGACCACCTCCGCCGCCCTGGCGCGTCCCGCCCCCCGGCCGGCGTACTCGGTGCTCGACACCTCCAAGTACGAGAGGTCGACCGGACGGACGATCCGCAATTTCCGCGAGCCGCTCGTCGAGTACCTCGCGGGACGGCTCCGCCCGGAAGCGTGAGTCCCGGGTTGGTGTCCCGCGGACCCCGTCCCTTCGCTTTCCTGTCATGCCGGAAGGTCACTTGTCATCCCGAGCCCTTCGCCCTTTCTGTCATCCCGAGCGCAGCGAGGGATCTGTGTCTCTCTCGACCACGGCCTCCCGCTCAGGACAGGCTCCGCGAGGGATCTGGTCCCTGCGCCACGAGAGATCCAGATTCCTCGTCGCTTCGCTCCTCGGAATGACAGTGAAGACGGTGGTTTCGGAATGAGGGCAAGAAAGAGGGTGTCGGAGTGACGGCGGACAACGTCATCTCCGCCTCCGAATGGAAGCGCAAGGCGGTGCACGCCGCCATGGGATTCTTCGCGCTCACGTTTCGCTGGCTTGACTGGAAAGCCGCGGCCGCTCTCGCCTTTGCCGCGCTTCTCTTCAGCCTCTTCGTCGTGCCGCGGTTCGGTCGCGTGCTCTACCGCGATCGCTCCCGGCGCTTCGATGCCGGCATCGTCGCCTACGCCGCGGCGGTGCTCGTGCTCGTCCTCCTGCTGCGGGATCACTACCTCGCGATCGCGGCGGCGGTGTGGGCAATGATGGCTTTCGGCGATCCCGCCGCGGCCATCGCCGGGGAGCTCGTCGGCGGCGCGACTCTGCCCTGGAACCGGTCGAAGCGCTGGATCGGCCTGGCCGCGAACTGGGCGGCGGGCGCGACGGCCGCGATCCTCGTGTTCCGCTTCGTGTCCGCGCGCCCGCTCGAGCCGGTCGCGGTGACGCTCCTCGTCGGCGCGGCCGCCGTGTACGCGTTCCTGGAGACGGTGCGCGCCGGAATCGACGACAACCTCGTCGCCGCGATCCCGACGGCGCTCGTTCTCGTCGCGCTCGGGCGATGGCCCGAGGCGCCCCTGGCGCCCTTCTACGCCGGATCGTGGAGGCGCCTCGCCATCGCCCTCGCGGTGAACGTCGTCGCGGCGGTGGTCACGTCCGCCGCGGGGCTCGTCGCCCGCTCGGGGGCGATCGCCGGAGCGATCGCGGGCTTCCTGGTTCTCGCCTACGGCGGGTGGGCCGCGTACGGGCTCCTCTGGTTCTTCTTCGCCGTGGCGACGGCGGCGACGAAGTGGGGATACGGCGCGAAGCGGGCCGCGGGTGTCGCGCAAGCCGACCGCGGGCGGCGGGGGGCGGCCCACGTCGCGGCGAACTGTCTCGTCCCGATCGCCTTCCTCGTCCTCGGGGCGCCGTCAGCGGCGTTCGCGGGCGCACTCGCGGCGGCGCTCGCGGACACTCTCGGGACCGAGGTGGGAACGCTTTTTGGAAAGGATCCCCGCTCACCGCTCGGCTTCCGGCGAGTGCCGCCCGGGACTCCGGGTGCTGTGTCTTCCGCCGGAACGCTCGCCACCCTCGGAGGCGCCGCGGTGATGGCCCTCATCGCGTGGGTGTTCGGGTGGCTACCGCGCGGCCTGCTTCTCGCCGTGATCGCCGGCGGCTTTCTCGGAGCCATTGCGGAGAGCGTCCTCGCCGACCTCGGGAGACGTCGCGGGGTCCGCCTCGATCACGAGTTCGCGAACGCGTTCAACACGTTCGTGGGCGGCATTGCCGCGCTCGAGATCGCGCTGTCGGTGGAGGCGGGCAGGCTCTACTGGCCGGGACAGGCGTGAAGGCCTGGCTCCGGCTCGTCCGGCCCTTCACGCTGCTTCCGCCGCTCCTCGGAATCCTCTCCGGCGCCGTTTGCGCCTTCGGCTCCGCCCACAACCCGGACCCGTCGCGCCGGTTGACGTGGCCGATCGTGATCACTGTCGTGATCGGCTCTTTCGCCGCCTCGGCGATGAACGCCGCCTCGAACATCGTCAACCAGATCGCGGACCTCGAGATCGACCGCCGGAACAAGCCGGATCGGCCGCTCGTGCGTGGGGAGATCTCGATCGGCGGGGCGTGGGGTCTGGCCGTCGTCCTGTACCTGGTCGCGATCCTCCCGACGTGGCTGGTCGTGCCCTACCCGTACCACTCCTTTACGGAGCGGCTCGCCGCGCCGGTGCACCTCCACGCCGCTTTCTTCATCTACTCGATCGGCGCGCTCGCCACGTTCGTCTACTCCTTCCCGTCTTTCGGGAGGAGCAAGCGCTACTGGTTCTGGGCGAACTTCACGATCGCGGTCACGCGCGGCGGGCTGCTCAAGGTCGCGGGATGGTCGTTCGTCGCCTCCGTGGTCCTCTGGGAGCCCTGGGCGATCGGCGGCGTGTTCGCTCTCTTCCTTCTCGGCGCGACGTCGACGAAGGACTTCTCCGACATGGAAGGGGACCGCGCCCACGGCGTGGTAACACTGCCCATCCGTTTCGGCGTCGAGCGCGCCGCGAAGATGATGGCGCCGTTCTTCGTCTTGCCCTGGCTGCTCGTGCCCTTGCTCGCGTGGCTGCCCGACCCCGACCGCGCGGGCGGGCCGCTCCTGACCGGCAACCGCACGCTCCTGACGGCTGCGGGGCTGGGGCTCGCCGCCTGGGGGGCCTACACGGCGCGGTTGCTCCTCCGGAATCCCGCGGAGCTCGCGTCGACGGAGAACCACCCCGCCTGGACGCACATGTACCTGCTCCTCATGGCGGCGCAGGTCGCTTTCGCGCTGGCGTATCTCTTCTGAGTCCTGAGCGCAGCGAAGGATCCCCTGAAACGCAGGGGGTTCCTCGTCGCTTCGCTCCTCGAAACGCGGGGCCCGCGGCCTTACAATCTTGACGTGGAGAGCGACGCCGCAGCCATTCCAACGCCTCCCCCGGATTCGGACGGCCTTCGCGTCCGCTGGCGCGGCCTGGCGCTGACGTTCGACGAGGCAACGCTCAACCGGCTCGTCGGCCGCCTCGTCGATCGCATCCCCGACCTCGAGAATCTCGAGGTGCACGTGCGCCCGGGCGAGCTCTCGGCGACGCTCGTCGTCCACCGGTTCGGGGTTCCCCTGTCGGCGAAGGCGACGCTCTCGCAGCTTCGCCTGAAGGACGGGTTTCTCGCCTTCGTCCTCGACAAGGTGCAGGCGCTCTCGTTCATCCCCATCCCGGACCAGCTCATCTCTTATCTGGTGCAGAAGGCTCCGCACGGACTCCTCACCTACTACGGGGACGACCGGATCATGGTCGTCAACCTCGCGCAATGGATGCCGCCCGGGATCGACCTTTCCCTCGAGCGCACCGTGTTCGAAGAGCGCGCGCTGACGCTCCAGTTCGGGGACGGCTCCTACGACATCGAGCCGTTCCTCGACGACTAGGTCGCGGCGCCTCGACGGCGCCGGACGAGAGTAAACGGCCGTTCCTCAACATCCCATGGCGTGCATCTCCGCCCTGCCGGATGCGATAACGCGTTGAGAAAGGTTGGCGTCGCTGTCGGGCTCGTCGGTGCGGCGATCGTCCTCGCCCTCCTCGTCCTCATCGCGTCGACGTTCCCGAAGAAGAGCGGCCGGGTGCGCATTGCCGGCCTGTCGGCGCCCGTGACGATCGAGACCGACGCGCGGGGCGTGCCGACAATCCGCGCCGCGAGCGCTTCCGACGCGCTCTTCGGGCTCGGTTACGTGCACGCCCGCGACCGGCTGTGGCAGATCGAGTACCAGCGCCGGATCGGGTCGGGGCGTCTCGCGGAGATCCTCGGAAGCAAGCTCGTCGAGACCGACCGGTTCCTGCGCACCATCGGGTTCCGGCGCGCCGCTCTTTCGGCCTGGGAAGGTCTTCCGGCCGAGACGCGCGCTTCCGTGGAGGCTTACGTTCGCGGGTTGAACGCATTTCTCGCGACCTCCTCGGCGCTTCCGATCGAGTTCCGGATCCTGCGCTACCGGCCCGAGCCCTTCGACCCGGTGGACGGCATCCTCTGGGGAAAGCTCATGGCCTGGGATCTCGCCGGCAACGCGCGCAACGAGATCCGCCGGGCGCGTTTCGTGGCGGCCGTGGGACCGGAGCGGGCGGCGGAGCTTCTGCCGCCGGTTCCGGCGACGCCGACGATCCTCGAGGACGATGAGTGGCGGACCGCTTCGCCTCTCCCCGCAGCGCGGGGAGAGTCTCAGGGTGAGGGGCAGACCTCCGCCACCGTCCTGCCTTCCTCCTTCCTCACCCGCCTGGACCGTTCCTTCGCTCTCGCCGGCGCCCGCTCGCCGGACGACGCGCTCGGGAGCAACTCCTGGGCCCTCGCGGGCTCGCGCACGCTCTCGGGGAAACCGATCCTCGCGAACGACCCGCACCTCGCGCTCCGCACTCCCTCCGTCTGGTACGTCGCGCGCCTCGTCGCGCCCGGATACTCGGTCGCCGGCGCGACGCTGCCGGGCCTGCCCGGCGTCGTCATCGGGCGGAACGCCCGGATCGCGTGGGCGCTGACGAGCGTCGAGCCGGACGTGCAGGACCTGTTCGTCGAGGAAGTCGATCCGGCAGACCCTTCGCGCTACCGGTGGCGGGGGGAATGGAGGAAGTTCGAGTCGCGGCGGGAGGCGATCCGCGTCCGCGGCGGAGACGACGTCGGTGTCGAGGTGCGGAGTTCGGTCCACGGCCCGATCGTGAGCGACGTGCTCGATGGCGCGGGATCGCTCGGACGCGCGGTCGCGCTGCGCTGGGCGGGCCTCGACCCCCGGGACCGGACGGCGGAGGCGCTCCTCGGCGTCAACCGCGCGGCGGGGTGGCCCGACTTCCTCGAGGCGCTCCGCCTCTTCCACGCGCCGCCGCAGAACTTTCTCTACGCCGACGTGGACGGCCACATCGGCTACACCGCGGCGGGAGCGGTGCCGATCCGTTCGCGGGCTGACGGGCTCCTTCCGGTCTCCGGAGAGGGCGCGGACGATTGGACCGGATACGTTCCGTTCGACGCGTTGCCGCGCGCCTTCGATCCGGCGCGGGGATTCCTCGTGACAGCGAACAACCGGGTCGCATCGGCCCGGTATCCCCACGCGTTCACCGGCGACTGGCCGGAGCCCTACCGCGCACGCCGGATCACCGAGAGGATTCTCGCGAAGGGCAAGCTCGGCTTCGACGACGTCCGCTCGACCCAGCTCGACCGCGTTTCCCTTCAGGCGACGGATCTGCTGCCGTTCCTTCTCGACACCGTCCCCGCGGACGAACCTTCGCGGCGGGCGCTCGCGATGCTTGCGCGGTGGAACCGCGAGTTCGCGCCGGACTCTCCGGCCGCCGCGATCTATGCGGCCTGGTACGCCGCGCTCTCGCGGATGCCGCAGGACGAGCTGAAAGAGACGCCGCTCGGCGGCCTGCGCTCGCGGTTCCTGATCAACGCGTTCCGCGCGGGCTCGGATTGGTGCGACGACGTCGCAACGCCCGCCCGCGAGACTTGCGCCGCCTTCCGGTCGCGCGCGCTCGCCGAGGCGGTGTCGCTCCTCCGGTCGCGACTGGGAAACGATCCCTCGCGCTGGCGGTGGGACGACCTCCACCGCGCGCGGTTCCCCCACGGGGTCTTCGACGGCGTGCCCGGCCTGCGGCGGCTCTTCAGCCTCGAGAGGGGACAGGGGGGCGACGGATCGACGGTGAACGTCGGCGCGTACCGCCTGGATGGCTCCTTCCGGATGACGGACGGTCCGAGCTACCGGCAGATCGTGGACTTCTCCGAGCCGGACGGTTTCCGGTTCGTCCACACGACCGGCCAGTCGGGCAACGTCTTCGATCCGCGCTACCGGGACCTTCTGCCGCTCTGGCGCGACGGGAGCTACCTGCGGATCGGCGCGGCGGAGAACGTCCTGCGCCTCGAGCCGGAGTAAATGGGGTCGGAGTAAATGGGGTCAGCCCTGATTCTCTGACTTTCGCCTGGTGGAAACCGTGGTCTGTCCCCTGTTTAGAGCCCCGGCCAGAACGGGCGGTGCGTCTCGAGAACCTGGCGGAGGACGAGTTCCGCGACGGGGTTCGGCGGGCCGAAGTCCGGCCGCGGTGCCGGCTCGCCGAGCAGCACCCGGCCGCACGCCGCCGCGGCCGCTCCGATCGCGTCGAGGTTGTAGCCGCCTTCGAGCGCGAGCACGGCGCGGCCTCCCGCGAAGGAGAGGACCCGCTCCGTCATCGCCGCAAAGCCCGCGGCCGACAGCCGCATTCCTCCGAGAAGGTCTCCCGCCGCGGCGTCGAAGCCGCAGGAGACGAGCACGAGCTGCGGGTCGAACGCGCGGCCGATCGGAAGCAGCACGCGATCGAACGCGGCGAGGTACTCGGCGTCGCCCATTCCCGCGGGCCAGGGGACGTTGACGGTGCGTCCGCGTGCGGTGCCTGTCCCGACCTCGCGCAGGGAACCCGTCCCCGGATAGAACGGGAACTGGTGGGTCGAGAAGTAGAGGACGTCGGGATCGTCCTCGAACGAGTGCTGGGTTCCGTTGCCGTGGTGCAGGTCCCAGTCGACGACGAGAACGCGCGCGACGCCCGAGCGGCGGGCGGCCGCGACCGCGACGGCGACGTTGTTGAAGAGGCAGAAGCCCATCGCGCGGTCGGCCTCGGCGTGATGCCCCGGCGGGCGAAGCAGCGCGAGACCGTTCGCGAGCGCGCCGGAAAGGACGTCCCTCGTCAGGTCCACGAGGCCTCCCGCGGCGAGCCGCGCAGCGCGGGCGGAGTCGGCGCACGTGTACGTGTCCGGGTCGAGCTGTGCGTACGGGACGCGCGCGGTCGCCGCGACCCGATCGACGTGCTCTTCGGTGTGCACCGCGACGAGCTCTTCCCGCGTGGCCTCCCGGGCTTCGACGCGGCGAAACCTCGGCGTCAGCCCTTCCCTTTCGAGGCGCTCGCGGATGGCGGAGAGGCGGCCCGGATGCTCCGGGTGGTCGTAGGGCGCGCGGTGGAGGAGAAAGGCGTCGTCGTCGACGAGGCCGGTCGTCACGGAGCCGAGGCGCGCCGGAGACCGTTGGCAATCTCGGGGCTTCGCTTGCAGGTCCGGTCCGACACGAGGCACTCGTGGAGCGTCATCTCGCAGCCGCAGTCGCAGCAGTCCGTCGCGAGCCGAAGCAGAAACTCCTCCCGCGCGAGCGGCGCGAGGCCCTCGCCCGCGAGGAGCGAGGCGCGGGACGCCTCCACGGGAGGTTCTCCGGGTGCGTCGGCGGAAACGGCGGCGGGCGGCTCGGGCTTGCGGAAAATCGGGCTGTGCGCGCGGAGGACCCACAGCGCCGCGAAGAACGCGAGGGCGTAGGCCGCGATCGCATAGACGGCGAGCCCCGGACCGCGGGAGCGAGGGGGGACCGGCTCCTCGGGGCCGATGACCCGGAGCGAGCGCGGGGGCGGGATCTCAGTGGGCATCGAGCGCCGCGGCGAGAACGGCCGGGTCGGACGTCGGCGCGAGGCAGGTGAAATTCCGGCAGACGAACGCGCGGGCTCCGTCGTCGGAGGCTCCGCGGCCCGCGACGAGCGGAGCGACGGGCGCGAGTGTCTCCGCCGCGTCGGCGTGGGCGACGACGCGGTTCAACCGGGGGCTCGCGAACACCGCCGACCGGAGCAACTCGAAGTCGGCGCGGCCGGGCTCGCCCGCGAGCACGACCTCGGGCGGCTCGTCCTCGCGGTAGTCGAGGGCGGAGAGCAGCCGGGGAAAGGCGGAGGGCGCGCGCTCGAGGTACCCGGCGAACGCCGCGAATACCTTCTCGGCCCGCTCGCGGTGCTTCGGCTCGCCGGTGAAGCTCGCGAGCCGCAGGAGGTTCATCGCAGCGACGGAGTTGGACGACGGCATCGCTCCGTCGAAGAGCTCCTTGGGACGGAGGATGAGACCGTCGTGTGACTCCGCGGAGAGGAAGTAGCCGCCGCGCGGGTCGACGAAGCGCTCGTGCATCTCTTCCTGCAGCTCGAGGGCGGCGCGGAAGTAGCGCGGCTCGAACGTCGTTTCGTAAAGGTCGAGGAGCGCCTCGACGAAGAAGGCGTAGTCCGACGCGAAGCCGGGGATGCCCGCGACGCCGTCCTTCTCGCGGTGGAAGAGCTCCCGGCGTCCGGCGTCTTCGATCCGGCAGCGCGAGAGGATCCGGTCCGCCGCACGGCGCGCCGCCGCCTCGTAGCGCGGCTCGGCGAGAACGCGGCCGGCGAGCGCGAAGGCGGAGATGGCGAGCCCCGTCCAGTCGGTCAGGAGCTTCTCGTCGGTCATCGGCGGGACGCGGCGCGACCGCGCCTCGTACATCCGGCGGCGCGAGTCGGCGAGGATTTCCTCGATGCGCCCCTCGGTCAGGCCGAACTCCTGCGCGAGTTCGCCGACGGTCCGAACGACCGAGAGAACCGTCTGTCCGTGCTCGAAGTTGCCGGCGGCCGTAACGCCGAAGCGGGCGCAGACGATTGGCGCCGCCTCGGTTTTGACCGCCGCTTCGACCGACGCAGGTTCCCAGACGTAGAACGTTCCCTCTTCGCCCTCGGAGTCCGCGTCCTGCGCGGCGAAGAACCCGCCCGCCTCGGGAGTCATCTCCGCGAGGAGGTAGTCGAGCGTCTCGCGCGCGACCCGCGCGAAGTCGGCGTTTCCGAACGCGCGGAAGGCGAGGACGTAGGCGCGTGCGAGGAGCGCGTTGTCGTAAAGCATCTTCTCGAAGTGGGGGACGAGCCACTTCGCGTCCGTGGAGTAGCGGTGGAACCCGCCGCCGACGTGGTCGTAGATCCCGCCCGCCGCCATCTTTGCGAGCGTCGTCTCGACCATCTCGCGCGCCGACTCCTGACCCGTGCGCACCCATCGGCGCATCAGGAGCTCGAGGCGCATGGAAGGGGGGAACTTCGGCGCGCCTCCGAATCCGCCGTGGACGCGGTCGAAGTCGCGCGCGGCGGCGAGCGCCGCCCGGTCGAGTGCCTCGGGACCGACGGCTTCGCCGCCCGCGGGCGCGCCCTTCGCGAGGTCGAGGTGGGCCAGCAGCCGACCCGCCGAGAGGTCGAGATCCGCGCGCCGGTTCTTCCAGGCCTCGGTGACCGCGGTCAGGAGAGCCGGGAAGCCCGTGTGCCCGTATCGGTTCTCCGGAGGGTAGTACGTGCCGCCGTGGAAGGGCTTGCCCTCCGGCGTGAGAAACAGCGAAAGCGGCCAGCCCCCGCTCCCGGTCATCGTCTGGACCGCCGTCATGTAGACGTCGTCCACGTCGGGCCGCTCCTCGCGGTCCACTTTGACGGCGACGAAGTCGCGGTTCAGCAGATCGGCGATCGCCTCGTTTTCGAACGACTCGCGCTCCATGACGTGGCACCAGTGGCACGTGGAGTATCCGATCGACAGGAAGATCGGCTTGTCTTCCGTCTTCGCGCGGTCGAACGCCTCGCGCCCCCACGGGTACCAGTCGACCGGGTTGTGCGCGTGCTGGAGGAGGTAGGGGCTCTTTTCGAGGGCGAGGCGGTTGGGCACGGCAGGCCATAACCCGGCCGCCCCTCGCTGTCATTCCGAGGAGCGAAGCGACGAGGAATCTGGTTCTCGGTCGAAAGCGCCCAGATCCCTCGCTTCGCTCGGGCTGACAGTGAAGAGCCTGTCATTCCGAGGAGCGAAGCGACGAGGAATCTGGTTCCCTCTGTCAGCAGGGGACCAGATCCTTCGCTGCGCTCAGGATGACAGGCTGGCGCCTGTCACTTCTTATCCCTCGCCTGCGCGGTGATCGTCACGATGTCGTCGCCGTCCTGGATGTGGATGACGTCGCCCGGCCCGAGCTCATCGATTCGCTGGAGGAGCTCCTTCGGGCTCATGTCGTGCCCGCCCGAGACGCTCTCGATCAAGGCCCGGGGGAGCCGCACGTGGACGTTCTTGCCCCAGCTGTCCTTGACCCGGATCTCGACGATGTTCCCGAGGCCCTGGATCTCGACTGTCTTTTCGTCCTTCTCGATGATGGACGGCTTGCCCGGCTCGCTCCGATCGGCCGCTTCGAGGATCTCGCGCGGGCTCACGTCGTCGTCGTCCCAGTCGGCGTTGATGTCGGCCCCGAACCGCTCGATGGGCGCGAGCTTGGCGACGCGGGCGACGAGGTTCGACGGTATGGAGAAGCTCACCCGGCGCATCGAACCGTTGTGCTCCCTCTCCTGGACCTCGACCTTGAAGCCCTTGACCCGGGTGAACTCGGGGGCCGGGCGCTTCCAGAACGCGAGCATCGCCACGACGATCATGACGACGGCCAGGCCGAGAACGACCGCTCGGGTTTCCTTCATGGATGTTTCCCCCTGTTCCTCACAACGAGCGGGACTCCGAAAAGTTCCGGATCATGGTATTTTGGCCGGTCAGAGGCCCGGAATAACCCCGTCTATTTTCAGTTCTTAGGAGCACGATGCCGCATTTCATCACGGACACCTGCATCGGCTGCGGGGTCTGCGAGATCAAGTGCCCGACGCACACGATCACGGGGGACAAGGCCGAAAAGTACGTCATTCACGCCGACCGGTGCATCGACTGCTCGGTGTGCGCCCGCTATTGCCCGGTCTCCTGCATCCAGGACCAGAAGGGCGAGCTCGTCGAGAAGGTCAAGCCCCGCGACATCCCGAAGGCGATCGTGGACCGGGACCTGTGCACGGGCTGCGAGTTCTGCATCGACATCTGCCCGTTCGACTGCATCTACCTGATCGAAGACCCGCTCCAGGAGACCTTCCACAAGATCGCGGAAGTGGACGCCGGACCCTGCGTCTCGTGCCGCCTCTGCGAGACCGTCTGCGACAAGGACGCGATTTTCGTCCCGAACCCGATCACGCAGGCGAAGCGGTACCTCCCCGTCCTGTGAGCGAGGGCCCTCCCGGCCCGACGGACGAGAGCCGGCCCGGCCGGGCGGGGGACGGGCCCGAGGACGACGACGCCGTCCGTGCTACCGGCGCGGGTCGCCTCGTCGTCCGGTTCTTCCTCCTACCCCTCCTCGTCGTCGGCACCGCCGTCGGGATCTTCCTCGTCTTCTCCCTGATGACCTTCGAGCGCCGGTCGCCGCGCGACTACCTCTCGGAGGTCCGGGGAGGCAGCGCCGGCCGGCGCTGGCAGGCCGCGTTCGAGCTTTCCCGCCGAATCGGCACCATGAAGCCGGGGCCGGAGCGGGACGCGATCGCGGCGGAGAGCCTCCGGCTCTTCGAGACGCTCTCCCCGACCCGGGAGGAGGACGTCAAGGTGAGGAGGTACCTCGTCCTGGCGCTCGGAAAGCTGGGCGACCGGTCCGCGGTGCCGGTGCTCCTCGAGGCGACGAAGGACCCCGATCCCGAGACCCGCCTCTATTCGATCTGGGCCCTCGGGATGCTCGGAGACCCCCGTGCGGTCGACTCCGTCCTCGAGGCGTCCCGTTCGGAAGACCCCGGAGTGCGAAAGATGGCCGCCTACGTCGCCGGAAAGCTCGGCGACCCGCGGGTCGTCCCCCGGCTCCGGGTGCTCCTCGAGGACCGAATCCCCGACGTCCGCTGGAATGCCGCGATCGCTCTGGCGACCCTCGGCGACGGCACCGGGATCGCGGTGCTGCGCGCCATGATCGACCGCGAGGCGCTCGCGCGTCAGGCGCAGCTGTCCGCCGATCAGGCGGAGACGGCGATGGTGAACGCTCTCAAGGCGCTCGCGATCCTCCGCGACGAAGGGACGCTGCCGCTCCTCGAGAAAGTCGCGCGCGAGGATCCGAACCTCCGGGTGCGCGACGCGGCGCGGCGCGCGATCGAGGCGACTCGAGGACGTTGACCTTCACTACGGGATTCCTCGCCGCCGCGTCAAATGGAGACCGGCGCGCGTTTTTGGTAGTCTCGCAGCGCAAATGTCGACACCGCAGCGCCGAGTAGCTCCGCCGACGGCGGAGAGGCCTCCGGACGTCCTGCCGGACGGCGTCACGCGGCGTTCCACGATCAAGTGGATGACGCTCGCCTGGGTGGGCTTCGCCGCCGCGACCGGGGCCGGCCTGACCGCCACCCTGCGGTTTCTCTTCCCGAACGTGCTCTTCGAGCCGCCGACGCGGTTCAAAGCCGGCGACCCGCAGACCTACGCCTTCGGCGTGGACGAGCGGTGGAAGGAAAAGTACGGCGTCTGGCTGGTTCGCAACACCGAGACGATCTACGCGCTCGTCGCGGTCTGCACGCACCTCGGGTGCACGCCGAACTGGCTCGCGGCGCAGAACAAGTTCAAGTGCCCGTGCCACGGCTCGGGGTACTACATGTCCGGCGTGAACTTCGAGGGCCCGACGCCGCGGCCGCTCGAGCGCGCCGAGATCGCCGTCTCGCCGGACGACGGGCAGCTGATCGTCGACAAGGCCACCCGGTACCTGTACGAACGGGGCCAGTGGAGTGATCCCAAAGCCTTCGTGAAGATGGTTTAGCTTGGGTCGTCGCTGGAACCGGTTTCAGCAGTCCGTCGTCGAGAGTCAGCTCTGGAAGTCCATCTTCCGGGTCGGCGTCCCGAACACGAACCGCAAGCGCGTGCTCGCGATGCTCGGGAACGTGGTTCTCCACCTGCATCCGGTCAAAACGCGCAAGTCCGGCGTCAAGATGCGCTACACGTGGTGCGCCGGCGGCGTGACCTTCTTTCTCTTCCTCGTCCTCACCTTCACCGGCCTGCTCCTCATGTTCTATTACCGGCCCACTGTCGAGTACGCGTTCGTCGACATCCTCGACCTGCGCGAGCAGGTGCCTTTCGGGATCATGCGGGAGGTGCACCGCTGGGGCGCGCACGCGATGGTCATCACCGTGTGGATTCACATGTTCCGCGTCTTCATGACCGGCTCCTACAAGCCGCCGCGCGAGTTCAACTGGGTCATCGGCGTCATCCTTCTCGTGCTGACCCTTCTTCTCTCCTTCACGGGTTACCTCCTCCCGTGGGACCAGCTCGCGATCTGGGCGATCACGGTCGGATCGAACATGGCCGCCGCGACGCCGCTCCTCGGAATCGAGGGACCGGGCACGGGGCTGCTCAAGATCGGTGACATCCAGCTCGTCACGTCCTCGAACGACGCGCGGTTCGCGCTCCTCGGCGGGCGCTTCGTCGGAGCGGGCGCGCTCCTGCGTTTCTACGTGCTCCACTGCGTCGGGATCCCGCTGATCGCGGCTTTCCTGATGGCCGTTCACTTCTGGCGCGTCCGCAAGGACGGCGGCATCTCCGGACCCGTCTAAGCAGGCAGGGGAGAGTCGAGCGTCATGCCGGTCGTCAACGCGCTGAAGGGCGTCGTCAACTTCCTCGCGGCGCCGGAATACCTCGTCACCATCGCGCTCATCCTCCTCGTTCTCGCCATCAACTGGAAGCCGCTCTGGTCGAAGAAGGGCGGGATCGTGCTCGGCATCTCCGGCGTTCTCTTCTTCGCGCTCTCGTACCTCGACCCGAACTTCAACAAGGTGGCGACGCTCCCCGACAACGTGCCGATCGTCGGGATGATCTTCCTCGTCGGGTTCTTCTTCTGGTGGGCGATGCACCAGGCGTACGAGAACGACCGCCGGATCGCCGAGGGGCGCCCGACGATCGAGGGCGAGGACTCGACGCAGAAGGTCTTCTCCTGGCCGGACCTCGTCTACGTCGAGCTGATCTGCCTCGTCGTCGTCATGGCGGTGATGATCGTGTGGTCGATCGTCCTGAAGGCGCCGCTCGAAGAGCCCGCGAACCCGGGCGACTCGCCGAACCCGTCGAAGGCGCCGTGGTACTTCCTCGGCCTCCAGGAGATCCTCGTTTACTACGACCCGTGGATGGCGGGCGTCGTGCTGCCTTCGCTCATCATCGTCGGTCTCATGGCGATCCCGTACATCGACACGAACCCGAAGGGGAACGGCTACTTCACGTTCAAGGAGCGGAAGTGGGAGATCACGATCTTCCTCGTCGGCTTCCTCGTCCTCTGGTGCGTGCTGATCGTGCTCGGCACGTTCCTGCGCGGGCCGAACTGGAACTTCTTCGGGCCCTACGAGTTCTGGGACATCAACAAGCTCGTTCCGCTGAACAACATCAACCTGTCCGAGATCGTCTGGATCAAGATGTTCAAGACCCGGATGCCGGACTTCTGGCTCTTCCGCGAGATCTTCGGACTCGCGCTCGTCGCGCTGTACATGGGTCTCCTGCCGCCGATCCTCGCGAAGACCGTTCTGCGGCGTTTCTACGAGAAGATGGGGACGGTCCGTTTCCTCATCGGGGTGAACCTCGCTCTCATCATGCTGTCGCTTCCGATCAAGATGTACCTGCGCTGGATCTTCAACCTGAAGTATCTCGTCAACATCCCGGAGTTCAGCTTCAACATATGAGCCGGGACCGGACCGCGTAGCCGCCATGCCCCGTCGAGCCCCCGCCGAGCCGATCGATCACCACTACAACATCCCGCGGTTGAACCGCGTCTTCGCCTACACGGGGATCATCCTGACGATCGTCTTCATCGCGATGGTCGTCGAGGACTACGCCCGGCCGTGGAAGCGGATCCAGCGCGCTTTCACGAAAATCGAGGCCCGAAAGGCGCGCGCGGGCGCGCTCGAAGCGCGGGGCAAGGCCGTCGGCGAGGAGGGAAAGCGGCTCCGCGCGGAGCTCGCACTGGCGAACAAGGAGCTCGCGGCGCACCGCGGCGAGCTGGCGCGTCTCGACCGGAAGCTCGAAGCGCTCGAGCCGAGGGTTTACCTCGCCGACCAGCAGTTCAAGTTCACCAAGGCGTCCCTGGACGCGCAGCGGTACAAGTACGAGAACGCCCTCGCGACCGCGCCGCGCACCGCCCCGAACCACAAGAAGGACTTAGACGAGCTCGAAGCGGAGCTCGAGACCCGCCGGCTTGCCCTCGCCCGTGTCCAGAAGGAGGAGGCCGACGCGCGGGCCGCTCGTGAGCGCCTCGTCGAGCGCCGGGAGCAGGTCGCGCTCTCGATCGAGAAGCTGACGACGGAGTATCGAGTCGCGCGAAAGCGCTTCGAGAGCTTCCGAGACAGCGCGCTCTTCCAGGCGCGCAACTCGCCGATCCTCGACATGGTGAACCCGTCGCTCAAGGTGCAGCAGGTGCAGCTCCCCGATCACTACACCGACGTCAACTTCATGAAGATCCCGAGGGTGGACCGCTGCCAGACGTGCCACATCGCCGCCGATCGGACCGGTTTCGACGACCCGAAGAGCAACGTCGTGTTCCGCAGCCACCCGCGACAGGAACTCATGATCGGCAGCGAGTCGGCGCACCCGGTGAACCTCTTCGGGTGCAGCCCGTGCCACGGCGGCCGGGACCGCGCGTCCTCCTTCTGGTCGGCCGGCCACTCGCCCGAGACCCCGAAAGAGGAGGAGCGCTGGATCAAAGCGCTCAACTGGAAGTTCGACCGGTTCAACCAGACCCCGATCCTCCCGATGAAGTACACGGAGGCCGGCTGCTACCGCTGCCACGCGGACGAGACGAACTTTCGCGAGGCTCCGAAGCTCGACGCCGGCATGAAACTCGTCGAGGACCTCGGCTGCTGGGGCTGTCACCGGATCGAAGGGCTCGAGAAGCAGGCGCTCCCGCGGGTCGGACCATCGCTCGAGAACGTCGCGTCCAAGGTGAGCCGGGACTGGACGACGCGGTGGGTGATGAAGCCCGACTCGTTCCGCCCGTCGACGAAGATGCCGCAGTTCTTCTACCTCGAGAACTTCGTGGACGTTTCGGGGCCGAAGCCCCCGACCGACGCGCAGAAGCGGATGAACGAGCAGGGGAGGATCGAGAACGACGCGATGGTCAACTCGATCGTCGCCTACCTCTTCGCGAAGTCCCGCAGTCAGGACGTGCCCGCCGTCGCGGGGACCGGCGACGCGACCCGCGGCGCGGCGCTCCTTGCGGAGCGGGGCTGTTTCGGCTGTCACCTCGCCGACCCGAACGCGCGCCGCGACCTTACGGGAACGTACCGGCAGTTCGGGCCGAACCTGGCGGGCATCGGATCCAAGGTCAGCCGCGACTGGCTCTACCACTGGGTACTCGACCCGAAGGCCTGGAGCCCCGACACGAAGATGCCGAACCTCCGGCTCGCGCCGGCGGAAGCCCTCGACATCGCCGAGTACCTCTCCACGCTGAAGGCTCCGCCCGATTTCGAGAAGACGGGTCTCCCCGCGACCGACGCGGCCACGCTCGATCGGATCGCGCTCTACTTCCAGATGTCGGACAAGACCCTCCTCGACGCGAAAGCGGCGCTCGCGAAAATGGACCTTCAGAGCAAGGAGGTCTATGCCGGAGAGAAGCTGATCGCGCACTACGGCTGCTTCGCGTGTCACGCGATCCCCGGATTCGAGGACGCGAAACCGATCGGGACCGAGCTCACCGAGGAGGGCTCGAAAACCGTCCACCTCCTCGACTTCGGCTTCATTCACATTCCCCACACGCGCCATGACTGGTTCGAGACGAAGGTGAAGGGCCCGCGCATCTTCGACCGCGACCGCGCGCGCGGTTGGGAAGAGAAGTACCGGATGCCGAACTTCCACCTGTCCGAGCGAGAGCGCGAGCAGGTGGTGACCGCGGTGCTCGGCTTCCAGGACCTGAACGCGGCGCCCGACCGCCCGGAAACGCCTCTCGCCGGACGAAGAGGCGATCGAGCGCGGCCGGAGGATCGTCAAGAGCAACAACTGCCTGGGCTGCCACGTCATCGAGGGCTATGGCGGCTCGTTCCGGTCGCTCGTCGCCGATCCGTCGCTCGCGCCGCCCATCATCCAGGGGCAGGGAGCGAAAGTGCAGAGCGACTGGCTCTACTCGTTCCTGAAGGCGCCGAAGACCGGCGAGATCCGGCCGTGGCTCGAAGTCCACATGCCGACGTTCGGGTTCAGCTCCGACGAGCTGAACGACCTCACCCATTACTTCGCGTCGCTCGACCGCGCCTCGTATCCGTTCCTCGACCGCGACCACCCGACCGATCCGGGGCGCTGGTCGGCGGGCAAGAAGGTGTTCGAGCTCCTGCGCTGCCGGCAGTGCCACCCGAGCAGCGTGCAGGAGATGAACGCGCCCGGAGTCGACCGTGCGTCGCTCGCGCCGAACCTCCAGATGTCCGCGACGCGCCTGCGGCACGAGTGGATCGCCGACTGGATCAAGCGGCCCGACGAGTGGATGCCGGGCACGCGGATGCCGACGAACTTCCCGAAGGGGGACGACGGGAAGCGCACGTCGCCCATCGCGGCGCTGCTCGATGCGCCGACGTTCGCCGCCGACCGCGCCGAGTTCGCGCGCTACCTCGGCGGCGACGAGGCGGCGAAGAAGTTCCTCTCCGACCCGGACGCCGTCACGAAGGCGCTGCGCGACTACGTGTGGTCGGTCGGGATCACGGGCGGGACCGCGCCCGCGCAGCCCGCCGGACCGCGGGACGGTTCCTCGCCGGCTCCGGCGGCCCCGGCTCGCGCCGCGAGGCCCTCGGGAACGGCCCCCGCCACGGGCGGGCGCTGACGGACTGCGGGCGGTGCCCGCCTTCTCCCTGGACTCCTCGCTCTACTGGGCCAGCCTCGGCATTTCCGCGGCGGCGGTCGTGCTCTTTCTCTGGCTGATGCGCGAGCGGAAGAGCCGGGACGGGTCCGGCCGTTGATAGTCTTCCGTCCCTGATCCCCAAGCCCCCCTTCCTGCGCGACCTGTCGCCCGACCGCGAGCTCGAAGAGTTCCGCCGGCTCAAGCCGCGCCTGACCGATCTCTGGAACTCGATGGCCATGGACCAGGACCAGGCCTACACGTCGGTCGTCATTCCGTCCCTGACGCTCGATGAGCGGGAGCTCCAGAAGCTCGAGGGCGCTTCCTACTACGAAGAGCGGCTGCTCTTCATGCTCATCCGGCTTCGAAACCCTCACGCCCGGATGGTCTATGTCACGTCGCGCCCCGTCCACCCCCTGATCCTCGAGTACTACTTCGAGCTTCTCGCGGGAATCCCCGCGAGCCACGCGCGCGCGCGCCTGACCCTCCTCTGCGCCTACGATGCCTCCCCGCGTTCGCTCACGGAGAAGATCCTCGATCGCCCGCGCCTGATCCAGAGGATCCGGTACGGCATCGGAGACCCCTCGCGTGCGTTTCTCTCCGTCTACAACGCGACGCCGCTCGAGCGGAAGCTCGCGGTCCTCCTCGGGATCCCGTTGAACGCGGTCGACCCGGAGCTGCAGCACCTCGGCACGAAGTCGGGGAGCCGACGCGCCTTCCGCGAGGCCGGCGTGGCCCTCCCCGAGGGTTTCGAGGACGTCCGTTCGAAAGAGGACGTCGTCGTCGCGCTCGACTCGCTGCGCCAGAGGCGGCCCGGCATCCGCAAAGCCGTCGTGAAGCTCGACGAGGGCTTTTCCGGCGAGGGAAACGCGATCTTCCGCTACCCGCAGGCGAGCGGGCCGAGCGCGATCGTGGATGCGCTGCAGAGCCTCGAGTTCGCCGTCCCGTCGGAGAACACCGAAGCGTTTCTCGGGAAGATGGCGACGATGGGCGGCGTCGTCGAGGAGTTCGTCGACGGCGGAGAGACCCGCTCGCCGAGCTGCCAGATCCGACTCGATCCCAACGGACAGGTGATCCTCGTCTCGACCCACGACCAGCTCCTCGGCGGGCCGACCAACCAGGTTTACCTGGGATGCCGGTTCCCGGCGGACGAGGGCTACCGGGAGAAGATCCAGGACGCCGGCCGGCGCATCGGCGCGGTCCTCGCGGCGCACGGAGTCGTGAGCCGCCTCGCGATCGACTTTCTCGTCCGCCGCGCCGATCCCGGCGCGCCCTGGGACGTCTTCGCCATCGAGATCAACCTCCGGATCGGGGGAACGACGCACCCGTTCCTCGCGCTCGAGTTCCTGACGGGCGGGGAGCTCGATCCCGAGACCGGCGTCTTTCACTCTCCGAGCGGGATGGAGAAGGCCTACCGCTCGACGGACAACGTGAAGTCCGACGCGTACCGCGGGCTCTCCCCCGAGGACCTCCTCGACATCACGACGATCAACCACCTCCACTACAGCCAGGGGACCGAGACCGGGGTGCTCTTCCACATGATCGGCGCCGTCTCGCAGTACGGGAAGATCGGTCTCACCGTCATCGGGAACAACCGGGAACAGGTCGATGGCATCTACGACGAGACGATCGCGGTCCTCGACTGGGAGACCCGCCATGGCCGCGCTCCCGATCCGAGCGGGGAAGAAGATGCGCTGAGGCCGCGGCGTTCGCCGGGCCGCCGCGAGCACCGCGACACGATCGTCGTGCCGACGGTCTGGCGGGATCGGAGCTGACGTCTCACGCTCCCCGGCACGAGCCGCGGAGGACCAAACCGGCAAATCGCGACGCTGTCGATGCCTGAAGGCAACACCATCCACCGCCTGGCGCGGCAGCACACGAAGGACTTCGCGGGCCGCATCGTGCGGGTCCGGTCGCCGCAGGGCCGTTTCGCCCGGGAGGCCCGGCGCATCGACCGGCGCGGCTTCGTCCGCGCCGACGCGCACGGAAAGCACCTCTTTCACGTCTGGGAGGGGGGCCGGATCGTGCACGTCCACCTCGGCATGGCCGGAGAGTTCCGGCGCTTCGAGGGGGATCGTCCCCGTCCCCGACCGACCGTGCGCATGCGGCTCGAGGCGGCTCCGGTCACGACCGACCTGATCGGGCCGCCGACCTGCGAGCTCATCGGCGAGACAGAACGGCTCGCGATCCTCGCGCGGCTGGGCCCGGACCCGCTCGCGTCGGGCGCAGATCCCGGAGCCGTCTGGGCGGCTCTGGAGAGGCGGCCCGACCGGCCGATCGGCGACGCGCTCCTCGATCAGCGCGTCATCGCCGGAGTCGGAAACATCTATCGCAATGAGGCGCTCTTCCTGACGGGGATCCATCCTTTACGGCCTTCCCGCCGGGTCTCGGCTCCGGAACGCTCCGCCGTGTGGGAAACGCTCGGCGCCCTCATGCGGCGCGGGATCGGCGAGGGGACCGTCACGGTCGACGCGACGGAGGAGACGCACCCGCGCGCCCTCGCGGAGCGCTCCTCGGACGACGATTTCTACGTGTACGGGATGACGATCTGCCGGCGGTGCGGGTCGAAGCTGCGCGAGCTGCCGTTGTCGGGGCGGCGGATGTTTGCGTGCCCCACCTGCCAGCCGAGAGTCCGGCGCCGCGGCACGATCGGGGTGCCGAGGGGCAGGGGACCGGAGGTGAAGGTCCCGGTCCCGGATTGAGACGAACGACGTCTCGGTTCAGTCGAACATTAAATCGTTGACACGCCCGCCCGGCGCGGCGATAGGATGCCTGATGTAAACGGTTACATCGGTGGTGTTCGCGATGTTCCTCAACACCTCAGCGGGCGGTTTCCGATCGTTTTCCGACCGGAAGCCCAACGCATGACCGCCACCATCAAAGAGGTCGGACGCCAGGCGAAGGTTTCGGTGGCGACCGTCTCCCGGGTGTTCAACGACAAGGGTCCGGTGGCCGAGGAGACCCGGCAGAGGGTCCTCCGCGTCGCCCGGCGCCTCCGCTACGCCCCCCACGGCGCCGCGCGCAGCCTCATCACCCGGAGGACGAACACGATCGGCGTGCTCATGCCCGACATCTATGGCGAGTTCTTCTCCGAGGTCATCCGCGGAGTGGACGCCGCCGCCCGGCGGAGCGGATACCACCTCCTCGTTTCCTGCTCCCACAGCGAGAAGGAGGAGATCGAGGCGGCGCTCCGGGCGATGCGCGGCCGGGTGGACGGGTTGATCGCGATGTGCCCCGACGTCCCTCCCCAGGATCTGAAGCGAAACCTCTCCGACAGGCTCCCGATCGTTCTCCTGAACTGTCCGGAGAACGGCCACTCCGTGGACTCGATCCGGGTGGACAACTACGGCGGCGCGTTTGCGATGGTCCGTCATCTCGCGGCTCTGGGACACCGGCGGATCGCGCACATCGCCGGGGAGCCGAAGAACTACGACGCGCGGGAAAGGCTCCGGGGCTACCGCGCCGCCATGAAGGAGTTCGCCGGAGGCGCCGGTCCCGCGCTCATCGTGGAGGGAGACTTCACCGACGCGGCTGGCTATCGTGCGGCAAACGTTCTGCTCGAGACCTCGCCCGGGCCGACCGCGATCTTCGCGGCGAACGACTCGATGGCGATCGGGTGCCTCTCGGCGCTCGCCGACGCGGGGAGGCGCGTCCCGGAGGATGTCGCCGTCGCGGGCTTCGACGACATACCGACTGCGAGCTACACGATCCCGCCCCTCACTTCGGTGCGCGTGTCGATCGCGGACCTCGGAGGGCTTGCGCTCGAACGGCTGCTGAAGGGGGTCGCGAAGGAAAACCGGCAGCCGAAACGACAGGAAACGCTCCCGGCCACGCTCGTCGTCCGCAGGTCGTGCGGAGCGGGGGGACCGGCGAATCTCAAGCTTGTATCGAAAACGGCTTCGATTTCCGAGATAGGAGGATGATTGTATGAGTCGATTTCTTCGAGGACGCGAGATCGCCGGGGTCGCGCTCGTCCTGGCCCTGTTTCTCGTACCGGCCTCGTCGGTCGCGCAAAGCACGACGGGGACCCTGCGCGGCACCGTGAGCGAAGACGGCGGCGCTCCGCTGCCGGGCGTAACGGTGGAGGCGGTGAACGACGAAACCGGATTTCGGACTTCGGCGACGACGGAGGAGGGTGGGTTCTTCAACCTGTCGGTGCCGCCCGGCAGCTACACGGTCACGGCGACCCTGCAGGGGCTCGCCCCGGATACCCGGAAGGCGCGTGTGCTGGTGGGCCAGACCCAGTCGCTCGACTTCACGGTTCGAGCGACAGCGACGGAGGCGGTCTCAGTGACGGCTTCGGCTCCCTTGATTGAAACCCGGTCGAGCGAGATCGCCACGAACGTGACCGAGGAGCAGATCAAGAGGCTGCCTCAGGGCAACCGCAACTTCCTGAACTTCGCCGCGCTCTCGCCGGGAGTCCGCGTCTCGGATGACGAGTTCCGGAAGGAGGTGAACGCGGCAGGTGCCGAGGGCTTCAACACGAACGTGTTCATCGACGGCACCAGCTTCAAGAACGACGTGCTCCTGGGCGGGGTTGCGGGGCAGGACACGAGCCGAGGCAACCCGTTTCCTCAGAATGCCGTCCAGGAGTTCCGAGTGCTGACCCAGAACTTCAAGGCGGAGTACGAGAAGGCGACGACAAGCGTCATCACCGCGGTGACGAAGTCCGGTACGAACGACTTTCACGGCGATGCGTTCGCGTACTACCAGGACAAGTCTTTAGTCTCGAGGGACTTCTTCCAGGAGCGGAACGACACGGACAAGCCGGAGTACGAGCGGTGGCAGGCCGGCTTTGCCTTTGGAGGACCTATTGTCCGGGATTCGGTCCACTTCTTCGGTTCATTCGAGTACAACGATCAGACGCGGTCGAACCTCGTCACGATCGGGCCGGCGATCAACGTTGCCTCGCCGGCGCTTCGGGCGGAGATCGAGAGTCAGGCCGGGTTCTTCGAGAGTCCCTTCGAGTCCTACCTCGCCTTCGGAAAACTGTCCTGGCAGGTGGCCTCGGGCAATCTTCTCGACGTTTCCGGGTTCTATCGTGACGAAAGCGAGCTGCGCGACTTCGGAAACGGGCGCGATAGTTTCGAGAGCGCAACGGACCTTTCCAATAGCGTGTGGAACGCCCAGGCCCGGTACACGATGGCGGCCCGGAGCTTCCTCTCGGAGACGACAGTCGGTTACAACGACTACCAGTGGAACCCGCATCCGACGAACCCGAATCTGGTCGGACGGAACTACTTCGAGGCCGCCCGCCTCGGCGGGCGCGATACCACACAGGACTTCCACCAGAAACGCTTCTCGATCCGCGAAGACTTTTCCCTACTGAATGTTCGCGCCGCCGGGGATCACGTCATCAAGACTGGTGCAATCGTGAACTTCAACAAGTACGACATCACCAAGTTGCAGCAGGGGAATCCCGTCTTCCAGTTCCGGCCGGATCTCGGCTTCGAGATTCCTTTCGAGGCGCTCTACGGCGTCGGAAATCCGGACCTCTCGACGAGCAACACTCAGTACGGCTTCTATATCCAGGACGACTGGACGGTGACCCCCCGGCTCACCGTCAACCTCGGGATCCGGTGGGACTACGAAACCGACATGATCAACAACGACTACGAAACCCCGGCGCAGGTCAGAGCGGACCTCACGGGTCTCGTAGACGACAAGTACTTCACAGACGGAAACGATCGAGACCCATATACGAACGCCTGGCAACCGAGGGTCGGCGTTTCGTTCGACGTCAGCGGGAGAGGGACGACTGTCCTCTTCGGTGGCTACGGGCGATACGTCGATCGTGACGTCTACAACTTCGTGCTCGACGAGAGATTCCGCCTCCAGTGGCAGACGCGCGTCTTCCGATTCTCCACGGATGGCCTGCCGCGCGACGGACAACCGACAATCCTGTGGAATCCCTCCTACTTCTCGGCCGAGGGTCTCAATGGCCTGATCGCTCAGGGAATCGCGGGAAAGCCCGAGGTCTTCCTGATCGCCAACGACACTGAGCCGCCGCAAACCGACCAGTACAGCTTGGGAATCCGGCAGGCGCTCGGCCCCGTCGGAATCTCCCTTTCGTACGCCGGGATGCGCGGCGAGAACGGCTTCACTTGGGTTCGCGGAAACCGTCGCCCCGACGGCTCCTGCTGCCTGCCGCTCGCCAACTACTCCAACGTCCTGATCTCGGATGCCGAGAAGAAATTCTGGTACGACGCGGCGCTCGTCTCGATCGACAAGCCGTACACGGCCAGCTCCCGCTGGGGCGCAGCGCTCGCGTACACGTACGCGGAATCGGAACAGACGGGAAACGACGCGTTCAGTCTCGACTGTCAACCGGACGAATGCGCCGCGGGCGTCGAGGGCTACAGGCGCCACCCGACGGCCAACGATGAGCGCAACCGCCTCGTCATCTCCGGAATCCTCGGTCTCCCATGGCAACTTCAGCTCTCGACACTGATCACCCTGGGCTCGGGTCTGCCGTATACGATCTCGGATGCCAGCCTCGGCTTCGGTCCGAACCAGTTCGTACAGCGGTTGAACGAGGGGGAGCAGGACGGCACGTTCCCTTACCAGTCGTGGGACATCCGTCTCCAGAAGGAGTTTCTGATCGGCGATCTCGTCAACATCGGACTGATCGGCGAGGTCTTCAACGCAACCAACCACGATAACTTCGGTTGTTTCGAGGGGTTCGTGCGGCCGCTGAACGAACCTGTGAATCCCAGGTTCGGTGAGCCCAACTGCGTTACGACGCCGGGCCGCCGCTTCCAAGTCGGGCTGACGGTTGGATTCTGACGACCGAGTGATGATCTCCCGGCAGTGTCTCTGAGTTTCGCAAGGGGCGGGAGCAATCCCGCCCCTTCGTTTCTTCTCCTCCGGCGGGGCCGCAGGGCGGCGGCGGGCCTCGCTCTTGCTCTCTTTCTCCTCTCCGGCTGCGGCGCGACGCCCTCTTCCGCGCCGCCCGCAGCGCCCCCCGGGGTCGCGGTCGCGGACGTCGCGAAAGACGAGCTCCTTGACACGGTGTCGGAGCGGACCTTCCGCTTCTTCTGGGACCTCACGAACCCCGAGAACGGGCTCGTGCCGGATCGCTGGCCCACGCCCTCCTTCTCGAGCGTCGCGGCCGTCGGCTTCGGGCTGACCGCCTACGGGGTCGGGGTCGAGCGGGGATACGTCACGCGGGAAGAGGCACGGCAGCGCGTTCTCGCCACCCTGCGGTTCTTCTCCACAGCCCCGCAGGGGCCGTCGTCGACCGGGGTTACCGGTTACAAGGGATTCTTCTACCACTTTCTCGATATGAAGACCGGAGAGCGCTTCAAAGACGTCGAGCTCTCGACGATCGACACGACGCTCCTCCTGGGCGGGGTCCTCTTCTGCCAGTCGTACTTCGATCGGGACGACCCCGTCGAGGCGGAGATCCGCTCCCTCGCCGACGCGATCTACCGGCGGGTCGAGTGGGACTGGGCCGTGAGGCGCCCGCCGCTCGTGAACCACGGGTGGAAGCCGGAGGTCGGGTTCCTGCCCTACGACTGGGCCGGCGGCGGCTACGACGAGTCGATGATCCTCTACATCCTCGCGCTCGGATCTCCGACGCACCCGATCCCGGCGGAAGCGTGGACCCGCATCACCGCGAACTTCCGGTGGGACCGCTTCCACGGGCAGGAGTACATCCCGTTCAACGCGCTCTTCGGATACCAGTACTCGCACGTCTGGATCGATTTCAAGGGCATCCAGGACGACTTCACGCGCGCGCGCGGCATCGACTACTTCGAGAACTCGCGGCGGGCGACCTACGCGCACCGCAACTACGCGATCGCGAACCCCGGTCAGTGGCGCGACTACGGCGAGAACGTCTGGGGCCTGACCGCTTGCGACGGACCGGCCGACGTAACCCTCGAGATCGACGGGAGGCCGCGCACCTTCCACACCTACTGGGCGCGGGGCTGTTCGACGACAGAGATCACCGATGACGGCACGATCGCCCCGACGGCGGCGGCCTCGTCGATTCCGTTCGCTCCGGAGATCGTGATTCCGGCCGTCGAGGAGATGCGCCGGCGCTACGGCGACCGTCTCTTCGCCAAGTACGGATTCCTCGACTCGTTCAACCCGACTTTCCGCACCACGCAGATCCCGCTGCAGCACGGCCGCGTCGATCCGGAGTACGGCTGGTTCGACGGGGATTACCTCGGGATCGACCAGGGACCGATCATCACGATGATCGAGAACTACCGGACGGGCCTCGTCTGGCGGGTTATGCGCAAGAACCCCTACGTTGTCGCCGGGCTTCGCCGCGCCGGTTTCCGCGGAGGCTGGCTCGACCGCGCGCCCGTTCCCGCGGGGGGATCGCGCCCGGAGCCGCGGGTCGTGCCGACGCGCGCCCCGGCCGGCGCCGCGAGCTCCCTCCGGCCTTGAAGCCGGTCCGGCTCCTTCTCCTGCTCCTGGCGCTCGGCGCGACCGGTTGCCGGAAGAGCGCGGCGTCCGATCGCGTCACTCTCGAGTTCTGGGGCCTCGGCCGGGAAGGGGAAGTCGTCGCCCAGCTCCTCCCGGAGTTCCACCGGCGCCACCCCGGCATCCGCGTGGAGGTCCAGCAGATTCCGTGGACCGCCGCTCACGAAAAGATCCTGACCGGCGTCGCGGGCGACGCGACCCCGGACATCTCCCAGCTCGGCAATACGTGGGTGCCCGAGCTCGTCGCACTGAACGCGATCGAGCCGCTCGATCCGAGGATCGCGGCCGACTCCAACGCGGGGGAGGTCGACCCGGCGGACTACTTCCCCGGAGTCTGGGCGACCAACGTCGTCGACGGAACCCTGTACGGCGTGCCGTGGTACGTGGACACGCGCGTCGTCTTCTACCGGAAGGACATCCTCGCGCGAGCGGGGTTCCCGAACCCGCCCCAGACGTGGGCGGAGTGGGAGCGCGCGCTCGCGCGCGTCAAGGAGGTCGCGGGGAAAGGCAACTACTCGATCCTCCTTCCCACGAACGAGTACGAACAGCTTCTCGTCTTCGGCCTGCAGCAGGACGCGCCGCTGCTCGCGGAGAACCGGACCCGCGGGAACTTCCAGAGCCCCGAGTTCCGGAAGGCGTTCGAGTTCTACATCGACATGTTCCGAAAGGGCTGGGCCCCGGTCGCTTCGGACACCCAGATCTCGAACGTCTGGGACGAGTTCGCGAAGGGCTACTTCACCTTTTACATCTCGGGACCGTGGCAGATCGGCGAGTTCAGGCGCCGGCTGCCCCCGAGCTCGCAGGACGACTGGATGACGGCCCCGATTCCGGGACCGAACGGCTTCGGCGTTTCCGTAGCCGGGGGATCGAGCCTCGTGCTCTTCAAGGACTCGCCGCGCAAGGCGGAGGCGTGGAAGCTCGTCGAATACCTCTCCGAGCCGGCGGTGCAGGTCAAGTTCTACGAGATCACGGGAAACCTCCCTCCCCGGAAGTCCGCATGGGAGGCGCCCGTCTTCGGGGACAACCCCTATGCCCGGGCGTTTCGCGAGCAGCTCGAACGGCTGGAGCCCTCTCCCCAGGTGCCCGAGTGGGAGCGCATCGTGCAGAAGATGCGCCTCTACTCCGAAGAGGTCGTCCACGGCCGCCGGTCGATCGACGACGCGCTCGCGTCGTTCAACCGGGAGGTCGACAAGATGCTGGAGAAGCGGCGGTGGCTCCTTGCGAGAAAGGCGGCCGGATGACCGGGAACCGCGTCGCCTGGTTTTTTCTCGCGCCGGCGCTCGCGGTGCTGACCTTCCTCTTCTTCCTCCCCGTCGCCGCGGCGCTCCTCCTCTCCTTCACCGACTTCGACATCTACGCGCTCGCCGACTACGGGAACACGCGATTCGTGGGACTGCGCAACTACGGCGACCTCCTGCGCAACCCCGTGTTCTGGAAGGCGCTCGGCAACACCTTCTATTTCGTGCTCGTGGGCGGACCCCTCTCGGTCGCCGTCTCGCTCGCCGCCGCCCTCGCCGTGGCGTCGAAGCTGACCCGCTTCAAGCCTTTCTTCCGGACGGTCTTCTTCGCGCCGGTGGTGACGACGCTCGTCGCGGTCGCGGTGGTGTGGAGGTACCTGTACCACACGCGTTACGGCTTCGTGAACTCGTTCCTCGACCTGTTTGGGATCGGGCCGATCGACTGGCTCGGCGATCCGAAGTGGGCGATGCCGGCGATCATCTTTCTCGCGGTGTGGAAGAACTTCGGCTACAACATGATCCTCTTCCTCGCCGGCATCCAGAGCATCCCGGGCGAGCTCTACGAAGCCGCGCGGATCGACGGCGCTTCCACGTGGCAGCAGTTCCGGCGCATCACGCTGCCGATGCTCGCGCCGACGTTTCTCTTCGTCGCCGTGATCACGATGATCGGCTACTTCCAGCTGTTCGCGGAGCCGTACGTCATGACGCGCGGCGGACCGGTGCAGTCGACAGTCAGCATCGTGTACCTGATGTTCGAAGAGGGCTTCCGCTGGTGGAACATCGGCACCGCGTCCGCTGTCGCGTTCGTGCTGTTCGCGATCGTGCTCGCGGCCACGCTCGTGCAGCTCCGGCTCCAGAAGCGCGGGGTCGAGGGATGAAGCCGGGAATCAAGCGCGCGGGTCTCCATGTCCTCCTGTTCGGGGCCGCGGCGTTGACCGCGTTCCCGCTGCTCTGGATGCTTTCGGCGTCGCTGATGGCGCCGGGGGAGACGAGCCAGACGCCGCCGCCTCTCCTGCCGGCCTCGCCGACGCTCGGAAACTATCGGCAGCTGTTCTCGCAGCTCCAGATGGGGCGCTTCCTCCGCAACAGCACGCTCGTCGCTCTTGCGATCACGCTCGTGTCGCTCCTGCTGAACTCGATGGCCGGGTACGCCTTCGCGAAGCTCAAATTCCGGGGGCGGCAGCAGCTCTTCCGGGTGCTGATCTCCGCTCTGGTCATACCCGCCCAGGTCGCGATGCTGCCGCTGTTCCTGATCCTGAAATCGCTCGGCCTCGTGAACACCTACGCGGGGGTGATCCTGCCTTCCGCCGCCACCATCTTCGGAATCTTTCTCGTGCGCCAGTACGCCCTTTCCGTGCCCGACAGCCTCCTCGAAGCCGCGCGGATCGACGGCGCCTCCGAGTTCGGAATCTTCCGGAAGATCGTCCTGCCGCTCCTCCGCCCGATCCTCGTGACTCTCGCCGTGTTCACGTTCCTCGGGTCGTGGAACGACTTCCTCTGGCCCCTCATCATCCTCGCCGACGACGACCGGTACACGCTGCCGGTGGCCTTGGCGAGTCTGTCGAGAGAGCACGTCCAGGACAACGAGCTCATGATGGCGGGCTCGGTGGTCACCGTGGTCCCGGTGCTCCTCCTGTTCCTTTTCCTGCAGCGCTACTACATCGAGGGCATCGTGCTCGGGGGCGTCAAGGAGTGAAGAGACGGCTCACGACCGCCGTCGCCCTTTCGCTCCTCCTCGGCTTCGTTTTCACGGGCGCCGGCCCGACCGGCGACGTCGTCGTGCTCGACGACTTCGAGGACGTCTCCCGCTGGAAAGCTGTCCCGTCCGACGGCGTCTCGCTCGCGCTCGCGGCCGACGCCGGGTTCCATGGCCGGGCGCTCCGAATGGACTTCGACTTCCAGGGCCGGTCCGGATGGGCGGCCGCCCGCCGGAACGTCCCGCTCGAAATGCCCGCCAACTGGGAGTTTTCGTTCCGGATCCGCGCCGACGCCCCGGTGAACAACCTCGAGTTCAAGCTCAGCGACCAGAGCGGCGAGAACGTCTGGTGGGTCAACCGTCGCAACTTCGAGTTTCCGCGCGAGTGGCAGAAGGTGACGATCAAGAAGCGCCACGTGGAGTTCGCGTGGGGACCATCGGGTGGCGGCGAGCTCCGCAAGGTTGCGGCGATCGAGCTCACGGTGACGGCCGGGACGGGCGGGAAGGGCTCGGTGTGGGTCGACGAGCTGACGTTCACGGAACTTCCTCCGGCGAAGCCCTACGCGCGGACGCCTTCGGTCAGCGCGTCCTCCTGGATGCCCGGTCACGAGCCGGGTCGGGTGCTCGACGGCGAAAGCAAGACCGGATGGACCAGCGCGGAAAGCGATCGGGAACCGTGGCTCGCCGTCGATTTCCTCGAGAAGCGGGAGTACGGGGGCCTCACGATCCTGTGGGAGGGGCCGAAAGCCGCGAGCCGCTACCGGGTCGAGGCGTCCGACGACGGTCGAGAGTGGTCGACCGTGAAAAGCGTCGCGCGGAGCAACGGCGGCCGCGACTCCCTGTATCTGCCGGAGTCGGAGTCCCGGTTCCTGCGCCTTCGCATGGACGGCGGCGGGAGAGGCGTCGCCATCGCGGAGCTCCGGGTCGAGCCGCTCGAGTTCTCGGCCTCGCCGAACGCGTTCTTCGCCGCCATCGCGAAGGACGCCCCGCCCCGCGCGTACCCGCGAGCGTTCCGGGGCGAGCAGGTGTACTGGACCGTCGTCGGCGTCGACGGCGACCCGGAGGAGGGTCTTTTCTCCGAAGACGCCGCGCTCGAGGTCGGGAAGGGCGGATTCTCCATCGAGCCGTTCCTGTTTCTCGACGGCTCCCTCGTCGGTTGGAGCAACGTCAGCGCATCGCAGGCGCTCGCCCAGGGCGACCTGCCGATCCCCTCGGTCACCTGGCGCAGCGACACGGTGTCTCTCGAGACGACAGCCTTCGCGGCGGGGGAGGCGGGGCGCTCTTCTCTCTTCGCCCGATACCGGGTGAAGAACGAGAGTTCCGCAAGGGTCGCCCTTCGGCTCTTCCTCGCGCTGCGCCCGTTCCAGGTCAACCCGCCGTCGCAGTTCCTCAATTCACCGGGGGGCGCGACGCACGTCCGGACGATTGCGTGGGACGGCCGCGCGGCCTCCGTGGACGGCCGGAGGGTCGTTCCTCTCACCACGCCCTCCACCTTCGGGGCCGCCACGTTCGACGAAGGAGACGTGACCGAATACCTCGCACTGGGCGGACCCCCGCTGTCGCAAAACGTGACCGATCCGTTCGGTTACGCGTCCGGCGCTTTCGCTTTCGACCTCGGTCTTGCGCCCGGCGCGGAGCGAGCCTTCGACGTCGTCGTCCCGCTTCACCCCGAATCACGGCCCGACGTCGGAGTCGATGCGCTCGACCGTGCGCTCGCCGGCGCGACCCGGGAGTGGCGCGAGAAGCTCGATCGCGTCTCCGTCGCGCTTCCGACATCCGCTCGAACGATGGCCCGAACGATGAATACGGCGCTCGCGCACGTCCTGATCAACCGCGACAGGGCGGCGATCCAGCCGGGCTCGCGCTCCTACGAGCGTTCCTGGATCCGCGACGGAGCGCTCACGTCCGCCGCGCTCCTGCGGCTCGGCCACGCGGAGGCGGTGCGCGACTTCCTCCTGTGGTTCGCGCCGTACCAGTACGACAGCGGGAAGATCCCCTGCTGCGTGGACGCCCGCGGCGCCGACCCGGTCCCCGAGAACGACAGCCACGGGGAGTTCCTCTACCTCGTCGCCGAGTACGGCCGCTTCACGGGCGACCGCGAGCTGCTCCGGAAGCTCTGGCCGCGCGTCGAGAAGACCGTCGCGTACATCGACCGTCTGCGCCAGGAGCGCCGGACGCCGGAGTATCGCCGCCCGGAGAAGCTCGCGTTCTTCGGGCTCCTTCCCGAGTCGATCAGCCACGAGGGCTACTCCGCGAAGCCTGTCCACTCCTACTGGGACGACTTCTTCACGCTCACGGGACTCGAGAGCGCCGTGGAGATCGCTGCTCTCCTCGGCAGGGGAGCGGAGAGGACCCGGTGGGACGCGATGACAACCGAGTTCCGCCGCGACCTCCTCGCGTCCATCGGGCGCACGATCGCGCAACGCCGCATCGACTACGTCCCCGGGTCGGTGGAGCTCGCCGACTTCGACGCAACGTCGACGACGATCGCGCTCGATCCGGGCGGCGAGCTCGAAACCCTGCCCCGCCGCGAGCTCCTCCGCACGTTCGAGCGCTACTACGAGGAGTTCCAGAAGCGAAAACGGCCCGAGAACGCGTGGGACGCCTACACGCCCTATGAGATCCGCACCGTCGGGACCTTCGTGCGCCTCGGCTGGAGGGACCGCGCGCACGAGCTCCTGGACTTCTTCCTCGACAGCCGCCGCCCGGCCGGCTGGAACCAGTGGGCGGAGGTCGTCGGCCGCGAGGTGCGCCGCCCGAGGTTCATCGGCGACATGCCCCACACGTGGGTGGCCTCGGACTTCATCCGGTCGTTCCTCGACCTCTTCGCCTACGACCGGGAGTCCGACCGGTCGCTCGTTCTCGCCGCAGGGATCCCCGAGAGCTGGATTTCCGCGCCGGAAGGCGTCGGCGTGCGCGGACTGCGCACCCGGTACGGCACGCTCGACTATGCGCTCGCGAGAGCCGGAAGCGAGACCCGACTGGACATCACCGGGACTCTCAAGGTTCCGCCGGGAGGCCTCGTGCTTTCGCTTCCTGCCGGGTTCGTGGCGGGAGGCAAGCGCGCTACGGTCAACGGCCGCGCGGCCGCGCTCGTTTCGGGCGAGCTCGTGATCCGCGAGGTGCCGGCGCGCGTGGTCGTTCGCCGGGGTCTGACCCCGTAGGGGTCAGATCCCTCCTCGCCTCTTCGAGAGCCGCTCCCTTCGTCCGAATCACCTCGGCGTAAAGGCGCGCGCTCGCCTTGGGCGTGCGCTTCTGCGTCGCGTAGTCGACGTGGACGATCCCGAACCTCTTGGAAAAGCCGTGGCTCCACTCGAAATTGTCGAGGAACGACCAGACGAAGTATCCGCGGAGGTCGACGCCCTGCCGGATCGCGTCGCGGGCCGCGCGCAGGTGGTCCGCCAGGTATCGAACGCGCAGCGGGTCGTCCACGCCTCCGTTGCCGCGCGGCGGGTCGTAGAACGCCGCGCCGTTCTCGGTCACGTAGAAGGGGCGGTTCCCGTACCGCTTTCGCAGCCAGAGGAGCGTGTCGGTCAGGCCGCGCGGGAAGACCTCCCAGCCGGTCTCGGTGTGGGTCGCGCCCTCCTGGGCAACTCCGGAAGCGCGGACGGGAAGCGCGGTGCGGTCGTTGCGCACGACGTTGCGCTGGTAATAGTTGACTCCGACGAAGTCGACCGGCTCCCGCACCGCCGCGAGCGCGTCTTTACCGAACTCGGGCCACGCGTCTCCAAAGACGTCCTTCATTTCGCGCGGGGAGCGCCCGAGGAGGATCGGGTCGAGATACTGGCGGTTCATGTACGCGTCGGCGCGCGCCGTCGCGGCGAGGTCCTCGCGCCGGCGCGAGGCCGGGTATTTCGGCTCGATGTTGACGACGATTCCGATCGCGTGACGGCCGACGGACCGGTACGCGCGCACGGCGGCCGCGTGGGCGAGCATCAGGTTGCGCGCCGCGATCGGAGTCTCGTAGAGGTCGCGGTGACCCGGTGCGAGCTTGCCGTGGAGGTAGCCGCCGTCCGTCACGACCCAGGGCTCGTTCAGCGTCGTCCAGAACCGCACCCGGCCGTCGAGGGCACGGTAGAGGACCTGCGCGTAGTCCGCGAACCATCCCGCGATGTCGGGGTTCAGCCAGCCGCCGCGGTCCTCGAGCGCTGCGGGAAGGTCCCAGTGAAAGAGCGTCAGGAACGGCGTGATCCCGTTGGCGAGGAGCTCGTCGACGAGACGCTCGTAGTGATCGACTCCGCGCCGGTTCACGCGGCCGGTGCCCTCCGGAAGGATCCGGCTCCACGAGACGCTGAAGCGGTATGCGTTCAAGCCGAGCTCACGCATCAACCGGACGTCGGTTCGATAGCGGCGGTACTGATCGCACGCGACGTCGCCGGTGTCCCCGGAGTGGACGAGCCCCGGCGTGTGGCTGAAGCGGTGCCAGTTCGACGGACCCGCTCCGTCGGCGAGCGGAGATCCCTCGACCTGGTAGGCCGACACCGCCGCGCCCCAGAGGAATCCTTCCGGGAAACGGAAGCGGTCCGACATTCGTCCGGCCTTCGAAGACCCGGCGTCAGTCGCCGAGTCGCCTCTCGGTTGCGGCGTCGAAGACGTGCATCTCGTCGACCTCGACGAGGGCATCGAGAGTGCTGCCGACTTCGGGCTCGTGGCGCGGCTCGAGCTTGCAGATCACGGTGGCGTCCCGAACCTTCCCGTGGACCACCACTTCGTCGCCGAGCGGCTCGACCACCTGGACCTCGAGACGGAGCGGGCTCGTTTCCCCGCGGGCGTCCTCGCCCGGTCCGATGACGTTCTCGGGGCGCAGCCCCAGGACGATCCGGCTTCCGGCGGCGAGGGCGCCGGCCGACCTCAGCCGCGCCGGGAGCTTCAGTGAGAAGCCGTCGCCCACCGCGGAGCCGTTCTCGACTGTCGCGGAAGAAAGTTCATCGGCGGAGTTCCGATGAACGCGGCGACGAAGAGGTTGAGGGGACGGCCGTAGATCTCGAGAGGCGTCCCGACCTGCTGGATGCGGCCGTCCTTCATGACCGCGATCCGCGATCCCATCGTCATCGCCTCGACCTGGTCGTGCGTGACGTAGATGGTCGTCGTCTTCAACCGGTGCTGGAGGCTCTTGATCTCGGCGCGCATCTGGCCCCGAAGCTTCGCGTCGAGGTTCGAGAGCGGCTCGTCGAAGAGGAACACGGACGGGTGGCGCACGATCGCGCGGCCGACAGCCACCCGCTGGCGCTGCCCGCCGGAGAGCTGCTTCGGCTTGCGGTCGAGATAAGGGGTCAGACCGAGAATCTCGGCTGCCTCGTCGACCATCCGGGCTGTCTCGTCGCGGGGGGTCCCGCGCATCTTGAGGCCGAACTCGAGGTTCTGGCGGATCGTCATGTGGGGATACAGCGCGTAGTTCTGGAAAACCATCGCGATGTCCCGGTCCTTGGGGGGGAGCTCGTTGACGACCCGGTCGCCGATCGAGATCGTCCCGGACGAGATCTCCTCGAGCCCGGCGACCATCCGGAGCGCTGTCGATTTCCCGCAGCCCGACGGGCCCACGAGCACCATGAACTCCTGGTCGCGGATCTCGAGGTTCAGGTCCTCGATGACGGCGACGTCGCCGTACCTCTTGTCCACCTCGCGGAAGGAGACGCCGGCCATGCTGCTTTCTAATCCCGACGAAAGGCGGTCACGACGCCAGCAGCTGCTCGATGCGGCGGCGCACCTCGGGATCGTCCCAGGACACGGCGCCCTGCACGCGGAAGAGGACGCGGCCCGCCTTGTTGACGATGTACGTCTCGGGGTATTGCGAGCTCCCGAACCGCGCCGCGGTCTTGCCGTCGGGATCGCGGTACAGGGGGAGCTTCAGGGGATTTTTCACCGCGAACTTGTCGACGGTCTTCCAGTCCTTGTCGATCGAGATGGCGTACAACTCGAGGTCTTCCCGGCCGCCGTACTTTTCCCAGAAACGCGTCAGGGCGGGGATCTCCTCGACGCACGGCGGGCACCACGTCGCCCAGAAGTGCACGATCGCGAAGCGGCCCTTCTCCTTCGTCAGGTCGATCTTCTTTCCGGCGCGGTCGTAGATCGGCAGCTCCGGCGCCGCCGAAAGAAACGCGAGGGAGCCGGTGGGGGAGTCCGGGGGCACGAGGGAGCGGACCCAGAGGGACCCCACCACGGTCAGCGCCACGGCCGTCACGAGCGTCAGGATGGTTCGAATCTTCACGCGACTCTGTCCTGGGGTCGAGAGAGACACAGATCCCTCGCGGAGCCTGCCCTGAGCGGGAGATCCGAGTCGACAGGGGCACAGATCCCTCGCTCCGCTCGGGATGACAAGGGGGGCGAAGGGGGGGGGTCCGCGGGATGACAACAGGCTCGATTCGACGCAGCCGCCGCCGTCCGGTCGAGCAACCGGTTCCGAGCGGGCACTCGCCGCAACGGGTGAGTGCAAGCTCCGGCCGGCAGATCCCCTCTTCTCCGATCCGGCAGAGGGCGTAGTCGTAACGGACCGGGTCCTCCGGGTCGAAACGCGCGAGGCGGTCGGTGATCTCTCGCGCCGTCTTCCAGTCGGCCGCCTTGCGTCTCGTCAAGCCGAGACGGCGCGCAACGCGGTGAACGTGCGTGTCCGTCGGGATCACGAGCCGGCTCGTCGGAATCCCGGGCCACAGGCCGAAGTCGAGGGCGTCCTTCCGTACCATCCATCGCAGGTAGAGGTTCCACCGCTTGCAGGCGGAACCGGAGGCGGGATCGGGAAAGAAGAACCGCACGGGCGAGTCGCGGGGCAGCGTCCGGCGTCCGATCGCCGGCCGATAGTCGTAGGCGAGCAGGCGCGCGACGACCCGCGAGAGGAGAGGTCCGACGTCCCGTTCTTCGGGTCGGTACTCCCGCTCGAAAAACGCGCGCACGGAGCCGGCCTCCGCTCGTGCCATCGCGATCGCGTAGAGAAGCGCGGTCGCGTCGGAAGCGGAGTGGAATCGGTGGCGAAACCCGCCGAGCTCCTCGCGGGCGAAGCGCCGGAAGTCGCGGACTGCTCCGAGCGCCGCCGCGGGCCGCGGGCCCAGAGGCCTCAGGATCCGGTCGACGCTTCCGAGGATCGTCTCGACCCGCCCGTATGCGAAAGCGGATCCGACCCACGCCGCAACCTCGCGATCGTCGGGCCGCGCGTAGGATGCCGGCGAGCGAATGGGATCGGTCTGGTCCGCGGCGGGTGCGTACGCGAGGGAGAGCCGGTCGAGGCGGGCGGCGAGATCGAGATCCCGCGAGGAGAGGTTTGACACGATCCGCGGCGGATCTTACCATCCGACTCAGGTGAGATCCGGTCGCTTCCCGTCGTTTGCTCTTCGGTCAGCCCTCGCCGCTCTGCCCGAGTCGATTTGAAGTCGTCCACTGGCGAGCGCGCCGCGCCGGCGACGCGGCGCGGCGATTCCCGCCCGAAGAGGTCGCGCGGTCGAGCGGCGCCGCGACAGCGCGTCGTGATCGTCGGGGTTTCGTCGCGCGCGGTTCCGCGGATGGTGGCCGAGGAGCACCTGGACGAGCTCGAGCGGCTCGTCGAATCCGCGGGCGGGGAGGTCGTCGGCCGGATCCTCCAGGATCGCGCGGCCCCGGATCCCGCGACGTACGTGGGCCGCGGCGCTGTCGACACGATCGGCGACAAGGCCCGCGAAGAGGATGCCGGGCTCGTCGTGTTCGACGACGAGCTGACGCCCGGCCAGGTCCGCAACCTCGAGAAGCGGTGGGGAGACTCGGTGACGGCCCTCGACCGGCCCGGCCTGATTCTCGACGTGTTCGCCTCGCACGCGCGAACGCGGGAGGCGCGCACGCAGGTCGACCTGGCGCACCTCCAGTACCTGCTCCCGCGTCTCGCCGGCCGTTACGAGCACCTCTCCGGCCTCGCGGGGGGCATCGGAGGGCGCGGCGCCGGCGAGCAGAAGCTCGAGCTCGACCGCCGCAAGATCCGCGACCGGATCGCGCGCCTCCGGCGCGACCTCGACAAGATCGAGACCTCGCGGCAGGTCCGCCGGAGATCGCGCGCGACCCGGTTCCAGGTCGCGATCGCCGGTTACACGAACGCGGGCAAGACGACGCTCTTCAACCGGCTGACCCGCGAGTCGGCATACGCGGCGGACCGCCTGTTTGCGACACTCGACTCCCGCGCCGCGCGCAGCGCTTCCTCCAAGCTCGGGGACGTCGTGTTCGTCGACACCGTTGGTTTCGTCCGCAAGCTGCCGCCGTCGCTCGTCGCTTCGTTCCGTTCCACGCTCTCCGAGGTCCGCGACGCCGATCTCGTCCTCCACGTGCTCGACGCCTCTTCGCCGCGCGTCGAGGAAGAGCGGAAGGTCGCTGCCGAGGTCATGGAGGAGCTGGGGGTCGAGCCGGAGCGAATCCTCCCGGTGTGGACGAAGACGGACCTGCCGGCGGCGCGGGCGCCGAGGGGCGAGGTCGGCGTTTCCGCCGTCACCGGGGCGGGACTCGAAACGCTCGAGCGCGCGATCCGCGCGCGGGCCCGTCCGGAGCCGGAGCGCTTTTCCGTCAGCATCCCGTACACGGATGGCCGCGCGATCGCCGCGGCTCGCGCCGGTTTCCGCGTTGTCGAAGAACAGGACCTCGGCGACTCTCTCGGGATGAAGCTCGCCGGCGAGCGGCGGCGACTGGGGACGCTGTCGGAGTACCTGGACCGCGGTTACCCCTCACCCCGACCTCTCCCCAGAGGGGAGAGGGAGCGAAGGCGGCGACCGCGGTTTCGCGGCGCGCGAGATGACTTTCCGGGCGAGCGTTTGCGAAAAACAAAGGGGGGAGTCCTTCGACTCCCCCCCATGCCGGAACTCCCATGCCGGCACTCTTCTTGGTCTCCCTTACATCAAAGGACGTACCATGCGGCAGAGAGGACCATCTCCCTTGTTTTTCAACAGCTTGCGATTCACGGCCGCTTCCGGGCCGTCAACCGCGGTCACGGCCGCGAAGCGTCGGGCGACAAAATCTGTCGGCTATCATTCCCGTTCGACCCGATGAAGACGCGCACTCATTGGATCCTCGTCTGCCTGCTCGCTTTCGCCGCCGCGGCGGGCTGCTCGCGGAAGCCCCATGACACCCACGCGGCCGAGAGCCACGCTCCCGAGCCGCCTCCGCCCACGCCCGACACGACGCCCATTCCCATCCTGCGGACCCCGGCGGGACTCGTCCTCGGCGTCGAGGGGACGCCGGCGCCGCCCGAGCCCACCCGGGGCGCGGAAGAATCGGTTAACGTGCCGACGCCGACGCCCGTGCCCTGAGGAACCGCCGAGGAGGCAGCATGGATACAAAGAACCCGACCCCCGAAAAGGAAGGGTATTTCCTGAGCGACATCAAGGAGATTCGCCGGCGCGCCCGCCAGCACATCGAGGACGGCGCGGTGACCCCGGGGTACGGCGCCGACCGGCACAAGGTGATCGCGATCCTGAACGAAGCGCTCGCGACCGAGATCGTGTGTGTGCTCCGCTACAAGCGGCACTACTACATGGCGCAGGGAATCCACGCGCAGGCGGTCGCGGCGGAATTCCTCGAGCACGCGAACGAGGAGCAGGGTCACGCTGACCGGATCGCGGAGCGGATCACCCAGATCGGGGGAGAGCCGGACTTCAACCCCGAAGGGCTCGCGAGCCGCAGCCACTCCCAGTACGTGGAGGGCAGCAGCCTCGAGGACATGATCCGCGAGGACCTGGTCGCCGAGCGGATCGCGATCGAGTCCTACGGGGAGATCATCCGGTTCCTGGGGGACGGGGACATCACTTCGCGGCGCCTGATGGAGGAGATCCTCGCGAACGAGGAGGAGCACGCCGACGACCTGAACAACCTCCTGATGACGCTCGACCCCTCGAAACGCGCAGACAGGTGAGACGGTTACGCGGTCCGGAGCCGACGGGCCACCCTCCGCATGATAAAATCCTGCTTTCCGATCCCCCCGACGGCCTCCGCCCGCCAGCTGGCACGCGCCCGTCGCCGGTTTTCGGCGAGAAAGCGAGTGTTCCCATGAAATCCTCGATGCGAAACTGGCACTGTCGGAACTGCGGCAAGTCGAACAGCACGGAGATCGAGCTCGACGGCAAGGTCAAGTGCGCGTTCTGCAACTGGGTGATGCGCATCCAGCCCAGCCGCGAGCGCGGCGGAGAGACCGTCGGCCAGATGTCCCGACGCCCCGCGACCCGCACCCGGTAAACAGGTCGCCCGCCCGGGCGGCCTCTTAAACCCCTCCCTCAACTCGACATATCTCGAACGGCCGCGGGCGGCCGGTTGCTGGCCTGGTTCGTGCAATATGAGCGGTCAGCCTCGAACCCCCTACCCACACAGCCTGCCCCCTTGCGTCGCCACCGAATTCATTCGGAGGCGCCCCGCTTTTTGCGGAGATCATTCGAGCCGCTCCCGGAAGAACGCCACGGTGCGCGGCCACGCCTTCTGCGCGGCCGCGAGGTTGGCTCCGTCGCGGCCCTCGAGTTGACGGAGAAATCCGTGTCCTGCGCCCTCGTACATGTGCACCTCGTAGAACTTGCCGAGGCGCTTCATCTCGGCCTCCGCGGGCGGCACCGTCGCATTCACCCGGGCGTCGTCTCCGGCGTAATGGCCGACCACGGGAGCGGTGACGCGCGCGAGCTCCGGGGCCTCCGGAGAGCTGCCGTAGTAGACGACCGCGCCGTCCAGGGCCGGCTGAGAGGCCGCGTAGCTGAAACTGCGCGCGCCACCCCAGCAGAATCCGACGGTCGCGCTCTTTCCGTTCGAGGCCGGCAGCCGCACCGCGTAGTCGTGCACGGCGTTCAACCGCGCGGCCGCCTCTTCGGGAGTCAGGCCGCGCGTGAGCGCCACCACTTCGTCGCGGGTCGAGACGGACTCGGTTCCGCCGCCTCCGGGTCCCCGCCCGGAGATCAGGTCCGGGGCGACGGCGATGTAACCCTCCTGTGCGATCTGGTCCGCGACGGCGCGGATCCAGTCGCTCAACCCGTAGACCTCCATGATGACGATGACGACGCCGACCTTCGCCTTTCGCTCCGGGTAGACGACCCAGGTGCGGATCGGGGTGCCGCCCGAGGGGAGCTTCACGTCGACGTATTCGCCGTGGCGCGGCGACTTCTCGAGCCGCGCGAGCGCGCCCTGCTCGGACGGGGGAAGGGGGTCGCCGGGCGGCGCGGGAGGAGGGACCGCCTCGACGGCGGCCGGAGCTGCGCCGGGCGGCGGGGCCTGGCTGCCGCAGGCGAGAGACAGGAGCGAGACCAGGAGCATCGCGGAAAAAACGGAAACGGAGCGCATGGATACCTCCTCGGTTCGTTTCAGTCGTCGCATCCGGAAGATACATCCGTGGCACCCCACTTGCTGCCTCAACGCTCTGCACCACGAAGGGGCGGAAAGGGGTCTCGAATGAGGAAGAGGTTTCCAATTCTGCTGGCGGCCGCCGGCCTGGTTCTCGCGATCGGTGCCTGGGGCTGCGACGACGACAACGACGTCGCCGGGAGTCGAGGGTCCCTCGCGGTCCTGAACATCGACGCGCCGTCGTTCGCCCAGTCCGGAGTCGAGTTCAGCGTCGAGATCTCCGCGGCGAACGTTGGAGTCACGAACGTGCGCGACGGTCGGGTCGAGGTCACGTTCGAGTCGCCTCTGACTCCCCGAACCGTCGAGCCGTCCGCCGGGACGACAGCCACCGTTACGGGGGATCGCGTGGGGTGGAACCTGGCGACCCTCGACTCGAACACGCGGTCCACTCTGGTCGTTCGGGTGGTGGGCCAGCTCGGGGCCGGCGAGGCCGGCCGATCTGCGAGGATCCGAGCCGAGATGACCGCGCAGGGGATCACGCCGGGCGAGGCCGTCGCCACCGACTTCGTCACCGTCATGCCGTGAGGATCTCCGGTGTCGCTCCGATGGTGCTCGGCGTCTTCCTCGGCTGCACGGCGGGCCCTCCGGCCGAAAACGACCGCGGCGCGACCGCTACGGTGGCACTACCCGGGACCTCCTGGCGACTCGTGAGCCTCGGAGACGAGGCCGTGATCGAAAAACCCGAAGCGACGCTCGAGTTTCCGGAAGCCGGCAAGGTTTCGGGAAGAGCCTCGTGCAATCGCTTTTTCGGAACTGTCGAAGTCTCCGGCGAATCCATGAAGTTCGGCCCGCTCGCCGCGACGAAGATGTCCTGCGGCGACGCCGCCGACGCGCAGGAACGAAAATACCTGGGAGCGCTCCAGGCCGCGGAGAGGTTCGCCGTCGACGGCCCGGAGCTACTCATCTACTCCAGGGGGGCCGAGAAACCTCTTCGATTCGCGCGGACGGAGCGGTCCGCGCGCCGCTGAATCAGTACCGGTCCACCGGGCGCGCGGATCTTACGCGGCCGGCGAGGCCGAGTCGGTCGAGGTCGGGCACGCTGCCCGAGATCTGCTGGCAGCTCCCCGCGTATCGCGGGCGATCACAGACGAGCCAGGTTCCCGAGATCACCTGAACGCTTCGGGCGCGAGCGCCGGAGCCCGCCAGGTTCGATGACGCCTGGTCGAGCGTGATCGACCGGCCGCGGTAGCCGTCCTCCTCGAAGAGCACGATGCGCGCTTCCTCCGGATAGGTGGGAGGGTAGTTCCCGCCCCCGCCGTCATACGCCGCGGGACGCACGGAGCTCAGCTTCTTGTTCAAGCCCACGACCGACAGGTGCGGAACGTCGTTGCGGACGGTCTGGCACTTCCGGTACCCCGGCTCGCTGCAGAGCTCCCACGCTCCCGAGACGACACGCACGCTTTCCGCGCGGTCGTGGAAGTTGATCGAGCGGAGGTTGTCGACGGAGTCCTTGACGGAAAGCGACCGGCCGCGGAAGAGGGGCTCGTCGTAGAGCACGATCCCGTACTTGCCGAGCGGCGGCGGGAATCCTCCCCCGCCGCCTCCGCGCCGGACGCGGCGCAGGGACGAGATCTTGTCGCTCCACCCGCTGTTTCCGAGGTCGCGTTCCTCGTTGGAGAAGACCACGCAGCGTCCCTGATAGTTGGGCGACTCGCACGCCTCCCAGAACTCTCCCGGCGCGACGGTGAGGCTGGAGATCCGATCGTTCAGCCCGAGTTGGCGCAGGTCCGGGATGTCCTGGCGAAAGGTCGCGCTCTGCCCCCGGAAGTTCTCGTCCCGGAACACCGTGATCCCGATACCCCCGATCTGCCGGCCCCGGACCGGTTGGGCGATCGCGGTGACCGCGAGGGAAAGCGCCGCAGCGGCAACGAATCCGATGCGCCAGGCCAATCGAGTTGTCATGAGTGACCTCCGGACTTCCGATCTTTCCGACCCTCCCGACCCTTTGTCAAGCGGAGGCGAGTGGAAGAACGGGCGGCTTCGCCCGTAAGATCCTCCCGTTGCCGGACCTCCTGACTTTTCTCGCGCTCGTCGCGTTCGTGCTCGTGCTCGCGGGCCTGACCGAAGGCTTCGTCGCGAAGGCTCCCATGTCCTTCCCCATCGTTTTCCTGGGGCTCGGCGTCGTGCTCGGTTCCCGCGGCGTCATCTCCCTCACCTCGCACTCTCCCTTGCTCGAAGCGGTCGCCGTCGTGACCCTGTCCCTCGTTCTCTTTCTCGACGCCGTGCGCATGAAGTTCGACCGCTCTTCGAGCGAGTGGCTGGTGCCCTCGCTCGTGCTCGGCCCGGGGACGCTGCTCACCCTCGTCATTGTGGCCACGGCCGCTCACTACCTCCTCGGCACCGGGGTCGCGGTATCGATCCTGATCGGCGCGATCCTTTCGTCGACCGACCCGGTCGTCGTCCGCGACATCGTTCGCGACGACCGGATCCCCGTCGCCGTTCGCCAGACCCTCAAGGTGGAGGCCGCGACCAACGACGTCGTCGTCCTGCCGATCGTGCTCATCACGATCGCGGTCATGAAGGCGAGCGCGTCATCGCTCGGAGAGTGGGCGCTCCTCTTCGTGCGGCTCCTCGTGATCGGCCCGGCGATCGGGTTCGCCGTCGGGGCCGTCGGCGCCTGGCTTGTCACGCGGATGAACCGGCGTTTCGAGATCCGGCGCGAGTACCAGGCGCTGTACGGCATGGGCCTCGTGTTCGCCTCCTACACAGCCGCCACGGCAGCGGGCGGGGACGGCTTTCTCGCGTCGTTCGCGGCGGGTGCGGCGATCGCCGCGCTCGACCTCGAGCTCTGCGACTGCTTCCTGGAGTTCGGCGACGCGACGGCCGAGATGATCATGCTCTTCGCGTTCATTCTCTTCGGAGCGGTCCTGACGACTCTCGTTGGCGCCGTGCCGCTCGGCGCGGTGTTCGGTCTCGCCGCCATCACCCTCTTCGTCGCGCGCCCGGCGGCGATCGGGATCGTTCTCCGCAAGGCCTCGATCTCGACGAGCGCGCGGTGGTTCCTCGCGTGGTTCGGGCCGCGGGGGCTCGCGTCTCTGCTGCTCGCTCTCCTCGTCGTTCAAGCGGGCATCCCCGGTGCGGAAACGATCCTGGCGATCGTGGGGTTCGTCGTGACGGTCTCGGTCGTTCTCCACGGCGTGAGCGCGACGCCGCTCGCCGGCGCTTATGCCAAGCGAGTCGCCTCCGCCACGCTCGCGGAGGAGAGAGTCAGCTCGGCCACGGACCTCCTCCGAAAGGACTCCGGCTCGACGCAGGGAGTTCCGCGGATCGATCCGGCGGAGCTCGCTCGCCGCCTGGCCGGGCCGGACCCGCCCCTCGTCCTGGACGTTCGGTCGCGCTCGAGCTACAAGAAAGATCCGACGGGGATTCCCGGAGACGTGCACGTGCCTCCCGACGAGGTCGAGAACTGGGCCGCGAAGCGCGCCCGCGACCAGGCGATCGTCGCGTACTGCACCTGACCGGACGAAGCCACGAGCGCCCGTGCGGCGCGCCAGCTTCGGAAGATGGGATTCGACGCGGCGGCTCTCGTCGGGGGCCTCGACGACTGGCGGGAGCAGTTCGGCGAGTCCGATCCCCGCCCCGCGAGCGCCGCGAAGGCCGTCGAACATCCGGCATAGCGGCGGCGCAGCCAGGTCGTTGGCCCGGGAACGCAGAACCAGGGCCGTCGGACGGTGGCTCTCCGATTCAGGGGCGTGCTATCCTGCGCGCCCTCCGTCGTGGGGCTGTAGCTCAGCTGGGAGAGCGCCTGAATGGCATTCAGGAGGTCGACGGTTCGATCCCGTTCAGCTCCACCATTGCTTTTCGCCTGATTCGAGCGAGAAGGTCGTAGCGATCGAGGCTCATGACTTTGTTCCAGGCAGCCACGAAGTCACGCACGAACTTCTCCTTCGCGTCGTCACTTGCGTATACCTCCGCCAGCGCGCGGAGCTGAGAATGCGCGCCGAACACGAGGTCGGCGGCCGTGGCGGTCCACTTGAGGGCGCCCGTGGAGCGATCGAGGCCTTCGTAGACGTTCTCAGCCGAAGCCGATGGCCTCCACGCCGTGCGGATGTCGAGCAGATTCACGAAGAAGTCGTTGGATAGCGTCTCGGGCCGGTCCGTGAAGACGCCGTGCCTCGATTGCCCGAAGTTGGCGTTCAGAGCACGCATGCCGCCGACGAGAACCGTCATCTCGGGCGCGGTCAGCTTCAACAGGCTCGCCCGGTCCAGCAGGCGGGTCTCCGGCGACAGCGGGTCTCCCGCCCGCATGTAGTTGCGGAACCCATCGGCGGCGGGCTCGAGCACGGCAAACGTGTCCACGTCGGTCTGCTCTTGCGAGGCATCCGTTCGGCCCGGCGCGAACGGGACGGTGACGTCTTGCCCGGCGTTTCGGGCCGCCTGCTCGACGGCGGCGCATCCTCCAAGGACGATCAGGTCGGCCATCGAGACCTTCTTGCCTCCGGACTGTGATCCGTTGAAGTCCTGCCGGATCTTCTCGAGCGCCTTCAGCACCTTCGCCTGCCGGGCCGGTTCGTTTGCCTCCCAGTCCTTCTGCGGCGCAAGTCGGATCCGTGCTCCGTTGGCGCCACCGCGCCTGTCGGTGCCCCGGAAGCTGGCCGCAGCCGACCAGGCCGTGGACACGAGCTCCGGGATGGACGGGCCCGAGGCGAGGATCTCGCGCTTCAAGGCGGCGATGTCCTGCTCCCCGATCAGCTCATGATCGAGCTCCGGGACGGGGTCCTGCCACAGCTGCGGCTCCGGAACCCACGGGCCGAGGTAGCGCGACCGGGGGCCCATGTCGCGGTGAAGCAGCTTGAACCACGCCCGGGCGAACGCGTCGGCGAGCTCGCCCGGATTCTCGTAGAAACGCTTCGCGATCGGCGCGTAGATCGGATCCACCTTCAGCGACAGGTCCGTCGTCAGCATCATGGGCGCGTGCCGCTTCGACGGGTCGTGCGCATCCGGCACGGTGCCCCTGGCCTCGGGATTCTTCGGAGTCCACTGCTTCGCACCGGCGGGGCTCGTCGTCTGCTCCCACTCGTACCTGTACAGGTTCTCCAGGAACCCGTTGTCCCATTTGGTCGGCTCGTTGGTCCACGCGCCCTCGAGGCCGCTGGTGACCGTGTGGGCGCCCTTACCGCTGCCGTATTTGTTCTTCCAGCCGAGGCCTTGCTCCTCGAGGGGGGCGGCCTCGGGTTCCGGACCGACGTTCCCAACCGCCGGGGCGGCACCGTGGGTCTTGCCGAACGTGTGGCCACCGACGATGAGCGCAACCGTCTCCTCGTCGTTCATGGCCATGCGGCGGAACGTCTCGCGAATGTCTCTCGCGGCAGCCAGCGGATCGGGGTTGCCGCCGGGCCCTTCGGGATTCACGTAGATCAGGCCCATCTGCACAGCGCCGAACGGACCGGTGAGCTCCCGGTCGCCGCTGTAGCGCGCGTCTCCCAGCCAGGTGTCCTCGGGGCCCCAGAAGATCTCCTCGGGCTCCCAGACGTCGAGCCGGCCGAAGCCGAATCCGAAAGTCCGGAACCCCATCGATTCCATGGCCACGTTGCCGGTCAGGACCATCAGATCCGCCCAGGAGATCTTCCGCCCGTACTTCTTCTTCACCGGCCAGAGCAGCCGGCGCGCCTTGTCGAGGTTGGCGTTGTCGGGCCAGCTGTTCAGCGGCGCAAAGCGCTGCTGGCCGTCGCCGCCGCCCCCTCGGCCGTCGGCGATCCGGTACGTGCCCGCGGCATGCCACGTCATGCGGATGAAGAGCGGCCCGTAGTGGCCGTAGTCAGCCGGCCACCAGTCCTGCGACGTCGTCATCACCTCCACAAGATCCCGCTTCAGGGCGTCGAGGTCGAGGGACTCGAACGCTTCTGCGTAGTTGAAGTCCTCTTCCATCGGATTGGACAGGTGCGAGTGGTGGTGAAGCACCGAGAGGTCCAGCTGATCCGGCCACCAGTCTTTGTTGGTCCTCGGCCGAGTCCGCTTGGGAGTCGGAGAGGGGATTGCAGGGTTCTCGCTTTCGCTGACGCTCGTCGTGTTTTGCTTATCCGGCACGATCCTCATCCCTCCTGGGTTTTTCCGCTGCTGGCTGGTTCCTCGCGCCAAAATCGTGGCGCCGCGACGACCCACTCGATCCTATCGTCTTGAACTCTCTCGAGCTATATGAGTGATGAGCAGCGTTGCGAGGCCGAATCTCGCTGCGCGTGCGTTGACTTTCGTCTGTTCGCGGGCAGAGAATCCGGGCGATCTCTCCAACGGCACAACGGGAGGTGCGATGATGAAGCTCAACCGGGCGAGCGTTCTCATGGCGCTGCTGGTCACGCTGCTCCTTGCGAGCGAAGCGGCGGCGCAAACGATCCGCATGAACCCCAACCAGCGTCTCGACAAGGGGCAGAAGATCGAGGTGTCGGGCAAGGGCTACCTCGTTATGCAAGCGGACGGAAACCTCGTCCTGTATGACGCCACCAACCGGGCCCGTTGGGCGACGGGCACCAACGGCAGGGCCATCACTCACGTCATCATGCAGCCCGACGGCAACCTGGTGATCTACCGGAACAAGACCGCAGTGTGGGCATCGGACACCTATAACGCGAACGCTCATGGCGGATACTTCGAGATCGACCTCGCCACGTGGTCCGGCAGGATTCACCGTGCCGACGGTGGGGTCGCAAAAACGCTTTTCGGCAGCGCGGCGCCGCCGGTCCAGCCGAGTACGGCAACCGCCCCGGTCGCACAGCCACCGCCGAGTCAGCCGGTCCAGCTGAACATTGGAACCGCCCCGCTCGCGACTCCAACGCCGGCGCCACAGACCGTCCAGATGATCGAGGGCCCCACCACTGTGATTTCGGGGGCGCCCGCGCCGGCGACGAGCTACTCGAACCTCCAAGCGACACCGAGGCCGGCCGCAGTCCCGATGCTGCTCCAGTCCGGAACCCCGCCGGCGGTGATACCGGGGGTGAAATGCATCGACTTCTCGCTCACCGGAAGCTGCGGCTCCGACAAGGCGGACAAGCTCGGCGCCTACTCCCTGAACATGAAGTGCGACGTGGGGTTTTACGATCCGATCTGGGGCGGCACCTGCTGGAAATGTCCGGACGACGACGGATCGGGCGCCTTCATCCGCTCCGCCAACAAGATCCAGGACGCCGACGCGTGCTGGCGGGTTCCGAAGGAGAATACCGGTCCGGCGACCCGGGTCAAGAACACGGCGTGGGCCTGGGAGTGCCCGAGCGGCACATTCTGGGACGGCTACGACTGGGGCGCCTGCTGGAAGTGCCCGGATGCGTTTCCGAGGCGCACCGGACATCCGGTTCACGCGAGCAACGCCTGCGCGACGCCGGTCAATGAGACGAAGCCCGCGATTTTCCTGAAGTTCAACGGCTGCCCCGACCCCCAGCAGGCTCTCGCCAACGGAACCGTGACGGCCGACGGCCGGCGTCTTCCCGGACGGCCGTTTCTCGACGTCGGCGCCGGCTGGGCGCAGGGGCAGGCCTCGGGGCTCTGCTATGCCTGTCCGGTCGTGGACAAGGACGGATACTTCCTCATCACCGATCGCAGCGGGAGCGCGGTGACCGCCGGCGATGCGTGCGCCATTCGGATGAAATATGGGCCGGCACCGTTTCCCGAGCCCGGACTGGCGGGTCTGGCCACCGTGGGGCTGATCCAGGAGAAACAGATTCTGGATCCCACGGGGTTCACGCGGGAGCTGTATCGGCAGGCGTTTGCAAACGGAATCGAGCAATCCACCGCCTTTGTAGGAGAGCAGTGGGCCGATGTCGCCGTGCGCCCGTCGACGAACACCTATCTGCGCGTCGCGGTCTTCAACCGTCTGCTCGAAGCCGCGCAAACACCCGCGGCTTCCCGCTCGCCGGCGCAGAAGGCAGCCGTCGCGGCGATGGAAAAGTACATCCACGACAAGCGCGTCTACGTGGCCCAGGTCGCGCTCGATATGTACAAGGCCTGGAAGGCCAAGTCCGACGAGTGGAACAGGACGAACAAGCAGAGTCCGATCGCGCAGCTCTTCGACTACGGTACCGTTCCGCTCGACTTCCTCGGCATGGCGGCCGCCGTTCTGGCGCCGGCAAGTGCCACCTCCGCGATGCTGGTGGCGGGGGCGATGTCGGCCCAGTGGACCGCGGGGGCTCTCGCCGGAGCCAAGGACGTCGCGGACGCCGCCTACACGGCGGCCCCGCTGTCGCAGGTCGCGAGCCCCCTGCAGATGGCTTCGGAAGCCAAGGCGGCAACGCCGTTGATGATGAAGGTGGCGAACGAAGCCAAGGCTGCCACCACGGCGAAGTTGACGGGCGAAGCACTCAAGGCGGCGCTTTCGGCGAGGATCGTGGCGAGTCTTGCCGTGGGAGCGATCGAGATTGCCACGACGATCATCGCGGCCGTCGCGATGGATCAGTTCATGTCGATCATCACGGCGCAGTCCAAGCTCGAGGGAGCTCTCTCGACCGCAAAGGCGCAGACAGTCAATCTCGGGACGCTGATCTCGAATACGGGCGGAATCGACGAGTTGCGATGGCACTTCGCGCAGGCCGTCGGGAACGCCCCGGTCCTGCCGGAAGCCTCGGCGCTCGTGACGCTGGCCCAGGCCGGCAATACCCGGGCGGCGGCGACCGGCTACGCACTGCCGAAGTAGAAATCGCGGCACCGGATCGAAACGCCGAGAGGAAACTCTCGGCGTTTTCTTTTTCCGTCAGGGCCTCAGGACCGCCTTGACGACCGAGGGACTCTCCATGTCCGCGAGCGCCCGTCGCTTCCGCTCGCTCGGTCGCTGCTTCGCACCGGCGAGCGGCTCGCGCGGATGCGCGCTCGACCGCTCGCCTGCTCCCTCGCTCGCTCTCGCTCCCGCAGCGCGAGGCTCCTCCCTTCGGGAGACTCCTCGCGCTGCGAGCGGAATCGGGATAATCGCTGATCGCTGAAGTCAGGGCCTGAGGACCGCCTTAACGACCGAGAGACTCTCCATGTCCGCGAGCGCCCGTCCCGCCTCGGCGAGCGTGTACTCGCGCGTGACCAGCTCGCGCCACCGGAAACGTTCCCGATGCCCGGCCATCAGAGCGAGCGAGCGGTGAAGGTGCGTGAACTCGTACCCCCAGCATCCCAGGATCGTGGCGTGGCGGCGGTTGACCTGCCGGTGCGGGTTGATCGCCACGTCTCCCGCATCGGTGTATTGGCCGACGACGACGTAGCGGCCGCCGTCGCGGAGCATCTCCAGACCCTCGGGCACGGCAGCGGGATTCCCCGAGGCCTCGATGACGACGTCCGCGCCCCGGCCCGATGTGCGATCCCGCACCCAGGAGACGCGATCCGCCGAGCCCGTGGCCACCGTGATGTCCAGCGTGTCCTCGACATTGAGCCGCCGGGCGGCTTCGAGCCGCGCTGCCGGCGCTCCGACGACGAAAACGCGCAGTGCGCCGGCGAGCTGCGAGAAGATTGCCGCGTTCAACCCGACGGGCCCGCTGCCCTGGACGACCACCGTGTCGCCGAGGGCGACGCCAGCCCGTTCGACCGCATGGAATCCGGTCGGAAGGCCGCAGCCACCACCCATGAAGTCGAGATCATCGAGCCCGTCCGGGATCGGCAGCATGCGGACGCCAGGCTTGATCTCGATCCTCTCGGCCCAGCCTCCGAGCAACCCGTCCTCCGCGGACGTCGTGATGCCGTACACCCGTCGGCTCGGGCAGCGCGTCGCCGTTTTCGCCACGAGGCAGTGCCAGCAGCTTCCGCAGGTCCCGAAGACGTCGAAGAAGGTGACGAGAGAGCCCGGCCGGATCTCCCGCCCTTCCACGTCACGTACGGCACCCCGGCTCTCGAGCAATCGTCCGCAGTTCACATGCCCGGGAATGATCGGATAGGGGACGCCGGAGAGACGGCCATGGTGGAGGTGTACGTCGGTCCCGCAGACTTCGCTCGCCACCATTTCGAGGACCGCTCCGCCCTCCTCGGGCCGCGGCTCCTCGAAACGACGCCGCTCCAGTGCCTGGCCAGGACCCGGCATGACGACGGCTTGGACGGTCATCGGGCTGCTACAGTTTCGAGCCCCGCGCTATCGGGAGATGAACAGCGTCGCCAGACCGAGGAACATCCCCATGCTGGCGATGTCGGTCGCCGTCGTCAGGAAGATGCTCGACGCTGTCGCCGGGTCGGCTCCGAGCTTCCGCAACGTCATTGGGATCAGCGCACCCGAGATGCCGCTGATGACACAGCTCCCGATCATCGCGGCGAAGACGATCAGCGCGAGCTCCAGCCTCGCCGGGTTCTTCTGAAGCGTCGCGACGACGTACATCCCGATCCCCGCGGAAACCCCGACGAGCGCGCCGTTCAGCAACCCGAGCAGGCTCTCCTTCATGACGAGGGCCCTCTCCTTTCCGGGTTTCAGCTCTCCGAGCGTGATCCCGCGGAGAGTGACGGCGAGAGCCTGGCAACCCGTGTTGCCCGACTGGCCGGCGAGGACCGGCAGGAACATCGCAAGAATGACGATCCGGTCGATGGTGTCCTGGAAAATCCCGACCACGGCCGCCGCGAGAAAGGCGGTGAGCAGGTTCAGCTGAAGCCAGGGATGCCGGAAAAGGAGGCTGCGCTTCCAGGGGGTCGAAAGTCTCTCCTCGCGGTCGACACCGACCATCTTCCCCGGCTGGGCGCTGATCTCGAAAGCCTGCTCCTCGAACATCGTCTGTCCGCGAATTTCCCCGACGAGCGTTCGATCGTCGTCGCAAACCGGGTACACCGGGAAGTGGCGATTCAGAACGAGCCTCATCGCGTCGCGGAGCTGAGTGTCGGGGGTCAGGAAGAAGACGTCCGTGAGCATGACGTCGGCCAGCCTCGTGTCCCGATCGGCCAGGAGAAGTTCCCGCATCGTGACGATGCCCACCAGGTGCCCGCCCGCGTCGACGACGAACCCGTAGGTGACGAAGGCGCGTTTGACGAGGTCGCGAATCGTCTCGACCGCCTCCCCGACGGTCGCCTCCGGCGGGAAGGTCGCCGTCGGCGCCTCCATCATGCGACCGACGGTTCCCCACTCGTAGGTTTCGCTCCGCGCCCAGTGCTCCGCCTCCTCCCGCGAGGCCGCGGCGAGGAGCCGTTTTCTCTGTTTGCCGCGGACGTGGTTGAAAACCGGCCGTGCGACCTCCGTGCTGACCGAGCGCAGCACCGCCAGGATGATGTCGTCGTCCTGCTGAGAGAGCAGCTCGGCGCCGTCCCGCGGCTTGAGCTGAGAGATGGCCACCGCCAGCGACTGCGTCAGTTTCTCGAGTGCCGTCACGGGTCCTCCGTTCGTTGTCACCGGAAATCCGCCTCCGCCGTGGCCGAAAGACTTCGAGAGACTATCGAAACGTCACGTCCTCGACTCAGGAATTCTGGTAATTCGGCCGGGAACGCCGCAAGTTTCGGTGCAAGGGTTGCATTCGAACGACCCAATGCTTTCGTTCCGTCGCGCCGAACTCGAACCGCCGGCCTTTGACGCCGAGCTCCGCCCTCCGAGAACCGGCCGCTTCGCGATCGCCAGCGACTTCCAGCGGACTTCGCGAGCGGAGATCTGGCGCGAGTCCAACGAGAAGGAGCGCGCGATCATCCTCGAAGCCATCGCTCGGGAGGAGCCCGAACTGCTGCTGATGCTGGGTGACCTCGTTTTCTGCGGGTCGTCGGCCTCGGACTGGCGGGACTTCGACGCCCTCGCGGCTCCGATTCGAGAGGCCGGGATCCCGGTGCTGGCCGTCCCCGGGAACCACGAGTACTGGGTTTCGCCGAGGGCGGGGCTCCGCAACTTCCACGCGCGCTTTCCGCTCCTCGAAGAACGTCGCTGGCACGCGCGGTCCTGGGGGCCGCTCCACCTCCTCCTGCTGGATTCGAACCCGCGCTTCCTCTCCTCCGCGCTCTGGGAGGAGCAGGCGAAGTGGTACGGGGAAGAGATCGCGCGCGCCGACAGCGACCCCGGCACGCGCGGGACGCTGGTGCTCCTGCACCACCCTCCCTACACGAACAGCACCGTCACGTCCGACGAGCTCCACGTCCAGCGCTCCTTCGTGCCCCCTTTTCAGGCAGCGCGCAAAACCCTCGCAATGATGTCGGGGCACGTGCACAGCTACGAACGCTACGAGCGCGGCGGAAAAACCTTCCTCGTCACGGGAGGCGGGGGAGGGCCGCGGATCCGACTCGAGACCGGCTCCCGGCAGCGACACGGCGACGATCTCTTCGCGGGGCCGGCGGTGAGGTTCTTCCACTATCTGATGGCTGCCCTGACCCCGGGCGGCATCGAGTTCGAGATGCGGGGACTGCGCAAGGGGGAACAAATCTTCGAGACGATGGACCGCTTCCGGCTTGCCTGGCCGGAGGCGCGCGAGAGCGAAGCGCACCTGCTGACATAATCGCGCAGGGAAGCGCGCGGGGTCTGGTGGCCCTCGCGGACTTCAAATCCGTTGGCGTCCCGGCTTTGCCGGGATGGGTGGGTTCGATTCCCATGCGCTTCCGCCACCCGTAGCGTCGGCGGCTTGCTTCACAGGAGGTGAGATGAACGTCAACCTTCAGGCGTGGGATAACTTCCTCGGGCGCTCCCTGATCGTCTTTCTCATCATCGAGGGCTTGAAAACCTTCCCGTGGGTCGCCCGGGCCTCCCGGGGAAACATGTTCTACAAATTCCTGCTGAACGTGGGCGTCACGCTCGCTCTCGCGGTTCTCGTTCGAGGCACCGGCAGCGACTTCTTCATCGGTGAAGGCACAACGCCGCTCGTCCTCTCGGTTATCTTCGGGGCGCTCGTAACCGCGGGCTTCCATCGACTCAAGATCGCCTTCGAACGACGATCGCCGTACGACTGGCACGAGGAGCGAAGGCGCCGCTCGGCTTGAACTGAGCTCGCGAGCACAGGCTTTGCAGGCTCGGGGCGCGGAGGTGGCCTGATGAACGTGAACCTGCAGGCCTGGGACAACTTCCTCGGCCGAGCGGTCATCATCTTTCTCGTGATCGAGGGGATCAAGACGTTTCCCTGGGTGGCCCGCGCGTCGCGGCGCTTCGTCTCCGTCGTTCTGCTCGAGAACATCGTCGTCAATACGGTGTTCGCAATCCTGGTCCGGGGAACCGGTAGCGACTTCTTCATCGGGGAGGGCCCCTGGCCGCTGGTCCTCTCCGTGATCTTCGGATCGCTCGTCACGGCGGGCCTTCACCGGCTGAAGATGGCTTTCGAGCGCCGCTCTCCCAACGATCCGCAGTGGGAACGGGAGCACGCGCGAACTGCCTGAGGGTCCCGGGAATCCCCGGAAACCGGCCGCCGCGGCGGGCCGTTATGATGTCCGCCCATGCGCAACGGAACGCTTGCCGCGGTGATCCTCGGTCTCGGGCTCGCCGCCGGCGGATTCCTGATCGGCCGCGGCCTTTTCGCCGCGCGCGCTTCGGACCGCTACGTGACCGTCAAGGGCCTCGCCGAGAGGGAGGTCCCGGCGAACCTCGCGATGTGGCCGATCGTCTTCAACGCGACCGGCGACGATCTCGTCAGCGTGCAGAACAGCCTGGACGCGAGCGCCCGGAAGATCGTCGCGTTCCTCGCGGCGCGCGGCTTTCCTCCCACCGAGTACAGCGTCTCCTCGCCGCGGGTGACGGACCGGGAAGCGCAGGAGGGGCGCATGCCGGGGCGCACGATGGATCGTTACGTCGCGGAGCAGACGGTCACGCTTCGTTCGCCGCGGGTGGGCGCCGTCAAAGAGGCGCTGCAGCGGTCGGGCGAGCTCATTCGGGAAGGCGTGGCTCTGATGCGAAGCTACGAGTACAACACGACGTTCCTGTACACCGCCTTGGATGAGATCAAGCCGGCGATGATCGCCGAGGCGACGAAGGATGCGCGGAAGGCCGCTGAACAGTTCGCGCGGGACTCGGGGAGCACCGTCGGCGCGATCCGAAACGCGCAGCAGGGCTACTTCGACATCCAGGACCGCGACGCCTTCTCGCCGGAGATCAAGAAAGTCCGGGTCGTGACGACGATCCAGTACTTCCTCGCCGAGTGAGCGGCGGCGACCGGCTGCCCCTCCTCGCCGCGCGCTCCGTCTCGAAGACCTACAGTCTCGGCGCCGCGGACGTTCCCGCCGTCCGGGACGTGTCGCTCGACGTCGCGGCCGGCGAGTTCATCGCGATTCAGGGGCCGAGCGGCTCCGGGAAGACGACGCTCCTGAACCTCCTCGGTCTCCTCGATTGCCCCGACGCGGGCGAGGTGCGCTTCGAGGGGACGGACGCGACCGATTTGTCGGAGAGCGAACGATCGGACCTGCGGCGCGACCGCTTCGGGTTCGTTTTCCAGACGTTCAACCTGATACCGGTTTTGTCGGCCGAGGAGAACGTCGCGTACCCGATCGCGCTGACGGGGGCCGACCGTTCCGAACGCCAGGCACGCGCCCGGGAGCTTCTGGCGGCGGTCGGCCTCTCCGACAAGCTCGGCGTTCGGCCCGACCTCCTCTCCGGGGGGCAGCGTCAGCGGGTCTCGATCGCGCGGGCGCTTGCCAATCGCCCCGCCGTCGTGTTCGCCGACGAGCCGACGGCGAACCTCGATTCGAGGACCGCCGACGAGATCCTGGAGCTCATGCGGGAGTTGAACGAAGGGCGGGGCGTCGCCTTCGTTTTCGCCACGCACGACCCGCGGGTGGTTGCCCGGGCGAGGCGGGTGGTCTCATTGCAAGATGGACGAGTCGTAGAGGATCGAAAATGACCGCCCCAACTCACCGCGAACCAGCGGACGAGCCATGGGATGCTGTTCGCCGGCCGCTTACTCCCTTCCGGCGGCGTCGAGCCGCCGCGATAGGTGACACCGGCGCGCCATGAATTCCTTTGCTCTGGGATGGCGCAACCTCATCCGACAGAAGCGCCGCACGCTCCTCATGGGATCGGTCGTCGCATTCGGGTTCGCGGCCTTCGCGCTCGCTGGCGGTTTCATCTTTCAATCCTTCGAGGGGTTGAAGGAGGCGACGATCCGCTCGATCGGCCACCTTCAGGCCGTGGACCGCCGCGCCGTGAGTGGTACCGAGCAGGCGACGCTCGAGTTCGGCCTGAAGGATGCGGCGCGCGCGCGGGCCGTCGCGGCTGCCGATCCCGCTGTCGAAGCGGTGCTGCCCCGGGTCGAGTTCGTCGGCCTCGCGACGAACGGGACGAAGTCGGTGCCCTTCCTCGGCCTGGGAGTCGATCCGGGCCCCGAAAGCTCCGCCTCCCTCGCGCAGGAGCTCGTCGTTGCCGGAAAGTATCTGTCGAGTCCGGACGCCGAGGACGTCGTGCTCGGCACGGGCCTCGCCGCGGCGATCGGCGCGAAGACGGGCGATCGGATCACCCTCATGGCAACGACACCAGAGGGGTCGCTGAACGCGGTCGACGGCGTCGTGACCGGCCTCGTCGACGTCCTCATCAAAGAGCTGAACGACCGTTACCTCGCCGCCGGGCTGGGCCTGGTGGCGCGCCTTCTCGAAACCCCCGGAACGGTGTCGAAGCTCGTCCTCTACCTTCGACCCGGCGCGGACGAAGCGGTCGTCGCCGCCCGGCTCGAGGGCGCGCTGAACGCGGCCGGGTACTCGGTCGCCGTCCGCCGGTGGGAAGACCTCGCCGTCTTCTACCGCCAGGTGAAGCTCCTCTACATGGGGATCTTCGGTTTCGTGGGCGCGGTGCTGATCGTGATCGTCATCCTGTCGGCCGCGATCGTGATGACGATGTCGGTCACGGAGCGAACCCGCGAGATCGGAACGCTGCGCGCGATCGGCACTCGGCCGACCCGGATCCAGGCGATGTTCCTCGCGGAAGGTGCCGTCCTGGCGATCGCCGGCTGTCTCGCGGGGGCTCTCCTGGCGCTCGCCATTCGAGCGGTCCTGAACGCCTCGGGCCTCATCCTGCCGCCGCCGCCGGGCGCGAGTCATGGGATACCCCTCGAGGTCCGGCTTTACCCGCTCGCGTACGCGGCCGGCTTCGTCGCGATGGTCGTCACGATGGTCGCGGCCTCCTGGTTCCCGTCGCGTCGGGCTTCGCGGACGCCGATCGTAGAGGCGCTCGCGCACGTGTAACCGGGGAACACGTGGTTCCCGCCGGCTGTTGGAGGGCTCATGAAAGCCGCCGCCGCACTTCTCCTGCTGCTGGCCTCGCTCCCCGCGTCCGGCCAGACCCCGACCGACGTGGCCGCGCTCGTCAAGGCGGTGGACGCGACGCGAAACGTCTTCGAGGAGGCCGTCATCACCGCTCGCGCCACGCAGCTCGTGGACGGGAAGGAGACCGGGCGAGCGGACTTCGACGTCTACGTCAAGGGCCGCGACCGCGGGCTGATCGTCTTTCGCGGCGGCAAGAATGGCGGGCGAAAAGTGCTGACGAACGGCGACCGGATGTGGCTCCTCGTGCCGGGGTCGACGAACCCCGTTCCGATCACACCGAACCAGCGCCTCCTCGGAGGGGCGTCGTTCGGGGACGTCGCGCGGCTTCGGTTCTCCGAGGACTACACGGCAAAAGCGACTGGCAAGAGCGAGACCGCCGCGGGCCGGAGCTGCGTCGTCCTCGAGCTCACCGCGAAGTCGCCGAAGGTTTCCTTTCCCCGCGTCCTGCTCTCCGCGGACGAGCGCGAGAAGCTGCCCTGTCGGGTGCGCTTCTTTCTTTCGTCGGGCAAGGAAGTCCGGGACGTGACATTCACGAAGTTCCGCATCCAATCCGGGAAGACTGTCGTCTCCGAGATGGAGATTCGCGAGCTCCTGGGCGCTGCGTCGCGCACCGTGACGCGGCTCGAGTATCGGGACTACAAGATGGCGCGCCTCGATCCGAAGATCTTCACTCCGGAAGGCGCGCGCGGGCTCTAGTCCTTCCGTTCCCTGTCATCCGGACCCCTTTTTCTTCCCTGTCATCCCGAGCGAGCGAGGGATCTGGGCCCTTTCGCAAAGAGAACCAGATTCCTCGTCGCTTCGCTCCTCGGAATGACAGGGAGCGAGGCGAAGGCGCGCGCGGGCTCTCGTTACCGCCGCGTGGCTCCGATCGCAAAACGCACGATCCTCTCGCCGGCGAGCCGGCCGGCGACGGCGCCGATCGTCCGGTGGAGAATCAACCGGCGAAAAAGCGCGCTCCACGCGAAGCGCTTCGCAAAGCGCCGCTGCCACGCCTCCGCGTACACGCGCGCGGAGGCGTCCCGTGAGAGTTCGCCGGAGAGCCGCCGCTCCACCGTCTCGGCGGCGAGGATTCCGCCCGCGAGTGCCGCGGTTTGGCCTTCTCCCGAGAAGGGATCGATGACACCCGCCGCGTCGCCGGCCATGAGGATCCCGTTCTCCGCCGCCGGTTTCGCGGTGAAGAACACGGGGCCGGTGCCCAGGTACCCGATCGGGCCCGGCGTCATCCCCCCGAGCGCGGCGTCGAGAGCCGCGTTTTCGCGGCGCGCCGCCTCGACGACAGCCGGCCAGCCGCCTCCCGCGCGCTTCCACGTGCGATCCGAGACGACGCCGGCGAGGTTGACCGACCCGTCTTCGACCCGCGAAAGGCCGCAGTAGCCGCCGCCGAAGAGGTAGAGGCGGACCTCCCCGTTCAACGGCCCCCGCTCCGCATGAAAGTCGCGGCTCCAGCCGAAGAACCGCGAACCCCGCCGTGGAAACCGGCGGTCGAGCGCGCGGTCGAGGGCATCCCAGCGACCCCACGCACCGATGACCGAGCGGGCCTCGACCACGGTCTCCGCCTGCTCGTGGACGAAGCGGACCCGGAAGCCGTCTCCGGAGTCGGGCTCCGCGGCCAGGACGCGCGCGGCGAAGCGAAGGTTCGCACCCGCGTCCCGCGCCCGGCGGGCGAGGAGGTCGTCGAAGCGGAACCGCGACAGACCGAGCGCGGGCGCCGGCAGCTCGAAGGGGACCGCGCGTCCGCCCGAGAGGTGGAGCGTCCCGCGCGTCATGCGCTCCGCGGTCGCCGCCTCGACAGCCGCGCGGGCGCCGAGAAGCTCGAGGCTCGGGAGGGCGTCGGCCGACAGGAACTCGCCGCAGACCTTGTGCCGCGGAAAGACGTCCTTCTCCAGGAGGAGCACGCTTCGGTCCAGAAGGGCGAGGACGATCGCCGCCGCCGAACCGGCGGGACCGGCTCCGACGACGACGGCGTCCCAGCGCTCGGTCAAGCCCGTTGGGTGAGCGGGGGAGGGCTTCCCGCGATCCCCGGCGCCGACAGGAGGAAGCGGAAGGGAAAAACCCGTTCCACGCGCGCGCCGGAGACCGCCTCTCGCGCGATCCGCCCGGCCTCCTCGGGCGTGTAGGCCTGCCGGACCGATGCCACGCCGTCCAGCACCGAGACGCGCGTCTTGAAGAGGAGCCTTCCGGCGACCGAGATGAAGGCGAGCGGCAGGAGGTGGCGTCGCAGGTCGAGGAGCGCGAACCCGTGGCGCGCGGCGCGCGAAAACTCCGCGAGGAGGGCCGAGTTCTCCTCGGGAGAGAAGTGGTGAAAGAAGAGCGTCGAGACGATCCAGTCGACCGACTTGTCTGCGAGGGGAAGCGCGAAGGCGTCCGCGGAAATCGACGGGAACGAGTGTCCCGCCATGCGGCGCCCGGCGGCGAGGTGGCGCCACTGGACGTCGCACGCCACGACGGTCGCGGGGTGCCCCGCCCGGGCGAGAGCGCGGCCGAGCCGGCGGGTCACGTCACCCGATCCCGCCCCGACGTCGACGAGAACCGGCCGCGGGATACCGAGCCGCCGGATCTCCCCGATGAGAAGGCGCTCGATTGCTCCGGTGCTGTCCCACCAGCGGTGGACGAGGGAGAGGTCCTCGAGCGACCGGGACATCTCCTCGGAAGGGATCGCGGGGTCGTCGAGGATCTCGCGGGACGGCTGCCGCCGGGGAACGAGGAGGCTCAATTGCCCCGGGAGACTACCAGCGCGCTGTTCTTGGAGCCGAACCCGATGCAGTTGCAGAGCGCGTGCTCGAAAGAAAGGGCGCGCGCCTCGTTCGGCACGTAGTCGAGGTCGCACCCCGCGCCGGGCGTGTCGAGGTTGATCGTCGGCGGAAGGAACGAGTCGCGCATTCCGAGCAGCGTCGCGGCGACGCCCGCCGCGCCGCACGCCCCCTGCGGGTGACCGATCATTGACTTGATCGAAGAGCCCGGCAGCTTTTCCGCGGAGCGACCGAAGGCGCGCCGGACCGCCTTCGTCTCGACGCGGTCGTTCAGCGCCGTCGACGTCCCGTGGTAAGCGAGGTACTCGATCGCGTCGGCCGGGAGCCCGGCTTCCTCGAGCGCGAGCGTCATCGCGCGCGCGGGCTCCTCGCCGGTCTCGTCGAGGCGCACGCGGTGGTGCGCGTCGCACGTCGCGCCGTAGCCCCGGATCTCGCCGTGAATCTTCGCGCCGCGGGCGAGCGCTCTCTCGCGCTCTTCGAGAATGAACATCCACGCCCCCTCGCCGAGCACGAATCCGTCGCGGTCCGCGGAAAAGGGGCGGGAGGCGAGCGCGGGGGTCCGCTCCCAGGTCGTCGAGACGATGCGCATCATCACGAACCCCTCCATGATCCCGCGCACGACCGTCGCGTCGACGCCTCCGGCGAGCAGGACGTCGCCGCCGAAGCCGTACTTGATCGCCCGGAAAGCGTGGCCGAGCGCGTCGGTGGAGGAGGCGCAACCGGTGGAGACGACGTGAGAGAAGCCGCGGAGGCCGAACTGCATCGAGATCTCCGACGAGAGCGTGCCGATCGTCCCCGAGGGAATCGAATAGATCGACGCCTTCTTCGTCTGGTTCGTGTAGTACAGGTGATACATCCGCTCCGTGAACTCGATGGCGCCGCCCCCGGTGCCGAGGACGACACCGATCCCCTGGCGCTCCGCGGTTGTGAGCTTCGCCGGATCCAGCCCCGCGTCCTCGAACGCTTCCGTCGAGGCGGCGATCGCCATCGGCACGGCGCGCGAGACGTGCCGGATGTCCTTCGCGCCGATCCACGCGGTCGGATCGAACGCCTTCAGCTCGCCCGCGATCGTGACCGGCAGCCCCTCCGGATCGAAGAGGGAAATCCGATCCACGCCGCTCTCGCCCCGTTTGAGCGCCTGGGCGAAGTTCTCCCGACCGCTCCCGTTGGGGGAGAGACATCCCATCCCGGTGACGACGACGCGGCGCTCCGACACGGCTCGGATCTTAACAACCGCGTTGCGGCGGATCTTTCGGGCATGATGCCGCGAAACGTTAAGCGCTGATTAACCCGGGTCCGGCTTCCCCTTTCCGTCCTACGGCGGCGCGTGCTTTGCGAACCAGCGGTCGAGGACGCGCAGGAAAGTGAGGGGAACCTGGCGAACGAGTGAGTCGGCGTGGAGGGAGCCGGGCAGATCGAGGTGGACGTACTCGACCGGCGGCGCGGCCGCGTCGGCGAGCAGGCGGCCGTGTGAAGGGTCGACGAGCCAGTCGCGCTCCGACGTGACGATGAGCTTCGGCATCATGAGCTTCGCGACGGCCTCCGCGGCCCGGGGCTTGGGCCCGCGCAGGTGCGCGAGCGCGATGCGCGGCATTCGAAGGGCGTGTCGCAGGCGGACCTGCCGCACCGCGTCCCGCGAAAGCGGACGCGGCTTCAGCGCCGTGAAGTCCGCGGGAGAGGAGACCATGACGAGCGCGCGGCACGGGAGATCCGGTCGCTGCGCGAGCATCTCGGCGGCGATCGAGCCTCCCATCGAGAGGCCGATGACGGCGAATCGCGAGTAGGGATCTTTCTCTCCGACGAGTTCCTCGGCGACCGCGGCGAGGTCGAGCGCTTCGAGCGCGCCGAACGAGTAGGACCCGCTGCTGCCGCCGTGGCCTCGGAAGTCGAGCGCCGCGACGTCGTAGCCGCGCCGCGAGAGGTGCGTCGCGAGGTAGAGGTTCTCGCGCGCGAGCCGGCGTCTCCAGAAGCCGGGCGCGAGAATGACGAGCTCGCGCGACGGTCGTCTCCAGAGCGTGTACGCGATCGCCACGCCGTCGGACGTGAGCGTCTTCAACTCGATCCCTTCGGGCGCGGGCCGGCCGCGGGACGCCGGCTTCTTCGTTGTCGGTTTCGTCTTCACCGATCCAGCCGCAAGCAGGCGACGGGGGAACCGGCGGGAAGGGCGCCGCTCCCGGCGGGGAGACGGATCAACGCGTTCGCCCGCGCGTGGGCCGCGATGTCGTGGCTTCCGGCGGTCCGGAGCGGCTCGGCAAGGTTCCGCCCGTCTTCCTCGAAGAATCGTGCGTCCCGATACGTCTCGCGTGGCCCGGCGGGCGGAACTTCTTTCGTGAGGAACGCGTTCTGCTCCGGCGCTCCGGGTCGCTCGGCTCCTTCGAGCCGTTCGAGCGCGCGCCGCACGAAGAGGTGAAAGCACACGGACGCGGAAACGGGGTTTCCGGGAAGACCGAACCAGAACGTCCGACCGCGGCGAGCGACAGCGATCGGCTTGCCGGGCCGGACGGCGACACGATGGAAGAGGAGCTCCCAACCGCCGCGCTCGGCCGCCGGTGGAAGCAGGTCGAGGTCGCCGGCCGAAACGCCTCCTGTCGTTACGAGAGCGTCGGCGTCGGGAAAGGTGTCTCCGAACAGCCGGTCCACCGCGCTCTGTTCGTCCGCGACGCGCTCGCGATGCTCCACGATCCATCCGCGCTCGCGGCAGAGCGCCGCCAGCATCGGTCCGTTCGAGTCGCGAAGCTGCCCCTCGCGAAGCGCTTCGCCCGCACCGACGAGCTCGTTGCCGGTCGTGGCGAGCGCGATCCGCGGCCGGCGCCGCACGGATACCGGATCGGCACCCGCGAGCGCGGCGAGGGCAACGTCCCGGGCGCTCAGCCGCCGGCCGCGAGAGACGAGGACCGTCCCCCGCGCCACGCTCTCGCCGCGGCGGCGAATGTGCGTCCCTTGCTCCGGGAGCCTGTCGAAACGGACGCTCCCGTCCTTCGACCGCGCCTCTTCGACCGGAACGACAGTGTCCGCTCCGGCGGGGAGGGGCGCACCCGTCATCAGGCGCACCGCCTCACCCGCGGCGAGCGCGCCCGGGAAGGCGTCGCCGGCGGCGACGAGACCGGGCCGCTCGGAAAGGATCCGCTCGGCCGCTACCGCTTCCGCGACGCGTACGGCGTAGCCATCCATCGCGGACGTGTCGAACGGCGGCCAGTCCACGTCCGCGACGACGTCCCGCGCCAGGACCCGGCCGAGCGCCTCGGCGAGAGCAACCGCCTCCTCGTCGGCGGGCTCGATCGACCGGTCGAGAATCGCGTACGCCTCGCGGACCGTGATCATCGGCGTGCGATTCTAGGTCGTGTCCGCGGGCGACGCCGCCCGAGTTCGGGTACCATGGTGAGAAGCCCCTTTCATGGAAAAGAAGTTCGAATACCGCGGTGATCTCGCGGTGACGCCGTTACCCGAGATCCTCGCGACGATCGGCCGCTACCGGGTGCCCGGGGCCCTCTCGATCACGTCAGCCGAGCGGCAGCGGCGGATCTACGTCGACGGCGGCCTCGTCGTTTTTGCGACCTCGAACGAGCCCGCGGTGTGGCTCGGGACGTTCCTGATCCGACAGGGCGTACTGCCCGAGGAAGCCGTGCGGAGCGCGGAGGAGAGGCTCGCGGGCGACGGCGTCCGCCTCGGGGAAATCCTTCTCCGGCTCGAGCTGCTCGATCACGCTTCTCTCGAAGCGGCAATCGCGGAACAGGTGCGCGAGATCCTCTGGGGCGGGTTCGACTGGGAAAACGGCGAGGTCGTCTTCGAAGTGGGCGCGCGCCGATCGGACGAGATGGTCCGCATCGACCTTCCGATCGATGCGGTGATCGTCGCGGGGATCCGCCGCATTCGCGCGGTCCGCCGGTTGATCGACCGGCTGGGGTCGGGGCACGGCCTGCTCGAGCGGTCGAAGGAAGAGGTTCCCGCCGGCATCTTCGGCCCGGACGAGACCGAGTTCCATGCGGCCGTGGACGCGCGGACGAGCGTCCAGCTTCTCTGCCAGAAGGGGCCGGGGACGGTCGCGGAGAACGCGCGCCTCCTCTACGCCTTCTTCTGCCTCGATCTCGTCCGCGTGAAGGAGCCGGCGGGCGTTCGCAAGCTGCAGTGGAAGACGGACGGGGACGCTCTCGGGGACGTCGAGGAAGGCGAGCTCGGGGCCAAGTAGGACCGCCGACGCATGCCGATCTACGAATACGACTGCGCCTCCTGCGGAAAGCGGACCGAGGCGATTCAGCGTCTGGGCGAGCGGCCGCTGAAGATCTGCCCGCACTGCGGCGGCAAGCTGAAGAAGGCGTTCTCCGCGCCCGCCATTCAGTTCAAGGGCAGCGGATGGTACGTGAACGACTACGCCGGCGCGCGAGGGGATCAGAAGAAGAAGGAGGCGTCCGCCGACTCGAAGGAAGGGACGACCGAGTCGAAGGAGTCGTCCGAGAAGTCGGAAAAGAAGGACAAGAACGGAAAGAAGACGAAGCCGAAGGCGAAAGCGAAGTCGGAGGACTAGGGCTTCTCGAGCTTCAGGCGGTTCAGGTACTCCCGGAACGGACCCCCCAGGTCCGGGCGCTTGAGCGCGAACTCGACGGTCGCCTTCAGGAACCCGAGCTTGTCCCCCGCGTCGTAGCGCTTCCCCTCGAAGAGGCATCCGTCGATGGGCCGCCGTTCGAGAAGCGTCGCGAGCCCCGACGTCAGCTGGATCTCCCCGCGCGAGTCGGAGCCGGTCTCCTCCAGGATGTCGAAGATCTCCGGCGGAAGGATGTATCGGCCGATGATCGCGAGGTTGGAGGGCGCGTCCTCCGGTGCCGGCTTCTCCACCATCCCGGTGATGCGCACGACCCGGTCGCTCTCCCACTCCGCCGCGACGATGCCGTACTGCCTCGTCTCGGCGCGCTCCACTTCCTGGATCGCGATGACGGGGTTCCCGCGCTTCTCGTAGAGCCGCATCATCTGTCCGATGCAGGGCTCGGCGGCGTCCACGATGTCGTCGCCGAGCATCACGGCGAACGGCTCGCGCCCCACGAGGTCCTTCGCCTGCAGGATGGCGTGGCCGAGGCCGAGCGCGGTCTTCTGCCGGACGTACGAGACCGGCATCAGGTCGGAGATCTCCCGCACGATCGCGAGGAGGGCGTCCTTGCCGCGCTCCTCGAGCATGGCCTCGAGCTCGAAGGACGTGTCGAAGTGGTCTTCGATCGCGTTCTTGCCGCGCCCGGTGACGATGACGATCCGCTCGATCCCCGCGGCCTTCGCCTCCTCGACGACGTACTGAACGAGGGGACGGTCGACGAGCGGGAGCATCTCCTTCGGCTGGGCCTTGGTGGCGGGAAGGAACCGCGTGCCGAGCCCGGCCGCCGGAAATACCGCCACCCGCACGGGTTGCATCGCGGCGAGATCGTACCGTAGGAGGAGCGGCGAGCCCGCAGCCGCCCGATCGCTACAATTGTCCCGTGAGCGGCGACGACGCTTTCTTTCGCGACCTCACCCGGGAGCTCGAGTCTCGCGGCCGCCTGGCGCTCGCGACTGTCGTCGAGACCAAGGGCTCCGGTCCCTCGCGGATCGGACGGCGCTTCCTCGTCTTCGAGGACGGCTCCTTTCGCGGCACGATCGGCGGCGGGCCGTTCGAGGCGCTCGTCGTGGCCGACGCGGCCGCGCTCTTCCGCGACGGGGGTCCGGCGCGCCTGCTCAAGTGGTACGACTTCTTCGACCGCGAGCTCGAGGGCGAGCGCGAGCCAACGAACATGATCTGCGGCGGCTCGTCGCGCGTGTCGATCGAGCTCCTGAAGGCTTCGCCTTCCCTCGTCATTCTCGGAGGCGGCCACGTTGGCCTGGCGCTTGCTCGATCCGGCCGGGACCTTGGATACGACGTTCTTGTCGGCGACGACCGCGAGGAGTACGCGAGTCCCGCACGGTTCCCTCCCGGCGTGAAGGTGGTGCGCACCGACCGTGACTACGCGCTGCCCCCCGGGGCGCTTCCACCGGGCCGGGACCGGTACGTGGCCGTCGTTTCGCGGTGCTGGGAGACGGACCTGGCCGCGCTCCGCCCCTGGCTCGCTTCCGGCGCTCCTCCCGCGCGATATATCGGCCTCATCGGGTCGGCGCGGAAGGTCCGGGGCGTCCTCGAGGTTCTCTCCGGCGAGGGCGTGCCGGCGGAGAAGCTTGAGGCCATCCACGCGCCGATCGGGCTCTCGATCGGGGCGGTGACCCCGGAGGAGATCGCGGTGTCGATTCTCGCGGAAGTGACGGCGGTACGACGCGGTGCGGGCGATCCCGGTTATCCTTGGGAGGCGGGCAGAGCGACCCCCTCCCGGGTCTCGACCACTTGATCGACTTTTCTACGGAAACGGACATTCCATGAACCGGCGACCCACTCGCGTCTCGATCCTCATGCTGGGGCTCGGCCTCTTCCTGGCGGCCGCTCCGGGCGTGCGCGCCGCGTCGTGGTGGCGCCTCCCGGTGTGGGGCGCCGAGATCCGGGTGTTCGCGATCGACCCCTTCCAGCGCGAGGTCCTGTACTGCGGGACGTCGCGCGGCAACTTCTACGGCTCGACCGACGCCGGCGCGAGCTGGACCCCGCTGCGGCAGGGCGCGGCGTTCCCCGGCTACGTCGCCACGGGCCTCGTCGCCGATCCGGACGTCCGCGGCCGCCTCTGGGCCTCGCTCGCCGGCCAGTACCAGGGCGGTCTCGTCGCGCGGAGCGACGACGGCGGCGAGAACTGGACAGTTCTCGCGCGGTGGAAGGTCTCCGTCGCGACTCGCGCCCTCGCCGTGGCCCCCGCGATCGACGGAAACCCGCCGGTGCTCGCCGTCGGCGGCGACGACGGTGTGCGCCTGTCGAAGGACGGCGGCGAGAAGTGGAACCTGACCGGAGATACGACGCCCGGCCTCTACCAGGTCGAGTCGCTCGCGTTCGCTCCGGGCGACCCGCACACGCTCTACGCGGGCACGTGGCGGCAGGCCTTCCGCACCCGAGACGGCGGGAAGACGTGGTCACGCATCGCCGAGGGCATGGTTCTCGACGCGTCGGTCTACGCATGGGACTTCGCCCCCAATGACTCGAAAGACATCTGGGTCTCGACCTGCGGCTGGGTCTACCGCACCCAGGACGGCGGGGACCGGTGGACCCGTTTCAAGACGGGTTTCACGAACCGGCGATCGCACAACGTGCGGCGCGACCCGAGGCGGCGGGACGTCGTCTACGCCGGCACCGTCGGGGGCCTGCACCGGTCCACCGACGGCGGCGCAACCTGGCTTCGCATTTCCCGCGAGACGCTCGTCGTGACCGCGCTCGACGTCGACCGGCGCACCAACCGTCTCTACGTCGGCACCGAAGGCGAGGGCGTCTTCTACTCCGACGACGGCGGCCTGACGCTCGTCCCCGGTTCTGTCGGTCTCGCCGAGGGGCGGGTCTCCGATCTCGTGCGCGATCCGAACGATCCGGAGCGGGTGCTCTTCTTCCGCGCCTATGCGGGCCAGGAGAGCGGCGTGTGGGAGGCGAAGGGGAAGGGCGTCCGCCGGCTCTCGGTCGATCCGCTTCCGCCGTCGGCTTCCCTGACGGCGTTCCGGGGGACGGACGGCGAGACGGTGCTCCTTCTCTCGAGCTTCAGCGGGCTGCGCGTGTCGGTCGACGGCGGCGCCCGGTGGTCCGCTCCCGATCGGGGGCCGGCCGGAACTCCGCTCGCGCTTTACGGTTCGACTTTCGGCAGTCCGGTTCTCGTGACCACGACCGGGCTTTACCGCACGACCAACGGCCGGACGTTCACGTCCATCCCCGGGAGTCCCGTCGCGCCGACGAGCGCCGAGCTCGCGACCAACGGCTCGGGCGATGCCATCCTCGAGATCCGCACCGCCGATGGCTCTTTTCGCTGGGACGGCTCGACGTGGGACAACCGCCGTCGCTCGGTGCTGTCGGGCGGGAAGTTCCTCGACACGTACCGCGGCGAACAGGAGCCCGCGCCGGTCCGCACGCCGGTCCGGGAAGTCGAAGGGAACCTGGTGTGGGAGAACGGCGGGCGTCGCCTCTCCGTGCGCAGCCCGCGGCCCGGTCTCGCGATCGCTTCGACGCTCGCGACCCCCGAAGGCCGCCTCTACGTGGGGACCGCGGGGGACGGGCTCTTCCTCTTCGAGCCTTAGGGACTGATTTGTAAAAAGGGGACAGATTTATTTAACGACCGGGTGATTCAGTCGCCCGCTCTCCGAGTTAAATAAATCTGTCCCCTTTTACGGTCCCCTTTTACCTCGGTATGTCCATCAGCCGGACCGTCGATCCGACGGTCACTTTTTCCTTCTCGGCCATCCCCGCCGCGATCTCGAGGACGCTCGCGATGGCGAAATCCGGTCCGTAGCTCGGGCACGGATCGGCCTTGCAGGGAGGCGTATTCGCGGAGACGAACAGCACCTGACCGGCGGGGTCGAGCCAGATGATGTCGAGCGGGATCAGCGTGTTCTTCATCCAGAATGGATGCGAATCGTCGGCGTGCGGGAAGAGGAACAGCATGCCGGTGTTCTCGGCGAGGCTCTCGCGGAACATCAGGCCCTGCGCCAGCTCCTCGGCGGTGCGCGCGAGCTCCACCCGGTAGATCGCGCCGGAAGGCAGGGCCACGCGCGCGCCTGCCGGCCGTGCGGGCGTCGGCGTGGGCACGGCGGCGGACGAGGAGACCCCTTTCTGGCAGCCCGCGAGCCCGAAGGCGGCGGCGAGGAGCAGAACGAGAAACGAGCGGGCAGCGGGCCCCGGCCTTCCGGTCGGGAACGTCAGATTCCCTCCGCCTCGGCCGGTGCATCCTCTTCGGTCTCGTAGATCTCGTCCTTGCGGACGAGGCTGTACTTCTTCGCGTAGTAGCGGAAGGAGCGGAACGACATGTGGAGAAGCTCCGCGGCCTTCGTCTGGACTCCGTCGCATCGGTCGAGCGCTTCGCGCATGAGTCTCTTTCCGACAGCTTCGAGATAGCTCTCGAGGTTGATCCCCTCCTGCGGGAGGCTCTCGAAGTCGGGCACCCGCGTGCGGACGCCGAGCGCGATCGACTCGGGAAGGCTCGAAACGGTGATCACGGGACCGGGCTCGAGCGCGACCGTGCGCTCGAGGGTGTTCTCGAGCTCGCGCACGTTGCCGGGCCACGGGTAGGCCTCGAGCAGCCGCATCGCGTCGGTCGAGATCTTCTTCTCGGGGATCTTCTGTTCCTTGCAGACCTTCGTAATGAAGTACTGGGTGAGAGGGGCGATGTCTTCGACGCGCGAGCGCAGCGGCGGCAGCACGATCGGGATCACGTTGATCCGGTAGAAGAGGTCCTCGCGGAACTTTCCGGCGGACACGAGCTCCGTCAGGTCCTTGTTCGTCGCCGCGATGATGCGGACGTCGATCGTGACCTCTTCGTTGCCTCCGACCTTCCGGATGACGCGCTCCTGGATCGCCCGCAGGAGCTTGACCTGCATCGTCATCGTCGTCTCGGAGATCTCGTCGAGAAAGAGCGTGCCGTGGTCGGCCTCGGTGAAGAGGCCTCGCTTGTCCTTGACCGCGCCGGTGAAAGCGCCGCGCTCGTGGCCGAAGAGCTCGGATTCGAGGAGCGGCTCCGGTAGCGCCCCGCAGTTGATCGAGACGAACTTGCGGTCCTTGCGGATCGACGTGTAGTGGATCGCCCGCGCGATCAGCTCCTTGCCGGTGCCGCTCTCGCCCGTCAGGAGGGCGGTCGAGGAGACCCGCGCGATCCTCTCGATCGTGCGGAAGATCTCCTGCATGCGCGAGCCCTTCCCGATGATGTTCGCAAACGTGTACTTCCCGGCGAGCTCCTGCTTGAGGTAGACGTTCTCGTCGCGAAGCTGCTTCTCGCCGAGCGCCCGGTCGACGATCAGGCCGAGCTCCTCGATGTTGAAGGGCTTCGCGATGTAATCGACAGCGCCCGCCTTCATCGCCTCGATCGCGTCCGCCGTCGACGTGTGCGCGGTGATCATGATGACCGGCGTCTTGGGCGAGTCCGCCTTCACCTTGCGGAGAAGGTCGAGCCCGTTGCCGTCCGGCATCTTGATGTCGCAGAGGACGAGGTCCGGCGTCGAACGCAGGGTGGACGCCTGCCCTTCCGTGAAGTTCGACGCGGTCAGGACCTCGAATCCCCTCTTGTGAAAGAAGAACGCGAGCATGTCGCGGATGGAAGCTTCGTCGTCGACGATCAGAATTCGTTGTCCGCTCATCCGGCTACCCCTATCGAAAGCTCTTCCGCGCTCTCCGCGGCCTGTCGCGCGACTGCGGCGCGCGGCAGAGAAATCGTCACGGTAGTCCCCTCGCCGGGGCGGGACTCGGCATCGATCGTGCCCCCGTGGTCTTCGACAATTCTGCGAACGATCGCCATCCCGAGGCCGGTGCCGTCGTCGAAGGCGGTCGAAAACGGCGTGAAGAGACGGGAGAGCTCGTCCGGACCCATGCCCCGTCCCGTGTCCGCGAAACGGATCGCGTACCACTCCGACTCCTCGCGTCCGACAACCGTCAGCGTTCCTCCCGCCGTCATCGCCCGCACCGCGTTCTTCGCGACGTTGTAGATGATCTGGCGGACCTGGTCGCGGTCCCCCGGGAGGATCGACTTCGCCGGCCGGACGTCGACCTGGATGTGGTGTGCATCGGAGATCTCGTCGGACAACCGGAAGATCTCCATGACCTCGCAGACGGTGTTGGCCACGTCGAAGTCGGCGACGCGGCGTTCCTGCGGGCGCACGAAGCGGAGGAACTCCTCGAGGATTCCGGAGAGTCGGTTCGACTCCGAGACGATGATCTCCATGAGCCGCCGCTCGGTCGAGCCGACCGTGAGCTCGTTCGACAGGACCTGGACCGACCCCGAGATCGACGCGAGCGGGTTGCGGATCTCGTGGGCGATTCCGGCGGCGAGCTCGCCGACAGCGGCGAGCTGCTCGTTGAACCGGACGCGGCGCTCCAGCTTCTTCACGTCCGTGAGGTCCTGAAAGAGGATGAGCGTTCCCTCGTCGCCCTCGGGTCCCTCGAGGACCCGAAGCGAATAGCCGAGGACGCGGCGGACGCCGATGCGCTCGAACTCGGTTTCCGCGCGATAGGGCTCCCGTCCGCGCGCCCGCTTCCGGATGCTCGCCCAGTCGCAGGGGAAGGGGAGAGCGAGCTCGGCGAGAAACCGCCCCGAGACGGCGGCCGGCTCGAGGCCGAGCATTTCCCCCCCCGGCTTGTTCAGGAACGTGACCCGCTGGCGGGAGTCGGTCGTGAGGAGTCCCGAGGAAAGGGAAGCGATCACGTTGCCGTAAAGGTGCTGGAGCTTCGAGAGCGCTCGCTGGCGGCGCGCAAGCTCCTCGCGCGCGGCAAGGAGCTTTTCCGATAGATACGCCACCATGAAAGCAACGCCGAAGAGCCCGACGACGGTGATCGCGACGTTGTAGCGGACCCGCGGTCCGGTCCACTCCGAGAGCGCGGCGAACGGCGGGACGGGAAGCGCGCCGTACGCGACGAGCTCGACCATCGACCCGTAGAGGATCGCGGCCGTCGACGCGGTCAGGACCGCGCCCAACCGGTGGAGGAGGAAGCCGGCGGTGCCGATGACGACGACGTAAAAGAAAGTGAAGACGGAGTCGGGTCCGCCCGAGGAGTAGACGAGGAGGGTGACGAGGCCGAGGTCTCCGAAGACCTGGATCCACGCCGACGTTCGCGCGGCGACGCGCTTGCCGGTCGTCCAGTGAAAGAGGGAGAGCAGGATGGCCGCGAACGCGATCCGGTAGAGAAACGAGATCTCCGCGGCGGCGCCCGACCCCGACTGGACGAGGACCGCCGACACGAGAATGAGCATGATGACGACGATCCGCACGGCGCAGAGCCATGCGAGCGAACGCCGGAGAGACTCGGTGGAGTTCGCGGAAGCGAGCGTCGGGATCCGGGAGTCGCCGGAATCCGCGGCGTTATCCGGCACGACTCATGCGGCGGCGGCCCGGAGCCCTCTCCGGAAACCGCCCTTCGTCGCTCCGAGCCTGCCGGCCGCGCATCAACGGCCTCTATCCAATCTTGTTGATCAGCGTGAACATGGGCAGGTACATCGCGATGACGATGCCGCCGATGATGATGCCGAGGATGAAAATCATGACGGGCTCCATCAGCTTGACGAGACCCTGCACGGCGACGTCCACTTCGTCCTCGTAGAAGTCGGCGATCTTGTTGAGCATCGCGTCGAGAGCACCGGTCTGTTCACCGACGCCGATCATCTGAACGACCATGTTGGGAAAGACGTTGGAGTCCTTCAGGGGCTCGACGATCGTCTTGCCGCCCTCGACGCTCTTTCGCGTCTCCAGGATCGCGTCTTCGACGATCGCGTTCCCCGCCGTGCGCGCCGTGATCTCGAGGCTCTCCAGGATCGGGACGCCGGAAGACGTGAGCGTCGCGAGCGTCCGACAGAACCGCGCCACGGCGATCTTGCGGAGAATCATCCCGAGGATCGGCGCCTTGAGAAGCAGGCCATCGATGACGCGCCGGCCCCGGTAGGTGCGGTAGTAGCGCCGGATCCCGTACACCGCCGCCCCGAGACCCGCCAGGAAGAAGATGAAGTAACGCGCGAGGAAGTTCGACGCCGCGATGACGACCCGCGTGGGGAACGGCAGCTCGGCCCCGAGGCTCGTGAACAGCGCGGCGAACGTGGGGATGACCTTGAGGAGGATGACGGCGACGACGACCGCGGCGATGACGATGACCGCTACCGGGTAGATCATCGCGGACCGGACCTGCGAACGGAGCTTGACCGCCTTCTCGATGTAGACGGAGAGCCGCTGCAGGATCGTGTCGAGAATACCGCCCGCTTCGCCCGCCGCGATCATGTTGACGTAGAGGTTGTCGAACGCCTTCGGGTGGCGGCGCATCGCGTCGGCGAGCGTCGATCCGGCTTCGACGTCCTGTCGGACCTGGAGAAGGATCTTCTGGAAGTTCTTGTGCTCCTGCTGGAGCGCGAGAATCTCGAGACACTGGACGAGCGGAAGACCCGCGTCGATCATGACCGAGAACTGACGGGTGAAGACCGCGAGGATCTTCGGCGGCACCTTGCGACCGACCTTCGAGAGCGAGATCTCCTTGCCCTTCTCGCGAATGCCGGTGACGACGATGTTCTGGCGTCGCAGCTGGGCGAGAGCGAGCTCCTTCGATTCGGCGGCGAGCGCGCCCTCCTGGACCATTCCGGCGCGGTTGCGCCCCTTCCAGGCGTAGTTGGGCATTTCAGTGCCTCTTGCCGGCGCTGGCGGCGACCGTCGGGACGTTCACGCCCGCACCACGGTTGATGAGCTCCTGCAGCTCGTCGGGGCTCGACGAGCGGAGGAGCGCCGTCTCGAGCGTGATCAGCTTGCGGTGGTAGAGGGTGGCGAGCGACTGGTTGAACGTCTGCATGCCGAACTTCGACTGCCCGGTCTGCATCATCGAGTAGACCTGATGGATCTTGTCTTCGCGGATCAGGTTCCGGATGGCGGCGTTCGGGACGAGGATCTCCATCGCCATGACCCGGCCCTTGCCGCTCGAACGTTCGAGCAGCGCCTGACAGAGGATCCCCTCCAGAACGAACGAGAGCTGCGTGCGGATCTGGGTCTGCTGATGCGCCGGGAACACATCGATGATTCGGTTGATCGAGGAGGCGGCGCTGTTTGTGTGGAGCGTCGCGAGCGTCAGGTGACCGGTCTCGGCGATGCGGAGCGCGGACTCGATCGTCTCGAGGTCGCGCATTTCGCCGACGAGTACGACGTCCGGGTCCTCGCGGAGAACGGACTTCAGGGCGTTCGGGAACGAGTGCGTGTCGGCGTGCAGCTCACGCTGGTTGACGATGCACTTCTTGTGGCTGTGAAGGAACTCGATCGGGTCCTCGATCGTCACGATGTGGAGCTGCTTCTCGCGGTTGATCTTGTCGACCATCGCGGCGAGCGTCGTCGTCTTGCCCGAACCGGTCGGTCCCGTCACGAGAATGAGGCCGCGCGGCTTGTCGCAGAGGGTCTCCACGACGGGCGGGAGGCCGAGCTCGCGGAAGCCGAGGATCGCGTAGGGGATCTGCCGATAGACGCCGCCGACGGCGCCGCGCTGCATGAAGTTGTTCGCGCGGAAACGCGCGAGGCCCTTCACGCCGAAGGAAAAGTCGAGCTCGAGGTTTTCTTCGAAGCGGTGCTTCTGGTTGTCGGTCAGGACCGAGTAGGCGATCTGCTTGGTCTCCGCGACCGAGAGGGGGGGTACGGTAACGGCAGGAGCCGGCCGTCCAGGCGCACCATGGGCGGGGAATTGGTCGTCAAATGGAGGTCGGATGAACCCATCTCGACCATTTGCTTCAACAGTTGGTGAAGAGTGGCTTCGCCTGCCATTTTTTGACCGCCCCTCGAAAGTAGGTTGTCTCGAACTAAGGTCGTAGTTTAAGCCGCTGAGGTCGGAAAGGAAAGCCCTGCCCGCCTTAAGGCGGGAGCGATCAGCTGTCAGCCTTCAGCTATCAGCCGGAGCGTGAGGGCCGCCAGGCTGAGAGCTGAAAGCTAATTGCTGACAGCTATTCGAGCTAGATCACCGTCTCTCTCAGCACTTCCTCGAGGGTCGTAACCCCTTCTCGAATCTTGCTCAATCCGGCCATGCGGAGGGTTTCCATGCCCTCCTCGACGGACCGGCGCTTCAACTCGATCGAGGAGGCGCCGGAGAGAATCATGTCCCGGATTTCGTCGGAGAAGAGCAGGACCTCGAAGAGACCGAGCCTCCCCTTGTAGCCGGTGTTCTTGCACTTTTCGCAGCCGCGGCCCCTCTTGACCTTGATCGACTTGACCTCGTCGGGCGCGAAACCGATCTGGATGAGGACCTGAGGCGACGTGTCGTGGTCCTCGACGCAGTTCGTGCAGATCTTGCGCACGAGCCGCTGCGCCGCGATGCAGTTGACCGACGTCGCGACGAGGAACGGCTCGATTCCCATGTTCATCAGCCGGTTGACCGTCGAGGGAGCGTCGTTCGTGTGAAGGGTGGAGAGCACGAGGTGGCCGGTGAGAGCGGCCTTGACGGCGATCTCCGCCGTCTCGAAGTCGCGGATCTCTCCGACGAGGATGATGTCCGGATCCTGCCGGAGGAAGGACCGCATGGACGACGCGAAGGTCAAACCGATCTGCTCCTTCATCTGCACCTGGTTGATGCCGACGAGGTTGAACTCGATCGGATCCTCGGCCGTCAGGATGTTCACCGTCGGATCGTTCAGCTGCGCGATCGCCGAGTAGAGCGTGTTCGTCTTCCCCGAGCCGGTGGGCCCGGTGACGAGCACGATTCCGTAAGGCCGGTCGATCGCGTCCTTGAAGCGGCGCAGCGGCTCCTGGTCGAAGCCGAGCTGTGTCATGTCGAGCTGGAGGCGCGACTTGTCGAGAAGGCGCATGACGACCTTCTCTCCGAAGTGCGTCGGGACGACCGACACGCGGAGGTCGAGGTCTCTCGTGCGCTCCTCGACGCGAAGGCGGATCTTGATGCGCCCGTCCTGGGGGAGCCGCTTCTCGGAAATGTCGAGCTTCGCCATGATCTTCAGACGCGAGATGAGCGGATCGCGCGTGCGCATCGGGAGCGCCATGATGTTGTGGAGCACGCCGTCCACCCGGAATCGGACGCGAAACTCCCTCTCGTAAGGCTCGACGTGGATGTCCGACGCGCCCGCTTTCAGCGCCTCGATCAGGATGAGGTTCGAGACCTTGATGATCGGCGCGGACTCGGAGGACTTCGCGAGATCGATGAGGTCGATCTCCTGTCCCTCTTCTCCGCTGCGGACGACGTCGACGTCGCCGGCATCGAAGCCGGTGATCTCGTCCATGTTGAACTCGGAGAGCCCGACGCTCGCCATGTCGTCGATCGTCAGGGCCGAGGTCATGAGGTCGTCCATGCCCCCCATGCCCCCCATCCCGACGTCGCTCGGCGAGGACCCGGTCGTCGCGCCCTTGGGCCGCTCCTTCAACACGACCGATCGAGGAGTGCCGTAGTGCTTGTCGATCGCGCGGCGCAGCGACGCCTCCGAGGCGACGACCGGCTCGACGTTGTACCCCGTCATGAACTTGATGTCGTCCATGGCGAACACGTTCGTGGGGTCCGACATCGCGATCGTGAGGGTGGCGCCGGTCTTGTTGACCGGAAGCACGCCGTACTTGCGGGCGACCTCGCCCGGCACGACCTTGATGATCGAGGGGTCGATCTCGAAGTGGGCGAGGTCGATGGACGGCACCCCGAACTGCTGGGAGAGCGTCTCGGTGATGTCCTCTTCGGTCGCGGCCCCGATGCGGATGAGGGCCTCTCCAAACTTGCCCCCCTCGTCCCGCTGCGACTGGAGCGCGGCCTCGACCTGCTCGGACGTGACGAGCTTCGCTTTGACCAGGAGATCGCCGAGTTTTAGGGCCATGGAGTCGCTTTCAGGTTAAGGCTTCGGGCGCCCGGTGTCAAAAAGGAGGACAGCTACTGCTTCTCGACAGCACGAAGCTTACCGAGGAGAGTTCCGACCTTCAGCTTCGATTTCAGCTGAACCGGCATCTTTCGCTCGTCGTCGGTGAGCCAGAGGGTGAGGTTCTTTCCCTTCCCGATCAGGCCCTCGTTGGGGCTCCTTGGCTCGACACGGATCGTCCGGAATGTGCCCGCCGGCGTCTTCACGGTCTCGCGGCCCACGACGACTACCGACAGCGGGAAGTGCCGGCGCGAAACGACCCAGAGCTCCGCGGGCTTCGCGGGGTCGAGGTCGATCAGCCGGATGAAGTAGAGCGACGACAGCGTGTCGAGGGTGTTCTCCGCGATCGGGATCGGCTTGCCGTCGCGATACGCGATCTTCTTCTCGTAGTCGAACTCGATCAGGTCGTCGCGGACCCGCTTTCCCTCGACCGTGTGCTTCTCGAAGCGCAGGGTGCGGAACGTCCCGGGGTCGACCCACGAAGCGAGGTAGTCGCGGACGAGAAAAAGCTTGGAGAGAAACTCCCCGGAGATGGCGGAGAGCTCGAACTTCCACGCGGGGCGGCCGGCGAGAGTCGTCTCCCTCGCGCTCAACGTGAGCTCGCCGCCCTCGGTCCCGAGCACCGACATCGCGAAGGTCAGCTTCTCGCCGAGGAACGGCGGACGCCGGTCGAGCACCGGCTGTGCGAAAGCGGCCGGAACGAGAGTGAGCGCGGAGAAGAGCGCCGCGGAGAGGAATCGGCCCGGTTTCAAGCGTCCGACAGAACGAGGCAAGGTGGAAAATAGTTCCACACGACGGGCGAACCGGTCATGCCGCGAGGACCCCGAAGGCGTGACGGGCCACGGTCGCGGCGTCCGTCGCCCCGTCGTACCGGATCGCGGATTTCGGCCGCCGGTAAGGGCCGTTTCGGGTCGGGTCGGTCGGACCGAAGAGCGCGAGTGTCGCCACCCCGAGCGCGTCCGCCAGGTGAAGGGGCCCGGTGTCTCCGGCGACGAAGAGCGACGCGCGCGCGGCGACCTGCGCGAGCCCTTCCGGCGGGAGGAGGGGGAGGACGCGGGCGGCGGGGAGCAGCTCGGCCATCCGGCGCGCGCGCTCTTCGTCCCCGGGGCCCCACGAAACGACGGGAGCGAGGCCGGCGTCGGCCGCGAGGAGCTCCGCGAGCGCGGCAAACCTCGCCTCTCCCCACGTCTTTTCGGGCCGGCCGGCGCCCGGGTGGTAGATCGCGAAGGGCGTCGGCTGCCCGGCGAGGAACGAATCGGCCTCGGGACACGGGCGCCGGAGCAGGAAGGCCGCGTCCGGCGATCGTTCGTGGATCGGGACTCCTGCGGCCTCGGCGAGCGCGAGGTTCCGGTCGACGACGTGACCGACGGGATGTGGCCGGACCGTTTCGTCGCAGAGGAAGGCGGACGCCGACTCCTTGCGGTCTCCCGCCGCGAAGCCGATCACAGGGGCTCCCGCCGACCGGGCGAGGAGCGCGGACTTCCAGAGTCCCTGGGCGTCGAGCGTCCGATCGGGCGCGAACTCGCGGAGGGCCCGGCGGAGCCGGGACACGTCGGAGACGGTATCCGGGGAGAGGGGGTTTCGGCGCCAGCGCTTCGTGTCGGCGACGAAGACCTCGTCGACATCCGGGTCCGCCTCGACGACGGCGCGGTACGCGGGCTCGACGAGCCAGGCGACCGTCGCGCCGGCCCGCTTCGCGTTCGCCGCGATCGGGAGCGCGTGGATGACGTCGCCGAAGGAGGAGAGGCGGACGATGAGAAGACGCACGGCTATCAGCGTTCAGCCATCAGCTGTCAGTTCGGGTCCTGCCAACGTCAGCTGACGGCTGAGAGCTGATGGCTGATGGCTTTCTGATTCTTTCGATCAGATCCGTCGTCGCGTGATCCTTCGGATCTCCGACGATCGCTGTCCGGCCGCCGTTCCGGGCGACGACGTCGCGCTCCGGAACCGTCTCGGACGTGTAGTCCGTCCCCTTTGCGTGGACGTGCGGCTTCAGCTCGTCGAGCAGCGCGGAAGGCGAGTCCTCCTCGAACACGACGACGGCGTCGACGCTCTCGAGAGCCGCGACGATCTCCGCCCGCTCCGGCGCCGGGATGACCGGCCGGCCGGGTCCCTTCGACCGCGCGACCGAGGCGTCCGAGTTGACCCCGACGAGGAGCCAGGTTCCCTCCCGGCGCGCACCCTCGAGGTACCGGACGTGCCCGGCGTGGAGCAGGTCGAAGGCGCCATTGGCGAACACCACCTGCCCTCCCCTTTCCCTTTCCCGCGCCGCGAGCCGGACCGCCTCCTCCCGCGACACGATCTTCGCCAGGCTCAAGAGGTCAAGGTCCGATCCGACGCGATCGCCCGCGACAGCTCTTCCGCCGACGCGGTCGCCGTCCCCATCTTCATGACGACGACCCCGCCGGCGAAGTTCGCGAGGAGCGCCGCCTCGAGCGGAGTCGCTCCCGACGCGAGCGCGAGCGAGAAGGCGGCGAGCACGGTGTCGCCGGCACCGGTCACGTCGGCGACCTGGTCGGTCCCGTGCACGGGGATCAGCGTGGGGAGCGGACCTCCGTCGAAGAGCGCCATTCCACGCGAGCCTCGCGTGACGAGAAGGGTCCGGCAACCGATCCGGGATCGCAGGCGATCGCCGGCACGCGCGAGGTCTTCGGGCGATTCACCGATTGGGCCGCCGGCGCTCTCCTCGAGCTCCTCCTCGTTCGGCGTCGCCGCGTCGACTCCCGCGAAACTGCCGAGGGCGTGCCGTGAATCGACGAGGAGCGGGACTCCCGAACGCATCGATCGGCGGAGCGGGGCGACGACGTCGGGCGACACCGAGCCGTACCCGTAGTCGGACACGACGACGGCGTCGGCCGCTCCCGCGCTTTCGGCGAGCGTCGCGTGGAGCCGCCTTCGCCACGCATCGTCGTCCGGCAGCTGGTCCTCCCGGTCATAGCGCACGACCTGCTGCTTGATCGAGTGGGCGCCGCCTGCGAGAACGCGGGTCTTCGTCGGGGTCGCGTACCCGGGAACCGCGAGAAGGCCGGCGGTCTCGATGCCGCGCTCGCGGAGGATCCGGGAAACGCTCTCACCGGCCTCGTCGTCGCCCACGGCCCCGACGGGTACGGGCGTACCCCCCAGCGCGCGCACGTTCGCCGCGGTGTTGCCCGCGGCGCCCGGGAGGCTCTCCTCCTTCCAGAACCGGAGGATCAGGACCGGCGCCTCCCGGCTGATCCGCTTGGGGTGGCCGAAGACGAACCGGTCGAGGACGAAGTCCCCCGCGACGAGGAGCCGCCGTCCGGCGAACGAGGAAACGAGGGTTTGGAGGCGCTCCCTGGAGACCGGAAGTGTCATCGGCGCTATATAATGACGCCGTTTTCGGTCAGATGATGCTCGACTCTCAGGTTCTCGTCTTGAACCGCGTCTTCCAGGCCGTGCACGTCACGTCCGTGCGCAAAGCCTTTTCCCTGTTTTACAAGGGACACGTTCGCGCGGTCCTCCCCGACTACTCGACGTACGAGTTCGAGAACTGGTGTGACATCCCCGTGCAGCCGCAGGACGAGGTCGTCCTCACTCCTTCGATGGCCATCCGCGTGCCCCGCGTCGTCGCACTGAAGAGCTTCGACCGCCTCCCGCGGCAGGACGTGAAGTTCTCGCGCCACAACATCTACCTGCGCGACGGCAACCGGTGTCAGTACTGCGGCCACAAGTTCACGTCGTCCGAGCTGTCGCTCGACCACGTCATTCCGCTGTCCCGGGGCGGCGTCTCGTCCTGGGAGAACGTCGTCTGCGCGTGCCTCGCCTGCAACGTGAAGAAGGGGAACCGCACCCCGGCCGAGTCCGCCATGCGTCTGATCGCGCAGCCGAAGAAGCCGCGCTGGCATCCCGTGGGTCACTTCGGGCCGAGCAAGCTCCACCCCGCGTGGCGGAACTTCCTCGACCTCGCCTACTGGAACACCGAGCTCAAGTCGTAGAGTCGGCGGCCGCGGGAGCCGTCAGGCGCAGGACGGCCGCCAGGACCTCCTCGACTGCGATCTCCCTCATGCACTCGTGCCGGTACGGGCACTCCTTCAGGTAACACGGAGAGCAGAAGACGTAACGGTCGAGGACCTCGCTCGGCACGCCCGACGGGCCCGTTCTCCCCGGATCGGTGGGCCCGAAGATCGCGACGACGGGCGTACCCACCGCCGCGGCGAGGTGCATCGGGCCGGAGTCGTTCGAAACGACGACGCGGGCCCGGGCCGCGAGCGCGGCGACCCCGACCGGATCGAGGTCGGCGCCGACGGCGGGGAGGAACCCCCCGGCCGCGACCCTCGCCTCTTCGGCGAGCGGCTCCTCCCGCGGGCCGATCACGACAGCGCAGAGAAGTCCGCGTTCGAGGATCAAGCGCCCGAGCCGGCCAAAGCGCTCCGCCGGCCAGCGCTTCGTCCACCCGAACGCGGCACCGGGAGCGAGGAGGACGAGGGGCCGGTTGGGCGGAAGGCCCGCCCGCGCGAGCGCGAAAGCCGCGGCATCCGCCGAGTCGGGGGGAACGGCGAGGCGCGGTGGGGCGAGGTCCGGTTCGATCCCGCGGCTCGCGAGGAGCGAGTCGTAGTCGCGGAGTTGGTGGCTCGTCCGGGGGGGCGGCGGAAGCCGATGGGTGAGGAGCGGCGCGCGCCGGTCGGTCGCGAACCCGATGCGCTCCGGAATCCCCGCGAGAAACGGCGCGATCGCGGACCGGAACGAGTTGGGCAGAAGCCACGCTTCGTCGAAGCGGCCGCGCAAAGCGGCGCGGGCGGACGCGACGAGACCGGAAGCGACGAGCACGTCGTCCGCGCTCCCTTCGGCCCGGTAGATCGACGCCGGGCCCGGGCGCGCGAGGACGGCGAGGCGCCCGGCCGGCGCGTTTCGCTTGAGCGCCCGGAGCAGCGGGAGCGACAGGACGGCGTCTCCGATCCAGTTCGGAGCGGCGACGAGGCGCGCGTTCACGATGGAGGACCCGGGACTTCCTGCGGCGGCCGGTTCTTCCACCGGTTGTGGATCCACAGCCAGGCATGCGGCTCCCGGCGGATTGCCGCCTCGATCACCTCCATGTATCGGGCCGTCGCCCGGCGCACGCGCTCCTCGCGGTCGACCTCCGGTCCGCCGAACTCCTCCGCGAGGATCGGCCGCTCGAACTCCATGCGGTAACGGCCCGCGCCCTGCGGCCACATGAAGACCGGCACGACGGCCGCCCCCGTCTTCAGGTGCAGGAGCGCGAGGGCGGGGGTCGTCGCGGCGAGCCGGCCGAAGAACGGCACGTAAATCGCCTCCCGGGGGATCACGTTCTGATCGACGAGGATCGCGACCGATTCGTTGCGGGACATCGTCCGGAGGAGCTCGCGCGCCGCCTCCTTCTTGGGGATCGGCCGGTTGCCGAACCGGCGCCGCAACCGGGAGAGCTCCTCTTCGAGCAGGGGGTTGTCGAGGGTCCGGACGAGGAGGGCGATCGGCTCGCCCATCAGGCCGGCGGCGAGGGCCGCGATCTCCCAGCTGCCGAAGTGCGCCGAGAGGAGGAAGACGCCCTTGCCGCGCGCCCGCGCCGCGGCGAGGTGCTCCGCACCGCCGATCGAGACCCGGGAGCGGATCTCCTCCGCGGTGAGCCGGCCCGTCTCCAGGAAGTCCACGAGCGCCGCCGCGAATCCCTCGATCGAACGGCGCGCGATGTCCTCGATCTCCGCCGGGTCCTTTTCCGGAAACGCGGCCGAGAGGTTCTTCAGAAGAATCCGGCGCCGCGAGCTACCGATCGAGAGCGCCACCCGCGCCGCCGCCGCCGCCGACCGCCGCGCGGCCGAAGCGGGCAGGAGGGCGAGAGCACCCGTCGCGAGACGGAAGAGGGCGAGCTCCGCCCGCTGCCGCAGAACGGAGCGGCGCCGCTTGCTCCGGCGGCGCGGAGGAGCCGTTGCCGAAGAGGGTTTCGCCCCGCCGGCCGCGTCCGGGGGCGCGCTCACGGCAGGGGGGCCGCGGCGCTTCGCGCGGCGTCCGGCTCCCGGCTCTCCAGGCGTGAGAGGAGAAACGGAAAGAATCCGGGCTCGGCGACGTCGACCTCCAGCTTGACCACGACGACGGGAAGGGACGTCTTCCCCGGAGCTTGACGGCGTCCTTCTCGGTCGTCGCGATCCAGGCGCTGCCCGAGCGGTCCGCGGTGCGGCGGATCCGGTCGAGGTCGCGCCGGCCGTAGCGGTGGTGGTCGGGAAACTCGAGGATTTCCTCGGGCGCGAGGTCGAGCTCCGTGAGCGATGCGAAGAACGCCCCCGGGTGCGCGATCCCGCAGACAGCCACGAAACGCCGTCCCGCGAGCGCCGCGGAGCTCGATCGGCGAGCCGGACTCGTCGGTCAGCCCGGACGCCCGGATGCGCGCGGTGAAGACGGGAGCGAGCGGGTTCCGGCGACGAAGCTCGTCGCGGGCTTCGGGGGAAGGCGCGGCGCGATTCACGCGGGTGAAGACGAAAGCATCGGCGCGGCCGAGAGCGGAAAGGGGCTCGCGAAGGCTGCCCGCGGGGGGCAGGTCACCGCCCCCGAAGGGGTCGCCCGCGTCGAGGAGGAGGATGTTCACGTCGCGCTCGAGCGCGAGGTGCTGGTATCCGTCGTCGAGCAGGAGGAGGTCGGCGCCGAGGTCGATGGCGGACCGCGCCGCCTCCACGCGTCGCTCCGCCACCACGACGGGGACCGTCGGCAGCCGGAGAGCCATCGCGACCGGCTCGTCGCCCCCGACCTCCGCGGCGACGAGGGTCCGTTGCCCGCAGAGACCACGACGAGCCCCCGTCCCCGCCGTCCGTAGCCGCGCGACAGGATGGCCGGACGCCTTCCCTCGAAGCGCAGCCGCCGCGCGAGGAACTCGACGAAGGGAGTCTTTCCCGTCCCCCCGAGCGTCAGGTTCCCACCGACACGACCGGACAGGCGACGCGCTCCGAACGGAAGCGGCCGGAACGATAGAGGCGCGCGCGGGCGGCGACGCACTCCGCCGTAGAGCGCCGAGAGCGGCGACAGCAGGCGGCGGAGGCCCGGGCCCGGTCGGGGGAGGGGCCTCACCGCGCGGCTCCTCTCCGCGAGGCGGAGCGGGAGCAGCGCGAGCACCTCCTGGACGGTCGCCTCCGCGGAGCCGCGGCTGGCCGACACGAACCGGCGCGCCGCGGCGCCGCGCCGGGCGAGCTCGCCGGAGTCCCCGAGCGCGGCCGCGAGGGCGCGGGCGAGATCCGCACCGTCCGCCACCCTCGTCAGAGGATTCCCAGGCTCTCTCCGCGCTCCGTGATCTCGCGGAAGTTCTCGGTGTGGGGTCCGACGACGACCGGAACGCCCGCGGCCCACGCCTCGATGGGGTTGTGACCCCGCTTCGGCACGAGGCTCCCGCCGACGAACGCGAGCGTCGCGTGGGAGTACACGGAAGCGAGCTCGCCGATCGTGTCGAGGAGATAGACGTCCGGCCGCGTCCACGTCGCCGGCGGCGCTCCGCCGCGCGAGCGCCAGGCCCGCCTTCTCTACCCGGCGCGCCACGTCGTCGAAACGCTCCGGCCGCCTCGGGGCGATGAGCGAGGAGCGGGCGCGGCGAGGGCGACTTCCAGGCGGTCAGGATCGCCTCTTCCTCCCCCTCCGCGGTCGAGGCGGCGACGAGGACGGCGCGTCCGCCCGCCATCCGCTCGAGGCGCTCGCCGTCGGGGAACGGGGGAGCGACGGGCAGGTCGTACTTCACGTTGCCCATGCGTCCGGATCCGGGAGGCCGGGACCCCGAGTTCCTGCAGCCGCCGCGCGTCCTCGCCGCTCTGCATGAGAAAGAGCGAGACGCGATCGAGGGCGCGCCCGAACCAGCGCCGCAGCCGGCGGTAGCGGGGAAGGAGCGCTCCGAGATCCGGCCGTTGACGAGCGCGACCGGTATTCCGCGCGCCGCGGCCGCGCGGTCGAGGAAGAGCGGCCACAGCTCCGTCTCGGTCAGAAGAACGAGGCCGGGACGGACGCCGCGAGAGCGCCCTCTCGACGGGGCCCGCGAGGTCGAACGGGAACGCGAAGACCGGGACGCCGCGCGGGACGATCCGTCGCCGCGGCGAGCTCGCGGCCCGCCGCCGTCGTGACGGAAAGGCCGCCGGGAGGCCGGGCGCCCTCCGCCAGGGCGGAGAGCAGCGTCGCGGGCGACCCCGACCTCCCCGACCGAAACCGCGTGGATCCAGATTCCGCCGTCTAAGTCGGGGTAGGGGCGCCGCCCGAGGCGGCCGGCGACGTCCCCCAGGCGCCGGCGCCCCGTGAGCGATCGGACGAGGGCAAAAGGGGCATAGGCGGCGAGCGCGGCGCCGCCCAGGAACCGGTAGAGGAGCATGGAGGCGCGAGATTATCGTTCACGCGGGAAGGTCAATTCACTTGCTCGAGTCGCAACAACGTATTACCATTCAAAGGTTATCTCGGGAAGGACGGTGACGCGGGCCCGCCGGCGGGTCGGTCCGGCCGAGGAACAAGGGGGACGACGGGAAAAAGCCGCCACGTCCGTATAACCGCCGGGAGAACCTCTCAGGGAGAACGATGGAGCTCGTATACAGCGAAAGTCGGGACCGACAGGAAACCGCCGGGCTTCCCGATCGCGACCTCGCCCTGCGCGCCCGGGGGGGCGGTCGCTTTCGAGGCCCTCGTCACCCGGAAGACCCCCGCCGTCGTCTCGGTCGCCCGCCGGATCGTCGGTAACGGCGAGGACGCCCGCGACGTCGCCCAGCTCGTCTTCCTGAGGGTCTGGGAGCAGCTGGCGCGGTATGACGAGAAGTACTCCTTCAACACCTGGCTCTATCGCATCACGACGAACCTCGCGATCGACTTTCTCCGCAGCACCCGCAGCCGCGAGAGGGCGCACGGCGCCACGCTTCACCTCGTGCGGTTGCGCGGGAGGAAACGACGGGAGCCCAGACGACGCACGCGCTCGAGAGCGGCGAGCTCGCCCGCCTCTTCGAGATGGTGTCCTCCCGGCTGACCGGAAAGCAGAAGGCCGTCTTCGTCCTCAAGGAGATGGAGGATTGCGACACGAAGGAGATCGCTCGGATTCTCGCGTGCGGAGAGTCCACGGTCCGGAATCACCTGTTCAACGCGCGCCGGATCCTCCGGCGGGAGCTCGCCGGATCTGTCCGGGGCTCCTCGGGGGGAGGCGCTCGTGAGCGCCGCTGCGATCGGGTTCGGGACCGCGTCGAGGACTACCTCGAGGACGCTCTTCCGGCCGCGGAAGAGGTCCGCGACTTCCGGGCCACCTCCGGTCCTGCGACGAGTGCCGGGATCGTGTCGTCTCGCAGGAACCGACGCTCCTCTTCGCGCGCGTCTCCCGGGACGAGATGTCCGCGCGAAGACGTCGCCCGCGTGCTCGCGGGGGTCCGCACGGGGATCGCCCTTCGAGAAGCGGAGCGCAGGGTCGACCGGTCGCGATCGGGCGCACGGCGCCGCCGCTTCGCCATCGCGTCCGCGGCCGCCGTCGCGGCGATGACCCTTCTTCTTCCGGGGACGGCCCGGCGTCCCGAGCGGTCGGCGCTCACGGCCGTTAGCCGCCGGTCGAGTCGAGCGCCCCGGGCTTCGCGCCCGCGGCCCGCGGCTCGAGCCGGACGGTCCCCGCGGACGCCACGATCTACGACTGGAACCCCGGCGCCGGCGTCGAAGAGCCGCGGGTGGTCTGGATCGTGGACCGTTCGCTCGACATCTAGAGGTAGTTCTCCCCAATCGGCTCCCGGCGCTCCGCCGCGAACCGAAGGTTGACCAGCGGACAGCTCCCCACCGAAGGGGGGCAAGGTTTTTATTCGCGTGAGAATGAAGTTTTTCATCGCGGCCCTCGTGGCCTTTTCGCTCCGCGCGCCGGCGCTCTTCGCGGCGGAAGAAGCGGCGGTGAAGGTCTTCGTCCTCAAGTACCGGCAGGTCGAAGAGGCCGCGCTTCTCATCCGCTCGCACCTCTCGCCCGCGGGAACGGTGACGCTGACCCCGCGACTCAAGGCGATCACCGTCACCGATCGCGAAGAGAACCTCCGGACGATCCGGAAGGTGATCGCCGACTTCGACACCCCACCCCGCGGATTCACCTTCGCGCTGAAGCTCGTGCGCGCGCGGGCGGACGTGCCCGCGGGGTCGATCGCGCAGGAGATCGGGGGCCTGGGCGCCCGGTTGAAGCAGCTCTTCCAGTTCAACGACTACAGCCTCATCGACTCGACAGTCTTGCGGGGGATCGAAGGGGGTCCCGTCGCCACGCGCCTCGGAGAAGAGGGCGACGCATACATGCTGAACTTCTGGATCGAACCGGCGGGCTCGGGTGACCAGCTCCTGCTCTCCCCGTTCTCGCTCTCCCGGCTGCGCCGGAACGCGCAGGGCCGAATCACTCCGGTGGCGCTCTACCGGGCGTCCATGCCGGTCACGCTGAACCAGACGCTCGTCGTCGGGGCGTCCAAGGAGGAGGGGTCGAAGAACGCGCTCATCCTCATCCTCCTCGTGCAGGAGACGCCGAGAGTCGGGGCGGAGAAGGGCGCCGAGGGGCAGCGGAGCGTGGAGAGGAAACCTTGAGCCCGCAGTTCTCCGTCAAGACGGGCTGGCCCGACGGGTCGGTCGCGGAGGAGTCGATCCTCGCGCCGGACTCGAAAGCCGCAAGGGTCGAGATCGAGCGGCGCGGCGGCCACGTCTTCGAGGTCAAGCGCCACGGCTTCCGACTCCCGGGCGGCAAGGGCGGCCGCCGGGGCCGGGTCAAGATGGCGGACTTTCTCGTCTTCAACCAGGAGCTCATCGCCCTGCTGAAGGCGGGCCTGCCCGTCGTCCGGTCTTTCGAGATCCTTCTCGAACGGCAGGAGAGCCCCGCGCTGCGTGCCGTTCTCCACGACGTGAAAGACCGGGTGAATTCGGGAGCTTCGATCTCCGACGCCTTCGCGGAACAGGGCGACATCTTTCCCCGCCTCTACTGGACGTCGCTCAAGGCGGGGGAGAAGTCGGGAGAGATCGAAGGCGTTCTGCGCCGGTACCTGAAGTACCAGAAGACGATCATCGCGATCTCCCGCAAGGTCGTCTCCACGCTCGTCTATCCCGCGATCCTGATCCTCCTCTCGACGGTGCTGATCGGCGTCCTCATGACCTTCGTCATCCCGAAGTTCCAGGAGTTCTTCGCGGACTTCGACGCGGACCTGCCGCTCCTGACTGTCATCGTCGTCGGCATCGCGAGCTTCCTCCGCGACAACGTCCTGTGGTTCTTCCCGGCCGTCCTCTTTGCCGCCTGGCTCGGCTATCGGTGGGTCCGCACCCCTGTGGGTCGGAAGTGGATGGACGGATTTCTCCTCAAGGTCCCCTTCCTGGGGGGTCTCTTTCAGCGGTTCGCGATCACCCAGTTCACGCGCAGCCTCTCGACACTTCTGGCTGGAGGAACCCCGCTCGTTCCCTCGCTCGAGAACGCCGCCGATGCGATCGGCAACCGCCACATCTCCCGCCGCGTCCGGGAAGTCGTTCCGAAGGTCCGCGAGGGGGGCGAGCTCTGGCACGCGCTCGAGTCGACCGGGATCTTCACCAACCTCACGATCGAGATGATCAAGGTCGGCGAAACGTCGGGCGCGCTCGAAGAAATGCTGACGGCGGTCTCCGACTTCTACGACGAGGAGATCGACGTGCTCCTCGGCCGCGTGATCACGCTCGTCGAGCCGGCCATCCTCGTTCTGATGGGAGGAGTGATCATGACGATCCTCCTCTCCGTGTATCTCCCGATCTTCCGGATCATGTCGCAGATAAAGGGATGAGGATGAACATCGCCGTGAAATCAAGCTCTCGTTTTAACTCTCCGCCCGCCGGTCGCGCAGCGACCGCCGCGGGCTAAACCAATGGCTAGAACTTACGTGAACAACGGCGAACCGGCGGTCCGGTTGAACTCGAAGAGGGAAGAGGAGGCGGCGGCTGTCGCCCTCGCGGAGCGGCTCGGTCTTCCCTACGTGGACGTCTCGACGTTTCGCGTCGACCCCGACCTCTTCCGGTCGATCCCTGTCGAGTGGATGCTCCGCTACACCTTCATCCCGGAGAAGCGAACCGAGAAGGCGCTGACCGTGATCTGCGCCGACCCGACCGACGTGGTGAGGTTAGACGAGCTCGAGCTTCTCGCCGGTCTCCCCCTGCGGCTCAAGGTCGGGAGCCGGGCGGCGATCACCGACATCCTCCAGAAGAGCGAGTCTTCGCAGCGCGTCCTCGACGAGGCCACCGAGGACTTCCGGCTCCAGCTCGTCAGCGAGGACGAGGAGGGGGAAGAGACCCTCACGATCGACCGCATCACGCAGGATGCGTCGCCCATCATCAAGCTCGTCGACTCGATCGTCTTCAACGCGATCCAGCGGCGGGCGTCGGACGTCCACATCGAGACCCAGGAGAACGTCGTACTCATCAAGTACCGGATCGACGGCGTCCTCTACCAGGCGATGGACCCGATCGACAAGCGGCATCACGGCACGATCATCTCGAGGATCAAGGTCATGTCGGAGCTCGACATCGCCGAGAAGCGCACGCCGCAGGACGGCCGGTTCAAGCTCCGCGTGCGGGGGCGCACGATCGACTTCCGCGTGTCGATCATGCCGACGGTCCACGGTGAGGATTCGGTCATCCGCATCCTCGACAAGGAGTCGGCCAACGCGGAGTTCAAGAGCCTGAACCTCGACATCCTCGGGTTCGACGCCGAAACGAAGAAGAAGCTGCGCAAGTTCATTCGCGAGCCTTACGGGATGGTGCTCGTCACGGGTCCGACCGGCTCCGGAAAGACGACGACGCTCTACGCGTGCCTCTCCGAGATCCAGTCCGTCGAGGACAAGATCGTCACGATCGAAGATCCCGTCGAGTACCAGCTTCGCGGCATCACGCAGATCCCGGTCAACGAGAAGAAGGGCCTGACGTTCGCCCGCGGCCTGCGGTCGATCCTCCGGCACGACCCCGACAAGATCATGGTCGGAGAGATCCGCGACGAAGACACCGCGCAGATCGCGGTGCAATCCGCCCTGACCGGGCACCTCGTGTTCACCACCGTGCACGCGAACAACGTCGTCGACGTCCTCGGCCGGTTCCTGAACATGAAGGTCGAGCTCTACAACTTCGTCTCCGCTCTGAACTGCATCCTCGCCCAGCGGCTCGTTCGCAAGATCTGCTCGCACTGCCGGGAGAAGGTTGCCGTACCGGCCCAGACCCTCATCGAGGCGGGCCTCGACCCGGCGGCGCTCGCCGGCCAGGACTTCTACGAGGGGAAGGGTTGCCTCGAGTGCGACGGCACCGGCTTTCACGGGCGGATGGCGATCGCGGAGCTCCTCGACCTGTCCGACCGGATCCGCGGGCTCATCCTCGAGCGGCGGCCGGCGTCCGAGATCAAGCGGGCGGCGAAGGAAGAGGGGATGAAGTTTCTGCGCGAAGCGGCGCTCGCCAAGGTCTTCGAGGGATCGACGACGCTGAAGGAAATCAACAAGGTCACGTTCGTCGAGTAATGAAGATTCCCTTTCTTCCTCCGGTCGTGCCCGGACACGTCTTCAGCCTCCTGGCCGACGGCGTGACGTGGTCGAACGTGCGCCGAGACCCCCCCGGGTTCGTCGACGCCCGTCACTTCGTGTATCCGCCGAACACGGTCGGGACGGGTCCCTCCGGGACACCGCTCTACTCCCGCGATGCGATCGCCGAGGCCGTCGAGATCGCCCGCCGGGTTTCCGGCGGCCGGCTGACGAGGGCATCGGTCATCTTCCCGGACTCGTGGGCGCGCATCCTGCCCATCGACTTCGACACCCTTCCCGAGTCGGAGGAGTCGGTTCAGGAGATGGTCCTGTGGAAGCTGAAGAAGCTCCTGCCCGGGATCACGGAGGAGCTGGCCGTGGTGTTCGAGGAGATGCCGCGGGCCGCCGAGGGGGGCGAGATCCGCCTGCTCGTCGCGGCGGCGCCCACCGAGACCCTGCGGTCGGTCGAGCAGGCGTTCGAGAGCACCGGCGTCCGCGTCGGTGCGCTCGCTCCGGCGAGCCTGATGCTCTTCGAGGGGCTCGCGCCGACGCTCGGCCCGATGGCGGGCGGCGACTACGGCCTCATTCACCGCTCGCCGGGATCGCTCGTTTTCGTGATCGCGCGGGACGGCCGCCCCCTCTTCTTCCGGCAGCGCCCGGAGGAAGCGGGCGAGGATGCCGACGAGGAGCAGGACCAGGAAGTGCGCCTCTCGCTCTCGTACTACCTCGAGAAGCTGCGCGGCACGGGCTTGACCGCGGTCTACGTGCACGACGCCGCGCCCGGGCGCGAGCTCGCGAGTGTTTCCGCCCTCCCCGTCAAGCCGACGACGCTGTCGGGCGCGCTCTTCTCCGCGGATCGCGGGTTCGACGAGCGCATTCAGGCGCGTCCCGAGCTCCTGCCGGCGTTCGCGGCCGTCTACGGGAAGGGCTGAGCGATGAACTTGAACTTCGCCCGCCGGCCGTTCCGGGACTATCGCCCCGTCTACCTGGTGGCGGGCGGCGCGCTCCTGGCCGGCGTCATTCTCTTCGGAATCAACGCCACGCTCTATGGCGAGTTCCGGCGCGACGTCGCGGACACGCGTGAGGAAATCGCCTGGCTCGAGAAGCGCCAGTCGCGCGCGACACAGACGACGGAAGAAGCGCGGTCGTCCGTGCGCGCCTACGAGACGTCGGCCCTCGCTGTCGAAAGCCGCGGCCTTCTCCGCCTCGTGTCGGAGCGTCAGTTCTCCTGGACGAATCTCCTCGGGCGGCTCGAGCGGGTTCTTCCGGCCGAGGTCCGGCTTTCCCGGCTCCAGCCGGCGTTCCAGGAGTCCGGCGAAGTCAACGTGGACATCGCCCTCGTCGGACGCGGCCCCGAAAGCGTCGTTCGCACCCTCGCCGCGCTCTCCCGCTCCTCCTTCTTCACCGCCGTCGAGATCAAGTCCGAGACGCGCGCCGACGGCGCAGAAGGAACCCCCGAGGGCCATACCTTCGTGGTCACGACGATCTACGACCCCGAGGGCCTGCAGTGAAATCCCGCGTGAACGTCTGGCGCCAGCGGGCGGGGCTGATCGCGGCCTCGAGCCTCTTCCTGATCGCGAACGCCGCGTTCCTGATCGGATTTCGCTCGATCACGGCCAAGCAGGCGCAGGGCCTGGAAGACCGCCGTTCCGCGCTGACGAGGGAGGTCGCCGCCAGCGAGGCGGAGGCCGCGAAACTCGCCTCCGAGCGCGACCGGCTCGCGAAGGTCTCGTCGGTCATCGAAGAGTTCTACGGCCGAAGGGTCGGCTCGCGGAGAGAGACCCTGGCCCCGCTCGTCGAGGAAATCCACTCGGTGATGCGGCGGATCGGAGTGGCGCCGAAGTCGATCAGTTATTCGATCATGGCCGTTTCGAAGCTGCCGCTCTCCCAGATGGTGATCGCCTTCGCGTTCCAGAGCGACTACGCCCGCTTCAAGCGGCTCCTTTCCGCCTTCGAGGCGAATCGCCGCTGGATCGTCGTGCGCGAGATCGGCCTGACCCGGGACGGCGACACGCCCGGCGAGGTTCAGGTTCGCATGAACCTCGCGACGTACTTCACGACCGACGACGCGCCCGTTCCCGCCGTTCCGCGCGGCCCGGCGGCCGCTTCGCGGACGACCGTCCGGAGCGTCGAGAGGACGGTGCGTCGATGAAAGCCCCCGCGCTCGGAACGAAGCGGCAGGCCCTCCTCTTCGGCACGCTCGTCGTCCTGCTGCTCTTTTTCGTCGTGAAGTGGACCCGCCGGGATCCCGTCGTCAACGCGCCCCCCCCGGCGTCGTCCGGAGCGATCGAAGGAGACGCGCCGCGCCCGGCCACCGGCCGCCGGCCCTCGCAACGCGCGGCGCAGCCCCAGGACGTACCTCTCATCACCGAACGGGACCTCGACCCGCTGGTGGGCGGCGGCGGGAGCACGGATCGGGACCTCTTCGATTTCCGGGAGCCCACTCCTCGTCCGGCGCCGGTACCGACGCCCGCCCCGCCCCCTCCGCCCGCGCCGGGCCAACCGGCCTTCGTCGGACCGCTCCCTCCGCCGGCGCCGACTCCGACGCCGGTGCCGCCGGCTCCGCCCTTCAAGCTGATCGGGATCTTCGGCACACGGGAAGATCCGATCGCAGCCCTTCAGGTCGGAGATGTCACGCACACCGCGCGCACCGGCGATGTGGTGCTCGCCCGATGGATCCTTCGGAGAGTCGGATTTGAGTCGATCGACATCGGCTTCGTCGGGTACCCGCCGACGGAGACCAGAAGAATGGCGATCTCGCCATGAGCCGGAAGACGGCAAACCGAAAACGGCAAACGACGGAAAGGCCCGCTTGAAGATGAGAAAACGAAATCACCTCGCCCGCGCCCTCCCCCTGCTGCTGGTCGTTCTCACCGCGTGCACGGGCTCCCGCGCCTTTCGCGAAGCCCGCGACCAGGAGGCTCTCCAGCACTGGGACCTCGCGGTGCTCCAGTACTCGCGGGCCGCGGAGCTCGACCCGAAGAACAACCGATACCGCATGTCCCTCGCTCGGGCGAAGATCAAGGCATCCCAGTTCCACTTCGAGAAGGGCAAGATGTATCGCGCCTCCGGCCGGCCCGAGCTCGCCGTCGTCGAGCTTCAGCAGGCCGTCCTGCTCGATACGACGAACCAGTACGCGGAGATCGAGCTGCGAAAGGCGCGCGAAGACGCGGCCAACCTGATTGCCGAGCGGTCGAGCGAGACGCGCCTCGAGACGCTCAAGAGACAGGCCCGCGGCACGCGGGCGAAGCCGCCGATCCTGGAGCCGGCGAGCGACCGGCCGATCAGCATTACCTTTCCACAACCCGTTCCGATCAAGCAGATCTACAGGGCGCTCGCCGATGCTGCAGGGATCAACGTGATCTTCGATCCCCAGCTGAAGGACGACAACGTTGCGATCACTCTGACCAACATGGAGTTTCAGCGGGCCCTGGAGACGCTGATGCGGCAGGAGAACCACTTCTACAAGGTGATCGACGAGCGGACGGTCCTGATCGCCGCCGACAACGCCCAGAACCGCAAGACCTACGAGGACCTCGTCATCCGGACGTTCTTCCTGTCCAACGCGGACGTCACCGAGGTCGCGAATGCGTTGCGGTCGCTCCTTCAGACGACCCGGATCTCCGTCAACAAGGCGGAGAACTCGGTCACCCTGCGGGACACGGCGGACAAGGTGGCCATCGCCGAGCGGATCGTCGAGCAGAACGACAAGCAGCTCGCCGAGGTCGTCGTGGACGTCGAGCTCCTCCAGATCAACACGACCAAGTCGCAGGACCTGGGGATTCTCCTGAGCGCCTACGAGACCCGCGGTCTCCTGGCCGCCCCCGGCGGGCAGACGAATTTCGGAAACAACGTGCCGGAGGGGACTTTCACGTGGGACCAGATCAAGGACATCTCCCTCCGCTCGTTCGGGTTCACGCTTCCCTCGGTCACGTACTCGTTCATCAAAAACAACACGGACTCCGAGCTCCTCGCGAAGCCCCAGCTCCGGATCTCCGAGGGGCAGAAGGCCCAGCTCGTCATCGGTGACCGGGTACCGATTCCCACCACGACGTTCAACACGGGGACGACGATCGGCGGGAACATCGTGCCCGTCACGTCCTTCCAGTACCAGGACGTCGGCATCAAGATCGAAGTCGAGCCCCGCGTGCACCACAACAAGGAAGTCACGCTGAAGCTCACGATCGAGGTCTCCAACCTGAACGGGTTCGTCGAAGTGCAGGCCGGACAGAGGCAGCCGATCATCGGGACCCGCACGATCTCGTCGAGCATCCGCCTGAAGGACGGCGAAACGAACTTCCTCGCCGGCCTTTTCCGCACGGATACGAGCAACACGACCAACTCGGTGCCCTTCCTGGGAGACATCCCGATTCTCGGACGGCTCTTTTCGAAGAAGCTGACGACCGACACCGCGACGGACCTCGTGCTGACGCTCACGCCGCACATCCTGCGCATCCCGGACGTCACCGCCGAGGACCTGGAGCCCGTGTACGTCGGAACCGACTCGAACATCTCGTTCCAGGGGAGCCCCCGGATCGAGTCGACGGGCGGTCAGGGAGGACCCTTCGATTTCGGGCGGCCGCAAACCCCGGCCCCGCGGGGAGCCCCGCCACAGCCGGCCCCCGTCGTGACGCCGGCCCCTCAGATCCTCGTGCCCGGCGGACTCCCCAACGACCCGTTCCGCCCGAACCCGCGCGACGCGATCCCGCCGCAGCCGGTGCCGACGCCCGCACCCCAGAGCTCGGTACCCGGTTCCCCGACGTCGGGCGCGGTCGCGTTCGACTTCGAGCCGGCGTCCCTGTCTCTCGCAACCGGCGAAGTGCGGACCGTGCTGGTCCGCGCCACCGGCGCCGGAACCGCTCCCGAGGGCAAGGTCGAGGTCGCTTTCGATCCGGCGATCCTCGCGGTCCTGGCCGTTCGGGCGATCCCCGCCGGGGACGGGATGGCCGAGGCGAGGGTCGAGCCCGGCCGCGTCGTGCTCGACCTGCCCGCGGGCACTACTGTCGAGGCCGGGGCTTTCCTCGCGGAGATCACCGTGCGCGCGGTCGCGCCCGGCCGGTCGAAGCTGGCGTTCGACAAGGCGACGACGGGCGGGGAGGCCTGGTTGTCCGAGGCCGCCATAGAGGTCCGCACCCCGTGATCCGCGCCGGCTCGCGGCTTTCGGCTTCCGGCTCCCGTGAAGAGGGCTTCACGATGGTCGAGATGGCGGTCGTGTGCTCGATGGTCGCCATTCTGTCGGTCATGGCGATTCCCGTGGCCCGGTACGCCCTGCGGCGGCAGAACGAGGTCGAGCTGCGTTACCAGCTCCGCCTGATCCGCAACTCCCTCGACAAGTTCAAGCAGTACTGCGACGCGGGCCTTCTTCCGCAGCCCGGAGTGGACAGCGAGTGCTATCCCAAGGACCTCGAATCGCTCGTCGAGGGGGTGGACCTCATCGGCCAGGTCAACAAGAAGATGAAGTTCCTGCGGCGGATCCCGACGGATCCGATGACGAAGGATGTCGTGTGGGGGCTGCGGTCCTTTCAGGACGCGCCGGACTCCTCTTCGTGGGGGGGTCAGAACGTCTACGACGTGTATTCGCTCTCCGACCGGCGGGCGATCGACGGCACGAGCTACAAGGACTGGTGACGATGCGACGTCCCTCCGAATCCGGCTTCACCCTTCTCGAGCTCCTGGTCGTCATGACGATCATCGGGATCCTCGCGGCCGTTGCCATTCCCGCGCTCCGCGACTCGCCGCAGCGCGCCCGCGAGGCGGCCCTCAGGGAGAACCTCTTCACCTTCCGGAGCACGATCGACCAGTTCCACGGGGACAAGGGCTATTACCCGCCGGATCTGCAGACCCTCGTGACGGAGGGCTACATCCGCTCGATTCCCGTCGATCCGATGACCAAGTCCCGCGAGACGTGGGTCGTGGCGTACGAGGAGCTGTCGATGGAAACCGAGGGCGAGGCGCCTCCGGAGGAGTCCATCGCCCCCGGGGTCGTCGACGTCCACAGCGCCTCCACCGACAAGGCGCTCGACGGGACGTTCTACAAGGACTGGTAGCCGCCTGCCCGCGCTCTTCCGGAAATCCCGCTCGTTTCGGCCTGCCGATGGCGGCTACACCATGGTCGCCGTCGTCATCTTCATCGCCATCCTGACGATCACGATCGCGGCCGTCGGGCCGTCGATCTCGACCCTGATGCGCCGCGAGCGCGAGGAGGAACTGCTCTTCCGGGGGAAGCAGTACGCGAGGGGGCTCGTCGTCTTCCGGCGCCGGTACGGCCGATATCCCAACACCCTGAAGGAGATGTACACGAACCGGCCGCGCACGATCCGCAAGCTGTGGAAGGACCCGATGTGCAACTGCGACGACTGGAAAGTCCTGATCGAGGGCCAGCCGGATTCCATCCCGTTCCTGGACGAGAGAGTCGATCCGAGCAACCGGCCCCCTTCGACGTACACGGGCCTTCGCCCCACTCCGACGCCCGGCATCGGCGGACGGGGCGGACAGGAGGTGGTCGTCGGACCGATCGTGGGGGTCCGGTCGAAGGTCCACAAGCAGGCGCTCCGCGAGTGGCGGGGCCGGCGTTTCTACGACGAGTGGCGCTTCATCGTGGGGGACGCCGACAGCGACGTGCCGATGGCGCCCTTCAATCCGGGGTCGCTGCGGTTGACGCCGGGGCGTCGTCCCTAGCCGAAAAGCCTCTTTAACTCTTTCCAGATCAACAGTTAAATGATTTTTCGCCGCCACCGGCCAGCGGGGTAAAATCCGTCTGCCTGCCGGGGGTCCCAATGGTTCACAAACACGTTCTCGAAAATGGCGTGACCGTCCTCATCGACGAGATGCAGGACGTCCGCTCCTTCGCGGTCGGGTTTTTCGTCCGGGCCGGGTCGGGGGAGGAGACCCCGGCGAAACGGGGGATTTCTCACTTTCTCGAGCACGTGCTCTTCAAGAGGACCCGCCGCCGTTCGACCGTCGAGATCGCGCGAGCGATCGATCGGCTCGGGGGCGACGTGGACGCCTTCACCACGAAGGAGTACACGGGGTTCTACGCCCACACGCTCGACTCGCGGTTTCCGGAAGCTCTCGATCTGCTGGGGGATATCGTCCTCGCGCCGGCGTTCGACTCCGACGACATCGAGGTCGAGCGCGGGGTGATCCTCGAGGAAATCGGCGAAGCCAACGACAACCCGGACGACCTCGTTCACGAGATGTTCGTCCGGTCGTTCTGGAGGACGCACCCCCTGGGCGAGCCGATCCTCGGCACGTGCGAAAACGGTCGGGGCGATCGGCCTCGGCGACCTCTATCGCTACTACCGGGACCTCTACACGCCGGACAACCTGATCGTGTCGGTCGCCGGGCACGTGCGGGAGCTCGAGGTGCTCGAGCGCGTCGAGAAGCTCTTCCGTCGGCGAGCGGCCCGCGCCAACGGCGGCCACCGGAAAGGCGAGAGCCGCCCCGCGAAGCCCCACTCCCATCAGAACATCCAGCTGAAAGCCCGGCGCGGCCTCGAGCAGGCCCATGTGTGCCTCGGCGTCGAGGGTCCGTCCCAGTCGAGCGGCCGGCGCTTCGCGGCCCACGTCGTCGACATCGTCTTGGGCGGCGGCATGTCTTCCCGTCTCTTCCAGGAGGTCCGGGAGAAGCGGGGCCTCGTCTACTCCATCGCGTCGTCGCTCAACTCTTACCGGCTCGGCGGTTACGAGACGATCTACGCCGCCTGCGCCCCGAAGAACCTGGCCCGGGTCCTCGAGGTCACGCTGAGGGAGCTCAAGAAGCTGAAGCGCGACGGCGTCCGGCCGCGCGAGCTCGCCTGGGCGAAGCAGAACCTGAAGGGGAGCATGATCCTCGGGCTCGAGTCCACAGTCGCCCGGATGTCGTCCCAGGCGCGCCAGGAGTTCTACTTCGGGCGGGTCGCCGCGGCCGAGGAGTGGCTCGCGAAGGTCGATGCGGTCACTTCCGACGAGGTCGCGGAGGAGGCCGAGAGGCTCTTCGACGGCAAGGTGCTGTCGCTCGCTGTCGTCGGGAACGTCGGCAAGCTGCCCCTGACCGCGCCCGACCTCGCCGCCGCGCTCTGAACCGGACTCCGAAGCCCTACTCGAAGTACCCGTTGACGTCGATGAGGAAGTGCGTGGTGCCGGAGGCCTGCCCGAAGAACACCGCCAGGCTTCCATCAGCGCCGAGCGGCATGATCGCGTTGTTGGCGCGGATCTGCGCGGCCGTGAAATTCATCACCGAGACCAGGGGCCGCGGCGTGCCGCCCGGATAAACGGACAGATAACCCGGGGTCGTCGCCTGCACGACGGTGAAGTTGAACGAGACGGCCCGGGCTGTCAGGGGGATGCCGCATTGGCCGGCGACGGGGAAGACGCGTTGCGCCCCGGCCAGGAGCGCCGGCCCTCCCCACGGTCCGGCCGGGCCTCGCGTATCGGCGACGCGGCACGGGGTGACCGTGTAGAAACCGGAAGGGGGCGGGGGAGTTCCGGTCACCGTGAATGACACGGTATCGGTGGCGGTCAGGCCGTTGGAGTCGGTCGCAGTCACGGTGATCACGTGGTTGCCGACGGTGAGGAGCTTTTCGATCAGCTTGCCGGTGCCGAGGGCGCCGTCCCGGCTCGATGACCAGGAGAGAGCGGCGTTGCCGAGCGATCCGTCCTCGAGGTCGCTGCCGGAGCCCTGCAGTGTCACCGCCAGGCTCGCGTCGAACGTCCCGCCGGGCGGCGGCGAGACAATGGCGACAGTGGGGCCCTTGTTGCCGACGCCGAACGAATTGTCGGAGCTGTCCTCGGCCGTGTGGAAGCCGTCGGAGGCCTGCACGCGCAGGCGCGCGGCGGTGCCTCCGGGTAGCTGAGTGAAGTCGAGCGGATAGGTCGTCGCGGTCAGCCCGAAGTCGAGACCGGTCCAGGTTGAGCCATTGTCAGCGCTGTACAGGAGGTTGTAAGTCAGCGGGTTTCCGTCGGGATCGCTCGCGGTCCACGTGACGTTCTGGAGCCCGGACAGCGTGAGTCCGGGCGCGTTCGGAAAAGTCAGCGTCACGGCAGGCGGGTTGGTGCTGGGGGTCCGGAACGCCAGAAGGGTGTTCGTCCCCCTCGTGAGCTCGACCCGCGCGAGGCCTGCGGGGTAGGGCACGACGAGGCCGAACGGAGCGCGCGTGGCCACCATCGACCCCGGCGGTTCAGCGAGGAACGTGACGTCGAAGCAGTACTGATCCAGGAGTGTTCCGGCACCGTTCTTGAGCTTGACGCAGTAACCCGGACCCGCCGATGGCGGGTCGGGGATGTAGGTCGGCGCGGTGGAAGTCCGGTAGAGAGGGTCGAGGTTACCGGTTGGAGGCGCGACGTTGTTGACGAACCCCCCCAGGAGAAGGTTGTCACCGACCGTAGCTTTTTGAGCTTCGAGTGATTGAGCGCTCGCCCCGAGGCAGAATTCGTTGAAGAGGGAGGAGTAGTTCAGCGGGGCTGACCAGGTCTCCGCCTGCTCGGTCGCATAGGTCCGCAGAAAGCCCCAGAGGTCGTCGCCGCCCGGGCGGGCGGCCTGAATCTTTCGTTCCCGAGTGTCGAACCAGTGCCGGCCGCCGGTGGTCACATCGGCGTGGTCCTGGCCGTAGGTATGCGTGAGCTCGTGCGCGAGGAGGGTGCCTTCGTAACCGGGTTGATCGACCACCCAGGCGGCGATAGCCGGAATGTTGGTGAGCCCCCACGCGGTCGTCGAGGCTCCCTGAGGGAGCCAGCCGATCAGCCGCTCGGGCCTTGGTGCGCTGGTTGCCAACAGCCTCTGCTTGAGAACGTGGAGCAGGGTACTGCCGCCGATTCCCCCGGTCGTCAGGTCCGCGCGAAACGTGAAACCGGTCTCCATGGCGTAGTTGAGGCCGTCGTCCGCCACGGGATACACCTTTCGCAGATAGCGGTGGTGAGTGTGGATGCCCTGGCTCGGATCGGAGGGAGCGTGGCCCTGCGGCGGATCGTAGTGGATCGGCAGATATCCGATGTCGAGCGGCCGGCAGTTGAAAAGCGCCACGTCCTCTTCGAGCTTGTTGTTGTTGTAGTCGTCCTCGAACACGAGACGTTCGTGATTGACCTCGACTTCGAGACGGAGGTCCGCCTGGAGCGTCCAGCCAAGGGGAACCTCGAAGTTGAGCGTGTCGTCGATGTTCCTCCAGTTCGGTGCTGCCTTGGCGTTGATCTCGCCACCCGGGTTGAACGGGAGCGTGCTGCCCAAGGGCGTCTCCCCGACGAAGCCGCGGAGAATCCCGCCGACGTCGGGCACGGGTCCGGGCCTTCCTCCGATCCCGAGGTACGCCCGCACGACCGTTCGGCGGCCGTTGACGAGCGGGATGCCGTTATCCGCGGCCTGGAGACCCTGTGTCACCTCGAGCCGGTCGACAGTCAGGTCGTCGCCGGCCAGTTTCGTCGCGACGACCGTCCAAACGACGTGCATCGGCGGATCGTTGGAGAACGGCGAGTCGAAAGCGCTCTGCTTTCGAAAGGTCTTGCCCTGTGCGTCGCCGTCGAGATCGCCGGGAAACGCGGTGTCGGCATAGAACCCGGCCTGCTCGTCCACGCTGTCGACGTCGGTTTCCCCACCACAACCGACATGGTCGGTGTCGATGCGGTAGGTGAAGAAACGACCGGAGTAGAACCGGAGGAATGGGTCGGACAGGTACCAGCTGCCGTCCTGTCGCTGCTGCGGGGGAAGGATGGGCCCCACCGTCGGACTCGTCCCCTGATAGCGGAACGGGTCCACGATCGTTCGCTGGATGTGGTTGCGGTCGATCCCCTCGAACGGGTCACACGGGGTGGTCTCGACCCTGTCGTATTCGTCCGTGACGGTGAGATCCGGTGAAAAGGAATCCTGGCTGCCGTCCTGAAATTGACGGACGATGGTGCTTCCCGAAACCGTGACCCTGCGGTTGACTACGGTCCGGCGGCCGTTCTTCGGGTCGGTCACGTCGCTGAAACCCTTCGAGGTCGCCGTCCACGTGATGGAGAAGTAGGGCACCGGCTCTTCCCCGCCGGCCGCGCGAAAGGCTGCCCCGACGCCGTCGGAATGCGCAACCGCCCGATGGCGTCCGTGACGGGCGAGAAGGCACGCGCGTTCGCGCGCAGGGCCACGGTCGCGGAAGTCGCTGCGCGGAGAATTCGCGGGCTCGGAGCGTGGTGTTCCCCTCCTCGGTGCACCGGCCCCGCCGAGATCGTGCCGAGGACAACGCCCACCGCGAACACGCACCGCGTGATGGATGACATGGAAGGGGATTCTGCCGGCGGAAAATATACACGCTCCGCGCGTCTTTTCACGCGGTGCGCTGCCGAGCTCAGCCGGGAGCGGCCGCGCCATGGGGGCGATGGTTGCGGGCAGCCCGCACCGGGTTGCTGACGAGCTAGAGAATGTCCTTCAGCGCCGCGCGGTACTCCGCGTCCCGGCGGGCGATCTCTTCCTTGAGAGCCGTGTACTCGGCGGACCCGCGGATCGGGTCGAGCATCGGGTCCTTGTCGAAGCAGGGAGCGCAGGGCAGGCCGGTGTTCACCGCCTCGCGAAGGAGGGCGACGGCGCCCCTGGTATCGCCCCGGATCGCACGGACGTCGGCGAGAAAGTGGAGCACGTGGTGGAAGTGTCCCACCTTGCGGTCGGAAGCGGCGACCTTCCGCTCGAGGTCTTCGGTCGGCCGGCCCGCCCGCGCCGCGCACGATCGCGAGAACCGCCGAGAAGGCGTGCTCGGACGGAGGGGCGTCGCGCACCAGGGCTTCGGCGTCGGCGAGGACCTGCGCCGGATCTTCGACCACAGCACGCGCCCAGAGGAGCTGCCAGCGCGTCGCCCAGCTGCGCTGCATCTCCGGCGACAGGCGCTGGAGCTCCTCGAGACCCTTGGCCGGGCCCTCGAGCCACGTGTTCGCGGAGGCGGCCATCCTCTGCGCCTCTCCGAACGGATGGAGGCGAAGGGCCTCGGCGATTTCACGCCGAGAGGCCTCCGCCCAGCCCGAGTGGTAGTAGATCCGGGCGAGGTCGAGGTGGGCAATCTCGAGGTTCGGGGCGCGGGAGATGGCTTTCGAGAGCTCGCGCACGGCGGTGACGACGTCCCACCCCCCGAGAGAGGACCAGGCGAGCGACGCGCGGGCCACGTGGGGCTCCGCGAGCGACGGGTCGAGGGAAAGCGCCTTTTCCGTGTCCGCGAGCGCCGCGTCGTGGTTCTCGCGCGTCGGGACCACGAACCCGAGCCAGGCTCGCGCATAGGCGCGGGCCCCGATCGCGCGGGCGAAGTCGGGCTGCCCGGCCACGATGCGGTCGAAGACGGCGACGATCTCGACCCGGCGCGGCGGGGTGGCGTTCGAGACCTCCCGTAGCAGCGGCCGGGCCGAGAGGTACTGCTCCATCGCGCCGTCCGGCACCGGCTGGGACTTCGCGAGGAGTTTCTTTTCCCCGGGGGCGAGGCCCACCTGAAGCCTTTCGACGATCCGGTTCGAGATCTCGTCCTGGAGCTCGAAGAGCCGCCCCTCCGCCAGCTCGATCCGGTCGCTCCAGAGAAGGGCATCCCGGCCCACGTCGGTCATCTGCACGGAAACGCGGGTCATCCCCTCGAGCTTCTGATAGCTGCCCTCGAGAACCGCGTCCACCCCGAGCGCTCGGCCGACCTCGCCGGCGCTCGCCGGCGCCTTCTCGTACTGCGCGATGGCGCTCGTCGGACGTACGGTCAGCTCGCGAACAGCGGCGAGCCGCCCGATGAGGGAGTCGGCGAGCCCCAGGCCGAAGTGCTCGGCCGCCGTTTCCGCGCCGATGGCGCGAAAGGGGAGAACAGCGAGGGACCGCGGGAGACCGGGGGTTTTCGAAGGCCGGGGCCGCAGAAGGAGAAAGGCGGCCGCGATCGCCGCCGCGGCAGCAAGGGCGCCGATCGCCAAGGGTAACCTCCGGCGCGGCCGCGCGGGCGCCGGCTCGACCGCGGACATCCTCGGCGATGAGACGGAGCCTCTCAGGTCGTGGCCGAGGTCGGCGGCGGAGTGATAGCGGTCCTCCCGGCGCTTCTCGAGGCAGCGGCGCACCACGCGTTCGAGGTCGGGCGGAAGGCTCGCGAGCGTCGGGTCGGCCGGCGGGTCGTCCTTCAGGATCGCGTGGAGGGTCTCGACCTGAGAGCCGCCCCGGAAGGGACGGTTCCCCGTCAGCATTTCCCAGAGCACCACTCCGAGCGAAAAGACGTCGGACCGGCCGTCGACCGGCTCGCCGCGAACCTGTTCCGGGCTCATGTATCCGACGGTCCCGGCGACCACGCCGGGCTCGGTCAGGAGGGCGCTTCGCGTGGCCTCATCCTCGGTCGCCGCGGCGATCGCGGACTTCTTGGCCAGTCCGAAGTCGAGGATCCGGGCGAAACCGGAGGCGTTCAGGACGATGTTCTCCGGTTTGATGTCGCGATGGACGACCCCTTTGTCGTGCGCCGCGGCCAGGCCCTGCGCGATCTGCGCCCCGATCTCGGAGGCTTCGCGCGGCGAAAGCGGCCCCCGCGCGAGGCGGGTCCGGAGCGTCTCGCCGTCGACCAGCTCGGCGACGGCGTAGCGCAATCCCCCTTCTTCGCCCACGTCGAGGAGCGTGACGATGTTCGGATGCGAGAGGGAAGCAACGGCCCTCGCCTCCTTCTCGAACCTCTGGATGTTTTCGGGATCGGCTGCGAAGGCCGCCGGAAGGATCTTGACCGCGACGTCGCGGCCGAGCCGCGTGTCCGTGGCGCGGTAGACCTCGCCCATGCCGCCCCGTCCGAGCTCGCCTCGGATTTCGTAGGGGCCGAGGCGTGTCCCGGGTGAAAGAGTCACTTCTGAGGAAGAATACCGCCCCGATGCCGATCGATGTGCCGATGACCGTCCTGCCCCACGGCGAGGGCCTCGCCCTGCCGTCTTATGCGACCGAGGGCTCGGCGGGCTGCGACCTCCGCGCGGCGATCGAGGCCGACCTGACCATCACGCCGGGAGGCCGCGCGCTCGTGCCCACGGGCGTCTCCCTTGCGATTCCGGCGGGTTACGAGGGACAGGTGCGGATGCGGAGCGGGCTGGCGCTCGATCGTGGACTCGCGCTCCTGAACGCGCCGGGAACTGTCGACTCCGACTACCGCGGCGAGCTCCGGGTGATCGTCGCGAACCTCGGCCCGGAGCCGGTGACGATCCGCCGCGGCGATCGCATCGCGCAAATCGTGTTCGCCCCGGTCGAGCGAGCCCGGTTCACCCAAGTCGCGGAGCTTCCGAAGAGCACGCGCGACACCGGAGGGTTTGGATCGACGGGGAAGACGTGAAAAGGGGACAGATTTATTTTTTGAAAATAGATCTGTCCCCATTTTGATCGAAGCTCGGACATCATTTGTCGCGCGCTCTGCTAATCTCCTTTCGTGCGCGTTTCCGTACTCGCCTCCGGCTCGGGTGGTAACGCCTGCGTCGTCGAGTCGGGCCGGACACGGGTCCTTGTGGACGCGGGGCTCTCGGCGAAGGAGATCGAGAAGCGCCTGGCCGCCCGGGGGATTCCGGCGGAAACGATCCGCGGGATCTTCCTCACGCACGAGCACGGCGACCATTCGATCGGCGCGCTGACGTTCGCGGCCCGCTTCGGCTGCTCCCTTTTCGCGACCGCGGGCACCGCGAGCGCGCTCGGCCTCGAGGGTAACCTCTTCTCCCCGTTCGTCCGGATGGAGTCGTGCCGGGAGGGCCGGATCGGCGACATCGGTTTCCGCCCGCTCGCCACGCCCCATGACTCCAACGAGTCGGTGGCGTACGCGTTCGAAGCCGACGACGCGCGGGTCGTGATCGCCTCCGACCTCGGCCACGTCCAGCGGGAGTTCCTCGACTTTCTGAGGGGGTCGACGGCGCTCCTTCTCGAGTTCAATCACGACGAGGACATGCTGCGCGACGGCCCCTACGTCTGGCCGCTCAAGCGCCGGATTTCCGGGGGATTCGGGCATCTCTCCAACCGGCAGTCCGCGGACGCGCTCGCCAAGACGGCGGGCGGCTGCCTCAAGAGGGTCGTCGCCACCCACCTGTCGCGCGCGAACAACACGGCGGCGCTCGCCCTGACCGCCGTGGCTTCCGCGCTGGAGCTCGCCGAGAGCGCGGCGGTGTACGGCGCGGCCGACCAGTTCGACGGCTACGAGACGTTCGACGCATGAGAGTCGAGGTCCGCGTCTACCCGAAACAGGGGGTCCTGGACCCTCAGGGCAAAGCCATCGCTTCCGCGCTCGGAAGGCTCGGGCACGCGTCGGTCGAGGACGTCCGCGCCGGGAAGATCTTCTTCCTCGACGTCAAGGGCGAAGACCCGGTCGTCGCGGAGGCCGAGGCGCGGAAGATGGCCGAGGACCTGCTCGCGAACACGGTGATCGAGGGATACGACGTGCGGGTGCACCCGGAATCCTCGTGAGCGCGGTCCCCGCCGTCCGGCGCAAGTTCGCGATCGTCGTCTTCCCCGGGTCCAACTGCGACCAGGACTGCTATCACGTCGCCCGTGAGCTCCTGGGCTGCGAGGCGGAGCTCGTGTGGCACCAGGACACGGACCTGAAGGGCGCCGACGTCGTGATCCTCCCCGGCGGCTTCGCTTACGGCGACTACCTGCGTGCGGGCGCGCTCGCGCGCTTCTCCCCGGTCATGGAGTCCGTCGCGCGCTTCGCTCTCGACGGCGGCGCGGTCCTCGGAATCTGCAACGGCTTCCAGGTGCTGCTCGAGGCCGGTCTCCTGCCGGGGGCCGTCCGCGTCAACCGCGGGCTCCGGTACGTCTGCAAGGACGTGCACCTCAAGGTGGAGAACACGGGGACCGCGTTCACGCGGCTCTACCGCCCCGACGAGGTCGTCAAGATGCCGATCGGGCACATGGAAGGCAACTACACCGCGCCGCCCGAGACGCTGACGGAGCTCGAGTACTCGGGCGGCGTCGTCTTCCGGTACTGCGACCCGGAGGGAAACGTCACGGACGAGGCCAACCCGAACGGCGCGACGGCGGGCATCGCGGGGATCTCGAATCGCGAAGGGAACGTCGTCGGGCTGATGCCGCATCCGGATCGGTGCGCCGAGGGGCTCCTCGGCAACGACGCCGGCAGGAAGATGTTCGAGTCGGCCGTCGCGGCGCTTGGGGGACAGATTTGAAATCTGTCCCCACCATCACCGAAGAGCTCATCGCCGACCACAACCTCACCCCCGAGGAGTACTCGCTCATCCTCGAGATCCTCGGCCGCGAGCCGAACATCGTCGAGCTGGGCGTCTTCTCCGCGATGTGGAGCGAGCACTGCTCCTACAAGTCGTCGCGCATCCACCTGAAGAACCTGCCGACGACGGGTCCGCGGGTGATCCAGGGGCCCGGGGAAAACGCCGGGATCGTGGACATCGGGGACGGCCTCGCCGTCGCTTTCAAGATGGAGTCGCACAACCATCCGTCCTACATCGAGCCCTATCAGGGCGCGGCCACCGGCGTCGGCGGGATCCTGCGCGACATCTTCACGATGGGCGCGCGGCCGATCGCGTCGCTCGACTCCCTCCGTTTCGGACGGCTCGACGCGCCGCGCATGCGGCATCTGGTCGACGGCGTCGTTCGCGGCATCGCGGGATACGGCAATTGCATCGGGATCCCGACGGTCGCGGGCGAAACGACTTTTCACCCCGCCTACGACCGCAACATCCTCGTCAACGTGATGAACGTCGGGATCGTCGAGAAGGATCGGATCTTCCGGGGGCGCGCCGAAGGCGTCGGCAACCCCGTCATCTACGTCGGATCGAAGACGGGGAGGGACGGCATTCACGGCGCGACGATGGCCTCGGAGGAGTTCGCGGGCGACGAGACGCAGCAGAAGCGCCCGACCGTGCAGGTGGGCGACCCCTTCACCGAGAAGCTGCTGATGGAAGCCTGTCTCGAGCTCTTCCGGACCGACGCCGTCGTCGGCATCCAGGACATGGGCGCGGCCGGGCTCACCTCGTCGTCGTTCGAGATGGCGGGTCGCACCGGAAACGGTCTCGAGATCGATCTCTCGAAAGTCCCCGTCCGCGAGGAGGGCATGACGCCTTACGAGATCCTGCTCTCGGAGTCGCAGGAACGCATGCTCCTCGTGGCGCGGGCGGACCGTCTCGACACCGTGCGGGAGGTGTTCCGCAAGTGGGAGCTCGAGGCCGTCGAGATCGGAAGGGTCACGGCGAGCGGTCGGGTCGTGCTGTTCTTCGACGGGCGCATCGTGGCGGACCTGCCGGCGGCGCCGCTCTCGGAGCGTGCGCCCGTCTACGACAGGCCGAGGATGCCCGTCGTCCCGATCGGTTCGCGCGGCTGGGAGCATCTGCCCGAGCCGGGCGACTACGGCGAGGCCCTGCGAGCTGTTCTCGCCTCGCCGAACGTCGCGCAGAAGTCGTGGATCTGGACGCAGTACGACCACATGGTCGGGACGAACACGGTCGAGCGCCCCGGCGGCGACGCCGGCGTTCTGCGGATCAAGGGGACCTCCAAGGCGATCGCGGTCAAGAGCGACGTCAACCCGTTCTTCTGCGCGTGCGACCCGTATCGCGGCGCGGCGATCGCCGTCGCCGAGGCGGCGCGATCGATCGCGGCGACCGGAGCGCGGCCGCTCGCAGTCACCGACTGCCTGAACTTCGGCAACCCCGAGCGCCCCGAGATCATGGGTCAGTTCGAAGCGGCCATCCGCGGCCTCTCCGACGCCTGCCGCGCGCTCTCGGTCCCTGTCGTCTCCGGGAACGTCTCCTTCTACAACGAGACGGACGGGCATCCGATTCTGCCGACGCCGACCGTCGGCATGGTCGGCCTGCTCGAGGACGTGTCCCGCCGGGTCCGGAATCGATTCGAGACCCGGGGCGATCGGATCGCCCTCCTCGGCGAGACCCGGGACGAGCTCGGGGCCTCGGAGTTCCTCCGCGTCCTTCACGGCCGGGACGAGGGTCCCTGTCCCGACGTCGATCTCGAGGCGGAGCGCCGCCTCGTGGACCTGCTCGTTGGACTCGCGGAGGATCGGCGGCTCTCTTCGGCTCACGACGTCTCCGACGGCGGCTTCGCCGTGGCGCTGGCCGAGTGCGCGATGCCGTCCGGCCTCGGCGCGGAGGTCTCTCTCGAGTCCCCGCTGCGGGCGTCGTCTCTCCTCTTCGGGGAAACGACAGGCCGGGCCCTCGTCACCTTCCCGCCCGCGCAGGCCGGCGCGGTCGAAGAGGCTGCCCGGACGTCGGGGGTGCCGATGCGGGTCATCGGGACGGTCGGGGGAGAGAGCCTGCGGATCGCCGTCAACGGCCGGACGCTGGTCGACGAGCCCCTTCCCGCGTTGCGGGAGCTGTGGACGACCGCGTTCGCGCGCGCGCTCGCGTCGGCGGAAGTCCTCTAGTACCGCACTTTCTCGAGGAACAGACCGGACGGCGGCGCGGTCCACTTCGCGGGCTCGGCCGAACGCTCCCGGAGAAGCTTCTCCACGTCCGCCGCCGCGAGGTTGCCCCTTCCGACTTCGACGAGCGTCCCGACGAGCCGCCGCACCATCTTCCAGAGAAAGTGGGAAGCATCGACGCGGTAGTGGATCTCGTCGCCCCGGTCCGAGAGCGCGCTCTCTTCGACGACCACCAGGGTCGACTCCTGACCTTCCGGGTTCTCGCAGAAGGAGGCGAAGTCGTGGCGGCCCCGGAAGAGGGGGGCGACGCTCGCCATGCCCGCAAAGTCGAGCCGGTCGCGCACCCACCACACGAAGCGCTTGTCGAACGCGGTCCGGCGCCGCGAGACGCGGTAGAGATACGTCCGGCTCTTCGCGTCGTGACGCGCGTGAAAGGTCGGAGGCATGGCAAGGACGGAGAGGACGTTCACGTCCGACGGCAGCCGGTCGTTCAGGCCCCAGTGGAGGTCGGCGGGGGAGATCTCCCGGCGCGTCTTCAAGTGCGCGACCTGAGCAAGGGCGTGCACGCCCGCGTCGGTGCGGCCCGCGCCCCCGGTCGAGACGTCGGGACCCAGCAGCTCCCGCGCGGCCCGCTGGAGGACCCCCTGAACCGTCCGGTCCGTGTTCTTCTGGATCTGCCAGCCCCGATAGCGAGTGCCGTCGTACTCGAGGTTCAGCTTCCAGGCGGGCACGCGCCGAATCTATCGGAAGGCGGCGGGCCTCGGGAGAGAGGCGCGCAAAAAAAAGACAGCAGAACGAGTCTGCTGTCTCCGATTCGTCGAACCGGTTAACCGACTGAGTTAGGGACTTGGCGGGCTCTTTACCTGCAGGTTGTTATTGACTCCCTTGACTCCGTCGACGCTGCGAGCTTCGGCCTCGGCGGACGCCTTGACCTCGGCGTTCGGCACCTCGCCGGCGAGAGTCACGATCCCGTTGGTCACGTTGACCTCGATGTTGACGATGTTCGAGAACCGATCGCCCGTCAGCTTGGCCTTCACTGCCGTCGCGATCGCGCCGTCGTCCATCTGCTCCCCGGGCGACTGCGTGGTCGAGCAGCCGGAGACGAAAGCCACGAGAACGAGCGCCGCGACGACCCCCAGGATTCCGTTGAACCGTTTCACCATGATGTGTCCTCCTCCGGGTCTAATCGGCCCGGGACATAAACAGAGCGCCTTGCGCCGGGGACGATCCCTCGGTCTTCGAAGCGCTCTTCACTACCAGGATCAGGTTGTTCACCCGGACGACGCCGGGAACCGCGCCCGCGACCCGCTCGGCCTGAAGCCTCGAGTCTTCGTCGGGCGCCTCGCCGAGGAGCGCGACGACGCCCTCGTAGGACTTCGCGTCGATCCGCGCCGCAGAGAGCGCGGCCGTCGATGCCAGCCGGTCGCGGACTTCGACTGTGAGCTGCCTGTCGACCCGTTCCCGCCGCGCGTACGCCGAGGATCCGCATCCGGCTGCAGTAGCGGCCAGCAGAAGCGCCGCCGCGGCAAGGGTTCTTCCGGGACGTCTTGACAACTCGCGCATACCCGAGAGGACATCAGCACGGCGCGTGCCAGCCAGAAAGTCCCAACCGGCCACGGCTCGGCTGCGATTTCGTTATCGTCTACGGTCTGCGCAAACCCGATTCCGACCGGGCCACCGACAGCGGCCAGGCGATCGCGCCGCCCGCCGTCGCGTCGCGGCGGGAGCCGCTCGTGCTGCTCGTCGTCACCCTTCTCCTCCTCGCCGTTTCCGGCATCGGGCCGAAGGACCGTTTCACGTGGTGGCTCGAGGTCGCTCCGATCCTCCTCGCCGTTCCCGTGCTCGTCCTGACGGCGCGCCGCTTCCCGCTCACCCCTCTCGCCTACCGGTTGATCTTCGTCCACGCCTTGATCCTCATGCTCGGGGGCCACTACACCTACGCGGAGGTCCCGCTCGGCTTCTGGGTCCGCGACCTCCTGGGCCTCGCCCGGAACCACTACGACCGGCTCGGACACCTGGCGCAGGGGTTCGTTCCCGCGATCCTGGTTCGGGAGGTGTTGCGGAGGAAGACCCCGATCGTGTCCCGCGGCTGGCTCTTCTTCCTCGTCACCTGCGTCGTCCTCGCGATCTCCGCGGCCTACGAGCTCGTCGAGTGGGTCGCGGCGGTCACCACCGGCTCGGCGGCGATGGCGTTTCTCGGGACTCAGGGAGACGTGTGGGATACGCAGTGGGACATGTTCCTCGCGCTGTGCGGAGCGATCGCGGCGCAGCTGCTTCTCTCTCGCCGGCACGATCGGGAGCTCCTCGCGCGGGGTGTCCGGCCGCTATAATCCTTTCGACCTGCGAAAGGAGACTCCCATGTTCGATCCGTGGGCACGCGCGGCGGGCGCCGTCGTCCTGTCCCTTGCGTCGGGCGTCGCGTTCGCGGCCCTCATGCAGCACTCGGAGACGACGATTCCGGTTCCCACCGCCGGGGAGGTGAAGCCCCTCCAGGGCCTCTCCTACAAGGCGCGCCGCTTCGAGGCGAAGATCACCGCGCTGACGGTGGCAGTCAAGTCACCGGAGGGCGCCGACCCCGTTCTCGTGGACTGGACGTTCACCGGCAGCAACACGGATGGCCAGGTCCATCGCGTGGAAATGCAGGTTCGCCTGCTCGACGACGCCGGCAAGCAGATCGGCTGGTCGACCGGAAAGCATCCGGTCCGGGCGGGGGCGAGCGGGCAAACCTTCACGGTTCCGATGAAGGTCAAAGCGGACGTCTGGCGGGCGGCGAAGAAGGCGCGCATCTTCGCGGACTGGATCTCCTAGAAGGATGGAGTCCCGGGACGGCTTTCGCGACGAGTGCGGCGTCTTCGGAATCGCCGATTGCGAGGACGCGGCGAACATCGCCTATCTCGGGTTGTACGCGCTCCAGCACCGCGGCCAGGAGTCCGCGGGCATCGCGACTCTCTCCGACGGCCGGCTCGTGGTCGAGCGCGAGATGGGATACGTCGCCGACGTCTTCAACGAGGCGCGGCTCTCGCGCCTCCCCGGACGCACGGCGATCGGGCACGTGCGTTATTCGACGGCCGGGGGGTCGCATCTCGCCAACGCCCAGCCGATCGTGTTCGCGACCGGTCGAGGGCCGCTCGCGCTCGCGCACAACGGAAACCTCGTCAACGCCCGTGAGATTCGCGCGAAGCTCGAGTCCTCCGGCGCCCTTTTCACCACGACGTCGGACTCGGAGGTCATCCTCCACCTCGTGGCGAGGTCGAAGGCGCCCGATCTCCCTTCGGCCCTCGCCGAAGCGCTCCTCGAGGTCCGCGGCGCGTACTCGATTCTCGTCCTCTCGCGGGACGGGATCTTCGCCGCGAGGGACCCCAATGGAATCCGCCCCCTCTCGCTGGGGATCCGCGAAGGATCGCCGGTGGTGGCCTCGGAGACCTGCGCGTTCGACCTGATCGGCGCGCAATTCGACCGCGACGTCGAGCCCGGTGAGATCGTGCGGCTGTCCCGGGAGGGCGTGTCGTCGCGCCGGTTCGCGATCGCGAACTCCACTCCGTGCATCTTCGAGCACGTGTACTTTGCGCGGCCCGATTCCAAAGTCTTCGGTCGGAGCGTCGCCGCGACGCGCGAGGCGTTCGGCGCCCGTCTCGCGCGCGAGCATCCGGCGGCGGCGGACGTCGTCGTGCCGGTCCCGGACTCCGGCATGTACGCGGCGCTCGGCTTCGCGCGGGAGTCCGGCATCCCGTTCGGCCTCGGCATGGTCCGCAATCATTACGTCGGCCGCACGTTCATCGAGCCGAAGCACTCCATCCGCCACTTCGGCGTGAAGGTCAAGCTGAATCCGGTTCGCGAAGTCGTCGAGGGCAAGAGGATCGTCCTGGTGGACGACTCGATCGTCCGCGGAACCACGTCGCGCAAGATCATCCGCATGCTCCGCGATGCGGGCGTCGGTGAAGTCCACATGCGGGTCTCGTCGCCGCCAACAGTTGCGTCGTGCCACTACGGGATCGACACGCCCACGCGGGGGGAGCTCATCGGCGCAAACCAGTCCGTCGAGGAGATCCGCCGGTTCATCGACGCCGACAGCCTCGGGTACCTGTCACCCGAGGGCATGCTCGAGGCGTTCGGGCGTCCGCTCCAGGCGACTTGCACCGCCTGCTTCACGGGGATCTACCCTGTCGAGGTCCCCGAGGAGGAGCTCGAAAAAGAGGGAGCGGTCTCCCGTTAAGGCCGTGCTCTTCGCCGTCGTCGCCTTCCGCGGCGCGACGCTCGTGGACGGCACCGGGGCGGCTCCGCGCGAGAACGCCCTCCTCGTCGTCGAGAACGGCCGCATCGTGTCGGTCGGTCCTTCCGGTCCCGCCGCCCTCGCCGCGCTTCCCGCCGGTGCGGAAGTGCGCGACGTCTCGGGAAAGTGGATCGTTCCCGGCCTGATCGACGCGCACGTCCACGCGGAGTCGGACGAGGACCTCGCGCGGATGCTCCGCTGGGGCGTGACGACCGTGCGCCTGATGGCCGAGGACGCGCGGAGCGCTCGGGCCCTCGCGGACCGGTCGTCCAAGAGCGACGCGATCCCCGACGTCTTTCCGGCGGCTCCGATCTTCACGGCGCCCGGCGGATGGTGGGATCAGGGAGAGCCGCCGGACACAAGCCTCGACCGGACTCCCGGGGACCCGGAGGCCGCCGGTCGCGCCGTCAAAACCGCGAAGGAGCTCGGTGCGCGCGAGATCAAGCTGATGCTCGACGACATGGGCTGGTGCCGCGACCCGGCCCCGCGCCTGCCCCGGATGGCGCCGGCCGTCGCCGACGCGATCCTCTCCCGTGCGGCGGCTCTCGGAATGCGGTCGTCGGTCCACGCGCCGAACCTCGCCGACGCCCGCGCCGCGGTCGCCGGCGGAGCGACGCTCCTCGCGCACGGCGTCCTCGACCGGTTCGACGAGGCAACCATTGCGCGGATGAAGAGCCGGCCCGTCTACTACGTCCCGACGATGGACATCTTCGAGTTCCTCGCGGACACCCGAACCTTTGTGGACGGCGTTCTGGGAGACCCCGTCGTCACCCGACCCGGCGGCCTGCCCGCGGAAACGGTCACCCGCTACCGGTCGAAGGAGTACTCCGACGGCTACCGCCGCCGGTATCCCAACTTCGAGAACGTCCGGCGCAAGCTGCCGGTCCTCCGCGAGAACCTGCGACGACTGCACGCCGCCGGAGTCCCTGTCGCGCTCGGCACCGACATGTGGGCTTTCCCGGGCCTGGGTGCGTCGATCGAGCTCGACCTTTTCGTGAAGGCGGGTCTCTCGCCTCTCGAGGCCCTCCGCGCCGCAACGCAGACTTCCGCGCGCTCGCTCGCGATCGGGGAGGACCGCGGAACGCTCGAGCCCGGTAAGCGCGCCGACTTCCTCGTGCTGTCCGGCGACCCTCTCGCCGACGTCTTGAACGTTCGCAAGATCGTGGACGTCTATAAGCGCGGGCAGCGGGTCGCCCCGATCGCGGCCGGCCCAACGGGAAGATGAGCGAGATCCGCGCGACGGGGACGTCGGAGCGCTGGACGGACCGGCCGATCGTCGTCACGTGACGGAGACCGCGAGCGGCGTGGCAACCGTTCCGTACCCCCGAACTCGCGAGCGCGCCTTCATCGTGGTTGCCGCCTCGGCGCTCGCCGTGGCGACGACGGCGCTTTTCCTGCTTTCGCGCGGCAAGTGGTCCGACGCGCTGATCGACTCCGGGAACGTCTGGATCATCCCGTTCACGATCGCGCGAGGCGATCTCCTCTATCGCGACGTCGTGTACTGGTTCGGGCCCTTCACCCCCTACTTTCACGGCGCGATTCTCCGGCTCTTCGGGTCGAGCTTCTCGACGCTCGTTGCCGCGGGCGTCGTCGGATCGATCGCGACGCTCGCGGCGCTCTACCTCTCCCTCCGGCGGGTCGCTTCCCGAATCGAGGCGCTTCTCTGGTCCGCTCTTGCGATTCCCGCCCTCGTCTTCATGCCGAACTCCGGCGGTTCCATTCTTGGAATGGGTTACCGGATGTGGCACGCCGCCACGTTCGCGCTCCTCGCGGTCGGCGTTCTCACCGGCCCGCGCGAATCTCTCCGGCACCGGGCGCCGTTCCTCGCGGGGACCCTGGCCGCTCTCGCGGGCCTCTGCCGGACGGAGTGGGGGCTACTGACCCTCCTGGTGGCCGGTCTCGTGATCCTTCTCCGCGAAGGAGAGCACCGGAGAGCGTGGAGGGACGAGCTCCTTCTCGTCGCCGGATTCCTTCTCGTCTTCGGCGGCGTGTTTCTTCTCTTTGGACTCGCGTCGGGATGGGACGCGCTCCTTCGCGATGCTCCCGTCCTCCTTTTCAACCTGCCGCCGGAAACGCGCACGCTCGTCGCTCTTTCGGGATCGTCGGCCTGGCCGGGTGGCGTGTGGACGCTGCTCTACTCGGCCGCGATGTGGCTCGCCGTCTACCTCCTGATGGAGATCGTCACCCTCCGGCGGTCCGACCCGACCCGCGTCCGCCGGCGCCTGCCCTGGCTCGTCGCCCTTCTCGGGGTCTTCGGGGCGGCGGCTTTGCTCGGCGGCGCAATGTCGGGAGGCCTCGTGTGGAGCGCCGCGCCCCTCGTCTGCGCGGCCTCGGCTGTCGTCGGTCTGCGTCTCCCTCGCGGCCCCACGGCGACGGCGCTTTTCGGCTTCGGAATGCTCGGACTCCTTCTCTCGCACCGCCGGTTCTTTTTCATCGCCGACGGCGCGTATGTCGGACCCCCTCTCCTCTTCGCTGTCGTCTGCGCCGCGGGACTCTGCTCGGTGGCGGTTGCGCGCGAGAAGGTCCCCGAAGTCCGCGAGCGACTGCGCGCCGGTCTCGTTGCGCTCGTCGCCCTTCTGATCGCGCTCGCATTCGCGGCGAGGCTCGTCGAGTACGCGGCGGACGAGAGGGTTCCGATTCGCGGGACCAATGGATTCCTGACGGCCCGGCCCGACCTCGCTCTCGAGATCGAGAACCTCGCCGAGGCGATCCGCGCGAGCACGAGCAGCGAGCAGGGCCTCGTCGTCTTTCCGGAGGGGGAGATCTTCAACTTCCTTTCGGGGCGGCGGAATCCGATCCGCCACAAGCTCTATCTCCCCGGCTATCTCAACGACTCGAACGAGGAAGAAGTCCTCGGTGAGCTCATGAGGGCCTCACCGGCGGCCGTCGTCGTCTGGCGCCGCGCCCTCGGTGAGTACGGCGCCGGCTCGTTCGGGGAGGACTACGGACGGCGGATCCGGAGCTGGATCGATCGCGAGTACGAGCGGAGCCCCTTTCCATCGAAGGCCCCCGCGGGCTCGTCGCCGTTCGAGTACTACGTGCGGCGCTCGCCGAAGTCCCCTGTGGCATCGTAAGCGCCTGTGCGCGACGACTCCGGATTCCAGCCCGGCTTCCCGGAAACCGGCCACGAGCCGGGTAACCACACCGACTTCCTCGTAGTGTCCGGCGACCCGCTCGCCGAGGTCTTGAACGTTCGGAAGGTCGTGGTTTACAAGCGCGGGCAGCGGCTCGCCCAGCCCGCGGCCGGCCTATTGGAAAGAGAGGCCAACTGGTGAGAGCGGCCTTCTTCCACTCCGGAGCACACCTGACCGAGGGAGACCTGCTTCCTCTGGAGATTTGTTGTCCCCTCTGTCTTTTCACGGGTGTTCGACGCCCGGTCACTCCTTCTACAAAAGGAGCCGACGGTTTCTCTACTTTCCTGCCCACGCTGCGACGGCTTTTCCGCGTCGCGAATGCCGGCGCCGAGCGCTCTCCAAGCCTTTTATGGCAGCTACTACCGCAATAGCGAAGAAGGGATCACGTTTCATCAAGCGGAACGTTTCGCGCGGCACCTCTTTCCTCCCCGCTTTTTCGAATGAGGTTCCTCAAGCCATCGATATGCTCGATTTCGGTGGGGGAGACGGCGCTATCTCCCGTTCCATTGCTGGCCTCTTGCTAAAAGCCGGTGCCTCCCGGATCCACATCGCACTAGTCGATTACAACGCCCCAGTTGATACGTCAGATGCGAAACAGATCTTGGTCAGTCGGCATGAATCGTTGGAGGAAATCGCCGGGCGCACATTTCACCTTGCGGTGGCTAGCGCGATCATTGAGCACATTCCCCACCCTCGTGCCGAGCTGGCGAGCCTCTGCCGGTCGTTGAAACCCGGCGGGATTCTGTATATCCGAACGCCGAACATGGTGCCGATCGGAAGAGTCTGTCGAGCGCTAGGTATCCCGTTTGACTTCACATTTCCTGCCCACGTACACGACCTTGGACAGACCTTCTGGCGCAGGATCTGGAGCTATCTCCCCTTGGCAGAAACACCAGTCGAGGTTCTAAGGTCGCGGCCGTCGATTGTCGAGACGACGCTGCCTCGGGCTGTGCTGCGAACGCTCGGCGCGTATTTGCTCAAAGCGCCATGGTACGTCTTAGGGGACTTCTATGGCTTCGTTGGAGGGTGGGAGATCTTTGTGCGTAGGAGGGAAGCCGATGTGGGTCGCGCCAGCGTTTGATGACCGGAGGCAAAGCGTGCCGAGGACTTCTGTGGCATCGTAATCATCGTGCGCGAGGACTCCGGCCTCCAACCTGGCTTCCCGGCCACTGGTCACGAGGTTCTCCGCCCTTTGAGAGAAGGACACTACTGGTTCGATCATCGCAAGGCGTGTATCGCGGAGGCCGTCAACGGATGCCTGGCGGATTCCCCAGGCGCTCGCGTTCTCGAGTTCGGCTGCGGCGACGGCGACGTTCTCGGCGCGCTCGCTCGGCATCATCGGGCGATCGGTTTCGACAGGGGCCTCGAGGACATCGTCGCCGCGCGCTCCCAGGACTCGCTATCGGTCGTCGTCGGGGAGGGCGCCGCCCCGCCGTTCTCCCGATGCTTCGACCTCGTCGGGCTCTTCGACGTCGTCGAGCACGTTCCGAACGACGTCGGCCTGCTCCGGAAACGCCGCCTCGCTCGCGCGCCCGGGTGGGTGGATCCTGCTGACTGTGTCCGGCGGACCCGAAGCTCTGGACCGCACTCGACGAGTACGCCGGCCACGAGCGCCGCTACACCCGCGCGATGCTCGAAGAGCTCACCCGGAAAGCGTCGCTCGAGCTCGTCTCCCTCACCCCGCTGTTTCGGGTTCTCTGGCCCCTCGCCCGGGTGCGGGCGGCCTGGAAGGACTCCCGGCCGGTCGAGGATCCCGCAAGCGAATACCGCGTCGCGCGCGGCCCTGAATCGAATTCTCCGGGGCGCCCTTCGAGCCGAGCGGCGCGTGTTCGGCCGATCGTCGCGGGGACGGGGAACGTCCTGGCTCGCGGTGATCCGCGTTCCGGGGGACTCTAGAGAGGGACCGAGCGAACGGCTTCGATGACCCGATCCTGGTCGGATTCCGTGAGGCTCGTGTAGAAGGGAAGCCGCACCAGCCGGTCGCTCACCGATTCGGTTACGGGACACTGACCCGGCTGCCCGCCCCAGCGCCTTCCCATCTCGGACAGGTGCAGCGGAAGGTAGTGGAAGACCGCGAGGATGTCCTGCGACTTCAGGTGGGAAATCAGTCGCGTCCTCGCCTCGGGCGTCGCCATCACCGCGAAGAACATGTGGTAGCTCGACTCGCAGCCGGCCGGAATCACCGGCAGCTGCGCGCCGCACCGTTCCGCCCAGTCCGAGAGGGCCTCTACGTACCGCTCGTAGACGCGCCGGCGCGCCGCCAGGATGGCGGCCTTCGCTTCGAGCTGCGCGAGCAGATACGCCGCCAGCAGGTCCGAAGGCAGGTAGCTCGAGCCGATGTCCACCCACGTGTACTTGTCGACCTCGCCGCGGAAGAAACGCTTCCGGTTCGTGCCCTTCTCCCGAACGATCTCCGCTCGCTCGATGTATCGGAGGTCGTTGACGATGAGTGCTCCGCCCTCGCCGCAGTTGAAGTTCTTGGTCTCGTGGAAGGAGAGGGTGGCCAGATTCCCCCAGGCACCGAGGGGGCGACCCCCGCGCAGGCCGAAGAGGCCGTGGGCATTGTCTTCGACGATCGGGATCTCCCGCCGGCTCGCGATCTCTCCAATCGCTTCCATGTCGCATCCCACGCCGGCGTAGTGGACGGGGACGATCGCGCGGGTCCTCGGCGTGACCTTCTCTTCGAGCAGGCGTTCGTCGAGGTTGAGGGTGTCGGGCCGGACGTCGACGAAGACCGGAGTCGCCCCCCGAAGGACGAAGGCGTTCGCGGTGGAAACGAACGTGAAGTCCGGCACGATGACTTCGTCGCCCGGCGAAACGTCCAGGAGGATCGCCGCCATTTCCAGCGCATGCGTGCACGACGTGGTGAGCAGGACGCGCGGGACCGAGAGCTCGCGCTCGAGAAGCTCGTGGCAGCGGCGCGTGAACTCCCCGTCCCCGGAGATGTGTCCGAGCTCGACCGCCTCCGCGATGTAGCGGGACTCCTTGCCGACCATCGTCGGACGGTTGAAGGGGATCTGGTTTCTCATCTTGCGACCCAGAGCCAGCAGCCGATGGCGTCCAGGAACACGGCTCCCAACCGGGCGTAGATATTGTGTACGGCCCGGTTCTCGATCGAGAAGCGCGCCTCGCCCATCTTCGCCCCGCGAACGCCAAAGGATTCGAGGGCGGCCGCGTACAGATCGAATCCGGAGGCCGTTGCACCGGCGCTCCGCAGCGCGAGCGCGAGATGGAGGTGCTCCCCCTCCGGTTCTGCGAAGAACCAACCCTGCGGGTCCGAGACGGGGCCGACCTCGGCGCACCACTCCGGAGACTTTGCGAGGAGTGAGCGCGCCCAGATCGCGTAACGTTCCGCCACCTTGTCCGGCGTCGCCCCGGGAAGGTGGCGGAATCTCTCGTGGAGGAACGGCGGCCAGCTCCCGTCCGGAAGCGAGAAGGCCGAGTCGCTGGCGAACCGAACGGGCAGCGCGGATTCGGCCCGGAGCCGAAGGTGCCTCAGTCCGATTCGGAAGCGGAGCTGCGTGTCGACCTGGACGAACCCGGCCCCGGAAAGAAGCCAGGGATCCTCCACTTTCTCCACGGAACGACGAAACTCGACCCATCGATAGGGAGCGAGCATCTCCCCGCGAAGGCTTTCGGGCTCGGAGAAAAAGGCGGGGTCGTCCAGGATGCCGACCTTTCCACCCCACCAGGCGGAGTTGAACTCGTGATCGCGGATCACGGCGCCGTTTCCATGAGGTCGAACGTTCCGCGCCAGAAGCTCTGGCCGTCCCACACCGGGCCGAAGCGGTGCATTTCCGCGACCGGCACGAAACGCTTGACGCCCCGAGCCGCGACCGGGACGGCGAGTGCCCGCTCGCTTTCCGGCGAAAGGGCGTGGCCGATGGTCTGAATGCGGTCCGGCAGGCTGGCGACGGCTTCCTCGGCGGTGAGCGCGAGGAGGGGCAGGATCCGCTGCCCATCCGGCGCCGGAAGGTCTCCCGTTCCGACGGCGAACGCCGCGCCGTGTCGGCGCGCCAGCCGGCTGTCCCAGCCGAGCGATGCCGCCCACTGGTTGTCGAGGATGCTCATCGAAGCGACCGCCATCTCGGGCTCACGGGGAAAAATCCGTTCCCAGATCGCGAGCAGGCGTTCGCGAAGCTCGAGGGCTTCGCGCGGGTTCGCGCCGAGGAGAACGACGCGCTTCGGCGAGGTGCACGCGGACTGTCCGTAGACGTCGAAAACGCGGAGGAGGGACTCGAGCGCCCGGTCGTCGGAGGCGGCCGGCTCGAGCCACGCCTGGGACTCCCGGTGCCCGAAGGAGAATCCGACGCTGTCGATCGGGTGGGGGAGCGCGTGAACCGCAGCGACGGCGGCGTCGGAGCCGAAGACGAGCCGCGTGCGGGCCGCGGCGGCCCACTGCAGGTTCCTCGGATCGTCCCGCGAGAACACCTCGACGTCGATGCGTTCCTCGAGGTGCTTCTTGATCTCACCGTCGGGCAGGTTCTCACGGGCGTAGTCCAGGAAGAGGCGCGTCAAATCGTCGCCGCGGGATCCGCTCTTCACGAGCAGCGGGTTTCCGGTCAGGCTCACGAGGACGAGCGTCAACGACCCCAGGAGGCTCACGTTGTTCGGCAACCAGACCGCCACCGTGCCGCCCGGCCGGGCGACCTCCCGCGCCGTCCCGGCGGTCGAGTTTCGGTCCCCGAAGGTTTCGACGAAAACCCGCTCCAGGGCCTCCGGGTCGAGGAAGGAAATCAGATAGGCCCATTCCGCGCGCGTGAAGGTCTCCGGCTTTCGAGCGACCATCGACCGCCGCAGCTCCGCCCAGTCGGAGATTGCGCGGTCCAGGTCGAAGGGGAGGAGCAGCAGAGTGTGCCGCCCTCCCGCTGAAAAGAAAACTTCAGACATTGGAACAGCCGCGAACCTCCGCCCTGGGCACCCTTCCGAGAAGCTCGAATCGCCGGCCGGAGCGGCCGCAGGGACACGGACCGGGCACGATGCGGCCCAGGTCCTCGGTGAGGACGCTGTGAGAGGGCGTTCCGCGAGCGAGGACGTTGACGAGCTGGAGCAATCCCGATTCGTCCTCCAGCGGCTCGAGGGTCACCGCGTTCCGAACGACGACGTCCCCCCACACCGGCACGTGCCGGAAGCCGTGCTCGCAGAGCGGAAAGACGACGCCGACCTGTTCGACGAGGCCGTAGAAATCGAGCACCCGGGATCCCGGGCCCGTCGTCGCCAGGAGCTTCTGCTCGAAAGTCTTCGGATCGACCTGGCGGCTTTCGAGGCGCTTCCAGCCGCCGCTGTGCACGAAGGCGATCCGCGATCCGAGGAGACGAGAGCGGACGGGTTGAGGGATCGGGCGGTTCGCCCACAAATCCCAGAGGATCGACGTGAACCCGTAGACGATGAGGTCGGATGAGCCTTCCTCCCCGAGCGCCGCGGCAACGCGTCTCCAGTCGATCTGGTCGCCGGCTTCGACGTCCGCGATGAGGAAGTGCATCTCGGAAGCGAGGGGCCGGAGGCTCATCGCGGCAGCCAGTCGCGCCGATAGTCCGCCCCGTTCGCGCAGAGCCTGCGCGCGATCGAGAACGAGCAGCGGACGCGTGTGGCCTCCCAGCAGATCCTCGAGGATCGCGGCGGCGCTTCGCGACTGGAGCGCGGAGCTTTCGTCGTCGAGGACGATTCGGCTGACGGGTCCTCCGGACCCCGACGAGCGGAGGGTGCGGCCACGCCGCACGCCGGGGAAATCGGTCGTGAAGTCGCCGCGCTTGAAGAGCCCGACGTGAAGGTAGGGGAGGTCTTCGATGCGCTTCGAGCCGGCCCAGTCGGGCCAGATGCGGGCGAACGGGGGGCAGTACTTCTGGTGGTGTCGGGTGAGGTCGTTCAGTTCGGCGAGGAGCGTTTCGTCGTCCCGGGGTCCGTACGGCGGCCGACCGACGAGCTCGCTCATTTCCGGAACGCGCCGCGCTGGAAAAAGTCCAGCTGTGAGGGGCGAACGAGGGTCCCGTTCGTGCGGGTGCACGGATCTCTCAACACGATCTGCCAGTTGGTCGTGAGCAGAGGAAGCGCCCGCTCGTAAGCCTCGTCGTCGAACAGCTTGCGCGCGACCTCCAGGACGCGATCCGAGTCGATGCCCTCGGCCGCGAGCCGGTCACGCGCGCGATCGGAATGCTCGAGCGTGAAGGCGAACACCGGCCACAGAAACGTCGAACAGAGAGCGGCGTGTCCCCACCCGAAATCCGGCTGTGCCGCGCGGAGCGGCCCCTCGAGCGTGTGAGCAATTCCGTGCACGAGCCCGACGCTCGACTGCGCCTGGAGCCGGCAGGCGTCGGCGCTCGCTTCGAACCAGCGGGGGTCCGTTCCGATCGGGAGGTCCAGCATCGCCGACAGAGTCGAGGCGATTTCACGGCGGAGGTCCTCCGTCGCCAGAGGAGAGAGGAACCCCTCGAGGGCGTGCGACCACGCGTCTCCGCACGCCTGCCGGGCGAGGCGCGGAGGAATCGAATTGGCGAGCTCGGGCCAGTACACCCGAACGTCGGGAACGAATTCCGGTCCCATGCGGATCACCTTCCGCCCATCCACTCCGTCGACGACGGCCACCGGCGACGACTCGGCTCCGCTTCCCCAGATGCTCGGGACCGCAACGAGCCGGACGGTCGGGGCGCGCTCGTGGCGGAACACCTTCGCGGCGTCGATGAGGGTTCCGCCGCCAATGACGACGAGTGCTCCGGTGGTCGCGTCGAGCGGGGTGAGCGAAGGGCGCCGGGGATAAGGCAGGCGGGATTCCACTCTTTCGCGAACGCTCGGTGTCGACCAGACGACGGCGTTCGGGAGATCCTCGGTCGCCAACCGCTCGACGGACCACACCGGCGGTTCAGGAATCCTCAAAATCGATTCCCCGCCGGGAAAGGACGGCGACGATGTCCTCGACGCTCGCGAGACCCGTTGCTTCCGCCGGTGTGAGGTGGTACCCGAAGACCTCCTCGATCCCCAACGCCAGAGAGACGGTTCCCAGGGAGTCCCAGCTGTCGATCTCGGTGCGCTCGAGGTCGAAGCGGAACTCGGCCGGGTCGAGCAGGAACACGTCGAGGAGCAGCTCCCGCAGGCGCGCGCGATTGGTCATCAGAGTCGCTGACTCCATTCGATGCGCTTTCCCGCCATTCCGGGGAGTGCTCGGCCGTCGATCTTTCCGCTACCAAGCAGCGGGAGGGAGGGGGCACTCTCGACTCGGAGCGGCCAGTGCGCCCTTGCGTGCGTCTCCCTCAGCTTGACGAGGATCGTTCGGAGCTCGTCGCTCGACGGGGGCGGCGCGAGCACGAGAACGTGTCCGAATTCGCCGAGCGTGTCCGTCTCGCGGTAGAAGGCGGCCTGTCCGCGCCAGGTGGCCGTGACGGATCCGAGGAGCATGGGCAGCGATATCTTCTCGCCGTAGCGCTTGAAAACCTCGCTCGCCCGGCCCTCGAGCTGCCAGTGGCCGGAAGGCGCGCGGTACCCGAAGTCACCCGTGGAAATCCAATCCTCGGGGCCGATCGAGTGATATCCGCGTCCGTCGCAGAAGCCGACGGCCGAGTAGGGGCTGCGGAAGAGGAGCTGTCCGTCCGGAGACGAGCAAAGCTCCACGCCGTCGATCGGCGTCCCGACGTCGCTCGCGACGTCGCCTTCTTCCGCGCGTCTCACCGTGAGCCGGGGCATCGCTTCGATGCAGCCGTAATTGTTGAAGACCCGGGCCTCCGGAAAGTACCGGTGGACGTCCGGCAGGCTCTCCTGCGGGAAGCGGCCTCCGGCGAAATGCACGCGGATGACCCCCGGAAAGGAACGGCCCGCGAAGTGTCGCGCCAGGAGCGGCACGTGCGCGGCAACGAGACAGACCATTGCGCCCTGCGCGGAGGTCAGGGCATCGCCGACCTTCTCGGCTTGCGCGAATCCCTCTGTCGGGAAGTACTCCCGTCCCGCGGTCCGGGCCCAGAGCCACTGGTTCACGAAGGCGTACGAATACGTGAGCGGGAGAAGGCCGATCGTCCGACGGACCGGGTCGCTCTCCTGGACACGGTGGAGAAGCTTCGCGAGGTCCTCGGCGCGGCTTCTCGATCCGAAGACGAGCTTGGGCTCGCCGGTCGAGCCGGACGAGAAGAGCGCGAAATGCCCCGTGAGGAGACCGTCGGGGATCTCCTCCGACGCTCGCGTGGCCCACGTTTCGTGCCCCCCCGACTTGGCCGGCAGATAGGCGAAGGTTTGCGGATCCTCCCAGGCTTCGTCGAGAGCTTGCGCCGCGTCTTGGTCGCCTTCAACGAGAACCTTCACGACGGGGCCGCAGTCGAGTCCGGTGGGTCCGAGATCGTGTCCGCGATCGCGTAGGCCGGTCGTTCCATCATCCGCGAGTGGATCCTGGCGAGGTACTCCCCGATGATCCCGAGCGCGAAGAACTGCGCGCCCGAGAAGATCGCGATGATGGAGGCGAGAAACGCGAAACCCGGCACGCTGCCGCCACGCACGAGGTAGCTGCCGAGCACGTACCCGAGGACGGCGAGGCCCAGGAGCATGAAGCCGAAGCCGAAGAGGCTGGCCAGCCGAAGGGGCAGCGTGGAGAAACCGGTCGCGACCGTCAGAGCGTGCGTCACGAGAGTGCGAAACGTGTACTGCGACCGGCCGAGCGGCCGGGGCCGGTGTTCCACCGGCACGGATGAGAATCGGCGAGTGCCCCACGTGAGGATGACGTCGATCGACACGAGCGGGCTCTGATAGTTATCGAACGCCCGCCGCAGGCGCGCCCGGAACGCGCGGAACGCGGAGACGCGGCTCGCTGTCTCGGCTCCCATCGCCCGCCGGAGGACGAGCTTCATGATGAAGGAGGCGACGTTGCGCATCGCGGAGTGCGGAAGCTTGATCGGGGTCCCGTAGACGACGTCGTATCCGCGGGCGAGCTCCGCGAGCAGCTTGGATATCTCTTCCGGCGGGTGCTGGAGGTCGTCGTCCATCGTCACGATGATCTCGCCGCGTGCCGAGCGGATGCCCGCGAGGAGGGCGTTGTGCTGGCCGTAATTGCGCATCAGGTTGATGCCGCGGACGGTCGGATATCGGGCGGCGAGCTCGCGGATCACGTCCCAGGATCGGTCGGCGCTTCCATCGTTGACCAGGACGATTTCGCGAGCGGTCGAGGAAAGGGCCGTCTCGAGTTGCGGGATCAGAAGCGGAAGCGAACCCTCGCTGTTGAACACGGGGACAACGACGGAGATCTCGATCGGCGCGGTCCGTGATTCGATGGCGGGGATTGTACAACGCGCGAGCGGCGCCTTCGTCGCCATCGGGGTTCGTTGTACTCTTCAAAGGCTGACTCAAGAAGCATCGACCGACCCCGTGCAGCCCGGTTCTCGTTCGAAAAACATCGGCCGGGTGCTCGCGTCTCTCGGGGAAGACTCGCCCGCGCGGCGTCGTCTCGGACTCCTCGTCGTGCTTCTCGTGACCGCCGTCTACGGCTCTCTCTTTTTCGACCGCGGCTGGATTCCCCACGATGAGGGAACCATCGCGCTCGGTGCGGAACGCTTTCTCTCGGGCGAGATGCCGCACCGCGACTACGACGAGGCGTACACCGGGGGCCTCACCCTCCTTCACGCGGCCGCGTTTCGGATTTTCGGGATGACCCTCGTATCGCTGCGGCTCGTTCTCTTCCTTTTCCTTCTCGCGTTCGTCGCGGCCCTCTACGCGATCGCTCTCCGCTTCGTGAAACCGGTCACGGCGGTTCTCGTGACTCTTCTCTGCGTCGCGTGGAGCGTCCCCAACTACTTCGCGAGCCTCCCTTCCTGGTACAACCTCTTTTTCGCCGCGTTCGGCGGACTTTCCCTCATCCGTCACGTCGAGACCGGAAAGGCTCGATGGCTCTTTCTCGCCGGCCTTTGCGCGGGAGCCTCAATTCTCTTCAAGATCATCGGTCTCTACTTCGTCGCGGGTACGCTGCTCTTCCTCCTGTGGCGCGAGGCCGGCATGCGAGCGGAGCGCGACCCCGGAGAAAGAGGCGGCGTCACTCCGTTCTTCCTCCTGAAGGCCGCCGGCTGCGCCGTGTTCCTCGCCTCTCTCGTCTATCTCCTGCGGCTGCATCTCGGCCCGGTCGAGGTCTTCTACTACCTGCTCCCATCGTGCGCGCTCGTCGGGATCCTTCTCGTGGACGAGTGGAAGCATGGCGGCGGGCGTTTCGGCGAACGGTTCGTCGGGCTTCTGCGACTCGTGGCCCCCTTCCTTCTGGGAGCCGCTCTGCCCGTCGGACTGTACGCGGTGCCCATCGCGGCGAAGGGAGGTCTCGACGACCTCGTGCGGGGTGTCATCGTCCAGCCCCAGAAACAGATTGCGACGGCGACCTTCGACCTGCCGCCCCTCTGGGCGCAGCTGTCGGCCCTCCCGTTCGCGTTTCTTCTCCTCTTCCCCCGGGCCATCCCGCCGCGATTCGAACGGCGGCTCGTGCTCGCGGTCTCGCTCCTGCTCGCCGTCGTTCTCGTGCTCGCGGCGAACATCCCCGGGGTCTACCAGGCCGTCTGGTTCTCGGCACTCCCGCTTGCCCCGATCGCCACGCTGGCCGGGTGCCTCGCGCTCGCCCGTGGGCGATTCGCGGCCCATGCCTCCGGCCGAGACCGGCAGCTCCTGTTCCTGCTGCTCGGCCTGACGGCTCTCGTCAGCCTCGTGCAGTTTCCGTACGCGGCGCCGATCTACTTCTGTTACGTCGCGCCGCTCGTCGTGCTCGCGATCACGGCGACGGTCTCGACTGAGCGCGGTGCGTCGCGCCCACTGCACGCCGCCGCGTTCGCTTTTTACCTTCTCTTCGCGGTGCTGATTCTCAACAGAGGGTACGTGTTGAACCTCGGGCATCGACACGAGCGCTACGTCGCCGACGATCGCCTCGATCTCGTGCGCGGAGGCCTGCGCGTTCCCCAGAACGACGCGAAGAAGTACGAATACCTGGTCGCGACGATCGAACAGCACAGCCATGGGGGCGAGATCTACGCGGGGCCCGATACTCCGGAGATCTACTTTCTCTCGGGCCGCTCGAACCCGACCCGGTCTTTCTTCGAGTTTCAGGGCGAGTACAGCGCGCGCAGGGAGTCGCTCCTGCCGCTGCTCGAGGCGAGAAAGACGCGCCTGCTGGTCATCAATCGCTACCCCGATTTCTCGCCGCAGCCGGATCTCGACCTTTTCCTTGCGCTGAGAACGCGGTATCCGCAGTGGTCTCTCATCGGCGAGTTTCTGGTCATGTGGAAGGACTGAGGGCGCCGGTCCGTCCTCTATGATCGCCTTCCCTTGAAGAACTCCCGTTACGCCAGCGCGGGCGTCGACATCGACGCGAAGGCCGCGGCGCTCTCCCGCGCGAAGTCCGCGATCCGGTCGACATTCACCCCCGGGGTCCTCGGCGACGTCGGAGGATTCGGCGGCCTCTTCCGCCCCGACTTTTCCGCGTTTCGCGAGCCGGTGCTCGTGGCGTCGACGGACGGCGTCGGAACCAAGCTTCGGATCGCGTTCGAGACCGGGCGCCACGACCTCTGCGGCGCGGACCTCGTGAACCACTGCGTCAACGACATCCTCGTCCAGGGCGCGACGCCGCTCTTCTTCCTCGACTACATCGCCACCGGAAAGCTCGATCCGGACGTCCTGCAGAAGGTCATCGAGGGGATCGCCCGCGGGTGCCGGGAGAACGGCGTCGCGCTTCTCGGCGGGGAGACCGCGGAGATGCCCGGCTTCTACCCGCCCGGGGAGTACGACGTCGCGGGGACGATCGTCGGCGTCGTCGAGCGCGAGAAGATCCTCGACGGCTCGCGCGTCCGGGCCGGTGACGTCGCCCTCGGGCTTCCTTCCGCCGGACTTCACACCAACGGCTACTCGCTCGCCCGCGAGGTGCTTTTCGGGACGCTCGAGAAGAAGGCGTCCGACCGACTTCCCGAGCTCGAGGGGCAGACTGTCGGAGACGCGCTGCTCGCTCCGCACCTCTCTTATCGCCCGGCGCTCGAGCCGCTGCTGGCGAAGGATCTCGTGCACGCGATGGCGCACGTCACCGGCGGTGGCTTCTACGACAACATTCCCCGTGTGGTCCCCGGGCGGCTCGAGGTGGTCCTGAAGTCCGGATCCTGGCCGGTGGCGCCGATCTTCGACGTCATCCGGCGCGCTGGCGAAGTCTCCTTCGAGGAAATGCACCGCGTCTTCAACATGGGAATCGGGATGGTGGTTTTCGTCGCGGCCGAAAACGTGTCCGAGGTCGCTCGAATCTGGGCTGAGAGGCGACAGCGCTGGTATGCGATCGGCAACGTGCGGGCGGGAGACCGGGGCGTCGTCGTCGAGCCGCCTCCGTCGGCGGGGAACTGAGAACGGATCGCCCGCGCCGCCGCCTGGCGGTTCTTCTCTCCGGCCGCGGATCGAACTTCGAGGCAATCGCGGACGCTGTCGAGACGGGTCGGATTCCCGACGCCGAAATCGTCGCCGTGATCTCGGACGTTGCGCAAGCACGCGGTCTGGCGATTGCGGGGGAGCGCGGGCTACCGGCGTTCGCGGTGCCGCGCGGCTCCGAGAAACGAAGTGCTCATGAGGAACGGGTTCTCCGGATCCTGGACGACGCGCGGCCGGATCTCGTCTGCCTGGCGGGTTACATGCGCGTGCTGTCTCCCGCTTTCGTCGAGCGATGGCGCGGCCGGATCCTGAACATCCACCCCTCGCTGCTTCCGCGCTTCTCCGGACTCGCGCCCCAGAAGCGGGCGCTCGAGTCGGGGGATCTGGAGACCGGCTGCACGGTCCACTTCGTGGTTGAGGGCGTGGATAGCGGCCCGGTCGTGCTCCAGAAGCGCGTCCCGATCCGGCCCGGGGACAGCGAGGAGACCCTTTCCCGGCGGATTCTGGAGAAAGAGCACGAGGCTTATCCGGAGGCGATCGCGAGGGTTTTGAAGACCCTTCCCGGATAGCCCCGCCGACGCACAAAAACCTGTGCATCGGACCCGCAGGTAACCCTTCTATTCAAGGGACTTGAATTATTTTCCGGGAACGCTTGACAGGTCCCCCGGGAACCCCTATATTGCGCGTCCACCCGAAAGGGTCTCCAGTTCTTTCCAGTCCCGGGTCAGCGGCTCTCCGTCTCTTCGTCGGCCGATCCGACACGGTTTTTCGTTGACCGGGCATGAAAAATTACGTAGTCTGAAATTTCCGTCTCTGGACGGAGGTTGTCAGTCAGTTGCGCCGGTGGGACGGCGCGTCCGCGGTGGAAACCCGGATCCGGTTCCTTGAAAACTGAGTAGAGCGTGCCAGACGTCTTTTCTGTCTTTTCACGTAAAAGACAGAGTTTCTGTTTTGACTCATAAAGCAGGTCCAAATTCTTCTTCAACCGGCCGAGGATTTCGGTCCGAGGTCGCTGAATCAGATTTAAGTGGAGAGTTTGATCCTGGCTCAGAATGAACGCTGGCGGCGTGCTTAACACATGCAAGTCGAGCGAGGCCAGGGGGGCAACTCCCTGAGTCGAGCGGCGGACGGGTGAGTAACACGTGGGTAACCTACCCGGAAGTGGGGAATACCTCGGGGAAACTCGAGCTAATACCGCATGAAATCTCGAGGACGAAAGTCCTTTTGATCAAAGCGGGGCCGCAAGGCCTCGTGCTACCGGATGGGCCCGCGCCCGATTAGCTAGTTGGCGAGGTAATGGCTCACCAAGGCGACGATCGGTAACCGGCCTGAGAGGGCGATCGGTCACACCGGAACTGAGACACGGTCCGGACTCCTACGGGAGGCAGCAGTGGGGAATCTTGCGCAATGGGCGAAAGCCTGACGCAGCAACGCCGCGTGGAGGATGAAGGCCCTTGGGTTGTAAACTCCTGTCGGCTGGGAAGAACTCGCTCGCGACTAATACTCGCGAGCGTTGACTGTACCAGCAAAGGAAGCCCCGGCTAACTCTGTGCCAGCAGCCGCGGTAATACAGAGGGGGCTAGCGTTATTCGGAATTATTGGGCGTAAAGGGCGCGTAGGCGGCTTTGCGTGTCTCCCGTGAAATCCCTCGGCTCAACCGAGGACGTGCGGAAGAAACTGCAAGGCTCGAGTCCGGAAGAGGGGGGCGGAATTCCCAGTGTAGCGGTGAAATGCGTAGATATTGGGAGGAACACCAGTGGCGAAGGCGGTCCCCTGGGCCGGAACTGACGCTGAGGCGCGAAAGCGTGGGTAGCAAACGGGATTAGATACCCCGGTAGTCCACGCCGTAAACGATGGGCACTTGGTGTCGCGGGTATCGACCCCTGCGGTGCCGAAGCTAACGCATTAAGTGCCCCGCCTGGGGAGTACGGTCGCAAGGCTGAAACTCAAAGGAATTGACGGGGGCCCGCACAAGCGGTGGAGCATGTGGTTTAATTCGAAGCAACGCGAAGAACCTTACCTGGGTTTGAAGGTGACCGGATCGGGGGCGAAATCTCCCTTCCCCGCAAGGGGCCGGTTGCTAGGTGCTGCATGGCTGTCGTCAGCTCGTGTCGTGAGATGTTGGGTTAAGTCCCGCAACGAGCGCAACCCCTGCTGCTAGTTGCCATCGGTTCGGCCGGGCACTCTAGTGGGACTGCCGGTGATAAACCGGAGGAAGGTGGGGATGACGTCAAGTCCTCATGGCCTTTATGTCCAGGGCTACACACGTGCTACAATGGCCGGCACAAACCGTCGCGAGAGCGCAAGCTGGAGCAAATCGGATAAAGCCGGTCTCAGTTCGGATTGGGGTCTGCAACTCGACCCCATGAAGCTGGAATCGCTAGTAATCGCGGATCAGCACGCCGCGGTGAATACGTTCCCGGGCCTTGTACACACCGCCCGTCACATCACGAAAGTCGGCTGTACCAGAAGTCGGTGTTCTGACCCGCAAGGGAGGAAGCCGCCTAAGGTATGGTCGGTAATTGGGGTGAAGTCGTAACAAGGTAGCTGTAGGAGAACCTGTGGCTGGATCACCTCCTTTCTAGAGTTCTTCTCGGCTCTTTCTTCTTACGAGAGAGCTCGAGACACTTTAGGTCGATCGTCACAAGAGGCCAGAGACCTTACGGTCTCCGGACCTCTAGAGGACCAGGGACTTCGGTCTCTGGACCTACGAAATGCACGCCTCTACTCAGTTTTGAAGGTATCGGTCCGATCCTGGACTCCCAGGCGAAGCCGCTGCCCGATCTTTGAATTCATCGAGTCCCACTGGGCCTATAGCTCAGTTGGTTTAGAGCACACGCCTGATAAGCGTGAGGTCGGTAGTTCGAATCTACCTAGGCCCACCACGTTCGGCCAGTAGGTAACACCTCACGTGGGGCTGTAGCTCAGTTGGGAGAGCGGCGGCTTTGCAAGCCGTAGGTCGGCGGTTCGATTCCGCTCAGCTCCACCAAGCAACGGGACGATGAATCAGGCGCGGGCAAGCGCGGATGAGACAGCTCTCCGAGGGCGTAAGGGGTTCGGAGGGCTTTTTGATCCGCGGTGATCGCGATCTTTGACAAGAGAGTCGGGTAAATACAAACGATTCGCGCTTTAGGTATTTTATGGTCAAGCTACTAAGGGTGGACGGTGGATGCCTTGGCGCAGAGAAGCGATGAAGGACGTGGCAAGCTGCGATAAGCCTCGGGGAGCCGCAAACAGGCTTCGATCCGGGGATTTCCGAATGGGGCAACCCCTCGCAAGGCAAGTTGCGAGATCCTCTGCTGAATACATAGGCAGTGTGAAGCTAACCCGGGGAAGTGAACCATCTCAGTACCCGGAGGAAAAGAAAGCAAATCAGCGATTCCGTCAGTAGCGGCGAGCGAAAGCGGAACAGCCCAAACCTCGAGGGCTTCGGTTCTCGGGGGGTTGTGGGGCGGAGCACGGCGCAAGCCAGGAAGTCATCAAGAACCCGCCTAGCCAAAGGCACTGGAAAGTGTCGCCGAAGAGGGTGATAGCCCCGTAGGCGAAAGGCGAGGTTCCTTCCCGTTCCGTTCCCGAGTACCACGGGGCACGAGAAACCTTGTGGGAATCCGGGTGGACCATCACCCAAGGCTAAACATTACTCTGCGACCGATAGTGAACCAGTACCGTGAGGGAAAGGTGAAAAGTACCCCTGTGAGGGGAGTGAAATAGTACCTGAACCCGTCCATCTACAAGCAGTGGAACCACCATGTCGCAAGACGGTGGAACCGCGTGCCTTTTGCATAATGAGCCGGCTAGTTAATCTCGGCGGCAAGGCTAAGCAAAGTGCCGAGCCGTAGCGAAAGCGAGTCTGAATAGGGCGATTCAGTCGCCGGGATTACACGCGAAGCGGGATGATCTACCCATGGCCAGGGTGAAACTGAGGTAACACTCCGTGGAGGCCCGAACCGGTGTTGGTTGAAAACAACTCGGATGAGCTGTGGATAGGGGTGAAAGGCCAATCAAATTCCGTTATAGCTCGTTCTCTCCGAAATAGCTTTAGGGCTAGCCTCGCATGATCGCCGACGGTGGTAGAGCTCTGGATGGACTAGGGGCCTTCCCAGGTTACCAAATCCAACCAAACTCCGAATGCCGTCGTACGTAATGCGGGAGTCAGACAGTGGGGGATAAGCTTCATTGTCGAGAGGGAAAGAACCCAGACCGCCAGCTAAGGCCCCGAAATCGTGGCTAAGTGGAAAAGGATGTGGAGACGCACAGACAGCCAGGAGGTTGGCTTAGAAGCAGCCATCCTTTAAAGAAAGCGTAACAGCTCACTGGTCAAGCGGCTCTGTGCCTACAATTCAACGGGGCTCAAGCCACGTGCCGAAGCTGCGGAATCGCGCGGGTTTCGACCTGCGCGTTTGGTAGGAGAGCATTCTCAGTGGGGTGAAGTCGGACCGCGAGGACCGGTGGACCGCTGAGAAGAGACCCTGCCGGCACAAGTAGCGATAAAGCAGATGAGAGCTCTGCTCGCCGAAAATCTAAGGATTCCTGAGCAAGGTCAATCCGCTCAGGGTAAGTCGGTCCCTAAGACGAGGCCGAAAGGCGTAGCCGATGGAAATCCGGTTAATATTCCGGAACCGCTTGTCAGTCGTTATCACCGAAGGGGGGACGCAGGAGGCTAGGCGTACCGGGTGTTGGACGTCCCGGGCCAAGCTCGTAGGCGGAAGAGGTAGGTAAATCCGCTTCTTCATTCAACGCCGAGAAGCGACGGGGAGGCCGCAAGGCCGCAAACTCGCCGATGCCACGCTGCCGAGAAAATCCTCTAGGGAGACTGATGGGTGACCGTACCGCAAACCGACACAGGTAGATGAGGAGAAAATCCTAAGGCGCTCGAGTGAAGCGTTGCGAAGGAACTCGGCAAATTAACACCGTAACTTCGGGAGAAGGTGTGCCTCGGATTGTGTAAGGGTTTACCCCTGAAGCACTCCGGGGTCGCAGTGAAATGGCCCAAGCGACTGTTTACTAAAAACACAGGACTCTGCAAAGTCGTAAAACGACGTATAGGGTCTGACGCCTGCCCGGTGCTGGAAGGTTAAGGGGAGAGGTTAGCCGCAAGGCAAAGCTTCGAACCGAAGCCCCAGTAAACGGCGGCCGTAACTATAACGGTCCTAAGGTAGCGAAATTCCTTGTCGGGTAAGTTCCGACCTGCACGAATGGCGTAACGATTTGGGCACTGTCTCCGCAACGCGCTCGGCGAATCTGTAGTACCGGTGAAGATGCCGGTTACCCGCACGTAGACGGAAAGACCCTGTGCACCTTTACTATATCCAGGCATTGAATTTTGGTGTTGTCTGCGCAGGATAGGTGGGACGCTTTGAAGCTGGGGTTTCGGCCTCGGTGGAGCGAACGGTGAGATACCACCCTGACGGCACCGGAGTTCTAACTCAGACCCGTGATCCGGGTCGAGGACCATGCCTGGTGGGTAGTTTGACTGGGGCGGTCGCCTCCTAAAATGTAACGGAGGCGCCCAAAGGTTCCCTCAGGCTGATTGGAAACCAGCCGTAGAGTGCAAAGGCAGAAGGGAGCTTGACTGCGAGACCGACAAGTCGAGCAGATACGAAAGTAGGGCTTAGTGATCCGGTGGTTCTGTATGGAAGGGCCATCGCTCAACGGATAAAAGGTACGCCGGGGATAACAGGCTGATCTTGCCCAAGAGTTCACATCGACGGCAAGGTTTGGCACCTCGATGTCGGCTCATCGCATCCTGGGGCTGAAGCAGGTCCCAAGGGTCCGGCTGTTCGCCGGTTAAAGCGGTACGTGAGCTGGGTTTAGAACGTCGTGAGACAGTTCGGTCCCTATCTCGTGTGGGCGCAGGAAATTTGCGAGGATCCGTCCTTAGTACGAGAGGACCGGGACGGGCGAACCTCTTGTGCACCGGTTGTCGCGCCAGCGGCACGGCCGGGTAGCGATGTTCGAAAGGATAACCGCTGAAAGCATATAAGCGGGAAGCCTTCCTCAAGATGAGATTTCCCGGGAGCAATCCCCTAAAGGCCCGTGGGAGACGACCACGTTGATAGGCGGGGTGTGGAAGCGCTGCAAGGCGTGAAGCTGACCCGTACTAATCGGCCGTGCGGCTTGACCATAAAATTTCTAAGGTGCGAATCGTTCCAAACAATCCGACTCTCTTGAAAACAGCGATCGATGGCCCAGGCGAAAACCTGCGCGCCGCGGTCGCACCAGTTCTTTTGTAAAACAAGTTTTCCCGGTGGCTTTAGCGAAGGGGCCACACCCGTTCCCATTCCGAACACGGCAGTTAAGCCCTTCAGCCCCGATGGTACTTCGCGGTAGACCGCGTGGGAGAGTAGGACGTCGCCGGGGAATTCAATTTTGACGGGCTCTCGGGAAACCGGGAGCCCTTTTGTTTTGAGCGCTTCCGTCGCGGGCGCGTGTAACCTTCGCGCGGTGCGCAGGCCGAGCGTCTTTGCCGTCACGGGCGCGGCTCTCCTCGCCGGCTACGCTCTGGTGCTCTTCCATCACACGTCGTTCGCCGCGGGCGGATCGGACAGCTCCGGCTATCTGAATGGCGCCCGACTGCTCTCCCGCGGCCGGGTGACCGAGCCGGTCCGCGGCCTGGAGCGGCTGAACCGGCCGGTGGACGACGCGCCCCTCTTCATCCCGCTGGGTTACCGGCCCGGCCCGCGCCCGGGCACCATGTCCCCGAGCTATCCACCCGGGCTTTCGCTTCACATGGCCGCGGCCGCCGCCGTCGGCGGCTGGTCCCGGGCGCCGTTCTACACGAGCCCGGTCGCGGGGCTCGCGTGTCTCGTGCTCCTCTACTTTCTGGGCCGCGAGCTCGGACTGCCACGAGGGCTCGCCATTGCGGGATCGGTGCTCCTCGGGTTCATGCCGGTGTTCGTCTTCGAGGAAGTGGTGGCCATGAGCGACGTCCCGGCGACAGCCTGGGCGATCGCCTCCGTGCTCGCCGCTCTTCGCGCCCGGCGGACGCCGGGTTTCGCCGCGCTCGCGGGCGCCGCCTTCGCCATCGGCGTGCTCGTGCGGCCGATGAACGCCCTCCTTCTTCCCGCGCTCCTCCTGGCGCTTCCCGCGAGACCGAAAAGCTGGGGCCTCTTCGCTCTGGGAGGAATTCCCTTCGCCGGGTTTCAACTCCTCTATAACGACGCGGCCTTCGGAGGCCCGCTCGTCACCGGCTATGGCGGCTTACTCGCGGGGGCTCTCGCCTGGAACAACTTTTCCCCGCGCGCCGTCCACTACACGCTTTGGCTCTCCCGGACCATCTCGCCCCTCCCGCTTCTCGGTTGGGTCGCCTTCGCTTTCGACCGCAAGGTCGCTCTCCGGGACCGGGCGCTCCTCTTCGTCTGGTTCGCCGCCTTCTTCCTGTTCTACAGCTTCTACGCGGTGTACGAAGCGTGGTGGTACACGCGGTTCCTTCTGCCGGGCCTCCCCGCGGTCATCCTGGGCGCCCTGCTCCTGCTGCGCGACGCGCTCGGACTCGCGGAGCCTTCGTCGGGGCGTCGCGTTCCGCTGCGCGTGGCGGCGGCGGTCATTCTCATCCTCGCCGTGCTCGCCGTCGAGATCCGGTTCCTCGACAAGGAGAAGGTGCACAAGATCTACAAGGGGGAGCGGGCTTACCCGGACGCGTGCGAGATGGCGAGGCGGCGACTTCCCGCGAATGCGATCCTCGTCTCGATGCAGATGAGCGGCGCGCTCCACTACTACACCGACTTGACGTACGTGATGTGGAACATGATGGACGGCGCCCGCCTCGCGGAGCTGCGCGCCGCGACGGAGAGCCGTGGCTACCGCTGGTACGCACTCCTCGCGCCCTTCGAGCAGGAGGAAGTGAAGAAGAACCTTCCGGAGAACTGGCGCGAAATCGACCGCACGGGCGACATCGCGCTGTGGGAGCTCGCGCCGGCCGTTCGTTAAGAGCGGATGCGCGCTCGAAGGATTTCGGGCAAGGCCGCCGCCGTCCTCGCGAGCGAAGCGGCGGCGGGGGCGGCGAGCAGCGCGCCTGAGAGCGCGATGACCGTCAGCACGGCGATCTCGAGGGTCGAGAGCGGAATCGGTGCGACGAGCGGATGCCAGAGGACGGTGAACTCGGGGACGTGCCAGACGAGAAACTCCCACCTCCAGCCGTTCGCGGCCGCGAACTCCAGTCCGCGAAGCCCGTAGACGGCGCCGTTGGCCCCCACCCACGTCGACAACAGAATCGCCAGGAGAAGCCCGGCCCGACGCCAAACCCGGTCATCGAGGCGGGCCGCGGCAGCCGCAATCGCGAGCGATGCGGGAACCGAGGCAAACAGAAAAAAACGCGGTCCCCATGCCCACCCGCCGTACCACGCCCACCACGTCACGTAGACCGGAACGAGACCCGCGACGAAGAGATACGAAAGCCGGCGGAATCTCGCGACGCCGGGATCCTCGTTCGACGGAGACGGGACGAGCAGTCCGGGCGCGAACCAGAAGATCCCCTTGCCGAAGGAGAAGAGGATCCCGAGAAGTCCGAGCAGGAGCGGGTAGCTGAATCCGGGCCGCCCCGAGGTCGGGAGCATCGTCTGGAAAACCTGGTAGCCCTCCTGGTATCCGCTCTCAAACGGACTCCCTCGGCGGAGCCACGCCTCGGTGGCCGCGACCGCCAGGACCGCCAGCGGCGCGGCGAGGTATCGCCAGCGGCGGCGAGAGAGTCCTTCGGCGGCCGCGACAGCGGCGACGGCGAGGACGGATGCCGGCGCGTTGGCCCCCCCGAGAACGAGGAGCAGCCAGCCGAGCCCCGAACGGCCGGTGGATATCGCGGCGATTCCGATCGCGACGGACACGGCCGTGAACGTGTCGCCGAAGAAGTTCGTCTGGTGGTTGGGAAACATCGACGCGGCGGCGAGCGCGAGAAGGAATCCGCTCAAAGCTTCCGGTGCGAGCTTCGATCGCAGGATCCGATAGAGAGCGACAACGAGAAGGACGACGAGCAGGAAGTTGTATCTCGCGCACCAGTACTCCGGCGACTTCCAGAGCAATCCGAGAAAGTAGAGAGGGAGGGCGAAGAGAGGACCGACGATCGAGTACCGGGAGTCCGTCAGGCGTCCTTCCAGGACCAGCGCGTCCAGCATTCGGAACCGCTCCTGGCCATCGGGAAGGTCGATCGTGTGGGGGGTGCCGAAATAGAGAGCGAGAAGGACGAGGACGAGCGCCGCGGTCATGGCCCGCGTTCGGAACCTCGTCACATTCGAAGTCTACCTGTCCGGGCGCGAGAGAGCGCGAGGGGAGCTACTTCGCCGCGCCGGTCTGGTCGCCCCGTTCGCCGACGAAGACGTAGAAGTCGGGCTCGATCTCGCCGGAATCCGTGAGCCGCTCTTCCGCCGCGCACAGCCGCGCCATCATGCGGTCGTCCCAGGGGTCGCCCGGCCGGAAGTTGGTGACGATCGCGAAGAGGAGAGGGTTCAGGAGGCCTCCGCCGTACGGGTACTCCCGCACGGGGCGGAAAAAGCGGCGCGCGAGCGGAAGGACCTCTTCGCTTCTCACGGCCTCCGTGGGGTCATCCGCGACGAGCTGTGTCGCGTCGGTCCGCTCGCGCTTCCAGAGGACCTTGCCGGCGATCGGGTCCCAGCGGAGCCGGTCCGGCAGGACCCGGAGATACCGGTTCACGACGTCCATGCGCTCGTCGGAGTACTGGAAACGGTTCGGGCCGACGTACTCGTTGAAGATGATCCGTCCCCTCGGAGAGAGCGCCGCGTTCAATCGCATGTAGAGGGGCTCGAGCCCGGTAATGTGGTGAAGGACGTCATTGGCGAACACCGCGTCGAAAGGACCGGCCGGAATCTCCTCCCGCTCGAGGTCGAGAACCCGGTAGTCAATCCCCGTCAGGCCTTCCTTCTCGGCGGCCGACCGCGCCCGGGCGACGGTCTCGGGGGCGAAGTCGCAGGCGATGATCGACCGGAATCGCTTTGCTCCCGCCAGAGCCCGCTCGAGCCACCCGGAGCCGCACCCGAGAACGAGCGCTCGGTCGAGGTCCTTTTCGAGGTGAGCGTGACCGACCCAGGTGAGCCAGTCGCAGGCCGGGTCGCCGCTGACGAGCACGTGCAGGTACTTCCGGACCACCGGAGACGCCGTCCAGACGAGCGACTCGAGCTGTGCCGTGAAGGCACCGTCGTCCCACCGCGTCTGCGTCGCCATCGAACGCGCAGATATCACAGGAAGGGGCGCGAGGGGTGGGCCCGAAGCTTCTGTCGTACGCTCGCGTCGTGCGGGAGCGTCTCTCCGTGTCAACGACATGAGCACGCTTCTCCTCCTTTTTCTCTATGCGGTCGCTGTCGCAGGCGTCGCCGTCGCCGCGAAGTGGCTGCGCCGGCCTCTCCTCTCTCCCTCTCCCGTCCGGGGAGAGGGTCGGGGTGAGGGGCTCTTGCTGCTCCGTGCTCTCCCCCTTCTCTTCTGCGCCCTGCTGCCCGTCGTGTTTCTCCTGCCCGGATTCGTCGCCGGCCGGACACCGCTCCCCGTCGATCACATCCGCTCGCTCCCTCCCTGGAGCGCCCTCGGCCCCGTCGCCGTCCACAATCCGAACCTGAACGACGTGGCGCTGCAGTTCGCGCCGTGGCAGCGGGCGGTGCGCGACTCCTGGCGGGAAGGGGAGCTTCCGCACCGCGATCGTTGGAACGGGTGTGGAACGCCGCTCGCCGCGAACGGCCAGTCTTCCGCGTTCTCCCCGATCGTTCTGCTCGGACTCTTTCTGCCTCTCGCGCAGTCGTTCACGCTCCAGGGCGCGATCAAGCTCTTTCTCGCGATGGCGGGGACCTGGCTGTGGCTGACGGAGCTCCGGGTCTCGCGGGACGCGGCGCTCCTCGGCGCCGTCAGCTTCGCGTTCTCCTTCTCGGTTACGCCGTGGCTGTTCTTCCCGCAGACGGCCGTCCTCTGCCTCTGGCCGTGGGCGTTCTTCGCGGTCGAGCTCCTGCGCGATGCGGCCTCCTCTCGCCGCGCGCTCATCCTGCTCGTGACGGTGTTCACCCTCTGGCCGCTCGGAGGGCACATCGAGAGCGCCGCGTCGGGAGCCGCCCTGCTGCTGCTGTGGATCGGGATCCGGCGTCTCTCGGGGGACCTTCCGGACGCCGGGCGGCTTCTCGTACGCATCGCCGGCGCGGGCGCGCTCGCCCTTGCGCTGTCCGCTTTCCTCCTCATTCCGCACGCCCAGGCGATTTTTTCCTCGCACCGTTACGTCCTCGCGCGGCAGCCCTTCTGGCATTCGGTGTTCTCCTGGATGCCGCACGGTCCCCCGTGGCCGGCCGGCATCACGACGAGCTTCTTTCCCCGCTCGCTCGGCGACTCGCTCGATTCGCCGACGATTCCGGGCCGGGCCGGCTCCTTTCCCGAGATGGGGCTCGGCTATTTCGGGATCGTCGGCTGGGCGTTGGCGCTCCTCCTCCTCTGGCGGGGCTCGACGCGCCGACGAACGGAAGTCGCGCTCGCGGTCCCGCTCGCGATCGGGATCGCCGTCGCGATCGGCCTGTGGCCGTTCGTCGAGATCTTCGGCCACCTGCCCGGACTCAAGCTGATGTTCCCTCTGCGCTATCTGTCCTGGGTCCCCCTCTGCGGCGCCGCGCTCGCGGCCTTCGGACTCGATCGCTGGCGGTCCGCGTCCGCGCGCGCGCCCACTCCCTCTCCCCTCCGGGGAGAGGGCCGGGGTGAGGGGCTCTCTGCTCCCTCTCCCCTCCGGGGAGGGGGCCGGGGTGAGGGGCTCTTCCAGCCGGTATTCGTCGCCCTCGGCCTCGCCGCGTTCGCCGTGCTCGCCTACCTTCGCTTCCGGGAGCGCCACGCCGCCGCCGGCGGCCTCGGTTCGCAGCGCGAGGCCCTCCTTTTCGCGCTCGCGGCGCTCGGCGTCTTCGCGCTCCTCGGAGCCGCCCGCGGGCGGGCGGCGGCGTACGCGGTCGTCCTCGCGGCGGCCGAGCTCCTCTACCAGGGAAGCCGGCTCTACCGGTTCGGGAGTCCGGCGGACCTGGCGCCGCCCACGCCCCTTCTCGAGTTCCTCGCGCGACAGCCCGGAACGTTCCGCGTCGTGGGGGACGGCGCGGTGCTCTTCCCGAACTCCAACGTCTTCGCGGGGCTCGAAGACGTTCGCACGCACGACCCGATCGAGCGGCGCGACTACATCGAGTTCCTCGACTCGGCGGCCGGCTACCGTCCCGCCGAGTACTTCAAGTCGTTCGAGAACCTGGATGTGCCGGCCTTCGACTACCTGAACGTGGGCTATCTCGTCGGCGCGGCGGGACGGGAGGCGCCGGGCCCGCGCTGGCGGCCCGTCTACTCCGGCGCCGACGGAATCGTCTTCCAGAATCGCTCGGCCCTGCCCCGGATCTTTTCTCCCGGCCGGGTCGAAGAGGCCGCCTCGGCCCGGGCCGCGTCCGCGCCGCGTCGGAATGACTGGGCAGCGCGGGCGCTCTTCGCGGCGTCGGAGTGGCGCGGCGCCCCCCGGCCGGGCGCCGGCGCGAACGGGACCGCCGCCGTTTCGCGTTACCGCGAGTCCGCCAACTCGGTGCGGTTCCGCGCCTCCGTCGCGCCCGGGCGGCCTGCGCTGCTCGCGACGAGCCTCACCGACGACGGCGGCTGGGCCGCCCGCGGCGACGGCTCGAAGGTGTCCCTCGGGCGCGCCAACGGACCGTTTCTCGCGCTCTTCCTGCCTCCCGGCGAACACGACGTCGTGCTTCGCTACACGGCCCCCGGCTTCCGGCTGGGTGCGGCGATCTCCGTCGCCGCGCTTCTGTTGTTCGCCGTTGCGGGGTGGTGTCCGGACGTCGCGTCCATGCGTGACGTCCCCTTCACCCGCTCGCTTCCCGGCCGCCTCTGGCGCCGGAGGGCGACGATGGCCGCGGACTGGGAGAGGCGAGCCCGCGAGAACGCGCGCTTCTACGTCTGCACGACGGCGGCCGAATCGGCGGAGTCCTTCGCCGCCTCGGGAGAGCGGGACCTCGAGGAGAAGGTGCTCGACGGGCTCGACGTTTTGCCGCAGTGGCGCGTCCTCGAGATCGGCTGCGGGATGGGGAGACTGCTGCGGCCCCTCGCGTCCCGCGTGGCGCGGGTCGTCGGCGTGGACATCTCGGAGGAAATGCTTCGGCGCGCGCGCGAGCACTGCGCGTCGCTGCCGAACGTGGAGCTCCGGCGCACGGACGGCGCTTTCGACTTCCTCGCGGACGGCGCTTTCGACTTCGTCTTCTCCCACATCGTCTTCCAGCACCTTCCTCGAAAGGCGTACGCCGAGCGCTACTTTCGAGAGGCCTTTCGCGTTCTCGCGCCCGGCGGGACCTTCCGCGTGCAGGTGGACGGCCGGTCCCGCCAGGTGTTCCGGCGATGGATCGCGGACTCCTGGTCGGGGGTCGTCTTTTCGTCGCGCGAGCTCTCGCGCCGTCTCGAGCGCGCGGGGTTTCGCGTCACGGAGATCCGCGGGGAGGGCACCCAGTACCTGCGCGCGACAGCGGTCAAGCCGGCGCGGTGAGAGCTAACGCGCCTCGATCGCCTGCCGGTACGCCTCGAGAAGGTCCGCCGGCATCTTGATCCGCGCCCCGCGCCCGCTCGCCTGAACGATCAGGACGTGCGGGAGATCCGGCGCGTCGCCGGAACGCTCATGACGCTCGAGCCCGGTGAGCTCCGGCCGGTCGCTCTCGCCGTACGCGTGGAGCGACATCTGCGAGAATCCGGCGGCGCGCAGTGCGGCGAAAAGTACGGGACGGTTGTAGAGGAACCGGTGTCCCCAGCCGTGAAAGGCCCGGTTCAAGCCGAAACAGTCCGACATCGCGTCCCCCTCCGCCGGCCACTGCCCGAGGCGATAGTGGGTCGCGTAGACCCAGTCGAGGTTGGGGGTCGAGAGCCGGAGGATCCCGTCTTCCGCGAGAACGCGACGGCACTCGGCGAGGCAGGCGAGCCCTTCCTCGAGCTCGAGGTGCTCGAGGAAGTGTTCTCCGAAGATCGAGGCGACGTTCTCGAACGGAAGGCCGTCGCGCACGTCCAGGACCCGGTCCACCCCGGGAAGAGCCTGCACGTCGATGTTCAACCAGCCGGGGATCGGCGCCTGCCCGCATCCGAGATGGAGGCGAAGGGGCGGCTCCTCCGGTCGGGTAGCACGGTCTCGTTCGAACAGGGCCATGGCGCCGCGCGTCTTACCACAGCGGCCGAGCGATGGGCTAGGATCGAGGAAGGCGTCCGGCATTCGCGGAGGAACAACCATGCGCCGACTTGCCGCTTTCCTGCTCCCACTCGCCGCTTCGACCTCGCTCCTGCTCGCCCAGACCACCGGCGGAATAACCGGGATCGTCACCGACGATTCCGGCGCCCCGCTCCCTGGAGTGACCGTCGAAGCCCGGTCCCCGGTGCTCCAGGGGGTGACGACCGCCGTGACCGGAGCCGACGGCTCCTACCGCCTCTCGCTGCTGCCCCCCGGCACGTACAACGTGGCCGCGTCGCTGACGCAGTACGGGCGCGCCGAACAGGCGGTTCTGGTGCTTCTCGACCGCACGGTGACAGCGGACTTCCGGCTCCGAGCGACGGCGCGCGAAGACGTCGTCGTATCGGGCGAGGCGCCGGTCATCGACTCGAGCACCACGACGCTCGGGGTGAACATCGGGCAGCGTGCCATCCAGAACCTTCCGACGGGGCGCAACTACTCCTCGGTCGTCCAGATTTCACCGGGGGTCTCGACCGACGCGAGCAACAACAACATCGATCAGTCGACGATCACCGTCTACGGCTCCTCCGGCGCCGAGAACGCGTTTCTCGTGGACGGCGTGAACACGACGAACATCGAGTACGGCCTTCAGGGCAAGGAGCTGAACTTCGAGTTCATCGAGGAGATCGACGTCAAGACCGGAGGATACGAGGCGGAGTACGGCCGCGCGACCGGCGGTATCGTCAACGTCATCACGAAGTCGGGTGGAAACGAGTTTCACGGCGATCTCTTCGGATACTTCGACGACGATTCGCTGCAGGCGGACCGCAAGGGGGCCGGCGAGACGCTCCAGGGCACGGCGCTCGGCTTCACCCGCGAGGACTTCGGAGCCGACCTCGGCGGCTACATCGTCAAGGACCGGCTGTGGTTCTTCGCGGCGTACGACCGGGTGACGAACACCATCCAGAACGCCCTGACCGCGGGGCCCTTCGAAGGGGACGAAGTCGAATCGAAGAGCCGCCGGAACCTCGGGTCCGGCAAGCTCACCTGGGGCTTCGCGACCGGACACACGCTCGTCGCTTCCTTCCTGCAGGACCCGCGCACCGACAGCGGCGCGATCAACGACGCAAACCACACGCTGAACGGAGAGCGGACGACGTTCCTCGGACGACAGGACTACGGCGGACGCGACTACTCCGTCCGGTGGGACGGTCTTTTCGGGTCCGCCTTCGTGATGTCGGCGCAAGCCGCCCGCCACGAGGAGCGCAACTCGATCGGCCCCGCGGGCGAAGACGGAGACACGGTCCAGTTCATCGACACGAGAGAAGAAAACTTTCAGACGGGCGGATTCGGGTTGATCCAGAAGAAGAACTTCAGCCGGGACCACTTCGGGCTCACCGGCACGGCGTTTCTCGGAAGTCACGAGATCAAAAGCGGCATCGAGCTGGAACAGGCAAAGGCCGACGTCACCAAGCGGATGTCGGGCGGCCAGCAGGTCACGATCTTCGAGAATCCGGCAAACCCCAACCGGCCGATCTACCAGCACTTCTACTGGACGATTCCGAACGCGACCACCACGCCCTTCAACGCGCCGCTCTCGGAGCTCGTCGCGAGCCCGGAGCACGAGAACTGGACCGTGTACGTCCAGGACCGCTGGAGCGTCCTCCCGGGCCTCACGGTGAACGCCGGCATTCGCTGGGACCGGCAGGAGATCATCGACGCCTCCGGCGTCACGCGGATCACCCTCGACGAGGACTTCGCGCCGCGGCTCGGCGTGATCTGGAACCCCGGACGGGACCGGAAGACGAAGGTCTTCGGGTCCTACGGCCTGTACTACGAAGAGATCCCGATGGACCTCGTCATCCGATCGTTCTCGTTCGAGCGGCAGCCCCGGGTTCACAACTTCGATCCGGTCGGCATCGTTCCGGACCCCGCCGCCGAGGACCTCCTCGGCGAAGAAAGCGGGATCTTCGGCGGGTTCACCGAACCGACCGACCCCGACCTGGAAAACCAGCACGTGCGCGAGGTCATCCTTGGCGGTGAGCGCGAGGTGATTCCCGCGCTCGCTGTCGGAGCGAAGTTCATCTACCGCGACTACGGGCAGGTGATCGAGGACTTCCTCTGCGCCGACGACGGGACCTACTGCATCGGTAACCCGGGCGAGGGGATCATGGATCGGGTCTTCACGCTCGACTACGCGACGACGTTTGAGGCGCCGGACCCGAAGCGGATCTTCCGCGGTGTGCAGGTGGACGTGACGAAGCGCTTCTCGAACAACTGGCAGGCGATCGCGTCCTACCTCTGGTCGGAGCTTGAGGGCAACTTCGACGGGGAGGTCGCCCCGTTCACGAACGTCGGACCGGACCCGAACATCTCGGCTGCCTACGACTACTACGACTTCTTCACCGACGGGCAGAACCGGGACGAGATCACGAACCGCGGACCGCTCTCGAACGACCGCCGGCACCAGTTCAAGGTGTCGGGCGTGTACGTCACGCCCTTCGATCTCTCCGTGGGCCTCTCGGCCTATTACCGGACGGGAACCCCCGTCACGCGCTACGGCTTCTCCGACGCTTACGGCCGCTACGAGTTTTTCCTGACCAAGCGGGGCGCGGAAGGTCGGACCCCGGACACCTACGAAGCCGACGTCCACCTCGGGTATCCGGTGCGCCTCGGGCCGGTCACGGTGAATCTGCTCGCCGACGTCTTCAACCTGTTGAACGTGCAGAAGCCGATCCTGCTCGACCAGCGCTACAACTTCGCGGAGTTCGAGGACGCCGACTACGTGTGCGGCTCGAACCTCTCCGCGGAGGACGAGCCGAAGTGCAACGACCGGTACGGCAAGGCGTTTCTCCGGCAGTCGCCGAGGGTGCTGCGGCTCGGAGCGCGAATCTCCTTCTAGCCGGCGGGAGGCTTCTCTTGACCGGCAGCGTCGCCGGAGGGCGCGAGGACCGCGCCGAAGAAGCTTCCCAGCGCTTCGGCGACCGCCTTGGGCCGCTCCATCGGCGCCAGGTGGCCGGCTCCGGGAACGACGACGAGGCGGGCGCCCGGTATCGCGGAGGCCATCGCCTCCGAGTCCGCGGGCGGCGTGAGCGCGTCCCGTTCGCCGACGACGACGAGCGTCGGCACTGAGATCTGCCGGAGGAGGTCGGTCGAGTCGGGTCGGTCCCGCATCGCGGCGAGATCCGCGGAGATGGTTTCGGGTCGCTGGCGGGAGATGATCCGCCGAACGCGCTCGAGGAGATCCGCGCGGCCGAGCGATTCGGGGGAGAGGAGCTTCGCCGGCATCGACTCGACGAGCGGCGCGACCCCGTCCGCATTGACCGCCGCGATCGTATCGTTGCGTTTCGCTTTTCCGGCGTCGTCGTCCCCGGACGCCCGCGTGTCCACGAGCGCGAGAGCGCGGACCTTCTCGGGACGCCGCTTCATGAGGGCGAGTGCGATGTAGCCGCCGAAGGAGAACCCAGCGAGACCCACGGGTCCTTCGAGCTGGCCGAGGATGGTTTCGAGGAAGTCCGCGTGAGCGTCCACCGACTCCGGCGCGGGAGCGTCGCTGTTGCCGCGACCCGGCAGGTCCGGTTTGAAAAGGTGAAACCGGGGCGCGAGGGCGCGGGCGACGCCGGACCACATCGCACCGTCGAGGGGAAATCCGTGGACCAGCACGATGGCCGGACCCTTTCCGATCTCCCGCACGTCGGCCGAGTGGCCGGCCCAGTCGATCCGCATTTTCGACGCCCGCTCCCTTCGGGATATTACCCGGATCGGGAGGCGGCGGCGGCCACCTTCCGCGTCAACGTCGGAATGGCGGCCCCGGCCAGCTCCGCCGGCCGGAACCACCGCGTGAGCGAACCCGCCGATCGCGCCGGCGCCCCCCGCCTGTGCGCGCGAAAGACGGTGATGTCGATCCGGCGGTTGACGACCGTGTGGCGAGCGGTGCCGAGGGCGGGCTCTCCGGTGAGCTCGAGACCGAGGGGCCGGAGCCGACGCTCGAGCTCCACCCGGCTGGCCGCGTCCGATCCCGCCTCGCCGCAGGGGAACTCCCACAGGCCGTTCAGCCAGGTGGATCGGCGGCGCACGAGGAGGAGCCGTCCGTCCTCTTCCGCCACGGCGGCGGCGAGAGAAAGGCGGACGGGCGAAGGCCTGGACCGGCGCCGGGGCCACGCTTCCGGGTCACCGAGCGCGCGGGCCTGGCAGTCCTCCGCGAGCGGACAAACCGGGCAGACGGGACGGCGTGGCGTGCAGATCGTCTGCCCGAGGTCCATGAGAGCGGCGGTCAGGTCGCCGGGCCGCTTCGCGGGAAGGAGATCCCGCGCATGCCCGAGGACGCGTTCGCGCAGCTCCCGGGAGCCTGCGTTTCCGGGAAGCGCGAAGACGCGGGAGAGCACCCTTTCGACGTTGGCTTCGACGGCGGGCAACCTCTGGCCGAACGCGAGCGACGCCACCGCCGCCGCCATGTATTCGCCGAAGCCGGGGAGGGTGGAGAGAACCCGCGGGTCGCGCGGAATCACCCCGCCGTGGTCGCGGACGATCTGCTGCGCCGCCCGCCGGAGATTTCGGGCGCGTGCGTAGTAACCGAGACCCGACCAGGCGGCGAGGACACTGTCCTCGCGGGCGCGTGCGAGCGACGCGAGGTCGGGAAATCTTGCGACGAAAGCGTCGTATCGCTTCTCGACGGCGCACACCGTCGTCTGCTGCAGCATGACCTCCGACACCCAGATCCGGTACGGGTCGGAGGTGCCGCGCCAGGGAAGAGAGCGCCTCTGCCGGTCGAACCAGGCGAGCAGCGCGCGCCGCAAAGTTGGAGTTACGTCGCCGACGTCAGCGACTCCCGGGGAGCGATCCAGTCCGGCTCGTGCATCAGGTCCGCGATAAATTTCTGCTCCTCCGGAGTCGGAAGCGTCTCGGTCAGGTGCTTTTCGTACTCGGCGGCGGTCAGCGGCTCGCCCGTCACCGAGTAGGTCTTACCCGCGAACTCGCCGATGCTCCTGTGGTACTTCATGTCGGGAGCGACGATCGGCAGCGTGCCGGCCGGCAGGTATCGGTTGATCTGCTCGATCAGCTTGTCGACTTCCTGCTTATACATCTCGCGCGAGAGCTCGTTGAGGCGTTCCCGATCGGCCTCGACACCGTGCCGGTGCTCGTCGTACCGGCCCTTCAGGCCCCACACGTAGAACCACTCTGCGGAGGACGAGTGGTCCTTGCCGAAGAGGTCGTAGGCCGTCGAGAGCCACTTGTTGATGTACTTCTGGAAGAGGGGCGCCGGCACGCGGCCGGCCTTCGCGATCCGCTGCAGCCCCATGTGTCCGGTCCCCATGTGGAAACCCTCTTCTTTGAGCATCGGCCCCATGGAGCGGGCGAGCGGCGCGAACCCGGAAGTCGAGAGCATGTTCAGCTGGTACTTTCCGTCGCGGTCCACGAACTCGGTGTACGTGAAGAAGTCGACCCAGTTGTCGACGTCCACGTTGAACGATCCGAGCAGGCGATTGTTGTCGAACGACCGCCGCTCGAGGAGCTTTCGCGCCTCGATCTTTCCGGTCTCGCCGAAGTCGTTGACGAGCAGATGGCACATCTGCCAGCCGTGCCGCATCTCCTCGACCATGATCCGGCAGACGCTGTCGGTGTCGTACTGCGACGGTGAAGTCTTGAGCAGGTTTCTCTGCTGCTCGACTGAGGCGAACTCGGTGTCCCCCTGGTAGACGATCAGGTTGAGCAGCGCGTCGCGGATGGGCTGATGCGGGATCTGGGTGACCCGCTCCCACTTGTTCCGACCCTTGAAGTCGCCGAACTCGATCTCGTTCGTCTTCAAGTCCCCGTACTTGGCCTCGAACTGGTAGTCGGAGTACTTCGGTAGTGTCAGGTCGATGTCCTTCTGCCAGGCGCGGAAGGCATCGATCCAGTCGTCGAAAGTGGCGATTTTCTTCACGTGGCCCCCAACCTCGTATCATACCGATTTATGCCCTCCGAGCCGTCGTTTCCGGTCGACTGGGAGGGCCTCGCGGTCGCCTTCGAGAGCCGCTCGAACCAGATCACGCACTTCTTCGACCGCGAGACCGGCGACGTCGTCCAGGTCCTCGAGCGCGACGCGGCGCGCCACGCCGCAATGAGCGCGGATCCTCGGTACGCGGCAGTGCCGCGCGATCAGGGCGAACGCTCCCGCGGCGACCTGGAAGATTTCGCCGCGCAATGCGAGGACGCCGCGTGCGTCCGCGATCTGTCGGCCGCTCTCGCCGCGGACGACTTCGTGAAGGCCTACCGCGCGGCGCTCCTCCGCCACCCGAAGGAGGAGGCGCGGTTCTTCCAATTCAAGGAACGACGGGCACGGGAGCGGGCGGCGAAGTGGCTGACCGACGGCGGGATCCGATTCGAGCCGGAGTCGCCGCGCCCGGAGCGTCCCGGGCGCTAGCGGAGATCGAGGAAGCCGAACCTCGCCGGCACGTGGAAGTCCGGCGGTTCGGCGAGCGTCGGTGACCACGCGGAGTATTCGTCGGCCGCGCCTCGGTCGATCCGGAAGAAGTTCGCGCGCCAGGTGCGGGGAATGCCCGCTGGGGCGAGGGGAGCGAGCGGAATCGTGAGCACGACCGACCAGTGTCCCGGGCGGACGCGGCTGCGTCCGGAGAATCCCGGCAGGTTCCAGGAGACGTCCGTGGTCATCGTCTCGCGGCGCCCATCCGGAGACTCGATGCGCGCGTCGAAGGTCGCGCCGAGCGGGTTCACTTCAAACTCGAAGTAGACGGACGGCGGATCGAAAGGGGAGAGGAACACTTCACACACGTCCTCTCGCCACAACGGCTCGTCCCGGTGGACGAGCGTCGCGACGGTCCCCGCGTCGCGGCAGTCGAAGCGAACGACGAGCGCCCCGTTGCGGAGGCCCGCCCGCACCGCCGTGCGCAGCCGCGGAGGTTTTCCGGTATGCGCGTCGTCGAGCGCGACCGCGGGCAGCAGGACGAGGCGCTGCGTCGGGGCGAGGCGGGGAACCTCGAGGCGGGGAAGCTCGGGAGCGTTCGTAGCCGCGAGGCTACTTCAGCTTCCACTGCCGGACGAGGTTGAACCCGATGTACAGGTCGCTGCGCGGAATCCCTCCCGCGAAGTCCGACCCCGCGTACTGGTCCACGTTCGTCGCGCGCAGATTCCCGACCGTCCACGAGAAGCGGTGTCGCAGCACGGTCTTCTCGAAGGCGACGATCCATCCGGCGCTCGTCCGGCGGGCCGGTGCCGTCTCCGTCGCCGGAAGCTCCGTGAAGTCCCGGTTCTTCGGGTAGAACTCCGCCTGCACGTTCACGGTCCGGGTGACGGCGACCGACATCGCGACCGGAACAGTGAAAACGTGGCGGAAGAGCGGAGTGTTCGAGACGAACGTCGGGATCGCGGTCAGCCGGACCCGCGGCCCGAGGGAGACGGACGCGATTCCCTGGGCGAAGTACGCCATCCGGTCGTCGATCCCTTCCTCGGTCCTTGCGTTGCCCCCGACGCGAAGCGCGAGCGAGAAGGGGCGTCCCTCCGCAAACTGCAGGAAGCGGTACTTCGCCGCGAGCTCGTAGTCGTCCTGCTCGGACGAGCGGTCGAGGGAGAGCTCGAGCGAGTCGAGCGGCGAGTACGAGAGGCCGAGCCCGATGTCGGCACCGGAGTCGAAGGAGAAGAAAGACTGGTAATCGCTCTCGTCGAGCGGCTGCTCGAAGCGGTGAGTGAACAGAACGCCGAGGGTGCCCTTCGCCGGCGTGTCGGCCGAAGGCAGGTTGATGATCCGCGAGCCCTCCGGCGGCCGGGGACGTTCGGCCGGCGCCGGTTCCTGCGCAATCGCGCCGCCGCACGCAATAAAGCAGGCAAGGATCAGCGCTCCGCCTCGCTGCGACGCGGCCATCAGTCTCTCGGTGCTCCGCGGGTGACCCAGTCGGTGACGAGTTGACGCTCGGCGTCGGTCAGCTCGCCCGTCTGCGGCATCCGTTCCCCCGCGATGAACGATCCGGGAGTGATCTTCCGCACGAGGTAGGAGTTGGCCGCGTCGAACGGCGCCACCCGGAAGAGCGACGTGTTCTGGATGGACCGGACCATCACGATGCTGTCGTACGCGACGCCCTCGGTGAGGACGAGCCCCTCCTGCGCAGCGGCGGGCGGCCCCAGGTGGCAGCCGGAGAGCGCGCACTTCGGGGTGAACACCTCGCGCTGAACGCGCGTGAAGGTCGCGAGCTCGGACGGCGGGTCGACGGGGTTGGTGAACAGCCTCTTTTCATCGCCGCAGCCCGCGAAGAGGGCGCAGGAGGCGAGGAGCGCAAGAAAAAAAATCCCGCGGTTCACGGCGCGCGGCAGTATAGCCACGCGTCGTCGGGCGTCCGGTTATTTACGAAATCTTGATGCGACGCGACGGCCCTGCTCTAAAGCAGGGGATCCTTCGCGGAGCCTGCCCTGAGCGGAAGACGCCGATTCGAGAGAGACCAGATCCCTCGCGGAGCCTGTCCTGAGCGGAAGACCGTAGTCGAAAGAGACACAGATCCCTCGCTGCGCTCGGGATGACAATGAGGGCGAAGGGCTCGGGATGACAGCGAGAGCGAAGGGCTCAGGATGACTGCGCTTCGCGCAGTCACATCCTCACGAGGCCGGCGCCCCAGTGGAGACCCGCGCCGAGCGCCGTGAAGCCGACGAGATCGCCGGGCTTCGCGCGACCGGCCGCCTTCGCCTCGTGGAACACCAGCGGCAGTGTCGCGGCAGTTGTGTTGCCGTAACGCTGAATGTTGTTGAACACTTTCTCGTCGGCCAAACCGAGGTGTTTCTGAACCGCTTCGTTGATCCGGAGGTTGGCCTGGTGCATGAGGAGGAGGTCGAGATCCTCCACCGCCAGTCCGTGCTTCGAGAGCACCTCGCGGACGATCTGCGGCATCGCCGTCGTCGCGAGCCGGAACACCTGGCGACCCTCGACGATCGGGACGGTCCCGTTGTTCGCGAACATTTCCGGCGAAAAGTACGGGAAGCTCGCGGAGCCGCCGCCCGGGACGTACAGCTTGTCCCAGTGACTGCCGTCGGTCCGCATCTCGAAGCCGAGGAAGCCCCGTCCGTCCTCCGACTCGTTCGCCTCGAGCACGAACGCTCCCGCGCCGTCGCCGAAGATGACCGCGCGGTCGCGCTGCGCGGTGCCCCAGGCGAACGCCTCCGGAGACACCGGGCCCTCCGAGTCGCCGAACATCACCGCCCACTCCGCGTCACTCCAGGGATAGAGAGACGCGTGGCATTCGGCTCCGACGAGGAGCACGCGCCGATAGGTCCCGGAGCGGATGAAAGCGTCGGCGACCTGGAGCCCCGAAAGGAATCCGGCGCACTGCATCCGGATGTCGAGGGCGTGCGTCGAATCGAGACCGAGCTTCTTCGCGAGGAGGCCGCCGTTGCCCGGGAAGTAGTGGTCGGGGGTCATCGTCGCGAAGACGATGAAGTCGAGGTCGCCCGGCTCGAGGTTCGCGGCGGAAAGGGCGCGGGCCGCTGCTTCGTGACCGAGGTCGGCGGAGGACGTCCCCTTGCGGGCGTAGCGCCGCTGCTCGATGCCGGTGCGCTGGCGGATCCACTCGTCGCTCGTATCCATGAGAAGCGACATCCGGTCGTTGGTGACGACTCCTTCCGGAACGAACATCCCGGAGGAGCGGATGACTGTGGTGACGGGCACGCGCGAGGGTCGAGCTCGGCTCAGCTCACCGGAACGGCTGGACCTCGACGTCTCCGGTGACGGCGTCCACCTCGGCCGTCCAGGCATAGAGGAGCATTCCCTCGGGCGCCTCGATCAAGAGGCGTCCGTTGTTCTGGTCCGTCGTGCCGAGCGTCGTCATGACGGAGTCGACGCGGACGACCTGGTTCTCGCCGATCGCGATGGTCGTCCTTCCCGATTCGTCCCCGTTCCCGTTGATCGCGATGACCGTCACGACGCCCGCCTCCCCGCCGTTGAAGAGAAGGAGGTTCGTTCGGCGGTTCGCGGTCTGGGGAACGCCGATCGCCGTCGCGGAGCCTCCCGCCGGCACGACGCCCGACCTCTCGATCGGCAGCGCGAAAACCGCGAAGTCCCCCTCGGCCTTGCGCGAGGCGACTCGCAGCGACGAAGCGACCGGAATGTCCGCGGTGACGACGAGGGTCCCCTGTCCGGCCTCGATGCCGAAGAGCGTCGAGAGAACGTCGGCGATGACGGCGCTTCCGGCCGGCGGAAGGGTGAGCGGCGCGACGCGCGGAGCGGCGAACCGATCGAGCGGGTAGAACGTGACGGTGATGACCGCCTCGCGGCCCGCGTCGGGGTTGGAGAGAAAGAGGTCGGAGACGAAGCTCGTATCGAACATGCCCACCGCGGTGCCCGCGTTGGGGTAGACGCCCTCTGTCGTCCCCTCGACCGGCCGCGACAGTGCGACGTCGCCGGTGCCGTTGTCGAGAACGCGCACGTAGGGGAACAGCACTCCGGCGCCGACCGATACGCGGACCACGTCGCCCGGCTGCGCGGGGACGCCGAACGCCGACGCGGCGGGCCGGAACTCCTGGGCGATGTTCGCGACGATCGAGATCGGGAGCGTCCCCCGGACCGTGCCGTCGGGCGCAACAAGAGTGAAAACCGCTTCGGCGCCGGTCGGCGAGTAGAACCCGAGGATCGACGTCTCGGTTTCGCGGCCCCCCGTGAAGAGAGTGCGCGTTTCGCCTTCGCCCAGCGCCTCTTCGGCGGACAGAGCGGGGGTCGCGTAGCCGAACGAGCCGCCGTCGGCGCGGGATTGCGCCGTGCGGACGGAGACCGCGAGATCGTCGACGTTGCCCGACGTCACCCGGATCCTCACGGGCCCGGAGATCGGGACGGTGCTCGATCCCAGGTCGGCAAACGCGTCGGAAAGCACGACGGTGCCGCCGGGAAGGACGGTGAACGCGGACCGCGCGGCGAAAAAGCCGGGCGAGAAGAGGTAGAGCGCTTCGCCGACGATGGTCGTGTCGCCGAGGTTCGAGAGCGTGATGTCGACGCGGCCTTCCGTCTCGATCGGTCCGGCGAGCTGGGTCGCCACGGGCGCCGCCAGGTCGGACTCGCCGCCGATCGTCTGCAGCACCACCTTCGCGAGCCGGCCGTTCGAACCGATCCAGACTTCTCCGCCGACGACCTCGATGCCGTAAGAGCTCGTCCACGGGATCTCCGTCCGGAGAACCCCCGAGAAGCTGGCGGTCACCGGGAGGCCATCCGCCGGAATCTCCTCGGCATCGGCCGCGACGGTCGTGGGCGTGATCGTCGTGTCCCGGATTGTCGCGCGACGGGCGTTCACGAGCGACCCGACCGCGAGGGTCACCGGCTCGATCGTGCGGTCGGCCCGCGCCGCGAGGAGCGGCTCGAGGACCGCGATCTGGCCGTTGCCGCCGTCGGCTTCCGATACGTAGACGCGGCCGCCGAAGAGGTCGAAGTGGATCGGGTTCGACAACCCGAGGAAGCTCGAGATCTCGCCGGTCGCCGGGTTGAACCGGTCCATCCTCTGACCCGATACCTGCGAGATCCAGAGGAATCCCTCTTCGTCGAACTGGAGCTGGGACGGGTTCAGGATGGCGACCAGGGGATCGAAGAAGGTCCACGACGTTTCCTCGGCCGCTCCCGGGACGTACCGCACGATCCGGTTGTTGCCGAAGTCGGTCATCCACAGTGCCCCGTCCGGGCCGAAAACGACGTCGGAGTAGGCGATCGTCTGGGGGCCGCCCGGCTCCACGGACCCGGCGCGGTAGTCGATCACCTCGAGGGTCGTCAGATCCACGGACTGGAGGCGTTGACTCGTCTGCGGGATCCAAACCTTGCCGTCCGGCGCCCGGTAGAACCCGGCGGGACGGGACCCGGGAACGATCCACTCGCGGAGCTGTCCGGTGACCGTGTCCAGCCGGCCGAAAATCGAGCGCCCGGCGTCGATCAGGCTCTCGCCGTTGCAGATGAACCACACGATGTCGCCGTCGATCTCGAAATCCACGGGGTTGGCGCCCCGGTCCTCGTCGCGGCGGATCTGCCACTGGCGGATCTCGGAACCGCGAAGGACGGCGATCCGGTCGAGCGCGGGAAGGAGGAACCAGACCGAGCCGTCGGGCTGGACGTCGATCCGGACGCCGCTGACGGCGGCGGTCTCCTCGGTTTCGTACGAGATCCCGGCGGCGACCGTCGTCGTCTGCGCCGAGACGACCACGGAGAGCGAAAAGAGGACGACGAGCGCCGGGAAGAGCCGGGTTCTGGGCATCGGCGGATCATAACCCGCGACCCCGACGGAACTATTTCAAACCAAAAGCCATGAGCGCGGTTCGCCGGCGACGGTTCGAACCCTCTCCAAGAGGCGTAACCTTGGTGGCGCCATGGCGGCGCGCCCTCCCGTATCGAAGTCCCCGGTCGCTCAGGTGCTGGCCCGCCGGACGGCGCCGGCGGCGCCCGAGCTCGTCCGACTTCTCCCCGACGGGCGGTTGAAGTGCTACTCGTGCGGCCACCGCTGCCCGATCCCCGACGGCCGCGAGGGCGTCTGCCGAGTCCGGTACAACGAGGGGGGCGTGCTCAAGGTGCCGTGGGGCTACGTCGGCGGGATCCAGTGCGATCCGATCGAGAAGAAGCCCTTCTTTCACGCGCTGCCCGGTTCGGACGCGCTGTCGTTCGGCATGCTCGGATGCGACCTCCACTGCGGCTACTGTCAGAACTGGTTCACGTCGCAGTCGATCCGCGACCCGAACGCGATCGCGGCGCCCCGCGACGTCTCGCCGGGGGATCTCTCCGACCTCGCCGTCGAGTGCGGCGCGCCGTCGGTCGTGTCGACCTACAACGAGCCGCTCATCACGTCGGAGTGGGCCGTCGCGGTCTTCCGCGAGGCGAAGGAACGCGGCCTCTATACCGCCTACGTCTCGAACGGGAACGGGACGCCCGAAGTCCTCGACTACATCCAGCCTTGGATCGACTTCTACAAAGTCGACCTGAAATCCATGGACGACAAGCACTACCGGCAGCTCGGCGGCATCCTCCAGAACGTCCTCGACACGATCGAGGGGATCCACCGGCGCGGCATCTGGCTCGAGGTCCTGACGTTGATCATCCCGGACTTCAACGACTCGGACGAGGAGCTCGGACGCGCCGCCGACTTCGTCGCGTCGGTCTCGAAAGACATCCCCTGGCACGTGACCGCGTTCCATCCCGACTACAAGATGACCGACCACGGGGCGACCCCGGCGGCGACGCTCGTTCGCGCGGCCGAGATCGGCGCGCGGGCCGGGCTTCGCTACGTGTACGCCGGGAACCTGCCGGGACAGGTGGCGAAGTGGGAGGACACGCGGTGTCCGGGTTGCGGAACGGCCGTCATCGAGCGCGCCGGGTTCCGCGTGCGGCGGAACCGGCTGGTGAACGGCGCGTGCCCGAAGTGCGCGGCCCCCATCCCCGGCCGCTGGAATCCCGCGGTCGAGGGGACGACGAAAACCCACGGCGTGCCCCTGCCCGTGATTTGAGGGGAGCCGATCGGCGTCGCGACGTAAACCCCGCCCGTTCGGGCTCGTCTATCCTGTAATCGACGCCCAAGGAGGGCTCATGGCCATCAACTGGACCCGCGACGACGCCGCCCATTTTCTGCGCCGGGCCGGGTTCGGCGGGACGCCCTCCGAGATCGACGACCTCGCCGCCCGGGGACTCGAGGGCGCGGTTTCCCGGCTCGTCGACTACGAGGCGATCGACATCGCGGCCTACGAGCAGGCGCTCACGGCGAAAAACTACAACCTCGCCAACCTCCGCGGCCTCCAGCAGTGGTTCCTGGACCGGATGGCGTTCTCCCCGCGGCCCCTCGAAGAGAAGATGACGTACTTCTGGAACCTGCACTGGACGTCGGGCATCTCGAAGGTCCGCGGCGTCACGCTCCTGCACAACCAGAACAAGACGGAGCGGCAGTACGCCCTCGGGAAGTTCGACGACCTCGTCGTCAAGATTTCCCAGGACCCGGCGATGCTCGTATGGCTCGACAACGCCCTGAACCGCGCGGGACGACCGAACGAGAACTACGGCCGGGAGCTGATGGAGCTCTTCTGTCTGGGCATCGGCCACTATTCGGAGAACGACGTCCGGGAGGTGTCGCGGGCGCTCACGGGATGGACCGTCCAGAACTACCGGCAGGCCGACAACTACAACGGCGCGACGTTCCTCGACAACCCCGCGTTCCACGACAACGGCGCCAAGACGATTCTCGGCCAGACCGGCAACTGGAACGGGTACGACGCGATCCGGATCATTCTCGAGGCTTCCGATGCGGAGGGCTCGATCTCCGGACGCTTCATCGGCTCGAGGCTCTGGTCTTTCTTCGCGTACGAGTATCCGCCCCCGCACGTCGTTCACGAGCTCTCCGACGTCTACACCGCCTCCGGCCGATCGATCCGGGAGGTCGTTCGCGCGATCTTTCTCCACCCCGAGTTCTACGAGGCGCACTCGCGGAAGACGTGGGTGCGCAGCCCGGTCGAGTACGCGGTGGCGGCCGTCCGGATGGCGGAGGCGACGACCGACTTCGCCACCCCGTCGAACTCGCTCGCCGGGATGGGACAGGTCCTCTTCAACCCGGAGGACGCGAAGGGCTGGGACTGGGGCACGGCCTGGATGAACACGGGGACTCTCTTCGCGCGCTCGACGATGGTCAACACGCTGTGCACGAATCGCGGTAGCAGCGGGACGCGGTTCGACCCGAACCGGCTGCTCGCGGGCCGCGACGCTTCGACGGCGGAAAGAGTGGTGGACCTGCTCGCGGACCGGTTCAACGTCGGGGACGTGTCGCCTGCGATCCGCCTCTCGTGGATCGAGTACATGAACGCGAACGACGACGGTTCGCGGGGGAACTGGACCAACACGACAGCGAACGTGGACAAGAAAGTCCGGGGGGTCGTGCATCTGATGCTCACGAGCCCCGCCTTCCACCTCGCGTAGCCGATCGGAAGAGAGGACGCCCATGCCCATCTCGAGACGCGACTTCCTGCTGCGCACGTCCGGGTTCGTCACGGTGTCGGCGATGGTCCCGCGTTGGGCGGTGAAGGGCGCGCGCGCGTTCGAGGAGTCGATCGGCGCGGCGGCCGGGGCGAGGACGCTCGTCGTGCTCGAGCTCGCGGGCGGAAACGACGACCTGAATACGGTCATTCCCTACACCGACAATCTCTACGCGCAGCTGCGCTCCCGGATCGGAATTGCAGCGGGCTCCGTCCTGCAGTTGAACGCGCAGCTCGGGTTGAACCCCGTGATGACGGGGGTCAAGAGCCTGTGGGACAGCAACCGCGTCGCTGTCGTCGAGAACGTGGGCTATCCCAACTCGAGCCTCTCGCACTTTTCCGCCCGAGACGTCTGGCACACCGCGGACCCGCTGCTCGCCCAGCGAAACGGCTGGCTCGGCCGGTGGGCCGACCGCTACATCGCGGGGAGCGGGAACCCGCTCGCGTGCACCGCGATCTCCCAGTCACTCCCGAGGACCCTCCTCGCCGACAACGTCGGCGTCCCCTCGTTCGTCAACCTCGCGAGCTACCAGTACCAGACCGACGGGTCCCACCCCGGGGACCGCAACAACCAGATCCGTACTTTCCTCACGCAGAACGGAGCGGAATACGAGGTACCCAACGCCGCAGGCCGGCTCTCGCAGGTGGGGGAGGACGCAATCAGCTCCTCGAACATCCTGCAGAGCGTCGGCGCGGGTTACGTGCCCGGCGGCGCGTATCCTGCGGGCACGCTCGGCGCCGCCCTCCTGCTGATCGCGCAGATCATCAACGCGAACGTCGGGGCGCGCATCCTCTACGTCACATTCGGCGGGTTCGACAATCACGCGACCCAGAACGTCGATCACGACCCGCTGCTCACGACCGTCTCGCAGGGGATCAAGGCGCTCTTCGACGACCTCGACGCGCACGGCAAGTCGCACGACGTCCTCCTGATGACGTGGTCGGAGTTCGGCCGCCGCCCCCAGGACAACGGCTCGAGCGGGACGGACCACGGCACGGCCGGCGCGCACTTCGTCGTCGGCGACGCGGTCCTCCGGGGCGTGTACGGAGCGCCGCCGAATCTCTCGAACCTCGACGGGAACGGCAACCGGCGGATCGAGAACGACTTCCGCGCCTACTACGGAACGATCCTCCAGGACTGGCTGGGCGCCGACGCGGCGGCCGTCCTCGGGACGGGCTATCCGAACCTGGGCTTCCTGAATCGCGGATACGTGTAGCCGGAGCCGGGGCGAGGGCTCTGATAGCTTCGTTCCGTGATTCCCGGACGCGCGACCCTTGAAGGAACGAAGCGCTTCGCCGCCCGGTCGCCGGCCGCGCCGGGTCACTTCCGTGAAGCCGCCGGGGTCCTCCTCTCTTCCATCGGCCTCGGCACGTACCTCGGGAAGGAGGACGCCGCGACCGACGCCGGCTACGAAGAGAGCGTCGGGCTCGCGCTCTCGTCCGGAGTGAACGTCTTCGACTCCGCGATCAACTATCGCGGGCAGAAGAGCGAGCGGGCGATCGGCCGCGCCCTCCGGGAAGCGTTCGAGGGGGGAACGGCGCGGCGCGACGAGACGTTCGTGGCGACCAAGGGGGGCTACCTGCCCCACGACGCGGACGACCCGCGAGACCCGCGCCGCTACATCCTCGAAACCTTCATCGAAACGAAGGTCGCGCCCCGGCCGGAAATCGTCGCGGGCGGACACTGCATGGCGCCCGAGTATCTTCGCGACCAGATCGACCGCAGCCGGGCCAATCTCGGTCTCGAGACGATCGACCTCTACTACCTGCACAACATCGAGTCGCAGACGACGGCGGTCGACCGGCCGACCTTCCGGGTCCGCTTCGTGAAGGCGGTCGAGGCCCTCGAAGAGGCGGCGGGAGCGGGACGCATCGGCGCGTGGGGGCTCGCGACGTGGGACGGCTTGCGGGTGCCGCCGGAGCACCCGGAGCACCTCTCCCTCGAGGACGCGCGCCGCGTGGCCGAGGAGGTCGCGGGGGAGAACCATCACTTCGCGGCCGTCCAGCTTCCGGTCAACCTCGCCATGGCGCAGGCAGTCGGATACCGCTCGCAGGAGCTCGGCGAGGATCGACTGCCGGCCCTCGTCGCGGCGGAGCGAGAGGGCCTCGCGGTTTTCGGATCGGCGTCGCTGCTCCAGGGCCGCCTCGCCGCGGACCTGCCCGAGGAGGTCGAAGCCGCTTTTCCGGACGCGGAGCCCGGGGCACAGCAGGCCCTGCAGTTTTCGCGGTCGGCCCCCGGAATGACGACTGCCCTCGTCGGCGTTTCCACCCCCGAGCACGCCCGGGAGAACTTTCGATTGGCCGGCGTGCCCCCCGCGGATCGCTCCCGCGTCCTGTCTCTCTTCGAATGAGAAGCGGGCTCGGGTGGGCCGCGGAGATCACTGGTGACCGGTTCCTGACCGCTTTCCTGGTTCCGGGGGTGTTTTTGGGCTAGAATCAGCCCCTCCCGCCCGGACTCGTGTCAGCGCGGCGGCAACCCAGGAGTTCATGTCCGAAGATCCCGCGACCCCTAAGACCGCTGCTTCGTTTTCCGCTGCGCCGGAAGTCGGTGGCGGTGCGCCTGCCGGAGACCGCGCCCCGGGCGGAGACGGTCAGCCCCGTCCCCACCGGCGACGTCGCCGGCGCCGCCGCCGTGGCGGAGGCCGGCCGAGTGGAGGCTTTTCGGCCAACGGAGCGCCGGATCGCATCGAGGAAGCCACCGCGTCGGGCCCCGAGAGGGCCGTGGAAGGCGTCCTCTACCTGCCACCGCGGGAGAGCGCGCCGGGCGTCCTCGTCTCCGCAGCAACGAACTTCCTCCCCACCCCGAAGGATCCGATCGTCCCCCGCGACCTGATCGCGCGGGAAGGCCTGGAAGCCGGGGCGCTCATCGCCGGGTTCGCGGCCGACGGGTCGAGGCCGGTTCTGCGGCGAGTGGAAACCGTCGAGGGCCTGACTCCCGCCGAGTTCCGGCAGCGCCCCGCGTTTGCGGACCTGGTCTCCATCGACCCGAACTCGTGGCTGAAGCTCGAGACCGAACCGGACGAGATGTGCGGCCGCGTCGTCGACCTTCTCGCTCCGATCGGACGGGGTCAGCGCTGCCTGATCGTCGCCCCGCCGAAAGCGGGCAAGACGACCCTCCTGAAACGCATGGCTCACGCCGTCGGCGTCAACGACCCCGACGTGCACGTGATCGTCCTCCTCGTCGACGAGCGCCCCGAGGAAATCACCGACTTCCGCCGGAGCGTCCTGCACGGCGAGGTCGTCGCTTCGTCCGCGGACCTCTCGGCGGAGAACCACATTGCTGTCGCGGAGATCGTCGCGGAGCGGGCGCGCCGGCTCATCGAAGTCGGCAAGCACGTGATCATCTTCCTCGACTCGATCACCCGGATGGCGCGCGCTTACAACCACATGCAGAAGGGGGGCGGCAAGATCATGTCGGGCGGAATCGACGCCCGCACGATGGAAAAGCCCCGGCGGTTCTTCGGCGCCGCGCGGAACGCCGAGGGGGGCGGGTCGCTCACGATCATCGCGACCGCTCTCGTCGACACCGGTTCCCGGATGGACGAGATCATCTTCCAGGAGTTCAAGGGCACCGGGAACACGGAGCTCGTGCTCGACCGGGACCTTTTCAACCGCCGCATTTTCCCCTGCATCAACATCTCGCAGTCCGGCACCCGCAAGGAGGAGAAGCTCTACAGCCCCGACGAGCTTCCGAAGATCGTGAAGCTGCGGCGGGCGCTCGCCGCGGTCGACAAGATCCAGGCGATGGAGCTCGTCCAGGGCCGGCTCTCCAAGTTCCCGACGAACGCGGCGTTCCTGAAGAGCTTCTAGGTCGATTGCCGGTCGAGGCTCAACGCCTCCGGCTCTTCCTTTTCTCCCGGCCATAGGTCACCGCCGCGGCCGGAGGCTTGCGTGCGGGGGAACGCGCGGGCGCCCTTCGCTGCGGTTTCGCTTCGGCGATCAGGCGTCCCTTTTCGACGATCTCCTCGGGAGCCCACAGCACGGGGATGCCGCGCCCGATCAGCTTCTGGATCGCGTCGAGCGAGAAGACGTAGTCGTCGCAGGCGATCGACACCGCCGTCCCTACGGCTCCCGCGCGGCCCGTCCGCCCGATGCGGTGCACGTAATCCTCCGCGTCCTGCGGAAGGTCGTAGTTGACGACGTGCGACACCCCGTCGATGTGCAGGCCCCGCGACGCAACGTCCGTCGCGACGAGGACGGCGAGGCGCCCCTCCTTGAAGTCGGTCAGGATCTTCAGACGCCGGTCCTGCGGGACGTTTCCGGCGAGCGCACGCGCCGGATACCCGTTCGCGGTGAGCGTGCGGACCAGATCTGCAGCCGTCGTGCGGCGGTTGACGAAGATGAGAATCCGGCTGCCCCCCTCCGCGGCGAGCAGCCCGAGCAGGAGCGGCAGCTTCTCGTGGGAGGAGACGTGGTAGAGCACTTCCGTGATGCCGTGCGCGCCGACGCGATTCGGCTCGATGTCGACCTTCTCCGCGTTGTTCGTGTGCTCGTACGCGAGCTCCATGACCCGCGGTGAGAGCGTCGCGGAGAAGAGGAAGGTCTGGCGCGCATCGTACGGGGGGCAGCGGCGGAGGATCCGGCGCAGGTCACGGATGAAGCCCATGTCGAACATCCGGTCCGCCTCGTCGATGACGAGGATCTCGACGTCGCGGTAGGTCGTCGCGCCCTGTTGCTCGTAGTCGAGGAGCCGGCCCGGCGTGCCGACGAGCAGGTCGGGTTTCCGGCGGAGCGCGTCGCGCTGGCGGGCGTAGTCGATCCCCCCGTACACAGCAAGCGTGGTCAGGCCGGTGTGGCGGCCGAGCACCTCCGCGTCGTTCTTGATCTGGACGACGAGCTCCCGGGTGGGCGCGATGACCAGCGCCCGGGGGCCGCGCCGCTCGCCGGGGGCGCGGCGGGAGAGCCGCGTGAAGATCGTAATCAGGAAGGCCGCAGTCTTTCCGGTGCCGGTCTGCGCCTGGCCCGCGACGTCGCGGCCGGCGAGGGTGATCGGGAGCGTTTTCGCCTGGATCGGGGTGGCGTGGACGAAGCCGGCGTCGGCGATCCCCTGTCGGACCTCCTCCGGAAGGTCGTAGGAGGCGAGGAGCGTCTCCGTCAGGTGGCTGTGGAGGGGGTCTTCGGTCTTCGGCACGGCAACATTGTAGGTGCGGGCAGCGGGGAGGGATCTGACCCCTTCGGGGATCAGACCTCGCCGGGGATCAGTCCCCGCCGATGACGCGCCCGAAGTCGCCGACGAGAGCCCGGCCGGTGGCTCGCGCCAGCGCGAGCCCGATCGCGCGTTTCTCCCGGGGCCCCGCTCCGCCGGCGAGAGGATGGAGGCGCCCGTTCGAACGGGCCGCGAGGCGCTTCACGCTCCAGCTCCACCACGGCGGCAGCGGGATGCTCGTCTCGCGCCAGCAGTCGAGCTCGGCCAGCGGAATCCGGAGAACGCGCGTCCGCTCGAAGGTCGTCGTTGCAATGACGACCTCGTGAGCATCCACCTCGACGGTCTCCTCCGAAAACGCCAGGGCGGCGAGCCCCACGAGCGTGAGCGGCGTCGAGATCCCGACGGCGAGGGTCAAGAAGGCGAGCAGGGTGAAGGGCAGCTCGCTGAAGTTGCCGCGTTTCAGGCTGGTCTCCCAGAGCGGCACGAGTCTCGCGGCGCCGAAGAGGGCCGCCGCCACGACGACGAGCGCCGCCGCGGTCAGCCGCCGGCGCCACCGCCTCCACCCGGCGAGCGGGCGGATCTCGATCGAGAGGCCTCCGGGACGGACCGTCAGGACGACCCGGGGCTCCGCGACGGTGCCCGGTCGCGAGAGCCTCATGCGGCGCGCTTCCCGCCTCGCCTGTACAAACCCGGAATTGTATGATCCGGACCCGGCGCAAGACGGTCGGAGAGGAGGGTCGACGTGGCGAAGAAAACGAAAAAAACGGGCGGGCGAAAGGTTTCGCGGCCCGCGGCACGGAAGAAGGCGCGCTCGCGGAAGGCATCGCGCGGATCGGCGCGGAAAGCCGCACCGGCACGCCGGAAGCGCGCGGCCCGAAAGGCCCGGCCGACGCGCAAGGCCGCAGCGAAAAAGCACGCGCGACTCGAACGGCCGCGCGCGGAAAGGGCGCTGCCGCCCGGATGACGACGGCTCGGAAGAAAACGACGGCTCGAAAGAAAACGACGGCTCGAAAGGCCGCGCCTGCGCGGAAGAAGTCGGCGCCCCGCAAGGTCGCTTCCTCCCGGAAACAAACGACGACGCGGGTCTCCGCTCCCGCTCCGCGCAAATCGCCGGCGCGCCGGTTCTCAGCCGCCGCCCCGGCCGCAGAGACCGCCCGGGAACGCCTCTGGAGGGACGAGGAACCCGCGGGCCGCGAGCCGGAGCCCCTCGAAGCCGAAGCGGTCGAGGTCGAAGAGGTCGAGGAAATTGCCGAGCTCGCCGAGATCGGCGACGACGACGAAGAAATCACGCCGACACCGAGCGTTCCTCCGGAAGAAGACGACTCGGAGTGGTAGGATAGATCCGGACGGAAGCCATTGCCGGGCTCTTGCCCGGCTGACGAAGCGAAGGTCCCGAGAAATCGGGACCTTCTGTTTTTTTACCTCGGTATCGCGAGCGGCTTCCGGTTCTCGTCGAGGTTCACGAACGTGACCTCCGCCTGCGTGACCTTGACCGGGGGCGCGGCGCCCTCTCCTCTCTGGGCGAGCACTTCGACGGATACGGTGATGGACGTGTTCCCGATCTTCACGAGTCCCGTGTAGAACGAAACGAGATCGCCCACGTACACCGGCTCGTGAAAAACCACTTCCCTCATGGCGACGGTGACGATGAAGGAGGCGCCGTGCCGCTTCGCCTCCACGGCCGCCGCCTGGTCGATGTAGGAGAGGATCACGCCGCCGAAGATCGTTCCGTGCGCGTTGGTGTCCTTCGGCATCAGCACCACGCGGATGGAGGGTTCGCTCCGCTGCGCTCTCTCGCCAGGCGGATCGGGCACTGCGGGGTTACGGTCGCCCGGTCTTGCGAATCTTGGGCGGGCCGAAGTGCGTGCCGACGCGTGACACGTAACCGTCCGTCAGGTTGACGGTCAGGGTGCCATCCGCGAAGTAGTACTTCCAGATGTCGTGAACGGAGGTCCCCTCGGTCCGGACGGCGAAGGATGCCTTGCCGAGGATCTCCTCGACTTTTTCCGCCTTGAGACCCGCGTCGACCTTCTTCCGCGCATCCACCAGCTTGCCCGGAAGAATGGGCGAGCCGACCCCGGCGATGGCCTCGGCGGCGCGGTACTCGCGGTTCTCCCACCAGCGCGGCAGCCAGAAGGCCGCGGCGGCGAGGAGGACCGCTCCCGCGATCATGACGTAGAGGAGCGGCCGGACGCGCTCGGAAGTCATCAGGAGACCTCTCCGGTGGCTTCGCCGAGCTCGAAATGAACAGCGCGGTCGAGCTCGGTCGCCCGCCGAATGAGCGCCGCGGCGGCCTCGGTCTCGGCGGTGGTTTCCACGCGCGCCGATTGGCGGGACACCTCGGAGAGAGCGCCACGCGCGGTCAGAACGTGGTCGCGCCGGGCCTCGCCCTCCGACGTGAGCGCGCCGGCGACGTGCGCGGGAATCGCCACGGCCGCTTTGCGCAGGTGGCGCGCAACCATCGGGTCGGCGGGCCGGACGCTCTCGGCGAGAGCGTATGCCGCCTGGGTCACCGCCATCGCCTCGTTCCAGAGCGGATGACTCTTGTACTCGGGACGCGGGGGCGCAGCATCGAGGGTCTCGTTCACGTGCTTCGATTGTAAACGCTCGGAGCGGAATCCCCTCTCCCCTCTGGGGAGAGGGCAGGGTGAGGGGCGCGTTCCGATAGAATCCGCCTCCGAATGCGGCGGAAAGTGACGGTCGTGGGCGCCGGGAACGTCGGTGCCACCCTCGCGCAGCGTCTCGTCGAAAAAGAAATCGCCGACGTCGTCCTGATCGACATCGTCGAGGGGATCCCGCAGGGCAAGTCCCTCGACATCATGGAGTCGGCTCCCGTCGAAAAGTTCAACGCCCGGATGGTCGGCTCGAACACCTACGAGCTCTCGGAGGGCTCCGACGTCATCGTCGTGACCGCCGGGTTGGCCCGGAAGCCCGGGATGTCGCGGGACGATCTCGTGGCCAAGAACCAGGAGATCGTGGGCTCCGTCGTGCGCGAGGCGGTGCCCCGTTCGCCGAACGCCATCCTCATCGTCGTCTCGAACCCGCTCGACGCCATGTGCGAAGTGGCGCGGCGCGTCTCCGGCCTTCCGCGGGAGCGCGTCTTCGGGATGGCGGGGATCCTCGACTCGGCGCGGATGAGGTGGTTCCTGGCGCAGGAGCTCGACGTCTCGGTCGAAAGCACGCACGCGTTCGTGCTGGGGGGCCACGGCGACACGATGGTTCCCCTGCCGCGGTATTCGACCGTAGCCGGGATCCCGATCACGCAGCTCCTGTCGAAGGAGCGCATCGACGCGATCGTCCAGCGGACGCGGGACGGCGGAATCGAAATCGTCAACTACTACAAGACCGGGTCGGCCTACTACGCGCCGTCCTCCGCGGTTGCGGAGATGGTCGAGTCCGTCCTCCGCGACGAGAAGAAGATCCTTCCGTGCGCCGCCTATCTCGAAGGGGAGTACGGGATGTCGGGCGTATACCTCGGGGTCCCCGTCAAGCTCGGGAGCCGGGGGATCGAGCAGATCGTCGAGATCGCGCTCGAGCCGGAGGAGAAGGCGGCCCTCGCCCGCTCCGCGGACTCCGTCCGGGAGCTGTTCCGGATCCTGACCGTCTGAGGAGGGCGAAGTGACGGGCGAAGAGCGGCACTTCTGGCTGCGGCGGCTGCACTCCCTCTCGGGAATCGTTCCCGTCGGGGGGTTCCTCGCTTTCCACCTCTACGAGAACTATTACGCGACGAGGGGCGCAGAGGCCTACAACGAGGTGACTCGTCAGCTCCAGGAGACTCCGTTCGCTCTCGCGCTCGAGATCGCGGTGATCGGCGTGCCGCTCTTCTTCCACGGAATCTACGGCCTCTTCATCACGGGAACGTCGCGGCCGAACGTCCTCGGCAACTCTTACGTGCGCAACTGGATGTACCTGCTCCAGAGGATCACGGGGGTCATCCTCTTCGCCTTCGTGATCTTTCACCTCTGGACGACCCGGTTCGTGAACCTTCGCGACCACGAGAGCGTGGACCTCTTCCGGCTGATGCAGTCCTCCGTGGAGAATCCGCTGATCTACGCCTTCTATCTCGCCGGCATCGTCGCCGCGACCTTCCACCTCGCCAACGGGGTCTGGTCGTTCTCGATCGTCTGGGGCCTGACGGTGGGCCCGCGCGCGCAGCGCCGGATGATGTGGGTGTCGGCGGCCGTTTTCCTCATCTTGTCTTTCATCGGCATCCGCTCGATCGAGGCTTTCCGCGCGTGAAGCTTCGGGCATGACCGCCGACCGCGTCATCGTCGTCGGCGGCGGGCTCGCGGGCCTGATGACGACGATCCGGGCCGCGGAGCTCGGCGTCCCCGTCGACCTCTTCTCGATCGTCCCGGTCAAGCGCAGCCACTCGGTCTGCGCGCAGGGCGGCATCAACGGCGCCGTGAACACGAAGGGGGAGGGGGACTCTCCGGAGATCCACTTCGACGACACGATCTACGGCGGCGACTTCCTCGCCAACCAGCCTCCCGTGAAGGCGATGTGCTACGCGGCGCCCGGGATCATCTACCTGCTCGACCGCATGGGGGTGATGTTCAACCGCACGCCGGAGGGGCTCCTCGACTTCCGGCGCTTCGGGGGCACGCAGTTCCACCGCACCGCCTTCGCGGGCGCGACGACGGGCCAGCAGCTCCTCTACGCGCTCGACGAGCAGGTCCGCCGCGCGGAGGTCGCGGGCCTCGTCCGGAAGTACGAGATGTGGGAGTTCCTGGGCCTCGTGCGGGACGACGACGGCAACTGCCGGGGCATCGTCGCGCTCGATGCGATCTCGATGCGGATCGAAGCGTTCCCGGCGCGCGCCGTGCTTCTCGCGACGGGCGGCCCGGGCATCGTGTTCGGCCGGTCGACCAACTCCGTCATCAACACCGGCGCGGCCTCGGCGGCGGCGTACCAGCAGGGGGCGCGGTACGCGAACGGGGAGTTCATCCAGGTCCACCCGACGGCGATCCCCGGGTCGGACAAGCTGCGCCTGATGTCGGAGTCGGCGCGCGGCGAGGGGGGGCGCGTCTGGGTGCCCCGGGCCCGCGGCGACAACCGGCCGGCGCGCTCGATCCCGGAGCCCGAGCGCTGGTACTTCCTCGAGGAGAAGTATCCGGCTTACGGCAACCTCGTCCCGCGGGACATCGCGACCCGCGAGATCTTCCAGGTGTGCCGCACGGGGTACGGCGTGGACGGAAAGCGGGAGGTCTACCTCGACCTGACCCACATTCCGAAGCGGGAGCTCGACGTCAAGCTCGGCGGGATCCTCGAGATCTACGAGAAGTTCGTGGGCGAAGACCCGCGCGTCGTGCCGATGAAGGTCTTCCCGGGCATGCACTACTCGATGGGCGGACTGTGGGTGGACTACGCGCCCGACCGGTCGAACGGGATGCTCGATGAATCATCGCCGCGCAACCAGGCGACGAACGTGCCCGGCCTCTACGCCGCGGGGGAGTGCGAGTACCAGTACCACGGCGCCAACCGCCTCGGCGCGAACTCGCTCGTGGCGTGCATCTACGCCGGAAAGATCGGCGGACCGGCGATGGTCCGATACGGCCGCGAGACGTCCGCGAAGCTTCCGGCGGAAGAGGGCGCGTTTGCCGAGGCGAAGAAGAGGTGGGAAGGAGAGTTCTCGCGGCTCGCAAGCCTTTCCGGTCCGGAGAACCCGCACGTGATCGCTGAGGAAATGGGCGACTGGATGACGGACAACGTGACCGTCATCCGCAGCGACTCGAAGCTCCGCGAGACCGAAGCGAAGCTCGTCGGGCTCGAGGAGCGGTGGACCCGGATCGGTCTCCCCGATCGGAGCGCCTTCGCGAACCGGGAGATCTCGTTCATCAACCAGCTTCGCAACATGCTCGTGCTCGCGCGGGTCATGACGCGGGGCGCTCTCCAGCGCCAGGAGTCTCGCGGCGCCCACTTCAAGGTGCGCGACCTCGAGCAGGGCGTCACCGACGAGAACGTGATGTCGCGCGACGACGCGAATTTCCTCAAGACGACGATCGCGGAGCACACTCCCGACGGGCCGCGCATCTCCTACGAGCCGGTGGACACGTCCCTCATCGCGCCCCGCCCGCGCAAGTACTGAGCGGAAGTAAGCTTGCCCCCGATGTCGCGCACGATTCGCCTCAAGATCCGCCGCCAGGACACGCCGGCGTCGTCGCCTTACTGGGAGTCCTATGAGATCCCGTACCGGCCACGGGAGAACGTCGTGTCGGTCCTCATGGAGATCGCCAAGGACCCGAAGACCGTGGAGGGCAAGCAGACGTCCCCCGTCGTCTACGACCGCGCCTGCCTCGAGGAGGTGTGCGGCTCCTGCGCGATGCGGATCAACGGGGTCGCTCGGATGGCGTGCACCGCGCTGATCGATGCGCTCGACTCTCCCGTCGAGCTCGAGCCGCTCGCGAAGTTCCCTGTCGTGCGCGATCTCTCCGTGGACCGCCGGTCGATGTTCGAGGCGTTGAAGCGCGTGAAGGCGTGGGTGCCCATCGACGGAACCCACGACCTCGGTCCCGGCCCCCGCATGGCGGAGTCGGAGCGTGCCCGGGCCTACGAGCTGTCGAAGTGCATCTCCTGCGGCAACTGCCTCGAGGTGTGCCCGCAGGTGAATGACCGGTCGAGCTTCATCGGGGCGGCCGCGATCTCCCAGGCCGCGCTCTTCAACCGGCACCCGACCGGGAGGATGATCGCCGGAGAGCGTCTCGACGCGCTCATGGACGACGGAGGCATCGACGACTGCGGGAACGCCCAGAACTGCGTCCGGGCGTGTCCGAAGTCGATCCCGCTGACGACGTCGATCGCGGAGATGTTCCGTGCGACTACGGTTCACGGCATCGCGAAGCTGTTCGGAAGCTGACGTGAAGATCCACGAATACCAGGCCAAGTCCCTCCTCGCGAAATACGGCGTCGCCGTGCCGCGCGGCGAGGTCGCCGACACGGCCGATGCAGCGGGCGAGATCGCGCGGCGGATCGGCGGGGCGGTCGTCGTCAAGGCTCAGATCCACGCGGGGGGACGGGGCAAGGGCGGCGGCATCAAGGTCGCGAAGACTCCGGAGGAGGCGATCGCGCACGCGAAGGCCATCCTCGGGATGACCCTGGTGACGCCGCAGACCGGTCCGGCGGGGAGGGTGGTCCGGAGGGTCCTCGTCGAGGAGGCGGTCGCGATGGACCGCGAGCACTACCTCGGTGTCACGCTCGACCGGTCCCGCGCGCGGCCCGTCGTCATCGTGTCGCGGGCCGGCGGAATGGAGATCGAGGAGGTGGCGGCGCGGGACCCGGGCGCCGTCCTGCGCGAGCTCGTCGATCCGACGCTCGGCATGTTTCCGTTTCAGGCGCGGCGGCTCGCCTTCGCGCTCGGGCTCGAGGGGGAATCCTTCAAACAGGCTGTTGCGCTCATGCAGAAGCTCCTCGCCGCTTACGTCGAGACCGACGCGACGCTCGCCGAGATCAACCCCTTGCTCGTCACGCAGTCGGGCAACGTGCTCGCGCTCGACGCGAAGATGACCTTCGACGACAACGCGCTCTTCCGCCACCCCGACATCCGGGAGATGCGCGATCTCTCCGAGGAAGATCCGCTCGAAGTCGAGGCGTCGAAGTTCGGCTTGAACTACATCAAGCTCGACGGAAACGTCGGCTGCATGGTGAACGGAGCGGGGCTCGCGATGGCGACGATGGACCTCGTCAAGCTCGCCGGTGGAGAGCCCGCGAACTTCCTCGACGTCGGGGGCGGCGCGAGCGAAGAGCAGGTGAAGAACGCGTTCCGCATCATCCTCTCGGATCCGAACGTTCGCGCCGTTCTCATCAACATTTTCGGCGGGATCATGCGCTGCGACGTGATCGCGAAGGGGGTCGTCGGGGCGGTTCGGGAGATGGGCCTCGCGCAGCCGGTGGTCGTGCGGCTCGAGGGCACGAACGTGGACGAGGGCCGCCGCATCCTCAAGGAGTCGGGCCTCGCGGTGATCCCCGCGGAGGGTCTCGCGGACGGCGCTCGCAAAGTGGTCGAGGCGGCGGCGCGATGAAACACGTCGCGGGTTACGGCCTGAAGGGACTCGCGTTCCTGCTCACGCCGATCTTCATCGGGCTCCTCGCCGTCACCTGGAAGGGGTGGAGCACGCTCTCGGCCAGCCCGAGGCTTCTCGCGGGGTGGGGCGCCCTCCTCACCTTCTTCTTCGTCTTTCCGCTCTTTCTCGCGCGCGCCGGGCGCGCGGCGATGGGTCACGAGCCGGAGCTCGAGGCCAGACGGGTCTGGAAAACCGGCGCCGCCGCGCTCGTCGTCGGGGCCGCGGCGCTCTTCCTCGTCCCTTCGTGGAGAGGGCTCGGCGGCTGGCTCGCCGAGACGCTCTCCGATCTCACGGGAGTCCCGATCGTCGTGGAGCGGCCATGAGCGTCTGGGTAGGGCGCGAGACCCGCCTTCTCGTACAGGGGCTCACCGGTCGCGAGGGGACCTTTCACGCGCTCGCCTGCCGGGAGTACGGCACGGCCGTCGTCGCGGGTGTCACTCCCGGCAAGGGAGGGACGACGCACGAGGGGATCCCGGTCTTCGACACGGTCGCGGCCGCGGTGAAGGAGACCGGCGCGAACGCGTCGATGATCTTCGTCCCGCCGCCGTTCGCGGCGGATGCGATTGCCGAGGCCGCGGACGCGGGAATCCGAGTCGTCGTCTGCATCACCGAGGGGATCCCCACCAACGACATGCTGCGCGTGAAGGAGCTCCTCGCCGACAGGAATGCCTCGGGCGAGACCGTGAGGCTCATCGGGCCGAACTGCCCGGGCATCATCACCCCCGGTGAGTGCAAGATCGGGATCATGCCCGGTCGGATTCACCGGCCGGGGACGATCGGGGTCGTCTCGCGTTCGGGGACTCTCACCTACGAGGCGGTGGACCAGCTCACCCGGCTCGGGCTCGGACAGTCCACGGTCATCGGGATCGGGGGAGACCCCGTGAATGGAACTAACTTCGTCGACTGTCTGCAGGTCTTCTCGCGGGACGCAGGAACGGAGGCCGTCGTCCTGATCGGCGAGATCGGCGGGATGGCCGAGGAAGAGGCGGCCTGCTTCGTCGCCGGGCACTTCGGCAAGCCGGTCGTCGCGTTCATCGCCGGGCAGACCGCTCCGCCCGGGCGGCGGATGGGGCACGCGGGCGCCATCATCGCGGGGGGCCGCGGCACGGCGGCGGAAAAGATCAAGGCCCTCGAAGCCGCGAACATTCACGTCGTGCGTTCCCCGGCCGACATCGGGTCCCGGATGAAGGAGGTCCTCGGAAAATGAGCGGCGCGCCGCTGTACCACGAGACGCAGAGCTTCTCGCCCTGGGTCGTCGTGGTGGTGCTCGCCGTCGTCGTCCTCGTCGGCGGGCTATTGCTCATGCGACTTTCGACGACGGTCACCCCCGACGCCCTGTCCGTGAACTACGGCTTCCTGTACCGGACGAAGGTCCCCCTCTCCGACGTCGCGCGCGCCGAGGCCGTCGAGTACTCGCCGATCCGCGAGTACGGGGGCTGGGGCATCCGGGGATCGTCCCGCCGCCGCGCCCTGAACGCCCGGGGCAACAAGGGAGTCCTCCTCACGCGCTCGGATGGGACAACGCTGCTCGTCGGCTCCCAGCATCCGAGGGAACTGCTCGACGCCCTGGCGCGCGCCGGCGTCGCGACGGAAGACCGACTGCCGATCGTCGTGAAAGAGTTCTGAGAAGGAAGCCATGACCGAACGCACTCTCGCGATCCTGAAACCCGACTCCGTTGCCGCGGGACGCGCCGGCGCGATCCTTGCGCTGCCTCGAGGAGGAAGGATTCCGCGTGCGCGGAGTCAAACGGCTGCGCCTCTCCGAAGGCCAGGCGCGCGCCTTCTACGCGGTGCACCGCGAGCGCCCCTTTTTCGACGGGCTCGTCCGTTTCATGACGGAGGGTCCGATCGTCCCGATCGCGCTCGAACGGGACGATGCGGTCGCGCACCTTCGCCGGACGATGGGGGCGACCGACTCGAAAAAGGCGGAAGCCGGCACGATTCGAAACCTCCACGGGACGGACATCGAGCGCAACGCGATCCACGGCAGCGACTCCGCAGAGAACGCGGCGAAAGAAGTCGCGTTCTTCTTCTCGGAAGCCGAATTGATCTAGGGGCGGCCCTACTCTCTTCGCTTCAGCGACACCAGGATCCGGTTCGCCACCCCTCGCAGCATCGCGACTTCGCGCGCGGCCATCGGACGTCCCGCGGCAATGCGCCGCCAGTCCCGGAGCGAGCGCTCCCGGTGACCGGTGTCGTAGAAACCGATTGCGTCGAGGGCCCGGTCCCAGTGGTCGATGGCGCCTTCGACGTCCCGCGAAGTCGCGAGGTCCTCTTCGCCGGCGGGCACATCCACCGATTCTCCGAACGCGCGGTGCACGGCGAGAACGACAGCGGCCGCGTGTGACAGGTTCATCGTCGGAAAAGAGGGGTGCGTGGGCAGCGTCAGCGTCGCGCTCGCCCGCGAGCGCTCCTCCTCGGTGAGCCCGCTTCTCTCCGGACCGAAGACGTATGCCACCCTTGCCTCCGGCGGCAGGGAAGCGAGAAAGGCGGGCAGCTCGCGGAGCGTGAGCCACCTCTGCTCCGCCCGGCCGCGCAGGGAGGACGTTGCCACCACCGCGTCGAACTCGGCGACCGCCTCGAGAAGCGTCGAATACCGGCGCATGCCTTGCAGGATGTCGTCCGCACCGGAGGCGAGCATCTCGGACTCTTCGTCGGGGTGGCACGCGGGCTCGATCAGGCGGACGTCGGCAACGCCGAAGTTCTTGACGGCTCGCGCCACGGAACCCAGGTTTCCGGGGACTCGCGGGCGCACGAGAACGACGGCGGGATCGGAGGTGGGCATTGCGGAATTATCGGATGGGAAAGGGACTTTTGGCTTTTCGATGAAGAAAGCCTGTGCGGTTCTCCTGCTCGTTCTCGCAGCGTCGGCCACCCGGGCCCAGGCTCCGCCACTCGCCCCGACCCCCGGATGTTCCGACCTACACGGAATCCGCGGGCTCGGAGTACGTCCTTCTCCCCGTCGTCGTCCTCGACAAGAAGGGACGATTCGTGGACGGCCTGGGGAAAAACGACTTCCGCGTCCGCGTCGAGACGACTCCGGTCGCGCTCGATACGTTCGAGCGGGACGACGGCGCCCCCGTCTCGATGGCCTTTCTCGTCGACTCCTCGGGCAGCATGGAGATCGCGGGAAAGATGGAGAACACGAAGCGAGCGATCCGGTCGATCGTCGAGGCGCGCCTGCCGGGCGACGACTTCGCGCTGTTCGCGTTCTCGGAAGGGGAGGTGCGCATGGTCGCGGACTTCTCCGCGGATACGAAAAAGATCCTCACAGGCGCTGAACGAGATTTCGCCTGGAGGACAAACCGCGCTCTTCGACGCCGTGGCCGCGACCCCGAAGCTCTCAAGGGAAAGAACGCGAAGCGGGCCATCCTTCTTTTCACCGACGGGGTGGACAATGCGAGCAAAATTACGCCGGGCGACATGGCAGAGATCCTGCAGCAGGTGTCTACGCCGGTCTACGCGATCGGCATGAAGAATGTGATGTATGACCTTCTCGACCGAAAACAGCGGGAAGAGCTCTTCGTCGAAAACCTCAGAATGCTCTCGGCTTCGAGCGGCGGGAAGATGTTCCTGGTCGGCGAGGAGGACTTGCGACCCTTGGCGGCCAAGCTCAATTCCGAGGTGAGGAAACAGTACATTCTGGGATTTTCGCCTTCCGGGCGAGGCGAGTTAAAATACAGGGTGGTATTCGTGTCGGTAGCCAAGAAGGGCAATTGGGTGGTCCGGACGCGTCGCGGTTATCGGGGCACCGCTCCGAGCACCTCGGCGTCCCGTTAACGAAAGGAGGGTGCATGAGCATCCGAAAAGGTTCCAACCGTTCCGTGGTGGTCGGGGCGCTTCTTTTGGGGATCGTTGGACTCACCGGCTGCGCGACCAAGCGCTTTGTCGGCGAGGAGGTCTCTAAAAGCAGCGCCGCGTCCGAGAAGAGGATCAGCGAGGTCCAGACCCAGGTCGAGGCGGCGCAGACGCGGGTTCGCGAGCACGATTCCAAGATCGCGGAGCTCGACACCACGACGCGTCAGGCCCTCGAGCGGGCCGAGGCGGCGGGCAAGCTCGCCGAAGGCAAGTTCATCTACTCGCTCGTTCTCTCCGATGACGCGGTGAAGTTCCCGGTCAATCGTTTCCAGCTCTCCAAGGAAGCCGAAGAAAAGCTGACCGAGTTCGCCGAGAGACTCAAGGGCGAGAACAAGAACGTCTACCTGGAAATCCAGGGACACACCGACTCGAGCGGCCCCGACATGTATAACCTCGAGCTCGGCGAGGCCCGCGCGGAAGCCGTCCGCCGGTTCCTCTCCAAGCAGGGAATCGCTCTGAACCGGATGTCCACGATTTCCTACGGCGAGACCGAACCGCTCGAGAAGAACACGTCCCGCAAGGGCCGCGCTCAGAATCGGCGCGTCGTCGTCGTCGTCCTGGCCTAGTCGACTCCTCGTTCGATCTCAGACGCCCCGGGGAAACCCGGGGCGTTTCTTTTGCGGGTCCTTCTCTCCGCCTTCGATCGGGGCCGCCGGCTTTCGCTGACCCTGCTGCCGCCGCAACTCGGCGAGCACGGCGGCGAAGTCGGGCGGTATCGGCGACTCCGCCCGCACGGGCTCCCCGGTCTCCGGGTGCGCGAACCCGAGCGTGCGCGCATGGAGCATCTGGCGCGGCGCGGTGATCGGGGAGGGAGCTCCTTCGCGGCGGCGATAGACCTCGTCGCCGATCACGGGCCGCCCCGCCGAAGAGAAGTGCACGCGGATCTGGTGCGTGCGGCCGGTCTCGAGGCGCACGGAGACGAGCGTCGCTCTCCCGAACCTCTCGAGGGGGCGGTAACGCGTCACGGCGGAGAGGCCCGGCTCGCCCAAGCGAGCGATGCCACGCCGGCGGTCGCCGCGGTCGCGGATGAGTGGAGCGTCGAAGACGCCGCCGCTCGCCACGTCGCCCTCGACGAGAGCGACGTACTCGCGCTCGATGCGATGCGCCTTGAACTGCTCCTGGAGCGCGTGAAGCGCCTCCCGAGTCCGCGCGAAGGCGAGAGCGCCGGAGGTGTCCTTGTCGAGGCGGTGAACGACTCCCACCCAAGCGCGACGACGGTACCGGTGCTGGAGGTACGAGAGGGCGCGGCTGAAGAGCGTGTCGCTCTCGTGCTCCGCGGTCTGGACGGAGAGAAGTCCCGCCGGCTTGTCGACGATGAGGAAGTGCGCGTCCTCCGCGAGAACGGTCAACCGGCTCCGGACGCGGCGGCGCTCCGGCCGGTTCGGGTCGTAGTGGAGAGGGACGTCCTCGGGCACGTCGGCCCCCGGCTCGTCGTTCACCTCGCCGGCGACGTCGACGCGCCCCGCCCGGACGGCGTCGCGGGCCGTCCGTCGGGAGAGCCCGAACCGCTGCGAGACGGCGAGGTCGAGCCTCATCGTCCGGCGCGCGCCCGGGGGACGCGGACCTCGATGAAAAAGTCGCGATCGCCGATCCGCGGCCGGGGTGTTGCGCCCGGGCCGAAGACGGCGGCGGTGCGGAACTCTTCGTCGACGAAACCGCCCAGGCGCTGCAGGTAGTCCCGCCCGAAAGCGGTCGGACCGTGGCCGATGGTGAGAACGTTCACGAAGACGACGGCCTGCGGGGGGCGGCTCCGGAGGCGCCCGATCGCCTCCTCCTCCGCGGCGCGGTCGAGGTGTCCCGGGAAAAACTGGTCCTGGGCGAGCGGGTTCTTTCGGCCGAGCACCCAGTGGAAGAAGCCCACCTCGGGGAAGCCCGCGATCGTCCCGCCCGGCGGAACGCGCCCGGCGAGGTCGGCGAGGGCGCCGCGGGTGGCTCCCGCCACCGGCTCCGGTACCAGGACGCTTCCGGCCGGGGTGTCGACGCGGCTCCAGGCGGGATGGCGGTAGATCGAGGCGAGGGAGGCGATCCGCACCGCGAGAAAGATCGCGAGCGCCGCCGCCACGAGCCGCGGAAACGACTCCGGTCGAGGCGCGACCTCGACGCGGGAGGGAACACGCGCCGCCGCGCGAAGGAGGAGGACGCTCGCGACGAGCATCGGAAGTGGCAGGTAGAAGCCGTTGTACGGCCCGACGTACCCGGCGGCGAGCAGGAGGCGTACCGAGAAGAAGAGGGCGAGAAGGAGCGCGGAGTCGGGCACGCCGTCGACGATCGACGGCCGCGACCGATCGCGGAGCCGCCGCAATGCGCCCGCGAGCGCGGCGACGAGGAGGAGGGGCGGAAGGGGCCGCACGAGCGGGGGCACGAGCGTCAGCGTGTCGGCGAGTCCCGCGGGCGGGAAGAGGAAGACGAAGCCAACAGCCGCGAGAACCGCGAGGGCTGCCGCCTCGATCACGCGAGCCGCCGTGGTCGAGCGCGCGCGGGCGCGCGCGGAAGCGATCGACGCGACGAGCAGCCAGAGTCCCGCGAAGACGAGGGCGATCACCGACAGGGCGAGCTCCGCGGTTCGCAGGCCGGGGCGGTTCATGCCGGAGAAGGACGAGTACACGTTCGCGAACTCGCGCGGGAGAAAGACGAACGCGAGCCACCCTTCCCTCGCGAGGATCGCCGCCGGCGTCCCGGCGGAAAGCAAGGCGTAGATCGACAGCCGCTCCCGCCAGCGGCGCCCCCGCCAGCCAGGCGAGGCGCCTCTTCGCGGGTCCGTCCCGGCCGGCGATCCGTTCGACAGCGAGCGCCGCGATGGCGGCGAGGCCGATCTCGGGGCGCGAGAGGAGGGCCGCAAAGAGGCAGAGGGCGGCGCCGCGGTCCCGCCGGGCCGAGCCCCCGGTCGCGCCGAGAAGGATCGCCCCGGTCGCGGCCGCGACCGCAATCGAGGTGTCCAGGCTGTAGGGGAAGAGGTGGGAGCCGCCCGGCCGGAGAAAAAACGCGACTCCGACAGCGAGGGCCGCGGCGAGCGACGCCGCGACCTCCGGCAGCAGCCGCCGCGCGAGGCGTCTCAGCGCTTCGAGGTGAAGCAGCGCGATGAGACCGGCGAGCGCAATCCGAGCGGGGAAGGACCGCCCGAAGACGAGGTCCGTCGCGGCCGCGAGGTAAGGAGCGAGCGGCCCGTAGTAGAAGCGGACGTCGCGGTAGAGCGCTTCTCCCTCGGCGAGGCGCGCCGGCACCATGAGCTCGCGACCCGTGTCGACGAACGGCTCGACCCAGCGGTTCCAGGAGATTGCGGCGAGAAGGAAGAAGACGGCGTAGGGGAGGAGGCCGGCGGCGCGACGGCTCACGGCGTCGGCGACGGGCGCGAATGCCCCGCGAGAAAGGCGAGGAGCGCCCCCGCGACCGAGGCCGTCATCGCCCAGACGAGGAGCCAACCGGCCCGGCGCGCCGACGCGGGGGGCGGGGGACGGACGGGCGCCGGGGCTCCGGCCGCCTCCGCGCGCAGCGCGCGGATCGCGCGAAGGAAGGCCACGTCGCTCCCGGCTTCGGGCTCGCGCTCGGCGGTGAGCGCGCGTCGCGCTTCCTCCAGGATCGCGGGGTTTCCGCCGGCGCTCCGATAGGCCTCGAGGGCCTGTTCGCCGCCGGCGCTTCGGAACGCCCCGGCGACCGCGCGCGAATCTCCCTCGGCGACGAGCGCCAGCCGGTGCGCGGCGAGCTCGGCGGCGAGCCTGGCCGCCGCGGCCGGCCGGACGACCGCCGACTCCAGCTCGCGTGCGTGGTCGAGGCGGGTGCCGAGAGACGCGCGGAACGAGAGGAAAGCGGAAAGGGCGAGCGCTGCCGCGAGGACGACAGCGCCGGCCGCCAGGATTTTCGCCGTCGTTCCCGCGCGCACCGGGCGATGGTAACAAGGTGCGGCCTCCAAGCTACGATCCCGCCCGTGCAGGAGAAGATGGCGAGCCGCAATCGCCTCGTCCGGGCGGTCGCCTCGGGGACCTCGCACGTGTGGTTTCCGCTGTCGCTCTTCCTGGCCCGGCACCTTCCCCGCCGCGTCCTCCGCGCGGTGCTCCGCCAGACGGTGAGCCGCTACATGCAGCTTCGGCCCAAGTACACGAAGGCACTGCGGTCCAACCTCTCGATCATTCTCGGGCGACCCGTCGATTCGCGCGAGGTGCGCCGGGCGGCGAAGGACCTTCTGGACGCGCACTTCACCGCCTGGCTCGACTTCCTGCACTTCGCCACCCGCCCCCCGGAGGAGGCCTCGCGGCTCGTCGAGAGCGTCGTCGGATACTCGCGGATCGGCGAAGGGCGCGACGAGGGCAACGGCGTGCTCCTCCTGACGGCTCACCTCGGTAACTGGGAGGTCGGCGGACTCATGCTCGCGGAGATGAAGCAGCCGATCCACGTCGTTCTGGTGCCGGACATCTTTCCGGCTGTCGAGCGCGCTCGAAGGGACCTCCACGCCCGTGCCGGCATCACGGAGATCCGCGTGGACCGGAGCCTCGCGCCCACGCTGGCGGTCCTGCGGGCGCTCAAGGCGAACGGCATCGTCGCCATGCAGGGGGACCGCGACTTCAGCAACACGGGCATCGCGGTGCCCTTCTTCGGGCGCGCCGCGTACTTTCCGCGGGGGCCGTTTCTCGTCGCGATGGCGACGAACGCCGCGGTCCTTCCCGCGTTCATCACCCGGACGCCGGACGGCCGCTATCGGGCCGTTGTCGAGGAGCCCCTCGCGATCGACCGCGGCCGGGACCGCGAGGCCGCGCTCAAGGCAAACGTCGAGCGGTACGTCGCGGTTCTCGAGAGGTACGTCGCCGCGAACCCCGAGCAGTGGTACTGCTTCTATCCCTTCTGGGAGGACCCGAGCAGGCAAGAAGGCTTTCAGCCGTCAGCTGGCAGCTCTCAGCCGGACACCGCGAATCGGGACAGCTGAGAGCGGTTAGTCGATAGCTGATAGCTCAGCGCGGCTTGCGCGCGCTGACCGCCGCGACGAAAAACGCCTCGTAGTGGCGCGCGAGGCTCTCGACGTCCGGAAGGATGCGCGGGCTCTCGAAGCCCGCGGCGGCGAGCGACATCCTCCAGTTCTGCGGCGTCAGGAAGCCGTGGTTCGGCCGCGTCGCGGCGTCGGTCGCCACGCCGGTGAAGTTCTCGAGGAAATTGAAGACGAACTCGACGTAGATCGGCTGCCCCTCGAACGGCCGCACGCACTCCGAAAATACGGCGACCCCGCCGGGCTTCAGCGCCTCCCGGACGCGAGCGAGCGTCGCGGCGAGGTCCTTGGCGATGTGGATGGTGTTGACCGCGTAGACGACGTCGGCGAAGCCGCGCTCGATCCCCTGCTCCCCGAAATCGCGGTCCATGTCGAGCCGGACGAACTCGATCGGAAGGCCGGGCCAGCGGGCGCGGATGTTTCGCTCGGCGCGGCGGAGGAACGTCGGCACGATTTCCGTGAAGACGTAGCGGCTCACCCGGGAAAGCGCGGCGTCGCGCGCGAGCCTCTCCGCCAGGGCGAGGGCCGCGGAGCCGGAGCCGCCGCCGATCTCGAGGATCGTCGCCGGCCGGTCGGTCGGAAGCGAGCGCACGACGGCCTCGGCGCCGAGTCGGTTGTTGATCGCGTAGAGAAGGTTCTCGTTCGAGAAGTACTCGAACCAGAGCGGGAGCCGGGCGGGAGAGAAGAGCACCTCCTCGCCGCTCGACTCGCCCCGGAGGAACGCGGGGACGTGGCCGACCATCGCGCGGACGACGGAGAAGGGCGGGATCGATCCGGGGTCGATCGCTCGCGCGCGCGCCTCGGCGCGGTCCGGGTCGCCCACCGGGAGCGGCCCCCGGGCCCGATAGACCGCGTCGGGACCGGCGCCCTCGACGTCGAGGTGGCCCTCCGCGGCGAGCTTGCGGAAGAACCAGCCGACCGGGATCTCCGCGCGCGGAGCCCACCCGCGCGCTTCCGTGAGGGCGCGCACCGTCGTTCCGCGCGAGAGCGGGGCGCCGAGGTCGAGCTCCGCGACGAGGTTCAGGAGAACGTCGACAGTGAACCGGTCGAACTCCTCGGAGCACAGGATGAACTCGCGGCGAGAAGAGGGAGCGGATCTCCAGATCCGGAATGCGAGCGAGAAGGGAGTCGAGGGGCTCGGTTCTCTCGGCCACGCGGGAAGGTATCAGGGGTCAGGTTTCAGGGATCAGGTGGAAGAGCCCCTCGTCTGTCCTCCCTGACACCTGAAACCTGATACCTGACACCTTCCTTTACACTGATTCCGTGCACCTCCTCGCCGCGGCGGCGGTCGCCGGGACCCTTCTCGCCGCGACACCGCCTTCCCGGGTCGTCGTCCTCGCCTTCGACGGCGTGGACGCCGCGCTCGTCGAGGGCATGATGGCCTCCGGCCGGCTTCCGAACCTCGCGGCGCTCGCCTCCCGCGGCGGCTACACCCCGCTGACTCCGCCGGTCCCGCCGCAGACTCCGGTCTCGTGGACGTCGTTCGCGACGGGCCTCGATCCGGGTGGCCACCAGATCTTCGACTTTCTGAAGCGGGATCCGGCCGACATGACCCCCACCTTTGCCGTCGCCCAGGAGAAGGAGGTTCCCTTTCTCCTCGGGACGAAGACCCCCGCCGTTTCCGCCGCGATTCTCGGCGCGATCTTTCTCCTGCCGGCCGCGCTCCTCGCGTCCCGCCGCCGTCGGTTGGCGGCCGCCGCGCTCTTCGCGCTCGGCGCCGGCGCGGCTGTCGGCGGGTTCCTCGCGGCGCGGGCGTGGTTGCCCGCGACGCGGCCTTCCGTGGAGAGCAACCGCCGCGGGACGCCCTTCTGGGCCGACGCGGCGGCGCGCCCCGGAACCGTCATCCGGATGCCGGTCACGTTCCCTCCCGAGCCGTTCGGAGACGGCCGCCTCCTCTCGGGACTCGGCGTCCCCGACCTCTCCGGACGGATCGGAAAACCGGGTTACTACACGTCCGACCCGTTCTTCGCCCCGCGCGAGGGCAACGACTTCTCGATCGAGCTCGTCCGGCTCGAGTCGAACGTGGGCCGCCAGACGACGCGGATCGTCGGCCCTCCCGGGCGCCCCTTTGGAAGGGAGGGTGCGATCGAGCTCCCGATGACGCTCGCGGTCTCCGCGGCGCGCGACCGGCTGGCGATCGAAGCGGGCCGGTCGCGGGTCGACCTGGCGGCGGGGGAGTGGAGCGAGTGGACCTCCCTCGCCTTCCGCGTCAATCCCCTCGTGACCGTGCACGGTTACGCGCGCTTCTACCTCGAGCGCGTCTCTCCGGAGATCGCGCTGTACCTCTCGCCGATCCAGTTCGACCCCGAGCGGCTCCCTCCCGGCTTCGAGATCTCGACTCCGGCCGGATACGCCGAGGAGCTCGTCGCCCGCTTCGGCCGATTCAAGACGATGGGTTGGGCGATCGATACGTGGTCGATCCAGTCCGGCACGCTGAAGGAGGAGGCATTCCTGCAGGACGTCGCGGCGACAGTCGAGCAGGAGCGCCGGATGCTGGCGTCTCTTCTGACCGAGGGGCGAAAGCTCCTCGTGCACTACTTCGAGTTTCCGGACCGCGTCGGCCACGTCTTCTGGCGCTTCCGCGATCGAGAGCACCCCGCCTACGACGCCGCGCTCGCTTCGCGCTACGGGGATGCGGTCGAGAAATCCTACGAGCAGGTGGACGCGATCGTGGGGGAGACGGCGCGCGCGCTCCCGGCGGACGCGGCCCTCCTCGTCCTGTCCGACCACGGCTTCGCGACGTGGCGCCGCTCCGTCAACTACAACTCGTGGCTGGTCGAGAAGGGCTATCTCGTCCTGAAGGGGAACGCGCAGCGGCAGAACCTCGAGGCGCTGTTTTCGCGCGGCGCTTTCTGGGAGGCGGTGGACTGGTCGAGGTCGCGCGCGTACGCGATGGGGCTGGGCGACGTCTACGTGAACCTGCGGGGCCGCGAGAAGGACGGAATCGTCGCGCCCGGCGGCGACTACGAGGCGCTGCGGTCGGAGATCATCCGCGGCCTGCTCGAGCTGACCGATCCGGCGAGCGGGGAGCGCGCGGTCTCCCGCGTCTTCAAGCGCGAGGAGATCTACAGCCACTACGACCCGCGCCTGATCCCCGACCTCTTCGTCGCGAACCGCGCGGGATTCCGGGTCTCGTGGCAGTCCTCTCTCGGCGTGCCGACCGGATCGGTCTTCGAAGACAACCGGGACGTGTGGAGCGGCGATCACTGCTCGCTCGACCCGGACCTCGTGCGCGGCGTCTTTTTCGCGTCCCGCCCGTTCGTCACCGCGAAGGTCCCGGCGGTGACCGATGCGACGGGCGCGCTCCGCGCTCTCCTCGCGTCCGGCGGCGCCGCGGGCGCGATCGCGTGGCGATGAGCAGCCTGGGCGCGCTGGTGCTCATCGCTCTCCTCGGAGCGACGGAGCCGGAGAAGGCGCCGCCCTCCGCGGAAGCGGAGCGCCAGGCGGATCTCGCTCGCCTCCGGGCGCGGATCGGATCCCTCGAGGGGGAGCTCGCGCGCAGCCGGCGAAAGGAGGCCACCCTCGCGGAGGAGCTCGCGCGTCTCGAGCTCCGGCTCCAGATCGCCGCGGGCGAGAAGGAGCTCCTCTCGCGCCTCCGAGAAGACTACGGCGCCCGCCTTGCGGGAATCGCTGTCGAGCGAAAGGCGGCCGAGGACGCCGCCCGCGCCTCGCGCCGCGCGCTGGCGGCACGCGCGAGGCTTCTCCATCGGTTCGGACGCTTCGGCTATCTTCGCGTGCTCCTCGAGGCGAAGGACGTGCCCGCCTTCCTGGACGGCGTCGCGCGGCTCGACACGCTCGCCCGCCGGGATGCGCGGCTCCTTCGGGAGCACCGCGGCTCGCAGCAGCGGCTCGAGGCCGGCCTCGCGCGGGAGCAGGCCCTCAAGCAGGAGACGGATCGCCTCTACGCGCGGACGCGCCAGGAAGAGCGGCGCATCGCGTCGCTCACGGTCGAACGGCAGAACCTTCTCGCCCGGCATCGATCCGTCGCGGCCTCGCAGCGGCGCGAAGTCCTCGCGCTTTCCGACAAGGCGACGCGGCTCGAGGGTCTTCTCGAGCGGCTTTCGCAGCGGCCGGAGGAGCCCGTCGGCCCTTCGGGCGGAATCCGGCCGTGGAAGGGGGTCCTCGACTGGCCCGCTCGCGGCGCGGTCGTCGAGACTTTCGGTCGCCATCGACATCCGAAGTTCGACGCCTGGACGCTCTCGAACGGAGTGTCGCTCGCGCTGGCGCCGGGAACGCCGGTCCGCGCCGTCTTCGCGGGGAAGGCCGCGTACGCGCAGTGGCTCGCGGAGTACGGCAACCTCGTGATCCTCGACCACGGGGACGGCGTCTTCACCCTCTACGCGTGGCTCCAGGCCGTGTCAGTCCGTCCCGGTACCTACGTTCCCGCCGGCGGAACGGTCGGCCTGGCCGGCGTGGGACCCGGCCGCGACGAGCCGGGCCTCTATTTCGAGGTGCGGGACCGGCAGAAAGCCACCGACCCCGTGGCCTGGCTGAGGTGACCGCGCGACCGCGCGAAGCGGGGTCATCCTGAACGAAGCGAAGGATCTGGTGGCTGGAAGCAAAGGAACAACCCCCCGATCCCCGGTGTTACCATCCCCGCGATGAAGTCCAACCGCTCCCGAGTTCTCTTTCTCGTCGTGTCGGTCGCCGCCATAGCCTCCCTGCGGGCGATCGATTCGGGAGTCGGAAGGGATCCCGCCACGCGCGCGCTGTCGATGTTCTCGGAAGTCTTCGCTCTGACGCGCTCGAACTACGTCGACTCGGCGGATTCGAAAGCCCTGCTCGAAGGGGCTTACGACGGGATGACCGACGCGCTCGATCCGTTCTCGTATTACGTCCCGGCCGCGTCGATGTCGGCGTACCGCGCGCAGCAGGCTTCGGGCGCGCTCGGACCGGGGATCGTCGTCGCTCGGCGCGGGGGATTCCCGTTCGTGGTGGCCCCGATACCCGGCTCGCCGGCGGAAAAGCAGGGCGTCGAGGCCGGGGACCTCATTCACGCGGTGGACGGGAAAAATCTCCGGACCGCGCCGCTGTGGAAGATCCGCTCGGCGCTGGAAGGCCCGGAGGGCACGACCGTCGAGGTCGGCCTCTTCCGCGTCCTCGAGGAAAAGAAGATCACCCTGCGTCTGCGGCGCGAGCGATTCGATCCGCCGGCAGTCGAAACGAAGTGGGAGAAGGACGTCGGGATCGTGCGGGTGCCCGGATTCACGCCGGCGACCGCCGAGGCTCTGTCCCGCGCCATCGCCGAAGCCGGCCGCCGGTCGATCGACCGCCTCATCCTCGACGTGCGCGGTTCGGTCGGCGGCGAGTTCGCGGACGTCGGCCCCGCGGCCTCTCTCTTCGTCGGCAAGGGCCCGGTGGCGAAGCTCATCACGCGCAAGGTCCCGCTGACGCCGGTCGAGGCACAGGGCGAGCGCGTCTGGAAGGGAAGAACGATCGTACTGACCAACGACGCGACCGGCGGTCCCGCGGAGATCTTCGCGGCGGCGCTCCGGGATCGCGCGGGCGCGACAACGGTCGGCGAGACGACGGCGGGCATGGCGATCGTCCAGCGTCTCGTCCCGACGGGTTCGGGCGGAAGCCTGTTCATGACGGTCGGCCGATACCAGTCCCCCTCCGGCACGATGCTCGGCGGGAAAGGGCTCGCGCCCGACGAGCGGGTGATCACGATTCCCGGCGACTCGGACGACCGCGACCCGATCCTCGAGCGCGGGCTCGAAGTCGCGCGCCGCGCCGCGGTCCGCCAGGCGGCGTAGCCGATCGCTCCGTTATTGCCGGACTCCCCCCGCCGCGTTTCTCCCGCGACAGTCTTCTTCGCCCTCCTCTCGCTCGTCCTCGGAATCGCCCTCTACGTAAAGACGCGGCCGGTCGAGCCACCTTCGACGGAGCCCTCGCGGCCGGCAGGTCCGCGTGAGACCCCTCGGAAGCCGCGCCCGACGGCGGCTCCCGCCCCGGCTCGCGCGGCCGAGCCTTCGCCGCGCGCCGCCGGACGACCCGCGCGCGTTGCGCGCATCGCGATCGTCATCGACGACCTCGGCAACGACAGCGGGGCCCTCGAACGCATCGCCGCCTGGCGATACGACGTGGCCGGCGCCGTTCTGCCCGGGCTACCGGACAGCGCGGCCGCCGCGCGGCAGCTCGCCCGGTCCGGCAAGGAGGTGCTCCTTCACCTCCCCATGGAGCCGGACGGTTATCCCGACGTGAAGCCGGGGCCCGGTGTCGTCCTGCGATCCGACAGCGACGAGAGAATCGCGGAGATCGTCGCGGAGGACCTCGCGTCGGTTCCGGGAGCGATCGGCGTCAACAACCACATGGGTTCGGCAGCGACCGCCGACGCCCGCGTGATGCGCGCGGTCGTTCGGGTTCTCGCGGACCGCGGCCTGTTCCTCCTGGACAGCCGGACGACCGAGGCCTCCGTGGCGCGCCGGATGGCGGACGAGATCTCTCTTCCGGCCGTGTCCCGCCGGGTCTTTCTCGACTCCGTCCCGACGTCGGCCGCGATCGACCGGTCGTTCCGCGAGCTCCTCGCGCGGGCGCGAAAGGACGGATCCGCGCTCGCGATCGGGCACCCGTATCCCGAGACGATGGCGATGCTCGAGAGGGAGCTTCCGACGCTCGCGGAGAAGGGCGTCGAGCTCGTCCGGGTGAGGGCGCTCCTCGAGTAGGAGTCGCTATCCGTCTCCCGGCGAGGAGCCCCTCTCCTCCGTCTTCGCGTCCTCCCAGTACGAATCGAGCTCCGCCGCGCCGACGTCTCCCACCTCCCGCCCCGATTCCCGGGCCCTGTCGGCGACCCGCGCGAACCGCTTCCGGAAGCGACCCTGGGTTTTTCGCAGAGCGGACTCCGGGTCCACGCCGCGGCGGCGCGCGAGGTTGACGATCGAGAACAGAAGGTCGCCGATCTCGTGTTCCTCGGCGAACCGATCTCCCGCTGCGAACGCCGCGCGCCACTCGGCGAGCTCCTCTTCGATCTTCGCCGCGACGTCGGCGTCGCGCTCCCAGTCGAAGCCGAGATCGGCGGCCCGCGACGTCATGCGATAGGCGGACGCGAGCGCCGGCAGCGAGCGGGGAATGGTGCCGAGAGGATCCGCAGCGCCCGACGCCTGCTGCTTGCGCCGCTCCCAGCCCTGTTTGACTTCCGCCGCGTCCGCCGCCGTCGGCCCGCCGAAGACGTGCGGATGGCGCTCCGTCATTTTCCGGCGGATGCGTTCGGCGACGCCCCCGATGTCGAACCAGCCCCGCTCCTCGCCGATCCGGGAAAGAAACAGGATCTGGAACAGGAGGTCCCCGAGCTCGCCGGCCAGGGATTCCGGATCCTGCGCGTCGATCGCGTCGAGGACCTCGTGACACTCCTCGAGGAGGTAGGTGCGAAGAGTTTCCGGGGTCTGCTCCCGGTCCCACGGGCATTCGCGTCGAAGTTTCTCGACGAGAGAGACCAGCCGCGAAAGCTCCTCCGACACGCCGGCATCATAGCGAGCTAAAATTGCGACACACCATGGTCGAGCGGGAGGAAAAGCCCATCCGGGTCGTGGACCGGAGAATGTTCACGCCGGACGGGGAGCTGCGTCCCGGATTCGAGCCGGAGGAGTCGCCCGCCCCGACCCCCCCGCCCCCGCCGCCGCGCGCGACGTCCGCACCGGCCGCCTCCCCCGAAGCGGAGGCGCCGACGCCGGCAGACGCCGGAGCGGATCCCGATTCGCTCCCGCTTACCGACGAGCCCTCCGGCCCTTCGGCGCCGGCGAGCGATTTCGCACGGATCGTGAGCTCGCTTGCGACGACTGCCTATTCGGCGCTCGGCCTCCTTGCGGATCCGGCGACGGGGGGGAGACACCGCGACCTCGCGATCGCGCGACAGATGATCGATTGGTTGGGTGTGCTCGAGAGCAAGACGCGCGGCAATCTCTCCTTCGAGGAGACCGACCTGCTTTCGCGGGCTCTCTACGAGCTTCGCCTCGCCTACGTGGAGGTCGGCCGCGGGCCGACGAAATAGTCGGAACGAAGAAACCAGCCGGGTGACCCAACTCCTTCGGTCCGCCGCGGCCTGGTCCGTTCTCGTCCTTCTCTCGGGCCCGGCTTCGCTCGGCGCGCAACCGGTGGCGCCCGGTCTGCCGCTCCCGCCTCCCGCGGCGCGCGCCGTCTACCGCTCCTACTGGTACGACCTCCTGAACGCGCTCCAGGAGAACGACGCCGCCACGATTCCCGCGGCGCTCGAGGCCATGACGAAGGCGGCACGGGCCGTCGGGATCGAGCGGCTTTCCGACTTTTCTCGGATGGCCGTCCACGAGGCGCGCCGCGCCGAGGCCGCGGGCCGCCGTGCGACGGCTCGCCCTGCCTACGACGCTGCGGTCGCGCTGGACGATTCGAGCTTCGACGCCGCCGCGTCGCGCGCCGGCTTTCTCTTTCGCAACGGCAACATCGGCCAGGGCATCGCGGGCTTCCCCGGCGCGATCGCGAAGATCGTTGCGAGCGCCGAATCGCGACTCACTTTCGGATCCTGGCTGGGAATCCTAGCGGCCATCTCGGTCGCCGCGGCGGCGTTCGCGTGCCTTCTCGGCCTCTTCCTGAGGCACTTTCGCCGCATCCTCCACGACCTGCAGGAGCTCGCAAGCCGCCCCTTCGGCGCCCGCGCGGCGAAGCCGATTGCCGTCGTTCTCATCGCGCTCCCTGTCTTCGTCACTCTCGGCCCCCTCTGGCTCCTTCTCTACTGGTCCGTTCTCGCGTTCGCCTACTCGTCCCGTCGCGAGCGAGCCGTGGTTGCGCTCTCGCTCTTCTCTCTCGGGCTCATCCCGATCCTCGTCGATCAGCTCGCGCGCGAGAACCTCATTCGCCGCGCGCCCCTGTATCGGGCCGCTGTCGACCTCGCGGAACACCGGGAAGATGCGAGCACCGAAGACGCGCTACTCTCGGCGGCGACCACCAATCCGGCGGGTGGGGACGAGTGGCTCCTCCTCGGGATGTACGCCGAGCGGGCCGGCGACCACCCGCGGGCCGTACTCGCCTACAGCAAGGCAATTCGGACGAATCCGAAGGAGAACCGTGCGTTCGTGAATCGCGGCAACGTCCATTTCACCGAAGGCGACTTCTCGGAGGCCATCGCCGACTACGAAGAGGCTTCCCGCATCGCACCGGACGCGGTGGAGTCCTTCTACAACCTTTCCGTCGCGCGGGCGGAAATCTACGACTTCAAGGGACAGGAAGCCGCGCGGGCGCGCGCGCTCCAGGTCTCGAGCCGCGCGGTGGACGTGTGGTCGTCCAACCCCCCGCTCGAACGGGTCGTGCCGGCGCCCTATCCGGTCGCCCGCGCGCGGAGCCGCGTCCGGGCACGGATTGCGGAAACCTCGAATCCCCGGCAGGAGCTCGTGTCGCTCGTCACTTCGGCGTGGTGCCTGGCTCCCTGGGGCGCTCTCGTTCTCGCGTGGGGCTTCCGCGCCGTGCGCGCCCGCCGGGGCCTGGCGACCGAGTGCGCCCGATGCGGCCGCCCGTTCTGCCGGATCTGCAAGCGCTACGGGGGCCCCGCGATCTACTGTGGCCGTTGCGTTCGGCTTCAGAACCGGAAGGAGGCCGTCTCGGAAGCGGCTCGCGAAGAGGATACGCGCGAGTCGGCGCACCGGCGTCGCCGGCGCCGCTTCGTCGTTCTCACCATGACTCTCGTGGCTCCCGGCGTTCACCGATTTCTGCGGGACAAACCGTATGTCGCCGCAGCGACGCTGCTTCTCTTCTTTCTCGCCATCACGATCGCGCTCGGCGGGCCGGGGGTGTTCGAGCTCGCGCCGCTCGCTCCCCGATCCGCCGCGATCGCCGGACGGATCGCCGCCGGGGCCGTCGCTCTGGTGTTGTGGGCGTGGGCGTTGACCGCTTCCTGGAGGCAGACCCGTGAGTCTTGACGGAAACCTCCGCGTCTTCTCGCTCACCGAGATCCTCCAGATGCTCGGTATGCAGCGCAAGACCGGAATTCTCACGGTCGAGGGGCCGAAGGACACGATCACTCTCGGCTTTTCCTCCGGCAATGTCGTCTCGGTCGAGTCGAGCTCGAATCCCATCGACAACCGGCTCGGAGCGCTTCTCGTCAAGGCGGGCCGCCTGTCGGCAAACGATCTGTCTCTCGCCCTCGAGAATCAGAAGAAAGGGGCCGAGCGGCTCGGAAGGCTTCTCCTGCGCCAGGAGACCGTCCGTCCCGAGGACCTGCGGGAGGCGCTCCGCATCCAGATTCACGGAATTCTGTTCACCGCTTTCGGCTGGGTGGACGGACGTTTTCGGTTCGCTCCCCAGCCCACCGTCGATCACGACGCGGAGCTCTTTCCGGCGCTCGCCACGGAGTCGATTCTTCTCGAAGCCGCACGCACGTTCGACGAGTTGCCGACGGCGGAGCAGAAGATTCCTTCGAAGGAGCTCGTGTTCCGGCGCGTCGCGGGCGCTCGGTCGCTGAAGCTCACGAGCTCGGGCGCCGCGGAGGAGGGAACGGTCACGGTCTCCAAGAGGGAAGCGGAGACGTGGAAGTGGATCGACGGGCGGCGGACCGTGGGAGAGGTTCGAGAGCGTGCGTTCCTCTCCGACCTCGACGTCCTGAAGGGGATCTCCGACCTTCTCGATCGCGCTCTCATCGAAGAGGGCTACGTCCGCGAGTCCGCGCCCGCCTCGGCGACCCGTTCCCTGGTGCCGTTCGCGGCGCTCGTCCCCTGGCTTCCCGTGATCGTCGTCGCGGCGTTCTCGATCGCGCTCATGCCGCGCAACCCGGCGAACCTGCTCCTGCGGCCGGGGGAAAACGTCCCGATCTCCCGACTCGTGAAATCCGGCTCGGTCGCCGAGCTCACGACGCTCGGGCGCGGCGTTCGGATTTACCACGGCTCGACCGGAAGCTATCCGCGGACCCTGGCCGACCTCGTCGCCCGGGGGGTCGTCCCGGAAACGGCGTTGAGGGACCCCTACGGCCGGTCGTACCGGTACATCCTTCGCCCGGAGGACGGGAAATTCGCGATCTACGGTCGAAACGCATCGGGCGAGATCGACCTCGACCTCGTCCACGAAGGAACGCTGGCTCCCGTCTCCGAAACGCGGCCCTCGGCCGGGGCGGCACCGACTGCACCGGTCGATCGGGACCGGCCACCCGGTGTCCATCTCGTCAAGTAACTGATTCTAAAGAATTTAAAAACTCGATCCCAGCGAGATTTGAGTCCCGCTGGCTTAGAATCCAATTGCCAGAACTTGACATATATTCGCTAAGATCAGCTCTGGCTTCCAGGAGCCGGACCGACAGGAGTGAGTATGAGCAAGATCATCGGAATCGACCTCGGGACCACGAACTCGTGCGTTGCCGTCATGGAAGGTGGCGACCCCGTCGTCATCCCCAACGCCGAAGGAAATCGAACGACGCCGTCGGTCGTGGCATTCACCAAGAGCGGTGAAAGGCTCGTCGGCCAGGTGGCCAAGCGTCAGGCCATCACCAACCCCGGGAACACCGTCTTCTCCATCAAGCGGTTCATGGGTCGCAAGTACCAGGAAGTCAGCGAGGAGATGAAGATGGTTCCCTTCGCCGTCGCGCCGGCGTCGAACGACGACGTCCGGATCAAGGCGGGAGGCAAGGAGTACTCGCCGCCCGAGATCTCCGCGATGATCCTCGGGAAGCTCAAGGAGGCGGCCGAGGCGTACCTCGGTGAAAAGGTCACGCGCGCCGTCATCACGGTGCCGGCCTACTTCAACGACTCGCAGCGCCAGGCGACGAAGGATGCGGGCCAGATCGCCGGACTCACTGTCGAGCGGCTCGTCAACGAGCCCACCGCGGCAGCGCTCGCCTACGGCCTCGACAAGAAGAAGGACGAGACCATCGCCGTCTACGACTTCGGGGGCGGGACCTTCGACATCTCGATCCTCGAAGTCGGTGAGGGAATCGTCGAGGTCAAGTCCACGAACGGCGACACGCACCTCGGGGGCGACAACATCGACCAGCGCGTCATCGACTGGATACTCGCGGAGTTCAAAAAGGACCAGGGTATCGACCTGTCGAAGGACGCGATGGCGATGCAGCGTCTGAAGGAGTCGGCGGAGAAGGCCAAGATCGAGCTCTCGAATGTCGTCGAGACCGAGGTGAACCTTCCCTTCATCACCGCCGACGCCTCGGGCCCGAAACACCTTCAGCTGAAGCTCACCCGTTCCAAGCTGGAGCAGCTCGTCGAGGACATCATCAGCCGGTCGATGGGCCCCTGTAAGCAGGCGTTGAAGGACGCGGGCCTCGAGCCGAAGGACATCGACGAGGTCGTGCTCGTCGGCGGCCAGACGCGGATGCCGCGCATCCAGCAGCTCGTCAAGGAGCTCTTCGGCAAAGAGCCGCACCAGGGCGTCAACCCGGACGAGGTCGTGGCTATCGGCGCCGCGATCCAGGGAGGCGTTCTCGCCGGCGACGTGAAAGACCTGCTCCTTCTCGACGTCACCCCGCTCTCGCTCGGCATCGAGACGCTCGGCGGAGTGATGACGAAGCTGATCGAGCGGAACACGACGATCCCGACGAAGAAGAGCGAAACCTTCTCCACGGCGGGAGACAACCAGACTTCCGTCGAGATCAAGGTGCTTCAGGGCGAGCGGGAGATGGCGCGGGACAACAAGCTCCTCGGCGTCTTCCACCTGATCGGGATCCCGCCGGCTCCGCGCGGCATGCCGCAGATCGAGGTCACGTTCGACATCGATGCGAACGGCATCCTGAACGTCTCCGCGAAGGATCTCGGCACCGGCAAGGAGCAGAAGATCACCATCACGTCGTCTTCCGGCCTCAAGAAGGACGAGATCGACCGCATGGTGAGCGACGCGGAGAAGCATGCCGAGGAAGACCGCAAGCGCCGCGAGGAGATCGAGGCACGCAACCGGCTGGACAGCCTCGTGTACTCGACCGAGAAGACGTTCAACGAGAACCGGGACAAGCTCGACTCGTCCGACGCCGCGACCTTCGAGTCGGCTCTCACGGACGCGAAGAAGGCGCTCGAGGCCGGGACTTCCGCCGAGGCGATGAACGACGCCGCGCAAAGACTCCAGGAGGTGTCGCACCGGCTCGCCGAGGCCATCTACAAGGGAAGTGCTTCGGCCGGTCCCGGCGGCGGCGCGCCGCCACCCCCGGGATCGGGAGGATCGGCAGCGCCCGGGTCGGGCGCGGGGGAAGACGAAGTCATCGACACGGAGTACGTCGACACCGAAAAGAACTAGTTCGGAGGAAAGATGGGTGGCTTCCACTGGAGCTCGCTACAGGACCTGTTCGCGATCCAGGAAAAGATGAACCGTCTTTTCGAGGAGACGATCAACCGCTCCGAGTTCGCCGACGAAGGAGGGCTCGATACGGCCCTCTGGTCGCCGGCCGCCGACGTCTACGAGACCGGGGACGAGGTCGTGCTCTTCGTCGAGCTTCCGGGCGTGCGTCTCGAAGATGTCCATCTCGAAGCTTTCGACGGCAAGCTCCGGGTTTCCGGGGTGCGCCAGCCGGACCAGGGTCTCGAGCCCCGCCAGTTCATCCGAATGGAGAGGATCTACGGAAGCTTCTCCCGTGACTTCGCCGTCGCCTCCACCATCGACCCGTCGAGGATCAAGGCGACGCTGAAGGCGGGCATCCTGCGAGTCTCCGCACCCAAGACGGATCGGCCGCAACCCGGCCCGGTGGAATCGAGGAAAGCGCGGTGAGGCGCAAGGCCGGCCGATCGGGAGACCGCATCGGGGCGGTCTCGGAGAAGTACGGCATCCACCCGCAGACGCTGCGGATGTACGAGAGGGAAGGCCTGCTCCGACCGACGCGAAGCGAGGGAAAGACCCGGCGATACGACCCCGAGACGATCGAGCGTCTCGAGATCATCCTGTCCTTGACGCGTCACCTCGGTGTCAACCTCGCCGGAGTCGAGGTCATCCTCCACATGAAGGAAAGGATGGAAAAAATGCAGGGCGAGGTGCGTCAGCTGATCGTCGCGCTCCGGGAAGAGGCGGACTCCAGCCGTGGGGCCGACCGCTCACTCGCCCTGACCCGGATCACTCCCGGTGCGCTCGTCCGGAAGCAGGAGGGGAGGGGTTGAGGCCGTGGAACAACGGCGTGCGCACAGGCGTTTCGCTCCTGTGTCTGGCAGCGGAATAGAATCTCCCGCTTATCGAGGAGGACTCGTGAAAAGAGCAATCATGGCCGGAGTCGGGCTCGCGTTCACCGCGCTCAGCCTGGCGCAGCCGGTCACGCACAAGGATTGGGGCAAGTCGGCGGAGGCGTACTTCCTGACGCCGGCCGAAAAGGAAGCCTGGTCGAAGGTCGCGAACGACGACGAGGCGTCGAAGTTCATCGAGCAGTACTGGGCGAAGCGAGACACGAACCCGGCCACCGCGGCCAACGAGTTCCGCGACGACGTCAAACGGCGGATCGCGGCGGCGGACGAGCAATTCAAGATGCGAAGCCGACGCGGCTCCGAGACGAGCCGCGGCCGCCTTCTGGTCACGCTCGGCCTTCCCACGCGGGTCTCGACCGCACGGGCTGCCGCCGGCGGCCTCGACGACACCGGCGGCGTGACCGCACCGTCGATCGACACCCGCGCGACCCCCTTCGAGCAGTCGGGCGCGGTGGTGTCGACGTGGACCTATGCCAAGGATCGCTTCGATCCGTCGCTCGGCCTGGGCGAGCTTCGCGTTCGCATCAACGTCGATCCGCAGCGGGGCTCCGACGAGATCCTGGGTGCCGGCGCCGTCGAGAAAGCGATCGCGCGGGCCGCCGAGAAGTCGATCGTCACGTCCGCTCCGGCACCCGTCGCCGCGGTCGCCCCTTCCGTTCCGCCGGCGGCCACGGGCCCCGGCTCGACCGCAACGGCCCCCGCTCCCGCGCCGGCGGCCGCCGCTGCCGGAGCGGCTGCTCCTCCCGCGGCCGCATCCGCTCCGCCCTCGGCCGCTCCGGCGGCACCGGCGGCTGCACCCGCGGCGCCACCCGCGTCCGCACCGGCAGGAACTCTCGTCACTCTCCCGGCGGAGGTCCAGACCGCGCTCGACACCGCGCTCAAGAACAGCAAGGTGGAAGGAGCGTTCTGGTCCGGGCAGTTCCGATCGATGACGAGCGAGCCCTTCTACGCTTTCCAGTTCTATGTCCCGTCGGACAAGGCGTCGGCGCCCCTCAAGTTCGGCGGCCTCGTCTGGAACGAGGCGAATCAGCCGGTCGCCTCCTACTGGGAGGACGCGGCGCTCACGGACATCAAGAGCGGCACGCGGACGGACAAGGTCTTCGATCGTTCGGTCGCCCTGCCGTCCGGCAATTATCGCGGCGCGTTCGGTCTCTTCCCGGCCAGCGGGGGAGCCGCGGTCGCCACCGCGTCGTCGACCTTCCGGCTCGAGGCGAAGCCCGGCGAGTTCGGCGTCTCACCTCTTATCCTCGCGAACACCCTGACGCCCCTGACGAAGCGCCCCGGCCCCACGGATCCGTTCGTCTTCGGCGTCGAAAAGCCGATCAAGGTCGAGCCGAAGGGGGATCGCCAGTTCGCCAAGGAAGACAGCCTCTGGTACTTCTACGCAATCAACGATCCGACGGTGGCGGCAGCGACACCGGCGGCCCCCGCGACCCCGGGCGCCGCGGCGGCTCCCGCGGCCGCCGAACCGAAGCCGCGAATCATGACCCGCATCACGGTGATGAGGGACGGCAAGGAAGCGTTCCAGCCGATGACCAGCCCGGCGGAGCTTCAACCGCTCGGCCCGAGCTACTACGCGAGCGGCAGCGAGATTCCCCTGGCGAGCTTCGAGCCGGGCTACTACACGTTCACGATTCAGGTTCGCGACCTGAACGCCCCGAAAGACTCCGCGGCGTTCAAGGGAATCGAGCGGAAGGAAGACTTCGTCGTTCTGAATGCCGACGGCACCGTGCCGGCGCGCGCGGCGAAGCCCAAGGCTCCGGCAAAGAAAGGCTGACGTAACCGGGACACTCGGACTCAACCGGGTGGGGAAAGGGCGGGGTGACCCGCCCTTTTTCTTTTTGCGCCCCGGAGCGCCGGAACTGGTCCGCGCGGCTCCGAGAACCGTCGTCCAAAATCGGGCGTTTATCCGACCGGGTGAAGTCCGATTCAGAATATTGAATTTATTAACCCCCAATGAGGTCCGACTCTCTGCGTAAGCGATTGATTCGATTCGATCTAGGCCTGTTCACCCAGGCTCCGTCCGTGGCATTCTTCTTGCCATTCCTACAGGCGCCAGGATTTCTCAATCGTGAAGATTTTTCGCTTAAACGTTTCGCCATTCTTCGAGAAAAAGGAGAGCTATGCGTAGTCGATTTCGATTTACCGTGATTGCACTCGCGGTCCTCGCCCTCGCCGCCCCCGCCTTCCTCCTCGCCGACGGCACTCAGCTCGGAACCGTTTCCGGCCGTGTCCTCGACGAGCAGGGCGGCGGGATCCCCGGCGTCACGGTCGAGCTCGTGAGCACCAACCAGGGCTTCCGGCGTACCCAGACGACCGACTCCACCGGTTCGTTCACGTTCGCAGCCCTGCAGACCGGACCCTACACGGTGCGGGCGAGCCTCTCGGGCTTCACCACGATCGAGAAGGCGAACAACATCGTCGCGACCGACAAGGTCACGAACGTCGACATCACGATGAGCCTCGCCGCGACCGAGGAAAAGGTCGAGGTCATCGGTGAGGTTCCGCTCGTCGACAAGACGAACACGAGCGCCACGACGGTCGTCTCCTCGACCCTGACCCAGAAGCTCGCGATCGGCCGCAGCTACCAGACGTTGATGCAGAACGCGCCGGGCGTCACGGCCACGGCCGGAGCCGGCAACCCCAACTCGCACGGGGCGCTCTCGAGCAACAACCAGTACCTTTTCGACGGCGTCGACACGACCGACGTGACCACGGGAACGTTCGGCCAGAACTTCAACTACGAGGCGATCGAGGAAGTCGTCGTCTCGACCGCCGGCATCTCGGCGGAATACGGCCGCTCCCAGGGAGCGATCGTCAACGTCATCACGAAGTCGGGCACGAACACCTTCTCCGGGTCCGCGAAGTACCTGATGACCAACGACGAGTGGAACGAGGACAACAAGGGAACGAACCCGATCAACGGCGTATCGTTCAACCGCACCAAGTTCGACGAGATCCAGCCGCGGTGGGCGTTCACCCTCGGCGGACCGTTCTGGAAGGACCACCTCTGGTTTTTCGGCGCCTACGAGTTCTACGAGCAGACCTCGCCCTTCAGCCAGACGAACACGTCGACAATTCCCGGTTACGGCGGCGTCACGGGCGAGAGCTACCAGCAGACTCTCGACGTCAAGCTCTGGGACGGGAAGATCACGTTCCAGGCCACCCCCTCGCACCTCTTCGCCGCGCAGGCGAACAGCGACCCGATCGACGGTTTCGTCGTCGATTACTGGGGCGCTTCGGCCGAGCGGGAAGCTCTCACGCTGCAGGGACAGAACGACTGCGGCGGGGTGTGCGTGTGGAACGCCCGGTGGTCGGGCGTCTTCGGGTCCAACGTGTCCGCGGAGGCCCTCTACGCCGAGCAGAACGGTGACATCACCGTCGGCTCGTTCGAGGGCAGCGGGACCCCGTACCTCAACCTCGAGGACAGCCTCTTCTACAACGGCGCCACGTTCATCGGCATCGTCGAGCGTCCTCGCACGCAGGTGAACGCCGCCGTCAACCTTTACACCCAGCTCTTCGGCGACTCGCACACGTTCAAGGTCGGAGGCGACTACCAGGACCTCGAGTCCGTCGCGTCGTTCGTGTATCCGAACAACCAGCTCTTCATCGTCTCCGACTTCAACCCGATCACGCGCCAGCCGATCCTTTCGCCCGGCGACGCTCGGCTCGACTTCACGCCGCCGGCTCCGTCCGTCTCGACGGGCGAGATCCTCGGGTTCTACGCGCTCGACAAGTTCGAGGTCGGAAAGAACCTCTTCTTCAACGTCGGCGCGCGCGTCGACATCCAGACGGCGGACAGCGACATCGGCAACACGGTCATCGACACGACCAACTTCTCGCCGCGCCTGACGGGCGTCTACGACCTGTTCGGCAACGGCAAGACGCTCTTCTCGGCGGCTTACGGCCGGTACTACCAGTTCCTGATCCAGGGGATCGCCGACTCCGTTTACGCCGGCGTCGCCCAGCAGTCGAACTACGACTACTTCGAGTGGGACGGCTCCCAGTTCGTGTTCATCGAGGAAGTTCGCGTCGGCGGCAACGACGCTCCGATCAACGAAGGCCTCGAAGCCTCGTTCCTGGACGAGTTCAACGTTGCAGTCCAGCAGCAGCTCGGCAACACGATGGCCGTCGGCGTCCGCGGCGTCTACCGGAAATGGGACGACCTCGTGGACGACCGCAGGCTCTTCCAGGCCGGCACCGTCATCCGTCCGCCCGAGAACTTCAGCGACGACGTTCTTTCCCGCTATTACAAGGCGATCGAGCTCACGTTCGACAAGCGGTTCTCCAGCAACTGGCAGGGTTCGATCAACTACACACTCTCCCGGGCGGAGGGGAACCACTTCCTGGACTTCACGACCCAGCAATTCAACTACGCGAACGAGAACTGCAACGTGGGCGGTACGCCGACCGTCGGCGTCCGTCCCTGCCCGCAGATCACCGACGTCAACCAGTACGGCTACGCGCCCTACGACCGGACGCACATCGTGAAGGCGTTCACTGCCTACACGCTGCCGCTCTCCTTCGTAGCGATCACGGCGGCGCCGTCGTTCATCTGGCAGTCCGGTCTCCCGTACCAACGCCAGCGCTCGACGTCCCAGATTCACGGCGAGACATACACATACTTCTACGACAAGCGCGGCTCGTCGCGTCTCCCTGACGGCTACCAGCTCGACTTCGCTCTCGAAGCCGTCTTCAAGCCGTGGGGACCGCTCGAGCTCGGCGTGAAGGGCGAAGTCTTCAACGTGACGAACCAGCAGCACGTGATCAGCAACACGCTCATCAGCCGTCTGCCGGACGCCAACTTCGGTCTTCCCACGTCGCGCACTGCTCTCAATGCTCCGCGCGGTTACCGGTTTACGGGTCTCGTCCGCTTCTAACGCTCAAGGATTCTTTTCGGGGGCCCCGGCGCTGCCGGGGCCCTCTTCATTTCCGGGGAACTTAAGATGTCTTTCATGAAGCTGCTGGCCGCCTCGCTTCTCGTCGCCTTTTCCGTTGCGACCGCCTCGTTCGCCGCTCCCGCCGACGATGAGGACTGGTCCAAGTCGCCCGAGGCGTACTTCCTCACGGCCGAAGAGAAAGGGGAGTGGCAGGGGCTTCGCTCCCGCGAGAGCCGCCAGGACTTTATCGAGCGCTACTGGCTGAAACGGGATCCTTCCCCCGCGACTCCGACGAACGAGTTCCGCGACCTCGTGCGGAATCGAATCCGCACGGCGGACGCCCGGTATCCGCTCGGGGAGAAGGCGGGATCCCGCAGCAAGCAAGGGTTCGTTTTCATCGTTTTCGGAACCCCGTCGCGCGTCCAGCAGGGGCACCAGGCGCCCAACGAGGCGCCGCGCCGCCTCGCGCTCGGCGATACGGCCCGGCCGGTCGGGTTCGTCGAAGGCACGGAAACTACGCACACCTGGACGTACGAGCGCGAGCGCGCGCCGAAGCTGCTCGAAGCGCTTTCGATTCCGAAACTGACAGTCTCGATCATCGTCGAGCCGAACCGCAACCGCGACGAGCTCCAGAATCCCGGGCTCGTCAACGAGTACCGGGAGAGGCTCGCGCGCTCGACGATCGTGAACCCGGACCTGGTTCCGGCGGGGGTGAGCGCAGCGCCGGCCGTTTCGGCGCCCGTCGTGCGCGCCACGCTCCAGCCGCTCAACGCCGCTGTTCGCGCGGTTCTCGAGAAGGCGCCCCCCGTGGGGACTCTCGAAGACGAGAAAAAGCCGGTGTTCGGCAGCGCCGTCCTCTGGGGAATCGGTGATGCCCCGCAGACGGTGACCTGGATCTTTCTCCCCGGCAAGGAGAGCGGGGGAGCCCGCAAGCTCAACTCTCACGCCCTGATCCGGCCCGAAGGCGGAGGCGCGGACGTCGTCACGGGTTCTCTGCCCGCGGAGGTTTCCCACACGCTTCCGGTCGCGCGACCCGGGCGCGTGGTGATGCGTCGGTTCGATCTGCCGCCCGGTAACTACACCGCTTCGCTCGCGGTAACCGAAGGGGACGAAACCCTCGCCGCCGCGACGCTGCCCCTGCGCGTTCCCGCTCCCGGCGGTCCGCTCGCGGCCTCGAGCCTCCTCGTGTCGGCCGGCGTGGGATCCCCCGGCGCCGACGCAGCCTTCCAGTTCGGAGAGGTCGAGGTTCTCCCCCGGGCGGATGCCGCGTTCTCCCGATCCGAGTCGCTCTGGTATTTCGTCCAGCTCGCCAACGTGTCCGACGCGGAAAAGGTCACCCACGAGCTTCGGCTCCGGCGCGGCGCGGCGACCGTTGCGAATAATCCCGCGACCCCCGCGAAGCTTCAGGTGATCGCGCCCGGACGGTACGCGCTCGGGTACGAGATCCCGCTCGCCGGGCTCGAGCCGGGGAGCTACGTCCTTTACCTCACCGTTCGGGACGGCGAGGGGCACAGCGTCCTTCGCCGGGCGGACTTCCGCGTTCTCGCCGACTCGCTCCCGAAGTCGAGCCGGTGACACTTTTCTGTCCGGACGGCCGGGACTTCCCAGCCGGACTTGCTATAGACTTTGGGTTCATCCACGCGACTTTTCGGCACGCCCGTTTCGTTTTGGCTTCTCCATAAGGAGGGAAGAATGAAGTTTCTACGCACTGCTTTGCTCGTCGCCCTGGCGGGGCTCGTCCTGATGCCCGTCGCGGCGAGCGCCGATACAACGGGAGAAATCCTCGGAACTGTCCGGGACGCGGAAGGAAATCCGCTGCCCGGGGTCACTGTCACGGTCACCAGCCCCGCATTGCAGGGGACCCGGACCGCGACGACCGACTCGAACGGGGAATACCGGATTCCGCTGCTCGCTCCCGGGCAGTACGTCGTTGCGGTCACCATGTCGGGGTTCGAGGGGCTGACGCGCGAAAGCGTCACAGTCGCGCTCGACCAGGCAACGAGGGTGAACGCCGAGCTCCGGCTTTCTCAGGTCACGGAGGCCGTGACGGTCACGGGCGAGGGGATCACGATCGACCCCACGCAGACGAACACCGGCAAGAACTTCGATACGAGCTACCTCCGCAAGGTCCCGATTCTTCCCACGACCCGGACGTACCAGACCGTCCTGCAGCAGGCGCCTGGCGTCACGGGGACCGGCAACCCCAACGTGCTCGGGGGCAACACCCTCGAGAACATCTGGCTCGTCGACGGCGTCAACGCGACCGACGCGGTCACACACACCTTCTCTCTCAACCTGAACTACGACGCGATCCAGGAGATCAATCTCCAGACCTCGAGCTTCGACGCCGAGTACGGCCGCGCGTCGGGCGGCGTCGTCAACGTCATCACCAAGAGCGGCGGCAACGACTTCTCGGGCTCGCTGGACGTGCGCTTCACGTCGTCCGACTTCTCCGAGAAGGGCGACCACTTCAACCCGGACATCTCTCCAACGGAGAGCTTCCCGATCGCCGCCACGCTCGGCGGGCCGATTCTCCGGGACCGGCTCTGGTTCTTTGCGAACACCCAGCATCGGGACGAGTTCTCGACGCCCGTGATCACGAGCGCCGTCGTGCAGCAGCAGATTCCGAACCCGAGGCGGGGAGAGTTCATCGGCTGGAACTCCGGCGGAAAGCTCTCCTTCACGGTCTCGCCGCAGTTTTCCGGTTTTGCGAGCATCACGGATTCAACCGCCGACATTCCGCTCGCCGACACGAACCGGACCCCGGAAGCCTCGCGGACGCAGCTTCAGGACTCCCGGATCTACACCTTGAAGCTCGACAGCGTCCTCTCCTCGAACTGGTACATCAACGCGCAGGTCGGCCGCCACGAGAGCTCGCTCTCTGTTTCACCGAGCGACGGCGATCTGGACACGTCGGGTTGGACCAATACCGGCGGCGGCAGCGTCATCTACGACAACAACACCAACTACCAGAACAGCGACCGCGATCGGAACCTCGGGGGCATTTCGACGACCTTCTACGTCCAGGATCTCGCGGGAAGCCACGCTTTCAAGGTCGGTGCCGACGCGGACAAGACGTTTTTCAAGGCGGTCAACTTCACGACCGGCACTCCGTCGGACCCGTCTTTCTGCCCGAGCGGCCTGACCTGCGGAGCCAGTTTCACCTTCAACGGATTTGACGCCGACGGAAACCGGCGCCCGCTCGTGCAGACCGTGTCCGAGCGGCAGCCCGAGGACGAGAAGACCGGGCAATCGTATGCGGCGTACTTCCAGGACGACTGGTCTCCCATCCCGCGGCTCACCTTCAAGATCGGCGTGCGGTGGGATCGTTCCGAGTATTACAACGAGCTCGACGACAACGTCCTGAACTTCGAGAAGTGGCAGCCGCGCGGCGGCGTGATCTTCGACATCCTCGGGGACGGTCAGAACGTGCTCCGTGCAAACTACGGTCTCTTCTACGTGGATGCACCCCTGACCCTCACGCGGTTGTTCGACGTCGGTACCACGGCCGTCAGCCGTATCTTCAACTGGAACGCCGCGACTTCGAGCTGGGTGTTCAACCGGCAGACCGGCGGGCTCGTGATCAGCGAGGTTCTGATCGACCGCCCGCTCCGCCCGACCTACGACGAGCAGTTCAACGTCGCGTTCGAACGGCAGCTCTGGAGGAACGCGGCGGCCTCCGCTACTTACATCTACAAGAAGACGCACGACATCTACGAAGACAGCTGCCTCGACATCGAATGCTCGGACTTCTGGGTCACGAACCAGCCGGGCGGGTTTCACGGGCTGAACGACGTGCTCGCGAAGAACTACTACGGCTACCTATTCGAGTTCGAGCAGCGGTTCAACCGCGGGCAGGTTGCCGCGAGTTACGTGTATTCCAAGAGCCAGGGCTCGATCGACTCCGCGGTCGGACAGTACGCGGGGGTTGACTTCGACTATTACGACCCCACGGGCGAGGAGCCGGATAACTTCATCAACAGTTTCGGATACCTCTCCGACGACGCGCGTCATCGGGTCAAGCTGTTCGCGGCCTACCAGATCCCGTGGATTGAAACGAACCTCGGGATCAATTACTTCTACCGCACCGGCCTGCCGTATACCTTCACGCAGACAGACGTTTTCGGTACGTCGGGAGGCAGCTTCGCGGAACCACGCGGTTCCCACCGGACTCCGGTCCTTCACACCCTGGACCTCTCGCTCGAGAAAGTGTTCCCGCTCTTCCGGGACCTGTCGGCCTCCATCATCGGCCAGGTGCGCAACGTCCTCGGCGACGAACGTCCGTTGACCTTCTTCACCAACACCGCCTCACCGGGCACCCTGAACACCCCCGCGAGCTACCAGCTCCCGCGCAACTACCAGATCGGTTTCCGCGTCGACTTCTAGACCTTCGCGACGTCAAACCATCAGAGGGGAGTCATCCGACTCCCCTCTTTTTTTGCGCCGGAATCCGATCGAACGACGCCAGCGGATACGGTCTTTTGGATTTCGATCCAGCCCGTCGAACCTTCGACCCGGAGTGAAGGGTGGGTATCCCATCCCGCCCCACCCGGAAGCTCTTTCGCGACAAGGGATTGAACGATCGGTGGGGAACCGGCAACCCGGCGTCCCGCGCTGGCTCCCCGTTTGCTGCTCGTCCTCCCAAAAAGGGGATTCGTCCCACATCAACTTCGCCACTGAGCTCTCCCGGGAAGCCCCGATGGGCGCCGAGCCAACGAACGTAGGCCCGGGAAGGCTCGTCTCGACTCGCCCCGCGTCCACCGACCGCTTTCTCTTCTCGTTTTCTCTTCTTTCATTCGAAAAGGAGGGCATCGCATGAGGAAACCCGCCCGATTTACCGTGCTCCTGCTCCTTCTGACCGCCGTCGCCGGAGTCGCCCTCGCGCAGGGAACCACCGCGTCCCTGACGGGCACCGTCACCTCGGGCGGCAACCCCCTGCCCGGCGCTACGGTGACCATCTCGTCGCCGGCCCTCCAGGGCACGCGCGACACGGTCTCCGGAGGGAGCGGCAACTACAGCCTTCAGGGGCTGCCCCCCGGCGACTACACGGTCGTCTTCTCGATGGAGGGCATGCAGAGCGAGACCCAGAAGGTCCGTCTTCTGCTCGCGCAGACGACACGCGCCGACGCGGAGCTCTCGGTTGGCCGCGTCGAGGAATCCCTCGAAGTCAAGGGGACGGCCGAGGCCGTCCTCGAGACGACGCAGATCGCGACGAACTTCACCTCCGAGGAGATCGCCCGGCTGCCAGTCGCCCGCACGATCGTCTCGACGGTGCTGCTCGCGCCCGGCGTGAGCAACACGGGCGTCAACAACCAGGTGACGATCTCCGGTGCGCCCTCTTACGACAACGTTTTCCTCGTGGACGGCGTCGTCGTCAACGAGAACCTGCGGGGCCAGCCGCACAACCTCTTCATCGAGGACGCGATCCAGGAGACGACGATCCTCGCGGGAGGCGTCTCGGCAGAGTACGGCCGCTTTACCGGCGGAGTCGTGTCGACGCTGACGAAGTCGGGTGGGAACACGTTCAGCGGCTCGTTCCGCGACAGCTTCTCGAACCCGGATTGGACCGAGAAGGTGTGGGAAGGCTGCTCCACGTGCTCGCCGGTGCTCGCGCCGGAGGCCGAACACGTCGATCACACGGACCAGGTCTACGAGGCCACCCTCGGCGGCCGGATACTCAAGGACCACCTCTGGTTCTTCGGGGCGGGACGGCTGGCGGAGCGGTCCATCCAGCGGTTCACCGCGATTACGAACCTGCCCTACACGAACGGCTTCGATGAAACGCGCTGGGAGGGCAAGCTCACGGCCCAGATCGCGAGCGGTCACAACTTCGTGGCGACCTATCTCGACATCACCAACGACGAGACGAACAACGCGTTCGGGAACGTCCTCGACTTTGCGAGCCTGGTTCCCCTGCGTTCCCTCCCGAACACCCTCCTCTCGTTGAACTACAACGGCGTGATCACGAAGAACCTGCTCGTCGAGCTCCAGTACGCGAAGAAGGAGTTCACGTTCGAGAACAGCGGCGGACTCTTGACCGACCGCATCGGCGGGACCCTCCTCGTGGACACGAACGCCCGCCGCTTCCACGCACCGACGTTCTGCGGCGTCTGCAGCTTCGAGGAGCGCGACAACGACTCGTATCTCGGAAAGGCGACGTACTACCTCGACACGGCGAAGCTCGGCAGCCACTCGATCGTCGCGGGCGTCGAGAACTTCGAGGAGATGCGGCTCGCCAACAACCACCAGGAGGGGAGCGACTATCGCGTCTCGAGCGTGACGTCGATCGTCTCGGGCGCGAACGTCTACCCGCGCTTCGGGTCGGCATCGCAGATTCAGTACCAGCCGATCTTCTCCAACTCGGAGGGGACCGACTTCCAGACGGTCTCCGCGTTCGTCAACGACAAGTGGGACTTCAACCGTCACTTCAGCTTCAACATCGGCCTTCGCTGGGACAAGAACGACGGCAAGGACGCCGACGGCAACACGGTCTCGGACGACAGCGCGTTCTCGCCGCGCCTCGGAATCGCGTTCGATCCGGCGGGCAACGGCCGGGGACGCTTCACCGCTTCCTACGCGCGCTACGTCGCGAAAATCGCCGACGGCAACGTGGGCGGCGGTGGCCAGGCGGCCGGCAACCCGGCGAACATCGTGTTCGCGTACGGAGGGCCGGAAATCAATCCGGCTGCCACCTGCTCCGCCACCAACACGTCGGGGTGCCTCTCCTCGACCGAGGCCCTCACCCAGCTGTTCGCATGGTTCGACTCGGTCGGCGGCATCAACAGCCAGTCGATCTCCGCCTCGATCCCCGGATTCTCCGCGCGCTTTCCCGAATCGCTGACGTCGCCCTCGGTCGACGAGATCACGCTCGGCTACGGGACCCAGATCGGTTCGAATGCCTACGCGAAGGTGGACCTCGTCGCCCGTGACTGGAACGATTTCTATGCCCAGCAAATCGACCTGACGACTCCCCAGGCCACCGATCCCTTCGGGAATCGCGGAGACGTGGCGTTCATCGTGAACGACGACGACGGCGTCGTGCGGGAGTATCGCGGCGTCCAGTTCCAGGGACAGTGGCGGCCCGGCCGTTTCCTGCTCGGGGCCACGTACACGTGGTCGCGCCTGACTGGAAACGACGACGGCGAAGGTGCGGCAACCGCGACGAGCCCGAACCTGCCGCTCGACCTGTGGTACCCCGAATACATGAACTACGAGCAGCGCCGTCCGACCGGCTACCTCAGTCAGGACGTGCGGCACCGCGGCCGCCTCTGGCTCGCCTACGAGCTGCCGACCCCGATCGGGAACTTCGACGCGGCGGTTCTCCAGTCGTACGAAACGGGCACTCCCTATTCGGCGTTCCAGAACATCGACGCCTCCGGCCGAAACACGCCGTTCCCCGGAAGCCCGGTGAACCCGGGATACACGCTCTCGCAGCTCGGAACGACGCACACCTACTACTTCAGCAAGCGCGGAGAGTTTCGCACCGACGACCTCGCCTCGACGGACGTCTCGATCGGGTACTCGATCCGCGTCTTCAAGAGCCTCGAGCTGTTCCTCCGCGGGAGCGTGACGAACGTCTTCAACAACGACGCCGTCATCTTCCCGGACACCACAGTGATCACGCGCCGGAGCGGCGGCGCTGGCACGAACCTCGTCGCATTCAACCCGTTGACGGACACGCCGATCGAGTGCAGCCAGCGCGATCCGGCCAACCCGAGCCGCTGCGCCGTCTCGGGCGCGAACTGGATGCGTGGTCCGCTCTTCGGTCAGGCGAACGGCGTGGCCTCGTTCTACACCGGGACGCCGCCCAACACGGCGGGGCAGCTCCCCCGGACGTACGCGTTCAGCGCGGGCTTCCGCTTCTAGTCAAATCGTGAATCGGGAGGGCCTTCGGGCCCTCCCTCTTTGTTCGATAGCTTTGTCCCATAAAGCACTTGACAGCCGTGGGGCGCGCGCACAGAATCCGGGCATGTCGTTGAAGGTGATTCCGCAGGACGACTCCGGTCGGAGCCGAGGAGACCTGCGGTCGCACGTCGTCGAGAACCTTCGGTTCATCCGGGAGACGATGGAGGCCGCCGGCGCGTTCACGGCCATGTCCGGGCGCGCCCAGGTCGTCATCGGTGCGACGGCGCTCGTTGCGACGTTCGTCGCCGCGAGCCAGCCCGATCGCCTGCGGTGGCTCGGCGTGTGGCTCGTCGAGGCGGTGATCGCGGCCGCCCTCGCGACGGTCGGAATCCTCGAGAAGGCCCGCCGCCGGCGGCTCCCGCTCCTTTCCGGTGTCAGCAAACGCTTCTGGCCGAGCTTCGCCGCTCCGCTCCTCGTCGGAGCAGTTCTGACGGCCGCACTCGCCCTTCGAGGCGAGTACGAGCTCCTGCCCGGTATATGGCTGCTTCTCTTCGGCGCGGGCGTCGTCGCCGGCGGCGCGCTCTCGGTCCCTCTCGTGCGCGCGATGGGGTGGAGCTTTCTGGGGCTGGGTCTCGCCGCGCTCCTGGTTCCTTCTCCCGCCGCCGACCTCCTGCTCGGAGCGGGATTCGGCGGCCTGCTGATCGGCTTCGGTTTCCCGATCGCTCGGAGACACGGTGGCTAGCGCTCGCTCGGCCTCGCGTGGCGCGCCGCGCCACCCCGAAGGCCGGGCAGAACGTCCGGTTCCGGATCGGGCGGGCCATCTCGACCGCATGATCCACGAGCGGATCCGCCTCGGGATCGTGAGCGCGCTGGCGGCCAACGACTCGCTCGCGTTCAACGACCTGAAGGACTTCCTGGCGACGACAGCGGGGAACCTCTCCGTCCACGCCCGGAAGCTGGAGGAGGCCGGCTACGTCGCGTGCGAAAAGACTTTCGAAGGACGCCTTCCGAAGACGACTTTCCGCCTGACGCCGGCAGGACGCCGCGCGCTCACGCGATACCTGGATCACATGGAGGCGCTGATCCGCGCCGCGCGGCGGGGTTAGGTCTTTTTAGGGCGCCTCGACGGCGCCAGAGAGAGTAAACGGCCGCGGGGCAACAGCCCATGGCGGAAAGCGACGGGCCGGGTTACTCCACCCGAATGTCGGCTGTCGCTGTCCCCGTACGACCCGTCACCTTGTCTCGCACGCTCACCACGATCCGGTGGTTCCCCTTCCGCGTCTCCAGGTTCGTCTTGTACTGGAGCATGGCGTTTGACTCGTTCGCACCTTCCGGAAGCGTGAACATCATCTGGTCCTTCGACGTCTCGCTCATGCGCCCGTTGTCGTCCATCGCGGCGAGCGAGACGTCGGCGGTGGCGCGCCGGCCCTTCTCCGCGGGTGAGAACGAGAGACCGGCCGCGGGAAAGACGACCGAGATCGCGAACCGATAGCGCTTGCCCGCCTTGGTCGGCGGCTCGGTCCGGAGGGTCAGCGGAATCTCGTTGGAGGAAACGTTCGTCCGGAGCGCCGCCTGGACGCGGTCGCGCTCGCGGTCCGCCGCGCTCTGCGCCGTGTAGCCCCGGCGCGCGCGCACTGTGGCGCCCGGCCGGTTCACGTCGACGCGAACGGCCTGATGACCGGACGCCGGAATCTTCGCCAGCGTCACGCCGATCGAGTAGTAGGCGGACGTGTCCTGATAGACGCGCGCGACACCGGTCGCGACGTCGTTCGAGGAGAGGAGCGCGATTCCGCCCGTCTCGCGCGCGAGCGCGACCAGGCCTTCCTGGCTGTCGTTCCGGGCGAGGAACGAGACGCCGGAGCGCGCGAGCAGGGGATTGTCGGTCGCCGCGGAGCCGCCCGCCGGGTCGAGCCCGCGCGCGTCCAAAGTGTAGAACGTGATCTCCGAGGCGTTCGCGCGGCGGGTGATCGCCTCCAGATCGGTTTTGACGTCGCGGACGACGGACGAAATGACGTTTGTCTGCCCCGCCGCGTAGGCGCCCATGACCTGGCCGGGCTGAAACTCGAAACCGCCGGAGACGAAGAGGAACGCCTTCTTTCCGGCGAGAGGCGCGAGCGTCGTCAGCTCGGTTCCCACGTCGCGGAGCAGCCCGAGAACCTCCGCGCGCGACTGCTCGGCGTACCCGCGCGCGACGGCCTCGCGGTGGACCGCCTGCTCGCGGGCGTTTCGTCCCATCACCGTGTCGATCCCGGTGAGGGCCTGCCTTTCGGCGTCGAGGCGCGACATCCCGAGCCCCGAACCCTCGATCTTCGTCAACGCGGCGAAGAGGGCTTCCTTGCTCGACGTCCACCCCGTCAATTCCCGCGACCGGCGGTCGAAGAGCACGACGCGTCCCCGGTCGTTCGGCCCGAGGCGCGTGACGAGGTCGCGGACGGCTTCGAGCCCGCGCTTGCGGCCGTCCGGCGCGAGGTGTCCGACGTCCACGTACACGAGGAAATGACGCGGTACGTACGCCTGGTCCGCCTGCCTGTACGCGGCGAGCACCTGATCGGGGGAGGCGGTGGAGAGATCGGGCGAATGGATCGCGCCGGCTTCCACGCGGGCGAAGTAGTCAATCGGGACGACCTTCCCGCCGACGCGGACGGTGAAATCCTCGCGCTTCAGGTCGGCGACCGGCTTGCCGTCGCGGTCGGTGACGACGACGTCGAGGTCCATCACGCGGACCTCGACCTGCTCCGTGAAAGTCGGCGGCGGCTCCTGCGAGGTCGCGGCAACCGGCGCCAGCAGGAAGGCGAGGAGGATGTTGGCGGATCTATTCAATTCGAACGTCCGCTTTCGCGGTGCCCATTTTGCCCGTCACCTTATCGCGGACGTTGACCACGATTCGATGGTTTCCCTTCCGGGTCATGAGTATCGTCGAATGAACGAGGGGGGTCATCTCGTCATCGCCCGACCGGACCGTAAACGTCGCGTCGTTTCGGGTTGTCTCGCTCAGCCGCCCTTCGGAGTCCAGGGCAGCGATATAGACGTCGGCGGTGGCGCGCCGGTTCGCCCCGTCGGTAAGGAAGGTCAGCGCGGAGGCCGGAATGGTGACGGAGAGCGGGACGGTGTATCGACCGCCTTTCCGGCCGGCCTTCCCGGTCCGCATCGTCACCGCGATCGCGGAGTACCGGAGGTTGGACCTCAAGGTTGCCTCGACGCGGTCCCGCACCCGCTCCGATTCGCTTCTCGCCGCATATCCCGACCGGGCGCGGACGACGACGCCCGGTCGACTCACCTCGACCCGTACGTTCTGATACGCGTTCGACGGAAGCTTCGAGAGAGTCACTCCGAGCGAGTAGTAAGCGGAAGTATCTTCGTAGACGCGCGAGAGCCCGGCCCCGAGGTCGTTCGTGTTTCGGACCGCAATTCCGCCGGTCTCGTCGGCCAGCTGCACCATTCCCTGCTGCGTGTCGTGCCGGGCGAGAGACGGGACGCTCGGCAAGGAGCGCAGATCGTCGGCGTCAGCCGGGGCCTTGTCGGCGCCGCCCGGGTCCAGGCCACCGGTGTCGAGGCCGCGCGCGTCCAGCGCGTAGAAAGTCACTTCGGAAGCGTTCGCGCGCCGCACGATCGCTTCGAGCTCGGCAGAGAAGTTGTGGGTGCTGCCCGTCAGGAAGCCGGACTGGCCCAGGGCGTAGGACCGGATCGCGTAGCCCGGCCGGAACTCGAAGCCGGCCGAGACGAAGAGCACGGTCCTCTTTCCCGCGAGCGGGGCGAGGGTCGCCACGGCCGACAGCACGTCGTCGAGGAGCTCCCGCGTCGCGGCCCGTTCCTCCGCCGCGTACTGACTCGCGATGAACTCCCGATACCTCGTTCTCTGGGCGGGAGTAATGCCGGGCGGGTGCTCGATGTCGAACAGCGCCTGCCGCTCGCGCGTCAGCCGCGACATCCCGACGGCTTTCTCGATGCCGGCGATCGCCGCCAGGAGCGTCTCCTTCTTCGGGGTCCACTCCGTGAGCACGATCGGGCGCCGGTCGAACATCACGACCCGCGCGTGGTCGTTCGGCCCGAGGCGCGACAGGAAGTCGCGAAGCGGCTCGAGCGCGCGTCTCTTCCAGTCGGGGCTCAGGCGTCCGAGGTCCACATAGATCAGGAAGTGACGGGGGAGATAGGCGGGTTCGGCCGCGCCCGGCGCCGTGAGCACCTGCTCGGGCGACGCGGTCGCGAGGTCGGGGGCCTGGATTGCGCCCGCATCCACGCGGGCGAAGTAGTCGATCGGCACCAATTTGTCGCCCAGGCGAACGCTGAAATCCTGGCGCTTGAGGTCGCGCACGGGCCTTCCGTCGCGATCGGTGACGACGACGTCGAGGTCCATGACCCGGACCTCGACCTGTTCCGTGAAGCCGGCCGACTCCTGCGCCCTCGCCGGTCCGCCCGGCGTCAGGAGAGTGAAGAGGAGGGCGAACCGGGCCGCCCGAATCACGTTCCCTTCGGCACTACTCGACTCTCAGATCCGCCTTGGCTGTGCCCATCTTGCCCGTCACCCGGTCGCGGATGTTCACGACGATCCGGTGGTTCCCTTTGCGGGTCGTCAGGGTGGCGTTGTAGACGAGCGGCGTCGTCTCGTCGCGCCCCGCCGGCAGCGTGAACGTGGCTTCGCTCTTCGAGATATCGCTCATCCGTCCACTGTCGTCCACGGCGGCGATGTAGACGTCGGCCGCCGCGCGCCGGTCGCCGCCGCCGGGCGAGAACGTGAGCGCCGATGCGGGAAACGTGACGGCGATCGGAAGCGAGTAGCGGCCGCCCTTGGCGCGCACCGGCGGCGCCGTCTGAAGCGTTGCCGCGATCCCCCCGTAAGAGAGGTTCGTGCGGAGCGTCGCCTGGACGCGGTCGCGCGCGCGGTCTTCGTCGGATCGCGGCGCGTAACCCCGGCGCGCGCGAACGGTCACGCCGGGCCGGGTCACCTCGACCCGGACGTCCTCGTAGCTCGTCACGGCGAGCTTCGACACGGTGACTCCGATCGAGTAGTACGCCGACGTGTCCCGGTAGACGCGGGCGAGACCACCCTGGAGGTCGTTCGAGTTCAGGAGCGCGAGCCCGCCGGTTTCCTGCGCGAGGAGCGAGAGGCCGTGCTGGCTGTCCTGGCGCGCGATGAACGAGACGATGGGGCGCGAGCCCAAGGGATCGTCGTTGGATGCCGACATGCCTTCCGCCTGGAGACCGCGCGCGTCGACCGTGTAGAAGGTGACTTCGGAGGTGTTCGCCCGGCGCGTGATCGCGTCGAGCTCCTGGGAAACGTTGCGGTTGTCGAGCGAGAGAACGCTCGCCTGCCCGAGAGCGTAATTCGCCATCGCATAACCGGGCTGGAAGTCGAATCCCCCGGAGACGAAGAGAAACGCCTTCTTGCCGCCGAGCGGGGCGAGCGTCGCGATCTCGGCATTCAGGTCCTGCAGGAGGCCTCGGATCTCCGCGCGCTCCTGCTCGGCGTACTGCCGCACGAGGAACTCTCTCGTCGAGCGCCGGGGCGTCGCGTCGATCTCCCGGAGCGTCTGGCGCTCCGTCAGCAGCCGCGACATTCCGACTCCCGCCTTTTCGACTTTCTCGAGCGCGGCGAAGAGCGTCTCCTTGCTCGAAGTCCACTCGGTGAGCTCCTTCGGGCGCCGATCGAAGAGAACGACGCGTCCGCGATCGTTCGGACCCATGCGCGTCACGAGATCGCGCAGCGCCTCGAGGCCGCGCTGGCGCCCGTTGGGAGCGAGGTGGCCGACGTCGACGTACATGAGGAAGTGGCGGGGGACGTACGCCTCTTCCCCGCTGCGGTAGGCCGCGAGCACCTGCTCCGGCGACGCGCTGGCGAGGTCGGGAGCGTGGATCGTTCCCTCGTCGACGCGCGCGAAGTAGTCGATCGGCACCGGCTTGCCGTCGATGCGGATCGTGAAGTCCTCGCGTTTCAGGTCCGTGACGGGCCGGCCGTCGCGCCCCGTGACGACGACGTCGATGTCCATGACGCGAACCTCCACCTCCTCGGTGAAGGTCGGAGCCGGTTGCTGGCCCCGGGCGCCGACGGACACGATCGAGAAGACCAGGGCGAGGGCGGACGATGTGAGTTTCTTCATGGGTTTTACCTCTCTCTTGCCAACGCGCCTCGCCCGCCGCCGATTCCTCGGCCGGATGAAGGAAAAGTTAAACGCGGACCGGGTCGTTCACTGCACGTGGGCGTCCGGACTCTTCGCGCCGGCCGGGGGAAGTCCGAGTGCCTCGAAGAGTCGGTTGAGCTCGGCAGCCGCCTTCCGGGATTCCCGGGGCGATCCGGGCTTTGCGGCAAGAGGCCCGAGGGCGCAGTCGGGCAGCGTCGCCCGCGCCGCGTGAACGAGAGCGACGGCCGGCGAGTCGCTCCCGGGCTCGGAGAGAACGGCCTCGAGGTCGGATGGGAGGCTCCACGCCGCGGACCGGAGGCGGCCCACGAGCGGGCGGTGAGCCTCGAGGAGCGCCGACCGAAAGGGCCCGGGGGGAATTCCGAGCTCCCCGGAGACCGCGATCAGGTCCGCGTAGGGAATCGCGTGGAGAAGGCCGAGCGCGTAGGCGCGGTCGCCGGACAGGGAGAACTTGCCGGCCAGCCGACGCGCCGCGATGGCCGCCGCGAGGCTGGCGCGCCGGATGGCGGCTTCTCCGGCGTCACCCGCGGGGACCGGAGGAAAGTCCGGCGCCGACAACCTCTGGATGACCGCGGCGGTTGCGATGGGTCCGAGGCGCGCGAGGGCTTCCGGAGCAGTCAGTACCGCATCGCGTCGTTCGAGCACGAGGCTGTTCGCGATGATCAGGAGGTCGAGGGTGAGCGAGGGATCGATTGCGGCGATCGGAGCCACGGACGCCGGGTCCAACCGCTCCCTCGCCGCCATTGGCCGCAGGAGCGCCGCGGTGTTCTCGTGCACCGGTCGAAGCAGGTTGAATCGCGTCAGACGCTGGCGGAGCCTCCGGGTGAATTCGAGAAACTCCGAGTGCCGGCGCCGCCCCTCCTTCGGATCGAGCGACAGTCCCGCCGCCTCGACGAGATCCCAGAACCGGGGGTCCCGGTCCGCCGCACGGCGGAGGGGCGGGACCTCCCCGGGCCCACCCGCCTTTCTTCGATGGGTATCGTCGAGGGCCGTCACTGCCTGAAAAGCCAGCGCCTGTGCGGGGAGCTTCAGCCGGATCCGGAGAATCTGTTCCACGTGCGAGGAGGGCTCGTACTCGAAGCGACCTTCCGGCCACTCGAAGACCTCGAACAGCAGGCGTCGGGCGAGTTCTTCGACCCGCAGCGAGAACTGCGGGACCGTCTCGTTTCCCTCGTCCAGGATGAGGCGCGTCAGGTTCGTCTCCGACGTGAAGTTCCGCGCGAGGAGGGAGTGAAGCGTCGAGGCGGGAAGGACATTTTCGCGGAGGAGAAAGGCGGCGAGCCGGTCCTTGGGGAGCGAGCCCGACACGTAAACGATGTCCCCATCCTTCCAGTCGATGACGCGGCGATCGTTTCCCCGAACGATCGTCAGGCGACCCGAACGCCGGTTGAGCTCCATCCACTGCATCAGGTCCGGAAACCCGAAGGTGGAAAGGTCGCCCTGGAGGGTAGCCACGGGGCGATTGTAGAGCGCGGGACCCGCCCGCTCGGGGCGCGCGAACGACGGCCTCTTCCGGATCCCGCCCTCGCCGGGCGGTGTGCCACAATCGGCGGCGTGAAGGAGAAGGGGGCGCGTCCGCCCGCCGATCTCCCCGCCGGGGGGACCTCGGGGCCCTCCGACGTGCTCGCCCCTCTCAGGAAGCCTCTCGAACCCGCGAAGCCCGTTTCGCCGGTTCCCGCCGCCGCGACGAGCTCCGGAATCCCGATCCTCGCTTCCTACGGCGCGCCTCCCGCCGGCGAATTCCCCTACACACGCGGCCTCACGCCGGAGATGTACCGGTCCCGGCTCTGGACGATGCGGCAGTACGCGGGCTTCGGCTCCGCCCGCGAGTCGAACCGCCGGTACCGTTACCTCCTCGAGCAGGGGCAAACCGGGCTTTCGGTCGCCTTCGATCTCCCGACGCAGATGGGGTACGACTCGGACGATCCGCTCGCGCGCGGTGAGGTCGGAAAGGCGGGAGTCGCTATCTCGACGATCGAGGACATGCGCCTCCTGACCGAGGGGCTGCCACTCGATCGGGTCTCGATCTCGATGACGATCAACTCGACGGCGGCCGTGCTCCTTGCGCTCCTTCTCTCCGTCGCCCGCGAGCGCGGGATCGAGTGGGACGCACTCTCCGGCACGGTCCAGAACGACATTCTCAAGGAGTACGCCGCCCGCGGAACGTACATCTTCCCGCCACGGCCGTCGATCAAGATCGCGACGGACATCTTCGAGTTCTGCGGACGAGAAGTCCCGCGGTGGAACACGATCTCGGTTTCGGGGTACCACATCCGCGAGGCGGGGGCGACGGCGGTCCAGGAGGTCGCGTTCACGCTGGCGAACGGCATTGCCTACGTCGAAGCGGCGATCGCCCGAGGCCTCGCCGTCGACTCGTTCGCGCCGCGCATCTCTTTCTTCTTCAACGCCCACTCGAACTTCTTCGAGGAGATCGCGAAATTCCGTGCCGCGCGCTCGCTCTGGGCAGAAATCATGCGCGACCGCTTCGGGGCGAAGGACCCGCGCTCCTGGCGGATGCGCTTCCACACGCAGACCGCGGGGTCGACGCTCACGGCGCAGCAGCCGGACGTCAACGTCGTCCGGGTCACGCTGCAGGCGCTCGCGGCGGTCCTCGGGGGAACCCAATCGCTCCACACCAACGGCGCCGACGAGGCGCTCGCGCTTCCGACCGAGCGGGCCGCCCGTCTCGCGCTGAGGACTCAGCAGGTCATCGCCCACGAGACCGGCGTCACGGACGTTGCCGATCCGCTCGGCGGCTCCGCCCTCATCGAGAGCTGGACCGAGGAGATCCGATCACGCGCGCGCGAGACGATCGCCCGGATCGACGCGCTGGGCGGAGCGGTGGCCGCGATCGAAAAAGGCTGGGTTCAGCGGGAGATCGAGGAGGCCGCCTACGTCGCCCAGCGGGAAGTCGAGGAGGGCCGGCGCATCGTGGTGGGGGTGAACGCGTTCCGCGAAGAGGGAGGGGAGCTTCCCCCGATCTCGACGGTCGATCCCGAGATCGAAAGGGATCAGGTCGAGCGTCTTGCCGCGTTCCGCGCCCGCCGAGACCCGGAAAAAACGGCCGGGGCGCTCCAGGTGCTCGAGCGCGACGCCCGGGAAGACCGGAACCTCCTCCCGGCCCTCGTCACGGCGGTCGGCTCCGACGCGACCGTCGGCGAGATCGTTTCGCGGCTGAAGACCGTCTACGGCGAGCACACCCCGGGCGACTAGGGACGCTTCCGGCGCGCGCCACCGACCCTGGTCGCAGGGAGGAGCGCTGGGAAGCGGGTGGAATCCAGGTGAATAAGGCGTTAAGTGTCAGCGCCAAAAGCCCTTGTCGGTGTGGAAAAAAAATGAACGCTCCCACGGGGCCGGGGCTCTCCTGCTTCCGGCGCGTTGCACCAAGTCCAAATCATTGATGGGGAAGGTGTTGTCACGACGCACAGTTGTAGGTGCAATCCGAACGGCGACCGCGCGCTTTCGCGCGATTCGCGCGCTTTCCACAGGGATTTCGACAGGCTTTTCCGCTGCCGCTTCGGAAAACTGTTTTGTCATCGGTTTTGCGGGAGTTCCGGACCATCACGGTTGGAATGGACGTGAGACTGATCCGTGCCATGGGATCTTGCGGCGCGGCCGCTTGCTCTCTCCCGGTCGCGTCGAGCGACCGCTCAAACGCTCCGGGAGGGGGGCTCGAAGCACCGGCGGCACCGCGCCTCGTAGAGGCCCTGGGCGCCGACGATGACCCGCTCGTCGCTCTCGACGAGTCGCTGGGTGTTGTTGGCCGGGGAGCCGCACCTTACGCAGATCGCGAGCGTCTTCGTGACGTCTTCCGCCACCGCCATGAGGGAGGGGATGGGCTCGAAAGGCATCCCGCGGTAGTCCTTGTCGAGGCCGGCGACGATCACCCGTTTGCCCTGGTCCGCCATGCGCTCGGCGGCCGCGACCAGCCCCGCATCGAAGAACTGCGCTTCGTCCACGCCGACGACCTCGGTTCGATGGTCGAGCTTCTCGAGGAGCTCCTCGCTCGAGGACACGGAGATCGACGGCATCCGCATCTCGCTGTGCGACACGATCTCGGCGTCGGCATACCGCGAGTCGATCCGCGGCTTGAAGATCTGGACGCGCTGCTTGGCGATGATCGCCCTTCGCAGCCTCCGGATGAGCTCCTCGCTCTTCCCGGAGAACATGCTCCCGCAAATCACCTCGATCCAGCCGAGTTGGGTCTTTACGAACACCATGGGCGGGCGATCTTATCGCCCGGCTGCGGGGGGGTATCGTTGCCGCAGGCGCTTCTGAAGCCCGTCGACGCTCTCGAACACCTCGGTGGAAGCCGCGAGAACCCAGCCCGACGCATCGGCGGCCGCCATCGCGAGAAGCAGGTAAACGGGTTTGCCGAGGCGGTGAGCAAAGGTGACCTCCGCGGCCGTGCCTCCGCCCGACGCCGCCGCGCGGTCCCAGAGCGCGACGACGTAGTCGCAGTCCCGCTCGATCCGGTCGAGGTCGAATTCGATGATCTTCCGCACCGTCTCGCGGAAACGCCCGGGGTCCTCGAGCTTCCAGCCCCGGAAGCCCGCGATCTCCTCCTCGGTCAGACTCTTCTTCTCGTCGGCAACCGGGTCGTAGACGTCGTGACGGAGCTCGTCGCGCAGGAAAGCGGCCAGGTCTTCCCGCCAGCCCCGGCCGCCGTCGGCCGAGTGCTCGATCGCGCCGGCGAGGTAGGCCCTCATGGTCGGGAGCTGGAAGCCGGCAGCCGGGAGCGCGGAGGAGAAGCCGCCCGTCGGATCTCGAGGGGGACGCCGATCTTTGGACAGAGCGGGTTGACGGGGCAGATCTCGCACCGCGGGCGTCGGGCGATGCAGATCTGCCGCCCGTGGAAGATGAACTGGTGGGCCGCCATGGTCCGCCGGCCCTTCGGCACGAGGGCGTTCAGGTCCTGCTCGATCCGGACCGGGTCGGTCTCGCGGGTGAAGCCGAGGCGCCCGGAGACGCGCGCCACGTGCGTATCGACGACGAACCCCTCGTCCTTGCCAAAAGCGTTGCCGAGAATGACGTTCGCCGTCTTCCGACCGACGCCCGGAAGGGCGACGAGGGCTTCCATGGTGTCGGGGACGCGGCCGCCGTGCTCGGCGGCGAGCGTGGCGCCCGTCCGGCGCAGGCTGCGCGCCTTGGAGTTGAAGAATCCGGTCTGGCGGATGTCCTTCTCGAGCTCGCCCGCCGGCGCCCGCGCGTAGTCCGCCGCGGTCCGGTACTTTTTGAAGAGCGCGGGCGTGACCTGGTTGACCATGACGTCGGTGCACTGCGCGGAAAGCACCGTCGCTACGAGGAGCTGAAGCGGACTCGAGTAGTCGAGAGAGCACCGCGCGTCGGGATACGCGCGGGCGAGGCGTCGGAGGACGAGCGCTGCCCGGCGTCGCTTCTCCTCGACCGTTTCGCGCGGGGAAGTGCGTCGCTTCGGCGCAGGTGTCGGGGTGGCCCGGGGTCGCGGCACGGTGGGCGATTCTACGTGGACGTTCTCTCGTCCGCCGTCGCGCCCGTGCACAGAGTTCGTGGCATTGACCGCTTCCCAGTCAGGTGGTATCTACGCCTCGAAAAACCGCCGAAGAAAAAAGCGAACTCGGACCGACGCCCGCACGGACGCGGGACGAAAGGAAACTCCGATGAAGCGCACTGCCCCGGTTCTCCGCGGCTGGCTGATTTCCGTTCTCGCCTACACGCTCTGCTCGGCGGCCTTCGTCTCCGCGCAAAGCACGACCGGATCGATCAGCGGCACGGTGACGGATACGACCGGCGGCGCCGTCGCGAACGTGACCATCACCGCGCGCAACGTGGATACGAGTCTCGCGCGCTCCGCGACGACAGGCGGGTCCGGGACGTTCACGATCCCTCTTCTGCCCGTCGGCGTTTACGAGGTCGCCGCCGAGGCGGCCGGGTTCGGCGCCGCGAGGGTGGGAAACGTGGTGGTCAATGTCGGCGGTGACACGACGGTTCGGCTCGTGCTCGAGCCTGCGGGGGTCCAGGCGGCCGTGACGGTCTCGAGCGAGGCGCCCATCGTCGAAACGTCGAAGTCCGCGGTGGACTCCGTGGTGAGCGAGCGCGAGATCTCCAACCTTCCGACGAACGGAAGGAACTTCCTCGACTTCGTGCTGACGACGCCGGGCGTCGTGAAGGACAACTTCCGCGTGGGCGACATCAGCTTCGCGGGCCAGCGCGGGACGCTCAACAGCCTGATCGTGGACGGGGCCGACAACAACAACACGTTCTTCGGGCAGGCCGCCGGCCGCACCGGGACCGGCCGCGCCCCGTACCAGTTCAGCCAGGACACCGTGAAGGAGTTCCAGGTCAATACGAGCTCCTACTCCGCGGAGTACGGGCGCGCGGGAGGCGCAGTCATCAACGTCGTGACGAAGTCGGGCACCAACGACTTCCACGGCGGAGCGTTCTATTTCTACCGGGACGACGCGATCAAGTCGAAGGACTACATCGACGTCGTCAACAACCGGCCGGAGACGCCGTACCACTACGACCAGTTCGGCGCGACCCTCGGAGGTCCGATCCTCCGTGACCGCCTGTTCTTTTTCGCGAACTACGACGGGCAGCGCAACTCGATTCCGAACTCCGTGATCTTCACGATCCCGGCCGGAACGCCCACGGACGCCGACACGCTCGCCGGGATCGATCGGCTCCGCGCCCTCGCCGACACGTGGGACCGAAAGCAGGACCAGGACGTCTTTCTCTTCAAGACCGACTGGGAGGCTTCCTCCCGTCATCACGTCTCGCTCCGTTACAACCGGCAGGACTTCACCGGCGTGGGGTTCGAGAGCGGAGGGGCGACGACGGCTCTCGAGCACACGGGCGACTCTCTCGTAACGACGGACACGATCGCCGGCTCGCTCGGCAGCTCGATCTCGGCCGGTTTCTTCAATGAGCTTCGCGGCCAGTACATGAAGGACCGTGAGCCGGGGACGGCAAACAATGCGAACCCCGAGGCGACCATCAACCAGGGGGGGCAGCAGGTCCTCATCATCGGACGGAATTTCTTCTCCCCGCGCGAGACGACGATCAAGCGCGTACAGGTCGCGGATACAGCGATGCTTCTCTTCGGACCCCACACCCTCAAAGCCGGCTTCGACTACAACCAGGACGACATCTACAACCTCTTCATCGGCAACTTCTCCGGTGCGTACACGTTCACGAGCATCGGGTCGTTTCAGCGCGGAACGCCGAACGGCGCGGGCGAGCGGTACGTCCAGGCGTTCGCGGGCCCCGGCACGACGGGCGGCATCACGCACCCCGACCTGACCGAATACGCCGGGTTCGTCCAGGACGAGTGGCAGGTCCGCCCGAACCTCACGTTGAATCTCGGCGCCCGCTACGACTACCAGGACGTGCGGCAGCCGGACGTGCTGAACCCGGACGCCCAGCTCCTCGCTGCCGGACTTCGGACCGACGAGATCCCGATCGACGACGACAACTACGCGGGCCGGATCGGGTTCGCGTGGACTCCGATGAAGGACAACCGCACGGTCGTGCGGGGCGGCTACGGCCTCTTCTACGGGCGCACGACCGGAATCATGTTCGGCACCGCGCACTCGAACAACGGCATCAACGTCCAGACGATCACGTTCACCGGCAACCAGGTTCCGACGTACCCGAACACGTTCGCGTCGATTCCCACGGGCGCGACGGTACCGAGGCCGACAATCTTCGTCTTCGATCCGGGCTTCGAGAACCCGCGGGTCCAGCAGGGGAGCCTCGGCGTCGAGCGGGCTTTGACGAACGACCTCGGAATCTCCGTCGGCTACCTCTACGTCAAGGGGGACGACCTCCCGCGTTCCGCCGACATCAACATCTCGGACCCGACCGTAGTCGACGTCTCGATCCAGGGGGGCGGCGTCGTCCCGGTCCGCCGATACACGGGGCGGCCGTTCTCGAACTTCGCCCGCATCGTCCAGTTCCAGAGCTCCGCGGAGTCCGAGTACCACGGCGCGAGTCTCGAGCTCGTGAAGCGCTTCTCGCACAACTGGACGGCCCGACTCGGCTACTCGTGGGGACGTGCGACGGACACGAAGCCGGACGCCACGGCCGTCGTCCCGCAGGGCACCGACGACGCGAAGTTCATGCAGGACACGTTCGACTCCGGGGGCGAGCACGGTCCGTCGGACCTGGACGTGCGCCACCGCGTCGTCTTCTCGGGGGTGTGGGACCTGAACTACGGCAACTCCATCCAGAACCCCTTCATGCGGTTCCTCGCGTCCGGGTGGACGCTGTCGGGGGTCGTCAGTTACCAGACCGGGACGCCGTGGTCCCCGAGCATCAACGGCGACCTCAACAACGACGGCAACGACCGGAACGACCGTTCCCCCGGCGCGCCGCGCAACGGCGAGAGGCTTCCGAGCATCCTGTCGGTCGACCCGCGGGTCTCGCGCCACTTCCGGTTCGGCCCGGTGGACCTCGAGCTCATCGCGGAAGCGTTCAACATCTTCAACCGCGACAACGTCATCGGGATCCAGACGAACGAGTACCGCCTCGCGACGGTGGCGGGCCAACCGCAGCTGCAGCCCCTCGCGACTTTCCGGACCCCCTGCGCCGGCGGACGGGGCTGCACCGCGCAGGCCCCCGCGAGCGCCGGAGCGGGGCCGCGCACGTACCAGCTCGCGGCACGGGTGTCGTTCTAACGGAAGACCCGTCGGGAGGCGCGCTCGAGGCCGGCCGGAGCCTCTTCAACTCCGGCCGGTTCTTCGAGGCCCACGACGTGTGGGAGGCCGAGTGGCTCGCGGAGACCCGGCCGCGCCGGCTGCTGCTCCAGGGCTTGATCCAGGTCGCGGCGGGGCTCTACAAGGCCTCCCGCCGGGAGCGGCCCGGGGGCTGCGTCGAGCTCCTGACGAAAGGATTGGCAAAGCTCCGCCGGTTCCCGGAGGGCGATGAGGGCCTCGCGCTCGACGACTTCCGGCGCGGGGTCGAGCTCGCTCTCGATCGAGCCGTCGCGTGGAAGGAGGGGGGACCGCCGCTCGACTCCGACCACTTCCCCCGCCTCGAGTCTTCCGCTTAAAGGATTCCTGAAACCGGGATCCTGCAGCGGTGCCCGTTGTCGAATGCGTTGCCGGCTTGGTCCGGCTTCTGCATGCGGTCCGGTCGCGGCGTGAGGCCGCGGGTCCCCAAAAAGGAAAGGGAGGTTCTGATGCGGAGAAAGGTCTTCTTTGTCGCCTTCGTTCTCGCTTCTTGCCTGGCAGTTGTGGCCAGCGGCCAGACACTCGTCGGCGTCATGACAGGCGCCAATGAAGCTCCCGGACCGGGCGACGCCGACGGATTCGGTCTTGCCGGGTTCCGGTTCGAGGGGACGACTGTGTTCTATTCGATGCAGATCAAGAACATCGCCGCTCCGAACGCCTCCCACATCCATCGCGGCGTCGCCGGCGTTCCCGGGCCCGTCGTGATCAACCTCGCGTCGGCCTTCCCGAACAACAGAGCCTCGGGCTCTGCGACGGCGAGCGCCGCCCTGATCGAAGAGATCCGCCGCAATCCCGAGGGGTTCTACGTCAACGTGCACAACACCGACTTTCCGGGAGGCGCGATCCGGTCGCAGCTTTCGACGGGGGCTTTCGCCGTCGCGACGGGCGCCGCAGAAGTTCCCGGGCCGGGCGACGCCGACGGCTCGGGGATGGCGGTGTTCACCACTTCCGGCGGGGGAGCGAGCCTGAATTACGCCGCGATCGTTCAGGACATTGCGGCCCCGAACAACTCCCACATACACCGCGGCAACTCGAGCATCGCCGGGCCGGTCGTCGTGCAGCTGGCCACCAGCTATCCCGACAACATGGCCACGGGGAACGTGGCGATCTCGCAGGACCTCTTGAGCGAGATCATCGGCAACCCCGGGAACTTCTACTTCAACGTGCACAACTCGGACTTCCCGGGCGGGGCCGTGCGCGGCACGCTGAACCTCGCGCTCGTCGCGGAGGCGTACTACTTCCCGGTCGTCGGGCGCGTGGACGGCCTGAACAACACCCGGTTCGTCTCCGACGCGCGCGTCGTGAACACGGCATCGAGCTCGGCGGTCGTCACGTTCGACTTCTACCCGAGCTCCCCCGCCGGCCTTTCCGCCGCCACGAGCCGGTCGGTCCTCGTCGCGCCGGGGGCGGAGCTCGTCGTCAATGACGTCGTGGGCTCGCAGTTCTCGGCGAACGGCCTGGGCGCACTCAAGATCGGTGCTTCCCATGCGGTCACCGCGGGAGTCCGGGTCTTCAACGACCTGCGGCCCGCCGACGGAGGGACCACGGGGTTCTTCGTCCGTCCGAAGGGGATTGGCGAGGCCGGGACGAGCGGCGTCCTCCCGTTCCTTTCCCAGGCGACCGCAACCCAGATTCAGATCCAGGACGGGTTCCGATCGAACGTGGGTTGGTTCAACCCGAACCCGGCCGCCGTCGGGGCGAACTTCCAGGCCCGGCGCGCGAGCGACGGCAGCGTCATCGGATCCGTGAGCATCCAGATCAACGGCCTCTCGCAGGCGCAGCAGGCCGTGTTTCAGCTGCTCTCGACGGTCCCGGCCGCGGACCAGGCGCAGGAGGACTTCTACATCTCGTGGACCTCGACGGGACCCCTCTTCGTGTACGGAGCGGTCGTCGACAACAAGACCGGCGACGTCGTGTACGTCGACTGATTCACAGCGGTTCGTGACCCGAAAGCCCCGGCCCCGCCGGGGCTTTTTCTTTATCGGACGGCGTACCGAGGGCGATACTCTTCCAACGGATTTCACACGGTCTTCGTTCGGGCAAACGGGTGGACGGGGCAGAATAGGGGGCCGTGAAAGAGCACTTTGCCGAGCAGCTCGAGGAGCTTCGTCGCAGCCTCATTCTCATGGGGGGGGAGGTCGAACGCCAGATCCAGCGGGCGATCGAGGCTCTGACCGAGGTTGACCCCGAGAAGGCGCGCGCGGTCATCGTCGACGACGAGGCCATCGATCGCATGGAAGTGGCCATCGAAGAGCAGGCGGTCTCGCTTCTCGCCCTCCAGCAGCCGGTCGCTGTCGACCTTCGTTTCCTGATCGCCGCGCTGAAGATCAACAGCGACCTCGAGCGCATCGGCGACCACGCCGTGAACATCGCCGAGGGCGCGGAGCGACTCACTTTGACGAAGCCTCTGGGGCCGTTTCTGGATCTTCAGTACATGGCGGAGGTCGCCATGTCCATGCTCAAGGACTCCCTGGACGCTTTCGTCAACCGCGACGCGGGGCTGGCCCGCCAGGTGATCAAGCGCGACGACATCCTCGACGAGAAGAACGTCTCGCTCATCCGGGAGCTCTTGACGTACATGGCGGAGCACCACAACTTGATCACCTACTGCATCGAGCTCATCTCCGTCTCGAAGAACCTCGAGCGGGTGGGAGACCTCGCGACGAACATCTGCGAGGACACGATCTTCATGGCCGAAGCGCGGTGGGTGAAGCACCACTACACCGAGATTCCATAAGACCCGTCGGACCCACGCCGTCGGGCGGCAACTTCACGCCGAGTTTACGGCGAGTTTCTCTCGCGTTGACCCTCCGCCGGTAGAACTCGCTTCGCATGGAAAAAGGAGGATCAATTGAGGAAAAACGATTCGGTACTCTCGCTCCTCGCACTCGCGCTTGCCGCGGTCTGGTTGATCGGGTTGGGCACGTCGAGAGCGTCGGCGCAGACCGCGAACGACTACTACCAGGAGATACGGGACGGCGATCGCATCTACGTCTTTTCGACGGAGGCTCGCCACACCACATACCTTCAGTCCAAGGACATGGGGGTCTCGATCACCCGGCTGGGATACGGGCCAAACGGCGAAACGGTCACCTTCGAGGACGCGAAGGCGATCGAGCTCTTCAACGCGAAGTATGGCAAGACGGAAGCCCCACCCGAGGAGGTCAAGACGACCGACCTCAAGCTTCCCTTCGGCGTTCAGTACCGAATGCCCGGACTGCGGCTTTCTTTTCCAAAGGCTGAGATCAACCTGACCAACCGGCTCCAGGTCCGCTACACGCACGAGATGTTCGACGACATCCGCAGCCCGGCGTCGCCCCTGCCGACGAGCCTCGAGGACAAGGGATCGTTTCGCATCCGGCGTATGCGCGTGAAGTTCGACGGCTGGATCTACACGAAAGACCTGACGTATGAGCTCCAGTGGGACCTCGCGGACACCTCCGGAAACCAGCTCCTGGACGCGAACCTCGACTACGACTTCACGGGCGGAAAGAAGATCTTCCGACTGAAGGTTGGCCAGTTCAAGGCGCCTTTCAACTACCAGCAGCTCACTTCCTCCGGCAACTTCCAACTGATCGACCGTTCCATCCTCGACGCCTTCTTCGTGCCCGGCCGTCAGCTCGGCGCCCAACTCTGGGGCCAGGTCGGTCCCGAGGCGGTCCCCGACTTCGTGGACTGGCGGATCGGCGTTTTCAACGGAAACGGAAGAACCTCGACTGCAAACGACAACGACGAATTCCAGTACGTCACGCGCGTAATGGTGTCTCCGTGGGGAAGCGTCGGCTTTTCGGAAGCGAACATCGAGGCCTACGACTTCCGACTCTCTTTTGCCGGCGAGTACAACAACAACGACGCGATCGTCCAGCCCGCGACCGGAGCCCGCACGGGAGCCGACGTCGAGACGTTTGGCGCTTCGATCGTGCTGAAGGCGGTCAAGTCCCTCTTCCTCTACGGCCAGTACCACCAGGGTGAGAGCGAGAGCCCCACGGGCGTCGAGTCCGACCGCGAGGGCTGGCTACTCGAGGGCGGCTGGCTGTTCACGCCCAAGGTCGGGATTGCCGGACGTTGGGCAAAGATTGACCCGAACACCGACACGGACGACAACGACCAGACGGAGTGGCGCGGCGGAGTTTCCTGGTACGTGAACAAACACTCCTGGAAGCTCCAGGCCGACTACGGCGAGACCAAGAACGAGGCGGCAGCCGCGACGACGAATCGCCGCCTGAAGGAGTTCCGGGTTCAGGCCCAGCTGGTCTTCTGACGCCACCAAGAAGCCTTACGTCGTCTTCACAGCCTGTTTACATCGTCCCTTCACACTGACCTCGTCATGGGAAGGAGCAAGAAAATGAAAAGAACTCAAATGGCCGGTTTCGTCGTCGCATCGCTGGCTGCCGCGGGAATCGCTCTCGGGCAGGCGGTCAAGGTGGACGCGAAGCTGCCCTCTTACGCGAAAGCTTCGGGCGTTTCCGGAAACCTCTCCTCCGTGGGGAGCGACACCATGAACAACATGGTCACCCTCTGGGGGGAAGCGTTCCGGCGCCTCTATCCGAACGTCAAGGTCCAGGTCGAAGGGAAGGGCTCCTCCACGGCGCCCCCCGCCCTGATCGAGGGAACGGCCCAGCTCGGTCCGATGTCCCGCAAGATGAAGAAGGAAGAGATCGACAAGTTCGAGGCGAAGTACGGGTATCCGCCGACGGGCATTCGAGTCGCGCTCGACGGGCTCGCCGTCTACGTGAACAAGGACAACCCGCTCACGGAGCTCACGCTCGAGCAGGTGGATGCGATCTTCTCGAAGACCCGCAAGCTCGGGTACAAGCAGGACGTGACGACGTGGGGTCAGCTTGGACTGACCGGGGAGTGGGCCAACAAGCCGATCTCGCTCTACGGCCGTAACTCGGCGTCCGGCACGTACGGTTACTTCAAGGAGGTCGCGCTCGGCAAGGGCGACTATAAGGATCGCGTCAAGGAGCAGCCGGGCTCGGCGTCGGTCGTACAGGGAGTCTCCGAAGACCGGTACGCGATCGGGTACTCGGGTATCGGCTACACGACGTCCGACGTCAAGGCAATCAAGCTCTCCAAGAAAGCCGGGCAGCCCTCGTACGCCGAGTCCTACGAAAACGTCCTGTCCGGTAAATACCCGCTCGCCCGATACCTCTACATCTACGTACCGATCGATCCCTTCAAGTCGGGCACGGCGAAGGTCTCCCCTTTGACCCGCGAGTTTCTGAGGTACTCGCTGTCGAAGGAAGGACAGCAGGACGTCGTGAAGGACGGCTACTTCCCGCTCCCCGCGAACGTGGTCTCCGAGGAGCGCCGCAAGGTCGGATAGCGTTCCGCCTCGAGTCGTTTGAGATCGGCCGGTGATCCTCTCGGGTCGCCGGTCTGCTTTCGTCGGAGGTCTCCGGGTGGCATCTCTGCCGCAGGAATCCCCCGCGCGGTCGCCCGCCGGCTCGCCCGAGCGGCTGAAGGATCCCCGCCGCTGGGTCAAGCGATCCGATCGGATCGCACGCGCCGTCATCACGATCGGCGGACTGGGGATCATCGTCACGGTGCTCCTGATCCTCGTGCAGATCGTCGCGGAGGCTCTCCCTCTCTGGCGGGGCGCCACCGCGCGGCAGGAGTCGGCGCTTCGGTTCCCGACTGCGGAAAACGACCCCGTGCTCCTCGCCTTCCCGGATCCGTACCGCGAAAGCTACGTGGTGCTCCGTTCGACGGGCGTCTTCCAGCAGGTCGACCGCAAGGCCGCCCGCGTTCTCCGGACCGTCCGCGTGCCGGACACCGAAGGCTGGCGGATCTCGTCGGCCGAGCGCATCGGCGGGCGGGACGAGATGGCGCTCGGTCTCGAGGACGGCCGGATCCTGCTCGTGGAGGGAAGCGTCCGCGTCGAGTTCGAGGAGCGGGGACGGTCGATCGACTTCTCCCTCCGACCGGTCGATCAGGTACAGGTCCTGCCCGAGGGGCGCCCGGTCCGTCTTTCCGCCGCGGCCGCCGCTCCCAACGGCACCGTCCTTCTGGGCTCTTCCGGCGAATCGGACCTGTTCCTCGCGTGGGTACCCCAGGCGGAGGAAAGTGACTTCCCCGGCGAGGAGGCCGCCGCCCCGCCCGTGACCGAAGTTCACGACCTTTCCGACCGCCTCGAGGGCGCCCGCGTCACGGCTCTGTCGCTGTCGGAGGTGGGTTCGGAAGCTGTCGTCGCGACCGACCGCGGATTCTTCGTCCCGATCACGATCGACGAAGCCGGCGCGGCGACTGCGGAGCCGCCGGTCTTCGTGGACGGCTCTCCGGCGCCGATCACCGCCGCGGCTTTCCTCCTCGGCGGCCAGACAGCCGTCTTCGGGGACGCGCGCGGCCGCGTCTCGTCGTGGTTCCGCGTCCGCTCGCCGGACAACCCGGGTCTTCGGGTCTACCGGAAGATCCACGTGTTCGACCCCATGCCTTCCGGCGTCGTGACGATCGGCATCTCCACCCGAAACAAGGCCTTCGTCACCGCGGACCGAACGGGGGCGATCTGGCTCCGCCACAACACGTCCGAGCGGACGCTCCTGAAGATGGGCGGGACCGGCGCGCCGGCGCGCGACGCGGGAATCGCCCCGCAGGGAAACGGGCTCTTCGTCGTGACGGAAGCCGGACTCCTGCGGGATTTCGCGCTCCGCAATCCGCACCCCGAAACGACGCTGAAGACGCTCTTCGGCAAGGTCTGGTACGAGGGATATGACCGGCCGGAGTTCGTCTGGCAGTCGACCGGCGGGACCGACGACTTCGAGCCGAAGTTCTCGCTGACGCCGTTGATCTACGGCACGCTCAAAGCGACTTTCTACGCCCTGCTCTTCGCCATCCCCACCGCGATCGCGGCCGCGCTCTACGCGTCGCTCTTCGCGCCGGTCCGGGTTCGCCGCCTCGTAAAGCCGGTCGTCGAGATCATGGCGGCCCTTCCCTCGGTCGTCATCGGCTTCCTGGCGGGACTGTGGCTGGCTCCGCGCGTGGAGCGGGCGACAGCAGGAACGCTCCTCCTCTTTCCGATGATTCCGCTCGTCGTCCTCGCCTGCGCGCTCGCCGTGCGCGCCCTTCCACGCCCGATCGCGGTCCGGATCACCCCTGCCCGCGAGGTCGCGATCCTCGTGGCGCTCGTCGTCTTCGGCGTCTGGCTCGCCTACGCGCTCGGTCCGGTCGTCGAGCGCGTGCTCTTCGGAGGGGACTTCAAGGCGTGGCTCTTTTCGAGCTTCGAGGAGCGGTACGACCCGCGCAACTCCCTCGTCATCGGCTTCGCGATGGGGTTCGCCGTCATCCCGATCATCTTCACGATCAGCGAGGACGCCTTTTCGAACGTCCCGGCCCACCTTTCCGCCGCGAGCCTGGCGCTCGGCGCTTCGCGCTGGCAGACCGCCGTCCGAGTCGTGCTCCCGACCGCGTCGCCGGGCGTCTTCTCGGCGGTCATGATCGGGTTCGGTCGAGCCGTCGGCGAAACGATGATCGTCCTGATGGCGACGGGCAACACGCCGATCATGGACTGGTCGATCTTCAACGGAATGCGGACGCTGTCCGCGAACATCGCCGTCGAGATCCCGGAGGCACCGTTCGGCGGCACCCTCTACCGGATCCTCTTCCTCGCGTCCGCGATCCTCTTCGTGATGACTTTCGCGGTGAACACGGCGGCGGAGATCGTCCGCCAGCGCCTTCGCCGGAAGTACGAGGCGATCTAGAGGATGGTCACCTCGAAGCGGAAGACCGAATCGGGCGGGCCGTTCATCTGGCTGACCGGCGCCGCGCTCGCCGCGTGCCTCCTGATGATCGTGGGCCTCATCCTCGTCGTCGCGCCCCGGGCGCTCGCCGCGCTCTGGCCGGGTCGACTCGTCGAGATCGGGCTCGCGGACGGAAAGAAGTATCTCGTCGCCGTCCTCGATTCCGAGCCGATCCCGCCGGCCGAGGGCGCCGCCGCGAGCGCGGGAGGGCGGGTCCAGGTCCGGCTCGGGAACCGGGATCTCTACGGGCTCGACTTCCGGTGGATTCCCGAATCGCAGATCGTGTCGCGCCGGTCGCCGAAGGACGCCGTCCTCGTCGAGCGCCAGGAGTACGGACCGTTCCACGGTTACCTGCGAAGCGTCGTGGTGGGAGGGGAGCCCGCCGCCCCGGGAGGCGCGGACCCGTTCGAAAGGCTCGTCCCGCTCATCGAGCAGTCGCGGGAACGCTCGAAGCGACTCCGGCGGCTGGAGAAGCGTGAAATTGGAGCGATCAACTCCACGCTCGAGGCGAAGCGGCTCGAGATCCGCGCCCTCCGAAAAGAACCCGCCTCCGCGGCCGGTCCAGTCGCGGCCATCGAAGCGGAGGTCGCGTCGCTCGAGAAGCGCTACGAGGCCCTGCGCGCCCGCGCCGACGGCCTGAGGGCCGAGAACGAGCGCGCGCAGGTGACACTCGCCGACGCCAATGGCGAGGAGAAGACGCTCCCGGTCTCCGCGATCGTGAGGATCTTCCGACCGAACGAGCTCGGTCTCGGGGGGCGCCTCAGGGTCTATTTCTCCCGACTCGGTGAGTTCGTCTCCGCGGAGCCGCGCGAGTCGAACACCGAGGGGGGCGTTTTTCCGGCGATCTTCGGGACCGTGATGATGGTCATCCTCATGAGCGCGGCCGTGATGCCTTTCGGCGTGATTGCGGCTCTCTACCTCCGGGAGTACGCGCGGCAGGGAGCTCTCGTTCGCGCCGTTCGGATCGCGGTGAACAACCTCGCCGGCGTTCCGTCCATCGTGTTCGGCGTCTTCGGGCTCGGCTTCTTCGTCTATCTGACGGGCGGCGCCATCGACAGCCTCTTCTACTCCGAACGCCTGCCGGACCCGACGTTCAAGACGGGCGGGATCCTCTGGGCTTCGCTGACCCTCGCGCTCATGACCGTTCCCGTGGTCATCGTCGCGACCGAGGAGTCCCTCGCCGCGGTGCCGCGCGGCGCGCGGGACGGCTCGTATGCCCTCGGCGCCACGAAGTGGCAGACGATCCGGCGAATCGTCCTGCCCGCCGCGGCTCCCGGAATTCTGACCGGCCTGATCCTCGCGATGGCGCGCGGGGCCGGAGAGGTCGCGCCGCTGATGATCACCGGGGTCGTCAAGCTCGCGCAGGACCTGCCCCTCGACGCCAACGCTCCGTTTCTGCACCTCGAACGCAAGTTCATGCACCTCGGCTTTCACATCTATGACGTCGGTTTCCAGTCGCCCAACGTCGAAGCCGCGAAGCCGATGGTCTACCTGACCACGCTCCTGCTGCTCGCTGTCGTCGTCGCTCTCAACCTGACGGCCATCCTGATCCGCGAGCGCCTGCGGCGAAAGCTCCGCACGGCCACGTTTTGAAGGAGAATCGGTGAGCACGATGACCGAAGCCCCTCCGACGCACGGCGTGGAAATACGCCGGCCCGAGGTCACGCGACACGAGCGGAGCGACATCGCGACGCTGAAGCCGGCCATCGGGGGGAGCTCGAGGCCGCGCACGCGCGGGCGGTCATCTCGGTCGAAAACCTCGACCTCTACTACGGGGAGAAGCAGGCGCTCCACGGGATCACGATGGACTTCCTGCCGCGCCGGGTCACCGCCCTCATCGGGCCCTCCGGCTGCGGCAAGTCCACTCTCCTGCGCTGCCTGAACCGCATGAACGACCTCATCGACGGCGTGCGGATCGACGGCAAGGTGCTTTTCGAGGGGACCGACATCTACGCTCCCGAGGTGGACGTCACGGAGCTGCGCAAGCGTTTCGGGATGGTCTTCCAGAAGTCCAACCCTTTCCCGAAGTCGATCTACGAGAACGTCGTCTATGGTCTGCGGATCCAGGGGGTGCGGAACAAGGCGGCTGCTCGACGAGGCGTGCGAGCGGTCGCTTCAGCGAGCCGCGCTGTGGGACGAGGTGAAGGACCGGCTGGAAGAGAGCGGTCTCTCGCTTTCCGGCGGCCAGATGCAGCGCCTCTGCATCGCCCGGGCGATCGCGGTCAACCCCGAGGTCGTTCTCATGGACGAGCCGGCGTCGGCTCTCGATCCGATCGCCACGGCGAAGATCGAGGAGCTCATCTACGAGCTCAAGGAGCACTACACGATCGTGATCGTGACGCACAACATGCAGCAGGCCGCGCGCGTTTCGGAGTTCACGGCGTTCTTCATGCTCGGCCGGCTCGTCGAGTACGACCGCACCGACAAGATCTTCACGAACCCCGCCCAGAAGATCACCGAGGACTACATCACCGGGCGCTTCGGATAGGGGAGGCGGAGATGAAATCGCCCGCAACGAAAGCCCGACCGGCCTCTCCGCCCCCGAGCGAGCCTTCCGGCGCGATGAAACGAATCGCCCTGATCGAGGACGACGCCGACATCGCGTACACGATCCGGCTGAACCTGCGGAAGGAGAAGCGCTACCAGGTCGAGCACTACGTTTCGGGGATCGCCGCGCTCGCCGCGCTCCAGGAGAAGCCCTTCGACCTCGTCATCCTCGATTTGAACCTGCCCGACATCGACGGCCTCGCCCTCTGCCGCGAGCTGCGCCGGGCCGAGGAGACGCGAAAGATCCCGATCATCATGCTGACAGCGCGGGTCGAGGAGCGGGACAAGCTGCTCGGCTTCGAGATCGGGGCGGACGACTACATCACCAAGCCCTTCTCCATGCGGGAGCTTCTGGCGCGCGTGAACGCGCACCTGCGCCGGGTCGCGTCGTTCGAGACGTCGGAAGAGGAGACTTTCGACGACGGGGAGCTCAACGTCGACCGCGCGCGCTTCGAGGTCCGCCTGAAGGGGGAGCGCGTCCACCTGACGAAGAAAGAGTTCGACCTGCTGTGGATGCTCATCCGAAACCGGTCCCGGGTCGTCACCCGTGATGCGATCCTCGCCCGTCTCTGGGACTACGATTCCGAGGTGGAGACCCGGACGGTGGACGTCCACATTCGCGCCCTTCGCCGCAAGCTCGGTGAAGAGAGGATCGAAACGGTCGTGGGCCTGGGTTACCGATATCGCGACACCGAATCTCCGAAGTGAGTTGAGAGGAGCCGTGGATCGGCCGGGTCCCGGTCCGCGCGAGCGCGCTTGAGGCTCCGGGCCCGGTGGACGCTCTTCTTCGGCCTCCTGGCGGCCGCCGCCGCGGCGCTGCTCATCGGGGTCTTCGATCGATCGCTTCGTCGAGTCGTGGACGAGCGCGCCGCTGAGCGCCTGTCGCTCGAGCTCAACCACCTCGCGGGTGATGTCGGCCGCCTGCGCGACGAGGCGGAACGCGAGGTCTTCCTCCGCCGCGCGGCGGCTGATCTCGCCTGCCGCATTACCCACGTCGCCCCCGACGGTCGGGTGCTCCACGAGACGGGTCTCCCGACGGCCGAAGTCGCGAGGATGGAGAACCACGCTTCCCGAGAGGAGATTCGCGAGGCTCTCGCCGGCGATTCCGGGGGATCCCGGCGATACTCGGCCACCCACCGCACGGAGATGCTCTACCGCGCCCGCAGGCTCGCCGACGGCAGCGTCCTGCGCATGGCGGTATCCGCCGAGCACCTCAAGGAGAGCGAGGCGGTGTACCTGTGGGAAGGGCGGGTCGCGATTCTTGCCGCCTCCGCGCTGCTTTTCCTCATTGGAGCGGTCGCCGCGGCCCGCCTGTCGCGCCCGGTCGACGAGCTCACGGGCGCGGCGGCCGCCATCGCCGCGGGCGACTACGAGCGCCCCTTGCCGGCGATCGACAGCGAGCCGCTGCGGCGGCTCGGACGGGCCCTGCAGAGGATGAAGGACTCGCTCGTTGCGGCGCTTGCGCGGGCGGAGTCGGAGCGGCGTCTGAGCGCGATGGTCTTCGAGCGCCTCCCCGACGGGCTCGTGATCGTCGACGACCGGCTTCACGTGCTCGAGTCGAACGAGCGTTTTGCGCAGATGACCGGTGTCCCCTCCCCGGCGGGAAGAGCGCTCTACGACCTCCTGCGGCTTCGGTCTCTCTTCGAGCTCTTCGAGAGGACCTTGCGCACCGGCGAAACGTCGCACCTGACGGCACACCTCCCGGACGACGTCGTCTGGGAGGTTCTCGTGTTCCCGCTCCCCGCCGGCTCGCGCGCGGCGGCTGTCGGAGTGCTTCGCGACATCACGCGGCTCGAACGGACGGAGACGATGAGGCGGACGTTCGTCGCCGACGTCTCCCACGAGCTGCGGACGCCGATCTCTTCGATCGCGGCCGCCGCGGAAACCCTCGGCGACGGAGGCGCGGACGGCGCGGAGACGCAGGAGCTCGTCGGAGTGATCCGCCGGCAGTCCGAGCGGATGCGCGAGCTGATCGACGACCTGACCGACCTCGCGCAGATCGAGAGCGGCGCGATCACGCTCGGGAAGGAGAACGTCGTGCTTTCGTCTCTCCTGCGGGAGGTTGCGCAGGACCTGGCCGCGGGGGCGCGCGAGAAACAGGTCGAGATCGTCGTGTCCGGCGACGAGGCGGCTGCCGTGCCCGGCGACCGACGGCGTCTCGCGCAGGTCGCCCGAAACCTGCTGGACAACGCGGTCAAGTTTTCTCCGGAAGGCGGGCGCGTCGAGTTGCGCGCTTTCGCCGAGCCGGGGCGCGCGGGGTTTTCGGTCGCGGACGACGGCCCGGGTATTCCGAAAGCCGAGCGCGACCGCATCTTCCAGCGCTTCTACCAGATCGACCGCTCCCGATCGAAAACGCGACCCGGCAGCGGGCTCGGCCTCTCGATCGTGAAGCATCTCGTGCATCTGCACGGCGGCTCGATCGAGGTCGAAGGAAATGTCGGTGCGGGGAGCCTTTTCGTGGTGCGCCTTCCCACCTAGCCCTGAGCTATCCTTGCGCCGCCGTTCGAGGAGGCGCCCATGTTCTCTCTGCTTCCCCGGGACGAGAAGTACTTCGAGCGATTCAACGAGATGGCGCAGCGCATCCATGAGGCTGCGCGCGTCCTGAATCAGTTCTTCGCGGAAGAGGCGCCGGTCGCGGTCGTCGCCGAGCACGTCAAACGGCTCGAGCACGAGTGCGACCAGATCTCACACGAAATCCTCCGTCGAATCGACCTCACGTTCATCACGCCGCTCGACCGTGAAGACATCCATCGCCTGGCCGTCCGGCTCGACGACGTGATCGACCTGATCGACGGCACGGTCCGGCGACTCTCGCTCTTCAAGGTCACTCACCCAACGCAGCCCTCGAAGCGGATGGCCGACGTCGTCCTGCGAATTACCGCCGAGCTGGTCCTCGGCGTCGGAGCGCTCTCGGCCCGCAAAGGCGTCATCGAGCACTGCATCGCCATCAAGAAGCTCGAGAACGAGGGGGACGCGGCGTACCACGACGCCGTTGCATCGCTGTTCTCGGATCAGATCCCGGTGATCGACGTGATCAAGTGGAAGGACATCTACGAGAACCTCGAGCGCGCGGTTGACTCCTGCGAGGCCGTCGCGCACATCCTGGAAAGCGCGGTCTGGAAGAGCTCCTGAGCCGGTCGGTCGGATGACGATCGAAGCTCGACGACGGAAAGAGCCCGACCAATGACGTGGGGACTGATCTTCGTCCTCCTTCTCATCCTCGGGGCGGAGTTCGTCAATGGGTGGACGGACGCCCCGAACGCGATCGCGACGGTTGTCTCCACGCGATCGCTCACCCCCTTACAGGCTGTCGTTATGGCCGCGGTTCTCAACCTGGTGGGGGTTTTCTCGGGCACGGCCGTGGCCCAGACGATCGGGAAGGGGATCATCGACCCGAAGGCGGTCGACCTCATTACCGTGGGCGGCGCGATGGTGGGAATCATTCTCTGGTCGAGCGTCGCGGCCCGCTGGGGGATCCCGACGAGCGAGAGCCACGCGCTCGTCGCGGGCCTCGCCGGCGCGGGCATGGCCACCGCCGGCCCCGGCGTCCTCGTGGGGGAAGGCTGGAAGAAGGTCCTGATCGGACTCGTGTTCTCGACGTTCCTCGGCTTTCTCGGGGGCCTTCTCGTGATCACTGCGATCTACTGGCTCTTTCGCCGCGCGGTTCCGGGGAAGGTCCGCGGGACTTTCCGGTGGCTCCAGGTGATGTCCTCCGGCTTCATGGCATTCAGCCACGGCTCGAACGACGGGCAGAAGTTCATGGGGGCCTTCACCCTCGCGCTGGTTCTCGGAAACGTGCTCCCCGAATTCATCATCCCGACGTGGGTCATCTTTCTCTGCGCGGCGACGATGGCCGTCGGGACGCTGACGGGAGGGTGGCGGATCATCAAGACCATGGGGATGAGGATCACCAAGCTGGAGCCCTACCAGGGCTTCGCGGCGGAGATGGCCGCGGCGACGACGATCACGATCGCATCGCGGCTCGGGATCCCGCTCTCGACGACCCACACGATCTCGACGGCGATCGTCGGAGTGGGCGCCGCGCGGGGAGCGAGCGCGGTGCGCTGGGGAGTGACGGTGGAGCTCGTCTCCGCCTGGATCCTCACGTTCCCGATCTGCGCAATCATCAGCTGGCTCGTCGTCAAGATCGCCCGGACGTTCTTCTAGAGGCATCCACTCGGCGCCGCGGCGCGTAAATGGGGTACATGAAGCTCTTCGCGGCGTCCCTGGTCCTCGGGCTCGGCCTCACCGCGACGGGGCAGGCCGCCCTGCCCGACCCCGCGCCCTTCGACGCCGTGCTCGCGGCGCGCGCCCGCGACGGCGGTTTTGACTACCGCGGCGCGGCCGGCCAGGACAAGAAGCGCCTCGCCGCCTACCTCGCGAACCTGGGCGACGCGCGCCCCTCGGCGATGACGTCCGACGAGAAGAAGGCGTTCTACGTGAACGCCTACAACGCGATGGCGATCGGGATCGTCCTCGATCGCTACCCGATCAAGAGCATCATGGACGTCCCCGGCGCGTTCCGGAAGATCGAGCGCCGCATCGGGGGAGAGACGCTGTCGCTCGACGGGATCGAGAACAAGCTCCGCGCCCTCGGCGATCCGCGGTTCCACTTCGCGATCGTGTGCGTCTCGGAGTCCTGTCCGCCGCTCGCGCCCCGCGCCTACACGGCCGGGACGATCTCCGCCGCCCTCGATCGACAGGCCCGCGCCTTCGTCAACGACCCGAAGCGGAACGCGATCGACCGCGGGAAGGGAAAGCTCGCGCTTTCCCGAATCTTCGACTGGAGCGGCAAGGAGTTCGAGAAGGAAGCGGGAAGCGTCTCGAAGTACGTGGCCCGGTACGCGGCCGACCCGGCGACGGCCGCGTGGCTCGCGTCGGGCGCCCGGAAGCCCGAGTTTCTCGAGTACGACTGGGCGCTGAACCAGAGGTAGGGTCCGGGACAGATTTATTTTCGGCGTCCGGAGATCCGTCACGGCTTCGCCGACAGACCGGAAGACGCTTTGAAACAGAAAATAAATCTGTCCCCTTTTCCCCAACGGCTTCGGCGTCCCCTCCGTACAACCTTCCGAGCACTCTCCTCTGGTTAGGGGGCCCCGTTCGCGGGGCCCTTATTTTTCGGGCGTTCCATATACTTTCGAACGCAGGATGTCTCTCCCGAACGGAGCTCGTCTCGGGCCTTACGAGATCACCGGCCGGATCGGCGCCGGCGGCATGGGGGAGGTTTACCGGGCGCGGGATTCCCGGCTCGGCCGCGACGTGGCGATCAAGATCCTCCCGGAGGACCTCTCGTCGGACCCCGACCGGCGCTCGCGGTTCGAGCAGGAGGCCCGCTCGGCATCGGCGCTGAACCACCCGAACATCGTCACCGTTCACGACATCGGCACCTCCAACTCGACCATCTACATCGCGATGGAGCTCGTCGAGGGCCGTACGGTCCGCGAGCTCGTAGTCGAGGGGCCGCTGCCGACGAAGAAGTTGCTGTCGATCGCCGCGCAGGCCGCGGACGGACTCGCTCGGGCTCATTCCGCCGGGATCGTGCACCGCGATTTGAAACCCGAGAACCTGATGGTCACCAAGGAGGGTTTCGTCAAGATCCTCGACTTCGGGCTCGCCAAGCTCGTTGCGCCGATCGAGGACGGGGCGTCCGAGCTCGCGACCATGGGTGCCGCTCCGGGTACGCAGCCGGGTGTCGTCCTCGGCACGGTCGGGTACATGTCTCCGGAGCAGGCGAGCGGCGCGGCCGCCGACTTTCGCTCCGACCAGTTCGCGCTCGGGGCGATCCTCTACGAGATGGCGACCGGGAAACGCGCGTTCGCGCGCGGCACCGCCGTCGAGACTCTCTCGGCCATCATCCGCGACGACCCGGAGCCGATTGGAAGAGTCAATCCAGCAGCGCCACCGCCGCTGCGCTGGATCGTGGACTCCTGCCTTCAGAAGGATCCGGACGAACGGTATGCGTCGACCCGCGACCTTGCCCGGGATCTCAAACACGCGCAGGAGCGCCTCTCGGACCTCTCGCAGGGAACCGCCGCCGTCTCGGTCCGCCGGCGCCCGCGTGCCGTCGCGTGGATCCCCGCTCTCCTCGGCCTGGTAGCCCTGCTCATCGCGGCCGACCTGTTGTTGAGACTTCGCCCTCCGTCCGGGAAACCGCTCGCGTCGAACCTGCAGAAGCTCACCTTCGGACCCGGCCTCGAGGACGAGCCGACGTGGTCCCCCGACGGGAAATTCCTCGCGTACACGACGGATGAGCGCGGAAACTTGGACGTCGTCGTCCAGCCGCTCGCCGGCGGAGAGCCGCTGCGAATCGCCGGGAACGACGCCGACGAAGCGCAGCCGGCCTGGTCACCGGACGGCTCGAAGATCGCCTTCGTTTCTTCTCAGGATCGAGGGGGACGAATCCACCACCTCCTCGCGGCGGGCGCGCTCACGGCCTGGCTGGCGGGCCGCGGCGGAGACGTGTTCGTCGTTCCCGCCCTCGGCGGCGCTGCGGCGAAGCTCGTCGAGAACGGCTACTTTCCCGCCTGGTCTCCGGACGGGAAGAAGATCGTGTTCTCCTCCGAGCGCGCCGGGAAGTGGGACCTGTGGGTCGTCTCCTCGGAAGGGGGGACGCCGCAACGCCTGACCGACGACACCAACATCGACTACCAGGCGAGCTGGTCGCCCGACGGGAAGTGGATTGTCTACGGCTCCGGGACGGCCGCGAAGTTTGATCTTCGTGTCATCCCTGCGGGCGGGGGTGCACCGCAGAGCATCGACAGCGGCACGCGCTGGGTTTTGCGGCCCGCCTGGTCGTCGGATGGGCGGTCGCTCGTCTACTCCGGGGAGCGCGAAGGCCTCGTCAGCGTCTGGCGTCTGCCTTTCGCGGGCCTGAAGACCTCCGCTCCTCCCGAAAGGGTCACGGTCGGGGCGGGAGCCGACGTCGCTCCGGCCATCGACCGCGGCGGGCGCATCGCCTTCGTCACCGTCGGCGGCGCGCCGGACATCTGGGAGTGGTCTCTCTCCTCGGGCTCGCTCCGCCAGGTCACCACGGACACCGGAATGGAAAGCAATGCCCGCCTCTCTCCCGACGGGAAGTCGATGCTCTTCGCGTCGGACCGCACCGGGACGAGGGCGTTCTGGACTCTGGACCTGGCGAACCGAACGCCGACTCGAGTCACGTCGGGGATGCTCGAGAACTACAGCTTTGCGCGGTGGTCTCCCGACGGGCGGCAGATACTCTTCGAGCGCGATGGCCGGATGTGGATCCAGCCGGTCGGCGGCCTGACGGCGAAAGACGCGGGGAGCCCGGGCCTGACCGGCACCTGGTCTCCCGACGGCTCGAGAATCGCCTTCTCGACGGGACCCGACTTCCTTCGCCAGGAGATCTTCGTGATGCCGGCGGCCGGCGGCAAGCCCAAGGCCCTCACGTCCTGGGGCGGCTACACCACGTGGCCCTCCTGGTCGCCGGACGGTTCGCAGATCGTCTACCAGCTCGAGCGTGCCGGCGCCCGTCACCTGTGGATCGTCTCCTCGGTCGGGGGCGAGTCACGGCAGCTGACGACAGGGGACTCCGAGGAGTCTCATCCCGAGTGGTCCCCGGTGGACCCCGATCGGATCCTCTTCCTACGAGACCACTCCCGGCTCTTCACCCTCTCGGTCTCGACGGGCCGGGAAACTCCGATCGATCTTTCGCGCGCCACCGGTACGGCCCTTCCGTCCGGCAGCGTGGTCCTCGACTACCCGAGCTGGTCGCCGGACGGCTCACGGATCTTCTTCGACGTGACGCGAAAGACGGGGGACATCTACCTCCTTGGAGGCGATTGATCCGGCTCGTCCTGAAACCGGGACGCGAGGCGTCGGTGCTCCGAAGGCACCCCTGGGTCTTCTCCGGCGCCGTCGCGTCCGAAAGCGGGGACGGCTCGGACGGCCACGCCGAAGTCGCCGATGCCGATGGTCGAACCCTCGCGCGGGGAGCTTTCTCGCCGGGATCGCAGATCGTCGCGCGCCTCTGGAGCTTCGACGGCAAGCCGATCGACACGGCACTCTTTCGCGAGCGCTTCGCCGCTGCCCGGAGCCTCCGCGTCGAGGTCGTCCCGCCGGAGACGACCGGCTATCGGGCCGTGAACTCCGAGGGCGACCAGTGTCCCGGCGTCCACGTCGACGTCTTCGGCGACACCGCGGTCATGGACCTGACGACCGAAGGAACGGTCCGGTGGCGCGAGGAGCTCGAGGCCGCGGCGCGCGAGGCGTTCCCGGTCGGACGTCTGGTCGTTCGGGAAACCGGGGGAGAGCGCGATCGCGGAAAAGTGCGGCGGGCGCCCGAGCCCTCCGACGAATCGGGCATCGTGCCCTTTCTCGAAAACGGCCTGCGCTTCTACGCGGACGTCTCGGGCGGACAGAAGACCGGCTTCTTCCTCGACCAGCGGGACAACCGCGCCCGGGTCCGCGCGGCGGCGCGAGGAGCGAGGGTTCTCGACCTCTTCGCGTACACCGGGGCGTTCTCCGTCGCGGCGCTCGCGGGCGGAGCGGTCCGCGCGGTCGACGTCGAGTCGTCGGCCCCGGCGCTCGCCCTCGCCCGCGAACATCGCCTCGCGAACGGCTTCCCGGCCAACGACGGCGACTTCGTGCGCGCGGACGTGTTCGAGGATCTGCGCCGGCGCGTCGCCGCGGGAGAGTCGTGGGACGTCGTCGTCTGCGACCCGCCGGCCTTCGCGAAGAAGCGGGGCGACCTCACCCGCGCCGCGCGCGGCTACCAGGACGTCAACCGCCTCGCGATGTCGCTCGTTGCGCCGGGAGGGTGGCTTCTCACGTGCTCCTGCTCCGGGCTTCTGACCGCCGACCTCTTTCAGAAAGTCGTGTTCTCGGCGAGCATCGAGGCCGCCGCGCGATTCGAGATCGTCGCCCGCGCGGGAGCCGGCCCCGACCATCCGGTGTCTCTCGACTGTCCGGAGGGGGAGTACTTGAAGGGACTCTGGCTCCGCCGGGCGGAATGACCTCCGACCGGCGTGTCGTCCTCCTCGGGCCCTCACCCCCCGACCGCGGTGGGATCGCGCGGGAGACGGCGCTCCTGGCGCGAGAGCTCGCACCGCTCGTTTCCCTTCGCTATCTGACCTTCTCGCGCCCCTATCCCCGGTGGCTCGATCCGCGGCGCTTCGACCGGTCCCCGGAGGCGCGCGAAGCCGCGCCGGTCGGCCGGCCGATCCTCGACTACCGGTCGCCGCGGTCGTGGCGAAAGACGGCCCTCGAAATCGCGTCGTCCGAACCGGAAGCGCTCATCGCGCCCTGGTGGACGTCGTTCTGGGGACTGCCGCTGCGCGCGGTCCTGCGAAACGTCCGGAAGCACTCTCCGGCGACTTCCCGGGTTCTCCTCTGTCACAACGTGGACGACCACGAGAGCGGGCTCCTGCGTCGCTTTCTCGCTCAGGGCGCGTTCCTGTCGGCGGACGCCTTCGTCGTTCACGGCCAGGAGGATGCGCGGCGGATCGGATCGCGCGCGGCAGGTCGTCCCATCGTCACCCTGCCGCATCCCGTGGTCTCCGCGGAGCCCTCCGACCGGAACCGCGCCCGCCGCGACCTCGGGATCGAGGGACCTCTCGTGCTGTTCCTCGGGCTCGTGCGGAAGTACAAGGGTGTGGAGCTTCTCCTCGATGCGGCGCCCGCTCTCGTCTCGCGAAACGGGTGCGCGGATCGCGATCGTCGGCGAAGTGTTTCCGGAGGCGCGCTCGCTCGAAGATCGGTGGCGGGCGAGCTCCGTTCGCGATTCGATCCTCTGGCGGGACGAGTACGTCTCGGAGCAGGAGATGGATCGCTGGCTCGCGGCGTCCGACGTCGTCGTGCTTCCGTATCGATACGTCTCCGGCAGCGGAATCGCCGCGCGCGCATATGCGGCCCGGCGGCCGGTCGCGGCGGCGGCCGTGGGTGGTCTGGCCGAGTCGGTGCAGCCGGGCGTCACGGGAGAGCTCTTCGCGGCGGGCGATTCCGCCGGACTCGCCGCGGCGGTCCGACGCGTCCTCGGGCGTGGCCCGGCCCACTACGAACCCGGGCTCGCTCGAGCCGCGGACCAGGCTTCCTGGCCGCGGTACGTCGAGAGCCTGCTTTCTTTTCTTTCCTCACTGCGCCCGCGGACCGCGGATCGCTGACGGCGGATCGCTCCGCAAGCGCGCTACACTGCCGGCCCGATGGACTTCGAGCTCTCCGAAGACCAGGCGCTGCTCCTGACCGCGGTCCGGGAGTTCGCCGAGGACGTCGTGCGTCCCCGCGCCGCCCGGATCGATCAGACCGGCGAGTTCCCGCGGGACGTGTTCGCGGAGGCGGGGAAGCTCGGCCTCGCCGGCGTGGTCGTCCCTCCCGAGTACGGGGGATCCGGGATGGACACGGTCGCTTATTCGATCGTGATCGAGGAGATCTCGCGGGTCTGCGCGAACACCGGGGTCATCCTGTCGGTCAACAACTCCCTCGTCTGCGACCCTATCGAAAAGTTCGGCAACGACGACCAGAAGAAGCGCTTTCTCACCCCGCTCGCGCGGGGAGAAGCTCGGTTGTTTCGCCCTGACCGAGCCCGACGCCGGCTCGGACGCCGCGAACCAGAAGACCCGCGCGGTCCGCGAGGGGGACGCCTACCGGATCTCCGGCCAGAAGGTGTTCATCACGTGCGGTCAGGCCGCCGACGTGTGCCTGCTCTTTGCGATGACGCAGCCCGAAAAGGGACCGCGCGGAATCTCGGCGTTTCTCGTCGACGCGGACAGCCCCGGCTTCGACAGATCCCGCCATCAGGTCAAGCTGGGCGTCAACGCGTCCGGCACCGTCGAGATCTTCCTGACCGACGTGATGGTGCCGGTCGAGAACCGGCTCGGCGAGGAGGGGGAGGGGTTCAAGATCGCGATGGCGACGCTCGACGGCGGTCGGATCGGTATCGCCGCCCAGGCCGTCGGCATCGCGACCGAGGCGTACGAGGCGGCGCTTGCCTACTCGAAGGCGCGGCGGGCGTTCGGCCGTGCGATCTCGGAGTTCCAGGTGATCCGCTTCTATCTCGCGGACATGGCGACCGACGTCGACGCCGCGCGCCTCCTGACGCGCCGCGCCGCCGCCGCGAAGGACGCGGTCCGGACGCGGGGAGGGCGATACTCCCTCGAAGCGGCGATCGCCAAGCTCTTCGCGGCGGAGATGGCGCAGCGGGTCACGACCCGCGCGCTCCAGATCCACGGGGGGTACGGCTACACGAAGGAGTATCCGGTCGAGCGCAACTTCCGCGACGCCCGGATCACCGAAATCTACGAGGGCACGAGCGAGATCCACCGGTTGATCATCGCGAGAGAGATCTTCCGGGACTCCGCCGTGACCATCGGATAACTCACAGGAACCACCATGGGTCAGACGAGAATGTTCCGCGATCGCGTCGTCTCGATGGAGCAGACGCTCGAGGGCGGCGAGAAACACCTGGAGCTCCTGAAGGGCCTCTGTCGCGAGGCCCTGCCCGAGTTCGAGCACGTGGGCCACGCTCTCGACCACGAACGCGACAACTTCGTGCTGGAGCTCGCCGCACCGGACGGACGCCGGCGCCACGTCGCGTGGACCCGCATGGTCCTCTTCGACGCGGAAAGGATTCCCACGCTCTCGACCGGCGAGGGCCAGGAGCTTCGCGCGAAGATCGTGCAGTACATCCGGGCGCGAGCGAACCGGCCCGAAATCGTCGTGACCTTCCGGCATCTCGAGGAAGGCTGGGTAGACACGCCCGAGCCGCGCCGCGACAAGCGACGCCGGCGGCGGGGCGGCCGCGGAGGAGAGCAGAGAAGCGGCGCCCCCGAGAAAGCAGCGCCCGGTCCCAGCCGACCGCGTGGGGTCCCGCAGCGGGGACGGCCGTCGCGGCCTCCGAGACCTCCCGGACCGCTCCCGGCGCCGGCCTCCGCAGCTGCACCGCCCGCCGCGGCCGGAGAATCGAGACCCGACGCGCCGCGGCCGGACGGTAAGCGCCGCCGTTTCCGCCGCCGCCGCCGCGGTCGCGGTTCTGGTGGAGGAGGACCCCAGGGGCCGGCCGCCCCGCCCGCATGAATTTCGACCTGTCGGAGGACCAGGCTCGCGTCCGGGACGCCGTTCGCGAGTTCGCCGAACAGGAGGTCGCCCCGGGCGTCGTCGAGCGCGAGCGGGAGGAACGCTTTCCGCGCGAGGTCGTCGACAAGCTCGGCGCGCTGGGAATCCTCGGCATGATGGTTCCCGAGGCGTACGGCGGCGCCGGCCTCGACGCGCTCACTTACATCGTGGCGGTCGAGGAGCTCGCCCGCGTCTGCGCGTCCACCGCCGTCATCATGTCGGTGAACAACTCGGTGTTCTGTTATCCGGTCTGGAAGTACGGCTCCGAACGGCAGAAGAAGGAGATCCTCTCGGAGGTCGCGGCGGGCCGAGCGCTGGGTGCCTATGCCTTGACGGAGGCGCAGTCCGGCTCCGATGCGGCCAACCAGAAGACCCGCGCGCGCCGGGACGGGGACGACTACGTGATCGACGGCTCGAAGGCGTGGGTCACGAACGCGGGGGAGGCGGACTGGTACCTCGTCATGACGATGACCACGCCCGAAGCCGGGACCCGTGGAATCACCGGCTTCCTCGTTTCCGCGAAGGACCCGGGGCTCCGGATCGGTGCTCCCGAGCCGAAGATGGGACTGCGGGCGTCCAAGACCGCGGCGATCTACCTCGACAACGTGAGGGTGCCTGCGTGGAGGCGGCTCGGAGAGGAGGGGCAGGGGTTCCCCATCGCCATGGCGACCCTCGATCACTCCCGAATCGGGATCGCGGCCCAGGGCGTCGGGATCGCCCGCGCGGCCTACGAAGCCGCCGCCGACTACGCGAAGACCCGCGAGACGTTCGGCAAGAAGATCGTCGAGCACGAGGCAATCGCGTTCCAGATCGCGGACATGAAGGTCCAGATCGAGGCGGCCCGGTGGCTGACCTATCGCGCGGCCGTTCGCTCGGAGAGGCCCGGCGTGAGATTCTCCAAGGAGTCCTCGATGGCGAAGGTCTTTGCGACGGAGATGGCAAACGCGGTCGCCGCCCGCGCGGTCGCCATCTTCGGAGGATATGGTTACTCCCGGGAATACCCGGTCGAGCGCTATTACCGTGACGCCCGGGTGACGACGATTTATGAAGGAACGAGTGAGATACAGCGCATCGTGATCTCTAAGAACATACTGGCGGGGCGATGACCGATCCCGAAAACGGAGCGCCGCCGCCCCCGCCCCGCTCGGAGGCCGCCTCGCCGTCCGGCCGGAAAGCACCGGTCCGTCCGAGCCTGGTGGCCGAGCGCGTCGCCGTTTCGCGGGAGCACGCGGGATACGCCCTTCGGCTCGAGCCGCCGGACCTCGCGAATCTCCGGGAGCTACCGGACTCCCGGGGGAAAACGGACGAGGAGCTGGGCGCGGATTTCCTCGCGAAGCACGCGGAGAAGCTGACGGCCGCGCTGGTGGACGACCTGCCGCCTCCGGCCGCGGTGCGCGTGCTCGTCGATCCCTACTCGAGACAGGCCTTTCTCGCGTTCGAGGACCGGGTCCGGGGGATCGTCAGCTTCTAGAGATCCGGGCTGGCGACGAGCGTTCCGCTTCGCGAAAGGTGCGCCTTCCCCTGGTGGCCGTCGATCTCGACCATGTACTCGCCCCCTTCCGCCCCGGCCGACGCGAGCTCCTCGGCCCATCCTTCCGCGCGCGTTCTCAGGAACTCCTCGACGACCGCCGGCTCCTCGCGCCCTTCGAAGTCGGGAAGCCCCTTCACGGCGGCGACTCCCTCGCGGTCGAGGACGAACGTGAATTCGTCTCGCGCGATCCGATAGGTCTCGGCGCGGTCCACGCGGGAATTTTAACGGCAGCGGAGTGCTTTCACCGTCGAATGTCTCCGACCCGACTCATCGCGCTCCTGGCCCTCGGCCTCTTCTGTGGCTCTGCCGCGGGTGCCGAGAAGGTCCGCAACCACTTCGACGCGGACGCGGCGATGCGCCCTCCGGGGTTCTTCGACGCCGTCGTCTGGGGCGGACGGGGGGAAGCGGAGTGGCGCGTCATCGCCGATACGAACCCTCCTTCGGCTCCGAACCGCCTGATCCAGATCCTCGACACCCGCCCTGCGGGGTCGATTGCCGCAGCGCTTCGACGGAACTTCGTTTTCCAGGACGGCAGGATTTCCTCGGGCATCCGACGGGGCGCCGGCATCGGCGGGCTGGTCGTTCGCGCCGCGGGAGAGAAGGACTTCGTCGTCCTCCTCCTCGACCTGACGTCCGGCGATGCGCGCCTCTCCTCCTATCGGGACGGAAAGGCGAGGGAGATCGCTCGCGGCACCGCGAAGATGTCGCACGAGTGGGGCACCCTCTCGATCGACGCCGCCGGCCCGACGATCACGGCGCGCTGGAACGACGATCCCCTCCTCCAGGCAACGGATCCGCGCCCGGTCGCGGGACGGTCCGGACTGGCCACGGCGGGCCCGGGCGCCGTGTCGTTCGACGAGTTCATCCTCGAGCCCGACGCGGTGACGAAACCGAAGTCCTGATCCCTTAAACCCGGCTCGAACCCTCCCGGCTCAGGGCGCGACGGACGTCACGTATCGAAAGCGGCCCCCCTCGACCTTCAGCAGGAACGCCTCTTTGATCGGGTTGCGATCGGCGTCCATCGTGATCTTCCCGGTCATTCCCGCGAAGTCCTTCGTGTCCGCGAGCGCGTCCCGGATGCGCTTGCCTTCGGTCGAGCCGGCGCGCCGGATCGCGTCGCCCAGGAGCCGCGTGGCGTCGTAGGAGAGCGCGGCGATCGAGTCCGGGTCCGTGCCGTATCTCTTCCGGTACGCGGCGACGAACGCCTTCACCCCGGGCGAGGCGCTCTCGCCCGAGTAGTGGTTCGAGAAATACGACCCCTCGATCGCGGCTCCGCCGATCTCGGTCAGCTTCGGGGAGTCCCATCCGTCGCCGCCGAGGAGCACGGCCCGGATTCCGAGCGCCTTCGCCTGGCGCGCGATGAGTCCCGCGTCCGTGTAATACCCGGGCACGAAGAGGATGTCCGGATCCAGGGGCCGGATCACCGTCAGCTGAGCGGAGAAGTCGCTGTCGCCTTCCGTGTATTGAGCTCGCCCGAGATCGTCCCGCCCTGCTTTTCGAAGCTCTCGCGGAAGGCCTGGGAGAGACCGACGCTGTAGTCGCTGCGCGCGTCGACGAGGATCGCGGTGGTCTTCGCCTTCAGGTCCCGGCGGGCGAAAGACGCGAGGACCGCGCCCTGGTACGCGTCGGTGAAGCACGCGCGAAAGATGTAGTCCCCCTTCTTCGTCACTTCCACGTTCGTCGAGGTGGGGGAAATCATCGGGACGCGGTAGCTCTGCGCGATCGGCGCCGCGGCGATCGTGCGGGAGGACGCCTGCTCACCGATGAGCGCGACGACGTGGTCGCGCGTAATGAGCTTCGAGACCGCGGAGGCCGCCTCGGAGGCTTCGCCGCGGTCGTCCTCGACGAGGAGCTCGAGGCGCTTCCCTCCGAGCACGCCCCCCGCGGCGTTGATCTCTTCGACCGCGAGAGTCACGCCGTTCCGACCCGACTGCGCGAACGTCGCGGTCGGACCGGTCAGCGCGCCGAAGAAACCGATCTGGATTCCCTCGGCCCCGGGCGCCTTCTCCCCGCCGCACGAGAGGAAGGACGGCGCCGCGAGAATCCCGAAGAGAATCGCGAGCGCGCGGCGGCCGGACACGGGCGGATTATAGGATCGGGCCCATGAACGAGTCGAAGACCTACGACGTCGCCATCATCGGTTCCGGACCGGGCGGCTACGTCGCCGCGATCCGGGCCGCGCAGCTCGGCATGTCCATCCTCCTCGTGGAACGCGAGCCGAAGCTCGGCGGGGTCTGCACCCTCCGCGGCTGCATCCCGACGAAGGCGCTCCTCCACACCGCCGACGTGCTCGAAGAGGCCCGGCATGGCGCCGACGTCGGGGTCGCCGCGCGCGAAGTGCGGCTCGACTTCCCGGCGGCGATGAAGCACAAGGAGAAGGTCGTCCGCCAGTCGACGAACGGCGTCTCCTACCTCATGAAGAAGAACAAGGTGGACGTCGCCGCGGGCTTCGGCCGGATCGCGGGTCCGGGCAAGGTCGCTGTCGCCGGACCCGACGGCGCCGAGACGACGTACTCCGCGAAGAACGTCCTGATCGCGACGGGGTCGACGCCCCGCTCGCTTCCCGGCATCGAGATCGACCACCAGTCGATCCTCTCTTCCGACTCCATTCTCGAGCTGGCCGAGGTGCCGAAGTCGCTCCTCGTGATCGGGTCGGGTGCGGTCGGCGTCGAGTTCGCTTCCATGTTCTCGCGTTTCGGGTCGAAGACTGTCGTCGTCGAGATCCTCCCGCGCATCGTGCCGATCGAAGACGAAGAGGTCTCCAAGGAGCTCGCGGCATCCTTCAAGCGCCAGGGGATCGCGGTGTACGTGGACACCCGCGTCGAGCGCGTGACCCGGGGCGACGGCGGGGTGGAGGTGCTCGCCCGATCTTCCGGAGGCAAGACGGAGACGTTCCGCGCCGAGAAGATCCTGCTCGCGGTGGGAAGGAAGCCTCTCTCCGAGGGGATCGGCCTCGAGGGTCTCGGAGTCGAGACCGACCGCGGATACATCAAGGTCGACGGCAACATGCGCACGAACGTGCCGAACGTCTACGCGATCGGGGACGTCGTGCCGACTCCCTGGCTGGCCCACGTCGCGTCGGCGGAGGGCGTCGTCGCGGTCGAGCACATGGCGCGGGGAGAGACGCGCCCGCTGAACTACGACCAGGTGCCGGGCTGCACCTACTGCGCGCCGGAGGTGGCTTCGATCGGCCTAACGGAGGCGGCCGCGCGCGAGCGCGGGTACGACGTCGCCGTGGGCAAGTTCCCGTTCTCCGCGGTCGGGAAAGCGCGCATCGTCAACGAGACGGCGGGCTTCGTGAAGATCGTCGCGGAGAAGAAGTACGACGAGGTCCTGGGCGTCCACATCGTCGGCCCGAAGGCGACCGAGCTCATCGCGGAGGCGGGTGCGGCGCTCAAGCTCGAGGCAACGTCCGAAGAGCTCGTGCGCACGATCCACGCGCACCCGACGCTCTCGGAGGCGATGCACGAGGCCGCCGAGGCGGTCTCGGGGCACGCCATCCACATTTAGCCGCGGCGCGAAGCGCCGCCGCAGTCTCCCCTCCGGGGAGAGGGCAGGGGTGAGGGGCTGGGAAGCCGGTCTCCCTCTCCCCTCCGGGGAGAGGGCCGGGGTGAGGGGCTCTAGTCGGGAGACGTTGTTCGCGAGGACGTCCCCGAGTTCGCCGCCGACACCGCCGCCCGGGCGCGGCCGATATTCGTCGTTCGCCCGCCCGTCGACTGCTTGGGACCCTGCATCGGGAGATCGCGGATCTGCTGAACCTGCTTCTTGGGGTCGATCTCCGCGATTGCCTGCGGAGTCATCTTGCTGATCTTCTTCACCGTCGATTTCTTGACGCTGGTGAGGGTGCCGGTCGGGAACTGGTGGAAGAGGTAGCTCCCGCCTTTGAGCGTCGGCTCGCTCTTCGAGATTGCCTTCCCCGAGGGGAGCAGGTCGATCTGCCAGAGGACTTCCTCCGCGGCGAGCGCGGCGAGCGCAGTTGCGCACACCAAGACCAAGGCGGCGAGCACGAATCGTCTTGTCATGGTTGACTCCCGCGGGAAAGGTACCAGTCGCGGGAACGTGCGCTGCCAGACGCTACGGCGATTTTGGCGGCGGTCCGCTCGGGACGCCCGTGGGGGGCTGACCCGTGCCCGACTGCGTTGCTCCACCGGGCGGATAAGACATCGTGCGCCCCTCGCGGTAGTCGCCGGGCGATGCGGGGTAAGGCATGTTCTGTCCGGGAACCTGGCTCGAATCCCAGTCGGCCCGGTAGTCGCGCTGCGGGTTCAGTAGCGCCCGGCCGTCGGGCGCCGCCCCCGGTCTTGCGGGCGCCGCCGCGCCGGGCGCCGCGGCTCCGGTGCTGCCTTCGCCGGTCGGCCCGAGGATGAGGAGCGTTCCGGGCCGGACCTCGCTGACGCCGACTTTCGGCGCCGGGGGTGCGGCGACGCTCACGACGCGGCGTACGTCCGCCCGCTTCAGGCTCATGACGGCGCCGTCGGGGTGTCTCGAGAAAACGAGTCGGGTTGCCTTCGGAACGGGTGGAGTCTTCGCGAGGATCGTCTGGCCGCCGGCGAGCTCGATCCGGTAGAGCGAGGACTCAGCGGCCGCAACAGTCGCCGAAACGGCGAGGGCGAGCGCGAGAAGGACTCCGATGCGGGCCATGCCCGGAATTCTTGCACGATCCGCGCCTTTTCGGGGGTCCCCGCGACGCCATCCGCCGCAACCCGCGTGGGCCGCGGCGCGTATACCCCGGCGAATGAATAGAATGGGCCGCTTCCCGGAAATGAGCCAGGAAACTCCCCGTCCCGCGGCCGATCTGGCCTCCCTGCGCATCCGCCGGGAACCGGAGAAATCCGGCCGCCCGAAAGGCCTGCTGTTCGGGGCCGCGATCCTTGTCGTCGCGGCGGGGGTGGCCGCGTGGTTCTTTGCCGGCCGGTCCTTCCGGCCGAAGACTGTCGAGGCGGTCACGGCCTCCCTCCTGACCGAGGGGCAGGCGACGACTCTCCTGACGGCGACCGGGTACATCGAGGCGGAGCGAAAGGCGGACCTCTCGCCCAAGATCACGTCCCGGATCACCGAGCTGAACGTCACTGAGGGCTCTCGCGTGAAGAAGGGGGACGTCATCGCGCGCCTCGATCACACCGACCTCGATGCGCAGCTCGCCGAGAGACGCGCGGCGTGGATCAACGCGAAGGCGGAGCTCGAGCGACAGCGGTCGCTCCATGCCGAGGGCCTGGCGCCGAAGGCGTCGCTCGACGCCGCCGTCGCGACGGAAGGTGCAACCCGCGCGGCCGTCGGCTACGTCGACGCGCTCCTCGACTACACCGTGATCCGCGCGCCGTTCGCCGGGGTCGTCACCGCGAAGCGGGCCTTCGTGGGGGAAGCGGTCTCGCCGTTCGGATCGTCCCCGTCGGGCGGAGGGTCCGGGGGAGCGATCGTGACCCTCGTCGAGTTCTCGTCGCTCTATGTGGGCGCGGACGTCAACGAGGCCAACCTTTCGAAGCTCGGGCCGGATCAGCCCGCGGAGATCACTCTCGACGCCGTGCCCGACAAGACCTACCACGGCTTCCTCCGGCAGATCGTTCCCGCGGCCGACCGCCAGAAGGCGACGGTCCGCGTGAAGGTTTCGTTCCACGACGCCGACGACAAGATCCTGCCGGACCTCTCGGCACGGGTTTCGTTCACGGCGGAGCCGACGAAGGGAAAGGCCGGCCGGACGCGGGTCGTCGTTCCGAAGTCGGCGATCCGAACCGTCGAGGGCAAGACGGGTGTCTTTCGCATCGTGGACGGTCACGCCCGCTTCCAGGCGGTCCGAACGGGACCGGAGTCGGAGGGCCAGGTCGAGATCGTCGAGGGACTCGCGGGTGGGGAGCGGCTCGTCTCGACGTCGTCCGCTGAGGTTCGCGACGGCGACCGGGTCCGAGTCGAGGGAGAGTCTTGAGCGCCGCTGACGGCGGCGGGAGGAGAGAGATGACCGACATCATCGTGCTCGAGAACGTCGAAAAGGTCTATAAGCGCGACGCGCTCGAGATCCCCGTCCTGAAGGACATCACCCTGAAGGTGCCGCAGGGCGAGTACATCGCGCTCATGGGGCCGTCGGGATCCGGAAAAACGACCCTGCTGAACCTGATCGCCGGAATCGACCAGCCGACGCGCGGCCGGATCCTGGTGGGCGGCGTCGACATCTCGACGGTGTCACAGAGCGAGCTCGCGAAGTGGCGCTCGCACACGATCGGTTTCATCTTCCAGCTCTACAACCTGATCCCGGTCTTGAAGGCGTTCGAGAACGTGGAGCTGCCGCTCCTCCTGACGAAACTCTCGAGAGCCGAGCGGCGCCGCCACGTCGAGACGGCGCTCTCGATCGTCGGGCTCTCCGACCGCATGGATCACTTTCCCCGGCAGCTGTCCGGCGGGCAGGAGCAGCGCGTCGCGATCGCGCGGGCGATCGTCTCCGATCCCACGATTCTCGTCGCCGACGAGCCCACGGGCGACCTCGACGCGAAGTCCGCGGAGGAGATCCTCCTTCTCCTGAAGCGCCTCAACGAGGAGTTCGGCAAAACGATCGTCATGGTCACGCACGACCCGAAAGCCGCGTCGCGCGCGCACCGGATGGTCCACCTCGACAAGGGCGTGCTCGAGTCCGACCAGCTCACCGAGACCGGCCACATGCGGCGGGTGTGAGGAGACCATGAAGTACTTCCGACTCGTCTGGAGAAACGTCTTCCGCAAGAAGACGCGGATGGTCCTGACGACCGGGTCGATCATCCTCGTGCTCGTGCTGATCGTCGTCCTCGTGTCGCTGCTGAACGCCATGGAGGCCGACCCGTCGGGAGGCAAAGGCGCGAGCCGACTCGTCGTCCAGCATTCGACGGGTCTCGCCTCGATGCTTCCGCTCTCGCAGAGGCAGCGGATCGAGCAGATCCCGGGTGTCGTTGCCGTGTCCCCCGAAATCTGGTTCGGCGGAATCTACAAGGACGAGAAGCCGGAGAACTGGTTCGGCCAGCTCTCCGCCGACCCCGAAGTGTTCTTCAGCATCTTCGACGACGCGACGATCGACCCGGAAGTCGAAAAGGCGTGGCGCGCGGAAAGAAATTCGTTCGTCGCGGGCAAGAGTCTCGAGGAGAAGTTCGGCTGGAAGCCGGGCGACCGGATCGCGCTGCGCGGGACGTACATCCCCATCAACCTGGAGCTCGTCTACAAGGGGAGCTACCGGGCGGGGGACGAGTCGAACATCTTCTTCCACAACGAGTACCTGAACCAGGCAGAGTGGTTCGGCGCGAACCGGATGACCGGCATCTACTACCTGAGGGTCGAGAACCTCTCCGACCTGCCCCGCGTCGCCGCCGCGATCGACGGTATGTTCGAGAACAGCGACGCTCCCACCAAGACGATGACCGAGAAGCAGTTCCAGGCCTCGTTCATGGAGATGATGGGCAACGTCAAGGGCCTCATTCGATGGATCTCCCTCATCATTCTCTTCGCGGTCACGCTGATCGTGGCGAACACAGTGGCCATGTCGGCGCGCGAGCGAGTCACCGAGATTGCGGTGATGCGCGTCCTCGGGTTCCGCCGGTCGCACATCCTCTCGTTCATCCTTTCCGAGTCGGTCCTGATGTCTCTCATCGGCGGTATTCTCGGCATCCTTCTCGCCAAGTTCCTTCTGATCCCGGCGATCGTGGCGGGAGGCTCGAAGACGGCACTTGCCGTGTTCCTCCTGAACTTCAAGGTGACGTGGCAGGTCTTCCTGGGCGCGTTCCTGGTCGCCGTCGCAATCGGAGTGCTCGCGGGCTTCGTCCCGGCGATCCGGTCCTCGCGCATCAAGATCGTCGACGGTCTCCGACAGGTGGTTTAGAGAGAGACGCGGGGTCTGATCCCGAAGGGGTCTGACCCCGCCTCCTAATTTCGCGGGGCTGATCCCGAAGGGGTCTGACCCCGCCTCAGGAGAAGTATGGCAATCCCGCTGAAATACAACGTCCGGAACCTCATGGTTCGGAAGATCTCCACCGGGATGACTGTCTTCGTCATCTGCCTCGTCGTGACCGTTTTTCTCTTCGTGCTGTCGCTCTGGAGCGGGGTGACGCGGACGCTCTCGACGAACGCGTCGGACCGGAACGTCGTCACGATGCGCGTGGGATCCCAGGCAGAGATGCAGAGCGTCGTGACGCGAGAGTCGGCGGAGCTGATCCGCGCCCTGCCGGGGATCGAGAAGGACGGGGGGGGCCGGCCGCTCGTCTCGCCCGAGCTCCTGATCCTCGTGAACGTTCCGAAGGTCGACGGCAAGAGCACCAACATCCAGGTTCGCGGGACCTCGGCCATCGGCATGCAGCTTCGACCGTCGATCAAGCTCGTCGAGGGACGCATGTTCCGTCCCGGCACGAACGAGGCCGTCGTCTCGAAAGTGTTGCCGACGCGCGTGGCGAGCGTCCGGCTCGGAGACACGCTGAAGGCGGGTAGCTACCGCTGGAGCATCGTCGGGTACTTCGACGCCTCGGGCTCTGCCTACGACTCGGAGATCTGGACGGACGTCGCGGACCTCCAGGCCCAGAGCAAGCGGCCGATCTACTCGATCGTTTACGTCCGCGCCGCTGACTCGGAATCCGCGCAGCGTTACATCGAAGCGGTCAAGGGCGACCAGCGCCTGAAGTTCGAGGGCAAGACGGAAAAGAAGTACTTCGAGGAGCAGATGGTGACCGGCGCTCCCATCAAGGTCCTCGCCATCCTCGTCGGCGTGATAACGGCGATCGGGGCTTCCTTCGGCGCGATGAACACGATGTACGCGCAGGTCTCGGCGCGGACGCGGGAGATCGGCACGCTACGGGCGATGGGATTCTCCCGACGATCGGTGCTGCTCTCCTTCGTCCTCGAGGCGCTCGTGCTCTGCCTCGCCGGGGGGATCCTGGGGACCGCGCTCGCGTTCGTGCTCTTCAACCTCGTCATCACGAAACCGACGGGCACGATGAACTTCCGCACGTTCTCGGAGATCCTCTTCAACTTCCGCCTCACCCCCGCGCTCCTCGCGGGAGGACTCGCGTTCTCGCTCGCGATGGGCCTCTTCGGCGGGTTCTTTCCGGCCTTCCGGGCCGCTCGCCTGAAGATCACGACCGCGCTGCGGGAGATCTAGGGCGAGGGCGCGGGAGTCTCGGCCGGCGCCGCCGGCCCCAGCGAGCGGAACTCGAGCGCGTTTCCCATGAAGAGCGGGATGAGGACCCGCTTCCTCTTCGAGTCGTAGCCGAGGTCCGCCGGGGAGGCAACCCCGCTGATGTTCGGGAGAAAGCCGGCCCCCGGGAACCCGCGGAGAATCGAGCTCCCTTCCCAGCTCGAGACGAGCAGCGAGCCGTCGGCGATCTGCACGACGCCGTCGAGCTGCCCCGCCGGGAGGTCCTCGCCCGCTTCCTTTCGACCGTTGCGGCCCAAGCGAAAGATCTCGCCGCTCCCGAAGGTGACCACCCAGACTCCCTCGTCGTCCGCGAGAAGACCGTTGGGATTGCCGAGGTCCCTGCCCCGGATCAGCCGGACCGCTTTCTTTTCGCCCTTGTCGATGCGGTAGATCGCGTCGGAGCCCGAGGGCTCGAGGTCCGATTTGCCTTGCTTCAGTCCGCTGTCGCTGACGTAGATCGTGCCGTCCGGCGCCGCGGCCACGTCGTTCAGGAAGGTCGCTCCGGAGATCGTGATCTTTCCGGTCGCTTTCCCGCTCGTCCGGTCGAACATCCTCACCGCGTTGATGTCCGCCACGTAGAGCACGCCATTCGCGAAGGCCATCCCCTTCGGCGCGTCGAGCGCCTGTTCCGGCGTCGCGCCGTCGATCCACTTGAGCTCGAGCACCCGTCCGGCCGGGTCGACCCGGGAGATGAACCCGTTCGCGTCGGCGGCGACCTCGCCACCGTTGATGTTGCTGACGAGGTAGACGTCCGCTTCTTCGTCGTAGAGGACGGACTCGGGAGTCGCGAAGCCGGCGTTGGAGACGACGATCGGCGCCGACAGGTCGGGGGGCGCGGCCGTTGCCTCGGGCGCTTGAGCCTTCGGTGTTTCGCGCGCGCGACAGGCGGTTCCCGTCGTCAGCGCCACCGCGACCAGAGCGAGAGAGAGGACGCGCAAGCTTCCGATCCTGGCCACGAAGGTCGACATGGGCCTTTTCCTCCTCAGTCCCACAAGCCGCAACTCTAGTTCTCGGGAACCGGCTCGACGCGGCGTTTCCCGTCCGCGCTCTCCACGATCCGTCCCCACGGTACGTCCGGGTCGTGCTCGAAGACGCACAGCCACCCCTCGCGGACCGCGCTTGCGAGGAGCCGCTTCTTGTTCTCGATCAGGTCCACCGGATAGAGGTCGTAGCCCATGATCCAGGGGACCGGCACGTGGGCGGAAGTCGGAAGCGCGTCGGCGAAGTAGAACGCGATCTCGCCCTCCGACTCGACCCGGATCGCCTGCATCCCCTCGTTGTGGCCGCGTACCGGAACGACGGTCACGCCGGGACGCACCTCTTCCTCGCCGGAGACGGCCTGGAGCCGCCCCTCCTGCGCCCACGGCTCCCAGTCGTCGGGCCGGTACGACGCACGATCACGCTCGTGGGGAGACCGCGCGTGCGCGAGCTCGACCTCCTGCACGTAGAGGGTGGCGTTCGGGAAAGAGGGAACCGCGCGGCCGCCCTCGAGACGCGTCGCCCCGCCGGCATGGTCGAAGTGGAGGTGGGAGAGCACGAGCGCGTCGACCTCCTCGGGCCGGACGCCGAGCCTCTCGAGGCTCTTCACGAGCGTCGTCCGGTCGTCGATCGCGTAGAGGTCCCGCGCCTTCGCATCCCATCGGTCCCCGAGGCCTGACTCGACGAGCGCCACGAAACCGCCGCCCCGCACGAGAAGGCAGTTGGTCGCGAGGCGCACGCGGTTCCGGTCGTCCGCGGCGAGCTTCCGCTCCCAGAGCACTTTCGGCACGACCCCGAACATCGCGCCGCCGTCGAGGCGAAACTCCGGGCCGCGAACGACGTCGATTCGAAGTCGGCCGAGGAGCATCGGGCGATTCTAGGCTCTGTCCCTTATGTCATTCCGAGGAGCGAAGCGACGAGGAATCTGGTCCCCTTTCCCGGAGCCGACACAGTGGAGTCAAGACACAGATCCCTCGCGGAGCCTGTCCGGAGCGGAAGACGTCGGTCGAAGCGCAGGGGATTCTTCGCGGAGCCTGCCCTGAGCGGAGGGCGTCGGTCGAAGCGCAGGGGATCCGTCGCTTCGCTCAGGATGACAGCCAAGGGCGAAGGGCTCAGGATGACAGCCGGGGGCGAAGGGCTCGGGATGACAAGGCAACGGCGTTCTAGACTGCGGCGGTGCGACTGCACTTCCACGGAACGAAGGGTTACGTCGAGGAGTCGTCGCCTTCCCACTCGGGACACTCCGCGTTCACGATCGAGGCGGACGGCTTTCGTCTGCTCTGCGACTTCGGCGAGAACCGCAAGGGACTCCTGGGCGGAATCCGGCCGGATGCGATCTTCGTTTCGCACGCTCACCCCGACCATGCGTGGGGCCTCCGCGAGGGCGCCGATGCGCCCGTATTCGCCTCCGCCGTCACCCACGAGCTCCTGGCGGAGATGCCGCTGGCCGAACGAATCGTGCTCGATCCCGCTCAGCGGGTGCGGGTCGGTCCGTTCCGCCTGACCGCTTTCCCGGTCATTCACTCCATCCGGTGTCCCGGAATCGGCGCGCGGATCGAGGTCTCCGGACGCGTCGTCGTCTACTCCGGCGACATCGTCGCCTTTCACGCGCCGGCCGAGGCGCTCGCGGACGCGTGGCTTTACGTCGGCGATGGATCGTCGCTGACGACCTCGCTCGTGCGCCGGCAGCCGGGGGGAGTGCTCGTCGGACACACGACGGTCCGTGCGCAGCTCGGCTGGCTGGCGAAGGCGGGCGTGCCGCGCGCCGTCTTCTCCCACTTCGGTACGGAGCCAATCGGGATGGGCGACGAAGATCTCGCCGCGGCTCTGTCGGCCCTGGCTGCGGACCGCGCTCCGGGTTGTGAAGTCTTCGCGGCGAGGGACGGCCTCGAGCTCGAGTTCGGAAAGGCCTAGCGGAGATCGATCCGGACGACGTTCCCGGTGCGGTAGCCCTCCCACGTGCGGGCCGGCAAGGGGGCGCCAGCGGGCGCCGAAGCCGGCGCCGTGACGGTGACCGTGTCGACTGGGGGAGCAACGGATCCGTTCGTTGGGGCCGGAGCGAGCGCCGGTGCGGGAACCGCGGGAGAAGAGACCGGGCCCGCCGTCGGGCCCAGCACGAGCATTTCACCCGGCTGGAGGGGACGGATCGGCGCCGGCGACGAGAGCGCGAGCACGGACACGGGCTCCGACGCCAGCCGTCCCCCCGAGAGCGCGACCCGAGAGGAGGCGCCCTCGAGAGTTGTGGCTGTCGCGCCCGCGATTGCGAGCGCGACGGCCACTGAACGAACGATGTTGCTTTTCACTTGCTTAGCGAGAGGACGGCGCCGCGGCGGCTCCCGAAGTCGCTACCCCGGATCCTGAGGTCGCCGTCGCGGGGACGTTGATCGCTCCGGTGCCCGCGGCGGCGCCCCGACTGAGCGTGACCGGGTTGCCGGTCCCGTTGGCGGCGGTAGCCGGGGTCAGGGAAGTCGTGGGGACCGTGCCGGCCGCGGTCAGGGGGAAGCCGTTCAGCCCGATGACCGGGGTGCCGGCTGCGGTCACGGGGAAGCCGTTCAGCCCGATGACCGGCGTGGCGGCTGGCGCTGCTGCGGTGCCCGCGGTGAAGTCCGGAAAACCGTTCGGCCCGATCGGGACCGCGAGCGTCGTTGCGGTCGCGGGAACGGGGAAGCCGTTCGGCCCGATCACGACCTGGTCGAGGGTGGGGGTCAACATCCCGGCCGTCAAACCGTCGCGCGGAGTCAACCTCGGCAGATCGCCGACGAAGATCTGGCTCTGGACGGAAGAGGTGGAGAGCGGTGCGAGTGCCGTGCTCGCGGTTCCACCCGTCGCGACGGACGTGCCCGCGCTACCGCCCGTCGGCCCGAGAAAGATCGTCGTGGCGTTGCCGATGCCCGCTGCGGCCCGGGCGGCGCCGAGCGACTGCGTGAGGTTCGCCTCGGCTTTCGACGTGGCGAGTGCTCCGGTGAGCGTCACCGTCTTGCTTCCCGTCAGGGTCGCGGCGGCTCCGGAGCGCGCCAGAGTACGGCTCATTTTCGCGGAGGCGAGCGAGCCGGCGGCGTTGTTGATTGTCTTTCCGGACGCTTTCGACACGCTCGAAACGAGCTCCGCAGGCACCGCTGTGAGCGAGCCGTCTGAAAGGTTCTTCACGAGGAGCATCGTTCCGCTCGGCACCGGCGCCGTCGCGGACAAGATCTGCGTCCCGTTCAGAAGCGACACCTTGAAGGAGTCCTGCGCTCCTGCGGGGAACGCGAGGACCGCAACTGCGAGTGCGGCGACAACGATCGTTCTGGTTTTCATCGATAACCCCCTTGAATGGGAAACGCGATACCTCATGTCCGCATCTCTCTTTTGCATAAACCATTCCGACACGTATGTGCCGGCCCTCGAAGGGGTTGGAATGGTTGAGCGAGAGGGAGTGCGCCGGCGCGGCCCGCGCCGCGGGTCAGGCTTCGGTCGGAAGGGTCGTGCGCGCCGGCACGGGAAGGGCGGACGCGTCGGCCGATTGGGGCGGTGCGGCGGGGGCGTCCGCATCCGCCCGCACGGTCGCGCGCGCGGCCTCTCGCGAGCGTTTGAAAAGCGCGAGCAGACCGCCGGCCATCATCACGTAGAAGCCGCCCCACACGAGATTGATGAGGGGCTTGCGAGTGACTTCGATCGAGAGCGACTCCCGCGTCGCGGCCTGGTGTTCCGAGGCCGGGTCCTTCGACATTCCGCGGAGGCGGAGCGCCACCGTTCCGTCGGACGGGGAGACTCCGATGACTCTCATGAACGCCCCCGCGACGCCGGGAACCGCGATCTCTTCGGAGTTCGGCTCCCGTCCGTCCATGAAGTGGACGTAGCGGAGAGTGGCGTCGTGTTTCGATCCGTCGGGAGGCGTGATCGTGACCTCGGTCAGGACGAGAATCTCGTTGCCTCCCTGCATCATCGCGGACCGGTCGGCGTTGAAGTCGCGGAACGTGAAGCCGGTTCCCTCGATGCTCGTCGTCGTGCCCTTCGAAAGCTGGACGTCGCGGCCGACGCGCTCCGGCTGCCCGGGGTCGTACTCCTGCGGGGCGAGGTAATCGTCGAGCACGGCGGAACGCCGGATGGCCGGGTTCGCCATGAGCTGTCCGGTCTTCGAGTTCACGTACATCTTCGGGTACGCGTAGCCGACCTTCCCGGCGGCCGTCTGGACTCGCACCTCCATCGCCTGCTTGCGCGTTGCGGTGCCCGGAACGACCCGGAGAAAAGTGAGCGTCTTGTCGCCGACCTTCACCGGCTCGTTGCGGGGCAGGGTCACGCGCCGGGTGCTCGCGTAGACGCCGGAGACGACGATCCCCGCCATCATGATCCCGACTCCGACGTGCGCGAGGTAGCCGCCCGCCCCCCCGAGCTTCCCGTTTCGCGCCTTCCGCAGGACGGCCTGCAGGTTCATGTCGGCGGCGAAACCGGCCGCGAAGAGCATGACGAGGCTCGCCGGCTCCCGGGCGCCGAGGGCGAGCGCGAGAACGACGACCGCGACGCCCACCGCGAGCGAACGCCGCGCGTTTCGCAGGAGCTCGGAGAAGGGGCACGCTTTCCAGGAGACGAACGGCACCAGGCCCGAGAGCGCGAGCAGCAGGAAAGCCGCCGGCGCCGCGGTCTTTCCGTAGAACGAGATCTCGACCTGCGAGGGAGTGCCCGAGAGCCGGGTGAGGAGGGGAGCCGAGGTTCCGAGGAGGATCACGCACGCGAGCGCGCAGAAGGCGGCGATCCCGAGGATGAAGAGGACGCTTCGGGTCAGGACTCCCGTTTCCTCCTCCTCGAGAACCGGAATCTTTTTCCAGCGCACCGCGATGAGCGCGACGGAGAGGAGCACGAAGAATCCGAGGATGGCGACGAGCCAGCCCGTGATCCCGAGGTCGATGAACGAGTGGACGGAGAAGTCCGCGAGGACGCCGGATCGCGTGAGGAACGTGCCGTAGAGGATGGTCGCGAAAGACGCGCAGGCGAGGATGAGGTTCACCTTCCGGTGCCGGCGGCGCACCCTCTGGAGGAACATCCCGTGCACGAGAGCCACGGTGAAGAGCCAGGGAACGAGGCTCGTGTTCTCGACCGGGTCCCAGCCCCAGTACCCGCCCCAGCCGAGCGTCTTGTAAGCCCAGTAGCCGCCCATGAGAATCGCCGTCCCGAGCGTCACGAACGAGACGAGCGCCCAGGGGATCGCGCGGGTCACCCAGCCGTCCCACCGCTTCTTCCAGAGCGCGGCGATCGCGAACGCGAACGGAACCGAGAGCGACGCGAAGCCGATGAACATCACGGGGGGATGGATGACCATCCACGCGTCCTGCAGGAGGGGATTCAGTCCGACGCCGTCCGTTGGCGCCGGCGGCGGAAGGAGTTTGAAGGGGCTCTGCTTGCAGAGGATCGCGACGATGCCGAGAAAGGTCGCGAGGTAGACGACCATGACCGGGGCTTCCTGCTCCTTCGCGCTGCGCCAGACGAAGAGGCCGATGATCGAGCCCCAGAAGATCCACAGGAGGAAGGACCCCTCCTGTCCCGCCCAGAACGTCGAGAGGAGGAAGTGGAAGGGGAGGTCGAGGCTCGAGTACGAGTTGACGTACGAGACGTCGAAGCGGTGCTGGAGGAGAAGGGCCAGCAGCACCCCGCTCGCGGCGACGATCGAAGTCGTGAACGCCGCGTACGCGCTTCGCGCCGTCCCGAGCAGGTCGGTGCGCCCGCGGTCCACGCGGACGTAAGTCACGAGAGAGGCGAGCCCGAAAAAGAGGGCCGACCAGATGGCGACGACCCCCGGCCAGAAATACATGCTGCGCTAGGTTCCGGTCGAGGGCTTGCCCGGGTACGCGCGCTCGACCTCGGCCCCCTGGTACTTCGAGGGGCACTTCACGAGCAGCTTCTCCGCCTCGATCCGGCCGTCGCGGTACTGCCCGATCGCGACGATCGAGATCGCGTCGCCGAAGTTCGCCGGTCGCACGCCGCCGTACACGACGGGCATCCGCCGGCCGCTGTCGTCCACGAGGTCGAAGTAGAGGCGCTGGCTGTCGCGGTCGTAGCGGTCGCTCGCCTTGTCGAGCCCTCCCATGACCTGAACGGCGCCGCGCGCCTTCCGCGCTTCGTCGAAAGTGAGGTAGGGCGTGAGGGTCTTCGTGAACGCCGTGATGCCGAGAACGGCAAACGCGGCGGCCAGTCCCGCGGCGATCCAGTAGCCCTTCCTCATCGGTTCCTCTCCCGCTCGCCGATCCGGCGGTCGAGCCTCCACAGGTAAACGAACAGGCCCGACCAGATGACGATGTTGACAGCGGCCAGGTAGACGAGGCTGTTCACGAGACGATCATCTCCCAGGACACCAGGAAATCAAGGAGTTCGGCCCTTCCCGTGATTCCAACGGATCATCCCGCCCCGCGATTCCGGGGCGTTTCGCCCGACCCGGCCGGCCCGCGCCGCATCGCAGCGAGCCGCGTTTCGAGCTCGAGAAGCCAGAGAAAGATCGCCGTGAATCCGAGGAGTCCCGCGAAGAAGACGGTCTTCGTCGGCGTGTCCATGAGGATCCGCCCCTCCCGGTTGATGACGGTCTGCGGGTGGAGCGACTCGGTCACGCGGGGAACGACGAAGACGAGAAACGGCATGAGGACGGCCGCGAAGAGCGCGTAGGCGGCGCCGATCCGGGCCGCCCGCTCCGGGTCGTCGATGGCGGCCCGCAGAAAGAGGTACGCGGCGTAGAGAAAGATGAGGAGCAGGTAGGAAGACTGGCGCGGATCCCAGTTCCAGTAGGCGCCCCACATGATCTTCGCGAAGATCGACCCCGTCACGAGGGTGAGGAACGCGAAGAGGAGCCCCAGGCGGACCGCGGCGTGGGCGATCGCGTCGGACCGGTCGTCCCGCCGCACGAGGTAGACGAGCGAGTACGCCGCCGCGACGAGGAAAGCGAGCGCTGCCGTCCAGGCGCACGGGACGTGGAAAAAGACGATCCTCGACGACTCCCCGATGAACCCCTCGGCGGGCTCCACCCAAAGAAAGGCGCCCGCGATGACCGCGGCCATGTAGGGGAGAAGGGAGAGCTTGAGCAGCTTCATGCGAACCCGGTTCTCGGTGCGAGCCTCAATCCTCCCACGCCGCGGACGCGAGCAGCCAGGCCGCGGACGTGGCGGCGCCGTCGTAGGCGACGAGCACGCGCAGGGACGTCGAGGCGAAAGTCCCCTGCGAAGCCTCGATGGTGGCCGCGATCGCCGGGAGGAGCAGGGGGACGAGCAGGGGAAACGAGACGACGACGAAGAGAACGTTCCTCTGCCCCCCGCGGGCGACGAGCGCCGAGAGGAACGTCGAAACGACGGCGAGCCCCCAGCCCCCGAGAAAGAGAACCAGCGCGAGGGCGGCGGGGGAGCCGATCCGCCACTCGAGCAGAAGCGCAAAGACGGGCACGCAGACCGCCGCGATCGCGAGGAAAAGAGCGAAGTTGAAGAGGGCTTTGCCCGCGACGACGACGACGCCCGGCACGAGCTTGCGGAGCGCGAGGCCGGTGCCGGTCTCTTCCTCGCGCACGAACGCGCGCGGCAGGCCGGTCGCTGCGGAGAAGAAGAGGATGATCCACAGGAGGGAAGAGTCCACCCGGCCGCGGACCTCGGGAGGCAGCCCGAAGGGCCCGATCGCGAAGGAAACGAGCGCGAGCGCCGTCGCGGCGAAGAAGAAGACGGAGGCGGCCGCGACCCGCCGCTTGAGCTCCTGGGCCGCGTCTTTCGCGCAGACGGCCCAGGCGCGGGCGAAGAATCCGAGCTCCGGCCTCGTCCCGCCGGTCACGCCCGTCTCCCGAGCTGCACCACCTGGTCGGCTTCCGGTAATTCGCCGACGTCGGTCGCGGCGAGGAGCACGGGACCGCGCGTCCGCGCGAAGGCGACGACCTGCTCGACGGCGGCGCGCCCGCCCGAGTCCAGGCCGGACATGGGCTCGTCCAGTATCAGGACCGCGGGGTCGAGCAGGCCCGCAAACGCGATCCGCAGCCGCTGTTTCATCCCGGTGGAGAAATGCTCCACGGCCTGGCGCGCCTCCCCGAGGCCGACCGCGTCCAGTCTCGAGAGGACGTCCCCGGCGGGGAAACCGGAGGCCCTCCGGAAGAACGAGAGGTTTTCGACCGCGTCGAGCTCCGGGTAGAAGGCGAGGTCCGGGCCGGACCAGCCGACCGCCGTCCGGGTCTCGTCGGCGGTGATCGCGCGGCCCTCCGACTCGATTCGAACCGTGCCGGCCGTCGGCCGCAGGAGCCCGGCTACGATCTTGAGCAGCGTCGACTTGCCGCTGCCGTTCGGCCCCGTGACCGCGAGGACCCCGGCGCCGAGGGAGAAGGAGAGGTCCGCGAAGAGCGGCGTGCCCGCGAAGGACTTCGAGAGTCCGATCGCTTGGATCCGCGCGGAGGCCACTCCCGGGCACGATACCAGAGCCGTCGGGCGCGGCTTGAAATGCGGTCCGCGCTCTCCTATGATCCGCCCGGTCTTCGGCACGGGTAACCGAACTCCCCGGTGTGCACGCTTCGCGTGGCACAGCGGGCCCGACCCGACTGGCGACGGTGACGCGAAACTTCTCTAAGGAGTATCAATGTCGAAGCGCGCTCTCCTCCTGCTCCTGGCTCTCCTGATCCCGGTCTCGTTCCTCGGCTGCGGAGGCGGCAAGGACGAGGACGCACTGCTCGACGAGGAAGAAGAAACGACCACGACGGCCGCCGCCCCCGCGGGCGCCCCGGCCGCGGCTCCCGCCGCCGCTGCCGCCGGCGCGGCCACGGTCACCGGCAAGGTCGCCTTCGAGGGGACCGCCCCGTCCATGGAAAAACTGAAGATGGACGCCGATGCGTTCTGCAAGGCGGCGCATACGGCGCCCGCGTACTCGGAGGAGGTCGTCGTCAACGCGAACAACACCCTCCAGTGGGTCTTCGTCTACGTCAAGGAGGGGGCTACCGGCACCTTCCCCGCGCCCACGACTCCCGTCACGATCGACCAGCGCGGATGCCAGTATCACCCGCACGTGTTCGGGATCCAGGCCGGACAGCCGCTGAAGATCCTGAACAGCGACGCGACCCTTCACAACATCCACGCCCTTCCCAAGAAGAACCCGGAGTTCAACATCGGCCAGCCGTTCAAGGGCATGGAAACGGTGAAGAAGTTCGACGTGCCGGAAGTCGGCGTCCACTTCAAGTGCGACGTCCACAAGTGGATGGGTGCTTACGCGGGGGTCCTGAACCACCCCTTCTTCGCCGTCACGAACGACCAGGGGACTTTCGAGCTCAAGAACCTGCCCGCCGGCAACTACGTGATCGAGGCGTGGCACGAGAAGTACGGGGCGCAGACGCAGAACGTGTCCATCACGGGATCGGAGTCCAAGACGGTCGACTTCAGCTTCAAAGGCTGACCCGCTCCGTGCCGGAGAGGCAGAAGCGATTCGCTCCGCGAGCCTCAGCGCGGTGCCGGAGCCTCCGGGTCGCTCTCTTCGCGCTCGTCGCGCTGGCCTTGCCGTCTCTCGCCAGCGCGCTGCCGTTCTGGCTCAAGCTGCCGGAGAACGTATCGACCTACGGCGGCCAGATCGACGGTCTCTTCTACCTGATCCTCTGGATCACCGGCGTGATCTTCATCGTCGTCGAGGCGGTTCTCATCCTGTTTCTCTTCCGTTACCGGCGCCGTGAGGGCCGGGCCGCGCGGTACACGCACGGCTCCAACCGGCTCGAGGTGATCTGGACGATCGTGCCCGCGGTGATCTGCGTCGTGCTCGCTCTCATGTCGCGCCGTTCCTGGGCGGAGATCAAGCAGTCCATGCCGCAGGGGGCGATGAACGTCGAGATCGTGGCGGAGCAGTTCGCCTGGAACCTGCGATACCCCGGCGCCGACGGGAAGCTGAACACCCCCGACGATGTCCAGTCCCTGAACCAGATGCATATTCCGGTCGGGCGGCCCGTGGTCGTGCTGCTGAAATCGAAGGACGTCATCCACTCCTTCTTCCTTCCCGAGTTCCGGGTCAAGCAGGATGCCGTGCCGGGGATGACGACCCGGATCTGGTTCGAGGCGACGAGAGTGGGTAACTGGGAGATCACGTGCGCGGAGCTGTGCGGGCTCGGGCACTACCGCATGAAGGGCTTTATCACCGTGGACACCCCCGAGGCCTTCGACAAGTGGCTCGCGGATCAGGCGGCGGAGGCCGCGAAGGAGGCAGACCAGAGCTCATGAGCACGATGGCTCTCCCGCGCGAGCTCCCTCCGGGAGTTCACCCGGAACCGACTTCGTTCTGGCGCAAGTACGTGTTCTCGCTCGATCACAAGGTGATCGGGAAGCAGTACCTTTTCTACGCCCTTTTCATGCTCGTCATCGGCGGCCTGCTCGCGACGCTCGTTCGCTGGCAGCTCGCGTGGCCGGGGAAGCCGATCGGCTTCATGGGCAAGCTCATGCCCGAGGGGATGCCGGGAGGCGTGATGCTCCCGGAGTTCTACAACTCGATGTTCACGATGCACGCGACGATCATGATCTTTTTCGCGGTCATGCCGCTCCTGATCGGCGCGTTCGGCAACTACGTCGTGCCGCTGCAGATCGGCGCCCGCGACATGGCCTTTCCGACGCTGAACATGCTCTCGTTCTGGACGGCGGTGCCGGCCGCTGTCGTGATCATCTGGTCGTTCTTCGTGACCGGAGGCGCCGCCGGCGGAGGGTGGACTTCCTACGCGCCGCTCTCCGCGATCGCGCCGAAGGGCCAGACTCTCTGGCTCATCGCGCTGCTCCTGCTCGGGTTGTCCTCGCTCCTGACCGCGGTGAACTTCATTACGACAGTCATCAACCTCCGGGCGCCGGGGCTGACGTTCTTCCGGCTTCCGCTCACGGTGTGGGCGCTCTTCGTGACGGCGGTGCTCCTGTTGCTCGCCCTCCCGGTCCTCTCGGGCGCGATGATCATGCTGCTCTTCGACCGCGTGCTCGGGACGACGTTTTTCCTTCCCGCCGGGCTCGTGATCTCCGGCCAGCCGCTGACGAACGCGGGCGGCGGCCAGGCGCTCCTCTGGCAGCACCTGTTCTGGTTCTTCGGGCACCCCGAGGTCTACATCATGATCCTGCCGGCCATGGGGATCACCTCGGAGATCCTTCCCGTGTTCGCGCGCAAACCGATCTTCGGATATCGCGCGATGGCCTACTCGATGCTCGGCATCGCCGGCCTCGGCTGGATCGTTTGGGGCCACCACATGTTCATGAGCGGCATGAACCCGATCCTCGGGACGACTTTCATGATCTCGACCATGGTGATCGCGGTTCCCTCCGCCATAAAGACGTTCAACTGGCTCGGGACGCTGTGGGGAGGCTCCATCCGGTTCACGACGCCGATGCTGAACGCGCTCGCCTTCGTCTCGATGTTCGTCATCGGCGGTCTCTCCGGGATCTTCATGGCCTCGACTCCGGTCGACATCTTCATCCACGACACGTACTTCATCGTCGGCCACATCCACTACGTGCTCTTCGGGGGATCGCTCTTCGGCGCGTTCGCCGGCCTGTACTTCTGGTTCCCGAAGATGTTCGGCCGGATGATGAGCGAGAAGTGGGGAAAGATTCACTTCTTCCTCACGTTCATCGCCTACAACTGCGTCTTCTTCCCGATGCACTTTCTCGGGATGCGCGGGATGCAGCGACGGATCTACGACTACACCGACTACGCGCACCTGAAGGGCCTTCAGCCCATGAACCAGTTCATGACGATCTCGCTCTTCGTGCTCGGCGCCGCGCAGGTCATCCTCGTGCTGAACTTCTTCCTTTCCATGCGCCGCGGGCAGAAGGCGGGACCGAACCCCTGGCTCGCGAACACCCTCGAGTGGCAGACGTCCTCGCCGCCGCCGCACGAGAACTTCCACGACATCCCGATCGTTCACCGCGGCCCTTACGAGTTCAGCGCTCCCGAGAGAACCGACGACTACTGGCCGCAGAACGAACCGCCCTCGGGCCGGCCCGTGAGCGCTCATGGCTGAAGCGGCGGTTGAGCCGCCCATCGGGAACGCGAAACGGAGCCGCGCGCTCCATCGCTTCGCGGTCCTGACGGCGGTCTCGACGCTTGCCTTGATCGTCGCGGGGGGCCTCGTCACCTCGACGGAATCCGGACTGTCGGTTCCCGACTGGCCGCTCTCGTACGGGAAGCTCATGCCTCCGATGGTCGGCGGCGTGTTCTACGAGCACGGCCACCGGATGGTGGCGACAACCGTGGGAATCCTGACGGTGATCCTCGCAATCTGGCTCGCGAGGTCGGAAAGTCGCCGCTGGGTCCGCCGGCTCGGGGTTCTCGCCGTCGCGGCCGTCGTCGCGCAGGGCGTCCTCGGCGGTCTGACCGTTCTCTTCCTCCTCCCGACCCCCGTTTCCGTGGCCCACGCCTGCCTCGCGCAGGCGTTCCTCGGTCTCGTCGTCGTGATCGCCGTCGTCACGTCGCCGCACTGGCAACCGGCTTCCGGGCGGCTCGACGGCGCGGCGAGGCTCGCCGCGGTTTCGGCGGGCGCCGTGTTCGTCCAGCTCGTCGTCGGCGCGGTCATGCGCCACACGAAGGCGGGACTCGCGATCCCCGACTTTCCGCTTTCGCTCGGCCGGGTCGTTCCGCCCCTCGACTCGTTCCCCGTCGTGATCGCATTCGCCCACCGCGCGTGGGCGCTCGTCGTCGCGGTCCTCGTCTTTGCCGCAGCCGCCTCCGCCGCTCGCTCCGGGTTGAAGCGCAGCGGCTTCTTCCTCGGGCTGCTCGTCGTCGTGCAGATCGCGCTCGGCGCGGCCACCGTGCTTTCCGGGAAATCGGTGGCGATCACGACGGCTCACGTGGCGACCGGCGCTCTTCTCCTCGGAACCGCGATCGCCCTGTCGATCGGGCTCCGGGCCGTTCCCCGGCGCTCGCTCGACGGTCGAAGCCGGGCGGGTCTCGAGGCGTCCGAGATCGGGGTTCTCGCGTGGAAGTAGCCGCTCTCGCGTCGGCTCCGGCGCGCGCCTCCGACTTCGTCCTGCTGACGAAGCCCCGGATCACGTTTCTGGTGCTCGTCACGACGGCCGTGGGATACGCGCTCGGGGTCGGGACGAATTTCCAGCCGGGCGTGTTCGTCGCCCTGCTCGTCGGCACGGCGCTCGTTTCCGGTGGCGCCTCCGCGCTCAATCAGTGGGCGGAGCGGGACGCCGACGCGCGGATGTCGCGCACGCGCTCGAGACCGCTTCCCGCCGGGCGGCTCGTGCCTTCCGACGCCTTCGCGTTCGGCGTCGCGATCTCCCTCGTCGGTCTCGTCCTGCTCGCTTCCGCGGTCAACTCCCTGACGGCGCTTCTCGCGGCGGCGTCGCTCGCGAGCTACGTGCTGGCGTACACCCCGTTGAAGCGCGTCACGCCGCTCTGCACGCTCGTCGGCGCGGTCCCCGGAGCGATCCCGCCGATCATGGGATGGGCCGCGGCGACCGGTTCGCTCGGGCGCGTCGCGTGGGCTCTCTTCGCGGTCCTGTTTCTCTGGCAGCTTCCGCACTTCCTCGCGATCGCGTGGATCTACCGCGACGACTACGCGCGGGGCGGGTTCCCGATGCTCCCGGTCATGGACCCCGGGGGCGATTCGACGGCCCGCCAGTCCGTTGCTTACGCGTCGGCGCTCGTGCCCGTCACCCTCCTCGCGGGGGCCTTCGCCGGGGCGGGCCCGATCTACCTGTGGAGCGCCGTCGGCCTGGGAATCCTCTTCGTCGGGTGCGCGGTCGCCTTTGCGGTCCGCCGCTCGACAAGATCCGCGCGGTGGCTCTTCCTCGTGTCCGTGCTCTACCTGCCAGCCGTTCTCGGGCTCATGGTGCTCGACCGATGACCGCCGTTACGCGTCCGGAGGCGAACCGTCGCGTGCTGCTCATCATCGTGCTCGTCGCGGCGGTCCTGTTCTTCGGCTCGATCCTTTTCATCATCTCGCGGGCGGGAGCCTGACGGGGGAGAGAACGATGACGGAACACAAGCACCCGAACTACATGGGAATCTTCTGGATCCTCCTCGCCGTGACCGTTCTCGAGGTCGGGTACTCCTTTCTCCCGGTGCCCCGGAGCGTGCTGATCATCGGGCTCGTCGCTCTCGCGGGTTTCAAGGCGCTCCTCGTGGCCCTCTACTTCATGCACCTGAAGTTCGAACGGAAGAGCCTCGGCATCATCGTGGCCTCGACCCTGATCCTCGGAGCCATCCTGGTCTCCGTCGGGATCGGCGAGCACGTCCTGCCCAGGCCTTGAGGAGACGATGACCGACCACGCGACCGCGCACGCTCACGCCGTCGAGCCGCCCTCGGCGACCGGGATCCCCCACGACAAGATGGGGATGTGGGTCTTCCTGTGCTCGGAGGTCATGTTCTTCACCGGCTTGATCGGCGCGTACATCGTCCTGCGTTTCGCGAGCCCTACCTGGCCGGCGCCCGGTGAGACCCTCAACATCTGGCTCACCGCGGTCAACACGTTCATCCTGATCTGCTCGTCCGTGACGATGGTCAAGGCGCTCCAGTCGGTGCGCGAGGGAGACCAGCGGAAGCTGAAGCTCTTCCTCTCGATGACGCTTCTCTTCGGCGCGATCTTCCTGGGAGTCCAGTTCTACGAGTACCGCCACCTTCTTCACAACGGCTTCAACCCGCACGTGTCGCTGTTCGGGTCGGTTTTCTACACGACGACCGGGTTTCACGGATTTCACGTGTTCTGCGGCGTCGTTTGCATGGCCTTCGTGACGGGCAAGGCGCTTCTCGGAAAGTACACGACGGAGCACCACCAGGGCGTCGAGACCATCGGCCTCTACTGGCACTTCGTCGATCTCGTCTGGATCATCCTGTTCACGATCATTTATCTGTTCATAGCCGGTAGCCGGTAGCCGGTAGCCGGTAGCCGGCACGATGAACCCTCTCCTCCATCCGACGATCAACGCGGCGCTGAATGCGACCTGCGCCATCCTCCTCGTCGTCGCGTATCGCGCCATCCGCCGGCTGGACGTCGTCCGCCACCGCCGTTGGATGCTCGCCGCGGCGTCGACCTCCGCCGCGTTTCTCGCGTCCTATCTCGCCTACCACGCGCGGGTCGGCTCGGTCCGCTTCCTCGGCACCGGCGCGGCGCGCACCGTCTACTTCACCGTGCTGCTCTCCCACACGATCCTCGCGGCGGCGGTCCTTCCGCTCGTGCTCCGCACCCTCTACCTCGGCCTGAAGCGCCGGGACGACCCGCACCGGCGGATCGCGAAGTGGACGTTTCCGATCTGGCTCTACGTCTCATTGACCGGTGTCGTCGTGTACGTGATGCTCTACCACCTTTACCCGCACGGGCCGATTCGTTAGCATCGGCCCGATGACGAACCTCTCGCGCGTCGCGGTTCTCCTCGTCGTCGCGGCACTCCTTCTGCCCGTCGCGCTCTCCGCCTGTCCGTTGTGCAAGGACGCGACGTCCGACGCGGAAACGCCCGGCGGGAGCGCGTCGCTCGGCCGCGGGTTCTTCTTCTCGATACTGCTCATGATCGCGACCCCGTGGGTCGCGGTGGGGACCGTTGCGTTCCTCATCTTCCGGCGCCGGCGGCGGGAGCGCGCGACGCTCGGCGCGGTAATTTCCGTGCTTCCCAGCGGGGGACCTGGCGGTCCCCCGATCCCCCAATCGCCCGGAGCCCGCTCCTGACCCGGGCCGCTCTCCTCCTCTTCCTCTCGCTTCTCCTTCCGGCCCCGGTTCGCTCCGCCGGTCCTCCAGCACTGCTCGAGCGCTCGACGGAGCTCGACACCCTGCTCGATCGCATCGCCGCAGACGTCGTCGGCGAGTTCGCCGCGTCCGGCCTGACAGCGGAGGGCATATCGATCGCTGTCATCGATCTCGGCGACGGGGGACCGCGGGGGACGCTCGCCGCCGGAGCCCACCGGGGGGACGTCCCGTATTACCCGGCCTCGGTCATCAAGGCGTTCTACCTCGCCTTCTACGAAGCGCAGAAGGAGGCCGGCCGGCTCGCCGACACTCCCGAGCTGGTCCGCGCGGTGCGCGACATGATCGTCGTGTCCTCCAACGACGCGACCGGTTTCGTCATGGACGCGATCACCGACACGACGTCGGGACCGGAGATCTCCAGCCGGCGCCAGTGGGAAAAGTGGAAGAAGAAGCGCAACGCCGTCAATCGGTTTTTCCTCGAGCGCGGCTACACAAACCTGAACGCGAACCAGAAGACGTTCTGCGAGGACGCTTACGGCCGCGAGCAGGTTTTCCGCGACGGCGGCAAGAACCGCAACCGCGTCACCGCGAACGACGCCGCGCGCCTCTTCAAGGAGATCGCCCGCCGTGAGATGACGGGTCCAGCGGGCACGCAGGAAATGCTCGGCCTTCTCGCGCGGGACGTCGCTGCCGAAAAGCCTTTCGACGACGGGGAGCTCGAGGTCGCGCGCCGCGCCGGCGGCAAGCTTCCCGCCGGGGCGCGGTTCTGGTCGAAGTCGGGGGACGCGTACGATTTTCAGCATCTCGTGGCTCGCGCGGCTCTGCCGAACGGCTCCGACTTCGTCGTCGCCGCTTTCACGAAGGGCGCGCGCGGGGTGCCGGACGTCCTCCCCCGGATCTTCGAGAAGGTCGGCGCGCACTTCGCCGCGGGCCCGCCCCGCTACGCGTCGGCCCCGTAGGACGTTGGGAGCGCGGCTCCTCTCCCGCGTCGCGGGAGCGGCCCTGTCGCTCCACCGGGCAACGCTCAAGACCCGGCGAGTCCACTTCGATCGCTATCTCGAGCTCAAGGCCCGCGGCGTGCCGATCCTGTTCGCCCTCTGGCACGGGCGGATGTTCCTGTCGATCCAGGCGCACCGCCGCGAGGGGATCGTCACCATGGCGTCCCGCTCGAAGGACGGCGAGATCATCGCGCGGTGGCTCGAGCGCAACGGCTATTCGGTGGTGCGCGGCTCGTCCACGCGCGGTGGATCGCAGGCGCTGCGCGAGATGGTCCGGCGCGTGCGCGCCGGGGCGACGGCGGCGCTGACCGTCGATGGTCCGACCGGTCCTCCCCGAGTCGTGCAGCCCGGCATCGTGCACCTCGCTCGCCTGACGGGGGCGTGGATCCTTCCGATCACCTACTCGAGCGACAGGCCGCGATTCCTCGCGTCGTGGGACCGCTACCTGACGCCGATGCCGTTCTCGAAAAACGTCGTCCTCTACGGCCAGGCGTTTCCGATCGAAAGGGAAACGAAGGACGCGGAGGCGCTGGACCGGATCGCCCGGGCACTCGACGATGCCACGCAAGAGGCCGACCGGCTCACGGGCACGACGCCGCCCGACGTCTGGACCCGGCCAGTTCGCCCCTCACCCCAACCCTGAGAGGGGGAAGAGGCGACTTGAATTCCTCGACCGGGGGAGGCATGCTTCGGTTCCACACAATTCAGGAGAACGGAATGTCCAACTCGTCGAGGAATCGTCTCGCTTCGGCGGCCGTGCTGTGCTTCGCTCTTGTGTTCCCGGCCCTGATGTTCGGTCAGGAGACCGACTCGGAAGGCCCCGGTCGGTTCATGGTCACGTTCCGCGAGCGAGGTCATCACGGCGGCGTGGTGCGCGCGGCCGGCGGCTCGCCTGTGTACGAGTTCCCGGAGCTCGGCGTCGTCGCCGCGTGGCTGCCGGAGCCCGCGATTCGCGGTCTAGCGCACAACCCGAACGTGATTCTGATCGAGGCCGACGCGCCCCGGTATCCGCTGGCGCAGTCGACGCCTTACGGAATCCCGATGGTGCAGGCCGACCAGGTGCCCGAGGGCGCGGGGGTCGGCAGCGTCAAGGTGTGCGTGATCGATTCGGGCTACTACCTCGACCACGAAGACCTCCAGGACTCCAACGTGAGCGGCACCAACAACAGCGGCACCGGGAACTGGTTCGAGGATTCCTGCGGGCACGGGTCGCACGTCGCGGGCACGATTTCCGCGCTCTCCAACTCCGTCGGGGTAGTCGGCGTTTTGCGGTCCGGGAGCGTTCCGCTGCACATCATCAAGGTCTTCAACGGCTCCAACTGCGCGTGGGCCTATTCGTCGGACCTGATCAACGCCCTGAACCTGTGCCGCACCGCCGGGTCGAAGGTCGTCAGCATGAGTCTGGGCGGTGACTTCCCGAGCGTGAACGAGGAGACCGCCTTCAACAGCGCGTGGAGCGCCGGTGTTCTGTCGGTCGCGGCGGCCGGCAATGGCGGAACCTCCGCAGCGCACTACCCCGCGTCGTACAGCTCCGTTCTTTCGGTCGCCGCCGTCGACTCGACCAGGACGGTCGCGGGCTTCTCCCAGAAAAACGCCCAGGTCGACGTCGCCGCGCCGGGCGTCGCGGTTCTCTCGACGGTTCCGATCGACGAGATCAACACGGTCACGACGAGCGGCGTCACCTACGCGGGCACGTGGATCGAGGGCGCCGCGCGGACCACCGGGGTCACGGCAGCTCTCGTCAACGGGGGGACCTGCCTCGCCACGGGCGCCTGGTCCGGCAGGGTGGTGTTGTGCGAGCGGGGCGGCGGGACTTTCCTCCTGAAAGTGCAGAACGTGCAGGCCAGCGGCGGAGTGGCCGCGGTCATCTACAACAACGTTGCGGGCGGCTTCTCGGGCACCCTGGGCGCGGGCAGCTCCAGCGCGATCCCGGCGATCGGGGTCACCCAGGCGACCGGCCAGTTCCTCGTCGCGAATCGCCTCGGCACCCTGGCAACTGTCGTGAGCCGGACCCAGGCGGGCTCGACGTACGAGGCCTGGAGCGGCACGTCGATGGCCACGCCGCACGTCTCGGGCGTCGCGGCGCTCGTCTGGGGACACAACCCGTCGTGGACGAACGCACAGATCCGGAACGCGCTCGAGACGACGGCGGAGGATCGCGGCGTCGCGGGGTGGGACAGCTCCTACGGGTGGGGAATCGTCCGGGCGAAGGCCGCGCTCGATTCGCTCGGCGTCGCGATCCCTCCGACGGCGACTCACACGCCGGTCCCGACGGCGACTCCCACGCGAACCCCGACGCCTCCGGCGTCGACTCCGACCGCGACTCGGACCCCGACGGCGCCGCCCCCCACGCCGACTCCGACGAGAACTCCGACGCGGACTCCGACTCCCGGATGCACCGACGCCGACGTCGACGGATTCTGCGCGGGTCCCGGGCCGCTACTCGACTGCAACGACAACAACAACAAGGTCTACCCCGGCGCGAACGACACCAAGGGGAAATTCGGTCGCGACGGCGTGGACAACGACTGCGACGGCGTGCCGGACGTTTAGCGTCGCTTGGGGTCAGGTCTTCACCTGACATTTGCCGGAGCACGGAGGGAGCCTTGTGAAGGCCTGACCCCGGTTTTGAGGGTCTTCAGGCCGGGACGGAGGCGGTCTCGCTCGCCGGCGAAGCCGCGGGCAAACCCGCGGCGTCCCGAACCACCCGACGGTAGTCGGCGTCGCGCTCGAAGGGCTCGCGCCCGGATTCCCGGATCATGCGCTCGAACTCGGTGCGCGTGAGGCCGGAGGCGGTCGTCGCGCCCGCGGCGTGCGTGATCGTCTCGTCGACGACGGTCCCCACGAGGTCGTCCGCCCCGAAGAAGAGCGCCACCTGCGCGAGGCGCGTACCGATCTGGATCCAGTAAGCCTTGATGTGCGGGAAGTTGTCGAGGAGGAGCCGCGACGCCGCGATGACGCGCAGGTCGAGCTGGCCGGACGTCGCCGGCAGGTGCGCGAGCGGCGTGTTCTCGGGGTGGAAGGCGAGCGGGATGAGACCCGTGAAGCCGCCGGTCTCGTCCTGCAGCTCCCGCAGCCTCAGGAGGTGATCGACGCGGTCCTCGGCCGTTTCGACGTGCCCGTAGAGGATCGTCGCGTTCGTCCGGACCCCTTCGCGGTGGCACTCGCGCGCGATCTCGAGCCACCGCTCGCCCGAAATCTTGTTGCGGCAGATGACGTCCCGCACTTTCCGTTCGAAGATCTCGGCGCCGCCCCCGGGGCAGGAGTCCATGCCCGCCGCGCGCAGGTCGCGGATCGTGTCGACGATCGACCGGTTTCCCATGCGCGCGATCCAGTCGATCTCGACCATCGTGAACGCCTTCAAGTGGACGCGGGGATACCGCTCCTTCAAGGCGGCGAGGAGCCCGGTGTAGTACTCGTAGGGCCACGTCGGATGCAGGCCGCCGACGATGTGGAACTCGGTGACCGCTTCGCTGTAGCCGCGGCCCGCCTCCTCGACGCACTCGTCGATCGCGAGCTCGTAACCCCCCGGCTCGTTGACCTTCTTCGCCCACGCGCAGAGCGCGCAGTCGACCCAGCAGAGGTTGGTCGGGTTCAGATACCGGTTCACGTTGTAGTGCGCGGCGTTGCCGTGGCGCTCCTCGCGGACGTGGTTCGCCAGGCGCCCGAGCCCGAGGAAGTCGCGGGTCGAGAAGAGGCGGACCCCGTCCTCGAAGGAAAGCCGCTCGCCGGAGAGGACCTTGTCCGCGATCGGCGCGAGGTCGGAGCGGGAGAAGGCGGCCGCCAGCCGGGCCTTCGCGTCGCTCAAGTGATGGCCGGTTTCGTGACCGGCTGGTACGGCGAGTCGGTGCCGAGGTCTTCGATGAAGGGCTGGAGGTAGTTGTAGCAGTCCCAGCAGTACTTCTGCTCCGGCCGGAAGCGGAAGTCGACAACCGTGCCGACCGCCGGGAAGTCCACGATCTCGCGCCCGCAGCGGTGGCAGACGTCCTTTTCGCCCCGAATCAACCTCCAGACCGGACCCATCGCCCCGAATGGTATCAGCGGGCATTGAAGGACTGACCCCGTCGGACGAAGCCGGTCGCCGCCCAGAGGGCGACCGTAGCCGCCAGCGCGATCCCGGCGCCGGTCAGGAACGCCGCCTGCGCCCCGAAGCTCTTCCAGATCATCCCGAAGAGGACCGACGCCGGCAGGGCGGCGACGCCGATCGCGCCGTGAAAGAACCCGTACGCGCGGCCGCGGAGACGCTCGGGCACGAGGTCCGCGACGAAAGCGCGCTCGGAGCCTTCGGTCAGACCGAAGAAGAGGGCGTACAGCGCGAAGAGACCCCAGACGGCGGCGGGCCCCGAGACGAACGCGAAGCCCGCGTAGGCCGCGGCGTAAACGATCCATCCCGCCGCGATCGCGGGCACCCGCCCGACGCGGTCGGCGATCACGCCCCCCGGAACGCCCATCACCGCCTTCACGCCGTTGAAGAAGGCCCAGAGGAGCGGGAGCTGCCAGAGGGGAACGCCCGACTCTTCCGCCCGGACGAGGAGGAAAGCGTCCGTCGAGTTGCCGAGCGTGAAGAGCGCGAAGACGGCGATCACGCGCCAGAAGGAGCGGGGGAGCGGCTCCCCAGGCACTGGGGTGACGGGCCGGGGCTCGGTCTGCCGCGGTACGTCCGGCACGGCGAGGAGGAGGACGACGACAGCGGCGAGGCCGGGGATTGCGGCGAGAAGAAACACAGTGCGCTCTTCAAGCGCGAGCTTCAGGAGGAGCGCCGCGACGAGGGGTCCGATGAGCGCTCCCGCGTTGTCCATCGCGCGCTGGAGCCCGAACGCGCGACCGCGCTTCTCGCGCGGGACGAGGTCCGCGAGGAGCGCGTCGCGCGGGGAGGTGCGGATGCCCTTGCCCACGCGGTCGGTGAACCGGATCGCGAGCACCTGGCTCCACACCCGCGCGAACGCGACGAGGGGCCGCGCGATCGCCGCGATCAGGTAGCCGGCGACGACGAGAGGCTTCCTCCGCCGGACGCGGTCCGACCAGATTCCCGACCCGACCTTCGTCAGCGACGCGGTCGTCTCCGCCACGCCCTCGATCAGCCCGAGGGCGGCCGGCCCCGCGCCGAGCGTCTTCGTGAGGAAGGAGGGGAGGAGGGGATAGATCATCTCGGCGGCGACGTCGGTCAGGAAGGAGACCCAGCCGAGAGCAACGACCGACCGGCGGGACAGGTCGGCTGGCATCAAACGTTCGGCCACAGTGCCAAAACTCCTTCTTTTATTCGGCAAGAGTCGGATGCGTCCGCCCATCATAATCGCCGCATGGGTCTCGCGTCGGCCGAAGCCTTCATCCTGGGGACCCATCCCCTGAAGGAGCGCGACCGCATCGTCTCCTTCCTGACCCGCAACTCGGGCAAGAGGCGTGGGGTCGCGAAGCGCGCCCGGGGCGGGCGAAGCGAGTTCACGGGGACCCTGGAGCCGATGACCGAAGCGCGCGTCGTCTTCTTCGAACGCGAGGGCCGCGAGCTCGTCTCGATCGACTCCGTCGACTCCGTTCGGTCGTCGTTCTCCCTTTCAAAGGACCTCGAGCGCGCGCTCCTCGTCTGCGCGCTCGCGGAGAGTCTCGAGACGTTCGTATCGGACTCCGAGCCGGCGGAGCCGTTCTATCGCCTCGCGCGTCATGCCATGGACGCTCTCTTCGCGGGAGCCCCGGCGAAGGCCGTGGCCGCCTACTTCGACGTCTGGATCCTGAAGCTCTCGGGCCTATTTCCCTCCCCGTCGGAGTGCGCGGGGTGCGGTCGCCCCATCGAGCCGGAGGAGCCGCTCGTCTTCGACGAGGCGCGCCCCGGCTTCATCGGCTCCGAGTGCCGGCGAGGCGAAGCGCTGAAGCTCTCCGGCGAAGCGGCGGCGACTCTGCGCGGCATCCTCACGCGACCGCTGGACCCGACCGCGACGCCCCGCGGCGTCACCGAGATCATCACCGTCGCGCGGCGGGCGCGCCGGAGCTTCCTCGGGCACGAGCTGAAGTCCCAGCGAGTCCTCGCCGAAGTGCTCGGGAGTTGAAGTCTCTCGCTCTGCGGCTCGCGGTCCGTCCGGGACGGTTCGCTGTCGTGCGGCTTCCGGCGCGGGCGCCGCTCCCGCGGTGGGCCCTCTCCGGTCCGTTTCACTCGATCACCCGCACGGCATCGGAGCTCTCGGTCGTGTGCCGGGAGGGGCGCGTGCCCGAAGGCGTCCGCCGCGAAGACGGGTTCCGATGCCTCGCCGTGCGCGGCCCTTTCGCGTTCGACGTCGTCGGCGTCCTCGCCTCGCTCGCGGCGCCGCTCGCCCGTGCGCGGATCCCGATCCTCGCGATCTCGACGTTCGATACGGATTACCTCTTCGTGCGACAGGTGCACCTCGCGAGAGCGGCTCGCGCGCTGCGGCGCGCCGGGCACGTCGTTTCGGGAAGCGTGGAGTAGACTTTTCTCGATGTTGACGCTGCAGAGGCTCATCGCGGAGCTGTCCGCGTTCTGGGAGTCGGAGGGTTGCCTGATCGAGCAGCCGTTCGACGCCCCGGTCGGCGCCGGCACCATGCATCCGGCGACGTTTCTGCGCGTGCTCGGGCCCGATCCGTGGCGGTGCGCGTACGTCCAGCCGTCCCGCCGGCCCGCGGACGGACGCTACGGGCAGAACCCGTTCCGGCTGGCGAAGCACCTCCAGCTGCAGGTGGTCCTGAAACCGTCCCCCGAGGACGTCCAGGACGTCTACCTGCGCAGCCTCGAACGGCTCGGGATCGTTCCTGCGGAGCACGACATCCGGTTCGAGGAGGACAACTGGGAGTCCCCGACGCTCGGGGCGTGGGGAGTCGGCTGGCAGGTCGTCATGGACGGGATGGAGATCACGCAGTTCACGTACTTCCAGCAGGCCGGAGGGATCGACCTCGCGCCGGTCTCCGCGGAGATCACGTACGGCCTCGAGCGCATCGCGATGTTCCTGAACAAGGTGAACTCGATCTACGACGTCCCGTGGAACGAGTCCCTGCTCTACGGAAAGGTCCGCCAGGTCGAGGAGGAGGAGCTCTCGAAGTACTACTTCGAGGTCGCGGACGCGACCCTCGCCGCGGACCTTCTCGACCGCTGGGAGGCCGAGGCGAAGCGGGCGCTCGCCGCGGGGCTCGTCATTCCCGCCTACGAGGCGACGCTCGCCTGCTCGCACCAGTTCAACGTCCTCGACGCGCGGGGCGCCGTCTCCGCGACCGACCGGGTCGGGCTCATCCGGCGCGTGCGCGACCTCGCGTGCGCCTGCGCGCGAGCCTGGGTGGCGACGCGCTACGGATCGCCCGTCCCGGCCACCGAGCCCGAGCCCGCGGCAGTCTGACGACCCTGCGAAGGCCGGAACCTTCGCTCAAGATGAAACGCGACGACTTTCTTTTCGAAATCCGGACGGAGGAGATTCCCGCCGCGACGCTCGCGGGCGCGCGGGAAGACCTCGCCCGCGGGATCTCGGAAGCGCTCTCGCAGGAGGGGCTGGCGCCGGAAGCCGTCGAGTCTTTCGCGACGCCGCGCCGGCTCGTCGTGCTCGCCCGCGGGATTCCGGACCGGCAGGACGACAGGGAGACGGAGGTTCTCGGGCCGCCGGCCGCGACCGCATTCGGGCCGGACGGCAAGCCGACCCGCGCCGCGGAGGGTTTCGCGCGCGCCCAGAAGGTCGAGGTCTCGGAGCTCGTCGTCGTCGACTCCGCGCGAGGCAAGACGGTCGCCGTCCGGAGGACCGTCCCCGGCCGAGCGGCGTCCGACGTGATCGCGGAGGCGATCCCGCGCGTCGTCGGGGCGCTCACGTTTCCCAAGACGATGCGCTGGGGATCGGGCGAGCGGGCCTTCGTCCGGCCGGTGCGAGGCGTGCTCGCCCTCTTCGGCGGGCGGGTCGTGCCGATGGAAGTGATGGGGATCCGGGCGGGGAACGCGACCGTCGGCCATCGGGTGTTGTCCGACGGCGAGGTGACGATCGCGTCTCCCGGGGAGTACCTGACGAAGCTCCGCGGCGCGTACGTCGAGCCGGACGGTGAGCGCTCGACGCGAGGCAATCCTCGAGTCGTCGAAGCGGCTCGCCTCGCAGGTCGGAGGAAAGATCGACGCCGACTCCGACCTCGCCGCCGTGCTCGCGGACCTCGTCGAGTGGCCGGGTCTCGTCCGCGGTTCGTTCGACCCGGAGTTCCTCGAGCTGCCGGAGGAGATCACGACGACAGCGATGAAAGTGCACCAGAAGTTCCTCCCGGTGCGCGGGCCGGACGGCCTCCTCCCGCACTTCATCGCCGTGATGGACAACTCCGACGACCGCCGCGGTTTCATCGCGAAGGGCTGCGAGTGGGTGTTGAACGCGCGGCTCGCGGACGCGCGGTTCTTCTTCCGCGAGGACTCGCGGGAGAGCCTCGAGTCACGCCTGCCGGAGCTCGAGCGCCTGACGTTCCAGGAGCGGCTCGGAAGCTACGCCTCGAAGACAGCCCGGCTGGAAGAGCTCGCGGTTGCGATCGCCGAATCGGTCGGGCGGCGGGACTTCACCTCCGAGGTCCGGATGGCCGCGCGCCTCTCGAAGGCGGACCTGACGACGCGGATGGTGCGCGAGTTCACGGACCTCCAGGGAATCGTCGGCGGCCTCTACGCGCGGGCGGAGGGGCAGCCCGAGCCCGTGTGGAAGGCGATCTCCGACCAGTACCGGCCGCAGGGCCAGACCGACGAGCTGCCTCGCGAGGCGGCGGGCGCGGTGCTCTCCCTCGCGGACCGTTTCGATACCCTCGCGGGGATCTTCCGGCTCGGCCTGCTCCCCACCGGCTCGAAGGATCCGTACGGCCTGAGACGGGCGGCCGCCGGCGCGGTGGCGATCGCTGTCGAAAGGCAGTGGCGGCTCGACTGGACGCCGATCGCGGAGCGCGCGCTCGCGCTCTATCCGGCGGATCTGCCGGGACTGCCGGCCGACCGCGCGTTGGGCGAGCTCTCCACGTTCTTCGCCGAGAGGCTCCGAAATTTCCTCGAGCGGCGCGGCTCCTCCTACGACGAGGTCGCGGCCGTGACGCGGGTCGGGACGTGGGACTTCGCGGACGCGGCGGAGCGCGCGGAGGCGCTCACGGAAGCGCGCCGGCGGCTCGACTTCAAGTCACTCGTGCTCGCGTTCAAGAGGATCCGCAACATCCTGGAGGGCGCGGCGCTCACGGAGCCGTCGGTCGGGCTCTACAGGGAGGAAGCGGAGCGCGCGCTCGCGGCGGACTTCTTCGAGAAGAAGGGGAAGCTCGCGGAGCTCGTCTCCGGACGGCGCTACTCCGAGGCCATCGAAACGATCGCGTCGATCTCGCCGTCGCTCGACCGCTTCTTCGTCGAGGTTCTCGTGAACGCGCCCGAGGAAGACGTGCGCCGCAACCGGCACGCGCTGCTCGGCGCGATCCAGCGCGAGTTTTCGAAGATCGCGGATTTTTCGGAGATCGTGGTAGAGAAGTAGGAGGTCAAACGGTGCGGAGCAAGGTAACTGACAATCTCTCCTCGCGAGCGCGCGGCCGGGATCGCGGATGAGCGTCGCGGTCCTAGCGCGCTCGCGCGAAGAAAGAAAGAGTTTTTTTTTTCGGCGAGGGGGTCGCCGAAGGAGCGGGTCTCGGCAAGGAGAAACTCGGCGGCAAGGGCGCCGGCCTGGCGGACATGACGGCCCTCGGGATCCCGGTGCCTCCGGGCTTCACGATCGACACGTCGGTCTGTCTCGACTACATCCGCACCGGGGACCTCGAGGGGTTGAAGCCCGAAGTCGAGGAAGCGCTCGCACGCCTGGAGAAGGCAACCGGCCGGAAGTTCGGCGACCCGAACAACCCGCTCCTCGTTTCCGTCCGATCGGGCGCGCGGTCTTCCATGCCCGGCATGATGGACACGATCCTGAACCTCGGGCTCACCTCCGCGGCGGTGAAGGGCCTCGCGGCCTCCGCCGGGGAGCGATTCGCGCTCGACTGCCGGCGCCGGTTTCTCCAGATGTACTCGGACATCGTCCTCGACGTCTCGCGGCACGACTTCGAGGAAATCCTGACCGAAAGCCGCCGGAAGTCGGGCGCAAAGTCCGACGCCGACCTGACGGCGGAGGACCTGCGGGGGGTCGTCGAGCAGTACGAGGCGCTCGTCAAGAAGAAAACCGGCTCTCCCTTTCCCGACGACCCGCGGGCCCAGCTCTGGGGCGCCGTCGGGGCCGTGTTCCGCTCGTGGGACAACGACCGCGCGAAGACCTACCGCCGGCTCCACCACATCCCCGAGGAGTGGGGAACGGCCGTCAACGTGCAGGCGATGGTCTTCGGAAACCGGGGCGAGAGCTCGGCGACCGGCGTCGCCTTCACGCGGGACCCCGCGAGCGGCGAGAAGCGGTTCTACGGCGAGTACCTTTCCAACGCGCAGGGGGAGGACGTCGTCGCGGGGACCCGGACGCCGCGGCCGCTCGCCTCGGACGGTTCGGGGACGTCGCTCGAGGAGATCATGCCCGAGGCGTACGCGGGGCTTCTCGCCGTACGCGACCTCGTCGAGAAGAGCTTCCGCGACATGCAGGACCTCGAGTTCACGATCGAGGAGAAGCGCCTCTACGTCCTCCAGACGCGCAACGGCAAGCGGACGGGATTCGCCGCGGTGCGGATCGCGACCGAGATGGTGTCGGAGGGACTGATCGGCGAGGACGAGGCGGTCGGCCGCGTCGAGCCGGAGCAGCTCGTGCAGCTCCTCGCTCCGGTCTTCCCGCTCAAGGAGAAGGAGGCCGCCGTGAAGGGCGGGCGGCTGCTCGCGAAGGGGCTGCCCGCCGGGCCGGGCGCCGCGTGCGGGCGTATCGCGTTCACCGCGAAACGCGCTGTCGAGATGGCTGGCAAGGGCGACCCCGTCCTGCTCGTGCGGGTGGAGACGTCTCCGGAGGACATCGCGGGCATGAACGCGGCCGCGGGAATCCTGACGACCCGCGGGGGCGCGACCTCCCATGCCGCCGTCGTTGCCCGCGGGATGGGCAAGACGTGCGTCGTCGGCGCCGGCGACATCACAGTGAACGAAGAAAAGGGAGAGCTCTCGGCGCGCGACCTGTCGGCGAAGGAGGGGGACTTCCTCTCTCTCGACGGAACAACGGGCGAAGTGATCCTCGGGAAGCTGCCCACCGAGCCGTCGGAGATCCTCCGCGTGCTGATCGACCGCTCACTCGCGCCGGAGAAATCCGCCCTTTTCCGCGCCTTCACCAGCCTCCTCGAGTGGGCCGACCGGCTGCGCCGCCTCGGCGTCCGGGCGAACGCGGACACCCCGACCGACGCCCGCGTGGCCCGGCTCTTCGGCGCGGAGGGGATCGGCCTCTGCCGCACCGAGCACATGTTCTTCGGCGAGAACCGGATCGTGGCGGTGCGGCAGATGATCGTCGCGGAGAACGAGAAGGACCGCCGCACCGCGCTCGCGAAGCTCCTCCCGATGCAGCGTGAAGACTTCGTCGGCATCTTCCGGGAAATGGGGGAGAGGCCGGTCACGATCCGTCTCCTCGACCCGCCATTGCACGAGTTCCTCCCGCACGAGGACGAGGCCGTGGAGAAGACCGCCCGCGAGCTCGGCATCTCCGCCGACAAGCTCCGCGAGCGGGTGCGCGCGCTGTCCGAGTCGAACCCGATGCTCGGCCACCGCGGCTGCCGCCTCGGGATCACGTATCCGGAGATCTACGAGACCCAGGTGCGCGCGATCTTCGAGGCGGCCGTCGAGGCGCGCCGGCAGGGACTCTCACCCGTGCCGGAGGTGATGATCCCGCTCGTCGGCACGAAGGGGGAGTTCGACAAGTTGAAGGTGCTCGTGGACGAGACGGCGAAGCAGGTAAGCCGGGAGAGCGGTGAGAGCTTCTCGTACCTCGTCGGCACGATGATCGAGATCCCGCGGGCGGCCCTGCGGGCCGCGGAGATCGCGGAGCACTGCGCGTTCTTTTCGTTCGGCACGAACGACCTGACCCAGATGACCTACGGCTACTCGCGCGACGACGCCGCGTCCTTCCTGCCGGAGTACATCGAGGCCGGCATCCTTCCGGACGACCCCTTCTCGACGATCGATCAGGCGGGCGTCGGGGAGCTCGTCACGGTCGCGACGAAGCGCGGCCGCGAAGCGCGCAAAGACTTGAAGGTCGGCGTCTGCGGGGAGCACGGCGGCGATCCGCGCTCGATCCGGTTCTTCCACGACGCCGGGCTCGACTACGTTTCCTGCTCCCCCTTCCGCGTCGCGGTGGCCCGCCTTGCGGCCGCGCACGCGGCGATGGCCGGTCGGTCGGGGGTCTCCTCGACCGCATGAGCATTCTCGTTGCGACGCTTCTCCTCCTGATGGCCTCCCCCGTCCCGGACACGTTGGCAGCGTCGGAAACCGCGGACCTCGTTCTCCTCTCCGCGAAGGTCTGGACCGGCGACCCCGCGCGACCGGAGGCGACCGCGCTCGCAGCCCGCGGCGGCCGCATCGTGGCGATCGGGAGCGACGCGGAGGTCGGGAAGCTCCGGGGTCCACGGACCGTCGTCGTCGACGGCAAGGGGCGGCGCGTCTTGCCGGGCTTCATCGACTCGCACACGCACATGTCCATGGGCGGGTTCAACCTCCTGGCGGTCGACCTCCGGAAAACGAAGGACCCGGCGGACTTCACGCGCAGGCTCGCGGAGTTCGCGAAGACGCGGCCCGCCGGCCTGTGGATGACGGACGGAGCGTGGGACCACCAGGTGTGGTCCGACCCGGTTCTCCCCACGCGCGCGATGCTCGACCCCGCGACGGGCGACCGTCCCGCGTGCCTCTCGCGCACGGACGGCCACATGATGGTCTGCAACGGCCGCGCGCTCGAGCTCGCGAAGGTGAAGCGGGAGACGCCCGACCCGCCCGGCGGCGTGATCGTCCGGGACGCGGCGGGCGAGCCGACCGGTGTCCTGAAGGACGCCGCGATGGATCTCGTGTGGGCGGTGCGGCCCGCGCGCACCGTCGCCGAGCTCGAGGAAGCGCTTCGCACGGCCGTGCGGCACGCCGCGGAGAACGGCGTCACCTCCGTTCAGGACCTGCCCGGCAACTCCCGCGACCTCGACGCCTGGGAGGCCCTTCGCCGTCAGGGGAAGCTGACGGTCCGCGTGGATTACCGACCCTCGCTCTCCGAGTGGGAAACGGCGCGAGACCGGCGCGCCGCGATGAAGAACGACGAGTGGCTCCGGATCGGAGGCGTGAAGGGCTACACCGACGGGTCTCTCGGATCGGGCACCGCGCTCTTTTTCGAGCCCTACTCGGACGATTCGAAGACGAGCGGTGTCTACGCGAGCGAGGCGATTCCGCTCGAGAAGCTCGAGGCGCGCGTGGCGGCGGCGGACGCGGCGGGCCTCCAGGTCGAGGTGCACGCGATCGGCGATCGCGCGAACGCGGAAATCCTCGACGTCTTCGAGCGCGTCGCGAAGAAGAACGGCGCGAGGGACCGGCGGTTCCGGATCGAGCACGCGCAGCATCTGCGGCCGCAGGACGTCTCCCGTTTCGCGAAGCTCGGCGTGATCGCCTCGATGCAGCCGTACCACGCGATCGACGACGGGCGCTGGGCGGAGAAGCGGATCGGTCTCGAGCGGAGCCGGACGACGTACGCGTTCCGGTCGCTCCTGGACGCCGGCGCACACCTCGCGTTCGGGTCCGACTGGGACGTCGCGCCGCTCTCGCCGATCACGGGAATCGACGCCGCGGTCAACCGCCGGACGCTCGACGGCAGGAACCCGAAGGGGTGGATCCCGGAGCAGAAGATCGGCGTCGAGGAGGCGCTGCGCGCCTACACCTCGAGCGCGGCCCGCGCCGGTTTCGCCGAGAAGGAGAAGGGCTCGCTTTCGGTCGGGAAGCTCGCGGACTTCGTCGTGCTCTCCCGCGACATCCTGGCCATTCCGCCGGGTGAAATCCCCGAGACGCAGGTCGACGCGACAGTCGTCGGCGGCCGGATCGTGCACGGCCGATAAAGGGTCGCGCGCGGCGTAAACTCCCCGCGGTGCCGAAGATCCACCGCCTGTCGAGCGCCGTCATCGACCGGATCGCCGCCGGCGAGGTCGTCGAGCGGCCCGCTTCCGTCGTCAAGGAGCTCGTCGAGAACGCGCTCGACTCCGGCGCGACCCGCATCGAGGTCGAGATCGACGGCGGCGGCATCCGGCGGATTCTCGTGCGGGACGACGGCTGCGGTATGTCGCCCGAAGACGCGCGCCTCGCGCTCGAACGGCACGCGACGTCGAAGATCTCTTCCGACGAAGACCTGGTCTCCGTCGCCAGCTACGGGTTTCGCGGCGAGGCGCTTCCCTCGATCGCCTCCGTTTCGCGGCTGACGCTCACGACGTCGGACGGCTCGTCGCCCGAAGCACACCGTGTGCGCGTGGAGTTCGGGGCGACCGCCGTCGAGGAGCCCGCCGCGCGCCCGCGGGGGACCGACGTCCTCGTCGAGGAGCTCTTCTCGAAAACCCCGGCCCGGCGCAAGTTCCTCGCGTCGCCCGAGGCGGAGGGGCGCGCCGCCGCCGCGGCCGTCACCCGTGCTGCGCTCTCGAACCCGTCCGTCGCTTTCTCGCTGCGCTCCGGCAACCGCCAGACCCTGGACCTTCCGTCGGCCGTGGACCGGCCCGCCAGGATCCTGCAGCTCTTCGGCCGGGAGACCCTGGGGGAGATCGAGTCCTTCGAGGCGCGGGCCGGGCCGCTCAAGGTGCTCGGCTTCGTCACCCGCGGCGCCGTCACCTTTCCCACGCGGCGTTTCCAGTACCTCTTCGTAGACGGGCGGCCGGTCGAGGACCGCGCGATCTCGCGCGCCATCCTTCAGGCCTCGCGCGATGCGATCCGCACGGATCGTCACCCCGGAGTATTCCTCTTCCTCTCGTCCGGCGGCGGCGCGGTGGACGTGAACGTCTCGCCGGCGAAGACCCAGGTGCGGTTCGCCGAGGCGGGGACCGCCTTCAAGCTCGTCTTTCACGCCGTGCACTCGGCGCTTCTCGCCGGCAAGGAAGAGCGGCGGCTGAGGATGGTTCCGATGGAAGGAGGCGTCTCCGAGCCGGAAACCGAATACGGCTCGGACATCGGCCTCGTTCCGGCTCCGGGAAGCCCCGTCGGCGTGCCGCCGATCCCGAAGCCCGAACCCCCGCCCCCTCCCCCCGCGGAGAAGAGGACGCCGGAGCTCGTGGTGATCGGACAGCACCGCGAGTCCTTCCTGCTCGCGTCGGGCGAGGAGGGACTGCTCGTGATCGACCAGCATGCCGCCCACGAGCGGATCCTCTACGAGCGAATCCGCGACCGCGTCGCTTCCGGCCGGATGCTCTCGCAGCGTCTCCTCCTGCGGGCCCTCTTCGAAGCGACGCCCGAGGAGGCGGAGACGCTCGCGGCCCGGTACGCCGACTTGACCGCCGCCGGCTTCGAGGTCGAGCCGATGTCGGGCCGGTCCTACGCGATCGCGGCGCTGCCCGCGGAGGCGACCGAACGCGAGCCGGGGGAGACCCTGCGGGAAGTTCTCGCGGGGCTCGCAGAGACCGGAGACCCGGACCCCGAGCGGCGCCGGGACCGGCTGGCCGCGGCGATCGCGTGCCGATCCGCCGTCACGATCCGGTACCACCTCGCGCCCGAGGAGATCCGGCGACTGTTGAGCGACTGGATGAAGGCGGGGGACCGGTTCACCTGCCCGCACGGTCGTCCCGTCGTGCTCCTCATGACCGACGAGGATCTGGAGAAGTACTTCAAGAGAAGATAGGACCAAAAGGAGAACGCCACATGGACCGTAGAACTCTTCTCGAAGGGGTGGCGGCCGGCGCCCTCGTTTACTCCCTGCCCGGTGTCTCGCGCGCGCAGTCGTCCGGCCTCGCACCGGTGCTCTCCCAGGTGGAGAAGCATCACGACGAGGCGGTGAAGCGCCTGCAGGATTGGATCCGCGTTCCCTCGATCGCCGCGGAGAACAAGGCGATGTCGGAGGGGGCCGATCTCATGGTCCGCCTCCTCAAGGACGCGGGCTTCAATACCGCCGTCCGCGTTCCCACCGACGGGCATCCCGGAGTCTTCGCGACGCTCGACGCGGGCGCGAAGCGAACTGTCGGCGTCTACTTCATGTACGACGTGAAGCAGGTCGATCCCGCGGAGTGGACGTCGCCGCCGTACGACGCCGCCTTCGTGGACAAGCCCGGACTCGGGAAGTCGATCGTCGGCCGGGGCGCGGTGAACCAGAAGGGGCCGGAGGCCGCGTTCCTCGCCGCGCTGCACGCTTTCCGCAACGCGGGCCGCAAGCTGCCGGTCAACCTGGTGCTCGTCGCGGAAGGCGAGGAAGAGATCGGCTCCCCTCACTTCACCCAGATCATTCAGCGCCCGGAGGTGAAGTCCGCGCTCGCGCGCACGACCGGAGTGTTCATGCCCTCCGCCTCACAGAGCGGCGACGGCGTCGTGCTCGTCTCGCTGGGCGCCAAGGGAATCGTCGAGCTCGAAATGACCTCGAGCGGGGAAAAGTGGGGCCGGGGCCCGCGGCAGGACATCCACTCGAGCAACAAGGCGCGCGTCGACAGCCCCGCGTGGCACCTCGTTCAGGCCCTCCACACGCTCGTGAACTCGGACGGCGAACCGGCCATCGACGGCTTTGCCGACAGGGCTCGGCCGATCTCCGCCGCGGAGAAGGCGATGGTCGCCGAGGGCTCGCGCCGGTTCGACGAGGCCGTCCTCAAGAAGCAGATGGGCGTCCAGCGCTGGATCAAAGACGCGGGATTCCTCGAATCCCTGGAGCGACTCGTGGCCCAGCCGACAGTCAACATCGAGGGGCTCGTCGGCGGATACACCGGCCCGGGCGGGAAGACGGTCCTGCCGCACAAGGCGGTCGCGAAGCTCGACCTGCGCCTCGTTCCCGACATGAAGGCGTCGGAGGCGATCGCCGCGCTCCAGGCCCACCTCGCCAAGCGCGGGTTCGGCGACATCGAGGCGCGCATGACGGGCGGATACGACCCCACGAGCACTCCCGCGGAGACCGCGATCATCCGCGCGCAGGTCAATGTCTACAAACGCGCCGGCGTCGAGCCGGTGATGTGGCCCCGCAACGCGGGATCCTGGCCCGGATACGTGTTCACGGGCGAGCCGCTCAAGCTCGCCGCGGGACACTTCGGAATGGGCCACGGCGGCGGCGCGCACGCTCCCGACGAGTACTACGTCATCGAGTCGACGAACCCGAAGATCCAGGGATTCGACGGCGCGGTGCGCTCGTTCGTGGATTACCTGCAGGAGCTCGCGGTCGTCGGCTGACGCCAAAAAGGGGACAGATTTATTTAATGAACGGGGCGGGGTCAGATAAATAGATCTGACCCCTTTTTCGCTCTCGTTCGTGGATTACCTGCAGGAGCTCGCGGTCGTCGGCTGAGCGAAGCGACGAGGAATCTGGTTCCTCATCCTCCAGGAACCAGATCCCTCGCTTCGCTCGGGATGACAGGAAAAAGTCGTCCGGCTCCCTCTCCCCGCGTGCGGGGAGAGGGTCGGGGTGAGGGGCCTTTACCTGGCTTCCCTCGGGGGCCACACCTCGGACTCGTTGCTCTTGCGCTTCTTGATGACGTAGGTCGTGATGAGGATGAAGCCGAGCAGGATGAACGACACCGGCGCGAGCCAGTCCTCGACAGCCGCCCAGAACCAGTCGAGATCGACGTAGCGGTCGATCAGCCAGAGCGTCCCGATGCCCATGAGGATCACGCCCCACGTGAGGGTCGCTGTCGATTCGCGCTTCACGCGCACGACGCGCTCCGACGGCGCGAGCCCGCCGGCGTCGATGTAGCCCGAGTTGATCGCCTTCGCCTGGCGCACGGCGTCGATGATCCCGAAGAACCACGTGAACGCGATGCCCAGGCCGAAGAGGGGCGCGATGTTGCCGTGAAACCGGTCCGTGGACGACACGAGCCAGATGCAGCCGGCGAACACCGCGGCGATCTTGAACGCGCGCTGGTAGAGCCCGAGATACAGCTGTCCGAGGCCCGGGAAGATCGCCGAGAGGATCCCGGCGAGGCCGGGCGACTTCTTTTCGACGATGATCGGCGCCGCGGGCGGGCGGTATGGGTCCGCCGCGATCGGGGGCGGCGGAATGGCTCCCTCCGAAGCCGCGGCATAGGACGGTCCGGGGGGCGACGCGTCTCCGGGGTAGCGAGTGTCATCGGCCATTTTGCTCTTCTCCTCTCGGCGCTTCAGGTGCGCCAGTTCGTTGTCGTCGTTTCACTGTCCTTAAACGCACCTCGGCCGTCGCGGTTCCGTGGGCGCTCGACCGTGCGCTGTTTGGGGGAGTTTTTCCAGATGATCGAGACGGCGTTGGCAACGACGGCGCGGCCGTAGCCGCCGGCGCGTCCCCTCCAAACCGACAGCGTGCGCGCAACCCTCTCCTGGAGCGCTCCCAGCCGATCGGTGATGGAGCTCTCGGCGACGAGAACCGCCGCGCGGGTGTTCTGACCGAGCTCGCCCACGCCGACTTTCCGCGCGAGGTCGGCGGGGTTGAAGCCGAGCAGCATCACGACGACCGCCGCAGCGTACGCGAACGCGATCACGGACTTCGGTCCGAAGATCCAGCCGAGCGACCGCCGCCGTTTCGCGGGACGGGCGACGGCGAGACGCCCGGCGAGCCACGGTGGGGCGATCGGCTCGGCGAGGTCGCGCGCCCCGAGAAGCGTCGCCGCCGCCTCCGAACATCCGCCGCAGCGGGAGAGGTGGCTGGACAGCCGGCGCTCGTCGTCGGGGAGGAGCTCGTTCTCGACGGCGAGCGGCAGGAGCCGTTCGGCGCCTTCGCAGGACACGGTCCGGCGGGGGATGTCGATCAAAGCCGCATGGAGCGACGGCGGCATCTCCGGCGCCTTGAGGGTCGAAACGATCTCTTCGACCGCATCGGCGTCCGGTCCCGCCGCCCGACAGGTCGCGCAGGAGTCCCGGTGACGCCGCGCGTCTTCGCGTGACGCTCCGGCCAGGAAGAGTTTCTCGAGGTCGGGGCAGCTCACAGCACGCCCCCCGCGGCGACAGCGAGAGTCTGAAAAGCGCCCGCGGTGCCGCGGCGCTCGTGGCGCTCGCGGATCCGTCGCGCGACCTCGGCACGTGCCCGGAAGAGGCGCGACTTGACCGTTCCGTCCGGCAGGTCGAGCGCCTTTCCGATCTCGTCGTACGCGAGGCCGTCGAGGTCGCGCAGGACGAGGATTTCGGCGAGGTCCTCGGGGATCTCGGCGAGGACGGAAAAGAGGATCTTCGACCGCTCCTTGCGCAGCGCTTCGGCGGCCGGGTCGTCGTCGGACTTGAGGAGGGGGGCCACGGCGTCATCGGAAACGAACCGGAACGACTTCTCGCGCTTCCGGCGCCGGTAGCGGTCGATGCAGAGGTTCCGCGAGAGGGACAGAAGCCACGCGACGAGCGGGAAGCTGCCGTCGTACCGGTGGAGGTTTTCGAAGGTCTTGAGGAAGATTTCCTGCGAGAGCTCCTCGGCATCCTCGCGGTTCAGCGTGAAGTGGTATGCCACGGAATACACTTTTTGTCCGAACTGGTCGACGAGGGTCCGCCAGGCGTCGTCCTCCCCCTGGCGGCATCGATCGACTAGGGCTTTCTCTTCGGCGCTCACGTTGCTCTCGCCCTTAGTAACGCAGGTCCCGGCGGAATGTTCGGCAGGCCGGACCTCCCTGACCGTTTATCTACAGTGAGTTAGCAGAGCGCCGGAACTTTCTCGGGAAAGAGGGAGTACCCCAGGAGCTTGTAGCAGAGCTTGGCGACCAGGAAGTCCGGGGCCCGGTTGCCGGGCAGCGGGGCGTGCTCGACGACGTCGGCGCCCACGATCCGTTTGGCTGTCGCGACCCGGCGGAGGATCTCCAGAGCCTGCTCCCACGTCCCCCCGCCCGGCTCCGGCGTGCCGGTACCGGGCACGAGCGAGCCGTCGAAGAAATCCACGTCGAACGTCACGTAGACCTCGTCGGTCAGGCGCGCGAGCGCCTCGGGCATCCACTCGTCGATATTCGGAAGGCGCCGGTTCGACACGATCAGCAGGTCCTTTTCCCGCGCGAAGAGGACCTCGTCGCGGGAGATCGACCGGATGCCGACGTGCACGCTCGGCGCGCCGGTCTCCAGGAAACGCCGGGCCGCGCACGCGTGGGAGTGGCTGTCCCCCTCGTACTCGTCGCGCAGGTCGCCGTGGGCGTCGAAGTGGAGGATCGAGAGGTTCGGGTACCGCGCGTGGTGGGCGCGGATCGGCCCCGTCGCGATCGAGTGCTCGCCGCCCAGGGTCAGGACGAAGCGCGGGCGAGCGAGGAGCTCCGAGACCAGCCCTTCGAGCCCCTCGACGCAGGCGTCCGGCTCCATCCGCTCGGGGAGCCAGGGCGGAAGCGTGTGGATTCCGACCTTCGCGACCTCCTCGTCGAGCTCGTCGTCGTAGAGCTCGACGTAGTGCGACGCCTCGAGGATCGCCGACGGACCGTTGCGCGTGCCGACCCCGTACGAGACCGTTCTCTCGTAGGGAACGGGAAGGACGACCACGCGGGCCGACTCGAGCCCGTTGTCCGCTTCGGGGATTCCGAGAAAGTTGCTGGAGAGGAACATGTGCCGATCTTATGCTCGCCGACGGGCCGTCAACCGCGCGGCCGTCCGCTCCTCCGGCGCCTTCGCCGCGGCGGGGGTGGAGCGCCGATCGGCGCCCTCTCCCGCGCGCTGCGCGCGCGCGCCTCGACCGTGCGCCACTCGCGAACGAGGTCGTCCCCGCGTCCCGTGGCCATCGCGCTCAGCTCGAAGAGGTCGAGCGCGGCCGGGAAGGCCTCCCGGAACGCGATCCGGCGGGTCGCGAGCCGGCTGTCCGGGCGGTGGGAGAGCCTCCCGACGATCGCGAGCGCCTGCTTGATCCGATGAGAGACCGCATTCGGGAACGACATCCGGATCGCCACGGGCGTCACGATGTCCTCGAGCAGGGCGGCGAGCCGGCCCGGCTCCGGGTCGCTCGCGATGTGCATGTCTCGCAGGCGGGAACGAACGATCGGGAGAAAGAAGAGCGAGAAAAGGGCCGAGTCGTCGAACGGCCTTCCGCGGCGGCGTTCGGCGTCGAGGACGTCCAGGAGCGCCCAGAAGAGGTGCCCGGTTCCGTGGGGGTGCTCCGGGTCGAGCTCCCGCAGGATCTCGGCGAGCTCCGGAAGGAGCACGTCGAGGAGGCCGACCTCGCGCAGCAGCAGGAAGGTGGTCAAGGCGTGGCCGCCCCGCAGCGACTGCGACGATCTCCTCGGTGACGCGCGGGGGCGCGGACTTCGCGATCTCCTTGCGGTGGTCCAGGATCGCCTCGTAGGCGTCCGGCGTGATCGCGAATCCGAGCCGGCTCGCGAACTCGACCGCGCGCATCATCCGGACGGGGTCCTCGCGGAAACGGACGTCGGGGTCGCCGATCGTGCGGATCAGGCCGGCGTCGAGGTCCTCGAGGCCTCCGACGTAATCGATGACCGAGAAGTCGGCGATGTCGTAGAAGAGGCCGTTGATGGTGAAGTCCCGCCGCAGCGCGTCTTCTCGCGCGGTGCCGAAGACGTTGTCCGACGTCATCAGGAGCTCGGGGGCCTCGGGGTCGAGCCGGCTCGGGGCGGCGGCGGAACGTCGCGACCTCGACGACCTTTCCGTCCGCGAAGAGGATGTGGGCGAGGCGGAAGCGCCGTCCGATCAGGCGGCAGTTCCGGAAGAGCCGGCGGACCGCCTGGGGCGGGGCGTCGGTGCCGATGTCGAAATCCTTCGGGGTGCGGCCGAGAAGCAGGTCCCGCACGCTCCCGCCGACGAGGTAGGCCTTGTAACCGGCGGTGCGCAGCCGGTAGAGGACTTTGAGCGCATCGGGGTCGATCTGGCTGCCGGGAGATCGGGTGCTCGCTTCGTGGCCGGATGCGGGGAAGGACTTCCTCGGAGACCGCGGCGCCCCCTTCCGGAGCGGTCGAGGTCAGGGTTGCAGTGTCGGGATCCAGCAGTCGGTTCTCCAATGGGTTTCGGGCGGCCCGTCCGGCGGTTCGTTGGCGTCGCGGGACTCGCGGGCCGGGTGACGTTGCGCCCGGGACACCGCTCGCCATTCTAGCTCAAGTCGCTTGATCGAATTGAGGTTTTGACTTTGCTTCGGGCTGTGCGAAAGAATACGCCGTCTTTCGAGGCGATTGCGACAGAGGAGGCGTCCCGATGAAATTCCGCGTGCTCCTGGCGGCTCTTCTGGCCGCTGCAGTCGCTCTCGCCGTCCTGCGGAAGCGGGGCTCCGGCGACGAAATCCTGATCGGCGAGTACGGCTCGCTGACCGGCACGACGGCCACCTTCGGCCAGTCCACCGACAACGGCATCAAGCTGGCGTTCGACGAGATCAACGCCGCGGGCGGCGTGCTCGGCAAGAAGCTGAGGGTCATCGTCGAGGACGACCAGTCGCAAGCCCGAAGAGGCGGCGACCGCCGTCACGAAGCTGATCAACCAGAACCACGTGGTCGCGATCCTCGGCGAGGTCGCCTCGTCGCGCTCGCTCGCGGCGGCGCCGATCTGCCAGGCCAACCAGGTGCCGATGATCTCGCCCTCCTCGACGAACCCCCAGGTCACCCAGGTCGGCGACTACATCTTCCGCGTCTGCTTCATCGATCCCTTCCAGGGCGCGGTGATGGCGAAGTTCGCGGCGAACACGCTGAAGCTGAAGAAGGTCGCGATCCTCGTCGACGTCCGCAACGACTACTCGGTCGGCCTGCAGACCTTCTTCCGGCAGACACTTCAAGGAGCTCGGCGGCGAGATCGTCGCCGAGCAGTCCTACAGCGAGGGCGACTCGGACTTCCGCGCGCAGCTCACGCAGATCAAGTCCGCCAACCCCGAGGCGATCTACGTGCCCGGCTACTACACCGAGGTCGGCCACGATCGCGCGCCAGGCGCGCGAGCTCGGCATCACGGTGCCGCTGCTCGGCGGCGACGGCTGGGACTCGCCGCGGCTGTTCGAGATCGGCGGGGAGGCGCTGAACGGCTGCTACTTCTCGAACCACTACTCCGTGGACGACCCGGCCCCGGCGATCCAGAAGTTCGTCGCGCGACTACGCAAGCAAGTACAACGAGACCCCGGACGCGCTCGCCGCCCTCGGCTACGACGCGGCCAGGATCCTCGCCGACGCGATGACGCGCGCGGGCTCGACGGACGGCGCCAAGGTGCGCGACGCCACTCGCCGCCACGAAGGACTTCCGGGCGTCACCGGCAAGATCACCATCGACGCCGAGCGCAACGCGGTCAAGCCGGCGGTCGTCCTGAAGATCGAGAACGGCAAGTTCGTGTACGTGGAGACCATCAAGCCGACCGGTACGTAGGCGGGCAGGCGGGGCCGAACCGCAGCGTGGGCCGTCCCCGGGGAGCCGACAGCGCGAGCGCGGAAGGCTGACGGCTCTTTTTCGATGACGACGTTTCTTCAGCAGCTCGTCAACGGCCTGTCGCTCGGGTCGATCTACGCCCTCATCGCCCTGGGCTACACCATGGTCTACGGCGTCCTGCGGCTCATCAACTTCGCCCACGGCGACGTCTACATGGTCGGCGCCTACGCCGGCTACTACCTCTCGCGCCGGCTCAAGGGGGACGAGCCGTCGCTCGTCGGGGCCCTGCTGGTCATGCTCGGCGCGATGCTCGCTGCGCCGTGCTCGGCGTCATCATCGAGCGCTTCGCCTACCGGCCGGTCCGGCGCGCCGCGCGGCTGACGCTCCTCATCACCGCGATCGGCGTCTCGCTGCTTCTCGAGAACGGCGGCCAGCTCGTCTTCGGCGCCGACCCGAAGTTCTTCCCGTCCCTCGCTCCGCAGCGCCGACTTCATCGTCGGCGGCGTCCGGCTCACGAGCGAGCAGCTGACCGTCATCGCGGTCTCGTTCCTCCTCATGATCCTCCTGCGTTTCTTCATCCTGAAGACCGCGACGGGCAAGGCGATGCGCGCGGTGTCCTTCAACCTCGACGCGGCCAAGCTCATGGGCATCTCCACCGACCGCATCATCGCCATCACCTTCGCCCTCGGCTCGGCCCTCGCGGCCGCGGCGGGGGTGCTGATCGGCATGCAGATCCCGAAGATCGATCCGCTGATGGGGATCATCTACGGGCTGAAGGCCTTCGTGGCGGCGGTGCTCGGCGGCATCGGCAACATCCCGGGCGCGGTGCTCGGCGGGCTCCTGATCGGCCTCCGAAGTGATGGTCGTCGGCTACCTGTCCTCCACGTTCCGCGACGCGATCGCCTTCGGGATCCTGATCCTGGTGCTGCTGCTCCGGCCCCAGGGCATCCTGGGCCGCGTCGAGAAGGAGAAGGTGTGAGGGGGTCGTTCTCGGCCGTCCTGTTCGTGGCGGCGCTGTTCGTCCTGAACGGCATCCTGTCCGGGTCGTTGATCGACGGGCGTCTCGATCTCCCCCTACTACCTCCGGATCCTGTCGCTGGCGGGAATCAACATCATCCTCGCGGTGAGCCTGAACCTCATCAACGGGTTCACCGGCCAGTTCTCGATCGGCCACGCCGGCTTCATGGCCATCGGCGCGTACGTGTCGGCGCTGCATCACCGTCACGTTCGGGGAGCGGTTCGCGCGACGTTCTCGGCTTTCTCCCGATACCGCGCGCAGAACGCCGTGGTCCTCCTCGTCGGCCTCGCCGTCGGCGCCGTCCTGCGCCGCCATCGCCGGGTTCCTCGTCGGCGTGCCCTCGCTGCGCCTGCGCGGCGACTACCTCGCGATCGTCACCCTCGGCTTCGGCGAGATCATCCGGGTCTTCATCCTGAACATCGACGCCGTCGGCGGCGCCCGCGGGCTCGCCGGCATTCCGCAACCTGGCCAACTTCTTCTGGGTCTACCTCTTCGCGGCGGCGACGATCATCGTCGTGTCGCGAATCGTCCGGTCATCCTTCGGGCGGACCCTGATCGCCATCCGCGAGGACGAGATCGCGGCCGAGGCCATGGGCGTCAACACGACGCGCAGCAAGGTCATCTCGTTCGTCGTCTCGTCCGCGATGGCCGGGGTGGCGGGCGGCCTCTTCGCGCACTACCTCATGTACCTGCACACGAACTCCTTCACGTTCATCAAGTCGATCGAGATCATCATCATGATCGTGATCGGCGGCCTGGGCTCCATCACCGGCTCCGTGCTCGGCGCCGTGCTCTTCATCGGCCTGACGGAAGGGCTCCGGGAGTTCGCCCAGTACCGGATGGTCGCTGTTCTCGCTGCTCCTCATCGTGATCATGATCGTGCGGCCCCAGGGGCTCCTCGGGCACCGCGAGGTCCGGTCCTTCCTCGCGCGTCGGCGGCGCAAGACGCGAGCCGGCGCCCCCGGCCATTCCGGATAGCGAAGCCGTGACGCCTGCTCGAGCTCCACGACGTCACCATGCGGTTCGGCGGCCTCGTCGCGGTCAACGAGCTCGACCTGTCCGTCGCGCCCGGGCAGCTCTACGGCCTGATCGGCCCCAACGGCGCGGGCAAGACGACGGTCTTCAACGTCATCACCGGCGTCTACAGGCCGACGTCGGGCCGGATCTCCTTCGACGGACATCCGATCGCGGGGGAGCGCTCCGGCCGGATCACCCGCCGCGGCATCGCGCGCACCTTCCAGAACATCCGGCTCTTCGGCGACATGACGGTGCTCGAGAACGTGAAGGTGGCGTTCCACTGCCGCCAGACGGCGGACCTTCCCGCCGCGGTCCTCCGCACGCCCACGCATCACTCCGAGGAGGCGCGCGTGGACCGGGAGAGCCGCGAGCTGCTGAAGATCTTCAAGCTCGACGGCCCTCGCGGACGAGAGGGCGAGGAACCTTCCCTACGGCAGCCAGCGGCGCCTCGAGATCGCGCGCGCGATGGCGACGCGCCCGAGGCTGCTGCTGCCTCGACGAGCCCGCGGCGGGGATGAACCCGCAGGAGGCGCACCAGCTCATGGACCTGATCCGGTGGGTGCGCGACCAGTTCGGCATGGCGATCCTGCTCGTCGAGCACAACATGAAGGTCGTGATGGGCGTCTGCGAGACGGTCCACGTGCTCGACTACGGCGCGACGATCGCGATCGGCACTCCCGCCGAGATCCAGAGCGACCCGAAGGTGATCGAAGCCTACCTGGGGGGCGCGTGAGCTCGCGCGGCGTCCCGGAGCGGGTCCTCGAGGTCCGAGACCTGTCCGTGTCCTACGGCGCGATCCAGGCGCTCAAGGGTGTCTCGCTCCATCTCGACGCAGGGCGAGATCGTCACGCTGATCGGCGCCAACGGCGCGGGAAAGTCGACGACCCTGCGCGCCATCATGGGCCTGGTGCCGCCCGCCGGCGGGAGAGATCCTCTTCCACGGCGCGGCCGACCGCGCAAGACCCCGACGTTCCAGCTCGTGCGCGAGGGGCTCATCCTCGTGCCGGAGGGCCGCGCGATCTTCGCGAACCTCTCCGTGCGCGAGAACCTCGAGATGGGCGCCTACTCGCGGCGCGACGGGGCGGGCGTCGCGGACGACTTCGAGAAGGTCTTCGCGATCTTTCCGCGCCTGAAGGAGCGCGCGAAGCAGACGGGCGGGACGCTCTCCGGCGGCGAGCAGCAGATGCTCGCGATCGGCCGGGCGCTGATGTCGCGCCCGAAGGTGCTGCTCCTGGACGAGCCGTCGCTCGGGCTCGCGCCGCTCCTCGTCCACACGATCTTCGAGGCGATCGAGGCGATCCACCGGCAGGGGACGCCGGTGCTCCTCGTCGAGCAGAACGCGAACGCGGCGCTGAAGCACTCCAACCGCGCCTACGTGCTGGAGACCGGGATCGGTCGCGCTCGAAGGCGCCTCCGCCGAGGTCGCCGCGAACCCGAAGGTGAAAGAAGCGTACCTGGGGGAGTGAGCTAACCCGGGTCTCCCGCCCGGAGATGGGCGATCCCCGTCTCCTCGGTGTCGTGCTGAGGAAATACCTCGGTGAGGCCCGACACCTCCAGAACGGTTCGCAGCCGCGAGTCGAGCCCCGCCAGGTGCAGCCGGTGCCCCGACTCCTTCAGGAGCTTGTGGCAGCCGACGAGCAGCCCGATGAGATACGAGCTCACGAACCCCACCCGACTCATCTCAACCAGGACGTCTCCCGGGTTCGAGCCGCAGTAGTCGTAGAGCTCCTGCTTCATCGCCTGCGCCGCCTCGGTATTCATCTTCCCGGAGAGCGTGATGACGGAAACGCCGTCCCTCTTCTGCACTTCCATGGAAAGCGATCATTGCAGGCGGACGTGAAGTCACCCGTTAGAGCCGCTTGAAGTTCCGGGAACATCGACGTCCGGCCGGTGTCTTCGGAGCCATGAGACACGCCGCCGCCCTAGCCATGATTCTTTCGCTTTCCTCCGCGTCCGCCGAATCGCGGGCCGATCCGCCGCCCGCCTACGAAATGAAGGTGGTCTACCTCTTCGATACGCCCGAGCCCGAGATCCTCTTCGTCATCGGGAACACCGGTTTCCGGACAGTCGAGTCGCTGAAGACCTTCCTCGCCTCGGTTCCGCCCGGGACGAAGCTGACGTGGGCTCCGGGTTGCATCCGTACCGGGAAAGAGCCGCTCCTCTCCTCGGAGTACGAGATGGGGGACTTCAAGGCCTTCTGTCTCGAACACGGGATCGACTTCGTGCTGATACCTTCGGGTTGATGGCCTTCTCCGGGCACCGGGAGCCGCTCGCGCGCGCGAGCGGCTCGGTTTGACTCTCTCCTCGAGCGAGCCTTAGGCTTCCGAAACGTTCCGCAGTTCGAGGAGGAAGCTCATGAACACTCGGGTTCGCCGGCCGGTTTCACTCGCTTGCGCGGTCGTGATGGGGCTTCTCTCACTGTCCGCTGTCGGGCGGGGAGAAGAGGTCATCCGAATCAGCAGCTACAAAGCGCTCTTCGGCCGGAACGCGGAGGTCTCGAAGGTCACGGACGCCGAAATCACCGGCGTGTACTCGGGGATGAAGGGTCTGAAGTGGGTCAAGTTCTACTACGACCCGCTGAGCGGGGAACGCGGTTCCGTGACGGTCTGGGCGGATCGGGCGGCCCTGGACGCGTACATGAAGTCCGAGGCCCGAAAGGGAATCCTCGCCAAACTGAGGCCTCTCATCGAGGGAGACGTCACGAGCCGCGTCTACGTCGTCCATCAGCCCGGGAGCTCGCCTCCGGGTCCGTGACCGAGCCCCGCCGCCTTTCCCTCGATCGGATCGCGGAAGCCGCGACCGTCATCGATCCGGTCTTCCTCGACTCGCCGCAGTTCCTCGCGGAGTCCTTGGGCCTTGACTTCCGCTGGTCGTGAAAGTCGAGACGATGAACCCGATCCGGTCGTTCAAGGCGCGCGGCACGGAGTTCCTGATGTCGTCTCTCGACGGCTCCTCTCCGCTCACGTGCGCGACCGCCGGCAACTTCGGGCAGGGCATGGCCTGGTCGGCGCGAAAGCGCGGGCTCGCGCTCACCGTGTTCACCGCGGCCGATGCGAACCCGCTGAAGATCGAGCGCATGCGCGCGCTCGGCGCCGACGTCCGCCCGGTCGGCGAGGACTTCGACGCGGCCCACGATGCCGCGCGCGAGTTCGCGGCCGCGAGCGGGCGCGCGCCTCGTGGAGGACGGCCGGGATCGTGAGATCGCGGAAGGCGCCGGCACGATCGGAACGGAGCTCCTGCGGTGGCCGGAGCCCTTCGAATCGATCGTCGCGCCGCTCGGCGACGGCGCCCTTCTCGCGGGAGTCGCGCGGTGGGTGAAGGCGCACAGCCCCTCGACCCGGATGATCGGCGTTTGCGCGAGCGGGGCCCCCGCGATGGAGAGGTCGCTTCGCACCGGGAAGCGCTGCGAGCTTCCGCGAACCGACACGATTGCCGACGGGATCGCGGTCCGGAGTCCCTTCCCCGAGGCGATCGAGGACCTGACGGGAGTCGTGGACGACGTGCTGCTCGTCGATGACGACGCGATCGTCGACGCGATCCGACGCGCTCACCGCGACCTCGGCGTCGTGCTCGAGCCGGCCGGCGCGGCGGGGCTCGCCGCCGTGCTCACCCATGGGGCCGCATTCGCGGGGGGGCTCGTTGCAACCGTCCTGACGGGCGGCAACGCGACGGCCGAGCAGGTTCGAAAGTGGATCGCCTGAACCTCTCCCTGCGGCTCGCCGGCCTGGAGGATCGCCCCCGGCTCGAAGAGCTGATCGCGGCGTCCGCGACCGGACTCTCCCGAAGCGATTACTCGGAGGAACAGATCGATGCGGCTCTCGGCGGAGCCTTCGGCGTGGATAGCGAGCTCATCCGCGACGGTACGTACTTCGTCGCGGAGGTCGACGGAGAGATCGTGGGATGCGGGGGTTGGAGCCGGCGAAAGACGCTCTTCGGGGGCGACGCGCAACCGGGGCGGGTGTCCGACTTTCTGAACCCCAAGGTCGATTCTGCACGGATTCGGGCGTTCTTCGTACACCCCCGGTGGGCCCGCCGCGGCATCGCGAGGGCGATCCTCGAGCGTTGCGAGGCGGCCGCGCAGGAGCACGGCTTCCGGTCGGCGGAGCTCCTCGCGACGTTGCCGGGGGAACGGTTCTACCGGGCGCTCGGATACGCCGGCCGTCAGCGGGTCGAGCATCGGTTGAACGAAAACGTGGCGATCGACTTTGTCCCGATGCGAAAAGAGCTCCGTCCGGAGTAGCCCTCGGCGCGGTTCGTGCATGAGCCGATGGCCTAACCTGGTTTCATCCGAAGCACGTACCCTTGGCTGGCGCTGTGGGGATGCCTCGGTAAGTTTCGTATATTGAGCGGCTTCCCGGGGGGTACATGGAACGCGAGTCAATCGAACGGATCGCAGCAAAAGCCCGGACCGGGCTCGCTCTCGTCAAAGGAGAATCCCAGTTCCGGCAGCTCCTCGAAAAACTGCCTGCGGGCGCCTATACGTGCGATTCCGACGGCCTCATCACCTACTTCAATCAGCACGCGACGAAGCTCTGGGGGCGCAGCCCGAAGCTGAACGACCCCGTCGACCGCTTCTGCGGCTCCTTCAAGCTCTTTACCACCGACGGAGAACCGATCGCTCACAGCGAGTGCTGGATGGCGAAGGCGCTCACTACGGATCGCGAGTACAACGGCCACGAGATCGTCATCGAGCGGCCCGACGGACAGCGGTTGACGGCCCTCGCCCACGCGAATCCCATCCGGGACAGCCGGGGTCGCCTGCTCGGGGCGGTCAACGTCCTCGTCGACATCAGTGACCGCAAGAAGGTCGAGGACATCCTCAAGAATGCGGACCGGTCGAAGAACGAATTCCTCGCGACCCTCGCCCACGAGCTCCGCAATCCGCTCGCGCCCATCCGTAGCGCCACCGAGATCCTCCACGCCAAGAGCCCGGACATTCCGGAGGCGCAGTGGGCGCTCGAAGTGATCGACCGCCAGGTCACGCAGATGACCCGGTTGATCGACGACCTCCTCGACATCGGTCGAATCGCCTCCAACAAGCTGGAGCTCCGCAAGGAGCGGGTCGAGCTCGGGGACGTCCTCCAGGGAGCGATCGAGACGAGCCGCCCCCTCCTCGATTCCGCCGGTCACGACTTCGAAGCGACGCTTCCCTCCGAGCCGATCCATCTCGAAGCCGACGCGACCCGCGTCGCGCAGGTCGTCTCGAACCTGTTGAATAACGCCGCCAAGTACACCGAGCGCGGAGGCCGGATCCGCCTCTCGGCGGAGCGCCGTGGCGACGACGCGGTCGTCCGGGTGAGCGATTCGGGCATCGGGATTCCCCAGGAAATGCTGTCGCGGATTTTCGAGATGTTCACGCAGGCAGACCGATCGGTCGAGCGCTCTCAGGGTGGACTCGGCGTCGGGCTGACCCTCGCGCGCAAACTCGTCGAGCTCCACGGCGGAACGATCGAAGCGCGTAGCGAGGGGTCTGGCCTGGGGAGCGAGTTCCTCGTGAGGCTGCCCGCGATCGCGCGGTCGATCCGGGAGATGCCGCGGGCCGGCAAGCGATCGAACGTGCTCGACTTCTCGTCCTCGTTGCGGGTGCTCGTCGTCGACGACAACGAAGACTCGGCCGCCGGTCTCGGCATCCTGCTCGAGATGACCGGCAACGAGGTCTGCACGGCCCACGACGGAATCGAGGCGCTCGGAGCCGCCGAGCGGTTCCGGCCGCACGTCGTGCTGCTCGATATCGGCCTGCCCAAGATGGACGGATACGACGTGGCCCGCACGATCCGCCGCCAGCCCTGGGGCGAACGAACGGTCCTGATCGCTGTGACCGGCTGGGGAGAAGCGTCGGACCGGCTGCGGTCCGGAGAGGCGGGCTTCGACCACCACCTCGTCAAGCCGGTGGACATCGCCGGACTGATGCAGCTGCTTTCGACGCTCGAGCGGGAGACGCTCGTTCCCGCGGACCGACTCCCCGACGCCTGAGGGGCTACCGCGCCTCGACCGGGACGTACGCCTGCGGGTACTCCGGGCCGATGTACTCGGCGCGCGGGCGGATCAGGCGATTGTTCTCGTACTGCTCGAGGACGTGGGCGGTCCAGCCGGAGACCCGTGAGACCGCGAAGATCGGCGTGAAGAGGTCGGGCGGGATCCCGAGCATGTAGTAGACGGACGCGGAGTAGAAGTCGACGTTCGAGTTGAGCTTCTTCTCCTCGTTGATGATCTTCTCGATCCGCCGGGACATGTCGTACCAGCGCGTCTCCCCGGACGACTCGGCCAGCGCCTTGGACATCGCCCGGAGGTGCGTCGCGCGCGGATCCTCCGTGTGGTACACGCGATGCCCGAATCCCATGATCTTTTCCTTGGCGGGCGAGCTTCGAGTGGATGAAGTCGTCGACGCGGTCGAGGGACCCGATCTCGAGCAGCATGCGGATGACCGCTTCGTTCGCGCCGCCGTGGAGCGGGCCCTTCAAGGTCGCGATGGCCGAGGTGATCGCGGAGTGCATGTCCGCGAGCGTCGCGGCGGTCACGCGGGCCGCGAACGTCGAGGCGTTCAGCTCGTGGTCGGCGTGCAGGACGAGGGCCATGTCGAAGGCGCGCACGGCTTCGGCCGTCGGCTTCGCGCCGTTCAGCATCCGCAGGAAGTCCTCGGCGTGGCCGAGCGAGAGGTCCGGATCGACGAGCGGCTGACCCTCGCGGATGCGGTGATGCGCGGCGACGATCGTTGCGATCTGGCCCGTCAACCGCACGGATTTGCGATGGTTCGCCGGCCGGGCTCATGTCGCGGACGTCCGGGTCGGTCTCGGCGAGGGCGGAGACCATCGTCCGCAGCGCGTCCATCGGGGTCAGGTGCGGGACGAGCGAGCTGAGGAGCTCGAGCATCTCCGCGGGGCAGCGTGCGCTCCTGCCCGATCGCACGGCGCGTCTCCTCGAGCTCTTCGCGGCGGGGGAGTCTCCCTCCCACAGGAGGAAGCAAACTTCCTCGAAGGTGGACTTCTCGGCCAGCTCGTGAATGTCGATCCCGCGGTACGAGAGGACGCCGCGATCCCCGTCGATGTAACAGATGGACGAGTCCGCCGCGACGACGTCCTCGAGCCCTTCCTTGAAACCTTTGACGTCGACCATCGCGCGATCCGCCCGGGCGCTGCCGGCTATGCCTCGACCGCGGCCGGAATCGCCGGGTCGAGACCGTCGAATTGCGCGAGCCAGCCGCGGCGCTCGACCCGGAGGCGGTCGACGAGCTCGCGGTACTTCTCCGGGGTGTAGTAGGTGCGGGGGTCGTACTTCGCGAGGTCGAGGCCCGGCACGTTCTTCGGGATCTCGTAACCCCAGTCGGGGTCCTTCTCCCACTCGATCCCTTCCTTCGCGATCTGTTTCATGATCTCGGTCGAGACCCGGATCGTGACTTTCTCCCCGGCCGACCCGTCGTTCGCGCCGATGGACCCGGTGTTCAGGATGTAGGCCTGCATGTCCGGATTGGCGCGCAGGATCGCGAGGAGACGGTTCCCTTCCTCCGCCTCCGGTCCGACGATGAACGGGTTCGTCCCGACCTCGCGCTTCGCCTGGCCGGCCTTCGTCGGATCCCCGGCCGAGGTCTCGATCGACTCGCCGAGCATGAAGTAAGCGGCGGCCTGCTCGTCGGTCAGCCGCGCGCAGACGGGGACGACGTCGTTTCGCCGGGTGATGAAGACGATCTTGTTCGCCTTCTCCAGGTCGACTCCCTCGCCGGTTCCGCGGATGAACTTGCGCAGGACGACCCCGCGGCCGTTCGACGTGATCGACGTGTCGAGGAAGTCCACCTTCCCGCCGGTCGTCGAGCTTGATGTTCTCGTAAACCGCGGTCTCGTGCGTTGCCGCGCCCCACAGGACCTTCTGCGACGGCTCGAGCCCCTCGGTCTTGATGTAGAAGCCGTCCTCGGTCCCGAACGCGCGCCCGTCGGCGGTCATCAGGACGACGTCGTCCTGCTTGATGATCGCGCGCTCGGGCTCCTCGAGGCCGTGGTCGTGCAGCGTCAGCGTCGTCTTGCCGGTGCCCGAAAGCCCGAAGAGGAGGAAGCCGACGTCGCGTAGCTCCGCGTCCGGCCCGATGACCCGGAGGACCTTGGAGCCGGCGTGAAGCCCGAGCCCACCGCGCCGCTTGATCCAGTACATCGCCTGGCGGAGCATCGACTTCTTCGCCTCGCCGGGGTAGTCGGTGCCGAGGATGTAGGTGTAGCCCTGATCGACGTCGAGAAAGATCAGCCGCTCCGGCCAGTCCGGCACGTAGACGGAGAGAAAGTCGGGCTCCTTCGACGAGTCGGACGGGAAGAGCATGCTGTTCCACATGTACGCGATGCGGGCGTACTCGCGGGGCACGAAGAGGCGGCAGTGGAGGGGGACCTCCGGGCTCATTCCCATCCGGCGGTCGACCTGGATGAGCTCCATCTCGCCGAGCTTCTCCTGGACCTGCCGGATGGTGCCTTCCGCGCGCTCCCTGTCGATCGGCTGCTGCATGACCCCGATCGGGGTGCCGTTCGCGACGACGTAGGTGTTCTTGGCGGACCGGTTCTTGACGCGCGTCGCGTAGACGGGGGACCCGTACTCGCTCGTCTTCTCGCCCGGACGGGCGAGATCGCGGAGCTCCTCGCGGGAGAGGTCCTTCAGGATCTTGCGGGCGCGGATGGTTCGGGGGGAGATGACTTCGGTGGACATATGGCCCTCTTTACCGGTTTGAGCCTCGGGACGCCACGAACTCCAATCCTACCAAGGGTCTGACCCGCCGCGAAACCGGGGACAGACCACGGTTTCCGACAGGGACGAATGTGGATCTGACCCCTGCGGGATCAGACCCTTACAGCCCGATCTCGGGAGCAATCCGCTTGAGGGCCTCCATGGTGAAGGAGACGTGCTCCTCCAGGGGCCGGGGGAGCCCGTCGGCGCCGTTCTGGACGTCGTCGCGGCTGACGGCGCGCGCGAACGCCTTGTCCTTCAGGCGCTTCAGGACCGACGAGACGGGCAGGTCGGCAATTGCCTTCGAGGGGCGGACCTTGACGCAGGCGCCGATGAAGCCCACGAGCTCATCGCACGCGAAAATAGCCTTCTTCATGGGCGTGTCGCGGGGCACGTTCATGTAGTTGGCGTGCGATTCGATGGTGCGGACCATCTCTTCGTCGTACCCCCGCTCGCGGAGGATGCGCCCCCCGACGTGGAGGTGCCGGTCCTCGGTGGGGTTCTGCTCGTAGTCGAAGTCGTGCAGGAGGCCGACGATGCCCCAGCGCTCCACTTCCGCGGGGTCGGTCACGCCGTACCAGCCCGCGTAGGCGCGCATCGCTTCCTCGACCGCTCTCCCGTGACGCCGGAGCGCGTCTCCTTTGGTGAATTCGAAGAGGAGCTGTTCCGCCTCCGGCCGGGTCGGCCACCGGCCCGTTTCCATGTCCGCGATTCTACCCGCGACCCGCGGGCGCCCGCTGCACAGGAAAATGTGCACAACTGGCAGATTTCCGGGATCAAACTTCGACTTTCCGGTTGCAATTGCGCGAAATGATCGTAAAATCCTGCAAATTCCGCAAAAAAAGGAGGACGGATTGCCGAAGGCGAAGATTTTGAAGTTCGACGCGGCCGGGCCGGGTCTGACGAAGTCCGAGATCCTGAAGGTGTGCGACGCCGAGAACGTTCGGTTTCTGAGGCTCCAGTTCACGGACATTTTCGGGGTGATCAAGAACGTCGAGATTCCGCGGTCGCAGTTCGGTAAGGCTCTCGACGGCGAGATCCAGTTCGACGGTTCCTCGATCGAGGGTTTCACCCGGATCGAGGAATCGGACATGAACCTGATTCCGGACCTCGACTCGTTCGCGATCTACCCCTGGGCTCACAACGGCGGGAACAAGGTCGCGCGCCTGATCTGCGACGTCTACAACCCGGACGGCTCCCCGTTTGCCGGCTGTCCCCGCCAGACCCTGAAGAAGCAGATGGACAAGGCTTCGGCGCTCGGCTACACGCTGGTCACCGGCCCGGAAGCCGAGTTCTTCCTCTTCCGGCGGGACGCCAACGGCGACCCGATCGTCGATACGCACGACCAGGGCGCTTACTTCGACCTGACGCCCGTCGACCGCGGAGAAGAGGCGCGGCGCGACATCGTCCTCGCCCTCGAGCAGATGAACTTCGAGGTCGAGGCGGCGCACCACGAGGTGGCGCCCGGGCAGCACGAGATCGACTTCAAGTACGCCGACGCGATCACGACGGCCGACCGCGTTTCGACGTTCCGATTCGTCGTGAAAAAGGTCGCGCTCGACCACGGCCTGCACGCGACCTTCATGCCGAAGCCGATCTTCGGCGTGAACGGGTCGGGGATGCACGTCCACCAGTCGTTCCTGGACAAGAAGGGGAACAACGTCTTCTACGACCCGAAGGCGAAGCACCAGCTCTCCAAGACCGCGCTCCACTACACGGGCGGCATCCTCCGGCACGCGAAGGCTTTCGTCGCGATCACGAACCCGCTCGTCAACTCGTACAAGCGGCTCGTGCCCGGCTACGAAGCTCCCGTCAACGTCGCGTGGTCCATGCGCAACCGCTCGCCGCTCGTGCGCGTGCCCGCGCGGCGCGGCATGGGGACCCGGATCGAGGTCCGGATGCCCGACCCCTCCTGCAACCCGTACCTGGCCTTTACGGTGATGCTCGCGTCGGGTCTCGACGGCGTGAAGAACCGGATGGATCCGGGCGAGCCGGTGGACCGCAACGTCTTCAAGATGAGCGATCGCGAGAAGCGCCGGCTGCGGATCGATCAGCTGCCCGGGAACCTCTCCGAGGCGCTCGACAACCTCTGGAAGGACGACGTCGTCAAGGATTCACTCGGCGACCACATCCTCAAGCACTTCATGGAAGCCAAGCGCAGCGAGTGGGCGGAGTACATCTCCCGCGTGCAGCCCTGGGAGGTCGACAAGTACCTCGAGGCGTACTGAGTCAAGAACCCGAACGAATGAAATAAGGCTGGAGATATCTCCAGCCTTATTTTTTATGCCAGCTCGGGTGGGTGTCGCCGATTCCAAGTTGATCGTTCGGACAAACCTCTCCGAGCGGGCCTAGTCGGTCGCGGTATATCGGAACGCAATCGAGTAGAAGTGAACCTCGTCGTCCATGGCGGCGGCCGCATTCGAGTCGATGTGGATGTACACGCGAGCGGTGTTTCCCGCGAGGAACGGAACCGCCGGAAGCGGGGGGACGCACGTGTAGAAGGACGGAGAGGCCGTACCGATCAGTACGCTGCCAAACGCCCCGACCGCCTCCGCGTTCTTACCCACAGCGCAGGCGATCGTCTCCGGGTTCCCGGCGTGGCCGTTTTTTCCCGCGAGAACCAGAAACTCGCCACCCGAGAGGTAGTCGGCGGGCACAGTCAGCTGCGTTGCGATGTCCCCGTCCTGGTCGGGGTTCACGTCGCCGTCGAAGACGAGTCGAAAGTCGCAGAATTGGGCGGTGCACGAGTGCTGACCGAAGTGAGGGCCCCGGATACCGGGATCCGTGAAATCGATCGCGTGTGGAGTGGAGATATCCAGAAAACTGCCCAGCGGTAGTGAGACGGTCCGAACCCGGTCCGCGACGTCAGCCGGAGTGATCGTGGCGTTCGTGATCTCAGCGCCCTCGATCGTTTGTCCGATCTTGCTCACGTTCGCGCTGAGTGCCGAGTCAGCGACCTTGCCCGCGGTGGCGATCGTCGCGAGCTTGGTATCGGAGATGGCCGCCGAGGCGCTGATGTCGGCGTTCTGGATCGTCCCGTCCACGATCATCGACGAGGAGATGCTGTTGGGCTGGCCCTGGTTGACGTAGTACGTATCCAGAGCGCCGAATTGGTAGTAGCCGTTGATGTCGATGATGAGATGGGTCGTGACGTTGGCGAAGACGCTGATCGAGCCGCCGGAGCCGGCCGGGACGATCAGGGCGTTGGCGATGACCTCGCCGCCGAGGAAGTTGAGATCGGAGGAGAGGGGCTGCGCAAATCCCGTCGGGAAAACGGTCAGGAATCCGTCGGCTGCCGGGAGAATGGCGGCCACGTTGATCGAGAAGGCGCCCGCGCCAACCGGGATGCCACAAGGCCCGCCTGGAATGTTGAAAGTTCGCGCGGTCGCCAACCCCGCGATCGCGGGTCCGCCGTAGGGTCCGGGCGCGTTGCGCGTGTCCACGACCCGGCAGGGAATGGTCGCGATGAAGGGCATTGCGACAGGCGCCCCTTCGGCCGCCATCGGCTCGGCGCTCGAAGCGGAATCATCCGGCTTCGCGACTTTGGGCGGAGCCCAGAACAACGGCGCCGACCAGTTCTTGATCTCGACGGCTTCCTGGGCGGGGAGCGGAGTGAGGAGCGCAAGACCGAGCAGGCAGGCTGCGGCGGAGAACTTTCGGAACATGGAAGACCTCCGTTTCTCGGGAAGTCTTTCATCCGCGCTCTCCGCGAACCATCCGACCAAAGTCGAGGTGGGACGCGGAATTACTCGATCAGCATCGCGTCGCCGTAGGAGTAGAAGAGGTAGCGTTCGCGGATCGCCTCCTCGTACGCGGCGATGACTCTCTCCCTTCCGGCGAAAGCGGAAACGAGCATCAGCAGAGTCGAGCGCGGGCAGGTGGAAGTTCGTCAGAAGCGCATCCACCACCCGGAACTCGAAGCCCGGCGTAAGGAAGAGATCGGTCGCGAAATGCGCTTCACCCGAACCGCTCGAGTCTTCGAGCGCCCACGCCTCGAGCGCCCGCGTCACCGTGGTTCCCACCGCGACGACGCGGCGATTCTCGGCTCGCGCCCGGACGACTCTCTCGACCGTGTCGCCCGGAATCGCGACGTCTTCCGTTTCGAGACGGTGCTCGGAAACGTCGTCGGCGGTGACCGGCTTGAACGTCCCGGAACCGACGGCGAGCGTCAGGTCGGCGATCTCGACGCCGCGCTCGCGCAGCTTCTCGAAGGTCTCCCCGGTGAAGTGAAGCCCCGCCGTCGGCGCCGCCACCGCCAGCGCCTCGCGCGCATAGACGGTCTGGTAGCCCTCCCGGTCCTCGGCGCGGTCGGCTGCGTCCGTCGGGCGCCGGATGTAGGGAGGGAGCGGGACGTGGCCGAGACGTTCAAGGACCGCGTCGGTGACCGGCCAGTCGAACTCGACCGTCCGGCGGGATTCATCGTCCACCGCGAGCACCGACGCCTCGAAGTCCGGCTCGAACCGTATCCGCGCTCCCGCCTTCGCACGGCGTCCGGGCTTCGCGAGCGCGAGCCACCGCGTGCGCTCGGGATCGGTCGGCTTGAGCAGGAAGATCTCGACGATGCGGTCCTGCGCGTCGCGGCCGTAGAGGCGCGCGGGGCGGACCCGCACGTCGTTGCGCACGAGCAGGTCGCCGGGACGCAGGATCTCCGGCAGGTCGAAGAAGAGGCGGTGCGCGACCGCGCCCGTCCCGCGGTCGAGGACGAGGAGACGGCTCGATCCGCGCGGCCGGGGCTCCTGGGCGATGAGCTCACGCGGCAGCGCGTAGTCGAAGAGCGCGGTCTTCATCGCCCGGTAGGGTAATCTGCGCCGCCGTGGCAGGCGACTATCCGAGCGGCCGCGGGCGCGTGCGGATCGAGGCGGGCGGGCTCGAAATCGAAGGCGTTTCGATTGCCGGCCACGAGTCGTTCTACAAGCTGCCGGCGTTCCGCTGTCTCCTCGAGTTCGGACGGGCCCCGGACGACGTCGTTTCGTACTCCACGATCTGTCTGACACACGGGCACCTCGACCACGCCGCGGGCCTCGCTCATCACTCGTCGCGGCGGCGGCTCGCCCGGATGCCTCCCGCGCGGGTGTTCGCCCCGGAGGAGGCCGTGCCCGACCTCGAGGCGTGGCTGGCGATTTCGCACCGGCTCGAAAACGTCGACTACGGCGTTCACGTGACGCCAGCGGTGCCGGGCGAGAAGGTGCTCCTTCGCAACGACCTCTCGCTCCGGTTTCTGCCGGGGCGCCACCGCGTCCCGACCGTGGGCTACCTCTTCTCGGAGGTCCGCCGGAAGCTGACGGACGACCTCGTGGGCCGCGGGGGAGAGGAAATCGCGGCGCTCCGGGCGGGCGGGACGGACGTGACGCGTGTCGAGGAGACCCCGCTCCTCGCCTATCCCGGCGACTGCGGCGTCGGCATCTTCGACGCGGCTCCCGAGCTCTTCCGGGTGAAGGTGCTGCTGATCGAGTGTTCCTTCCTGGGAGCGGACGACCAGAACCGCGCGCGCGAGTACGAGCACATCCACCTGGACGACATCATCGAGCGCGCCGCGCTCTTTCAGAACGAAGCGATCGTGCTCACGCACTTCTCGATGCGGTACCGTCCGGCGGAGATTCTCGAAGCCCTGAAGCGCCTGCCGGCGGATCTCGCCGACCGCGTGATCCCTTTCCTCCCGCGACGGACGAGCCGTTTGCCTTCCCCGGTCTAGTCCGGGCGTCGCGCTACTTCCTTCTGCAGGTCTCCTCGACGATCGTGTGCCACTGGCCCTTCATCTCGAGCTCGAACTTGTGCGTGTATTCGCGATCGCTTTTCTTGACCAACGTGTCGCGGGCGGTTGCCTTCTCGCCCATGACCTTCTGCTCGCCGCTGAACACCAACGTCTCGCCTTGCCAGCCGGGCGAGGTCTCGCTCGCCCAGCTTCCGAAGTTGTCGACCCAGACCATGACGTACTGCTTCGCAGACTGGTCATAGCCCACGTGCATCATTCCCTTCACCGGGTGAGGGTTAGAAGGTGTCTTCGTCTCGGTGACCATTCCGGTGTACCAGAAACCGTCCAGGTCCAGCTTCATCACCGTGGAGCCCTGCGTCTTGTGCGCCGGACCGAAGGGGCTCGCCGGTGCGTCACCCGAGCAGCTCCAGGATCCGGCGAAATACTTCACCTGGGCCAGTTCCGGCGCCGGTTTGGGGATCTCCTGGGCGGAAAGCGTCGAAGCGGCGAGAACAACAGAAGCAAAGACGGCCGTGGTGGTTCTCATCTCACTCCTCCTTACCGTCGGAGTCGACGGACCTCCAATGATATGTGCGGCGAGGTGTATTGGCTGTGGGGGAAGGAATCGAACCTTCAACCTTCCGGTTAACAGCCGGACGTTGTACCAATTCAACTACCCCACAGCAGGGGTGGATTCGTTCTGATGATAACCGGTCGGTCTACAGGCGGGGCGGCTCTCCCACTCTCACGATGTTTCCTTCGAGGACGTAGCCCAGCCCGTTGACCTTCAGGATCACCTCGAGTGCCTGGTCCCACGGCACGTTTTCCAGGCGAACGGTGACCGAGCCTTTCACGTCCGGGTCGATCACCATGTTCAGGCGGGCGAGCCGCGAAAACGTGAGCAGCACGTCGCGGATGTCGGCGTCTTTCAGGTCGAGCGAGATCGGCTCACCGGTGTAACGCCGCACCGGCCCGCCGAGGGCCACGGCCGGGTATCCCGCGGTCCCGTTCCGGCGAAGCGCGGGGTCCTGTCCGAGCGACGGCAGCGGACGCGGCTCGGCTCGTGTCGCCCGGGCGCGCGACGGTTTCGCCGTTTTCGCGGGAGCCGGGCTCGCGGCTGCGGTCTGCGCCAGGGCGAGGAGACCGACCAGGAAGAAGGACCGGGTGTTCATGGGAGAGACGATTCTAACCGGTCAGGAAGTCGAACGACCGGGCGTGACGACGTCCATCGCGGCGGCGCGCTCGCGGCCGGCCCACTCGCCGAGGAGGCGTCGCCAGGCGTCGGCGCTGTTGCGTTCCACGACGAACTCGAGCTCCTCGCCGTCGGTGTCGGTCAAACGCAGGATCTCGAGCTTCACGAACAGCCGCCCGCTCGACAGGCGGTCTGCGGTGACGATCTTCTGGATTCGCGAGGGCGGGACGGTGACGGTGTGGCCTTCGATCCCCTGAAACGAGAGAACGTCGTCGCGCCAGGCCAGGAGTCCGGGGATACGCCCGAATCGTCCCGTCACGAGCTCCGCACGAGTCAGGAGCTTCAGGGATTTGCCGTCGCGGTACATCGTCTTTTTTGCCATGCGGTCCTGCGCCATCCCGATGAAGAGCCTCGGCAGCAAAGACAGGGCCAGCGCGATGACCGCCGCGCCCAGGAGGATCCATCCGGCCGAGCTCAATGGAGGAACTTTTTCCGATTCCGGATGTAGTCGGTGAAGAGGAACTCACCGAGGTTGTAGGGCGACGCGTAGTAGGCGCGGCCGCGGTTGACCTTGGTCAGCTTGTCCACGAAAGCGACGAGATAGGAGTCGGTCGCGATCATGAAGGTCGTGATCGTGATGCCGTCCCGGCGGCACGCGTCGGCCTCCTCGAGTGTGCGGTTCACGATTTTCAGGTCGAGGCCGAACGGGTTCTTGTACAGACGCCCGCGTTCCCAGATCGCGGACGGCTTCCCGTCGGTGATGAGGAAGACCTGCTTGTTCGGGTTCTTCCGGTGAATGAGCAGCTTCCGAGCGAGGGCGAGCCCGGCCTTCGTGTTCGTGTGGAACGGTCCGACCTGGGTCTTGGAGATCTCGGAGATCGGCACGCGGCGAGCGTCGTCGCCGAAGAGTAGGACCTCGATCGAGTCCTTCGGGTACTTCGACTGGATCAGCTCGACGAGCGCGAGCGCCACCTTCTTGGCGGGCGTGAACCGGTCCTCGCCGTAGAGGATCATCGAGTGGGAGATGTCGATCGCGAGGACGGTCGCGCACGAGGTCAGGTGCTCCTCCTCGTGGACTTCGAAGTCTTCGGGCTTGAGCGTGATCTCGTCGGCGTCCCGGCGGACCGCGTTTCCGATAGTTCGCACTCCGTCGATGGACGTCGGGTTGTCGCCGAACTCGTACGGCCGGGTCTCCGGCAGGAGCTCGCCGCCCGATCCCGCGCGGGGGATCGCGTGGTAGCCCGGCCCCGATCGGGAGAGCGAGGTGAAGATCTCCTCGAGCGCGGCCCGCCGGATCTGGCGTTCGCCGGCGGCGGAGAGAGCGAGCTTGCCGTCGCGCTCTTCGACGACCTCGTTCTTCTCGAGGGCGCGGCGGAACTCGTCGAGGTCGATCGAGGGGTCGATCATGCCGCGGTCCTGGAGGTACTTCATCCACTGCAGCGCCTCTTCGACGTCGCCTCCCGTCTGGAGCACGAGCTGGAGGAAGAGCTTCGTCAGCTCCTGGTAGGTGAGGATCTGGCGGAGGAGGTCGGTGGGATAGTCGCCGTACCGGTAACGCACGCCGCGGCATTTTACGGCCGCGCTTCGGCCCTCTCCGGGCCTACGTGCGGTTCTGCCGTTCCACGTAGAGCCGGTGGTAGTCCGCGAGGGCTTTTCGGACGATCTTCTGCAGGTTCTTCAGCCGTTTCGCGGAGCGCTTTCGCTCGCGTTCGTCGGAGAGCGCCTGCCGGCGCCGGATCCGCTCCCGGAGGAGCAGGTCCACGGAACGCCGAAAACGCGCGGAGAGGAGCTCGGCGGGGAGATCGAGTGATTCCGCCACGCCATCACTCTATTCGTCTCGGCGGCGGGCCTCAACCGGTTCGAGGCGGACCGCGTCCCGCCAACGGCGGCCGGACTCGAGGACGAGCGCGCGGTCGCTGGTCGTGAAGAACCGATATCCGAGGACGGACAGATCCGGAATGTCCTCCCGGCGACCGACCATGATCCCCGCGGCCTTCCCGGCGCGCGCCGCCTCGGAGGCGACGCGTGCGAGCGCCGCGCGGTATCCCGGCGAAGTCGTGTCTCCGGGCGCCCCGAGGGCATGGGAGAGGTCGTTCGGCCCGACGAAGAGGACGTCCACGTCCGGGTCGTCGGCGATCGCGGAGAGCTCGGTGAGCGCTCCCTGGCGCTCGATCTGCACGGCGACGAGCGTTTCCTCGTTCGCCTTCCGGACGAAATCGGCGAGGGGCACGGTCGCGTAGCGGTTCGCCCGGACGCCCCCCAGCCCTCGCGAACCGCGGGGCGCGAACTTCAACGCGGAGACCGCGGCGCGGACGGCCGCTGCTCCCTCGACGCGCGGAAGGAGGGTCCCCGCCGCCCCCGCGTCCAGGTACCGTCCGACCTCCCCGGAGTCGAATGAGGGGGCCCGCGCGATGGCCGCGATTCCGGCGCCGTCGGCCGCGACGATCAGGTCGGCGACGGACTCGATCGTGAAGAAACCGTGCTCGCAGTCGATCACGACGAAGTCGAAGCCCGCGATCGCGGCGAGCTCGATGATTCCGGGAACGGGCCAGGTGAGGAAACAGCCGACGAGAGTCTTACCGCTACGGACTTGACTGCGAAGATCAGTCATTTTGCGAGAAAGCTATCAGCTGTCAGCCATCAGCTATCAGCCGGAGGATCCTCCCGGGTCCGAGCTGATAGCTGATAGCTGAGAGCTGACAGCTAGGTGGTGCGGCTCCGCACGAGGTTGAACTTGAGCATCTCGCCGTAGGAGACGCGCGAGTCCAGGTCCTCCCGCGCGATCTTCAGGTGCTGGGTCAACCCTTCGAGTACGAGCTCCATGCCGACGGCGAGCTCCTCGGGCGAGGCGGGGGCGAAGTGCTCCTCGACCGCCTTCTCGAGACCGGGAATCGACTGGAGCATCGCGAGGTGCTCGGAAAACGGGGTGTCGTCGGAGATCGTGACCTTGTTGCCCGCTGTGAACCACTCGAGGATCGGCTCGTAGAGCGGGTGGACTTTTTCGGGGGGCGGCGACTGGCGGGTCCGGCGCGGCATCGAGAGCTCGTCCGTGTCTTCTTCCTCGACGCGGCGCCGCTGGGTGGGCCTTCCCGAATCGGGCGGGGGGAACCGCGCATCGAAGAGCTTCTTGACCGCGGTCGCGATCAGCCTCTTCGCGATCACCTCGGCGCCCTGCTGCTCGCCCTCATAGACCATCTCGACTTTTCCCGTGATGGCGGGAAGGCAGGCCGGCAGGTCGCAGAGCCGCGGAAAGACCTGGTTCTCGCGGTGGACGAGACCGCGGCGTTCGAGGTTGGACGCGAGGATCTCGACGGCGGAGATCGGCATCCGCGCGGAGACCCCGGAGGACTGGTCGACGAACTCGCTCGCGCGCGCCGCGAAGGCGATCTCCTCGACGAGCTCCCGAAAGAACTCCGGCACCTCGATCGAGGGACGCGCCTCGCGGTCGAGCCACGCCTCCTGCGACGTGATGCGAGCGGCCGTCTTCACGTCGTCCGGGTAGTGGGTCAGGATCTGCGAGGAGATCCGATCCTTGAGGGGCGTGATGATGTTCCCGCGGTTCGTGTAGTCCTCCGGGTTTGCCGAGAAGACGAGGAGGATGTCGAGCGGGATCCGGATCGGAAACCCGCGAATCTGAAGGTCCCGCTCCTCGAGGATGTTCAACAGGCCGACCTGGATGCGCGGCTGGAGGTCCGGGAGCTCGTTGATCGCGAAGATCCCGCGGTTCGTTCGCGGAATGATCCCGAAGTGAATCACCTCTTCGTCGGAGTAGCTGCGGCGCTCCGTCGCCGCTTTGATGGGGTCGACGTCTCCGATGAGGTCCGCGATCGTGACGTCCGGAGTCGCGAGCTTTTCGCGGTATCGCTCCTCGCGCGGGATCCACGCGATCGGGGTCTCGTCTCCGCGCTCGGCGATCATGCGGCGACCGTACTTCGTGATCGGAGCGAGGGGCTCTTCGTTCAGGTCGCTTCCGGCGATCGCGGGGATCTCCGGATCGAGGAGCGCGACGAGTTGGCGAAGGAGGCGCGTCTTCGCCTGTCCCCGGAGCCCGAGCAGCAGGAAATCGTGGCGCGAAAGGATGGCGTTGTGGAGTGAAGGCAAAACCGTCCGCTCGTAGCCGTGGATGCCCTCGAACGGGTTCTTGCCCGCCGCGAGCGCCTGGCGCAGGTTGGCGCGGAGCTCGTCCTTCACGCCGCGGGGGCGATAGCCCGCCGCCTTGAGCTCGCCGAGAGTTCCCGGCCTTTTCATCGGCGGATCACCGCGGAGTCGGTGCTCCCGATCGGACGTTGCCGGCTACCAGCCCGCATTTCGTGACTCTCAGCCGGGGACGATCAGCGGGACGCGCTCGCCGATCGGAAAAAGTCGAACGCGGGAGCGGCCGGCGAGCTTTCCCGCCCGCCGCGCGAACTTCTCGAGCTTGGGCCTCTGAAAGCCGACCGCGGTGTCCACGATCTTCCCGTCGGGACCGACGAGAAAGAACGTCGGGACGTTGGTGAGCCCGAGAGCGGCCGAGGCCTTCCACGGTTCCGGATCGTAAAGGGTTTCGAGTCCGACTCCCAGGCGGGCATTGAATTCGCGCGTTTCGGCGGGCGGGTCCTGCGAAACGGCGAACGTGAGGAGCGCGCCCTCGCCCAGCCGCCGGATGCGGTCGAAGTACGGCCACGAGAGCTCCGACGTGGGACACGTGGTCTTGAAGAAGCCGTACAGCGTTTCGACGCCCGGGTGAACGAATCGGGCGCCGGCCCCGGTCTCGAGCTCGACTCGCGGGAACACTTCGCCAGGTTCGAGGGCCGCCAAAAAAAACCTCCCGCTCCGTTTCGCTGGAGACGTCCGCCGGTCCGAACGGGATTATAGACTTCGGCCACTTCGCTCTCGCGCGAGCCACCTCGGTTCGAGCGGGCGCGGCGCAGGCGCAAAAGAACCGAATCACTCGAGGAGATATGGCGGCGAGAAAGTCGCGAAAGCTCTCGCGTCGAGATTTCGTGAGGGGCGCCGGCGCGGTGCTCGCCGCGGGAGCGATCCCCTCGCTCGCGTGCGGCCGGAAAGAAAAGCAGCCGGCTCCTGCGCGCAAGACGTTGAAGATCCTCCAGTGGAGCCACTTCATTCCGGCGTACGACCGCTGGTTCGACGGCGTCTACACGAAGGAGTGGGGAGAGAAGAACGGGATCGACGTCACCGTTGACCACATGGCCTCCACCGAGGTGGCCGCCCGCGGCGCCGCGGAGGTCGCGGCCCGAAAAGGACACGACCTCTTCCTCTTCCTCTCGCCGCCCGCCGCCTACGAGGCCCAGGTGCTCGATCACCGCTCCGTGGTGGAGGCCGTCGAAAAGAAGCACGGAAAGATGATCCCGCTCGCTCTCAAGTCCACGTTCAATCCGCGGACCGGGAAGTACTACGCCTTCTCCGACTCCTATGTCCCGGATCCCGGAAACTATCGGACCGACCTGTGGGCGGAAGTCGGATTCCCCAAAGGCCCGGACACATGGGACGACCTCCGGGTCGGCGGGCGCCAGATCAAGAAGCGCTTCGGCAACCCCGTCGGAATCGGGCTCTCGCAGGAGATCGACTCGAACATGGCGCTGCGCGCCGTGCTCTGGTCCTTCGGCGGGGCGGAGCAGGACGAGGCGGGGCGCGTCGTCATCAACTCCAAAGAGACGATCGAGGCCCTCGAGTACGTCCGCGCGCTCTACAAGGAAGCGATGACTCCGGAGGTGTTCACGTGGGATCCCTCGTCGAACAACCGGATGATCCTCGCGGGGCGTGCGTCCTTCGTCTGCAACGCGATCTCGGTGACCCGCACCGCGGAGCGCGAGAACCCGCAGATGGGGCGCAAGATCGGTCTCACCCCGGCGCTCCGCGGCCCGGTCCGCCGGATCGCGGCCGAGCACCTGATGAACTGCTACGTCGTCTGGAAGTTCGCCGAAAACCCGGATGCGGCGCAGCAGTTTCTCGTCGACCTCGTCGATCGCTTTTCCGACGTCTTTCGGGAGGGGGAGTCCTACAACTTCCCGAGCTTTCCCGGCTCACTCCCGGATCTCTTTCATCGCATCGCCCGGGACGCGAAGGCGGATCCTCCGGACAAGTACCGGGTCCTCGAGAACGTTCTCGAATGGGCCACGAACGTGGGGTATCCGGGCTACGCCACGGCGGCCATCGACGAGGTTTTCAACACGTTCGTCATCCCCACGATGTTCGCGCGCGTGGCCCGCGAGGACGCGACGCCCCAGGAGGCGGTCAAGGCGGCCGAAAAGGAGATCCGCCGGATATTCGCTAAGTGGCCGGCTGCGTAGGGTGGTGAGCACCTAGGCGCGATGCCCGTCATCGAGACGCGAGGCCTGACCAAGCGCTTCCCCGGGTCGTCCCGGGCGGCGGTGGACGGAGTCGACCTCGAGAGCCGCGACGGCGAGTTCCTCGTGCTGCTCGGTCCCTCCGGCTCCGGCAAGACGACAGTTCTCCGGATGATCGCCGGGCTCGAAGAACCCACGTCCGGCGAGATCCGAATCGGCGGCGTCCTCGTCAACGGGCTCACGCCGAGGGAGCGGCGGATCGCGATGGTCTTCCAGAGCTACGCGCTCTATCCGCACCTGACCGTCTACCGCAACATCGCGTTTCCGCTGAAAGCCCAGGGCGTTCCCCGTTCGCAGCACGCCGCCAAGGTCGCGTGGGCAGCCTCGATCTTCGGCATCGAAGGGCTGCTCGACCGGCGCCCGCGGGAGCTGTCGGGCGGCGAGAGGCAGCGCGTGGCACTCGCACGCGCGCTCGTCCGGGAGCCCAAGCTCTTTCTCCTCGACGAACCGCTGTCGAACCTGGACGCGAAACTGCGCGCCACCGCGCGCGAAGAGCTGAAGAAATTCCAGCGCCGGATCGGGACGACGACCGTTTACGTCACGCACGATCAGGTCGAAGCGATGGCGCTGGGCAACCGCGTCGTCGTCATGGACCAGGGGCGGGTCCGGCAGACCGGGACGCCGACGGAGGTCTACGACGATCCGTCCGACACGTTCGTCGCCACGTTTCTCGGCTCGCCGCCCATGAACCTGATCGAGGACGGGCGCGTGACGATCGGCTTTCGCCCGGAACACTTCCGCCCGGCGGACAGTGCTTCCTCCGGGGCGTTTCGCACGCCCTTCCGGGTCGACAACGTCGAGTACCTTGGAGCAGACCGCCTTCTCCATGGCGAGCTCGGCGGGCGCTTCGCGGGGCGGACCGCCTTCTCGCGGCTCGCGGCGCACGTGCCCGCCCCGCGGGTGGGAGACACGCTCGACTTCGTCGTCGAGGACGGCCAGGTGCGGCTCTTCGATCCTGCGACGGGAGAGCGGACCGGACCTTGACCGGGATGAGCGGAGGCCCCTTTCGGACCGGCTGGCTGGGCGCGGCGATGCTCCTTCCGGCGGTGCTCTTCATCGCCGCCCTCGTCGGAGTCCCCTTTCTTCTCGCGATTGTCTACAGCGTGACCGACGTCAAGGTGGCGAGCGACGAAATGCGCTTCGTCGGCCTCCGTAACTTCGCCGACGTCCTCTCGAGCCCCTCGTTTCAACGAGCGCTCCGCAACTCCTTCCTTTTCACGATCCTTTCGCAGGTGCTCGTGCTCGCCGGTGCGACGACTCTCGCGCTCGCGTTGAGGGAGGCGTTCCGGACGCGCGGATTTCTCCGCTTTCTGATCCTGCTTCCCTGGGTCGCACCGATCTCGCTCGGCTCGATCGGGTGGAAATGGCTGCTCGACTCGATCTACTCCGTCTTCAACTGGTTCCTGATGCGATTCCACCTCGTCGACAGCCCGCCCATGTGGCTGGGCGAGCCGGCTCTCGCGATCGCGTCCGTCGTCCTCGTCCACACGTGGAGGATGCTGCCGTTCGCGACGGTCATCCTGCTCGCCGGCCTGACGTCCATCCCGAGGGACATACCGGAGGCCGCCGCGGTGGACGGCGCGGGCTTCTGGCGGACGCACTTCCAGATCACCCTCCCGATGATCCGACCGATCGTTACGGTCGCCGTCCTCTTCGGCGTGATCTTCACGTTCACGGACATGACTGTCGTGTACATCCTCACCCGCGGCGGTCCCTACGACACGACCCAGGTCCTTCCCTCGCTCGCGTTTCTCACCGGAATTCTCGGCGGCGACCTCGGGGAGGGCGCGGCGATCTCGCTCTTTCTCTTCCCGCTGCTGCTCGTCGTCGCTTACGTGATGCTTCGGGTCGCGCGGAGGACCGTCGTCACGTGAGGCGATCCGGCCGCTCGCTCGCGCTGCGGGTCGCCCACCTCTTCGTGGTGGCGGCGTTCGCCCTGTTCCTGTCCTTCCCGTTCTACTGGATGCTCATCACGTCGTTCAAGCGCATCTCGGACCTGTACGACCTCGACCACAATCCGCTCCTCTTCAACGCGGCTCCGACCCTCGATCACTGGAAGCTCCTCTTCACCGAGACCCTCTATGCGCGGTGGCTCGCGAATACGGCGCTCGTCGGCGGGCTGGTCGTCGCCATCACGCTCCTCCTCGCGGTCCCGGCGGCGTACAGCCTCGCCCGGCTGACCGGCAAGTGGGGCGAGCGCGCGGGAATCGGGATGTTCCTGATGTACCTCGTTCCGCCGACACTTCTCTTCATTCCGCTCTCCCGGGTCGTCGTCACGCTCGGGCTCCAGGACTCGATCTGGGCTCTCGTGCTCGTCTATCCGACGTTCACGGTCCCGTTCTCGACGTGGCTCCTCATGGGCTTCTTCCGGTCGATCCCGCGAGACCTGGAGGACGCGGCCATGGTCGATGGCCTCACCCGATTCGGAGCGTTCGCGAAGCTCGTCGTCCCGATCTCCTACTCCGGGATCCTCACGGTCGCGATCTTCTCGTTCACGCTCGTCCTCCAGGAGTTCGTGTACGCGCTCACGTTCATCTCCTCCGCGTCGCAGCAGACCGTGAGCGTGGCCGTCCCGATCTTTCTCGTGCGCGGCGACGTCTACTACTGGGGCTCGCTGATGGCCGCGTGCCTGCTCGCGAGCGTGCCGGTCGCGATCGTCTACAACCTCTTCCTCGACCGGTTCATCGCGGGGTTCACTGTGGGTGCGGTCAAATGACAATAGCTATTAGCTGTCAGCTATCAGCTTTCAGCCGAGACAGGTTGCAAGACTTCCGGCGGATCAAGGTGTGGGAGCGGGCGCACAGCCTGACCCTGAGGGTTTACCGAGCTACGCGCACCTTTCCCGGGAAAGAAATTCATGGCCTCAGCAGGCAGTTGCGCACGGCCGCCGCATCGGTTCCGGCAAACATCGCAGAAGGTTGCGGTAGAAGCGGAAAACGTGGGGACATCGACTTCCGTCGTTTCCTGATCATCGCGATGGGTTCTGCGAGCGAGCTCGAATACCACCTGATGCTCGCTAGAGATCTCAACTATCTGGACGTGAGCGAGCACCAGCGCTTGGAGGCTCTTGTCTTCGAAGTAAAAAAGATGCTCGCAGCTTTCATCCGTCGGCTTGAGAGCTGATAGCGAAGCTGATAGCTGATAGCTGATAGCTGATAGCTTTCTCCCATGGCCAAACCTGTCTCATCCACCATCGAAGACCTGCTCCACGAGGAACGCCAGTTCCGGCCGCCGAAGAAGTTTGCCCAGGAGGCGAACGCCCGGGACTCGTCGGTCTACCGCAAGGCGGATCGGGATTACGAGACTTTCTGGGCCGACTTCGCCCGCGAGCTCTCCTGGTACAAGCCGTGGAAGCGCGTTCTCGACTGGAAGCCTCCCAAGGCGGAGTGGTTCGTCGGAGGAAAGCTGAACGCGTCGGTGAACTGCGTGGACCGGCACGTGGCGGGACCGCGGAAGAACAAGGCCGCGCTCATCTGGGAAGGGGAGCCGGGAGACCAGCGCACCCTGACCTACCGCGAGCTCCTGCGGGAGGTGTCGAAGTTCGGCAACGTCCTGAAATCGCTCGGCGTGCGAAAGGGGGACCGGGTCACCCTCTACATGCCGATGGTTCCCGAGCTTCCCGTCGCGATGCTTGCCTGCGCGCGGATCGGCGCGATCCATTCCGTCGTCTTTGGAGGGTTCTCGGCGGAGTCCCTTCGCGACCGCATCAACGACCAGGGGGCGAAGGTCCTCGTGACCGCCGACGGCGGCTGGCGGCGGGGTAACGTCGTTCCCCTGAAGAAGATAGCCGACGAGGCCCTTGCCGAAACTCCTTCGATCGAATCGGTCGTCGTCGTCCGCCGGACCGGTCTCGCCGTCTCTTTCGACGAGAAGCGGGACCGCTGGTGGCACGAGGAGATGGCGCGGGTTCGCGCCGACTGCACCCCGGAGAAGATGGACGCCGAGGATCCGCTCTACATCCTCTATACGTCCGGCACGACCGGCAAGCCGAAGGGCATTCTCCACACGACCGGTGGGTACCTCGTCGGGACCTATGCCACGTCCAAGTGGGTCTTCGACCTGAAGGAGGAAGACGTCTACTGGTGCACCGCGGACATCGGTTGGGTGACCGGACACTCCTACGTCGTTTACGGACCGCTTGCCAACGGCGCGACGTGCCTCCTGTACGAGGGCGCACCCGACACGCCGGCGCGCGATCGCTTCTGGGATCTCATCGAGCGTCACGGCGTCACGATCCTGTACACGGCGCCGACGGCGATCCGCGCGTTCATGAAGTGGGGCACCGAGTGGCCCGAGCGACACGACCTCTCGTCCCTCCGCCTCCTCGGATCGGTGGGGGAGCCGATCAACCCCGAAGCGTGGATCTGGTACCAGGAAAACATCGGGCGCGAACGCTGCCCCGTCGTCGACACGTGGTGGCAGACGGAGACAGGGATGATCATGATCACTCCGTTGCCCGGTCTGACGAAGACGCGGCCGGGATCCGCGACGTTTCCGTTCCCCGGAATCCGCGCGACGATCCTCGACGCGGCGGGCGCGGAGGTGAAAGTCGGAGGCGGGTTTCTCGCGATCACTCGGCCGTGGCCCGCGATGCTCCGCACGATCTGGGGGGACGACGAGCGCTACGTCCGGACTTACTTCTCGAAGTGGGCGAACGACGTCTACTTCCCGGGCGATGGCGCGAAGCGCGACGAGAAGGGGTACTTCTGGCTCCTCGGTCGCGTCGACGACGTGATGAACGTCGCCGGACACCGGATCGGCACGATGGAAGTCGAGTCCGCTCTCGTCGACCACGAAGCGGTTGCGGAGGCGGCGGTGGTCGGGATCTCGGACGAGCTGAAGGGGACGGCGATCGCTGCCTTCGTCATCCTCAAGGAGAAGGAGGCCGCGGCATCCGACCACGACCTGCACGAGGAGCTGCGGCGCCACGTCGCCAAGAAAATCGGAGCGATCGCGAAGCCCGACAAGCTCTTCTTCGTCGGCGACCTGCCGAAGACGCGCTCCGGAAAGATCATGCGCCGCCTTCTGCGCGACATCGCGGAGGGCCGGGTGATGGGCGACACGACGACCCTGGCCGACTCGGCAGTGGTCGAGTCGTTGAAGGCCCAGTACGAGGAAACGGAAGGCTGACCCGCGGTCGGGAGCGCAGGCGGCGGCAGGACTGTCCTCCAATCGGGGCAAAACCGGCCGGGCCCAGAAAAAAGAGAGTCGTCGGTCCGGGGCGAGCGGCTACAATCGATCGACGTTGAAACAACCCGATAGCGTTCTGGACGGCCGCACGCTCGGCCGACTCGATCGCTGGCGGAACGCGCGAGCCTTCTTCGTCCGGGCCGAAGGCGCCGAGGCGGAGCAAGCGGTTGCAATGGCGTTCGGTCGGCGGTGGTCGCGCGCGCAGGTTTACGGCCGCGCGCGCCGGCTTCTCGTCGAAAGCAGCCCCGAGATGTTTCTCGAGAACCTCGAGGAGCACCTCGGTGTGCTGGCGGATCGAGTGAGGGTCGCACCCGAAGAACCCGGACAGACGAAATGGGACGACCTCGGGAATCTCACGACTCTCTCCCACGCACGGAGCGAGCTTCGCTCCCTCTGGCTCGCCGACCTGCTTCGGTCCGGCGACTTCTATACGAAGTTCCAGGCGATCGCAGATCTGGAAACCGGGAGAGTGATCGGTTACGAAGGACTCCTTCGCGCGCGCGCCGAAACGGAGAGCCGTCCGTCCGCCGAAATGTTTCCCGCCGCGCGTGCTCTCCGGCTCGAGCGTCCGTTCGAAGCGCTGTCGTGGCTCTGCGTCGTCGAGGCGGCCGCTCGCCTCTCCGCGGCAAGCCGTCTCTTCCTGAACGTGAATCCGCGCCTTCTTTCCGAAAAGCCGGACGAGCTCGAAACGCTGTGGCGCGCTCTCGACGACGCCGGGATCGCCGGGTCGCGTGTCGTGCTCGATCTCGTCGAAGTCGAGAGCGTCGAAGACCTCGACGGGCTCGCGCGCGCAGTTGCGAAAGCGCGAGAGCACGACGTCGTTGTCGCACTCGACGACATGACGTCTCCTTACAAGGCGATCAAGCTCTGCGAGTCCTTCCGCCCCGAGTGGGCCAAGGTGGACTGGGAGATCACGCGGGGCGTTGCGCGCGACCCCCGTCGTCGCGCGATCCTGCGGTTCTTCGGAAGGCTCTCGAAGCACTTCTCGTTCGGCCTGATCGCCGAGGGCGTGGAGAACCGGGAAGACCTCCAGGTTTGCGCCGAGGCGGGCGTCGTCGCGGCCCAGGGTTACTACCTGGGGCGGCCCGCCCCCGACCCTCCGGCGCCGAGCCCCGAGTTTCTCGAGTGGATCGGCTCCCGGCGGCCCCCCGTCCGGCTCCCCGAGCCGGCGGTCGAGGAGAGCGAGAACGGCGCGGAAAGCGAAGAAAGAGCGTCCTAGCGCGGCCAGTCGCCCGGATGGGGCGGCGGAAGGGAACCCGGGACGCCCGGACGGCGTACGGCTCGACGTCTGGCTCCACGTCGCCTGCCTGTACCCCACACGCACGCGGGCCAAGGCCGCCTGCGAGGGGGGGAAAGTGGACGTCGCGGGCTCGAGCGCGCGGCCCCACCGGGAGGTCCGGCCCGGTGATTCGGTCGAAATCACGACGCCTTCGGGACGCCGGCGATCCCTGGTCGTGCGCGGGTTGGCAACCCGCTCGATCGCGAAGGCGGAGGCCCGGAAGCTCTACGAGGACGTGACGCCGCCTCCGACCCCGGAGCAACTGGAGGTTCAGCGGCTCGAGCGGATCCTCGCGCCGTCGCGGACCGCCGGCCGCCCGGACCGCCGCGAGCGTCGCGAGGGACGCCGGCGCAAAGGGTGGAGCTAAACTTCCCGGGTGGACTTCGACCTTCTCTGCCCCTGCTGCGGCGCCCGGCTGAAGGTGGACTCGGATCTCAAGGCGGTCATCGCCCATGAAGCGCCGAAGGTCCCACGAAAGTTCGAGTCGGTGGACGACGCCATCGGAGCGTTGAAGACGCACGACGTCGAGCGCGAGAAGAAGTTTGCCGCCTCCGTCGAAGCGGAGAAATCGAAGAAGGACGTGCTGAACCGCAAGTTCGACGAGCTCTTCGAGAAAGCGAAGAACGACGACTCCAAGCCGATCCGCGACATCGACCTCGATTGACCGTTTCGATCGCCGTCCTCGGCTCCAGCCGCGCCGCTCCCGACAGCCCCGATTTTCAGAACGCTCTCGCCATCGGCCGCGAAATCGCACTCCGCGGCAGCCGGGTCGTGTGCGGCGGATACGGCGGAGTCATGGAAGCCGTCTGCCGCGGGGCTTCCGAAGCGAACGGCACGAGCCTGGGAGTCCTCCTCGGAGACGGAGAGCCGAATCGCTGGGTGACCGAAGCCGTCCGCGTGCCGGACCTCGGTGCCCGCCTCCGGCGTCTTTCCGACGAATCGTCCGCGGCGATCTTCCTTCCGCGGGGCCTCGGAACGCTCCTCGAGATCACCTGGATGGCGGAATCGATCGCCAAGGGACACGTGTCTCCGCGGCCGCTCGTCTTCCTCGGGCTCTTCTGGCGACGGACGGTGGCGCTCGCATTGGCGGAAGCCGTTGGGCCCGGCGCGTCGTCGCTCGCGAGCTCGATCCGCTTCGTCGCCCTTGCCGAAGATGCGGTCGCCGAGGCAACAAAAGACCGTTGAATCCAGCCCTTTTTCTCGAAATAGAGGAACGTTCACACCAAGGCCTCCCAAGCCGCCCAAGCCTTGAACGACGAACCGCCCAGGCCTTGAACGACGGCGTTATAAGCTGTAACAGAATCGCGCAGAAACCAAAAAATGCGTCTCCTCCGATGGTGCCTAATCGTTGCACCCTTTCTGGGTGTAGCCGTATTTCGTGCGTCGCAACAGGATGTCGGGCGGGCCGAACGATCCGCGAAACCCGGTTCGGCCGCTTCCGGTCCTTCGACGCCGGGCAGCGTCGCCGGGAACGCGCGGCTCGTCGCCGGGTTCGGGAAGATGCCGCTGTACTTCGTCGAGAACCGCGGCCAGGTCGATTCCCGCGTGGCCTATTACGTCCAGGGCAGCGACAAAACGATCTACTTCACCAAAGAAGGCGTCACGTTCGCGCTGACCGGGAAGAAGCCGCGCAAGGACTCCGCTCCCGGTTTTGGGACGGCAGCGTTTCCGCAACGGGGTGAGGACGCGGCAGACTCTCTCCAGCGCTGGACGGTGAAGCTCGATTTCGTGGGCGCGAACCCGAACGTGAAACTCACGGGCGAGGAGCAGGCCCGAGCCGTCATCAGCTACTTCAAGGGTTCGAAAGAACACTGGAAGACCGGTCTGGAGACCTATGGCTCGATCGTCTATTCCGACCTCTGGCCCGGGATCGATCTCGTTTACTCCGGAACAGCGAACCGTCTCAAGTACACCTTCCTCGTAAAGCCCGGCGCCGACCCGGACCAGATCCGGCTGGCGTATCGCGGCGCGACAGCGGTCCGGGCGAACGCATCCGGCGAGCTCGAGGTCGAAACCCCCACGGGAGGATTCCGGGACGATCAGCCCTATGCGTATCAGGAGATCGAAGGGCGCCGCTCGGAGGTTCACGCGGTCTATGACGTGGAAACGGGCGAGGCCGCGGGTGGACCGCGCGGCTACAAATTCGAGCTTGGTGACTACGACCGAACCCGGCCTCTCGTGCTCGATCCCGCTGTGCTCGTTTACGCGGGCTTCATTGGCGGCAGCGATTCCGAACTTGGCGGCGCCATTGCGGTGGATGCCTCGGGCAGCGCCTACGTTGCCGGGTCCACGCTTTCCAACGAAGCTTCGTTCCCGGAGACGGTCGGCCCCGATCTCACTCACAACAGCGCCGGCAATTTCGACGCCTTCGTGGCCAAGGTCAATTCTTCCGGCACGGCGCTCGTCTACGCCGGCTACATCGGCGGCAACGGGGGCGATACCGCGCACGGCATCGCGGTGGACGCCTCGGGCAACGCCTACGTCGCGGGGACTGCCGGTTCCACCCAGACCACGTTCCCGGTGATTGTCGGTCCCGACCTGACTCACAACGGCACGGGGATCGACGCCTTCGTCGCCAAGGTCAATCCCTCCGGCACTGCGCTCGTCTACGCCGGGTACATCGGCGGCAATAACAACGATTTCGGCAACGCCATCGCTGTGGACGCTTTCGGCAACGCTTACGTCGCCGGGAGAACCGCATCCAACGATGCCACTTTCCCCGAGACCGTCGGGCCCGACCTGACGTTCAATGGTGGCGAAGACGCCTTCGTCGCGAAGGTCAATGCCTCCGGCATTTCGCTCGCCTACGCCGGCTATATCGGGGGCGGCGGCCTCGAATCCGGCAACGGCGTCGCGGTGGACGGTCTGGGCAACGCATACGTGAGCGGGTTCACGGCGTCCACCGAGGCCACGTTCCCCGAGACCGTCGGTCCCGATCTGTCTTTCAACGGCGGATTAGCCGACGCCTTCGTCGCCAAGGTCAGTGCCGCCGGCGCGTTCGTGTATGCCGGCTATCTCGGGGGCGTCGGCGACGATCTTGGCAACGGGATCGCTGTCGACGTTCTCGGCAACGCCTACGTCGCCGGGGAAACGTCATCGACCGAGGCCACGTTCCCGGAGACCGTCGGCCCCGACCTCACCTACAACGGCGGCACCCGGGACGCCTTCGTGGCCAGGGTCAATACCTCCGGCATGGCGCTCGACTACGCAGGCTACATCGGAGGTAGCGCCAACGATTTCGGCCGCGTCGTCGCGCTCGACGGCTCGGGCAACGCCTACGTCGTCGGGGACACCTTATCGAGCCAGATCACGTTCCCGGTGACCGATGGTCCGGACCTGATCTACAACGGCGGGGTTGACGCCTTCGTGGCGAAGGTCGATCTCTCCGGCCTGGTACTCATCTTCGCCGGCTACATCGGGGGCAGCGGCGACGAATTTGGCCGTGGCATCGCCGTGGACGGTTTGGGCAATGCGTACGTCGGCGGAGAAACAGGTTCCACTGAGGCCACGTTCCCCGAGATTGTCGGTCCCGACCTGACTTTCAACGGCGGGGCGAATGACGTCTTCGTGGCAAAAGTCTCCGACGGGCCTCCCGCCACCCCCACCCCGACGCCCACCTTGACGAGGACGCCAACTCTCACGCCAAGCTCCACGCCGACTGTCCCGACGAGCACACCCACGAATACCCGGACGAACACGCCAACCAACACCCCGACGAATACGGCGACCAACACACCCGTTCCGCCGACGAATACGGCGACCAACACGCCCGTTCCGCCGACGAATACGCCGACCAACACGCCGACTCGGACGTTCACTCCGACCAATACGCCGACGAATACGCCGACCAACACCCCCACGAACACCCCGACGAATACGCCGACCAACACTCCCATTCCGCCGACGAACACGCCGACCAATACGCCGACTCAAACCCCTACTTCGACACCGACTCCGACGAACACGCCAACCGATACCCCGACCAACACGCCGACCAATACCCCCACGAACACCCCGACGAATACGGCGACCAACACCCCTGTTCCGCCGACGAATACGCCGACCAACACGCCCACGAACACCCCGACGAATACGGCGACCAACACTCCCGTTCCGCCGACGAACACGCCGACCAATACGCCGACTCAAACCCCGACTTCGACATCGACTCCGACGAACACGCCAACCGATACCCCGACCAACACGCCGACCAATACCCCACGAACACCCCGACGAATACGCCGACCAACACCCCTGTTCCGCCGACGGATACGCCGACCAACACGCCGACGAATACGGCGACGAACACTCCTGCTCCGCCGACAAATACGCCGACCAACACGCCGACCAACACGCCGACTCAGACGTTCACTCCGGTGCCTCCGACTAACACTCCGACGAACACCCCGACCAACACGCCGACCAACACGCCCACGAACACCCCGACGAATACCGCGACCAGCACTCCTGTTCCGCCGACGAACACGCCGACCAACACGCCGACTCAGACGTCCACTCCGGTGCCACCGACCAATACGCCGACGAATACGCCCACGAGCACTCCGACGAATACGGCGACGAACACTCCTGTTCCGCCGACGAATACGCCGACCAACACGCCGACTCAGACGTTCACTCCTGTGCCCCCGACCAACACGTCGACGAACACGCCGACTCAGACGTTCACTCCGGTGCCTCCGACTAACACTCCGACGAACACCCCGACCAACACGCCCACGAACACCCCGACGGATACCGCGACGAGCACTCCTGTTCCGCCGACGAACACGCCGACCAACACGCCGACTCAGACGTACACTCCGGTGCCTCCGAGTAACACTCCGACGAACACCCCGACCGACACGCCGACCAACACGCCCACGAACACCCCGACGAATACCGCGACGAGCACTCCTGTTCCGCCGACGAACACGCCGACTCAGACGTCCACTCCGGTGCCACCGACCAATACGCCGACGAATACGCCGACGAACACCCCGACCGACACGCCCACGAACACTCCGACGAATACCGCGACCAACACTCCTGTTCCCCCGACGAACACGCCGACCAACACGCCGACTCAGACGTTCACTCCGGTGCCTCCGACCAATACGCCGACGAATACGCCGACGAACACCCCGACCGACACTCCGACCAACCCGCCCACGAACACGCCGACGAATACCGCGACGAACACTCCCGTGCCGCCGACGAACACGCCGACTCAGACGTCCACTCCGGTGCCTCCGACCAACACGCCCACGAGCACGCCGACCAACACGCCCACGATCACTCCAACGAACACTCCGACCAACACCCCGACTGTCACTCCGACCAACACGCCAACCAATACGCCGACGCTGACTCCCACGAACACGCCGACGAATACGCCGACGCACACGCCCATCGGTGTCCCGACGAACACCCCGACCCGGACGCCGACTCCTCCGGCCTCGGGCGACATCGTGGTTGGCGGGAGCACGTGCGAGAACTACGCGACCGTCGCCGACGTCGACGACGTCCTCTACGCGATCAAGCGCGGGGAGATCGGTTCAACGGCGCCGGGCACCTTCTTCTATTACAGCCCCGTCACTGCCCCGTCTTCGACCTTCACGATCGAAGTGACGCAGGTGAAGGACAACGCGGCCGTCCCATTCTTCGCGATCCACGCTCCCGGCCCCCGGGTCTACGACGCGAACTGCAACCGCGTGAAGACCGCGACAGTGGTCAGCGTCTCGGCCGGCCAGGCGACGATCCAGGTCAGCGGGGCAACCATCGGCCAGACGTTCACGGTCGCCGTGAAGTACAAGACGAACTCCGTCGCCGGCGCGACGCAGCCCAGCCCCCCGACCGTGCACTACGACTTCGTGACAAAGGTGAATGGCGCCCCGGTCGCGACGGACCCGAACGGCGTGGATCTCGACCAGAGGTCGCCTTAGGCGGGAGTCGCTTCCGCCGAGATGGTGTGCGGAGGAGAAGAAGCTTCGTCAGCCTCGGCGCTGGTACCCCATCTCCCGGAGGAGCGCGATCCGCTTCGCGATCGGGGGATGGGTCGCCAAAAGCTCGGCGATTCGCCCCTGCCGCTCGTTGACCGCGCGGCCGCGGGGGTCGGCGATGCACAGGTGCGCGACTCCCTGTTTGATCGAGGGCGTCGGCTCCTTCGCGGCGTCGATCTTCTCGAGTGCCGAGGCGAGAGCGAGCGGGTTTCTCGTGAGCTCCGACCCGGAGGCGTCCGCCAGGTACTCCCGCTCGCGGGAGACCGCCATCGCGACGAGGCGCGCGATGATCGGCGCGAGAACGATTGAGAGGATCCAGAGGACGAGAAAGATGAGGAGGATCGCGCCGCCCCCTCCGCCGCCGTCGCGGCTCGAGCGCCGACGGCCTCCCCCGAAGCGGAGTCCGCGCCTTCCAAAGTCCGAGATCAGCAGGACCGAGCCCACGAGCGCCGCCACGACCGTCATCAACCGCACGTCATAGTTCTTCACGTGCGCCATTTCGTGGGAGACGACGGCCTGCAGCTCCTCCCGGTTCAAGGTGTCCAGAAGGCCCGCTGTGACGGCGATGGACGATTTCTCGGGGCCCCGACCGGTCGCGAAGGCGTTCGGATCCGAGTCCGGAATCACGTAAACCGCGGGCTTCGGAAGGCCGCCCGCGATGGCCATCTCTTCCACGACGTTGTCGAGCACCCGGAACCGCGGGTCCGAACGGTCGATCGACTGGGCGTTCGCCGACTCGAGAACCGCCCGGTCCCCCCCGTGCAGTGCCCAGAGCGACGAGCCCGCACCGAAGAGAAGCGCCCCGATCGTGGCCACGGGGAAGCCGGGTCCGGTTCCGGAGCCGTAGAGGAAGAAATCCGCGCCGGCCCCCAGGAACACGAGAAAAGCGACGAAGCCGGTCAGGATCACCGCCGTCCGGCGGAGATTCCGCTTCTGCTGTTCGAAGAGGTTCGTGCCGGCCAACGCCGTGGACCTACCGGCGCCCGGTACTACTGCGGCCGGATGTTCAGATCCACCTTCGGAACTTCGCGCTCCGCCGCCTCCGTGATCTGGAACAGCTCGACCGGTTGGAACTTGAACATCTGCGCGATCAGGTTGTCGGGGAAGACCTGCTGCGCTGTGTTGAAGCGCGTCGCGACGTCGTTGTAGAACTGCCGGGCGAACCCGATCTTGTTCTCGGTCGACGTCAGCTCCTCCATGAGCGTCTTGACGCTCTCGTTCGCCTTCAGGTTCGGGTAGTTCTCCGACAGGGCGAAGAGCCGGGAGAGCGTCTGGGTGAGGACGTTCTCCTTCTCGGCCGTCTCCGCGACGCCCCGGGCGCTCACGGCGCTGTTACGGGCGGCGATGACCTTCTCGAGCGTGTCCTGCTCGAACTGCATCTCCCCCCGGACCGCCGCGATCAGGTTCGGAATCAGGTCGTGCCGCCGCTTCAACTGGACGTCGATCTGCTTCCAGGCGTTCGCGACCTGGTACTTCAGGGAGACGAGGTTGTTGTAGCGCCAGATCGCCCAGAGCGCCACGAAGACGACGAGGAGGATCAGGAAGAGGAAACAGCCGCCGATTGCGCCCATCTTGCTTAACGACCTCCGCTCATTTCTACGACCCCGCCCCGCCGATGTTCACGCGCCGCTTCCGCTCTCTCAGGCATTGAGGCCCTGCCGGAGCTCCCTCGCGAGGACTTCGACCGCGGATCTCTTGCCGGCCGTCATCTTTTCCCGCCAGAGCCCTTCCGTCTCGAAGCGCTTGTCCCCGATCGACTCCGCCCACGGCCGCAGGGCCGCGTCGAGCTCGCCCGCCGACCACACGTCTCCGCCGCGCTTCCGGATCATCGAGATGACGTACGGCACGATCCGGATGAACGCGCGCAACGCGGGCGAGCTCTTGATGGAGTACTTCCGCCCGTGGAACGCGGTCGGAAAAGCCCGGCCCGCTGCCTTGAAGTAGTTGAGGAAGAAGCGCCGGGAGTTCTCCCGGAACTCGCGCGAGACCCGACCGCCGGCCGCGTCCATCGCCGCGAAGACGTCCCGCAGCTCGTCGGCGAGCGACGCCTGGGTCACCGACCCGCGCCCGATTCCGAGCACCTTGATCTGGCCCCGGAGCGGCGAACCGTCGTCTTCGTTCAGCGTTCGAATCACGTCGTGGGCGGCGGCGAGGTTCTCGTCGCGGTAGAGGCGGCGCCCGGACAGGGAGATCAGGTGGGAGGGGTTCAACTTCGTGTGTTTGCTGTTGATCGTGACGAACAGCTCGACGACCTGGTCCGCGGTCAGGTTGTCGAAGACCACCGCCGGCACCTGGAAGTCCTTCAGATTGTGCTTCTCGGCGAGCTGGTGAAGCGCCAGCAGGCGGTGCTGCCCGTCCAGGGCACGGAGGATCCCGGAGTCCTCGGGAAGCTTCAGCAATCCGGAGTCGCCGCGACCTCCGGAAGGGGAGAATTCGAGACGGCGGTCCGAGACGAGAAGGACGCTTCCCGGGATCGCGGGCAGGGTCCCGGAGTCGGCGCACTGCAGGTAGTAGGCGACGAGCTCGTCGATTTTCTTCTTGATGATCGGACGCTGGTAGGCGTGTTCGGAGGCCGAAATCCGCCGTTCGAGCAGCTCCCAGTTGACGCGCCCGCTCGCGGCCTTCTTGGCCTGTCCGCGCGTCGTCGGGCCGGCTGCGCCGAAGGAAAGGACCTCGAAAGCGACGAGCGACTGGAGGTCGGCTCCGGAGAGGAGCGCCTCGTAGAAGTTCACCCCGAACTGGTTCAAGCGCAGAGAGGGAACCGAGAGCATCCTCACCTCCTCTGCCGTCGTCCGGCTAAGTCCCGCCGGCGGAACGGATTGGAACGGCCGCTCCCGTCATGAGTCTTTCGCGTCCGTGCCGCGGATTATATGCAAAGCGGGAAAAGCAGCCGGCGAGGCGGGATTCGGCTAGGAGGGAGTGGGCTCCGTGCGCCAGTTCTGACTCTTGACGATCTCCTGGTAGACGCGTTCGGCTCCGGCGAGGATCCCGACGAGCTCGTCGGTGAGCAGCTTCTCGAGATCGGCCACCGATTCGGACGTGGCGAAAGGCACGGAGCACTCCACGACGGATCGGCCGAGGGAGGCGAAGAAGGGGGACGGTCGCCGGGTCCAGTCGGCTTCGCTCCGCCGGTGCTTGACCATCAGGAAAGCGGCGAGGCGGCGCTCGTCCCAGGGCGCGGCGGTGCGCCAACTGAAGTTGGCTCGTGAGCCCTTGCGCTGGATGTCGGGCTTCTCGTCAGCGAGACCAATCGACATGTAGCTCGATTTGAGGATAGCATCCTCGCGAGACTTACCGCCAGCGTGCTGAAGGCTTTACTCGCCGGACTTCTTCTGATGGCCGGGCCGTCCCCTGACAGGGCGAGCCCGGAGAAGACCTATTCGTCGCACCTCATGGTGGAGCAGGACGTCGCCGTCACGGCGCGCCTGACCGGAATCATCCAGGCCATTCACGTCGACCGCGGTCTGCTCGTCGGAAAGGGGCAGGCGCTCGCGTCCCTCGATCCGACGGAGTTCGACCTCGACGTGAAGGAGTCGCGAGAGGAAATGACGTTGAAGCGCGCGGAGTACGATCGCGCGCAGAAGCTGTCGGAAGGCAAGATCCTCTCCCGCGCGGACCTGGACCAGAAAAGGGCGGAGTTCGAAGTCGCCAAAGCCAAGTTCGAGAAGGCGAGGGACATCCGCTCGCGGGCCGTGGTCCGCGCGCCCTTCCCGGGCGTCGTGAGCGAGAAATACGTCCGGATCGGCCAGAAGGTGATCTACGACGAAAACACGCCGCTCTTCAAGATCACAGCGCTCGAGCCGCTGCTCGCCCGCGTCTACCTGCCGGAGGAGGAGCTGATGCGCGTCCGGGTCGGAGACCCGGTCAGCGTCGTACCGGTCCGATTCCCGGATGCAAAGACGACGGGCAAGGTCCAGTTCGTCGGCCCCACGGTGGACGCCGCGAGCGGCACGTTCCAGGTGATCGTTCGAGTGAAAAGGGATCCCGGCCGCTCCGCGCTGCGACCGGGCGTCGCCGTCCGGCTCCAGTTCCTGCCCGCGACGCGGTCCTGACCGCCGGGGCCTGATGCCCGCGCGACGACCGTCCCCGATTTCTCAGCTCCGATCGACGCTCGACCGGGTCCTGATCCATGACATCAAGAACGTCGGCTTCCGGCTCCAGCTCCTGCTCACCAACCTCGAAGAACACTACGGCGACCCGGAATTCAAGAACTCGGTGCGCGACCTGCTCGCCTCGACGATCGAGCGGCTCGACGGCATCGTCGGGCGCTACTCCGCGCGCCCGGACGCGGTACTGATCAAGGTGCCGCTCGACCTGAACGCCGTCCTGCGGGAAGCCGCCTCAGGGCCGACCCGGCGGGGCGACGCCCGCGACGGTGAGACCGCGCGCCTGGCTCCGGTCTCCCTGTCGCTCGGGGGAGTGCCCGAAGTGTGGGGTGACCCCTACTACCTGCGGGACGCGCTCGCGAGCCTCGTCGAGAACGCCCGGGAGGCGGCCGCTCCCGACGGGCGGGTCGTCGTGAGGAGCTTCGCCGACGAGGGGAAGCGACCAAAGGCCGTCGTCGAAGTCATCGACAACGGTTCCGGGATGTCGGCGGACTTCATCCGGGAACGGCTCTTCCAGCCGTTTCACACGACGAAGCCCGACGGCGTCGGCCTGGGACTCGCCACCGCGAGCGAGATCGTTCGCCTCCACCGCGGCACGATCCGGATCCACTCCCGGGCCGGGGGCGGAACGCTCGTCCGCCTCAAGTTTCCCGGATCGGCGCGGCCGCCTTCGGACGACTTGCCGACTCCGGAGCCGCCGGTCGCGGGCACCGCGCCTTGACGCCGCCGCCCCTCCTCGGCCGGATCCTGATCGTCGAGGACGACGCGAGCCTGCTCGACCAGCTCGCCTGGGCGCTCAAGGACAAGTTCCAGGTCCTCCGCGCCCGCGACGCCGTCGAGGCAAGGAGCCTCTGCGACTCCGAGCCGGACGTGTACCTCTTCGACATGCGCCTTCCCCCTTCGGGAGAGGTGGATGAGGGGCTCAACCTCCTGAGGGAAGTCCGGAGGCGGGAACCGGACGCCACAGTCGTCATGATGTCCGGCGAAGGCGAACGCAAGCACGCGCTCAAGGCGATGGAGCTCGGCGCGTTCGACTTCTTCCAGAAACCCCTCGATCCCGCCGAGGTGCGCGTGATCCTCGGCCGCGCCCTCGAGCGTCGCCGTCTGATCGCCGAGAATCGGGTCCTTCGGGAACAGGCCCACGGCGACGGCTCCTTCGGCCGGCTGATCGGAAAGAGCGCGCCCATGCGCCGGCTCTTCCGCGAGATCGAGAGGGTTTCGCCGAGCGACGTGACGGTCCTCGTGTACGGCGAGAGCGGAACGGGCAAAGAGCTCGTCGCCCACTCGATCCACGCGGCCAGCCTCCGGAAGGATCGACCGTTCATCGCCGTAAACGTCTCCGCCCTGCCCGAATCCCTCGCCGAGGCGGAGCTGTTCGGACACGAACGCGGAGCCTTTACGGGCGCGGTCGCCTCGCGGCCCGGCCGGTTCGAGCTCGCGCACGGGGGGACGCTGTTTTTAGACGAGATCGGCACGCTCTCACCCGGCGTGCAGACGAAGCTCCTCCGCGCCCTGGAGACCCGGGAAATCGAACGCGTGGGCGGACGCCGGACGATCCCCGTCGACTTCCGCCTGATCTCCGCAACGAACGAAGACCTCGAGGCCCGGGTGTCCGAGTCGACGTTCCGGGAGGACCTCTTCTACCGGATCAACACGATTCCCATCCGCATCCCGCCGCTCCGGGAGAGAGGAACGGACGTCCTGATCCTCGCCGAGCACTTCCTCGCCAAGTTTGCGGAGCGCCACCGGCGCCCGGCGAGAACGCTTTCGGCGGCCGTCGCGGAGAGATTCCAGAGCCACCCCTGGAAGGGAAACGTCCGGGAGCTCGAGCACGTGGTCGAGATGCTCGTCCTGTTCGCCGAGGGCGACGAGATTTCCGAGGCCGACCTTCCGCGCGCGCTGCGCGAGATCTCCGCGGGCCGTGCGGGGGACGACATCACCTTCTCGCGCGCCGTGGCGGAGTTCGAAAAACGTCTTCTCGCCGACACGATTGCGGAAGAGGGAGGGGTCAAGGCGAAGGCAGCGCGCCGCCTCGGGCTCGATGCGAACCAGATCAAATACCTGTGCCGGAAGTACGGTCTCTGATGGTGAAAAAGTCACTGCTGGATGAAGAATTCATCGAGCGATGGCGGCGGAGACACGTAACCCATCTTCCCTAACCTTCTGGGGCGGAGGAACTTAGACCGCCGTCCGGCCATCCCCGCTTCGTGGTCCCCCTTTTGCGAAACAAGGACGGCGAGGAAAGGAGAGCAAAACAAAATGGCGAAGGAAGTAAAGATCGAACTCACCGAGGCCCAGAAGGCCAAGATCAAGGCCGCCACCGGGAAGAACATGTCCGAGCTCAAGGTGACCAACGTCGGAGCGAACGTTGCGGTCTCGACGAGCGAGAAGTCGCCCCGCGGCGCGGGAATCAGCGAGCAGGGTTTGCGCGGAGCCGAGATGGGCGAGGCGGGCCTGCGCGGAGCCGAGGTCGCGGAAGCCGGCCTGCGTGGAGCCGAGGTTGCGGAAGCCGGTCTTCGTGGCGCCGAGATCGGCGAGGCGGGACTGCGCGGAGCCGAGGTCGCGGAAGCCGGCCTTCGTGGCGCCGAGATCGGCGAGGCGGGTCTGCGCGGCGCCGAGATGAGCGAGGCCGGGCTGCGTGGCGCCGAGATCGGCGAGGCGGGCCTGCGCGGCGCCGAGATCGGCGAGGCGGGACTTCGTGAGGAAGGTCTCCGCGAAGAGGGGCTTCGCGAGGAAGGCCTCCGCGAGGAAGGCCTCCGGGAAGAGGGCCTGCGCGAAGAGGGTCTCCGTGAAGAGGGCCTTCGTGAAGAAGGTCTCCGCGAAGAGGGTCTCCGCTCCGTCTAAGAGCTCTTTGTTGGGAAACGAGCGCCCTGCGAAAGCAGGGCGCTTTTTTTTTCTCTCGAACGAGGGCCGATCGAGGTCGATATTTCAACCTGGGGTGAGAAATTCACCGATGTCTGCTGGCGGGAGGCGAACCTGGACGTGAGCAAGTCCGTTTGACATCAAGAGTTAGAAGAGGAGGCGACTTGAGGGCTCAATGGTCCTCTTTTTGCGATCACCTCTGTCAGAGGAAAGGAGAACCAACGCAGATGTCGAAAGAAGTGCGGGTTCAACTTACGGCGGATCAGAAAGCGAAAATCAAGTCGGCCATCGGAAAGACGATGACTGAGATTCGCGTATCGAGCCTCGGCAAGGACGCCCCGGGCAAGACTCCTCGCTTAAGCGAGCACGGACTGCGCGAAGAGGGTCTCCGCGAAGCCGGTCTCCGCGAAGAGGGTCTTCGCGAGGAAGGTCTGCGCGAGCAGGGCCTCCGTGAAGAGGGCCTCCGCGAGGAAGGTCTTCGCGAGCAGGGCCTCCGCGAAGAGGGTCTCCGCGAGGAAGGTCTTCGCGAGCAGGGTCTCCGTGAAGAGGGCCTCCGCGAGGAGGGTCTTCGCGAGCAGGGTCTCCGTGAAGAGGGCCTCCGCGAGGAAGGTCTTCGCGAGCAGGGTCTCCGTGAAGAGGGTCTCCGCGAGGAAGGTCTTCGCGAGCAGGGTCTCCGTGAAGAGGGTCTCCGCGAGGAAGGTCTTCGCGAGCAGGGCCTCCGTGAGGAGGGCCTCCGCGCTCGCCAGTAATCCCTTCGTCTTTTCGGGAAGAGGCGTCCTGCCGAAGCGGGGCGCCTTTTTTTTGGGCGGAAGCGGTTCCTACCAGACGATCGTGCGAAGCCAACGCCAGAAAATGCGCCAGCCGCGCATCGCGTACGCCTCCCGGTCCGAACGGATCTTCACCTTGGCGGCAGCCCCGGGGATCAGCTTTCCGTCGGCGTTGTCGAAGACCGCCAGGACCGTGAAGCGATCGGGCATCGCGGTGGGGGCCTGCGATCCTTCGCCGGAACGCACGGTCGCCGGCGCCCCCGCCGTGGCTGAAGAGATCCCTTCCACCTTTCCGTGGCGCGTGCCCATCGGGCTCGACCGGACGAACGCCGCGACCGGCGCGCCCCGCTTGAGATAGGAGAGAAGCCGCTCGGAAACGCCGACCTCGGCCGCCATCCGGCTCGTGTCTCCCACCGCGACGAGGTCGGCTCCCTCGACGACGAACCGGCCCGCGAGGTCCTCGGGACGGTGGGTCAGGACCTTCCCGGCGATGGGACTTCTCAGTACCAGGTATTGCCGGCGCGACTCGCTGCTCCGCATGCCGACCGCGGCGGATGCCGCCCTCTGTTCCGCCTGGTACGCGAGCGCAGGGTCCGCCGACTCCCGCGCGCGACTCGTCTCTTTCTCGAAGAGGTCCTGCTCGACCGCCAGGCGCTCTCCCTGTTCCGTGGCGTCGGGGCTCTCGAGCCGGATCACCGGCTGTCCCCGCCGTACGGTGTCCCCCTCGTGCACGAGCACCTCGGCGACCATCGCGTCCTCCGGCGCCTCGAGCGTCGCGATCGTCACGGGACGAAGGACGGAGTCCGCCTTGACGGTTCGACGCGACCAGGGGACGAACAGGAGGAGCAATAGTGCGACGCCGGCCACGAGGAGGAGGGTCCGGCTTCTCGGAGACATGATGAGCTCCTTCTTGTCGAGGTAGATGAGCTTGCCGATCCGTCCGAGCTGGCGAACGCGCTTCCGGAAGATGTAGTAGAGCGTCAGCAGGATCAGGACGACGGCGAGGTCGGGAAAGAACTTCTCGTAGAAATTCGACACCCATCCCGCGATGAGCACCATGATCGTCGCGGTGTACGCGATGGCAAGAGACCCGTAGATCCAGTACACGCGCTTCTTGCGCGGCGGCAGCGGGGGGATGTCGATCGGCAGCCGAAGGACGTGCTTCTGGAACGACTGGGCGATGTAGCGAAACGCCCCCTCTCGCATGCCGGGCATTTCGAGGTAGCTCGCGAGCGCGTTGTAGCCATCGACCTTGATGAGCGGGTTGATGTTGAAGAACACCGTGGCGAGGCCGGTGAGGAGCATCGTCTTGTAGGCGAGCTCGTGCGTGAGCGTATCGGGGTAGGACGCCACCCAGAGCAGGGTCGCGAACGCGCAGATGATCGCCTCGATGTAGATCCCCGCAACGGTGACCCAGAACTTGTGCCACTTGTTCGGGAACATGAAGGAGTCGGACGTCTCGCAGTAGAAGACCGGCGTGAAGTAGAAGAGCGCCATCCCGATGTCGTGGACTTCGCCGCCGTACATCTTGACGACGTACCCGTGCGCGTACTCGTGAATGGCACCGATGACGCAGAGGATGGCGAAGAACTGGAGGATGTCGACGAGCGGCTTGCCGATGAACGTGTAGAGCTCCAGCGTTTCGGCCCAGATCTGCGCGCCGTTCTGGATGAAGACGCTCACCGTCCACACCGAGGCGGCCAGGACGGCAAAGACGACCGGGGGCGTCCAGATCCACCGCACGTACTTGACCGTCCGCGTGAGAAAGCGGTCGGGGTCGATGAGGTGGAACATGATGAAGAAGATGTTGAAGCCCTCGGTCTTCTGCTCCGCCTTGCGGCGCCGGAAGTTCGAGCCCTTGTCGAGAAGGGCGAGGTTCGCTTCGACGACGGACTGCTCGAGGATCTCCATCCGACGGAGCGACTCTTCGTAGGACAGGACCAGGTTGATCGAGATCGGGTTGCGGACGGTCTTGTTGTAGTCGTCGAGAATCTGCTGGCGGGTCCGCGCGCCGTCGAAGAGACGGATGAGGTGCCACTCCGCCTCCCGGAACATGAAGTACTTGTGCGTCTCCGGGTTCTTGACGATGAAGTTGACGTCCCCCATCTGGACCTGCCTGCGGATGCGCAGGTCCTTCCTCAGCCCGGGGCGCTCGTCCGGGGGACCGTGACGCTCCGCGAGGGCGTGCGCCGCCTCTTCGCGGCTGGCGGCCGAGACGAGGCCGCGGGGACGGGTGGCGCTCACCGCGCGAGCTCCGTCAGGGAAGGAGCGGCCAGATCTTCGTCCAGATCCAGCGGGCCGGCTTCCGAAGGATGGCGAGAAGGAGGGGCCGGCGGCCGTTGGAGATCTTGGCCTTTCCGAGCATTCCGGTCTTCAGCAGCCCCTCGGGGTTCTCGACGCGCACCTCGGCGATGACGAAGCGTTCCTTGCCCTCTTCCCGCACGAACGACGAAACCCGCGAGACCGTCCCTCGAAAGAGGCGTGTCGGATAGGGGTTCAGCTTGACGGCGACGGGCCCTCCGGGAGTCAGCAGGGCAGAGTCCCTCTCATCGACAGCGACCTCCGCCGTGACGTTGCGGACGTCCGCGACGACGCAGAGCTCGGTTCCCCTCGGGAAGAACTGCCCGACACGCTCCTCGATCCGCGGGGTCACGATCACGCCATCGACCGGCGCGCGGATCCGCGTGCGGGCGAAGCGGTCCGCCTCGAGCGCGATGCGTGCGTTGAGCTCGTCGCGCTTCGACTGGGCTTCGAACATGGCTCCCGCGTCGCCCGCCTCGCGGTAGCGGGCGACTTCGCTGTCCGCGATGGCGAGGCCCGACCGCGCCTCTTCGAGCGCGGCCACGTACCTCTCGTCGGCCAGGATGGCGATGACGTCCCCCGCGCGCACGACGTCTCCTTCGCGCTTCTGCACGGCGGAGACGACGCCGTCGACGGCGGCCGTGACGGCGGCCCGGCGGCCGGGGAGGACGCGCGCCGGGCCCGAGAGACGAGTGCGCCACGGCACGACGAGAAGGAGCGCGAGCACGCCCACCGTCCCGAGCATCCAGGCGAGCCGGCGCCGCTTCGGGATCGAAAGGAGCTTCTGGCGCCTCTCGAGAAGCGGCTTCCAGAACCCGGCGAGCGGAACCGTCTGGTAGAGCTGCGCGTTGCGAACGGCGACCGTCGCCTGATTCACGAGAATGTCGAGCAGGTCGCGCGTGCCCTCCGTGACGAAGAGGGGAGTCTTTTTCTCGAAGGAGAGGACGCCGAGCTTGCCCTCCTCGTCCTTCAGAAACAGGCCGTAGAAGGAGCGGTAGCCCGTCTCCTGAAAATACGTTCGGAACTTCTCCTCGGTCTCCGGCCGATCCGCCACGATCCGGCCGTCGCTCTCCTGGGTGACCGCGACGGAAGTCCCGCTGAAGTAGATCCACTGGAGGAGCGACTCGAGCCGCTGGATCTTCGGATCCTTCCGGTCGAGCTTGGCCTTCCCGCTGACCGCACCGATCCTCACCTTCCCGCGCTGCATGATCGCGATCGCGGACCGGTCGTAAGCGATCAGGGGCGCGATCGCGTTGACGATGGTGGTCATCACCTTGTCGAGGTCGAGGGTCGCCGTGATCTCCCGGCTGACAGTGAGAAGGGCGTCGAGCTCCTCGACCTTCTTCTCCGCCTCGTGCTGTCGCGCGTTCCGCAAAGCGCGGACCGCCTGCCGGCCGAGGTCCTGGAGCAGCTCCTCGTCCTCCGCGGTGAACTCGGGATGGCGTCCCCGCTTGTTCGTGAGAACGAGCGCGCCGACGACGGACCCCTCCTCCACGAGGGGAAGGGCCATCACGGAGCGAACGATGTAGCCGGGGTTCTCGGAGGACAGGGGGTCGGTCTCGGGCAGGCGGTTGCGGCGGACGATCGTCTGGTCCGCGAGGACGTCGCCGACGAGCGACGCGCCCACGGAAGCGGGGGCGTTGTCGACGTCGTAGTTCTCGTTCACCGCGGTGGCGGAGAGCACGACCTCGGATTCGCGAGGCTCGAACGACCAGAGCGAGCACACCTCCGCGGTGGCCATGTCGCCCGCTTTCCGGGCGATCAGAGCGGTCAGCTCCCCGTGGTCGATCGTCGAGCCGAACGCCTTCGAGAGGTCGTAGAGGTTCGTCAGCCGCTCGATCGCGTGGAGCATGCCGACGGTCTTTCGCTCGGCGCGCAGGGCGCGGGAGAGCGCCGGAGCCGCGTGCTCCACGAACCCCTGCAGGCGGCCGAGCACTTCGGAAGCCGCCGGCTGCTTCCGGAAGAGGAGCGCGAGGAGTCCGACGACAGTCGCCTCCGCTTCGAGCGGCACGGCGAGGCAGCTCTCCATTCCGTCCGGCAGGTTCTTCAGCCAGGGATCCGACGACGAGGCGAAGTCGGGGCGCTGGAGGAGGACGGGCTTGCGGTCGACCGTCAGGGCGCCGACGAAGCCCTCTCCCTTCGGGACGGAGCGGCGAAGGAACTTCTCGGCGCCTTCTCCGTGCGCGCCGATACAGAGATAGAGCGGATGGACGGGATCGGGCGCCCACAGGAGAGCCGCGTCGGCGTGCGCGAGCTCCGCGCTCCACTTCGCGGCCCAACCCGACGTCTGCGAGAGGTTTTCACAGAGGGCGAGCTCCGCCAGCGCCGAAGCCTCGGCGCGGGCGTCGAGCCGATCCCTTCCGGGTCCTTCTCGCCCCTCGGACATCGAATCCTCCCCCCCGACGCGAACCGATCTCGGGGCACTCGCCGCCCCGAAATCTCCTAGAAGCTCGAAATCGCCGTGGAAAGGTCGTCGTGCAGCTCGAACACCGAATCGAGCTTCGTCATCTCGAGAAGCTTGCGGATCTGCGGGCCCGCGTGGACGAGCTTCGTCTGACCGCCTTCCTTCTGCGAGTTGGTCAATGCACGCACGAGAGCGCCCAGTCCGGAGCTGTCGAGGAATCCGACGCCCTTCAGGTCCACGAGGAGGTGGACTTTCCCCTCTTCGAGAAGGCGCGTCACCGTCTTCTTGAAGGTGGACTCCGCCTCGCCGATGACGAGGTCCCCGTTCAGGGTCAGTACCGTGACCCGACCGTTTTCAGACGTTTTCAGATCCATAGGGTGGGGCGGATTATGTCCAAAAGGCTCCGCGAGGTCCACGAAAGAAAAGACGCTCTCACGGCGCCGGCGTGAAGGGCATGTTCTTGAGGAGGTCCCACCCGGAAGCGACCCGAGGCTTGCCCGGCCCGGCCCAGTACTCGATGCCCACTCTCGCGAACGAGAGCGACACACTCTCCGACGGCCTTTCGTCGGCCGCCGACAGCTGGAGCGAGGTGACCATGACGTCTTCCAGCGTGATCCGAAGATAGACGAAGCCGTCGGTTGACCGGACGACGGTCAGGACGGCTTTGGGTGCGTGCTTCGCGGCGCTCGCGTACTCAACGAGCCGGGGCGTCGACGAGTCCGCGCTCTTCATGATCGCGAGCTCGGACATGGACACCTTACCCGCGGTCAAACCGCCGGTCGCGGACCCGACAGTCACGGGATTTGACGCGCCCCAGGTCCAGGACTGTACTGCGATCTGGTTTACGTAGCCGGCGGCCGTTACCTGCCCCTCGATGCCGTCGATCCTCAAGTACATCGAGTCGCCGCGGGCGGCCACCGGGGCGAGAACAGAGAGAGCTGCCAGAAGCAGGACCGGAGCGGACATCCGCGGGCTTCGTCCGACGGTGGATTGCCGCATTGCTTCCTCTCTTTCGATCGGGAGTTTTGCGGGAGTACAGCACAGTCGGTCCGGCCTGCCAAGGGGCGCCCCGTTGCGGGATGTGCGGCACCGGGGATGGGGAAAGAAATCTGGAGCCGACGGTCGGACTTGAACCGACGACCTGCGGTTTACGAAACCGCTGCTCTACCAACTGAGCTACGTCGGCGAAACGGGAGCGGGGAGTTTAAGGAAACGTCGTTTCAGCGTCAACGGGAAAGCGTGCGCACGGGGCGCGCGACGCGGCCGCGGGGAGCGACGGGGAGGACGGGCGGCCGCGGGTTGCCGGGGGGCGCCGCCGACTGGACCTCCTCCCGGAGCAGGAACAGGCCGCCGGCGCCGTCGATGTTGCTCACGAGGATCGTCCCGCTCGGGAGGAAGGGATACACGCCCCACGCGCCGTGAAACCTCGCAGTGTCGCTCGCGGGATACGTGTCGAAGAACGCCGTTTCCCTGGGATCGGTGGGCGTCGTCACGTCGAGGATGGTCACCCCACGCTCGTAGTGCGAGACGTAGAGGCGGTCTCCGACGACAAATCCGTTGTGCTCGATTGCGAGCGTCGAGCTCGTCCAGACGGCGGCCACCGTGGGGAATCCGAGGTCCCGGATGTCGAGCACGCGGATGCGCGAGTTTCCGCCGCGCACGAGCTCGTCGCCTTCGTCGAAGCTGAACAGGTAGTTTCCGTCGCGCGAGATCCAGCCGGAGTGCGCGTAACCGAGCTCCTCGTACACGAGCTCCCCGATCACGACGGGGTTCGCCTTGTCGGTGAAGTCGAGGACCCGCACGGCGTGTCCGCCCCAGTCGACGACGATCTCGCACGGGTCGTGGCCCGGGGCGCACCGGGACGCCCGCGCTCCGCGGAAGACGCCGGCCCACACGTCGTGGACGTACGAGCCGACGTGCCGACCGCTGATCGACGGGGCGACCGGATCGGTGAGGTCGAGCGCGAGAAAACCCTGGTCGGAGCCCTCGATGTAGAGAACCGGAGAGACATCGTTCACGTTCGAGGCGCCCGAGCCCGGGTCCACGTTCCCGATGAAGACCGTGTGCGCCGTGTCGAAGCCGCGGAAGGTGGCGACGAGTGAGACCGACGCGGGAAGGTTTGAGAGCTCGATGATCTGAAGGCCAGCGGTGGGCGCCTCGCTGACCACGTACGCCCAGGCGTCGTGCCGGCCGCGCTCCGCGTTCCACCGCTGGTAGACCTTGACCTCGCGCCACGACGACGTCGGTCCAACGACGGATCCGACGACTCTCGGTGCCACGGGATCGGTGACGTCCACGATCGCCGTGCCGGTGTTCAGTCCCATCACGGCGTACTCGCGTCGGTCGTCGAGATCGACGAAGCCCCAGAGGTTGCTGCCCGAGAGCGCGCCCGACTGAAGACTGTTGAGCGAAAGGAAGGCGTCGAGCCGGATGCCGCGGCAGGGGAAGAAGCCCGCGGAGAGGCCGTCCACGCAAGCCGCGGGCGCCTGGAGCCGGGCGAGCGCCTCGAGGGCGCCGGGATCGACGGTGAGCTCCTGGCCGACCCCGCCGGTCGAAGGCTCCTCGTGTGCGGGGGACAGTCCCCGGCCGGGACGCTCCGCTCGCTCGCGGGAAGGCGCCGGCGCCGCGCCGAGAAGGGAGAAGAGGCCGAGCGTGGCGAGCCCGACCAGGACGGTGCGATTCATTTGAACGAACAACCGGCGAAAGCTCCCGGCCGATTCCCGCTTTCCAGCGGGACGGGTCAGTCGAAGCGGACCGAGACGACCTTCGAACACCCCGGCTCTTCCATCGTGACGCCATACATCGCGTCCGCAGTCTCCATGGTGCGCTTGTTGTGCGTGACGGCGATGAACTGAGTCTCGTCGGTCATTTCGCGGAGCAGCCGCGTGAAACGGTCGATGTTCGCTTCGTCGAGCGGCGCATCGACTTCGTCGAGGATGCAGAAGGGGGAGGGGCGGTAACGGAAGATCGCCATGAGCAGCGCGATCGCCGTCAGCGCTTTTTCCCCGCCGGAGAGAAGGAGGATCGACTGGTTCCGCTTGCCGGGAGGCTGAGCGATGATCTCGACACCCGACTCGAGCGGGTCGCTTTCGTCGAGGAGGCGCATCTCCGCCATTCCGCCCCGGAAGAGACGGGTGAAGGTCTCGTTGAAGTTCGCGTTGATCGCCGCGAAGGCTTCCGAGAAGCGCTCGGCGGAAGTCAGATTGATCTTCCGGATCGACTCCTGGAGCTCGTTGACGGACCGGACGAGATCATCCCTCTGCGTCGTCAGGAACGTCGAGCGCTCCGACTCGACCCGGTGCTCTTCCCAGGCGAGCAGATTGACCGGGCCGAGCTTCTCGAGGGACGCGGCGATTTCCGTTGCCTCCACCTCGAGGCGGGCCAGCGCTTCGTCGGAGCGATCTTCGGGGGGCTCGAGCTCGTCCGGGCCGGTCCCGAACTCTTCGCGCGTCTGCGCCACGAGGTGCTCGAGATCCGAAGCGACTCGAGTCGACGCGACCTCCGCCTCGAACCGGCCCTCCCGGGCGACGTCGAGCGTCGCCCGCGCGGACTTCGCGGCCTCTTCGCCGGCCTCCGCGAGCGCCGCCGCCGCCTCGGAGTTCCGCGTGGCCGCCTGGAGCTCCGATCCCCGCTGATCGCGGAGGACGACGTTGCTCTTCCTTCGGTCCGACGTCTCCTCGTCGTCCCGCGCGAGCTCCACCGCCCGCGCGGCGAGGCGCTCGATCTCCTCGTTGGCCGCCTGCGCGCGGCGCTGAAAGAGGCGCTGCGAGTCGACGAGAGCCGTGAGCGCCGCCTCGAGGGACCGCCGCCGCTCGGCGGCGACTTCCGCCTCGGTGCGCCGATGCGCGAGCTCTTCCGCCGCCGAGCTGGCTCCCGCGCGTGCCTCGCCGAGGGATCCGGCGAGCGCCTCCGCGCGTTCCCGCGCCTCCATCTCGAGGCGCTCCCAGCGCTGCTCCTCCTCCTCGAACGTCCGGCGGCGCTCCGAAAGGGCCGCGGCCTCGCGCCCGAACGCGTCGCGCTCCGAGGAGGCCGCTTCCTGCTCGCGAGCGAGTCGCGCGGTCGCGGATCGCCTCTCTTCGAGGAGCGCGCTGCAGGCGGAAAGCTGCGACCGCGCCGTTCCTTCGCGCTCTCGCGCTGTGCCGATCTCCGCCTCGTGCCGGTCGCGCGCCGCGGCGAGGTTCGTCCGCGCCGCGTCCGCCGTTGCGATCGAGAGCCGCGCGGCTTCCGTCCGTTCCCCGATCTCGGCCCGGTCGCGCTCGAGCTCGAACGTTCCCGAAGTGCGGCTTCTCGGACCCGCGAGGCGGAGGAGCGGTCCCCGGACGATCTCGCCCGCCTGCGTCACGAACGTCACGCCGGGGTTTTCCTCGGCGAGCGCGAGCGCTTCATCGAGTGTTTGCACGAAACCGGCGCGAGGCAACGCCGCCCGCTCGGCGGGGGAGAGAGCGTCGACGTGGAGGAGAGCCGCTTCCCACCCGGCGAACCCGGCACGGCGTTCTTCTCCCGGCAATCGGTTCCACTCCGCGCGGAGCAGACGTGCCGCCGGGATGTCCTTGGCCGCCAACGCGGCGCGCGACAGATCGCCTCGCGCGACGAGCGCGTCCGCGTCCCGCCCGAGAAGGAGGTCGAGCGCACGCTCCCAACCGGGCCGGGCGCGGAGCCGTTCCGCGAGCGTCTCGCCGTGCGTGACGCCGGCCGCGGCGAGGGCCTGTCGAACCGCGGCAACGCCGCTTTCCCGCTCCCGGAACGCCTCCTCGAGCGCGGCGGCGCGCTCCTCGAGCGTGGCCACCGTCGAACGGGCCTCCTCCCGGGCGCTCTCGAGGTCGGCGAGCGCGCGGCCCATCCGCGCGATCTCCTCGGCGAGGCGCCTCACGTCGTCGCCCGCGGAGTCGGCCCGGGCGCGAAGCTCGTGCTCCTCGCGGTCGGCCGCGTCGAGGTCGCGCCGGCGCTCCTCCATCTCTCGGGCGAGGCGCGCCAGGGTTTCCTCGAGGCGGGCGGAGGAAGCGCCGATCCTCTCGGACGAGAGCTCGAGCTCGTGCCGGGCGTTTCGCGCCGCGACGCGCTCGCCCGCCGCACGGAGCGCTTCGGTCCGCGCGGCTTCGAGGCCCTCCTCCAGCCGGATCAGAGCGTCGGCGGCTTCCGAAGCGCGCCGGTCGGCGTCCTCGCGCGCCAGGGACCGCGTGCGGGCCTCGGCAACCGCTCGCTCGAGACGTCCGGTGAGCTCCGAGATCTCCCGCGCCGTGCGGTTCTCCTCTCCCGAGAAGTCGCGCCCTTCGCGCTCGGACGCGGAACGCCTCGCCGCGAGGTCCGCGCCGGCGCGGCGGTTCGATTCGAGACGCTCGTCGTCGCGGGCGATCGCCGACTCGAGCGCGGCGAGGACTTCCCGAAGCTGGTCGCGTTCCGACACGGCGTCGGCGGCGGCGAGGCGCGCCGTGGTCAGAGCCGCTTCGGCGTTCCCGAGCGCTGCGGCCGCCGCGGATTCCGCGTCTCTCCTCTCGTCCCGAAGGCGTTCCGCGGCAGCGAGCCCTTCGACGAGCGCGTCCCCGCGGACCCGCGCGAGTCCGGCGCGCCGGACTCGCAGGGCCGCCGTGTACTCCTTGTACCGCGCGGCTCGCGACGCCTGGCGCTTCAGCGACGCGCAATTGCGCTCGACCTCGTTCACGATGTCGGAGATGCGGAGCAAATTGGCGCGGGTCTCGTCGAGCTTCGCCTCGGCGAGTCTCCGCTTCGCCTTGTACTTCGTGATTCCGGCGGCCTCCTCGATGAGCCGCCGGCGGTCCTGCGGCTTCGTCGAAAGGACCTGATCGATGCGACCCTGCTCGATGACCGAGTAGGCGCGCACCGAAAGTCCGGTGCCGAGGAGGCGGTCCTGCACGTCCTTGAATCGGACCTGCTTGTCGTTCAGGAAGTACTCGCCCTCGCCGTCGCGGAAGACCCGCCGTCCCACGCGAAGCTTGCCGTGTTCGGGGTCTCCGTTTCCGTTGTCGGACGCCAGCGTCACGATGACCTCGGCCATTCCGAGCGGACGCCTCTTCGCGGATCCGTTGAAGATGACGTCGTCCATCTTCTCGCCGCGGAGAACTCGCGCGCTCTGCTCTCCGAGCGCCCAGGCGACGGCGTCGCAGATGTTCGACTTCCCGCAGCCGTTCGGACCGACGACGGCCGTCACCCGGCCGGGAAATGCGAGGTCGACCTTCTCGTAGAAGGACTTGAAGCCGGAAATCTCGACCCGTTGAAGGCGAAGCATGGAAGTTGCAAAGGAACTTAACAAATCCGCGGCGTAAGTGCCACTAAATATTGGGGTAGTCGGCGCGAGTGGCCCTAAATATGGGATGGGGCCCGACGGGCCCGGGAGGTCCTCCGCGCAGTCTCCGCGAGACCGGAACGTCGCATCGCCGCACTCTCGTCGCTCAGCGCGCGAGGCTATGAGTTCGTTGCGCAATTCGTCACTCGACGTGACAGGTCGCAAACAGGCGATTCGCCCCTGCCGGCGCGCGGTTCCACGCGAGTTCGACTTAGGTCGACACCTACTTCGGGACGCTTGCACCACAGGAATGCGGTGACATAATCCGTGCAGAGCTACCCCAAATCTGATTCGAATTTTATTTGCGGGCGAGAGTCCTCTCTCCTGAGGAGTCTCGGAGGAGACGCGGGTTTCGGCAGCGCGATTTGGTGGGAAATGTCAACAGCGATGACGAAAAAGGACGGACGAGGATGTTGAACCTGGAGGTTCGCAAAAAACTCGGCGGCGGGGAAGTGCATCGCTTGAATGGCGCGGCGATTACGATCGGCGCGTCTTCAGGCAACGAGGTCGTCGTGCGCGCGCGCGGGGTTGCCGGACGCCACGTCCGCATCAGCGAGAAGGAAGGCCAGTACCACCTCGATCTCTACAAGGGCGCGGGACTGATCGCGGTCAACGGACGCGAGTTCGGCGGAGGACCGATCGGCACCGGCGATCGGATCACGATCGGCGAAGCCACGATCACCGTGTTGAATGCTCAGCCCACCGTGATCCCGATCCTGCCCGAGCCCTCCTCGCCGGCGGAATCCAACGGCTTCTCTCCGGCATTGCCCGCGACGGAAGTCGAGTTCCGCGCGCTGCGCCTGGCCGCTTATCGGCTCTGTCGCGACAGCCGGTCGCGGGAGGAGCTCGCGACGGAGCTGACCGATTTTCTCGAGCGCGAGCTTCCTCCCACGGAGTGGGCAGTCGGCGAGTTCTCGGTGAACGGTTTTCGGCCGCTCGCGTCGACCTTCCGCGAGACGCCTGCGTTGCCTCCGCGCGTCGTCGAGGACGCCCGCAATGGTGAGCGCGTCGCGCGCATGGAGAGCGTCGCGGGCACGCTGACCCTGATCGTCGAACCGCCGCGCAACAGCTCGACCCTTCTCGCCCTCATCGTCAAAGAGAACCCGCGGCTCGGCGCCCGCGCCGTCCTTTTCCTCGAAGAAGTCGTCGAGCTCGCCGGGATCTCTTTCGGGGCGCGACCGGCGATCGAAACCGAAGCGCACTTTCCCCCCGGTAACGGACACGACAAGGGCCACGACAAGGGCCACGACAATGGCCACGACAATGGCCACGACAACGTAGCTGGCGTGGAACCGGTCGCGCTCGCGCAGGAGCTCTCCGGCGCCGAGACGATGCTCAAACAGACCGACGACCTGAAGGCGATCGTGGAGACGGTGGAGCGCGAGGTGATCGACCGCGCGATGCGCCGGGTCGAGGGCAACCAGAGCCGAGGCGCCCAGGTGCTCAACATCTCGCGCGGATCGCTGATCGCGAAACTGAAGGAGTACCAGATCCCGGACTACCGCTATCTGCGGCGGGAGCGGACCCGGCGGTACTGAAGGACTGTCGAAGGCCTGAGCGCTCCTCAGGCCTTCCGCTTTTTGCGGCCCGTCCTCTCGAGCGAGTCGTCTTCTTCCCGCCGGCCGAAGAGCCACCAGAGCGCGAACGGCGCCGCGAACCGGCCGGCGATCAGGTAAAAGTGCCAGCCGGCCGCCCACACGTTGGCGGAGACCTTCCCGTAGTTGGCCTCGCTCCACGCGCCCAGACTCGTCGCGTAAACCGACTGGACCTGGAAGACGAGCGCGAGCACGTGAACGGCGAAAAGGCTGGCCGAGGCCACGAGAAAGCGGCCCACGTGAGCGCCGCGCAACGGACGCGGATCCATCGCGAAGAGCGCCGCGAGGAGCACGAAATTGAAGTGGATGTCGGGAGCGGGAAGACTCGGCCGCGCGGAGCCCGGCGGGAAGTCGCGCCGGTCGACGAGTATCTGTGACCCTTCGGTGCGCAGGCGCGTCACGTCCGGCGACTCGAAGAGGTTCGTGATGAGCTGCGCTCCCGCCGCGATCGCGCCCTCGTAGGTGCGCGAGAAACCGAACCAGAACGCGAGCGCGAGGAGAAAACCGACGAGGCCCCGCAGGGCCGAGCGCTTGGTCAACATCGGTTCGTCGGGCCCGGACGCCCCCGGTCTCTCAGCTCCGTCGGGAGCGTTCGCGACCCGCGGGCGCCGGCTGGGGTGAGAGCTTCCGCTCGCGGGACGCCCAGATCAGGAAGAGCAGCACTCCGAAGAGCACGACGACCGACTGCCAGATGACGGTGTGCGAGGAGTTGAAGAGCGCCGGGCGGTGGAGACCGATCCAGAAGAGCGAGACGACCCGGAAGAGGTTGAGGACCTGGATCGCGAGGAACCCGGCTCCGAGGCCCACGAGGCGCCGTTTCCAGCTCGCCGGAAACGCGAGCACCGCCGCGCCGAAGAGCAGTGCGGTTTCGACTCCATTGCAGCCGTTCTCGATGTTGACGCCGAAGGAAGAGGACCGGATCTCGGTGCCCTTGACCTCCACGTTCTCGCCGAGCGCGTTCAGGACCACCGCCGAGACGGACGCGATGCCGGCCGTGAAGGGCACGATGACGGCGTCGTTGACGGGGCGCGAGGCGACGATCAGGTAGAAAACGACGAGAAGCGCAATGAAGCGCAGGAGAAAGCCGACGGAGCGGCGTCGCGGGGTATCGGCTTTGGCCGGCATCTATCGATTATAGCCAGCGCTCGAGTTCTGGAATTCGAGGATGCGCGCGACGAGAGTCTTCAGGTCCGCCGGTAACGTGAGAAGGAGCTCGCCCTGCCGGTTGACGACGACCTGCTCGGTCTCGGCGGACGCGAGGAGGGAGCCGCTCTCGGACCGAAGCTCGTAGTCCACGACGAGCCGCGCCGTGTCGGGCGGGCGAAGGCGCGCGGTTGCTCGCACGGAGGAGTCGGGAAGCGCCGGCGCCCGGTACCGGATCTCCAGCCGCGTGACGGGCACGCGGTAGCCGAGCGCGAGAGCCTTCGCCGGGGTGAACCCGAAGCGGCCCGTGAGGCGATCCCGCACGTCCTCGAAGTAGATCGCGTAGCGGCCGTGCCACACGACGCCGTACGCGTCGCACTCCGAGAACCGGACGGGAATCTCGATGGTCAATCCCTCGAGCGGCGGCCGCTCGCGCACGCTCACGAGAGCGCCTCGAAGACGGCGGCGAAGAAGTTGCCGCCCGCACCGAAAGAGTTGACGAGCACGCGCCGCGGCGCGGCGCCGGCCGGAAACGGGGCCTCGGGATCCGCAAGCGCCCGACACGCCGTTACGATCTGCGCGCCTCCGGCCGCGGCCATCTCGCCGATCGCCTGCTTCACGTGAATCGCCCGCGGAACGTCGCTCCCGAAGATCTCGGCCATCACGGCCGCCTCGGCGCGATCCATTTCGACAACCCCGTTCGCCGAAGGGAGCCAGAGGTGGACGTCCGCAGGCGCCGCCCCGGCTCCGTCGAGAGCGCCGCGGATGGCGCGGGCGATCGCGGCGCGGTCGGGCACGAAACGGTAGGGCTCGGTGGGCACGCCCGCCGTTCCGATGCCCCCGAGCCGCGCGAGGATCGTCGCTCCGCGCTCGCGGGCGCTCTCCTCTCTCTCGAGCAGGATGGCGAATCCCCCCTCGCCCTGGACGATTCCGGAGACGCGGTCTTCTCCGCGAAGCGCGCCGACGCGGTCGAAGCCCATCGCGTATACGGCGTTCCACTCGTCGACGGCACCCGCGAGCATGGCGCGCGCCCGACCGGAGGAGATCGCGAGAGACGAGAACAGGAGGGCGTTCAGGCCGGAAGGGTCTTTCTGCGTGATGGTCACGTTGGGCCCGAAGAGCTTCAGCTCGATCGAGACCTGCGAGGCGGGCGCATTCGCGACGGTGTTCGGGAAGTGAAAGGGCGGCGCGGCTTCTGGCGATTCGACGAGGAGGACCCGTAGAAACTCGGTCAGCGCTCCCGCGCCGGCGGATCCGGTGCCCATCGCGATCCCGATCGCGCCGGGGTCCTCCGCGACGGGATACCCCGCTTCCGCGATGGCCTGCGCGCACGCGATGATGGCGAACTGGCTGCCGCGGTCGAACCGACGCGCTTTCATGGCGGGGATTTCGGGCTGCGGGCTGAAGGAGTCGTAGCGCGCGACGTGCGTCGCCTGGAGGTCCCCCCGCTCCTCCGGCGTGAACGGGCGGATCACGCTCTCTCCGGCCGAGAGGCGGCGGTAGAACTCGTGGGACGTCCGCCCGAGCGGTGAGACCGCCCCGGCCCCGGTGATCACGGACATCGTCCGCTCACTCGTAGCGGGAGATCACGACCACCGAGCTGTTGCCCCCGAACGCAAACGAGTTGGAGAGCGCCAGCGAGACGGGCCACTCCCTCGCTTCGTTCGGGACGTAGTCGAGATCGCACGCGGGATCGGGGTTCTCGTAGTGGATCGTGGGCGGAATCTTTCCCTCGCGGACCGTCATCACCGTGGCGACCGCCTCGATCGCCCCCGACGCGCAGAGACAGTGGCCGATCATCGACTTGATCGACGAGACCGGGATTGCCTTCGCCCGTTCGCCAAGCGCGACCTTCAGCGCGGCCGTCTCGGCGGAGTCGTTCTGCGGCGTCGCCGTACCGTGCGCGTTCACGTAGTCGACCTCGGAGGCATTCCGGCCCGCGGCGTCGAGCGCGGCCCGGATCGTGCGGGCGCCCGCGACGCCCGACGGATCCGGCGCCGTCATGTGGAACGCGTCGGAGGTGACCCCGTATCCGAGGAACTCCCCGAGAATCGGCGCGCCGCGCCGGCGGGCCCGCTCCTCCTCTTCGAACACGAGGATCCCGGCCGCTTCCCCGATCGAGAGCCCGCGGCGCTCCCGGTCGAAGGGGCGGCAGGGGTCGGGGTCGACGGACCGCAGCGAGTTGAAGCCCCCGTACGTGAGGCGGGCGAGCACGTCCGAGCCGCCCGTAACGACGGCGTCGGCGAGGCCGCCCACGATCGCGTCGTACGCGTAGCCCATCGCGTTCGCCGCGGAGGAGCACGCGGTGGTGATCGTGGATTTCAACCCTTCGAGGCCGAAGCGCTGTGCGATCCGATCCGTGATCGCATCCGGAAGGTGGTTCAGGACGCGCGAGGGGCGGCCCCGTCCCCCGTGGAGCCAGACCTCGTAGAAGGCTTCGGAGTCGAGGAGGCCCGACGTCCCGCCGCCCAGGATCACGCCGATCCGGGCGGGATCCTCGCGGGAAAGGTCGAGCCCGGACTGTGACACCGCCTCGCTCGTGGCGACGAGCCCCATCCGGTCGGCGCGCGACATCCGCCGCCGCTCCACGGGCGTCAAGAATCCGTCCGGGATGTCCGAGACCTCGGCCGCGGTCTGGGTGCGGTAGGTCGAGGCGTCGAAGAGCGAAACCGGTCGAATCCCGCACACTCCGGCGAGGAGGTTCGGCCAGAACTCCGACACGGAGCTCCCGATGGAAGACACGGCTCCCAGGCCCGTTACGACGACGCGGCGGCGTGATGCCATGAACCGGCGATTCTAGGACGGAAAGCGGGAAACGGGAAACGGCAAGCGGAGAAAAGAGCGGTGAGCCCTTTACGTTTCCCCGTTTCCGTTTTACGTTTCACGCCGCATGAGCGACCGCGTCGACTGGCACACGTACTTCATGAACATCGCGCGCCAGGTCTCGACGCGCTCGACGTGTCCGCGCAAGAGCGTGGGCGCCGTCATCGCGCGGGACCGGACCATCCTCTCGACCGGCTACAACGGCTCGATCCGGGGACTCCCTCACTGCGAAGACGTCGGGTGCGTGGTCGAGGACGGGCACTGCATTTCGACAGTGCACGCGGAGGCAAACGCGATCATCCACGCGGCGCGCAACGGGGTCGCGATCGCCGGGTCCGAGCTCTACACGACGGCCAGCCCCTGCTATCCCTGCTTCAAGCTGATGGCGAACGCCGGGATCGAGCGCGTGTACTACGGCGAGTTCTACCGCGACGAGAAGTCGCTGGCGGTCGCGCGCCAGGCGGGAATCGAGCTCGTCGATCTCGGGACGGCGGCTACGACGCCGCCAGCTCGCCGGGAGTGAGGAGCCGCAGGCACTCGTCGAGATTGGTTCGCGACGCGGCCGAGAGCTGAAAGAACCGGCAGCCGAGACCCGGGTCGGGCTCGCGTCCGAGGCGAACGACGATCGCTTCGCCCACGACAGCGCGGTTCGAGCCCTCGATGGGCGTCTGAAAGGAGAACTCGAGCCGGGCCCCGATCGGTTGTTCGACCCCCGTGCGGACGAAGAATCCTCCGCGGGAGAGGTCGCGGATCGTGCCCTCGTTCTGGGCGCCGTCGCGCCAGAACGTGATGGACCACATGACCGTGGAACGGGCGGCGTCGCGGGCGAAGACGTTCAGGTGCCTCCGCAGGGTCGCGAGGAAATCTTCCTCCGTGAATCCCGCGGGAAGGAAAGTATCCGCTCCCGCGCGCATGGCCTCCTGCTCTTCCTTGGCGCCTCCGCCGACGAGGACGATCGGGGTGTGCGTGAAACCCTTGTCGGCCTTGAGTACCCGGCAGACGTCGATCCCGCTCATGCCCTCCATCTCGGCATCGAGGAAGACGAGGTTCGGCTTCTCCCGACGGGCTGCCGCGAGGGCGGCGGTGCCGGTGTCGGCGGTCAGGATCTCGCAGTCCGTGCGGCGGGAAACCGTCCGGGAGACGTCGCGGAAGAGACCGCGATTGTCCACGAGCAGGACGGTGCGCATGGCGTCTCGATTATAGGGCCCGTTGAGCCTTCAGCGAATGACCCGGGGCCGCAGGACGATTTCCCCGTGGAGCACGTTCGGCGGGGACGTCAGCACGTAAAGGAGGGCGCGCACCGCGTCCTCGACGGCGAGGCGCTGCTCGGGCGGCGTCGTGGGGCGGAAGCGTTCGAAGAACGGCGTGTCGATCGAGCCGGGACAGATCGCCGTGACCCGCACGTTTGCAGGCTTCAGCTCGTGCGCGAGCGCGCGCGTGAAACCGACGAGGCCGGACTTGGCGGCGCAGTAGACGCTTCCCTCGGCGAACCCTTCGAGTCCCGCGATCGACGAGATGTTGACGATGTCCGCCGGCGCGCTCTTCAGGAGCGCGGGGAGCGCGGCCTGACAGAGGTAGATCGCGGCATGGAGGTCTGTCTCCAGCATTTCCGCGATCTCGGCCCGCTTCAGCTCCAGGAGCGGAGCCCGGTATCCCACCCCCGCGTTGTTGACAAGGATGTCGAGCCGCTTGAATCGCGAGAGGAGCACGTCCACCAGGTCGTAGAGCGACGGCGTCACCCGGACGTCGGCCACGTGGTACGCGGCTTCGCCTCCGGCGTTCGCGATCTCTTCGACGGCTTCGTGGAGCGCGTCTTCGCGGCGCGCGACCAGAAAGACCCTGGCGCCGGCCGCGGCGAGAGCGACGGCGAACCCGCGGCCGAGACCGGAGGACGCTCCCGTGACGAGCGCGACCTTTCCGTCGAGGGACCGGGACGACATGAGCGTTTATTATGCCCGCCGCATGGATACGGTCACCCACGGGATCGCCGGATCCGTCTTTGCCCGTACGCTGACGCAGCGGCCCGCCGCTCGCGCGGCGCTCGTGCTGGGACTCGTCGGCTCCATGCTTCCGGACATCGACATCCTCTTCTCCCACGACAAGATCGACTACCTTCGCAACCACCGCGGCTGGACTCATTCGCTCCTGCTCCTTCCGTTCTTCGCGCTCGCGCTCGCAGTCGCCGCCCGCGTCCTCTACCGCTATGCGCGGCACATCCCCCTCGTCACGCTCGCTCTCTTTGCGGCTGTCGGGATCGCGTCGCACATCGCCTTCGACTGGATCACGTCGTTCGGAACGATGTTCGGGCTTCCGTTTACGAGACGGCGCTTCGCGCTCGACTGGGTGTTCATCGTCGACCCGATCTTCACCGCGATCGTGACGTTCTCCCTTCTCGCCGCGACCATCTTCCGGTCGAAGGGGAAGCTCCTCTCGACGATCGGCGCAGTGCTCCTCCTCGCCTACCTCGCGCTCTGCGCGGCGCTCCACTACCGCGCGCTCCGGACGTGGAAGCGGATGGACGCGACCCCCGCGGGCGCGAAGGCGATCGTTCTGCCGCAGGCGCTGTCGCCGTTCCGGTGGCTCGGTCTCTCCGAGCGCGAGAACGAGATTCACGTCGCGTTCTTCGACATCGGGCCTTTCGCGAAGGGGCATCCGACGCCGCGCCCGCCGACCCGGCTCTCCGAGGTGTTCTCGAGCCTGTCGGACTTCTATCCGCCCCCGGAGCGCGCGAAGATCGAGCGTTACGCGAAGCCGCCGCCGTCGTCCGCGCTCTCGGCGGCCGCGACGCTCCCCGAGGTCCGGGCGTACCTCGACTTCGCGCGGTTTCCGCTCGCCACGGTCACGGCCGAGCGGGACGGCACGACGACGATCTCCTTCCAGGACCTGCGGTTCCTGCCCTGGTTCACCGGCCCGTGGGAGCGGCAGGGCGGATTTCGATACCGCCGCCAGCCGTTCGTTTACCGGGTGCGGCTAGATCGCGCCGGCGGCCCCGTCGAGCGGGGGTTCGTGGGCGGGACGGTCGACTGACGGCGGCGGCGCCTCGGCAGCGGGAGTGGGGGCGTACGAGTACTCGGGGGAGGGAACGCGCGTGAGCGCCTCGGAGACTCCGGCGTAGTACCCGACTTTCAGCAGGGATCGGAGAAAGACGAACACCTGCTGCGCGAGGATGAGCGGAACGAGGGCGAAGCGCGCCTCGCCGCCGGCCGACGGGTCGAAGACGACCCAGAGCGCGTACAGCACCGCGACGAAGAGGAGGTAGAGGAGGAGCACGCCGAAGAGCCGGGCGGGTCTCGAAAGAAAAGAGGCCACACCGGCGAAGAAGCGGGACACGGCCGGGAGATCCGGGCGAGCCACCCAGATCGCGCGGACCGAGTCCGCGAGAAGCTTGATTGCCGCGAGCACGGCGAGAAACAACGCGAGACGCGCCGCGATCAGCGCCATCGCCTGCCCCTCGGTGTCGAGATCGTTCATACGCTCCTGCACGAGGGCGCCCGTCGCGAGATAGATCCACCGGTAGGCGGCGAGGGCGGCGGCGAAGGCACCCACCGTGAAAGCGAGGAAAGCGGGGAAGCGCCTCATCCCCTCGCGCCCGAAGACGACGAGGGACCCCTGAGGCTCCCGAAGCGCTCCGAAAATTCCGCCGAGAGCGAAGGCGTGCAGGACGATGCCGAGCAGACAGAGGGAGATTGCCGTCGCCCCGATGCCCTGAAGGCCGGAGAGCGCCGACGGCTTGACTCCGTCCGATCCCGCCGAGGCCTCGACCGCGTCCGCGAAGTTCCCGAGGAGATCCGGATGGATCCGGCGGATCGTCTCCCACCAGCCGTAGTCCGGATTCGCGACCATTCGCGACCCGGTGGAGGAGTGGTCGAGGAGGCCGTGCAGGGCGTTCGAGACCGGAAGGACGAGCACGGACGCGAGCAGGAGCTGCATGCCCCAAACGGCCGCGGCCAGGTACGGGCGGGAGAGCGAGAGCTTCAGCCCCCTCCCGAAACACCGGAGCGCCGAGGTCTCTCGCCTCACCATGCGAGCGTCAGCGAATCGACCAGGTTCTGCATCCAGAAGACCGCTCGCGCGGTCCACCGGGACGCGGCGCGCGGGTCGGGCGACGTCAACCGGCCGTTGTTCGTTCGATCGAGGTCGAGAAGGATCTTCTCGCCCGGGTCGACTGTTGCCTCGAGGAGGCGCGGCCCCCCCCGCGTCCGGAACCGCTTCCATCGGGCTTCGCCGTCCCACGCCGCCCGGTGGACGCGTCCCCCCTCGAAGCGCAGGACCACTTCGACGGGCATCGCGACCTCTCCGCGCCGGGTCACGAGGGCGACGCTGTCCCAACCCTTCGGCGAAGCGAGGGAGGCGGGCGGGGTTTCCACCAGCCGGCCGTCCGCCTCGAAGAGCCCGCGGGGAGCGGAGACCCGCTGGGAGGTCGCCTCCTCGACGGCGTAGTCCACCGCGCCCGAGGAAAAGAACGTGCGCTCGAAGAACCAGCGGTAGTCGCGGCCGGTGGCGTCGTTGACCGCGGCGATCCAGTCGGCGGTCGTGGGGTGCTTGAACTTCCAGCGGTCGAAGTAGAGGCGAAGCGCCTTGTTCATCGCGGGAGTCCCGATGAGCCGCTCGAACGTCGCCATGGCGAGCGCCGTCTTGGAGTAAACGTGCGCGGCGTAGCTCGCGCGGCTGCGGAACTTCCACGAGTTCGACGCGAGCGCGTCCTGCGCCGCGACGGCGAAGTAACGCCGGTTCGAGTCGAGGGGGTGGTGGATCGCGAGGCCGACCGGCAGCCGCCAGCCGAAGAGGGTCAATACGGGGTGGTCCGGGCCGTAGGCCGCTCCGACGACGCGAGCCTCCATGTACTGGTTGAACCCCTCGTCGAGCCAGGGCTCCTCGAACTCGTTCGAGGCGAGCATCCCGTAGAAGTACTGGTGTCCGTACTCGTGGATGGTGACGCTCTCCGGGCTCTGCACTTTCGCGGGCGCGATCCGGTAGCTCCCGCCGGTGATCAGCGTGGGGTACTCCATTCCGCCCGCGCCGCGCGCGCCCCAGGGCGGATCCACGACGGTCAGCGTCGGATAGGGGTACGGTCCAAGAACCCTTCCGTAGCCGGAGATGGCCGTGCGGGTCGCTTTGAAGTAGCGCGCCGCCAGGTGCTCGTGCTCCGGCTGAAGGAGGAGCGTGATCTGGACGTCCGCGACGCCCGGTTCCCGATAGTGGTCGAGGCCGACGAGGTAGCCGGGGTCCGCGGTCCAGGCAAAGTCGTGGACGCTCTCCTGCTTGAAGCGATAGAGCACGCGGTCGCCCTGGACGTCTCGCTCCTCGACGCGCCGGCCGGTTGCCCCGACCTTGCCGCGGTACCGCGCGGGGACCTCGATCGAGACGTCGTAGTCGCCGAAGTCGGCGAAGAACTCGCTCGCGGAGTGGAACTGGTGGCAGTTCCAGCCGTCTTCCTCGAGGACGCCGATCTTGGGGAACCACTGGGCGACAAGGAAGAAGTCGCCCTTCCATCCGGTGCGCGTGGAGACGCGGGGGAGCCGCGAGCGGAAGTCGATCGACAGCGAGATCGTCTCGCCGGGCGCGACGGCGCGCGGAAGCTGGACCTCCGCGACGGTCCGGTCGTGCGGGTTCCCGTCGTCGGGCGAGATGTACGTCATCGCGGGCAGCAGGTCGCTGCCGTCGGCGAGCGTCATCCGCGTGACCTCGATCGAGCCCCACGATTCCGGCAGGCGGTTTCCGCGGTGCTCTCCGCCGGCCTCGCGCCAGAAGGTGGAGAGCTTGTTGCGGAAAGCATTCAGGTAGAGGTGGAACTGGAGGGTCGCCGCGGGCTTCGACGTCGTGTTGGTCCACGTCAGGAGCTCCGTGCCCTCGACGACTTTCTTTTCAGCGTCGAGGCGGCAGGAGATCTGGTACGACGCCACCGGAGCGGTGAGCGGAGCGGCCGTCGAAGAGTTCGGGGAAGCGATCGCGGCGAGCGCGACGAGAAAAGTCAGCGCGTTTCTGAGGAGAGCGAGAAGCGAGCTTCTCCCCTTTGCCCGCGGCATCGGCGAGACTGTAGCATGCAGACGATGGCCAAACCGGCGGCGCGAGCGGGTCCGACGGAGGCCGCCCGCGCGAAGCCCGGGACGCCGCGCGACGTCTCGCGGCGCGTCCAGGAGCTTCGTTCCGAGATCCTGCGGCACGAGCGCCTCTACCACGTGGAGGGACGCCCCGAGGTCACCGACGCCGACTTCGACCGACTCCTCGCCGAGCTCACGGCCCTGGAGCGGGAGCACCCTCACCTTGCGACGGACGACTCGCCGACGCGTCGCGTCGGAGGGGAGCCGGCCGAAGGTTTCGCGACAGTCGCCCACGCTGTCCCGATGCTCTCGCTCGAGAACGCCTACTCGTGGGAGGAAGCGCGAAGCGTGGCGAGCGCGCCTCGTGCGGGCGCTCGGTGAAGAGCCGCCGGGTTACGTCGCGGAGCTGAAGATCGACGGCCTCTCCATTTCGCTGCGGTACGAAAACGGCGTCCTCGCGCGCGCCGCGACGCGGGGGGACGGCTTCCGGGGGGACGACGTGACCGCGAACGTCCGCACGATCCGGTCGCTTCCGCTGCGGATTTCGCGGGACGAATCTCTCGAGGTGCGCGGCGAGGTCTTCTATCCGCGGACCGCGTTTCGCCGGTTGAACGCCGAGCGCGAAGCGGCGGGGGAGCCCCTCTTCGCGAACCCGCGCAACGCCGCGGCGGGGACGATCCGCCTGCTCGACTCGCGAATCACCGCTCAGAGGCGGCTCGCGGCGTGGGTCTACTCGATCGCCGACGGCCCTTCGCTCCCGGCGACCCAGTTCGAGACGCTCGAACGGCTGCGCGAGCTCGGGCTTCCCACCCACCCGCACTTCCAGCGCTGCGGCTCGTTCGAAGAGGTGCGGGAATTCGTCGATCGGCTGGGAAGGCGCGCGTACCGACCTCGACTTCGAGACCGACGGGGTCGTCGTCAAGGTGGACGATCGGCGCCTGCAGCAGGAGCTCGGCGCGACGGCGAAGTCGCCGCGCTGGGCGTTTGCCTACAAGTACCGGGCGGAGGAGGCTACGACGGTCGTGCGCGACATCTCCGTCCAGGTCGGCCGCACGGGGACGCTGACCCCGGTCGCGCACTTCGATCCGATCGTCCTCGCCGGCACGACAGTCAAGCGCGCGACGCTGCACAACTACGAGGACCTCGCCCGCAAGGACGTCCGGGTAGGAGATACGGTCATCGTCGAGAAGGGCGGGGACGTGATTCCGAAGGTCGTGCGCGTCGTTCTCGAGGCGCGCTCGCCGAAGAGCATTCCGTTCGCGATGCCCGAGCGCTGCCCGGTGTGCGGGGATCCGATTGTCCGGGAGGAGGGTGAGGTCGCGGCGCGCTGCGTCAATCCGGCCTGCCCCGCCGTCGTTCGCGAGGCGATCACGCACTTCTGTTCGCGCCGGGCGATGAAGATCGAGGGTCTGGGCGAGAAGCTCGTGGACCAGCTCGTGACGGCAGGCCTTCTCTCCGACGTCGCGTCGATCTACGCGCTGCGCGCGGAGGACCTCGCGCGTCTCGAGCGGTGGGGCGAGAAGTCCGCGGCGAACCTGATCGCCGAGATCGAGCGCAGCAAGGGGAGCGACCTTTCCCGTCTTGTGTTCGCCCTCGGCATCCGGCACGTCGGCGAAAAGGCGGCGGCGACGCTCGCCCGCCGCCTGGGCTCACTCGACGCGCTCGCGCAGGCGGGAGAGGAGGAGCTGCAATCCGTCGAGGAGGTCGGCCCGAACACGGCCGCGGCCGTCGCCGCCTGGTTCTCGCACCCGCGGCATCGCGAGCTCGTCGAAAAGCTGCGTGCGAACGGCGTGAACTTCCTCTCCCGCGAGAGCCGCCCGGCCGCCGACGGGCCGCTGTCGGGCCGCACCGTCGTGATCACCGGAACGCTCACCGGGGTGACCCGCGAGGAGGCGGCGCGGAGGCTCGAGGCGGCGGGCGCGAAGGTTGCGAGCGCCGTCTCGCGAAAGACCGATTACCTGCTCGCCGGGGAGGCGGCCGGCTCGAAGCTCGAGAAGGCGAAATCCCTCGGCGTTTCCGTCGTGACGTGGGAAGAAATGCTGGAGATCCTGGAAGGAGGAAGCTGAAGTGGAGATTCCCGCCCGGGTCGTCGTCTACTGCCCGATCCTGGAGCTGAAGAATCGCCCCGCGCGGCTCGTCGCGGTCTCGCCGCACGGTTTCTACGAGGTGCGGCTCGAGATCGGCGAGAAGAACCACACGGCGCTCCTGCCGATCGCGGACACGGGGCTCATCTTCCAGGAGCCGAACGTCACCGGAGAGCCGATCCCGGAGCTGGAGAGGTAGGCACCGGCCGTCAGGAAAGCGCCGCGCGGGCGGCGGCCTCGATCTCGTCCGCGATCGCAGAGACCTCCCGCGCGTCGGTCCCTTCGACGAGAATCCGGAGGAGCGGTTCGGTGCCCGAGTAACGCAGAAAGAGGCGCCCACGGCCATCGAGTCCCTTCCTCGCTTTTTCGACCGCCGCGGAAAGCTCGGGCGACGACTCGACGGGCAGGTACCGCGACACGCGCACGTTGCGCAGCGCCTGGGGGGCCTTCTCGAGCGTCGCGAGGCGCGAGAGCGGCGCTCCGGTGGCCGCGACGACGCCCGCGACCACGAGCGCGGTCTGGATCCCGTCGCCCGACGGCGACAGCGGCGCAAAGAGGACGTGCCCGGACGTCTCCCCTCCGAGTCCGGCGCCCGTCTGTTCCATGAGCTTCGCGACGGCGCGGTCGCCGACAGCGGCCCGGTGGAACGGGATCCCCTCGCGCGCGAGCGCGACTTCGAGCCCGAAGTTCGACATCACCGTGCCGACGACGCCGCCGGGCGGGAGGCGGCGCTCCGACTTCCACCGGCGCGCCACGATCCACAGCACGTCGTCGCCGTCCAGGAGTCTCCCGGTCTCGTCGGCAAAGATGGACCGGTCCGCGTCGCCGTCGAGTGCGACCCCGAGGGCCGCGCCGCGCGCGCGCGCCTCCTCCGCCATCCCCTCGGGGTGGAGCGCGCCGCATCCGGCGTTGATGTTTCTGCCGTCGGGTCGGTCGTTGATCGCCGTCACCCGGCAGCCCGCGCGCGCGAGCGCCTCGGGTCCCAGCCGGTATGCCGCCCCGTTTCCCGCGTCGAGGATCACCGGCAGGTCGGGAAGGCGCGCGGGGAGGCGGGCGAGGAGTCTCTCGAGATAGATCGGGGCGAGCGCGGCGTCGACGGCCGGGGGCCGGGACGCGGGCTCGCTCGCGCCGTCGTCGCGCGGAGAGAGGAGCTTCTCCTCGACCTCCGCCTCCTTCTCGTCCGGCCACTTCCGGCCGTCCGGGCCGAAGACCTTCACCCCGTTGTCCTCCCAGGGGTTGTGCGACGCCGAGATCGAGATCCCGGCGCCCGCGGAGAGGGCGAGCACGAGCTCGGCGACAGCCGGTGTGGTGACGACGCCCGCCGCCGCGACCGCGCAGCCCGAGGCCTCGAGGCCGGCCGCGAGGTCGCCGGCCATCCCGGGCGTGGACTCCCGCGTGTCGCCGCCGAGGACGACGAGGGTCCCGCCGTCGCGCCTCACCCCGGCGCCGACTTCCCGGCCCACGGTACGGAGGGACCGCGGGTCCAGGGGGAAGACGCCGGCCCGGCCGCGGAGGCCGTCCGTTCCGAAGAGCTTCACGGCGCCGCGGGGCGCTCCGGCGGGGAGGGAGACGGAGTCGGAACCGGGAGGATGCGAACGGTCACGTCGACGACCTGCCCCTCGCGAACGCGCACGCCCGCGGCGTTGGGGTTCACTGTCGTCGTGGCGGAGAACGTGGCGGAGCGGTTCACGAGCGAGATCGGCTCCGTGCCGACTCCCGTCATCCTCTCGAGAGCGGCGGCCGGTCCGACGAGGCGGGCGATGCGCGGGTCGGCGATGACGTCCACCACTCTCGTTCCGGGGGCCACTTCGCCGGTGAACACGGGAACGATCGGAACGAGCTTGTCGCCGATCCGGTCGAGGGCGACGCGCACTTCGGCCGGGGCGATCGCGATGATCTCGACTTCCGGAGGCACGTTGATGTCTTCGGAGGCGAAGCGATACTGCCTCTCACCGGGCAACGAGTCCCGTAGGTCGATCACGACCTCCAGCTTTTCCGGTTCGAGCTGGCGGAGCGCCGTGAAGGGTCCCCTCACGCGCACGTCCACACCGCCGGGAAGCGGGGAAGCCACCATCGTGCGCGCCGGTATGTTGATGAGCGAGAGCGGGATCCGGTAACTCCGCTCCGAGATCCGCTCCCGCCGCTGTCCCGAGAGCGCGAACCAGACGCCGAGCGCGATCGCGAGTGCCAGGATCTTGAGGCCCAGGTTTCGAAAGAACGAGCGACGGAGCGTCACGTTCGCCTTTATGCGCTCACCGCGAACTCGCGGTAGAGAAGGTCGCGAAGGGATTTCCCGTCGAGGTCTTCGACCAGTTGCCCGTCGCGGGCGAGCGAGATCGTTCCCCGCTCTTCGGACACGACGATCGCGATCGCGTCGGTCTCCTCGGTCACGCCGATCGCCGCTCGGTGGCGGGTACCGAAGCGCTTCGAAAGGCCTTCCTTGAGCGACAGCGGCAGGAAGCAGGAGGCCGCGGCGATCCGCTCGCGCGACACGATGACGGCGCCGTCGTGGAGCGGGGTGCCGGGGGAGAAGAGGTTCACGAGCAGGTCGTAGGAAATGGCTGCGTCGACGGAAACGCCGTTCTCGATGTAGGTCTTCAAACCCTCCCGCCTCTCGAGAACGATGAGCGCCCCGACCTTCCTGTTCGAGAGCGACGTGGCGGCGAGGACGAGGTCGGAAACGGTCTCCTCCGCGTGGTAGCCCGAGAAAAGAGAGAAGAAAGGCGTCCGTCCGAACGCGGCAAGGGCGCGCCGCAGCTCCTGGGAGAAGAGAACGATGATCGCGAACGGGAGGTAGAAGATGAGGGCCGAGAGCACCGTCCGGAGCGCGACCAGCTTCAGGATGACGGAGATCCAGTAAACGACGAGGATTGCGATCAGGCCGAAGACCATCTGGACGGCGCGAGTTCCGCGGATCAGTCGAAGGAGGAAGTAGACGACGAACGCGACGATCAGGATGTCGACAGCGTCACGCCACGTGAACGTGAAGTGGGACGGGGATCCGAACCGCGAGAGGATGTCGTCGATCAACGCGAAGCCGCCCCTTCCGGCCGCGCGAGCGCGACGTGTTCGATCGCCGCCTGCATCCGCAGGAACCGCACCGTGTCGGCGACGTCGTGGACCCGCACGATCGCGGCGCCCGCGGCCCGCGCTGCGGCGACTGCGGCGAGCGAGCCGGCGAGTCTCTCGGCGGGGGACGCGTCGTCTCCGACCCCCGAGAAGCGCCTCACGAATGCCTTTCTCGACGCGCCGACAGCGACGGGGAATCCGAGAGACTTGAGCGTGCCGGCAAATCGGAGGAGGACGAGGTTGCCCTCCGCCGTCTTTCCGAAGCCGAGACCGGGGTCGAGGGCGATCCGATCGGCGGGAACGCCCGTCTCGAGCGCGATCGACGCCGCCGCCGCCAGCTCCGACGCGACGTCCGCGACCGGGTGCCCGTAAGACGTGTCCGCCTGCATCGTGCGCGGGTCGTCCCCCTTCATGTGCATGAGCACGAGCGCGGCGCCGGCCTCGGCAACCGTGGCGGCCATCTTCGGATCGTGACGGAGGGCGGACACGTCGTTGACGAGGTCCGCGCCGGCCCCGAGCGCCGCGCGCGCCACCTCCGCGTTTCGCGTGTCGATCGAAAGGGGAGCCGGACTCTCCCGGCGGATCGCTTCGATCACGGGCAGAACTCGCCGTATCTCTTCGGCCGGCGAGACCGGCGCGGCCTCGCCGTAGGTCGCGGGTCGCGTGGACTCGCCTCCGACGTCCACGATGGCCGCGCCCTCTTCGAACATCTCGAGCGCGCGCTCCGCCGCGCGGCGCGGATCGAAGTAGAGCCCGCCGTCGGAGAAGGAGTCCGGGGTCACGTTCACGACCCCCATCACGATCGGAGCCGTCGAAAGGTCGAGCCGGCGCGCTCCCGGGAGCCCGAGCGACGAGGGCGCCTTTTCGAACCGCGCGAACGCCGAGACCGCCCGCTCCCGGAGCCCGGCCGGCAGCGCCTTCAGGGTCTCGGCGCGCCGCGCCCGCGAGAGCGCGACCGGCGGGGAAGGAGAGCGGTCGAACCGCACGACGTCCACCGGGAACTCGGAAGCGGCAAAGGTCGCGGGGCGGAACCCGTCCCAGGAGGCGATTTCACGGAGCGTTTCGGCGTTCGCCGTGGCGAAGACCAGGTCGGCGGGAACCGGCACGACCGCAGTTTAGACCGAAGGCCTCCGCCTTCTCTCCGTCGAGCGGGGCGGTGTCAGGCCGGCTCGGGTACCAGCGGTCCGACGTCGCCCGACACCTCGGGCGCGCCCGGCGGCGGGACGATCGGCGGCCGCGGGGGGCCGGACTTGCGCAGCTTGGAGATGTCGGTGCCGTTCTCTTCGGCGATGATCTGCAGCACCTCTTCGCCGTCGAGGACTTCCTTCTCGAGGAGCGTCCGCGCGAGCCGGTGCATCACCTTCGTGTTCTCGGTGACGATCGTCTTGGCGAGCTGGTAAGCCTGCGTGACGATCTTCTTTACCTCCGCGTCGATCTGGTTGGCTGTCGACTCGGAGTAGTCCTGCGTGCGGCCGAAGTCGCGGCCGAGGAAGATCTCGCCCTCGGGCTTGCCGAACGTGAGCGGGCCGAGCTCGCTCATGCCCCACTCGCAAACCATCTTGCGAGCGAGGTCCGTCGCCTTCTCGATGTCGTTGCCGGCGCCTGTCGTCATGTGGCCGAGGAACTTCTCCTCGGCGATGCGGCCGCCCATCATGACCGTGATCGTCGCCTCGAGGTACTCCTTCGTGTGCGAGTACTTGTCCTCGATCGGAAGCTGCATCGTCACGCCGAGCGCGCGCCCGCGCGGAATGATCGTCACCTTGTGGATCGGGTCGGCGTCCGGGAGCATCGCCGCGACGAGCGCGTGCCCGCCCTCGTGATACGCGGTGTTCCGCTTCTCTTCTTCCGTCATGATCATCGACTTGCGCTCGGGACCCATCATGACCTTGTCCTTCGCGTACTCGAAGTCGATCATCTCGACCTTTTTCTTGTTGAAGCGCGCGGCGTTCAGGGCCGCCTCGTTCACCAGGTTCGCGAGGTCCGCGCCGGAGAAGCCGGGAGTGCCGCGCGCGATCACCATCAGGTCGACGTTCTCGGAGAGCGGCGTGACGCGCGTGTGGACCTTCAGGATCTGCTCGCGGCCGCGCAGGTCGGGCCGGTCGACGACGACGCGGCGGTCGAATCTTCCCGGGCGCAGGAGTGCCGGGTCGAGGACGTCGGGACGGTTTGTCGCCGCGACGAGGATGACCCCTTCGTTGGTGTCGAAGCCGTCCATCTCCACGAGGAGCGCGTTCAGTGTCTGCTCACGCTCGTCGTGTCCGCCTCCGAGGCCCGCGCCCCGGTGCCGCCCGACGGCGTCGATCTCGTCGATGAAGATGATGCAGGGGGCGTTCTTCTTGCCCTGCTCGAACAAGTCCCGGACGCGCGACGCGCCCACGCCGACGAACATCTCGACGAAGTCGGACCCGGAGATCGTGAAGAACGGAACGTTCGCCTCGCCGGCGACCGACCGCGCGAGGAGAGTCTTGCCCGTTCCCGGGGGCCCCATCAGGAGGACGCCCTTCGGGATCTTGCCGCCGAGCTTCTGGAACTTCTGCGGGTCCTTCAGGAACTCGATGATTTCCTGCAGCTCGACCTTCGCCTCTTCGACGCCGGCGACGTCCTTGAAGGTGACCTTCTTCTGCGTCGGGGTCAGGAGCTTCGCCCGGGACTTACCGAACGAGAGCGCTTTGTTTCCGCCGGCCTGCATCTGCCGCATGATCACGAACCAGATCGCGACGAGCAGGATCAGCGGCCCGTACATGACGAGCGCGGACACGAAGGACGAGTCCTTGAGGGGAGTGATCTCGATCTCGACGCCGCGCGCCCGCAGATCCTTGACGAGATCGGGGTAGTTGGCCGCGTAGGTCTTGAACAACGGCTCCCGCTTCGACGCCGCAGGCGCATAAGTTCCCCGGATCTCCTCCCCGCGGATCGACACCTTCTGGATGTGCCCGAGGGAGACCGCGTCCAGGAACTGCGAGAAGCTGATCTCGTCGACAGTCGTGGCGCCCGTTTTGAAGACGTTCCACGCCAGGATGATCAGGACGAGGATGACCATCCACAGCAGAAGGTTCTTGATGGTGGCGTTCAACCGATTGACTCCCTTCGATCGCCCAGAATAACGGACCCCGGAGACCGATTATTGCCCTTTTTGGCCACAGCCGCCGCGGGCGCGAGCCGAACGTCGAATCGCGGGCCCCGCCGGCGGAAACGGATGCGCCGGCCGGCCTCGAAGCGGAAGTCGGATCCTGCCGCCAGGAGCCGGAGGATCTGCTCCCGCTCCCGCCCGGTCATCGGAGGCTTTCCGCCCTCGGCGAACGGCGCGGCGCACTCCACGATCGCGCGCCTCGCGAGCTCCGTCGCGGCGCTTTCGAGGAGGACCGCATCGGCCATCACCACGTTGCGGCCGACGACGATCGCCGGACGGAGCTCGCGCTCGAACTCGCCGTCGACTTCGTCCCGGAGCCGCGCGAGCGCCTCGACCCGGCGGGCGAGCGACTCGAAACCCTTCGAGCCGAGCCGGCGCCGGAGCCGGTTCCGGTCGAGCGAGAGATCCCCGTTCGTGCGGTCGCGCCGCCAGGCGATCCCGCGCGCGCGCAGGTACGCGACGATCTCGCTGCGCGAAACCGCGAGCAGCGGCCGGACAACGCCGTCCGCGCGGACCTCGCGCGGCCCCGCGAGGCTCGCGAGGCCCCCCTTGCGCCCGCGCGCGAGGAGGTACGACTCGACCCGGTCCTCGCGCTGGTGCGCGGTCGCGATCCGGGAAGCTCCCGCCTCCCGCGCCATCTCGAGGAGCGCCTCGTAGCGCACCCGCCGCGCGCCCGCTTCCGGAGAGAGGCGGAGGGCGCGGGAAGCGCTCCGCGCGTCGCGCCGGCGCACCAGGAAGGGGAGACCCAGCCGCCGCGCGTGGTCCGCGACGAATGAGAGGTCGCGGTCCGCGTCGCGGCCGCGCCAGCCGTGATGCACGTGGGCGACCGACAGCCGCCACCCGTGAGCGTCCGCGAGGTCCGCCGCCGCGAAGAGCAGGGCCGTCGAGTCGGCGCCGCCGGAGACGGCGAGGAGGATCGACGCGTTGCGCGGGAGGAGCCCCGAATCCGCGGCGGTTTCGAGAGCGGTTCGGACGGCGTCCATTCCCGATGTTACGACCGGCGGCGGTACTTATGGTGGCGGTGCAGGGATTTGAACCCCGGACACAGCGGATATGAGCCGCTTGCTCTGACCAACTGAGCTACACCGCCGCGGCGAAAGGACCGCGGATGCTACCACACGGTCGCGGACGCGTCCGGTCGCCGGGCGCGCCCTATACTCTCGACGTGTCGAGCTCGACCGACGTCTGCGAAGTCTGCGGCCAGAAGTTTTCCTTCGGCCTCCTGCGCTGCACCATCTGCCGCAAGAGGTTCTGCGACTCGTGCGGCGTCCGACGGGGCGGGGCTCTCTTCTGCGGCAACCTCTGCGCGCACGCCTTCTACTTCGGCGACAGTGACGAGGACACGGAGATATCCGAGGACGACGAGAGGGAATGAGCTCGCCGGAGGCGCCCGCCCCGACACGACCTTCCCGCTTCGGTCGATTCTTCTGGCGCGATCCCAACACCCAGTTCCTCCTTCTCGCCGCCGCCGTCGGGGTCGTCGGCGCGCTCGGAGCGATCGCGTTTCGCGCCATCTCGATCCGCCTGACCCAACTCCTGCTCGACGCCGAGGACATCGTCTCGGGCGCGGAGTCGCTGCCGCCGCTCCTTCGGATCTTCCTGCCCGCGCTCGGAGGCCTCGTCGGGGGGCTCATCGCCCGGGCCTTCGTGGCCGGCACGGGGACGACCGGCATCTCCCAGATGATGGAGGTGGTGAACCTCGGCCGCCGGTCGGTACGCGTCCGGCCGTCGCTCGGGCGCGCGGCCGCGTCTCTCGCGGTGATTTCGACGGGCGGGTCGGAGGGGCGCGAGGGAACGATCATCCAGATGGGCGCCGCGTTTGCCTCGTGGGTGTCGCGGGTCGTGAAGGTCTCGCCGGAGCGCATGCGCATACTGACCGCGTGCGGGATGGCCGCCGGAGTGGCCGGCGCGTACAACACGCCGATCGCGGCGACGCTCTTCGTCCTCGAGGTCGTCGTCGGGTCTTTCTCGATGACGCTCTTCGGTCCGGCGGTCGTTTCCGCCGCGATCTCGACGGTTCTCGTCCGCTTCCTTCTCGGTGACGAGCCCGTCTACCAGGTCGCGGCTTTCCGGCTCGAGTCGGCGCTCGAATTCCTCCCGTTCGCCGTCATCGGCCTGACGGCGGGAGCCGCGTCCGCGCTCTTCGTGCGCGCCCTTCGCACCGCGAAGAAGTTCTTCACCTCGTTCGGCCTCGCTCTCCCGCTGTCGATGGCGATCGGGGGGGCGATCGTCGGGTTGATCGGAGTCCTGCGGCCGGAGGTGTGGGGAAGCGGCTTCGCCGGCACGAACCGGATCCTCCGCGGCAACCCGAGCCTGCCGTTTCTCGCGGAGCTCTTCGTCGCGAAGATCGCCGCGACCGCGGCGACGATCGGCTCCGGCGGCGTGGGCGGCGTCTTCACCCCGGCCCTCATGACCGGCGCGTCGCTCGGCGGCGTCGTCGCGAAGCTCACCGAGATCGTGTTTCCGTGGATCGACTCACCCGTCGGCGGCTACGCGCTGCTGGGGATGGGCGGACTCCTCGCGGGCGTGACCCGCGCGCCGCTGCTCGCGATCATCATGATCTTCGAGCTCACGCAGAACACCGCCGTCCTCCTTCCGATGATGGCGGTGTCGGTGCTCGCCGTGCTCTCGGCGCGCGCGCTCCAGAAGGACTCGATGTACATCCAGAGCCTCCGGTCCGCCGGGATCGTGTGGGACAAGACTCCCGAGGCGACGGCGCTGTCGTCCCTCAAGGTGTCCGACGTGATGCGCGACGACGTCAAGCTGGTGCCGCGGAGCATGACCCTTCCCGAGATCGTCAATGTCTTTCTCCACACGCGCAGCCTCTACCTCTACGTCGGGGACGACGAGGGACGCCTGCTCGGGGTCGTCGACCTCCACGACATCAAGGAGTCGCTCCCCGAGCGGAACATCTCGAGCCTCGTGATCGCCGAGGACCTGCTTTCCGAGATCCCGTTCGTGACGCCGACGGAACCGCTGACGAGCGTCAACGAGAAGCTCTGGTTCCGCGACCTGGGACAGCTGCCTGTCGTCGAGACCGCCGAGAACCGGCGGTTCCTCGGAGTGGTCACGCGCCGCGACCTTCTCGGCGCGTTCGACCGCGAGGTGCTCAAGACCAACCGGCTCGTCGCCCGGGTCCAGACCTTCGGCGAGGGCGGGGCCGAGATGGACTATTTCGAGCTTCCCGAGAAGCACCGCTTGATCCAGGTGGACGTTCCGCCGGCCATCGAGGGGAGGACGGTGGCGGAATCGGGCCTGCGCAACCGCTACGGCGTGTCGGTCCTCGCGGTCAAACGCCTGACTCGGGAGGGGCTCGAGCGGCGCTTCGTGCCCGGCCCGTCGGACCGGCTCCAGCACGGAGACGTCCTGATCGTGCTCGGAACCGAAGAAGCCCTCTCGCGGCTGAAGACCGGAGAGGTCTGAAGGGCTATCCTAGTAAGACCGTGGCCAAAGGCGTCGCCAGCGAATTCGTTGCCCTCCGGGGCAAGTGGCAGAAGGAGCGGAGCCGCCTCTACGACCGGGACACGGGTCTGCCCACGGTCGCCGCGATCATGGACGACCTCGTCCTTCAGCTGACGGAGCAGGGATCGCTCTCGATCCTCGCCTTCTGTCCCGGGTCGGAAGGCCGCGTCGAAGAGGTGTGGGGATCGAAGGCGTACGACGACCTCCTCCTCGACTTCGTGCGGCGCGTCAAGGCGTTCCAGTCCGACGGGATCGTCCCGAGCGGGACTCTCTGCCTTCCTCACGTCTCCTCCGACGAAGTCCTCCTCGTGCTCGCGCCCGAGACGGGGGCGGCCGACTCGCACCGCACGATCGAGCAGCGGGCCGCCGAGCTCGACCAGTTGATCCGCGGTTACCTCGCCGAGCGCGCCGACCTCTCCGGAAGGTTCCGGTCATTCGTCGGCGCCGCGCGCGTCCACGGCGATCCGCGCCGGCGACCCGAGCGCCTTCTCTACCGCGGCATCCAGGAGGCGCGCGATCGCGTGACGCGCCAGACGGTGCGCGCCGAGATCCGGGGCGCGGCGCTTCTGCAGGAGGCGATCAACCGCCGCGACTTCACCGCCGTCTTCCAGCCGGTCTTCGTGCTCGCTTCCGGCGAGATGATGGGAATGGAGGCGCTCTCGCGAGGCCCCCAGGGGAGCGAGTTCGAAGGCGGCGAGACGCTCTTCTCGCTCGCCGACCGGACGGAGCTCCTCGCCCCGCTCGAGCGGGTCTGCCGGGACATCTCGCTCGAGGTCGCCGCGGCAGCCGGCGCCGTCGGGCCAAGTCTTCTCTTTCTGAACCTGTCGCCGGCCGCGGCGTCGGACCCGGAGTTTCTGGGCCCGCGGTTCCGCGAGCAGGTCGAGTCGCTGGGCCTCCGGCCCGAGGGGATCGTCCTCGAGATCACGGAGCGCACGTACGTCGTCTACGAGAGTCTCTTCCGGGAGGTGCTCTCGCGCTTTCGCGAGCAGAACTTCAAGATCGCCGTCGACGACGTCGGCACGGGCTACAGCAGCCTCTCGTCGCTCGCCGAAATCGCCCCCGACTACCTGAAGTTCGACCACGTCTTCGTGCGCGACATCGACCGGCGCCCGATCAAGCAGGACCTCCTCGAAGCGCTCCTCTCCTTCGCCCGCAAGATGAACACCCGCGTGATCGCCGAGGGCATCGAGACCCGCGACGAGCTCGACGCGCTGCGCGGGCTGGGCGTCGAGCTCGGACAGGGCTTCCTGCTCGCGCCTCCCGTCCCGATCGACGAGATTCCCCGCTACGCGCGGGTCGCTGTTTAGAAGACGGGGGGTTAGCTCAGCGGTAGAGCGCCTGTTTTACACGCAGGATGTCGCAGGTTCGAAACCTGCACCCCCCACCAACAAAGCGCGAGCGGTGTGTCGCGGAAGTTGAACCGGAATGGGTTCGATAGCCTTCTGGGACGTCACGGCTTAAATGGCGGGGTCGACGGGACTCGAACCCGCGACCTCCGGCGTGACAGGCCGGCGTTCTAACCAACTGAACTACGACCCCGCGGGACGGGGCATAATACGCGTCAGGCCTCCGGATCACAAGGACCTCGCGGATTCCCGGTTGCCGGCGAGGTCCACGCACAGTGATCCCCAAGTCGAAAGACAACTGGAGCGACGATGAGCCTTTCGGAAGGGTCGAAGTTTGTCTTCACGACGTTCCTGGTGCTGATCGGCTCGATCCTCGCTCGACCCGGAGGAAGCGATCCTTCCGACCCGATCTTCGCCGCTCGGCGCCATCCGGAGGCGGTGTCGGCGCCGCGCACACGGGAGGCGCACGCCAGAGGACCGAACCGCCGACCCGGCTCCCTGAAAACGAACCGCATCGAAGGATCGGCTGCCGCGACCGTGGAGCCGGAGCCTTGGTTTTCGATCACGTGGACCGCACATGCGGAAGGAGCGAGTGACGTCACCGACCAGGGAACAAGGACCGTAGTGAAGCGGCAAGTGGAGCTGTCCGGCTCGACGATCGTTCGCCGGTTCCCGGACGGCAGCCAGGACTCCTTCTCGTACGACATCACTCTCCATGACGAATACGACTTCGTCCAGACCACTCCCTGCCTGGCCGTGCCGGGCAGCATCGACCGGGAACACCAACATCTCTCCGTCATCGACTCCGGCCGCTACCAGGGGATGGACAACAGCCTGGGAGGTCAGCTTCTCCCGCCCCAGGAGCGGGCTGACGGAAGCACGTACCTCCTCAATCCACTCGGCGCGGTCGCCATCGGCCGTCTCTACACCTACGGCCAGGACTCGGACCATGTCTCGTGCTACGGCGACAAGACCGTCAACCATGTCGAGTCTCAGCTCGGTAACTACGCGGTCCTCGCCTTTCCCGGCGACATCGAGGGCGACCCCGAAGGCGTGACGTTCTTCAAGGATTCCTCGTTCGTCTCGCCGTTCTCGCTCGATCCTCCGATGAACGTGCGCTGGACCGTCACCGCCCGTCGGATGTCCGATCACGATCTCACGGTCGAGCGACTCGAGGTGACGCAGGGTCTCCAGAGCATGGCGAACATCATTCCGCTCGTGCGGGGTCGGCGCACGGTCGTGCGCGCCTACCTCGGCGTGGGAAGGCAGAACGCCCCGGTCTCCGGGGTCAGCGGCGTCCTCCACGGCTTCGCCGGGTCGACCCCTCTGGGTTTCGCCCTGCCATTCAACCCGGGATTCGAGATCACCGCCCGGCCAACGCCGGACTGGAAGAAGATCGACGACACGCTCAACTTCGAGATCCCGCTGACCTGGACGCTTCAGCCCGCGCTCCGGCTCGAGGTGGAGGTCAATCCCTCGCACCGAGTGTTCGAGGACAACTATGGCAACAACAAGCTTGGATGGATCGTGACAACTACGGACTGCCAGCCGATGAAGATCGGTTATAAGCCGATTCGCTATGAGCCGCCGCAGGGATTCAGTCCCTCGCTTCCGACGGCAGCCATTCACGTCGCTCAGAAGTTCCTCGAGAAGACCTATCCCGTGGCGGTTGGCGACCTCCGCTACGAAAGGCAACCCGGCGTTTTGATCTGTCTCTCCGACGTCACTGACGGCGTTGGTGTCGGGGGCAGCGGTCTCCTCGATGGGCTGACGTGGCTTCTGAAGATGAGCAGCGAACCGCGGCCTGACAAGCTCATAGGCTGGCTCCCTGAGGGTGCCTCCACGGTCGCGTTGGGGCTTGCGGACGTACCCGGTACAGCCGCCTGGGTGGTCCAAGCTCCGGGCTACGACGGCACCGTCCTCGCACACGAGCTCGCACACACGTACGGTGAAAATCACTCCGACCTGACGACCGGCGGCCGACACTGGTTCGACGTGCTGCAGCGAAAGATCAAGCCGCCGAGGTCCGACGGGGACGACCTCTGGGGTTTCATGAGAGAGTACGCGGACGAGGACGTCGAGACTTGGGCGTCCCCGGAGACCTACGCTTTTATCTTCGACACTCTCTGCTCGGGTGCTGCCGCTGGGTCGCTGAAAACTCAACAGGCAACGGTCGGCGACAACGTGCTCATCTCGGGCTTCGTCAACGACACAGTGCCGCCGACAGGCAGCCTCAATCCACTCTATCGGACGTCCACCGCGCCGACATACATTCCTGATCCTCCATTGGGGGGTCCCGGTTACTGCGTCAAGCTCAAGAACGGCGTGGGAAGCGTTCTGGCCCAGTACTGCTTCGACGTCTCCTTCCCGAGAGAGCCGCCTTCGATGATTGCCGCCACGCGCGGTTCGTTCGGTCTCGTGGTTCCTTCTCCCGCGGGCCTCGCACGGGTCGAGCTGACTCGAGGAACGAGCACCGTCCTCAACTTCCGCACGCCGAGCGCCAACCCGCCTGCCGTTACGCTGACCTATCCCACCGCGCCGGGGCTGACTCTGTCAGGACACCAGACGGTGACGTGGAACGCGAGCGACCCGGACGACAATCCGCTCACGTACAGCCTTCTCTACAGCAAGAACAACGGATCGACCTGGACTGCTCTCGCCACCGCGCTCACCGCAACGAGTTACGCGCTCGATTTCTCGGAGCTGCCGGGAGGCGCCGCGGCGCGCATCCGAGTTCAAGCATCCGACGGCTTCCTCACGGCGCAGGACGACTCGGACAACTCGTTCACCGTTGGCAAGAAGGGCCCCATCGTGTCGATCGTGTCCCCGCCGGCGGGCGAGACGTTCGACGCGGCGCTGCCTGTCTTCCTCCAGGCGGCGGGAACCGATCTCGAAGACGGCTCTCTGGGTAACGCTGCATTTTCGTGGTCGTCGAACCGGGACGGAAGTCTCGGCACCGGGCAGCTTCGCGAGTCTCTCCTCTCGATCGGAAGCCACGTCATCACTCTGACCGGTACGGACAGCGACGGCCAGACCGCGATCGACACTGTCGCTCTGACGATCTCCGGTGCGACTTCCCAGGCGCCGGGCTTCTACACGGTGACTCCCTGCCGGGTGGCGGATACGCGGGATACGGCCGGACCCTGGGGCGGACCGGCCCTCGCCGCCGGCATCCCCCGAACGTTCACCATCGGGGGCCGCTGCGACGTTCCACCGAGCGCGAAGGCGGTCTCCTTCAATTTCACCGTGGTTCAGGCGACGGCACCCGGCTACATCACGGCGTATCCCGTCGGATCGAATCCACCCCTCGTCTCCGCGATGAACTTTGGAGCCGGTCAGATCCGGGCGAACAACGCGATCCTGCCGCTCGGACCCGGAGGACTGCTGAATGTCCTTTTCGGTCAGGCCTCGGGCACCGTGCAGCTGATCATCGACGTCAACGGCTACTTCGAGTAGCGGCGCAAGGCATGGCCGTGGTTCGCAGCGCGAGGATTCTCACGATCAAGAAAGCCTGAGGTCCGCTCGCAGCGCGAGAGGTCTCCCGAAGGGAGGAGGCTTAACCGCGGCTAGCGGGCCGCGAACTCGTAGTCGGAAAGCGTCACCGTCATCTTCATCCGCTTCTTGACGAATAGGATGCCGCCTGCGCCGTCGATGGTGACGCGCGAGAGGGCGGGTCCCTCCGGGGTCGTCGCGCCGTACTCCATCTGAACGTCCAGGCGCTCGACGAACTTCGGGTTGTCGGCGGGGCGGAATCGAATCCGCACGACCGCGCCGGTCGCCGCGTCGACCACAGCCTCTCCGACGCTCGTTTCGGGTGAGGGTTTCCCTTTCGGCTCGAAGCGGATCGTGAGCCGGTTGGGGTCGGCCGGGTCCGGACCGACGAGCGTGAAACGGTGCTTGTCGAGCTCGCTCGCCTCGAAGGGACTCTTCATGCCGACCCGCATCGAGCGTTCCTTGCCGGGCGGCCCCGCCTTTACCCCGGCGCGTTTCTTCTTCTCGCCCGCCGTGTCGTCCTTGCCGTCGCGGACGTACCGGAGGATCTCCCTCTCGGGCTTGCCGCCGCGCAGAGTGACCCGTTCGAGGCTCTCCGTCACCGACTCGACTTTGCCCTTCTTATCGAGCTCCTCTGCGCGGGTCGCCGTCGTGTGGCTGCTGTTCTCGAGGAGCTTCGCCATCCGTGCTTCCCGTTCGGAGACTTTCCCGATAACGGTCGTCAGGTCCGGCGGGATGCCGGTGGCGAGCAGGACGAGTAACGGAAGAAGAATTTCTCTTTACCTCTGGAGGCGAAGAATACCCGAGGAGAGACGGGCGGCCGTCAGACCGCTTCCCAGCGCCGCGCGAGCCGGCGGGCGATCCCGAAGAGGACCGCGGCGGCCGCGACGAGGAAGAGAACCTGCGGCCAGAGATCGAAGAGCGGCGCGTCGCGCCAGAAGACCTTCATGAATCCGTCGATCGCCCACGCGTTCAGAGTGACGAGACCCGCCTTCTGGACCGCCTCGGAGAGCAGGTAGCGCGGGAACATGCTCCCGCCGAGTGCCGACATCATGAGGATCAGAAGGTTCGAGAGCGCCACGAGCTGCATGCGCGTGCGCGAGAGCGCGGCGAGGACGAGGCCGAACGCGGAAGCCGCGAGCGCCGTGACGATCGCCATGATGAGGAACCCCGGGACGTGACGGTGCAGCTCGACCCCGAAGAAGATCTCGCCCCACACGAACATGACGGCGAGCTGGGCGACCGCCACCGACGAGAGGTAGAGCATCTTTCCGAGAAGGAGCTGCGTCATCGACACCCGCGTCGAGAGCACGCGGTCGAGCGTTCCGCTCTCGACCTCCTCGATGAGCGCCCCTCCCGCCCCTGCCGCGGAGAACAGCAGAAACATGACCCCGAGACCCGCCGCGAGAACGGCGACGGCCGGGTTCTTCTTCTTTTCGCCGAGGACGTCGCGGACCTCCACGGTCACGAGCTCCCCGCTCCCGCCTCCGCCCGAGCCCGCGCCACCCCGCGTCCGGAGCGCCTCGACGTTCTTCTGCAGCCGGGCCTTCTGCTCGGGAGTGAGGTCGCCGCCCCATCGGTCGACCTGTTCGATCCCGCTCTGCGCCATCACGTCGGGCATCGCCGTCATCGCGACTTTCTGGAGAAGACCGGTGAGCACCGGCGGCGCGATCGGATCCGACGTGTCGGCGAGCAGGGTCAGTTTCGGCCCGCTCCCGGGATCGGCGAACTGCACGGGCGACGCGCCGAACCCCTTCGGGATGATGAGGGCGAGTGGCACGTCGCCCGCGCGGACGATCGACTCCGCGGCCGCGGCGTCGGAGATCGGAGTCGGATTCCCTCCCGGAGGCGTCGTCGTTTCGATGACGCGGATGCCCTTCTCGCGCTTCAGCGCGGCGATGAAGCGCGCGGAGTTCTGCGTCTTGTCCTCGTCGATGACGACGACGCGGATCTGACGGGTCGTCGCGCGGGACGAGCTGCCGCCGAAGATCGTCGCGAACAGGGAAAAGAACACGACGGGCAGCACGAAGGAAAGAACGAGCGCGGCGCGGTCGCGCTTCAGCTTCGCGAAGTGAGTCCGGGCCACCGCGAGGATCACTCGCGCAGCTCCCGTCCGGTGAGCTGAAGGAAGACGGACTCCAGGGTGCCCGTCTTGAGAGCGAGGTCCCGGATCTTCACGCCGTCGCTCCGGAATGCCTCGAGGAGGTCGGCGATCTCACGGGCGGGGTCGGTGACCGAGCACTGCACGGTGCCGTCGGAGAAAGTCGCCCCTCGCTTCTCGAGATCCTGCCGGAGGCGGGCCGGGAACGGCGTCTCCGTCTCGATCGTCAGCATCCGGCCGGCCCCGAGCGTCCGTAAGACGAGCTCCTCCTTGGTGCCGAGCGCGATCACGCGGCCGTTGTCGATGATCGCGATCCGGTCGCAGAGGCGCTCAGCCTCCTCCATGTAGTGCGTCGTGTAGAGGAGGGAGACACCGCCCCGGCGGAGCTCCTCGATCATTTCGTAAATCCTCTCGCGCGACTGCGGGTCGACTCCGACGGTGGGCTCGTCCAAGAGGAGAAGCCTCGGCCCGTGGATCGTGCCGGCGGCGATGTTCAAGCGGCGCTTCATTCCTCCCGAGAGACGATCCGTCCGCTCCTTTGCACGCTCGGCGAGGCCGGTCCAGCGCAGCCCTTCCGCGACCGCCTTCGCGAGGGGCTCGCCGGCGAGCCCCTGGTATTGCCCGAAAGCGGTCAGGTTTTCCTGCGGCGAGAGGAGGGGATAGAGGGCGATCTCCTGGGTCACGTAGCCCACGCTCTTCTTGGACCGCGGATCCTCCACGGGCAGGCCGAGGACCCGGACCGTGCCCGAGTCGGGGCGCACGCGCCCCACGACGGACCGCACGAGCGTCGTCTTTCCGGCGCCGTTGGGGCCGAGGAGGCCCAGGATCTCGCCGGGCCCGACGTCGAGGGAGACGCCATCGAGCGCGCGCCGGTCCCCGAACGACTTGACGAGATCGCGGATCTCGAGCGGAACGGCCTCGGTCACGGCGGCGCGAGTCTATCGTCGGGCTTGGGGACAGACTTTCAGTCTGTCCCCGGATGTACAACGGGGGCCCGAAGGCCCCCGCCGTGTCGTACAACCGGGGACAGACTTAAGTCTGACCCCAGCCACGCCTGAATTTACCAGGTCACGCGCAGCCCGAGCTGGACCTGCCTCGGGTCGCCGTCGCCGCTGCGGATCGTGCCGTCGAAGTTGAAGACAAGGTTCGTGACTTCCGGCGTCAGGAAGTTGTCGCTGTTGAAGACGTTGAAGACCTCGAGGATCGGCTCGATCGTGAGAGGGGCGAGCAAGAACTCCTTCGACAGCCGAAGGTCGAGCGACGAGTACTTGTTGTCCTTGCGTCCGTTGTTCCGGGTCACGATCGTTCCATCCGGCCGGATGCGGTCCGAAGGAGGGGCCGCCTGCCATGGGTTAGCGGAGTCGCTGCCGTTGGCCGCCAGGGACTTGGGCTGCGGCGAGCGGTACGAGAACCGCGCATTGATGTTGATGTCGAACGGCGCCTGCCACAGGAACCACGTATTGAAGCGGTGCCGCTGGTCGCGGTCGGAGTAGCCATACTCCGCCTCGAGGTCCGTGACCCGCGCGTAACGCAGCGTGAATGGGTCGCGCTCGTTGTCGTCGTCGGAGCGGTCCTTCGAGTACGTGTACGTCGCCTGGAAGGCGTAGCGGTCCGCGAGGCTCTTGGTCAGGCCGACCGTGTAGCCGTAGTAGCGGCTCCGGGCCGACGAAGTGACTGTCCACAGGGTGCCGATTCCATTCGTTCCGTCCGGCCCGAGCCCGGTGGACCAGGCCTGCACGGTTGGACTGGTGCCGAGCAGCGGGTCGTTGCTGTTGATGAACCGGGTGATGTTTTCGCTCTTCGCGTAGTTGTACTTCACGAGGGCCGCGAGACCCGGGATGATCTCCCTGTCGAAGCCGATCGACCACGCCGTGGTCTTGGGGCTGCGGAAGTCCTTGTCGAAGACGTAGACGTCCGGGTGGTCCGGGGTGCCGGCCGCCGACGTCGGGATCAGGTTGGGATAAGCCGGAGGCCCGGAAAGCCCGAAGTTGCGGAGGAACGAAGCGCTGAAGATCGTCTGGCCGACCGAGCCGTTCGTCGAGCGGGAGGAAGCGAGGTCGAGCGCCGGGACGCGCGCGTAGAAGATTCCCCACGTCGCCCGGGCGACCGTCTTGCCGTCCGCCCACGGGTCCCATGAGATGCCGAGTCGGGGCTGCCACATCTTCGTGTCATCGGGAATGGTCCCGTCCGACGGGAACTCCTGCCCGTCGCGCGTCGTCCCGATGAACGGGGCGAAGAAGACCTCGTCCGGGGCCGTACGGGGGGCGGGCTGGTAGATGCCGTCCCAGCGCAGGCCCGCGTTGATCGTGAGATTCCGGATCGGCTGCCAGCTGTCCTGGATGAAGGCGCCATACTCCTCCTGGGCGATCGACTGCGTTCCGGCATCCTCGACGGTCCGGCCGCCGACGCCCGCCTGCTGCAGGTAGAGGAGCACCGGCCCGGTAATGGACGTGCCGGCCGGACAGGTTCCGTTTTGCGACGTCGAAAAGGCGGTGCCCGCCGTGTTGTTGCACTCGACGTAGTTCGGATTGGCCGCGTAGTTCAGGAAGCCGTCGGTCGAGCTGAACTTCCATAAGCCGTTCGCGAATCCGAGGAACGTCTGTCTCGAGACGACGCGGTTCCACTCGACCCCGATCTTGATCGCGTGGTCGCCCATGAGGATGGAAAAGTTGTCGAGGAGCTGGGTGCGCGTGTCGTAGTACGCGACCGGGATGAAGAACGGCATCCCGAACCGGTAACCCCTCCCGAAATCGAAAGCGGTATCCGGCAGCGGCCGCCCCGACGCCAGGGTCGGTCCCGTGTACGGGCGGGGCCGATCCTCCCGGGAGTACTGCCCGCGGAGCTCGTTCAGAAAGGATTCCGAAAGGGTCGAGATGACGGAGCCGCCGATCGAGTAGGAGCTGACCTTTTCGATCGCGTTGTTGCTGACGCCCCAGGAGTCGACGTCGAACGTCCCGTTGTCCTGCTCCGACCAGTTATAGGCGTAGCGCAGGGTCGCGAGGTGCTTCTGGGTCGCGTGCCAGTCGAGCTTGACGAGGCCGACGAAAGCGTCGTCGCCGCGGGTGATCGGGCCGTTCTCGTCCGGGATACCGATCGATTCGAAGTAGTCCACGACGCGCTGCTCGATGCGGTCCGGGTCGGTCTGCTTGACCGACTCGCCGATCTGGCCGTCGGCGGCGAGGAAGTAGAAGAGCCGGTCCGGCTGGATCGGGCCGCCCAGGGTGAAGCCCGCCTGCCACTGGTCGAAGTCGAATTCCTCCGCCTCGGTGCCGTCCCGCTTGGCGGCCCGGGCGGCGAGGCTGTCGTCCTTCCAGTACAGGTGGCTGGAGCCGTGGAAGTCGTTCGTTCCCGACTTCGTCACGACGTTGACGAACCCGCCCGAGGACCGGCCGAACTCGGCGGCGGCGCCGTCGGCGACGACGACGACTTCCTGCACCGCGTCGAGGTTGAAAGTGAACGGCGGGCGCTGGCCGCCCCGCTGTTCCCCGAAGAAGGGGTTGTTGAAGTCCTGGCCATCCACCGAAACGTTGTTGTGGATTCCCTTCTGACCGTTGATGGTGAGCTCGTCTCCGTCGGGACCCTGAACGATCGAGACTCCCGGGGTGAGCTTCGCAAAGTCGAGGAAGTTGTGGTCGGCGTTCGGGAGGTTCTGCACGGCCTGTTCGTCGATCAGCGTCGAGCCCGCGGTCCGGCTCGTCTCGACGACGGGCGCGACCCCGGTTACGCGCACCTCCTGCTGAACGGCCGAGACCTCCAGCGGCAGGCGGAGGTTGATCGTCTGACCGACCGAGAGCGTGACGCCGTCGCGCACGTGGGTGGTGAACCCGGGGAGCGTGGCGGTGATCTGGTACGGGCCGAGCGGCAGGAGGACGGCGCGGAATCTCCCGGCCGAGTCGGTCGTCTCGCGTTTCTCGAAGTTGATCGCCGTGTTCCGGAGCACGACGGTGGCGCCCGGAAGCACCGCGTCGCTCGCGTCCACGACGGTTCCCTCGATCGCGCCGGTGGTTGCCTGGGACTGGGGGAAGGCGGCAGGGGAGAGAACGAGGAGAAAGGTGAGGGCCGCGAGTGCCGCGCGCCACGACGTCTTCGCCATGAGACCTCCTTGCTGCAGTGCTACGGGCGTGCTTCCGATTTGTTGACCGGAATCTATTCCGCGCTGCCGAGGCAAGTCAACGACGCGCTCGCACGGCATTCGTGCGGTCTTTACGCACCTGAGATAATCTGCGCCGCCCGATGAGAGAAGCCGTCAGCGGTTCGCTCGGAGGAGCGGAAATCTGAGGGCTGCTCTTCCATGACGACCGGAACCCTCGTTTTTCTCCTGCTGCTCCTCGCGGGGTGCGCCGGAATCACGATTTCCTTCGCTCGCGCGCGTTCGCGGGCCGTGTTTGCCGAAGACGGCTTCACCGAACCGGGTCGGCGGACGATCGCGGTCTCCCTGCTCGCCGCCGTCCTGCTCCTGACGGTGGCCATTCCCTTCGCGGGCGGGTTTGCGGGAGCCCAGCCGGAGACGGAGGACCTGACGGTTCTCTCCCTCTTCGCGGTTCACGCGATCCTGCTCTTCTTTCTCGCCTGCTACTACGCTCTCTCGGGCCGCCGCTCGCTGGCCGACTTCCTCAAGATCCGCAGCGCCAGGCCGGTCGCGGACCTTTCGTCCGGAATTCTCGTGGGCGCGGCCGGGTGGCTCGTGACGATCCTCGCGGCCGTGGGCGTCGTCGGGCTCTGGTGGCTCCTGCGGAGGTCCGCGCCGGGAGCGGAGGAGAGCCCGTCCGTGTCGCCGACGATTCTCTGGATCGTCGCCCAGCCGGTCTGGGTCAAGATCGCCATCGTCGTTTCGGCGATGGTCGTGGAGGAGCTCTTCTTCCGCTCGTTCCTGCAGACGCGCGTCGGGCCCGTCGCGGCCACCCTCATGTTCACAGCGGCCCACGGCGCCTACGGCCAGCCGCTCGTCCTGATCGGGATCCTCGTGATCTCCGCGGTCCTCTCCGTCACGTTCGTGCTCTACGGCAACGTTCTGCCCTGCATCGTCGCGCACGGCGTCTTCGACGCCATCCAGATGTTCGTGATGATTCCGCTGATGACCCGCGCGGTCGCGGGGGCGTGAGCGAGGGCCCGGCGCCTCAGCTCTTCGGAGCGGTAAACCCCGGCAGCTCGGGCGGCGCCTTGAAACCGAGCGTGACGACGACGTCGGCTCCCGCGCGCACGATGGCCGGAGAATCGGGCGCCCTGGATCGGGCCTTCCGGAGCGCCGTCTCGAAGAGCAGCGCGGAACCGGGCGTGTCGAAGCGCAGCCGCCACACGTACGAGAGCGCGCCGCCCGAGACGTAGAAAGCGATTCGATCTCCGCGCCACCCGGAAACCGCGTCCACCGACTCCTCCTCGCCGAGCGAACGCCGGAGGAGATAGCGCGCGGCCCACTCCCCGATCGTGTCGGAATAGAGGTGGCGGCTCCCCGGAGGAGCGATGCGTCCCGCGTCGGCCGGCAGAAGATCGGACGCGGGCGGCGGGCGGCGTCCGTCGTGGAGGATCTCCGATGTCGAGAGCGGCGGCTCGTTCCATAGACGGTCCACTTCTTTCCAGCCGCCGCGCTTGACCGCGCGCCGGACGTAAGCCGTTCCCTCGACGTACGGAAAGAAGAGCTGGTCGACGAAGAAGTCGGGCAGGTCCTTCGGGACGTTCGCCCGCTCGAGGGCCCCCGCGGAGAGGAGGGGCGCGAGCGCCTCTTCGGCGGCGGCATCCGCCCCCGGCAGGTCGCGCAGCGCGACGCGCACCATGACGAGCGTTGCCTCCCCCTCCAGCAGGCACTGCAGGGCGAGCGCGCGGTCGCCGTCGTCCTTGAGCGATCGGAACCGGCGATCGAGCTTCAGCGACTGGTCCTGGAGGGCGTGCATGAGCTCGTGAGAGAAGAGGAGGTTTTGGGCGAGCTCCTCCGAGCCGGTGCCTTCGAGCGCGCCGCCGGCCGCCCCGCGAACGACGTAGAAGCGCCGCGGCTCCGGGTCGTAGAAGGCGACGACCTGCGAGGCGTAGAAGTCGACGAGGCGTTCCACGAGGTCCGGGGTCTTTTCGATGAGGCCCAGTACGGCGAGCGAGCGAAGGGTGTCTTCGACCGGGGCCGGGAAGGCGTCGGCGATCTTGCCCTTGAGGAACGTCTTCAACGCCGCCGGGTTCATTTCGGAGGCCGCGACGACCTCGGAGAATCGCCGGCCCCGGACCTCTTCGACAGCCCGGGAAACGTCGCGAATCCGGGCGGGCAGGAGGGTCGTGGCGCCGGTCGCGAAGAGCGCCGCACCGAGGATCGCGGCATGCGCCCTGCGGAACCGTTTCACCGCGGCAGGGTAGCACGCGGGTCAGCGGGACGGGACGGGGGAGCACCCGCCGGACAGCGGGTTTTATGGTTTAAGATGCGCCGATTTCGCCGCGACCGTGTGAATGACAAAAACCCCTGCGAAGAACGATGCCGGCCCGATCCGGATGTCCCTTTCCAGCCGATTCGAGAACATCGAGTTGGCGCAGCACCTTTGTGGGAAACTTCTCGAGGGTCGGGAGGTTCCGGAGGAGACTCGCCACTGGCTTTTGATGGCGTTGCGGGAAGCGCTCGCAAACGCGATCAAGCACGGTAACCGCCAGGACGTGTCCAAACGGATACATCTCGAAATGGACGTGGTAGATGAAAACCTGCAGATCACGATCCGGGACGAGGGAGAAGGGTTCGAGCCGACGAAGGTGGACGACCCTCTCGCCCCGGAGAACCGCCTGAAGACGTCCGGACGCGGAATCTTCTACATGAAGACCTTCATGGATGACGTCCGTTTCCGCCGGGTCGAAGGCGGGGGTATGGAAATTGTATTGACCAAGAATCTGGGCTCGGCAAAGGAGAAGGAGGAGAAGCGGAAATGAAAGCGAACGTGCGCGAAGTGGGGGACGTCTCGATCGTGGATCTGAAGGGCAAGATCACGATCGGTTCCGGAGACGTCCAGTTGCGCGAGGTCATCAACGGTCTCGTCGACAAGGGCCGGAAGAACATCCTGATCAACATGCAGGAAGTGACGACCATCGACTCGTCCGGAATCGGCGAGCTCGTCGGCTGCTACACCTCCGTGACGCACAAGGGCGGAAAGCTGAAGCTCCTTCACCTGCCTCCGAAGATCAACGACGTCCTGACCGTCACCCAGCTCATCACCGTGTTCGACGTCTACGAATCGGAGCCGGAGGCGCTGGCCACCTACGCGGCGTAGGGGCTCCAGGGTTCTCCGGTGGCCGCGTTCTCAGTGCTCCGCGGGGAGCTGAGAACTGAGCACTGAGAACTCGGTTCCCCGTGGCCAGACGCCGCCCGGACGCCGCGCCTCCGAAGGGCGAATTCGAGCGATTCGCGCAAGCGCATCGCACCGCGCTCGAGGCGGCGCTCTCCGACAACCTCCCGTCGCCCACCCGCGGAGCGGCGCGCCTCGGCGAGGCGGTGCGCTCGGCTGTCCTCTCTCCCGGAAAACGCGTGAGGCCGCTCGTCGCGCTGGCGGCCGGCCAGGTGGTCGGGGCGAAGCCCTCCGGGGCGCTCGCCGTCGCGGTCGCCGTCGAGTTCGTCCACGCAGCCTCGCTCGTCCTCGACGACCTTCCCTCCATGGACGACGCCGCGCGCCGCCGGGGGGAGCCCGCGCTGCACCGGGTCTACGGCGTCGCGACGGCCGAGCTCGCCGCCGTGACCCTTCTCTCGCGGGCCTTCGAGGTCGTTTCCCGTGAGCCGGGAATGCCTCCGGCCGTTCGAACGAGGATCCTGGGCGAGCTCGCCGTCGCCGTCGGCGCGGCCGGCTGCTGCGGAGGGCAGGCCGCCGATCTGGCCGCGGACCCGGCGACCGTGGCGCTCGAGGACCTCGAGTCGATTCACGCGCGAAAGACCGGGGCCCTCTTCGTCGCGGCCGTTCGCGGCGGCGCGCTCGCGGGCGGAGCGAGCGACGCTGCTCTCGAAACGCTCACCCTATACGCCCGCAACCTCGGGCTCGCCTTCCAGATCACCGACGACCTCCTCGACCTCGAGGGGGACCCCGAGCGCCTCGGGAAGGACACCGGGCGGGACGGACATCGCGCCAATTTCGCGGCGGTGCTCGGTCCCGACTCGAGCCGTGAGCTCGTCGGGGAGCTCCTGGACACCGCCGTCGCCGCGCTCGTCCCCTTTCGCCGGCGGGCGGGGGTCCTCACGGACCTGACGCGGTTCGTCCGCGACCGGCGGGCTTGAGCTCCGCCCCGCCACCGCGCCTCACGCTCGAAGAGGCGCGGGCGCGCCTTCGGGAGCTCGGCTATCTCCGGGGCGGGGTCGAGCGCTTCGTGTTCCGGCGCGCGCTCGGCGGCGGGGCGGGCCCGGTGCTCCCCGTCCTCGCGGTCGGAGCCCTCACGCTGGCGCTCTCCGCCGCGGCGGCCGTGGCCTCCACGCAGTTCCGCTACGGTCAGTCTCCGCGCGCGATCGGGCTTCTCTTCGTCCACCTCCTCCTCCCGGCCCTCGTCCCGGCCGCCGGCTTCACGGCTCTCCTTCTCGCCGCGGCCGGCCGCTCCCGCCGGCCGGGACTCGGAGCCGCGGTCTTCGGCTTCGTCGCGGCGGCCGGCGTCCTCGTGCTCTGGCTGAACGCGACGTGGCGGCTCGGCCCGGAGCGGCCGGAGAAGGCGCTCCTCTGGGGGGTGCCGGTCGCCCTCGCCGCGCTGCTCTTCGGGTCCACGGGGAGGGCGGCCTACCTGGCGAGGGCATTCGCGCGGTCCGGCCGACTCCCGGAGCGGCGCACGCGCGCCATTCTCCTCGTCGCGGCGGCGTCATCGCTCGCGATCGCGGCGCTCCTCTTCTCGTCGGAGCGCGAGGCCGCTCCGGCGCCGCCCCCTCTCCCTTCGCCCCGGTCGGGAAGCGTCGTCGTCGTGGCGATCGACGGCCTCGGCGCCGCCGCCGGCGGTCAAGACACGGCGCTTGAGCGCCTTTTCCAGTCCGCCGCAACCGGGTGGTGGCCGGCGCGATCCGGATCGCCGGCGGAAATCTGGACGGATCTCGCCACGGGCGTTCCCGCGTCGCGGCACGGCGTTCGCGCGCTCGAGTGGGTGCGCCCGGTGGGGCTCGTCCCGCTGCGTCCGCCGCTCGGGACGTCCTGGTACTTCCGGGGTGTCGGCATCCGCCTGCGCCTCGTCGAACGTGCTCCCGTCTCGGCGTGGGAGAGGCGGAGCCTCGCCTTCTGGGAGGTCGCGGCGTCCGCCGGCCTGCCGGTTGCAACTGTCGGATGGTGGGCCTCGGGAGCCTGGCCGGGGGCCGCCGTCGTCGAGAACCGCGAGCTCCTCGCCCGCGCGAAAGACGGCCGGGACGTCGATCGCATCGCAGTCGCCGCCTTCGAAGCGATCGCGCCCGGCCGCCCCGTTGCCGCCGTCTACCTGCCCTCGCTCGACATCCTCCGCGGCGACGCGCCGGGCCGGTCCGCGGCCCTTGCTGATCTGCTGCCTTTTGTCGAGTCCCTGGCCGCGCGTGCCGCGCGCGGCGAGATTGCGCTCGTCGTGATCGCCGCCGACAGCCACCCGTCTCCCGGATCCCTCGGACGGATGGCCGTCTTCGACGGCGCGCCCCCGCGAACCGTCCGCATCCGGCCCGAGGACGTGGCGCCGTCGATCCTCGCGCGGTCCGGCGTCCCGGTGGCCGAGGACCTGCCCGGCCGGCCCGCGGTGTCGCTCTTCCGCCCGGGGACCCTCGAGGAGACCAAGGTCGCGACGTACGGCGAGCGGATCGCTCCGGCTGTCGAGCCGCGGCGCGAGACGGACCGCGAATACCTCGAGAAGCTGAAGTCCCTCGGGTATCTGAATTGACTCGTAAGATGACGGGGCGATGAAAGCCGTCTTTTTCCGCCGGCACGGCGGCAACGAAGTCCTCGAGTACGGCGACTGGCCCGACCCCCTACCCGGGCCGGGCGAGGTCCTCGTGGGGATCCGCGCGGCGGCTCTCAACCGTCTCGACCTCTTCGTGCGCGACGGGATCCCCGGCGTCCCGCTCCCCCAGGTGCCGGGAGCGGACGGCGCGGGAGTGGTCGAGGCGATGGGGGAAGGCGTCTCCGGTCTCACGCCGGGCGACCGCGTACTCATCCAACCCGGCCTCTTCTGCGGCAAGTGCGAGTTCTGCCGGAGCGGCGAGCAGAGTCTCTGCGTCACGTTCCGGATCGTGGGGGAGCACGGGCCGGGCACTTTCGCCGAAAAGGCGGTCGTGCCGGCAGTCAACGTTTTTCCGATCCCCGGCGGGCTCTCGTTCGAGCAGGCCGCTGCGTTTCCGCTCACCTACCAGACGGCGTGGCGGATGATCGTCGGCCGCGGGGCGGTCCGCCCCGGCGACACGGTCCTGATCCACGGCATCGGCGGAGGAGTCGGCTGGGCGGCGCTCGAGATCGCGCTCTTCTGCAGCGCGCGGGTGATTGCGACGACCTCCGGCGCAGAGAAGGCGGACGAGGCGCGCGCGGCCGGCGCCTGGATCGTCGTCGACTACAAGTCAGAGAACGTCGGCGAGGTCGTCCGCCGGGAGACGGCGAAACGCGGCGTGGACGTCGTCATCGACTCGGTCGGCGAGAAGACATGGATGACGTCGCTGAAGGCGGTGCGGCGCGGCGGGCGGATCGTCACGTGCGGCGCGACGAGCGGGCCGAACCCCGCGGAGGAGATCCGGCTCGTCTACTGGAAGCAGATCTCGATCCTGGGTTCGACCATGGCGAACGACCGGGAGTTTCGGGCCCTCCTCGCCGCGGTCGGCGCCGGCCGGCTCAAGCCCCGTATCGACAAGGTGCTGCCGCTCTCGCAGGCGCCCGCGGCCTACCGGCTCCTCGAAGAGGGCCGCCAGTTCGGCAAGGTCGTGCTCGTTCCCGACGGGAGCGCCCACGAGTGGCCGGATGGCGACTGAGGGGGGCCGCGGGGGCGAAGGTCCACTCTCCGTTCTGCAGGTGCTCGAGAAGGGGAGCTTCACGACCGGCAGCGTCGTCCAGATGTTCGAGCTCGCTCGCGGGCTCGCCCGGCGGGGGCACCGGGTCGGCGTCGTCTCCCGGCCGGGAGGAGAGGTCGCCGATCGCTCCCGCGCCGAGGGAATCGACTTCTACCCGCTCCCCCTGAAGCACGAGTTCGACTTCGCGAGCGCGCGGCTTCTCGCGCGCCTCGTCGACGAGCGCGGCGTGCAGGTCGTCCACGTGCACAAGGGCATCGCGCACTCCGCCGCGCTCTTCGCGACGTTCTTCTCGCGGCGGCGGCCCGCGCTCGTCGTGAACCGGGGCGTCTCTTTCCCTCTGGACGCGGCGAGCTCGCTCAAGTACCGGTTCCGCCTCGACGCGGTCGTCACCGTCTGCGAAGACATCAAGAGAGTCGTCGTCCGGTCCGCCGGAGTTCCGCCCGAAAAGGTCCACGTCGTCTACGCGGGCGTGGACCTGCAGCGCTTCGACCCCTCGCGCGCGGACGGGGCCCGGGTGCGGCGGGAGTGGCAGATCGGGGACGGGGAGAGGCTCCTCCTCCAGGTCGGGGCACGCGACTGGAAGGGCTGGCGGGACGTCGTTTCGGCGGCAGCGCTCCTCGGGGAACGTTTTCCCGGCCTCGTCGTCGCCATCGTCGCCTGCAAGGACGAAGCGGAAAAGGAACGGGTCCTTTCCTTCGCCCGCGAGAAGGGGATCGGGGAGCGCGTTCGGGCGATCGGTTTCCGAACCGACATGCCCGACGTGCTCGCGGCCGCGGACGTCGTCGCCGACCTCTCCTACGAAGGCCTCGGAATCACCGGCACGATCCGCGAGGCGATGGCTTTGGGCAAGCCGGTCGTGGCGAGCGCCGCCGGAGGCAACCCGGAGCTCGTCGAAGACGGCGTTTCCGGCCGGCTCGTTCCTCCGCGCGACCCCGCCGCCCTGGCGTCGGCCGTCGAGAGCCTGCTCGAAGACCCTTCCCTCGCCTCGCGTCTCGGCCGGAGCGCCCGCGAGCGCGTCGTCGCGGGCTTCTCGACCGAGGTGCGACTCGATCGGATCGAGACGCTCTACCGGCGACTGGTTTCGCGGTCGATCGCTAGCGCCGGAAGAGCCAGAGGAGGAGCGTCACCACCAGCGACAATAGAAGACAGGTGACGATCGGAAAGACGAACGTGAAGCCGGGACGCCGGACGACGACGTCCCCCGGCAGCCGCCCGAAGTACTTCGAGAGAAGCGGCCACGCGATGGCGGTGAGCAAAAGGGCGATCCCTCCGACGAGGAGAACGGTCCGAACGGAGGATCCACCCACCTTCGTCATTATCCCCGACCCCTGAAACCTGACCCCTGATACCGGATACCTGCCCATGCCCGAGCCTTTCCGCATCCGCGACCTGCCCGCGGACGAAAGGCCGCGCGAAAGGCTCGCGCGCGCGGGTCCTTCCGCGCTCTCCTCGGAAGAGCTGCTCGCGCTTCTCCTCGGATCGGGCGGCCGCGGCGAGAGCGCTCTCGACTGCGCTCGCCGGCTTCTCGCCGCGCACGGCGGCCTGACCGGGCTGGCGAGCATGACCGTCAGCGAGCTCGCGCGCGAGCGCGGCGTCGGAAGAGCACGCGCCTCCGCGATCGAGGCGGCGATCGAAGTGGGCCGACGTCTCGCGACCGAGACGGTTTCCACGCGCGATCTCTTGAACGAGCCGGCTCTCGTCAAGGAGTACCTCCGGCGGACGCGCGGCGACGGAACCCAGGAGCGAACCGGCGCGCTGTACCTGAACGCGCGCAACCGGCTCTTGCGGGACGATCCGGAGATCTACCGCGGCACGCTCGACCGTGCTGTCGTCGAGCCGCGCGAGCTCCTGAAACGCGCGCTCCTCGCGAACGCGGCGGCGCTCATCGTGTACCACAACCACCCGTCCGGCGATCCGTCGCCCTCGCGCGAAGACCGCGAGTTCACCCGGCGACTCGCCTCGGCCGCGGACCTCGTCGGGCTGCGCCTGCTCGACCACGTCGTCGTCGGCCGCGACGGCTGCGTCTCGTTCCGGGAGGCCGGACTGCTCTGACTGCGGTATGTTTCCCGGCTCCCCATGAAGACGTTCTACGCGACGACGCCCATCTACTACGTGAACGATCTGCCCCACATCGGGCACATCTACACGACCGTGGTGACGGACGTCGTGACGCGCTATCACCGCCTCGTCGGCGAGAAGACCCGGTTCCTGACCGGTACCGACGAGCACGGGCAGAACATCGAGCGGGCGGCGGCGGCTCTCGGCATCGAGCCGATCGAGCTCGCTGACCGGGTCGTCCGGCGGTACCACGAGCTCTGGAAGACGTTCGAGATTCGCAACGACGACTTCATCCGGACGACCGAAGCGCGGCACCACCGCGGCGTCGTCGAGATCATCCGGCGGATGGAAGCGGCCGGCGACCTGTACCTCGACCGTCATGAGGGGTGGTACTGCGCAAGCTGCGAGGCCTTCTATACGGAGAAGGAGCTCCAGGACGGCAACTGTCCCGTCCACGAGAAGCCGGCGGCGTGGCAGTCCGAGGAGAACATGTTCTTCCGGCTCTCGCGGTACGCGGAGCCGCTGCTCGACCTCTATCGGAGCCGGCCCGAGTTCGTGCGCCCCGAGAACCGCCGCTCGGAGGTGACGTCGTTCGTCGCCGCCGGACTGAAGGACATCTCGGTGTCGCGCACGAACGTGAAGTGGGGCATTCCGTTCCCCGATCGGCCGGGACACGTCGTGTACGTGTGGCTCGACGCCCTCTCCAACTACATCACCGCGCTCGGGTTCGGCTCGGAGGACGACGCGCTCTACCGGGAGTTCTGGGAGGAACCGGACGGGCGGCGCGTCCACCTGATCGGCAAGGACATCCTTCGCTTCCACGCGGTGTTCTGGCCGGCGTTCCTCCTGTCGGCGGGGCTGCCCCTGCCGACGACCGTCTGGGCGCACGGCTGGTGGCTGCACGACGCGAAGAAGATGTCCAAGTCCGTCGGCAACGTCGTGCGGCCCGACCGGCTCGTCGCCGAGTTCGGTCCGGAGGCGCTGCGGTACTTCCTCCTGCGGGAGATGGCGTTCGGACAGGACGCCAACTTCTCCGACCAGGCGTTTCTCGAGCGATACAACGCGGACCTCGCCAACGACCTCGGCAATACCGTCTCGCGCGTCGCGGCCCTCTGCCGGCAGTCGTTCGGGACCTCGCCGCCCGAGAGCTGCGAGGACAACGAAGTGATCGCCGCGTGGGAGCGCGCCCGCACCGACTGGCGCGCCGCGATGGACGAGTTCGCCTTCAACCGGGGGCTGGAAGCGATCTGGCGGTTTCTCTCCGAGATCAACGGGTACGTCGTGGCGCGGGAGCCCTGGAAGATCCGGAAAGAGGAGGGGAGCTCGCCGCGGCTGGCGCGGGTGCTCTACGCGGCGTCCGAGGGCGTGCGGCTCGCCGCCGCTCTGCTTTCGCCGTTCACGCCCGCGACGTCGCGGAAGATCTTCGCCGCCCTGGGCGCGCCCCCCGATGACCCGCAGCTTTCCGACCTGGAGTGGGGCCGGCTGCCGACCGCGGCGCCGCTCGCGCCGGCGGAGTCGCTCTTCCCACGGGTCGACACCGCGGTCTACTTTTCGACGCAGGAGGAGAAGATGACGACGGAGAACCCCGACGCGGTCCCTCCAGCCCCGCCGCCCTCGTCTCACGACGGCCGCATCTCGATCGAGGACTTCCAGAAGGTCCGACTCGTCACGGGGCGCGTCGTCGAGGCGGAGCGGGTTCCGAAGTCGAACAAGCTCGTGCGGCTGCAGGTCGACCTGGGGACCGAGCGGCGCCAGGTCGTTGCGGGAATCGCGAAGCGCTACGAGCCGGAGGCTCTCGTCGGGAGAACCGTCGTGATCGTCGCGAACCTGAAGCCCGCCACGCTGATGGGGGTCGAGTCGAACGGTATGGTGCTCGCAGCGACGGTCGGAGAAACGGGGGAGCCGTGGCTCCTCGACGTGCCCGGGGACGTTCCGCCCGGCAGCGTCGTGAAGTAGGGGTCCGCCCGGGCTCGACTGGTGCTCGCCGACTCACATTGCCACCTCCACATGCTCGGGGACCCGCTGCCCGACGTGATGGCGCGCGCCCGCGAGGCGGGCGTCTCGCGGTTTCTCGTCCCCGGTACGACGTTCGCGGACTCGCGCGACGCCGTGCGCCTCGCGCAGGCGAACGAAGACGTGCTTGCGGCGGTCGGGGTGCACCCGCACGAGGCGAAAGACTTCGACGCGAAGCGCGACGGGCCCGGGCTCGAGGATCTCGCGCGCTCGCCCGGCGTGGCCGCGATCGGGGAGATCGGCCTCGACTTCCACTACGACCTTTCGCCGCGTGCCCGCCAGATCGAGACGCTCGAGTGGATGCTCGACCTCGCGCGCCGGATCGACCTCCCGGTGATCCTCCACAACCGGGAGAGCTCGGCCGAGATGCTCGCGCTCGTCGGGCGGTTCGGCCCGCGGGAGAACGCCGGCGTGTTCCACTCGTTTACCGCGAACGCGGACTTCGGCCGGAAGGCGATCGATCTCGGTTACGTCGTGTCGTTCTCGGGGATGATCACTTTCCGGAAGGCCGAGAACATCCGGGAATCCGCCGCGGCGCTGCCCCTGGAGGCGATGCTCGTCGAGACCGATTCGCCCTACCTCGCGCCGGAGCCCTACCGGGGCAAGCCGTGCGAGCCGGCGTTCGTCGTCGAGACGGCGAAGAGGCTCGCGCAGGTGAAGGGGGTCGCGCTCTCGGAGGTCGAGGACCGGACGACAGCGGCGTTCGATCGGCTCTTCACGCGGCGCGGAGCGTGACGAGCCCTTCCCGCATCTCCCCGCGCGACTTCGAGGCGCTCGTCGAGGAGGCGCTCGCTTCGGTGCCCGCCCGCTTCCGGCAGTACCTGACGAACATCGTCGTGGTCGTCGAAGAGGAGCCGGCGGACGAGGACTACGACGAGACCGACACCCCGGACGACGAGGAGCTCTTCGGGATCTTCCGGGGCGTGCCGTTTTTCGAGCGCGACCGGCAGGTCACGGACCTGCCCGGCCAGATCGCGATCTTCCGCGGGCCGATCCTCCGGTCCTGCGAGACGCGGGGCGAGGCGATTCGCGAGATCCGCGACACCGTGGTCCATGAGCTGGGGCATCTGCTGGGACTTGAAGATGGTGAAATGCCGTACTGATCACGCGAAGGGCTGACTCCGAGCCCTTTGCCTTCCCTGTCATCCCGAGCGAAGCGAGGGATCTGGGCGCTTGGTCAATGGCGGTATCCGGGATCTGACCCCTTCGGGATCAGACCCCTCCACGCGGTCATAAAAAAAGCCGCCCTTGCGGGCGGCTTTTCGAATCTTCTCAAGTCACCTTACCCGCACCGGCTCCTCGAGCGTGAAGGCCACCGTCTGGCCGGCGTCCACCGTGAAGTCGAGGTCTCCCGTCGCCGCGGCGACTCCGGTGCCGACCGCCGCTCCGGCGGCCGCGCCCGTCAGGGTGCCCTCGGTGTCCTTCCCGAGAACCTGGCCGAGGATGGCTCCGACCGCGGCGCCACCGGCGATGTAGCCAACGTTCCTCTTCGTGTGCGTCTTGCCGACCCGGTCGTACGCCGACGTCCGCACCGGCGTCATGCCGCCGCGGGTCTCGATCTCGGTCAGCCGGAATCGGAGCTCCGCCGGCCGCGCGAGCTTGCCCGAATCGACGACGTGCTCGACGGTGCCGACGACGCGGCTGCCCGAGGACGCGGCCACGCGACCTCCCTCGTCGAGAACGTCGTCCAGGAGCCGGCCGCGAACTGTGTCGCCGACTTTGGCGGTCGCCGTCGAGATCGGCTCGTCGAAAGCGACGCGGACGATCGTGCCCGAAGGGACCTCTCGCGCCGCGGACGGAGCCTGCGCGGGAGCAGGCCGCTCTTCCGAGTATCCCGGACGGCCCGTGGACGTCGTCGAGCGGGACTGGGTCGCCGCCCGGCGCCGAGTGGCGTTGCGCTGGGAAACGACGACGGGGTCCGCCGTGATGACGGAGTCCGCGGGCGGTACGAATGCGGTACCTGCCGCGGTCGAAGTCGTCGTGGTCGTCGTCGTGGTCGTCGTGACCGCGCCCGCGTCGGGGCTGGTGGCGACTGTCGTCGTCTCCGTCTTCTTGCAGGCGGCCGCGCCGAAGACGAGTGCCCCGGCGAGGACCGCGATGGGAACGAGGCTGAATTTCCTGTGAGTCATTTCAAGCACCTCCTGCGCTCGGGCGGTTAAGGGAGCAAGCGCTGTGCCGCCGGGCCAGGGGCCCGGCTCCTCGTTAACCTGCTTCCGTAAAGAGACTTATCCGCATTCGGTCGAGCCGGGTGTCCCCCGGAGGTGTCACCGGCGGGGGCCGCGGTGTCCCCGATCCCGGTGAGGCTGCCCGAACTCTCCGTCGCGGCTGCGCGGCGCGTCCGGACCCTCGTCCCCGCCGACGGGCGCCATCGCGAGCTCCGCTTCGAGCTCCTCCTTCGAAAGGGCCTGCTTGCGGGAGAGCTTGATCTTGCCCATCGGGTCGACGGCGATGATCTTGACCGTGACCTCGTCGCCTTCCTTGACGACGTCGGTCGTCTGCCGGACGCGGTAGGGCGCGAGCTCGGAGATGTGGACGAGCCCGTCCTGGCCCGGCAGGATCTCGACGAACGCCCCGTACGCCTCCACCCGGCGGACCTTGCCGGTGTAGACCTTCCCGATCTCGGGCTCCTGGGTCAAGCCCTCGATGATCTGGATGGCCCGCAGGGCCGCCGCCTCGTCCGAGGAAGCGATCGACACCTTGCCGGAGTCCTCGACGTCGATCTTGCAGCCCGTTTCCTCGATGATGGATCGGATCGTCTTTCCGCCCGAGCCGATCACGTCGCGGATGCGGTCGCGCGGGATCTGCATCGTGAAGATCCGCGGAGCGTAGGGGGAGATGTTCGGGCGCGGCTTCTCGAGCGCGGCCGCCATCCTCTCGAGCACGTGGAGCCGGCCGACCCGCGCCTGCTCGAGCGCCTGCTCGAGGACCGCGCGCGGGAGCCCCTTGATCTTGATGTCCATCTGGAGGGCGGTGATTCCCTCGGCGGAGCCGGCGACCTTGAAGTCCATGTCGCCGTAGTGGTCTTCCTGGCCGGCGATGTCGGTCAGGATCGCGAAACGATCCCCTTCGCCGACGAGACCCATCGCGACTCCGGCGATCGGCGCCTTGATCGGGACGCCCGCGTCCATGAGCGCGAGCGTGCCGCCGCAGACGGTCGCCATCGAGGACGAGCCGTTCGACTCCAGGATGTCGGAGACGACGCGGACGGTATACGGAAACGAATCCTCGCTCGGAAGAACCGTGGAGAGGGCGCGGCGCGCGAGATTCCCGTGGCCGATGTCGCGCCGCGAGGGACCGCGCATGAACTTCGTCTCGCCGACCGAGAAGGGCGGGAAGTTGTAGTGGAGCAGGAACGTGTGCTCGTGCTCCCCCTCGTACTCCTCGATGATCTGCGCGTCGTCGGAGGTTCCGAGCGTCGCGGTGACGAGCGCCTGCGTCTCGCCGCGGGTGAACAGCGCGGAGCCGTGGGTCCGGGGAAGCAGTCCGACCTCGACGGTGATCGGCCGGACCTTGTCGAAGGGACGGCCGTCCAGCCGTTTCCCGTCGTTCAGGATCGTTTCCCTCGTCAGGACCTTCACCAGGTCGTCCACCGCGCGGGCCGTCTCTTTGCGTAGCTCCGGCGGATCCTCCGGAACCATGGAGACGGCCGCCTTCTTGACCGCCTTGATCTCGGTGTACGAAGCGATCTTGTTGTCCATCGTCATGGCGGCGCGCATCGGCGCCTCCCACTGGCGGCGGGCCTCCGAGAAGACCTCCGACGAGTAAGAGGGCGGAGCCTGCCAGGCCGGCTTCTGAAAGCCCGCCTTCACCTGGAGCTCCTTCTGCGCGGCGACGATGCGCTTGACCCCCTCGTGCCCGAAGAGGATCGCGTCGAGCATTCGCTTCTCGGAAACCTCGCGGGCGCCGGCCTCGACCATGACGACGGCTTCCTCGGTTCCGGCCACGATCAGATCGATATCGGACTTCGCGCGCTCGGCGTTCGTCGGGTTCAGGAGGAACTCGCCGTCGATCGAGCCGACGCGCACCGCCCCGATCGGCGAGTAGAACGGCGCGAGGGAGCACGTGAGCGCGATCGACGCGCCGTTCAGCGCCAGCACGTCGGGGTCGTTCTGGCCGTCGGCCGAGAGGACGAAGGCGATGATCTGCGTTTCGTGGTTGAAGCCCTTCGGAAAGAGGGGGCGGAGGGGGCGATCGATCAGCCGTGAGGTGAGGATCTCCTTCTCGGTCGGCCGGCCCTCCCGTTTGAACCAGCCGCCCGGGATCCGGCCGGCGGCGTAGGTGTTCTCCCGGTAGTCGACGGTCAGCGGGAAGAACTCCGCGTTCTCCTTCGGCTCCTTCGCAAAGACGGCAGTCGCGAGAACGACGCTGTCGCCGTAGCGAACGACGGCGGCGCCGTCTGCCTGCTTCGCGAGCTTTCCGATTTCGATTTCGAGCGACTGCGAACCAACGGGGATCGAGATCTTGTGAATCATCGTCTTCCTTACTTTCTGCCGAAGGATCGGCGAGGGCGGATCGGGTAACGCGCGTGGTCCCCGCCGGGGCGGGTCACCGGCCGGTGCGTCGGCGGCGAGTTACTTCCGGATCCCGAGGCGCTCGATCAACCGGTGATAGCGCGCGAGGTCTTCCGACTTCACGTAATCGAGCAGGCGCCGGCGCCGGCCGACGAGCTTCAGGAGTCCACGCCGGGAGTGGTGGTCCTTCGCGTTCGACTTGAAGTGCTCGGTCAGGTAAGTGATGCGATTCGTCAGCAGCGCGACCTGCACCTCGGGCGACCCCGTGTCGGTGTCGTGGGTGCGGTACTGCTGGACGATCGTCGGCTTTTTCTCCCGATGTTCCGTGACGTTCACTGATCCTCCAACTCTCTACTCACTACTACTTTTTTCAAACTTCGCAGACTAACACAGGACGCAAGTCATTCGGCCAGCACGAGCTTGGGGCGGATGAGGGCGATCCCCCGGGTGCCGATGGGCGTCACCTGGCCGAGCGCGACCATCTCGTCGGACGGGCCGACGAGCGCGACCCAGTCGCCCTCCTTCGATGAGACCCCCCGCGCCGGGATCGACTGACCCTTGCGGATCTTCCACGTCTCGAGGGAGGCGAGCCGCACCCGCTCGAACGGGAAGTGGACGCGCGAGAGGGGCAGGGCGTGGGGGCCTTCCAGCCGCTCCGCCGCGGTCATCTGCTCGAAGCGCTCGAGCGGGGCCGCGTTCTCTACGGAGAAGTCGCCGATCCGGGTCCGACGAAGCGATTCGAGGTGCGCCCCGCAGCCGAGCTTTTCCCCGAGCTCGCTCGCGATCGAGCGGATGTACGTCCCGGACGTGCAGGCGATGGAAAACGGGAGCCGGCCGTCGACGGGCGCGCCGAACTCGAGCCGCGAGACGCGGACCTTCTTCGGCATGAGGGGCACCGTCTCGCCCTTGCGCGCCATCTCGTAGAACTTCCGTCCACCGACCTTCTTCGCGGAGTAGGGGGGCGGCGACTGGAGAAACTCCCCGCGGAACGCCTCGGCCGCCGCTTCGACAGCCGCCCGATCGACCCCCTCCACGCCGCGCTCGGTGCCCACCAGCTCCCCCTCGCGGTCGTAGGTTGTCGTCGCGCGTCCGAGCCGGATGACCCCCTCGTACGACTTGTCCATGAGCGTGAAGAAGCCCTGGAGCCGGGCCGCCTCTCCCGCGCAGAGGAGGAGGAGGCCGGTTGCCATCGGGTCGAGCGTCCCGCTATGGCCGACGCGGGCGACGGAGAGCGCGGTCCGCACCCGCTCGACGACGTCGTGAGACGTGAGCCCCGCGGGTTTGTCGAGCAGGAAGAGATATCCCCGGCGAAAGGGATCGGCGGCCTTCACTGCTCCTCTTCCGCTTCCGGGAGGACTTCCGAGAGGATTTCTTCGATTCTCGCGCCGGTCTCGAACGTGAGGTCGCGCTGGAAGTGGAGCTCCGGAGCGTAGCGAAGCCCGCAGCGACGGCCGACCTCGCGACGGAGGAAACCGGACGCGCGCGCCAGGCCCTCGCCCACGCGGACGAGCGCGGCTTCGTCGCCGTGCGCGGTGAAGTACACGCGGGCCGACCTCAGATCCGGCGGCATCTCGACGTCCGTGATCGTCACGAGCCGGATCTCCGGATCGTGGACCTCGGTCAGGAGGAGGTTCGAGATCTCTGCCCGGACGATGTCGGCGACGCGCTCGCGGCGGCGGGAGTCTTTTTTCATAGGAAGCTTTCAGTTCTACACATGGATGAACTCGTTCCGATAGTTCAGCAACTCGCCTTCCAGGTTCTGCTCGACGAACGACAGGATGTTCTGCAGCAGGGCGTCCAGGGGCTGCTGGTCGGGCCCCACCGCCGCCACGCCGAGCTCCGCTCGCTGGAGAAGGTCCTGCGAACCCACCTCCGCCGCCGAAACCTCGAACTCCCTCCGGATCCGGGCCTTCAGCGACCGGACGATCATCCGCTTCTCCTTCAGGCCGCGACAGCCGGGAAGGTGCAGGTCGAAGACAGCGTAGGCGAGGACCATGGTTTGTCAGGCGCAAGTCGGGCCAGGCCGCGAATCTTCAGGCTTCCATCAACCCCGCGGTCTTCTCGATCTGGTACGCCTCGATCACGTCGCCGACCTTCACGTCCTGGTATCGCTCGAGCGCGATTCCGCACTCGAAACCCTGCTTCACTTCGGAGACGTCGTCCTTGAACCGGCGCAGCGAAGCGATCTTTCCGTCGTAGATGACGCGGTTGTCGCGCAGCAGGCGCACCTGCGAGGAGCGCGCGACCGAGCCTTCGGTGATGTAGCAGCCGGCGACGACGCCGAACTTCGGAACCTTGAACGTGTTGCGGACCTCGGCGCGGCCCCGGGCGACCTCCTTCAGCGTCGGGTCGAGGAGCCCTTCCATCGCCTTCCGGATCTCGTCGGTGACGTTGTAGATCACCGTGTGGAGGCGGAGCTCGACGCCGCTCTTCTCGGCCTCGGTCTCGGCTTTCCTCTCCGGCCGCACGTTGAAGCCGACGATGATCGCGCCGGAAGCCGATGCGAGAAGGACGTCGTTGATGTTGATCGCGCCGACGCCGACGTGAAGGAGCGTGACCTTCACCTTCTCGTTGGAGAGGTTCTTCAACGCGTGCGCGAGGACTTCGGCCGATCCGGCGACGTCCGTCTTGACGATCAGGGGGAGCTCCTTGACCCGGCCCTCCTGGATCTTGTTGAAGAGCTGGTCGAGCGAGAACTTCTGGCTCGCCGCCATCGCCTTGTCCCGGTCCTTCAGCTGACGGAAGGACGCCACGGAGCGCGCCTTCGCCTCGTCGGGGACGACCTGGAAGGCGTCGCCGGCCTGGGGGAGGTCCTCGAAGCCGGTCACTTCGACCGGAGTCGCGGGTCCCGCTTCCGTCAGCCGCGCGCCGCGGTCGTCCGTCATGGACCGGACGCGGCCGAAGACCGATCCCGCGAAGAAGACGTCGCCGATCGAGAGCGTCCCGGACTGGACGAGGACGGTGGACACGTTCCCGCGGCCGGCTTCCCGCCGCGCTTCGAGAACGACGCCGCGCGCCTCTTCACTGACCGAGGCGGTGAGCTCCTGGAGGTCCGCCACGATGAGGATGAGCTCGAGGAGCTGTTCGATCCCCTGTTTCTTCGTCGCCGAGATCTCGGCGGAGGCGACGTCGCCGCCCCACGACTCGAGGAGGACACCCTGGTCCGCGAGCTCCTTGCGCACGCGGTCCGGATTTGCGTTCGGCTTGTCGACCTTGTTTATCGCGACGACGATCGGGACCTTCGCCGCGCGCGCGTGGTTGATCGCCTCGATCGTCTGCGGCATGACCGCGTCGTCGGCGGCGACCACGAGCACGACGATGTCCGTCGCCTTTGCGCCGCGGGCGCGCATCGAAGTGAACGCCTCGTGACCGGGCGTGTCGAGGAAAACGATCGGCCGGCCGTTCACCTCGACCCGGTAGGCGCCGATGTGCTGCGTGATCCCGCCCGCCTCGCCCTCCGCCACCTTGGTCTGGCGGATCGCGTCGAGGAGCGACGTTTTGCCGTGATCGACGTGGCCCATCACGGTGACGACCGGAGCGCGCGGCGAACGCACGGACGGCTCGGCCGCCACGGTTTCCGACGTCTCCGACCCGCCGCGGGCGAGCTCCATCTCTTCTTCGAACGAAACGACAGCGGCCTCGACGCCGACTTCCTTGGCGATCTGGATCGCGGTGGGAGCGTCGAGCGTCTGGTTGACCGTCGCGAGGATCCCCCGCTGCATGAGGAGCCGCTGGATGTCCTTGGCGAGGACGCCGAGCTTCTCCGAGAGCTCCTTGATCGTGACGCCTTCCGAAAGGAAGATCGGACCGGTCGGCATCGGCTTCTTGAACTCGAGGAGCTTTCCGGAGTCGTGGGCGCGCGTGGACTTCGCCGCGCGACGGAGCGCCGACTTCGACACCGGCTTCGCCTCGGCCACGGCGCCCTCATCGGCCCCTTCGCCCTTCTCGATGAGAGGAAGGGAGATGTCGGAGTAGGTGTCTTCCTCGTACGCGCCGACGAACTCGCGAAGATCGACCTCGTCCGCGACGGTGATCTTCGGCTTTGCGCCGCGCTTCGCGGCCGGTTTCTTGTCCTTGTCGTCTTCCTTCTTGCGCTTGGTGACCGGGCGGTCGGTCTCCGGCGGGGGAGCCACGCCGCGTCCCGCGGCCGGTCCCATCGGCCGTCCCAGGGGACCCGCCGGACGGCCCGTCGGACCGGTGGGACCGGTGGGGCGCAGCGGCATTCCCGCCGGCCTCATGCCGGGGCCTCCGGGAGTCGGGCGGTACACGGAGGGGGCGGGCCGTCCGGGGGACCCGCTCGCGGGACCCATCGGCCGTGCCGGGCCCATCGGGCGCGTCGCGCCGGGTGCGGCGGACCGGGCCATCCCCGCGGATGCGGGGGGAGCGGCCGGTCGCGTCGGAACGGTGCGCGGGGGAGGCAGGACGATCTTGCGCGGCAGCGCCGGCTTCACCGGCTCGGCCTCGGGCTCGGACGGCACGACGGCGGTTCGCGCCGGCTCCGCCGGCTTCGCCTTCGGCTCGGCAGGGGGTGGCGCGGGCGCCGGTCGCCGCACCGGTTCCGGCTCCGGCTCGGGGCGCGGAACGGCGGGCTTGTCGATGATCTTGATCCGCGACAGCGCGCTCTTCTGCGGGCGGAACGCCTTCGACTCCGAGTCACGAACGATCAGCTGCTTCGGGGCGTGCGTCTTCCCCTGCAGGATTGCGAGCACGGTTGCTTCGTCGAGCGCCGCCTGCTCCGACTTGACGTCCACGCCGATCGACTGGAGAAGGAAGAGGACTTCCTTGCTCCCGATCCCCATCTGTGCCGCCAGCTCCTCGACCCGGATCTTTCCCATCGGTTCCGATTACTCCTGAACGATCGTCTCTTCGGCCGCCTGGGAGGGCTCGCCCTCTTCTTCCGCCGACGTCTCGACCTCTTGCTGTTCTTCTTCCGCTTCTCCTTCGGTCTCTTCTTCCGCGAGCTCCTGCTCTTCTTCTTCCTCTTCCTCTTCTTCCGCCTGGCGGGGAGACCGGATCTCCTCTTCGGCCGCTGCGGCCGCGTCGAGGACCTTCTCCGCCGTCGCCGCGCCGATTCCCGGGATCTCGGCCAGCTCCTCCGCGCTCTTCTCGAGCACGTCGGCGAGCGACACGAGACCGGCTTCCGCCAACTTCGCCGCCGTCTTCTCGCCGATGCCGGGGATCTCCGCGACCGCGATCTGCCGCATGCGCGACGTCTGCAGCATGCGGGTCAGGGCCTCGGCGACTTCCCCCTTGACCTCCGTCTCGCCCTTGATCTCGATCTTCAACCCGATGAGCGCCGAGGCGAGACGGACGTTCTGGCCCTTCTTGCCGATCGCGAGGGAGAGCTGCTCGTCTTCGACGACGCAGTCGAGGCTCATCGTTCCGTCGTCGTGATGGATGGGCGAAACCCGAGTGATCTTGGCCGGCGCGAGGGCGTTCTGGGCGAAGTTGATGAGGTCGTCGGAGTAGAGGATCACGTCGATCTTCTCGCCGTGGAGCTCCCGCATGATGGACTGGACGCGGCTGCCCCGCATGCCGACGCAAGCGCCGACCGGGTCGACGTCGCGCTCGCGCGAGCGCACGGCGACCTTCGCCCGCTCGCCCGGCTGGCGGACGGCTCCCTTGATCACGACGGTTCCGTCGTAGATCTCGGGCACTTCCATTTCGAAGAGCCGGATGAGCAGCCGCGGATCGGTGCGGGAGAGCACGAGCTGCGGGCCCTTGGGGTTCCGATGGACGTCGAACAGGATCGACCGGATCCTCTCGCCCTGCCCGTACCGCTCGGCGCGCGACTGCTGGTCCCGCGGGATGATCGCTTCGGTCTTGCCGAGGTCGACGATCATGTCGCCCCGCTCGAAGCGCTTCACCGTCCCGCTCATGAGCTCCCCGACCTTCGGGAAGTACTCGTTGTAGATGTTGTCGCGCTCCGCTTCGCGGACCTTCTGATACAGGACCTGCTTGGCGGTCTGAGCCGCGATGCGGCCGAGCCCCATCGCCTCGCGATAGACGCGCACCTCGTCGCCGAGCTGAACTTCGTCGACCTCGGTCGGCGGGGTGGCGCTCTCGGGATCGGCGCCCGGACGCAGCACGCGGACCTCGCCTCCCGTCCCCTTCTTGGCGACGAGCTCCCGCGCCTCGTCGAGCAGCATCTGGGGCGGCGGCTCCTCGGATTCGGTGTCGAGCACCTCGACGACAGTCCGCGGCGAATAGACGGTCATCGCGCCGGTCGTCCGGTCGATCAGGGTCACCATCGCCTTGTCGTGGTAGAACTTCCGCGCGGCCGAGGACATGGCTTCCTCGAGCGCGCCGAACATTTTTTCGGCGTCGATATCTTTCTCTCTCGAAACCTGTCGGATCACCGACGGATCGATGTTCATCGGACCGTACTTCTCCTCGAGCGCGGCGACTCGACCATCCTCAGGCGCGGCGCCCCGGCCACTCGAATTCCAGACGCGCCTGTCGAATATCGCCGAAACGGACATTATAGGTTTTGCGATTCTCCCCATCAACGACACGGAGGACGTCCCCGTCGACTCTCTCGAGCGTTCCGCGCAGGTTCCGGCTGCCTGCGGGCGCCGACTTCCCGCCGGACGTCTCCGGGAAGACCGGTTCGTCGGTCTTCACCCGGACCCGGCGACCGACGAAACGCCGCGCGTCGTCGATCGAGTAGAGCTTGCGGTCGAGTCCGGCGGACGAGACCTCGAGAAGGTACCGGTGACCGATCTCGTCGGACTCGTCCAGGAGTGCCGAAACGTCCCGGGAGACGGCCTCGCACTCTTCGATCGTGACGGGGTTTCCGTCCTCCCTCTCGAGAACGACCCGCATCACAGAGGACCCCCCGCTGCCGGACGGCTCGACGTCGAGCAGACGGCATCCCTTTCGACGGGCGATCGCCCGGATTTGCTCCAGTGTTTCCTCCTTCAACCGCATTTCCCAACTCGAATTGAAACAAAAAGGCGGGCCTGCGCCCGCCTCCCCGATCGTCGAGAGCCGTCTCTATGTATCAAATAGGGGGCACGAGCCGCAAGCCGCTCCCCTCGGAATAGGGAGAATCGCTCGACGCCCGAAGGTGTTAGGACTCAGGGTAGTTCTCCGCCGAAGCGAAACAAAAAGTGTTCCAGATCGTCGAAAAAGCGCAGAAACCTTTCCCGGTGGAGAGGGCGATCCTCCTGTCGCTCGCGGGACATCTGGTGATCGCGATCCTCCTCATGAGCGCTCCGCCGACGTCGACCGCGCCGCCGAAACCGGGCGGCCTCCTCGCCTCCTTTCTTCCGCCGGAGCCGGAGCCGGAAGAAGGGCCGCCCATCCCGGTCGTTTTCAAGGAATCCCCGGGACCCACGCGGGAGAACCCACGCCGGGCGGACCCTTCCGACGCCACCCGGCGCGCGGGCGGCGGCGACCCCGCGCGGCCAAAGTCCCTCGCCCCCTTCGTCCCGCCGCTTCCCGGAATCGAGGGGCTCGAGGCCGGTCCGCGGTCGGGCCGGTCTTCTCCCAAGCCGGAGGGCACCCAGGCGCAGGCCGCGCCGCGGCGCGGGGAGCCGGAGGGGGCACGGGAGGACGATCCGGGCAAAGGGGTCTTCGGCCCCCGCGGGGAGACCTCGACGAAGTCCCCGATCGCGGCGAACGGGGCCCCCGCTCGGGAGGGCGAACGGCTCGCGAGCCTGGATCAGGCGATCCGGGAGGCGGCCCGGGACGCGGCGGCCGGAGGCTCCGGCCAGGAGGGCGCCGGTTTTCCGAACCCGGATGGCGGCTTCGTGGACTCCGGCCCGCTCTCCTTCGACACGACCTGGTACGACTGGGGGCCCTATGCCGCCGAGATGGTCCGGCGGATCCGGATGAACTGGGACATCCCCGAGCTCGCCCGGCTCGGCTGGAAAGGCAAGCTCACGATCCGGTTCTTCATCCTGGCCGACGGGACGGTCGCGGACGCGACGATCGTCCGGCGCTCGGGCGTCCCGCCGTTCGACTTTGCCGCCCTCCAGGCGATCCTGAAATCCTCCAAGTTCCGGCCCCTTCCGAGCGAGCTGTCGGATCGCGAGGGGGTCACCGTAACCTTTTTCTACAATATTCGTCCGGAGAAGGAGACCCGGCCGGAGGGGACGCGATGAACGACCCCGGTGAGATCCGTTCGGCGCTCGAGAGCGCGAGGACGATCGCCGTCGTCGGCTGTTCTCCGAACCCGGAGCGGCCGTCGAACGCGATCGCCCGGTATCTCCTCGAGCAGGGCTATCGGGTCATCCCGGTCAACCCGGGACACTCCCGGATCCTCGGGGAGACGTGCTACCGGTCGCTCCAGGAGATCCCCGCGGACGTCTCGATCGACATCGTGGACGTGTTTCGCCGGTCCGACCAGGTCGCCCCGGTCGCCGAGCAGGCGATCGCCCGCGGTACCCGGCTCTTTTTCATGCAGCAGGGGGTGGTGGACCACGCCTCCGCGCGACTTCTCGAAGAAGCCGGTATCCACGTGGCCATGGACCGCTGCATACTGGTCGAGCATGCGAGCCGGGGAATCGCCCCTCGGAAATTCGACGCCCGGCAGGCGCGTTGACTTTTTTTGCCTGGAGTATTTGACAGCAGTGGAACAACCAACGGTGGAGCAACATAGTCCCGCCTCTCGCGACGGGGCGGAGGAGTAAGAAAATCCATGGAGAAATCCACAAAAAGAGCCCTTTCGTTCTCCGTGCTCATCGCCGCGGCCGTCATCTTCGGGATGGTCGTCGCGAGCTCGGTCAACGTGACCCCCCGGTCGGAGGCGCAGCGGGAAGCTCCCGCACGGGCGCGCACCGGCTCGGTACTGCTCCCTTCCTTCGCGGACATCGCCGACGAGACGATGCCGGCGGTCGTTTCGATCACCTCGACCGAGATCGTGAAGGGATCCTCCCGACGCTTCGTGTCGCCGTTCGGCGGCGGGGGCGGCGGCAATGGCGACCCGTTCGAGTTCTTCTTCGGACCCCAGCAGCGCCGCGGCCAGCCGCAGCAGCAGCCCCGGGACGACGAGGAGCACCCCGAGCGCCAGGGGGGCACCGGTTTCCTGATTTCCGAGGACGGCTACATCGTCACGAACTACCACGTGATCGAGAACGCCGACAAGGTCGAAGTCCGGCTCTCCAATCGCGAGCGTTTGACGGCGCGGATCGTCGGCCGGGACCCGGCGACGGACCTCGCCCTGCTCAAGATCGACTCCAAGACCACCCTGAACCCGCTTCCGCTCGGCAACTCCGACTCGCTCCGCGTGGGTGAGTGGGTCATGGCCATCGGCGACCCGCTGAACTTCGACAAGAGCGTCACGGTGGGCGTCGTCTCCGCGAAGGGCCGCTACGGCCTGACGGCGGACCGCGCGACGAGCTCCTTCGAGAACTTCATCCAGACCGACGCCGCGATCAACTCCGGCAACTCGGGCGGGCCGCTGATCAACGTCAACGGCGAAGTGATCGGCATCAACACGGCGATGTTCCGGCCCGCTCAGAACATCGGCTTCGCGGTTCCGATCAACACCCTGAAGAGCGTCCTGCCCCAGCTTCGCGAGAAGGGGAAAGTCACGCGCGGCTTCCTCGGGATCAACATCGAGAACGTCGACAGCGACAAGGCCGCGGCGTTCAAGCTGAAGTCGCTCGACGGCGCCTTCGTGCAGTCGGTCGAGTCCGGCCGGCCCGCCGACAAGGCGGGGGTTCGCCCGGGCGACGCGATCGTCCGCGTGGACGACCTGCCGGTCAAGGACACGCGGGAGCTCATCGGCTACGTTTCCGGCAAGGCCCCGGGCAGCAAGGTGCGGCTCGGCGTCGTGCGGGACGGTCGCGAGATGAACCTCACGGCGACGCTCGCCGAGCGCGATGCCACGCAGAGCGAGGAAGAGGAGCCCGGCAAGGCGAGCTCCCACGACTCGCGCGAGCGCATCGGCGTCTCGGTCACGGATCTGACGCCGCAGGTGCGGCAGATGCAGAGCATCCCGACGTCCGTGTCGGGTCTGCTCGTCGTCAACGTCAAGGAGGTTTCGGCGGCTGCGGATTCCGGGATCCGCGAGGGAGACGTGATCACCGAGGTCAACGGGCGGCGGCTCACGTCGACCGACGACTTCGGCAAGCTCGTCTCGGGCGCCCGCAAGGGCGAGTACCTGCGGCTGTACATCGTGCGGTCGCGCCCCGCCCCGGTCTCGTTCTTCGCCCTGGTGAAGATCGAGGAGTAAAGGCTATCCGATCGATCTCGAAACGCCCGCCCACCGGCGGGCGTTTTTTCTGGGGACAGACCACGGTTTCTCGCCCGGGAGGGGACGACGCCCGCTCGTTCTGAGAAACCGTGGTCTGTCCCCGTCGGGAACAACCGGGCGCGGTAAGTGCATTTACACGTTGGCATGAGCCAGAAGGTCCTCGTCGTCGACGACGACGCCGGCATCCGCGACACCCTCCGGATGATCCTCGAGTACGAGGGTTACGAGGTTGCCACGTCGCCGGACGGGAAGACCGCGCTCGCCGACCTGGAAGCCGGCCCTGTCGACGCCGTGTTGCTCGACATCAAGATGCCGGGCATGGACGGCCTCGAGGTTCTCGATCGGATCGTGGCGCGGGAGAGCGCCCCGCCGGTTCTCATGATCTCCGGGCACGGGGACATCGCGACGGCTGTGGAGTCCACCCGCCGCGGGGCCGTCGACTTCCTGGAGAAGCCCCCGCAGCGCGAGCGGATCCTGGTCTCGCTCCAGAACGCGCTCTCGCGCAACAAGCTTCGCGCCGAGAACGAGAGGCTCCGGACCGCGCTCGAGGAGGAGTCGGTCCTCGTGGGGAAGAGCGCCCCGATGCAGAGGCTCCGCCAGGAGGTCGCGCGCGCGGCGCCGACCGGAGCGACCGTACTCATCATGGGGGAGAGCGGGACGGGCAAGGAGCTCGTCGCGCGCGAAGTTCACCAGGCATCGCGCGTCGCGAGCGGTCCGCTCATCCAGGTCAACTGCGCCGCGATTCCGGAGGAGTTGATCGAGTCGGAGCTCTTCGGCCACGAGAAGGGGTCGTTCACCGGAGCGGTGCGGCGCCAGACGGGGAAGTTCGTCGAGGCCGACGGCGGCACGATCTTCCTGGACGAAGTCGGAGACATGTCCGCTCGGACCCAGGCGAAGGTGCTTCGGGTCCTCGAGGCGGGAGAGGTCGAGCCGGTGGGCGCGGCCCGCGTGCGCCAGGTGAACGTGCGCGTCATCGCCGCCACGAACCGCGACTTGACGGAAGCGATCCGGGAGGGGCGTTTCCGGGAAGACCTCTTCTTCCGCCTGAACGTCGTCCCGGTCCGGACCCCGCCCCTTCGCGAGCGGGCTGAAGACATCCCCGAGCTCGTCGAGCACTTCACCCGGCGATACTGCGCGCGCGACCACTGCCGGCCACGCCGATTCGGCGCCTCGGCCCTCGCCCTGCTGAAGGCGCGCTCCTGGCCCGGCAACGTGCGGGAGCTGAAGAACCTGGTCGAGCGCGTCCTGATCATGACGGACGCCGATCCGATCGAAGCGAAGGACCTGCCGCCGGAGGCGCGCGTCTCGCCGAACGAGATCTCGACGAGCGGGCTCGCGATGACGACGCTCTCCGAGTTCAAGGAGTTCGCGGAGCGCCAGTTCCTCATGGCGAAGCTGCGGGAGAACGGCTGGAACATCAGCCGCACCGCGGAGGCGATCCAGACCCCGCGCTCGAACCTCTACAAGAAGATCGAGCACCACCGGATCACGCGCGACACGTAAGTTAGCTCTCAGCGTTCAGCTGTCAGCTCTCAGCTTCCGGCATCCTCGTCGGCTTGCTCCGGCTGATGGCTGACAGCTGATAGCTGATAGCTTTTCCCGGTGACCATCGACGACTTCACCGCGGTGGGAGCCCTTCTCACCGGCCACTTCCGTCTCTCGTCGGGCCTCCACTCCGACCGCTACCTCCAGTGCGCGCGGCTCCTCATGTGGCCCGAACGCGCCGAGCAGGCCGGCCGCGACCTCGCCGCGAAGCTCGCATCCGTTTCGCCGCAGGCGGTCGTGTCCCCCGCGATCGGCGGAATCGTGATCGGTCACGAGGTCGCGCGGGCTCTCGGGGTCCGCGCGCTCTTCGCCGAACGCAAGGACGCTTCGTTCGTTCTGCGGCGCGGGTTCGCCCTTTCTCCCGGGGAGCGCGTCGTCGTCGTCGAGGACGTCTTCACGACGGGTGGCTCGACGCGTGAGGTGTGCGCTGCGGTCGAGTCCGCCGGCGGAACGGTCGTGGGCGTCGGGTCGATCGTGGACCGCGGCCTTCCCGCGGGCGCCTTCGCCGTCCCCGCGAGCTCGCTCGTCTCGCTCGACGTTCCCGCCTGGCCCGAGTCGGAGTGTCCGCTCTGCGCCCGCGGCGACGCTTTCGACGTCCCGGGCAGCCGTCTCATCGCGAATAGGGGCGCCTGAGCGAAAAAGCGCGCTCCGTTATCGCGTTTCCGTCTTACCCTTTCGGTCCATGGAAATCACGACGATCTGCGTCTACTGCGGAGCGAGCGCGACCCGCGAACCGGCCGTCGAGACCGAGATCCGCACTTTCGGCCGCGAGATCGCTCGACGCGGGATCACCCTCGTCTACGGCGGCTCCTCGCTCGGACTGATGGGCGCGCTCGCCGATGAGGTGCTCGCCGCCGGCGGCAAGGTCATCGGCGTGATCCCGAAGACGCTCGTGGGCCGCGAGTCGGCGCACAAGGGGCTCACGGAGCTCAAAGTCGTTTCGACGATGCACGAGCGCGAGCAGGTGATGTCGGACCTCGGCGACGCGTTCGTCGCGTTCCCGGGCGGATTCGGCACGCTCGTCGAGATCATCGAGATGATCACGTGGAAGCAGCTCGGCATCCACGGAAAACCGATCGTCATCGCGAACATCGGCGGGTACTTCGACGCGCTCCTCCAGCAGTTCGACACCGCGATCCGACACCGCTACGCGCGACCGGAGGACAAGATCCTGTGGGCGGTGGCGCCGAGCACGAAGGCGATCCTGACGCTCCTGGAAGGCGCGCCCGTGCTCTTCCGCAAGTCGGGGGATTGGGCCTGAACGGCACCCGGTAGCCGGGATCGGGCCTCAGCGCTCCGTCTTGTCGGCTTCCGGCTTCCGGCTTCCGGCTCCCGATTCCCGCAGCTTCAACTCCTCGAGCAAGGTGCGGTTGATCCCCACGAGGTCGGCGAGGAGCGCGATCAGGAAGGTCTGCGCCCCGACGACGATCAGGACCGCCGCGAGGATGAGCGACTGGACGTGGCCGGCCGGGTTCTGGCCGGTGAAATAGAACCAGAGATACCGGAGCCCGAGAAGGGCGCCCGCGAGCACGAAAACGGCCGCCGCGGCGGAGAACATCTTGAGCGGCTTGTAGAGAGCCGTGATGCGCAGGACGTTGGCGCCCTGCACGAGGACGTACTTGCCCGCCGACGCGAAGAGCCGCGAGCGCCGCGCCGTGGGACGCGCAGCGACGGGCACCGAGGCGACCCGGAGGTCCTTCGATCCCGCTTGGATCAACGTCTCCAGCGTGTAGGTCATCCGCGAAAACACGTTCACGCGCCGCGCCGCCTCGCGCGAGAGGGCGCGGAACCCGGAGGCGGCGTCGGGGACCTCCAGTCCGGACGCCTGGCGCACGACCCAGCTGCCGACCCGCTGGAGAAGCCTCTTGCCGGCCGAGAAGTGGGCGAGCTTTCCCGCGGCGCGGTCGCCGATGACGAGGTCCGCGCGCCCGGCGAGAACGGGCTCGACCAAGGCGGGGATGTCCGCGGGGTCGTACTGGAGGTCGGCGTCGAAGTTCACGATGACGTCCGCCCCCATCCGGAGCGCCTCTTCGAGGCCCACGGAAAAGGCCGCGGCGAGCCCGCGGTGGGCGGGTAGCCGAACGACACGGTCGGCGCCGTTCGAGCGCGCGACCTCCGAGGTGCGGTCGGTCGAGCCGTCGTCGATAACGAGGATCTCGACCTCGTCGAACCCGGCCACGTTGTGGTCGAGGACCGCGAGGGCTTTCGGGAGGAGCTCCTCTTCGTTGAACGCCGGAATCTGTATGACGAGCTTCATGGAGGAAGCTTTCAGCTGTCAGCGATCAGCTTTCAGCCGTCCGCTGATAGCTAATGGCTGACGGCTGATGGCTCTCACGATGAGCGCCGCAAACGCGACCAAACCTACACCGGAAATCAACAGTTCCCTGCGCGGGATCGCGAACCTCCCCTCCACCCGGTGCCGCCCGGGCGGAAGCTCGATGCCGAAAAAGATCCCGTTTGCCGTGAAGCCTTCGGCGCGCCGCCCGTCCAGCGAGAAGCGCCAGTAGGGGCCGAAGCGCTTGTGGGAGGAGACGAGGAGCGAGTCGAGCGGAGTTTCGGTCTCGAGCACGAAGCGCTCCGGCTCGAACGCCACGACGCGCAGCGAGCCGCCCGAGCCCCGCGACCTCTCGGCCGGCGCCAGACGCCGCGCGATCTCCGGCGCCACGAAAACTCCCGTCGCGAGCGTCGCGCGGTCCGCCGTTCGCACCTCCTCGATCCCTCCGGGAAGCGCGCGGGTGACGAGCCAGAACCGCGGAAACGCGCTCGGGCGGGCGAAAAGGGTGAGGTCGTCCCCGTCGAAAATCTTCGGGAATCGGCGCGGGTCCGGGTCCGGGCGGCCCGCTCCGGACGGCTCCATCGCGGCGGCATCGAGCCGCTCGATGTTCCGCCCCGTCGGGTGCGCGGAGCCGGGGGGCGCCGCGAGCGTCTTCACGTTCAGGAGGTCGAGGACCGGCGAAGCCGGATCGAGCGACCGCGGGTTGAAGACCAGATAGGTCCCGTACCTTCCGAACGCGTTGGGATCCGCGGCGGAGAGGAGCCGGCGGTACGCGGCGTCGTGGAGCAGGTGCCCGCGGGCGTCCTCGAGGCCGAAGACCTCGGACACGTTCGGGAGGAGCGTCCATCCGGCCGCCGCGAACCGGCTCGGGGACGATCGATCGGCCTCCTGCAGCCGCGCGATGCCGGGCGTGGTCGTGAAGACCGCGTCGGAGGGTTTCGCCACGGAGTGAAAGTCGAGAGCGTGAAACGCCATCGGGACCGCGATCAGGAACGGCGCGGTCCGGAGGGCGACCCCGCGGAGGCCGCTTCCCGCCGCGAAACGCTCGAGCAGCTCGGCGCCGCACGCCGCGAGAACGGCGATGGCGAGCACGATCAGGATCTTCGACCGCGCGAAGAGCGCGTTGTCGAGGAAGGGGACCGATCCCACCAGCCGGAGAATCGAGCCGCCGCCGTAGAGCGGGATTGCGACGGCGGCGGCGAGAACGGATGCCCACGCCGCGAGGGTCCGCCGCTTCCGCGAAAAGAGCCCGATCGCCGCGAGCCCGCCCGCGACGAGCCCGACGCCCGCCGCGGTCTCGACGTAGTTGTCGCCCGGGATCCAGCCGACCCCGCGATAGTCCCCGCGCCGCGTGTTGCCCTGGTAGTCCGGCAGGAGATAGAGGCGGAGGTGCCGGAGGGGCAGCGCGAACGCGGCGCCCATGCCCTTCCGAACCTGCTGGTACCCGGACGCTTCCACGAAGCGCGCCGACGCGAGGATCGATGGGAGGAGGATCGCGATCGCGATTCCCGCGGCGAGGGAGAGGCGCAGAAACGCCTTTGGCGCTGCCCCGCGCTCCCGCACCGCGCGAAAAACGAAGTAGAGCGCTCCGGCGAACGCGCCGTAGAGAATCCAGTGCGGAAAGCCGCCGGCGAGGCAGAGGAGGAAGGCGGCCGCGGCAAACGCGATCGACCGAGCCGGACGCTCCTCTCCGAAGGAGCGGTCGACCGCCGCGAGAAGCAGGGGATACGTGACCGAGACGGAGGTCTGCATCCAGAGGCCCCACACCGTCTGACCGGTCGAGAACGCCCAGGCGGCGGCGCCCGCGGCGGCGGCGAGGTCCGAAAACCCGCGTCCCCTCAGGAAGAGCCACGCCGCGAGGTAGGCGAAGTTGAACTTCAGGAAGAGGATTCCGGACTCGATCCACGCTTCCGGCAGGGTGATCGAGGGGAAAACGACGAACGGCGAGAGGAATCCCTGCGCGAGGTGGAACGGCCCGATCGATCCCGACGAGATCCACGGGTTCCAGAAGAAGCCGCGGGGGAAGTCGCGGTATCGAACGAGCGTGGTCTCGCCCGCCGCGGCGGGGTCGGCGAGCAGGGGGTTCTCGACGCGAAGCACGCCGCGGTCGGTCGCGCGCCAGGGGTGGTGCGCGCGAACGAACTCGTGCGAGGAAAGGACGCGGCCGCGCGCGAGGAGCGGAGCGAAGAGGACGAGGTCGAAGACGAGGAGGGTGGCGAGTCCGAGGCGGCGGGACAAGTGCCGAGCTATCGGCTGTCAGCTATCAGCGATCAGCCGAGCCCGAGAGCCCCCGGGAGCTGAAAGCTGACAGCTGAAGGCTGAGAGCTTCCCTCGTCATCGCTTCCTCGCGATGATCACGCGAAAGTAGGAGTCGACCCAGCCCCGCTCGAGCAGGTGGTCCTCGAGCGCGATCAGGCGGGAGAGCGCCCCCGTCGAGTCGCCGCGCAGCCGCTCCATGTCGAGGCAGGGGAAGATGAACCAGAGGATGTTGCCGCCGTAGGGCCGCTCTTCGGCGATCTCGAAGTGGCGCGCGAGGATCGGCCGGATCGCGCTCGACCGGATCGATTCGGACGGGTCGTCGAGCGGAAGCGGGATCATGAGCTCCGGGCGGTTCTTGAGCTCCTCGGGCAGCGAGTCGAACGCGCTCCGCGCGAAGCCCCACTCTTCGTCCGTCCAGTCGGAGCGAGACGGGCCCATGTACTCGTCCAGGTAGACGACGCCGCCGGGCTTCAGGGACTGGCGCACTTCGACGAGCACCCGCTCGATCTGGCGGATGTGGTGGAGCGATCCGTGGAAGAACACGATGTCGTACCGGGCGTGCGGGAGCTTCAGGGCGTTGATGTCCTCGACCCGGTAGTCCAGGCGGTCGGAGAGGTGGGCCTCCTCGGAGGCGAACCTCGCCTCGCCGATCGCGTCCTCGGAAAAGTCGATCCCTTCCATCCGGTCGCAGATCCCCTTCGAGAGCACGTCGCGCTCGAGGAGACCCGCCCCGCACCCGACCGAGAGCCCGAGCGGGAAGGGCGGACGCGCGTACGCCTCCGAGAACCACTCCATCGGCCACCGATTGGGGTCTCCGGTCACCCGCCGGTTGATGGTCCGGCGGACGAGTGGCTGGGCCCCCCAGTAGTGGTCCTCGGCCTCGCGTGTGCCCTCGGAGCTCCAGAACCGCCGGGCGGCGGCGGTCTCCGCGCGTTCCTCGCGGAGGGAGGTCCAGCGGCGCACGAGCGACGAGAGAGACGCTCGGAGTGGAGAGGGCATGGATTGCTCAGATGATACGGGATCGGGGCCGCGGACGGATTCCACTGCCGGATTTGCGCCGCCCTTCCGACTCTGTTAGATTCCCCCGTCCTTCGGGTCAGGTCGGAGAGCTCTTTCTCAATCAGGGACGATGGCCGGGTAGAAAAGCCCCCGCGGGCTTCCGGCCGGTAGCCCCCCGCTCCGGAAACGGTCGGGAAGCACAGGCTCGTAGCTCAGGGGGAGAGCACTACCTTGACACGGTAGGGGTCAGCGGTTCAAATCCGCTCGAGCCTACCAACTCTTCGAGGCGAAGGCGCTTAGCTCAGCTGGGAGAGCGCTACCTTCACACGGTAGAGGTCAACGGTTCGATCCCGTTAGCGCCTACCAGAGAAGTTCGGAACGACGCGGGGTGACCCGCGTTTTTGATTTTTTGGGACCAGAAAAGTTTCGGAATCGGGAGAACATGGAAGCGCTGGCGAAAAACGTGACGATTCGGCTGCCGAACGGGGCCTCCCTCGAGGTCCCGTCGGGGACGTCCGTCCGCGAAGTCGCGGAGCGGATCGGCCCGCGGCTGGCCAAAGACGCCGTCGCCGGAAAAGTCGACGGCCGCATCGTGGACCTCGTCACGAGGCTCGAGTCGGACGGATCGATCGAGATCCTCACCTGGAAGTCGCCCGACGTCGTTCCGATCTACCGTCACTCGACGGCGCACCTGACGGCTCAGGCGGTCAAGCGGCTGTTCCCCGAAGTGCAGATCGGGATCGGCCCGCCGATCGAGAACGGCTACTACTACGACTTCCTCCCGGCGCGGCCCTTCACCCCCGACGACCTCGAGAAGATCGAAGCGGAGATGCGCCGGATCATCGCGGAGGACCTTCCCATCGAGCGCAGCGAGATGCCGGTCGACGAGGCCATCGCGATCTTCGAGGGCCAGAACGACCCCCTGAAAGTCCAGATCGCGCGCGAGCTCCCGGAGGGAGAGCGGGTCTCCTGCTACCGGCAGGGCGAGTTCATCGACCTCTGCCGCGGCCCGCACGTCGCCTCGACGGGCCGCCTCGGCGTTTTCAAGCTCACGCACTCGGCCGGCGCCTACTGGAAGGGGGACGAGAAGAACCCGATGCTCCAGCGCATCTACGGGGCCTCGTTCCTCACCCAGAAGGAGCTCGACGCCTACCTTCAGAGGCTCGAGGACGCGAAGGCGCGCGACCACAGGAAGCTCGGGCGCGAGCTCGAACTCGTCACCTTTCACCAGCTGGCGCCCGCGTCGCCTTTCTTCCTGCCGAAGGGCGCGGCCCTCTACAACGGGCTGCTCGCCTACCTTCGTGCGGAGTACGCGCGCCGCGGATACGACGAGGTCGTCACCCCGCAGATCTTCGACGCGGACCTGTTCCGCATTTCGGGGCACTACGACAACTACCGCGAGAACATGTACTTCACGGAGATCGACGAGAGGGAGTTCGGCGTCAAGCCCATGAACTGCCCGGGACACCACCTCCTCTTCAAGGAGAGTCACTGGTCGTACCGCGACCTGCCGGTCCGCTTCGCGGACTTCGGCCGGCTCCACCGCTACGAGCGCTCGGGAGTGACGGCGGGTCTGACGCGCGTCCGGACGTTCTCGCAGGACGACGGGCACATCTACGTTGCGGCCGACCAGGTGGAGTCGGAGATCCTCGCGTTCGTCCAGTTCCTCGACTCGGTCTACTCGACCTTCGGGTTCGACGACGTGGAAATCTCGGTCGGCCTCCGGCCGCCGAGCCGGATGGGATCGGACGAAAACTGGGACCGCTCGGAGCAGGCCCTCGAGTCCGCGCTGAAGGCGATCGGCCGGCCCTACGAGCTCACGCCGGGCGACGGGAACTTCTACGGCCCGAAGATCGACTTCCGCGTGAAGGACGCGATCGGCCGGCCATGGCAGCTCGGCACGATGCAGTACGACTCGGCGCAGCCCGAGAGCTTCGACCTGACTTACATCGGCGAGGACGGCAAGGCCCACCGGCCCGTCGTGCTCCACCGCGCGATCCTGGGATCGGTCGAGCGGTTTCTCGGGATCCTGATCGAGCACACCGCCGGCAACTTCCCGTTCTGGCTCGCTCCCGTGCAGGCCGTCGTGCTCCCCGTGTCCGATCGTTTCGCCGACGCCGCCCGCGCGACCGAGCGCCAGCTGGCGGCCGCCGGGCTGCGCGTCGAGATCGACGAGCGGAACGAGAAGCTCGGCGCGCGGATCCGCAAGGCGGAGCTCGCCAAGGTCCCGGCGATGCTCGTCGTCGGTGAGAAGGAAGCCTCGTCCGGCGCCGTCTCGGTCCGGCTGCGGCACGGCGGTGACGCCGGAACCATGAGTGTGGAAGAGTTTCTCAGCATTGCTCGGCGCGCGATCGATGCAAGGAGCGGTGAGCTCACGACGGAGGTGAAAGATCGATAAGAAATCGATTCGAATCAACGACCAGATCCGGTGGAAGGAAGTCCGTCTCATCGGAGAAGACGGGGAGCCGCTCGGCGTGGTTGCGATGGCCGACGCTCTCCAGAAGGCGCGGGAGGCCAGTCTCGATCTCGTGGAGATCGCGCCGACCGCGAACCCTCCCGTCTGCCGGATCATGAACTTCGGAAAGTTCATCTACCAGCAGAAGAAGAAACAGCAGGACTCGAAGAAGAAACAGAAGACGACACAGGTAAAAGAAGTGAAATTCCGACCGAACATCGACGACCACGACTACGACTTCAAGATCAAGAACATCCTGAAGTTCCTCGCGCACGGCGACAAGGTCAAGGCGACCGTTCAGTTCCGGGGCCGCGAGATGGCCCGGCGCGAGAACGGCCAGAAAGTCCTCGACCGCCTTCTCGTGGACCTCACGGGAAAGGCCGTCGCGGAGTCGCGCTCCGAGATGCTCGGCAACCGTCTCTACCAGATTCTCGCGCCCGTGAAGGTGCACGAGAAGGCCGCAAAGGCTTAGCTCCCGAACGGAGTCACCATGCCGAAGATCAAAACGCACCGCGGCGCCGCGAAACGCTTCCGGAAGACCGCGACCGGAAAGTTCAAACGCGCCAAGGCCAACAAGAGCCACATCCTGACCAAGAAGGCGCCGGGCCGGAAGCGCGGTCTCGCTCAGTCGACGACCGTTTCCAAATCGGACCACAAGCGCGTCAAGGAAATGCTGCCATACGCGTAAGACCGTCCCTTTCTGTCATCCCGAGCGCGGAGACGGGATCTCGACGTTGATTGAGATTCCTCGGCCCGTCGGGCCTCGGAATGACAGGAGAAGGGCAGGAGGATTCAGATGCCTCGCGTCAAGAGAGGACCGAAGAGAAAGAACCGCCGGGCGAAAACGCTCGCGCTGGCCAAGGGCTACTACGGCACGAAATCGAAGTCGTACCGGATGGCGAAGCTCCAGGTCGAGAAGTCGCTCCTGTATGCCTACCGCGACCGGAAGGCGCGGAAGCGTGACTTCCGTGGCCTCTGGATCGTCCGGATCAACGCGGCGGCGCGGGAGAACGAGATCTCGTACAGCCGGCTGATGGACGGGTTGAAGAAGGCAGGGAACGATATCAACCGCAAGATGCTCGCCGATCTGGCGGTGACCGATCCGACGGCGTTCCGTCATCTCGTCGGGGTGGCGAAGCAGGCGCTCGGCGGCGCGTGACCGCGGAGCCCGGTCCCGGCCCCGCCGACCACACAATCTCGAAGCTGGTCGCCGACTTCCATGAGGAGACGGCCGGCGGAGTCTCCTCGCGCTCGGAGTTCGAAGCGCTGAAGGGGCGCTATCTCGGGCGGGAGAAGGGTCTCGTCCCGGCGCTGTTCGCGCGGATGCGCGAGATTCCCGCGGCGGACCGCGCCTCGTACGGCGCTCGTGCGAACGCCGCCAAGCGGGAGATCGAAGAGGCCGTCGCGCGCCTGGGCGACCTCCTCGCGCGCGGCGAAGCGGAGAAGAGCGAAAGGGCCGCCGCTGTCGACGTGACCCTGCCGGGGCGCCGTGTGCGCGCCGGTTCTCTCCACCCGGTCACGATCGTTCGGCGGAGGGTGGAGGAAATCTTCCTCCGGATGGGTTACTCGATCGCCGACGGGCCCGAGATCGAAAACGACGCCCACAATTTCGAGGCGCTCAACTTCCCGCCGGAGCACCCCGCGCGGGACGCGCAGGACACTCTCTTCCTCGACCGCAAGGCGCCGTCGCCCCTACTTCTGCGCACCCACACGTCGCCCGTCCAGATCCGGGAGATGAAGAAACGCGGGGCTCCGATCAAGATCATCTCGCCCGGCCGCGTGTACCGAAACGAATCGGTGGATGCCACCCACCAACCCGTCTTTCACCAGGTCGAAGCGCTCGTCGTCGACCGGGGGATCTCGATGGCGGACCTGAAGGGGACCGTCGAGGCCTTTTTCGAGGCGCTCTTCGGACCGGGGACCCGCTCCCGGATCATCCCCACGTTCTTCCCGTTCGTCGAACCGGGCGCCGACGTGCACGTGAGCTGCATTTTCTGCAAGGGCGCTGGCTGCCGCACGTGCAAGGGCTCGGGATGGGTCGAGCTCGCCGGGGCCGGCGAAGTCCATCCGCGCGTCCTCGAAGCCTGCGGGATCGACCCCGAAGAGTTCAGCGGATTCGCGTTCGGACTGGGGCTCGATCGCGTCGCGATGATGCTCTACGAGTTTCCGGACCTCCGCCTGCTCTTCGACGGGGAGGAGAGGTTCCTCTCCCAGTTCGCGCCGCTCTCATGAAGTTCGCGCTCGAGTGGATCGGAGACCGCGTCGCGATCGCGGACGCCGGCGGGACGAACGGGGTTCGGAAGCTGCTCGACAGCGCGGGACTGCCGGTCGAGTCCGCGGAGGGCGAGGGCGAAAGCGTCGTTCTCGACGTCGAGATCACCCCGAACCGTCCGGACGCGATGAGCCATCGGGGTCTCGCGCGCGAGCTCGCCGCCATGGCGGGGATCCCCTTCCGCGATACGGGCGCCGGGCCGGAGCTTTCGGCGAGCGGTCCTCCGGTCGAAGAGCTGGCGTCCGTCGAGATCGCGGTCCCGCGGCTCTGCCGGCGGTTCGGCGCGCGCGTCGTTCGCGGGATCGCGAACTGCGCCCTCTTCCCCGAACGTGCGCGCCCGCCTCGCCGCGATCGGAGCGAAGTCGATCGACGCGGCGGTGGACGCGACGAACTACGGGCTCTGGGACCTCGGCCAGCCCCTTCACGCGTTCGACCTCGACAAGCTGGCGGGCGGACGCATCGTCGTCCGCAAGGCGAAGCGGGGAGAGAAGCTCGTCACGCTCGACGGAGTGGAGCGCGCGCTCGAGCCGTCCGACATCGTCGTCGCCGACGGGCAGCGCGCGATTTCCCTTGCCGGGATCATGGGGGGTCTCGATACCGCGGTGACGCCGGCGACGAAGAACGTCCTCCTCGAAGCGGCGTGGTGGGACCCCGTCGCGGTCCGCCGGACGTCGCGCCGCCTCGGAATGCATACGGACGCGTCGCACCGGTTCGAGCGCGGCGCCGACCCGGAGATGATCCCCGCGGCGCTCGACCTCGCCGCGCGGCTCCTGCTCGAAGCGGCCGGCGGCACTCTCGCCCCCGGACTCATCGACGCCCGCGGCTCGGCGTTGCCCCGGCGGAAGGTCGTCCTGCGGCTCGACCGGCTGCGAATGCTCGCGGGCGATCCCCGTCTCGACCTCGACTTCGCGGCGGAGGCGCTCGCCCGGCTTGGGTTCTCGATCGCGAAGAGAAGCGCCCGCCGCCTGACGGCCGAGGTGCCGTCGTACCGCCCGGACGTCTCGATCGAAGAGGACCTCGTCGAGGAAGTGCTGCGGGTGTGGGGTTACGACCGACTCCCGTCGCGGCTTCCCGCCACCGCGGGGGCGGGCGGGCATCTCGAGCCGCGCCGGATCATCGAAGACGCGCTGAGTGACCGCGCGGTGTCGGCGGGCCTCCACGAGACGTACTCCTATCCATTCGCTGATCGGGAAAGCGACGAGTCCGCGTTCGCCCCCTGGCTCGAGGCGACCGGGATCGCCCGCGAACCGCTCACGCTCGCCAATCCGGTGGACGCTTCCAGGAGCCACCTGCGGGCGACGCTGCTCCCGGCGATCCTGGACGCGTCTTCGCGCAATTTCCGGCACGGCGCCCGCGAGGTGGCGCTCTTTGAGGTTGGACGCGCGTTCGGCCGGGACGGAGATCCCTCGCAGCCCGAGACCTTCGAGTCGCGGCGCTTCGCCTTCGCGCTCGGGGGCGAGGCCCGGCCGCACTGGAGCGCGCCGGCGGATTCGCGCGCCACGGATTTCCATGACGCGAAAGGCCTGTTCGAGCGCCTCCTCGAGCGGTGGGTGCCGGCCGAGGATCTCGCCTGGAAGGTCTTCGCTGCGCCGGCGTTCGTCGCGGGCGCGGCGGCGCGGTGCGAAACCAAAGAGGGCGTTCTCCTCGGGGTCATCGGGGTCGTCGGGAGGACGGAGCGCGAGAAGCGCCGGCTCCCGGATGGCGTCTCGGCGGGGGAAATCCTCGTCGACGCGATTCCCCGCGAGACGAGGGCTGTGCGCTTCCGGCCTTTCTCGCTCTTTCCGCCTGTCGTTGCCGACCTCTCGATCTCGCTGCCGGCCGCGATCGCGTGGGAGAGCGTGGATCAGTTCGCTCGCGGACTCGGGCTCGCGAACCTCGAGTCGTTGCGGCTCTTCGACCGCTACACGGGACCTGGCGTTTCCCAGGGACGAGTGAAGACGACCGTTCGCCTCACGTTCCGTTCCGCGGAGCGCACGCTCGAGCAGGAAGAGGTCAACTCGGAACGGGACCGGCTCGCCTCCGCACTCCGAACGCAGTTCGGGGCGGAGAGTGACGGCGGATAGCTGATAGCTTTCCCTCATGGACACGACGAAAGTTTTCGACGCGCTCGACCGCAAGATCGAGAAGCTGCTCGAGCGTCTCGGCACGCTCGATCGCGAGAACGACAAGCTGAAGGCGGACCTCGCCAGCGCGCGCCGGGCGGAAAAGGAAGCGGCGGATTCTCGCGGGACCGTCGAAAAGCTGAAGGCCGAACTCGCGAACGCGCGGAGGGCCGAGAAGGACGCCTCGGATTCCCGCGGCGCCGTCGAGAAGCTCGAACGCGAGCAGGAAGCGGTCCGGGAGCGCCTCGAAAAGCTGATCGCGACCCTGGAGGCCGCGGACGCGAAAAAGGGGTAGGCGACCCCTCGGTCGGCTCCTAAATCATTGACTCCGCTGGGGGCTAGAAACTACACTCAGCCCGTTTGAAAGGAGCCACGAGGCCATCGCGTGGAGAAGCGGGGTAGCGTGACACAGGTCGAGATTTTCGGTCAGACCTACAACGTCCGGGCCGAAGGCGACAGCACCTACATCCACGACCTCGCGCGTCTCGTGGACTCGCGTATGAAGGAAGTGGCCGAAAGGACAGCCACCGTCGACACGACCAAAATTGCCATCCTGGCTGCATTGAACATCACGGACGATCTTTATCAGTCGGAGAAACGTCGAAGTGGTGAGCCGACGGACTTTCGGGCCCGCGCGGAGCGCCTGATTCGAAAACTGGACGACGCCCTGGGCGCCTGAAGGCGAGGCGTCGGCAACCCCGAGTCTCTCGGGGAACACGAATGAAATGAGCGGCCCTGTTGAAGGCTAAAACGGTGTCCCCGGCCCCGAAGCCCCGTCGGAAGAGTCGCTTCCAGCCAGTCGTGTAGCCGCGCCCCGGCTTCGGCCCCCGAGGTTTTGGGGAGCCGAAATGAACACATCAATCGCGATCTCGATCGCTATGGCGATCATGGCGGTCGCGTTCGCTTTGCTCGCGTACTTTCTCCTCCGGAGTCAGGTCAAACGCGAGCGCGCGGCGATCCGCGAGGACGCCGACCGCGCCCTGGCGGAGGCCACCCGGGCCGGGGAGGCGAGGCTGCGCGAGGCGTCCATCGAGGCGAAGGAGAGGGTCCTCGCCGCCCAGGTGGAGTTCGACAAGACCATCCAGGCCCGCCGGCAGGAAGTGGCCGCTCTCGAGAAGCGGGTCACCCAGAAGGAGGAGAACCTCGATCGCAAGCTCGCCCAGCAGGAGAAGCGGGACGAGGAGTTCGCCCGCAAGGAGCGGGGCCTCGCCGACGCCCAGAAGGGGGTCGAAAAGGCGCACGCCGACGCGCTCCAGCTGATCGAGGAACAGCAGCGCCGGCTGGAGCAGATCTCGGGACTGACAGCCGCCGACGCCAAGCGCGACCTCATCCGATCGATCGAGAACGAGGCGCGGGTCGAGGCCTCGGGTCTCATGCGGCGGATCGAGGAGGAGGCGACGGAGCAGGCGACCCAGAAGGCCCGCCACCACATCGGAATGGCGATCCAGCGGCTCGCTTCCGATACGGTGGTAGAGGCGACGGTCTCGGTCGTCGAGCTTCCCTCGGACGACCTCAAGGGCCGCATCATCGGGCGTGAGGGCCGCAACATCCGGGCCCTGGAAGCCGCGACGGGAGTCGACCTGATCATCGACGACACCCCCGAAGCGATCGTGATCAGCGCGTTCGAGCCGATCCGGCGGGAGGTCGCGAGGCTCGCCCTGGAAAAGCTCGTCATCGACGGGCGAATCCACCCCGCGCGGATCGAAGAAGTCGTCGAGAAGGTGCGGTCGGAGCTCTGGGAGAAGATCCGGCACGAAGGGGAGGCGACCGCGCTCGAGTTCTCGATCCCGGACCTCCATCCCGAGCTCATCAAGCTCCTCGGTCGGCTGAAGTACCGGACGTCGTACGGCCAGAACGTCCTCCAGCACTCCAAGGAAGTCGCGTGGCTCGCGACGAGCATGGCGGGGGAGCTCGGAGCCCGGACGGAGGTCGCGAAGCGGGCGGGACTCCTTCACGACATCGGCAAGGCGATCGACCGGGAGATGGAAGGCACCCACCTCGAGCTCGGCCGCGAGGTGTTGAAGAAGTTCGGCGAGAACGACGACGTCATTCACGCGATGGAGTGCCACCACGGCGACTACGAGCCGCGATCGCTCGAGGCGGTGCTCGTCAACGGCGCCGACGCTCTCTCTGCGGCGCGCCCCGGCGCGCGGCGCGAGATCCTCGAGACTTACGTCAAGCGCCTCGAGAAGCTCGAGCACATCGCGGACGGGTTCAAGGGAGTCCAGAAGGCGTTCGCGATCCAGGCGGGAAGGGAGCTGCGCATCATCGTCGAGGCGAACCGCGTCACCGACGACGAGGCCCTCTGGCTGTCACGGGACATCGCCAAGAAGATCGAGGCGGAGCTCCAGTATCCCGGTCAGATCAAGGTGACGGTCATCCGGGAGACGAGATCCGTCGAGTACGCGCGTTGACGCGGAACGCGCGTTGAACATCCTCTTCATCGGCGACGTCGTCGGCTCTCCGGGCCGCCGGGCGCTCGAGCGCGGCCTCCTTCCGCTCATCGACAGGCGCAAGGTCGACTTCACGATCGTGAACATCGAGAACGCGGCGGGAGGATTCGGGCTCACCGTGGAGCTGTTCGCGGAGCTCTCCAGGCTGCCGATCGACGTCTTCTCTTCGGGAAACCACATCTGGGACAAGAGGGAGATCTACGACTCCCTGAATTCGTCGGACCGGCTGCTTCGTCCGGCGAACTACCCGCCCGGAAATCCGGGGCGCGGAGTCACGGTGCAGCCGACGGCCTCCGGTGTCCCGGTCGGCGTGATGAACCTGCAGGGTCAGGTCTTCATGCCCGCACACGCCGACTCGCCGTTCCGCGTCGCGGACGACGAGCTCGCCCGCCTTTCCGAGGTGAAGGTCGTGATCGTCGACTTTCACGCCGAGGCGACGTCGGAAAAGGTGGCGATGGGCTGGTACCTGGACGGCCGCGTCTCCGCCGTGCTCGGGACCCACACCCACGTCGCCACGGCGGACGAGACCGTGCGGCCGGGAGGGACCGCCTACCAGACGGACGTCGGCATGACCGGAGCGTACGAGGGCGTGATCGGGTTCGCCCGCGAACGCGTGATCGAGAAGTTCCTCGCCCAGACCCCCAAGTCGTTCGAGACGGCGAAGAAGGACATCCGGTTGTCCGGCGCGCTCGTCGAGGTCGACGAGGAAACCGGACGCGCCACCGCGATCGAGCGGATCCACGTGAAGGTGGAGTAAAGATGTCTTGTCATTCCGAGGCCGCAGGCCGAGGAATCTGGGCCCAGATCCCTCGCTTCGCTCGGGATGACAGAGCGGGGCAAGAGCCTCGGGTTGAAAATTAGGAAATGCCCCGCGAGAAGCTTTCGGCCATCGTCACGTCTTTCAATGAAGCAATCAACATCAAGGACTGCCTCGAGAGCGTCTCGTTCGCCGACGAGGTCCTCCTCGTGGACTCCTTCTCGACCGACGCGACCCTCGATCTCGCGCGCAAGGTTCCCGGCGTGAGAATCCTCCAGCGGCAATACTTCGGCTCGGCAGCCCAGAAGAACTGGGCGATGGACCAGACAGTTCACCCGTGGATCCTCATCGTCGACGCGGACGAGCGCGTCACGCCGGGGCTCGCGAGCGAGATCGGCGACCTTCTCGAGCAGGGTCCGAAGGCAAACAACTACTCGATCCGCCGGCGGAACCTCTTTCTCGACCGGCTGATCCGGCACTCGGGATGGTCTACCGACAAGGTCGTCCGCCTCCTTCGTCGCGGCGCGGCGCGGTATCCGAAACGGCGGGTCCACGCGGACATTCAGCCGGAGGGCGAGGCTCCGATCCTTCAGAATGCACTCCTCCACTACACGTTCCGCTCGCTGGGCCAGTACCTCGAAAAGCTCCACCGGTACGCCGAGTGGGGAGCGGCCGACGCGTACCGCAAGGGGAAGCGCGTCGGAGCGGTCGAGCTCTTTTTCCGCCCGATGTGGCGGTTCATCCGGATGTACGTCTTCCAGGCGGGCTTCCTGGACGGCCGCCACGGTCTCGTCCTCTGCATGCTGCAGGCTTACGGTGTGTTTCTGAAGTGGGCGAAGCTCTGGGAGTGGCGGCGGTTCGACAAGAACGGCTGGAAGTTCGAGCTTCCGGCTTTCGACGATTCGGAAGAGACTTGGCAGGGAGGCGCGGCGAAGGCCGCGGAGTGAACGTGTTCGGAAAGAAGTCGGGTCCGCTTCCGCTCTCGCCGGGCGACGACGCGCCGGAGTTCTCGCTGCCCGACCACACGGGGACCGTCCGGAGCCTGTCGGAGTTTCGTGGACACCCGGTCGTCCTCTGGTTCTATCCGGCGGCAAACACCCCCGGGTGAACGATCGAGGGGCGCGGGTTCCGCGCTCTCGCCAGGGAGTTCGAGGATGCGAACGCGCAGATCCTCGGGGTCTCGTTCGACTCGGTGCCCGCGATCGCGAAGTTCGTGCGCAAGGAGGGCTTTCCCTTCCCCCTCCTGTCGGACGCGGAGCGCGTTTGCGGGCTCGCGTACGGAGCCGCTGACACGGCGGAAGCGCGGTCCGCGCGGCGCATCTCCTACGTGATCGGCTGGGAACCGGACGGGAAAGCGAAGATCCTCGCCGCCTACCCCACGGTCTCGGTCGCGTCCCACGCTCGCGAGGTGCTCGACTTTCTCTCGAGCAGCCGCGCGTAGAACTCGCGGGCCGCGGCGGCAAACGGCGCCGCGCCGAACTCATGCGCGCGCGCGCGGCCGAGTTGGCCCATCTCTGCCCGCAGCGCCGGTTCGTTTCGCAAACGTTCGAGCGCCTCCACGAAGTCGGAGGCCGCGGTGACGACGAAACCCTCGCGCCCGTCCGTGACGAGGTCCCGCACTCCCGGCACGTCGAGCGCGATGACCGGCACTGCCGAGGCCATCGCCTCCAGGAGCGCGCGCTGCCCCTGCTCCGAGCCGGAGGCGGGGAACAGGAAGACGTCCATCGCGCGGTAGAGCTCGGGCAGGTCCTCGTCGGCGTATCCGGTCCAGACATTGCGCTGCGCCGCCCCGAGCGCGGCGGCGCGGGCCTCGAGCTCGGGTCGCAGCTCTCCCTTGCCGACGTGGAGCAGGACGACGGACGGAATCGCCGCGGCCGCCTCGATCGTTTCGCGGTGCCCGCGCCCGGCCGCGATTTTGCCAACCGTTCCGACGACGAGGGCCCCGTCGGGAACGCCGAGCGAACGGAGACGCTCGATCGGCTTGACTCCGGGCGCATAGCGGTCCGCGTCGACAACCGGCGGCTGGACGGGTCCGTCCCCGCCGAACTTCTCGGCGACCGCCCGATTGGCGAAGGCGAACGCGTCCGTCCGCCGGAAGAGCCACCGGGTGAGCGGATCGCCGCGGGCGTGGTCGATGTTGTGAATCGTGCGCACCACGAGAGGGGAGCCGGAACGGCGGGCCGCTACCGCCGTGTAGTGATCGTGCGAGGAGTGGCAGTGGACCACGTCGAAGAGCTCGCGGTCGATCGTCCGTTTGAGCTCCCGCACGTCCCGGGAGAAGCGCAACCGATCGCGGGCCGGGGAGAGAATCGGCCGCGCCCATCCGAGCGGAAGGAGTCGCGCGGCAAGGGGGCTGTCCCGCGGAAACCCGAACTGGGTCTCGACCCCGGCCGCGACGAGCGCGGCCGTCTGGTCGAAGGCGACGGCCGCGGCGCCGGTCCACTTCTCGCCCGCGACGAGGTGGAGGATGCGCATGGTTCGGGTCAGCTTCTCAGGAGAATCCGGGCACCCACCGCGGCCAGAATCAAGGCGAGTGCGATGCGAAGCTCGAGCGAGAGCGTCGGAATCGAGTTCGGTACCTGCCCGGGCAGCACCGTCATCACGAGGGTTCCTGGAATCAGCTTCTTCCCGGAATCCGAGACGGTGATCACCTGGTCTCCAAGAGTTCGAAGGACGACCGAGAACCCCTTGGTGCCGCGGTCGGCCGGGACGAAGGTGTAACCCGCGGGAAGAGTCGCAAGAGGATCCGAGCTCGAGAAAATCAGCGTGCCGGAGTAGTCCGTGTCGGGTCCGAGGGCTGCATCGACTGCCGCAACGTAGATCCCGAATTCCGCCCCCGAGACGGCCGTCGTCGGGAGTGGCGGCGGCGTGTCGGGGCAGAGTGCGCCAAAGGCACAAGGGCTGCTCGTAACGAGAAAGCGCACGGCAGGCTCGCCCCGGGCCGCCAGAGGCAGAATCACCAGGCCAACCAGGATCAGGAACCGCTTCATGACAGTCAAAGGGTAACAGCCAGGCGCTAGGCTACACTTCAGACGTGTCCGTCGACCCCGAGCTCCTCGCCATTCTCGTCTGTCCCAAGACCCGGGGCGCGCTCGAGCTCGTCGACCTCGACGAAGGGACGCGGCGAGCGCTCGTCGACAAGTACCGCGAGAAGTTCCGCGACGAGGAGCCCGTCGTGACGCAGGGGCTGTACTCGAAGGACGCGGACCTCGTCTACCCGATCGTCTCCGACATCCCGGTCATGCTCATCGACGAGGCGCTCCCCGGCTCCGCCCGCGTCCGACGCGAGGCGTAAGACGCCAGACGTAGACGATCGGGTTTGATCCGCAAGTCGCTCTTTCCCCTTCTCGTTCTCTTCGCGCTTCTCTCCTCGCAGATCTCCCTCGGTTACGCGCTCTTCGGGCTGCTCGCGGCGGGATGGATCGCGACCGGGTGGAGGGAAGAGAGGTTCCGCGGCGCGTTTTCCCACCCCCTTTCCGTCCTCGCCGGCGTTTTCGCGCTTCTGGTAATCCTCTCGGTTGCGTTCTCGCTCGACCCGAGGGCCAGCCTGCGCGCGCTTCCGGGGTTGACGCTCTTCCTCCTCGTCCCGATCACCCTCGACCTCGTCGGGACGGAGTCACGCGCCCGCGCTCTCCTCTTCGCATCCGCGGCGAGCGGAGTGGCCCTGGCCGTCCTCGGCGTCCTCGGGCTCGCGTCGGGCGGCGCCGACCTCCAGAACCGGATCCGCGGGCCGCTCTCGCACTACATGACGCTCTCCGGGCTCACGATGATGGCCGGTTGCGTACTCCTCGGATTCCTCTTCGCAGGGAGAGGGTGGGAGCGATGGTTGGGACTTCTCTCCGTCGTGCCCTTCACGGCGATGGTCCTGACGCTCACCCGGGGGGCGTACGTGGCGACGGTCGGCGCCGTCTTTCTCTACCTTGCCCTCGCCCGGCCCCGCATCCTTCTGCTCTTCGTCCCCGTGCTCGTCGCGATCTTCTACTTGAGCCCGCCGGACGTCCGCGACCGCGCCGCGTCGATTGTCGACCCGACGGAAACGACGAACCGCGACCGCATCGCGATGGCCCGCGCCGGCGGTCGGATGATCGCGGACCGGCCGGTGTTCGGCCTGGGCCCCGAGCTCGTCAAGCCGTACTACACGATCTACCGGGACTCCGACGCTCCGCGGTGGCGGGTACCCCACCTCCACAACAACGTTCTTCAGATCGCGGCCGCGAGCGGAGTCTTCGCTGCCGCGGCCTACCTGGCGCTCCTCGCGGTCTTCTTCGCGCGGACGGTGCGGTCGATCCGCGCGGACCGGAAAGGACTGTATCGGGCGAGGCGAGAAAGAAATGTGGATCTGACCCCCGCCGGGGGTCACGGAAACGCAGTTGAGAGGCCAAGTCGAGAAAGAAATGTGGATCTGACCCCCGGAGGGGGTCAGACCCTGCGCGGTCAAGGACTCGTTGCCGCGTCATCATTTCTCTCAGTGACCGCGCTCTCGATCGCCGGTCTGTTCGAGTACAACTTCGGCGACAAGGAAGTGTTGATGGCGACGCTTCCGCTTCTCGCCCTGCCGTTCTGCCGCCGGGTACAATCGTGAGCCGAGTGTTTCCGCGTCCCGTTCCCGCCGCGGCGCCGCCGCGCCCCTACACCGTCTCGGAGCTCCTTGCCGAGGTGGGAGGAAGCCTGCGCCAGTCCTGGCGGGACGTCGCTGTCGCCGGAGAGATCAGCCGCTGGGAGGTTCGCGGGGGCCACGGCTATTTCGCGCTGAAGGATCGGACCGGCTGCCTGAACGCAATCATCTTCGCCTCCGATCGCGAGCGGATCCCATTCAAGGTCGAGCCGGGGCTCGAGGTCGTCGTGCGCGGCTCGCTCGACCTCTGGGCGCCGCAGGGGAAGTTCCAGATCAAGGCCTACCAGATCGAGCCCGTCGGTGCGGGGGCCCTGCAGCTCGCGTTCGAGCAGTTGAAGGCCCGCCTCGCCGCGGAAGGCCTCTTCGATCCGGCGCGCAAGCGCCGCATTCCGCTCCTTCCGCAATCCGTCGCCGTCGTGACGTCGCCGGACGGCGCCGCGATCCGCGACATCGTGAACGTGCTGCGGCGGCGGCACGACGGCCTCGCCGTCACGATCTATCCCGCACGCGTCCAGGGCGCCGGCGCCGCGCTCGAGATCGCCGACGGGATCCGCGCTTTCAACCGGCGGGGCGGGTTCGACGTGCTGATCGTCACGCGCGGCGGCGGCTCTCCGGAGGACCTCGCGCCGTTTAACGACGAGCGCGTCGCCCGGGCGCTCGCGGCCTCCCGGATCCCCACGATCTCCGCCGTCGGCCACGAGACCGACGTCACGATCTCCGATCTCGTCGCAGACCTTCGCGCGGCGACCCCTTCCGCTGCGGCCGAGCTCGTGGCGGAAAAGAAGACGGAGCTCGCGCGCCGCGCCGACGGGTGGCGGAACCGGATCGAGCGCGCGGTGAAGTCGAGGCTCACGCTCGTGCGCGCCCAACTTTCTCAGACGACGCGCGCGGAAGGGCTGCTCCGGTTCCGGTACCGCCTGCGCGAGAACCAGGAGCGGGTGGCGCAGAGCCTGGGCGCCCTGAAGGATGCGCTCGAGGGGCGTCCGGTCCGGGACGCCGCGCGCCTTGGAAGAGCCGTCGGCGTGCTCGCCGCTTTCCCGAGGGTCGCGGAGCTCGCCCGCAAGCGGGACGCGGCCGGGAATCGCCGGCGCGAGCTCGAGAACCGGCTCACGCGCGCGTTCGAGAGGCGGTTCGAGAAGCTGCGCGAGTGCACCGAGAAGCTCGGCCTCGTAAATCCGTTCGCGATCCTCGCCCGTGGGTACGCCGTCGCGTACCGCGAAGGGGCGAAGGCGCCGCTCCTCTCGGCGAACGCCGTCCTCCCGGGCGAACGGATCCGCGTCCGCCTCCACGAAGGCGAGATCGCGGCGATCGTCCGCGGGATTCCGGTGCCGCGGCAGAAGCCGGTGTCCGCGTCCGGATTCGGTCCGCTGTTTTCGGACCCGGAGGAGGAAACGTGACCGCGCGTCCCGCAAAGAAGGAGAGGAGCTTCGAGGAGGCGATGGAGCGGCTCGAGGCGATCGTCTCGGAAATCGAGTCCGACGAACTCGGCCTCGAGAAGCAGTTCGAGCTCTTCCAGGAGGGCATGACGCTCGCGCGTTTCTGCGACGCGAAGCTGAAAGAGGTCCAGAAGTCCGTCGAGCTCGTCCTCAAGGAGTCGGGCGAGGAGTGGAAGACGGTCCCGTTCGAGACCGGGCTCGCGCCGGCCGAGGGCTCCGACGACGACAGCTGACCCGATTGCCTCCTACCTCGCCGAGCGCCGCGAGGAAATCGACTCGGAGCTCGAACGACTCGTGCCCGCAGAGTCGAGCTGGCCGGACACGGTGCATCGCGCGATCCGGCACAGCCTCTTCGCGGGCGGCAAGCGCCTCCGGCCGATCCTCTGCATCGCGGCGGCCGAAGCCCTGGGCGCCCCCTCGGAGATCGCCCTCGCGCCCGCGTGCGGGTTCGAGCTGCTTCACACCTACTCGCTCGTTCACGACGACCTGCCGGCGATGGACGACGCACCGCTGCGGCGCGGGTCGCCCACGAGCCACGTCGTCTTCGGCGAGGCGATCGCGATCCTCGCGGGCGATGCGCTGCTGACCCTCGGCCTCGCCGTGCTCGCGCGCCATCCGGCCGGAGAACGTTTCGCTTCCGCCAAGCTGCGCGCGCTCGCCCTGGTCACGGACGCGATCGGAAGCGGCGGGATGATCGGAGGCCAGGTCGCGGACCTCGAGGCCGAGCGCACGCAGAGCCGTTCGGGTGAGCGCCTCCTCACGATTCACGAGGCGAAGACGGGGCGGCTCTTCCGTGCCGCGCTCGCGGCCGGAGCGCTCCTCGCCTTCGCACCCGACGACGTACTCGCGAAGGTCGATACGTACGGCCGCGCCCTCGGCCTCGCCTTTCAGATCAAGGACGACCTGCTCGACGTCGAGGCGGACGCCGCGACGCTCGGAAAGCGTGCCGGGTCCGACTTCGCCGCGAACAAGCTCACGTTCCCGGCGGTGTGGGGGATCGCCCGCTCGCGCGCGTGGCTCGCCGAGAAGGTCGAGGAAGCCGTCGAAGCGGCGCGCACGCTCCCGGGCGGGGGCGGCCGGCTTCCCGATCTCGCGCGGTTCGTCGGCGAGCGTCGGGCCTGAGTCGGCCCGATGCGCGCGTTCGTCCAGACCGCCATCGGCGCCTTCGAGGAGCGGGACCTGCCCGCCCCGCGACCGCGGCGCGGGGAGGTCGTCCTGCGGGTGCGCGCGGCCCTCACCTGCGGAACCGATCTCAAGCTCCTCTCGCGCGGCCATCCGAGGATCGCGCTGCCCGTCACGATGGGACACGAAGCGTGCGGGGAGGTCGCGGAGGTCGGCGAAGGCGTCGAAGGCTTCCGGGTCGGAGACCGCGTCGTTGCCGGGATCTCGGGTCCGTGTGGCGAGTGCCGGGAGTGCCGCGCGGGGATGCCGAACCTGTGTCCGAAGGCGCATGGCGACCGGACATGGGGCGCGTTCGCGGAAATGCTCCGCGTCCCCGCCGCCGTCGTCGCGACGAACCTCCACCCGGTGCCGACCGGGGTGCCGGACGAAATCGCGGCGTTCCTCGATCCGCTCGCCTCCGTGCTGCACGGGTGGGACCGCCTCGCGCCCGGGGAGGGAACGCTCCTCGTCTACGGAGCGGGCGCGCTCGGGCTCCTGTGGGCCGCGACGGCCCGCGCCCGCGGCGTGCCGGTCGTCGTCGCCGCGCGCGGAGGCGCGTCGCGGCTCGCGATCGCGCGCGGGTACGGCGCGGAGGTTCTCGACCTCGCTCGCAAAGGGGACGACGACATTGCGGGCGCCGCCCGGGGCGCCGCGACGATGGCGGTCGACTGCACGGGCGATCCCGACGTGTGGCGGCGGCTGCCGGACCTCGTGGCGCCCGGGGGGAAGGTCCTTCTCTTCGGCGGCTGTGCGCCCGGGACCGAGGTCGCGTGGGCAGCCGAGCGCCTGCACTACTCCGAGATCTCGCTCGTCGGTTCGTTCCACTCCACTCCGGCGGATGCGCGGGAAGCGCTCCGGATTCTGACCGCGCGGGAGATCGACCCCGCGCCCCTTCTGACCGAGCACGGCTCGCTCTCGGACCTTCCGCGATTCCTCGAGGCGCAGCAAAGGCGCGAGGGAATCCGGTACGCGGTGCGACCGTGATCGGTCTCTCGCGATGAAAGCGGTCCGCGTCGCCGCCGACGGAACCGTCGCGGTCATCGAAGCGCCCGTTCCCCGCATCGGGCCGGGCGAAGCGCTCGTCGAAGCGCACGCGCGGTGGGAATCTGCGGATCCGACCTCCTCGACTGGTACGTTCGCCGCAAGGCCGGCTCGATTCTCGGCCACGAGGTCGCCGGCGAAGTCGTGGAAGTGGGGAGCGGCGTCGAGAACTTCGCCGTCGGCGACCGGATCGTCCCGCACCACCACGCGCCGTGCGGACGGTGCGAGGAGTGCCGCAACGGCCGTCCCGTCCACTGCGCGGAGTGGCGAGCTTCCGCGCTCGATCCGGGCGGGATGGCGGAATTCATCCGGGTGCCGGCGGGAAATCTCGCGCGCGACTCGTGGAGGACTCCTCCGGCCGTCACCGACGAGGAAGCGACCTTCGTCGAGCCGCTCGCGACGGTCGTCAAGGCCTTCCGCCGGGGAGCGTACGCGCCCTCGCGATCGCTCCTCGCGGTCGGGCTCGGAGCGACGGGTCAGCTCGCGATCCGTCTCGCGAAGGCGGCGGGCGCCTCGCGCATCGCCGGGGCGGACCGGGTCCCCTCGCGCCTGGCGCTCGCGGTGGAGAGCGGCGCGACGGAAACCATCGACGTTTCCCGCGCTCCGATCGACGGCTCGGCGAAGTTCGACTTCATCTTCGTCGGCCCGGGAAAGGCGGAGGTGATCGAGGGCGCGCTCGCGGCGGTCGCGCCGGGCGGGACACTCCTCGCGTTCACCATGGCGTCCCCCGAAGAACGCCTGTCGGTCTCCCCGCACGACCTCTACTTCCACGAGATCGCGATCGTCCCGTCGTACTCCTGCGGGCCCGAAGACATGCGGGAAGCGCTCGCCGCGATTGCTTCCGGGCGGGTGCGCGTCGCGGACCTCGTGACCCACCGCTTCGGCATCGAGCGCGCGCCGGAGGCGTTCGCCCGCGCGGCGCGACCGGAGGGCTCTCTGAAGGTTCTCCTGACGTTCCCCTGACGCGTGGCGCGCAACCGGCTCGACCGCATCCTGTTCGCGCGCGGGCTCGCGCCGACCCGCGAGAAGGCGCAGGCGCTCATCCTCTCGGGAGCGGTGTCCGTCGACGGCCGCCGGGTGGACAAGGCCGGTACCCCCGTGGACGAGTCGGCGGAGATCACTGTCGCCGGACCTCCGCACCCCTACGTCTCGCGCGGCGGGTTGAAGCTTGCGGCCGCGCTCGACGCCTTCGGCCTCGACCCGGCGGGCGCCGTGTGCCTGGACGTCGGCGCATCCACCGGCGGGTTCACCGACTGTTTCCTGCAACGCGGCGCGGCGAAGGTTTACGCCGTGGACGTCGGCCACGGCCAGCTCGATTCGAAGCTTCGAGCCGACCCGCGCGTCGTCGTCCGCGAGAAGGTCAACGCGCGCGCCCTGTCGGCGGGAGGACGTTCCCGAGCGCGTTCGCCTCGCCGCGATCGACGTTTCCTTCATCTCGACCCGCCTCATCCTGCCGGCAGTCGTTCCGCTCGTGGAGAAGACGGGCGCTGTCGTCGTCCTCGTGAAACCGCAGTTCGAAGCGGGCCGCGCGGAAGTCGGCAAGGGCGGCATCGTGCGATCGGAGGCGGTCCGGCAGCGCGTGCTCCAGTCGGTCGAGGGCTACGGCCGGGACTCGGGTCTCGAGCCGATCGGATCGATTCCGTCTCCCATTCGCGGGGCGCACGGCAACGAGGAGTTTCTGATCGGCTTTCGATTAAAGTGAGCAGGATGAAGGGGTCGCCCGGCAGGCGTCGCTCGGGTCGCCCGCCGGCCGGTCGGTTTCGGCGGGTGGGGCTCGCATGCAAGTGCACGTCGAAGCCGGCCCTCGCCCTCGCCGCCTCCCTCGACCAGGCGCTCCAGAAGAGGGGCCTCGAGGTCCATTTCGACTCCGACAGCGCGGCGGCCCTCGGCGGGCGGGAGGGAGTCTCGCGGGACCGACTCGCCCGCAGTGTCGACCTCGTGATCGTCGTCGGGGGAGACGGCACGCTCCTCTCCATCGCGCGCTCCGCCCCCACGTCGACTCCCGTCCTCGGGATCAACGTCGGTGTGCTCGGCTTCCTGGCGGGCCTGTCGCGCTCGGAGGCCCTGACGCGGCTCGACGAGGTGCTCGCCGGCGAGTTCCGGGAAGACCGGCGGCTTCGTCTCCGCGTCTTCGTCTCGGGAGGCGAGCGACGGGCGCGATTCCGCGCCCTGAACGACGCCGTCCTGAACAGGCACGCCCTCGCGAGGATCTCGACGTTTCGCGTCGACCTCGACGGGCACAAGGTGGCGGAGTTCCGCGCGGACGGAGTCATCGTCTCGACGCCGACGGGATCGACCGCCTACAACCTCTCGGCCGGGGGCCCGATCCTCCATCCGCAGCTGCCCGCGGTGGTCGTCACCCCCATCTGTCCCCACACCCTGTCGCAGCGGCCCCTCGTCGTTCCGGCGGACACGGTCATCAGCGTGAGGATCCTCGACGCCCCGCGCGAGCCGGGCGGCGTCTACCTGACGATTGACGGCCAGGAGGGTCTCGCGATCGGGCCCGACCGATCGGTCGAGGTGCGGAGGGGAGCGTCGCCGGTAACCCTCCTGCGGCCTCCGGAGGCCGACCATTTCCGAAACCTGGCCGAAAAACTGAACTGGGGAATCTGAGCTTGAGCGGAAAGAAAACACAGCCTCCGGAGGAAGCACACCTCCACTCCGCGCTCCACCTCTCGCCGCTCCGGCTCTTCCTCGTCGTCGTCGTTTTCCTCGTTCTCGCCTCCTACGCGGTCTGGAACTCGGAGCGCTTCCAGAACCTCTTTCAGGGCGTTTCGCAGACGCGCCTCTCCGAGGCGCTCGGGCGCCCGGTCACGTTCCGGCAGGTCGACTTCCGGGTGCTGCCGCCGGCGATCCGGCTTGCCGACGTGCGGATCGGGAACGATCCCCGCCTCGGGCCCGAGCCGTTCCTGGAGGCGGAGGAGCTCTCGATCGGGGGCGGCATCTCGCTGACCGGCGGCGAGCTGCGGGTCGGAAGGATCCGGGCCCTTCGGCCGAGGGTCTCGCTCGTGCAGTTCCCCGACGGGACGTGGAACCTGCCGCCGGGAATCAATCAGCCGGCGAAGAAGGGTGGCGGGCTCAAGTTCCGCGTGGGTGAGGTCGTCCTCCAGCAGGGGATCTTCGCGCTCGACGGCGACAAGGTCGCTGTCGACGTCGCGCTCGAAGACTTCAACGGGAACCTCGCTTCCATCGGCGAGGATCACTACACCGGGGCTCTGACGGCCCGGAAGATGACGCTCGGCCTTCCCTCCGCGGAGCCAATCGTGTCGGATCTCTCGACCCGCTTCCACATGGAGCCGGGGCGCGGGATCGTTTTCGAGTCGCTCCGACTCGCGGGATCCTTCGGCCGCCTGTCCGCGACCGGCGCGATCGAAACGGGCGGCGCCGGGTCGAAGACGACTTTCGCCGTGTCGGGCGACGTCTCGATCACGGAGGTCGAGCGGATCTTTCACTCGAACCTCGGCTTCGCCGGGGACGCGCGGATCGTCGCGCGGGGCGACATCCCCGCCGGGGGAGACTTCCGCATCGCGGGAAGGGTGATCTCCCCGAGCATCGATGCGAAGGGGTTCCTTCTCGAGGACGTCGAATTCATCGTGGATGCGCGCCCCGAGGAGCTCGTCGCGCGGATCGAGAGGGGACGCTACGCGGGGGGCGACGCACAGGGGGTCGTTCGCATCGCGAGTCTCGTCGAGAAGCCGCGCAACTTCACGATCGCGCTCGAAGGGAAGGGGCTCTCGCTCGAGCGGTTCTTCGGAGACCTCGACCTGCCGGGCATCGGCTTCTCGGCCGCGGCGGACCTCGTGGTCGCGCTCCGGTTCGCGGAGGAGGCCGGGATCGAGCACGCGAACGGCGGCGGCTCGCTCGACCTCCGGCCGGGCCCGGCCTCGTCGATCGTTCGCGGGCGTTACGGCCTGCCGACGGGCGGAGGCGGCCCGCTCTCCATCGTGGACGGAAGGATCGGCTTCGAAGGCGTGACGCTCCGCTTCCCGCAGACGACGGTGGAGCTGATCGGCGGCGTCCGGATCGGCCGGTGGGCTCCGGACTTCGACTTCGAGCTCACCTCGCGGGACCTGACCGAGGTGGATCACCTCTACCAGAACCTGGTCGCGGCCACCGGCGGGCAGCCCGAGCCGCTCGGTCTCGGGGGCACCGGGGAAGCGAACGGTCATCTCGAAGGGGAGTGGGCGGATCCGGTCGCCACCGTGCAGTTCTCGGCGGAAGAGACGCGGTACGCCGGCGTGCAGTTCGGCAGCGTGCGCGGGACCGCCGACGTGCGGGACGGCGCGTTCGAGTTTCGTCCGCTGCGCGCCTACGACGGAGAGGCGAGCTTCTCCCTCGAAGGGACCGTTCGATACCGCGAGGCGCGGGGCCAGCCGAAGCTCGACGTCCAGATCGCGGCGCGCGAGTATCCGATGTCGCGACTCCTCGAGTACCTCGACCTCGACTATCCGGTGGAGGGGCGCGTGTCCGGGAGCTTCCCGGTCGTGGGCAACGCTGCCGCGCTCTCCGGGGGCGGCCCGGTGACGGTTCGGGACGCCGTGATCTGGGGTCAGCGCGTGCCGCTCGTCACCGGAAAGCTTCTCTTCTCGCCCGGAACGTTCCGGCTCGACGACGTCCGAGCGGAAATCGACGGCGGGGTCGTCGCGGGCTCGGGCTCGATCGCTCTCGAACAAAAAACGTTTCAAGCGCGCTTCGCGGCGGATGGGATTCCGATCGGAGCGGTGACCGCACTCGCCGAAGTGTCCGAAGACGTCTCCGGCAAGCTTTCCTTTCAGGTCGCCGGAGACGGGGAGATCGCGCGGCCGAACCTGACCGCGACCGCGACCCTCTCCGAAGCGTCGCTCTTCGGGCACAAGCTGCCCGAGGGCAGCGAGCCGCGCCTCGACGTGAAAATGGTTCAGGGTGCGCTCACGGGCGGTATATCGGTGCCCGAGAGGTGGACGCTCTCGGCGGAGGGGAATCTCCTCGAGCCGGGCGCGAAGGTCAACGTCTCGCTCGACGCGCGCGACCTCGCGGCTCTCCTTCTCTTCACGCCGTTCACGCTCGAGCCGGGCCGGGGGGGCGCGCTGGCGCTGCGCGGCGTCCTGACGCTCCCCGCCGACGAAAAGGCGTTTCTCTCCGGCGAGTTCACGGTGACCGAGGCGCGGCTCGACTTTCCGGATCGTCCCGGCATCCTCCGCACGTCCGGAGACGTGCGGATCGCGCTGCGCGAGCGGCGGCTCACCTTCGACGAATTTCACGCGACGGGGGAGGGCACCGACCTGAAAGTGAGCGGCTCGGTGGACCTCGGAGCCGAGCACGCCCTCTCCCTCGCCGTGGCCGGGCCGATCGACGCGTCGCTCGTGGCCCTCGCCGTTCCCGGCACGGTGCTGACCGGGCGCCTCGTCCTCGACCTCTCCGCCGGCGGGACCTTCCAGGCGCCCGACCTCTCGGGAACACTTAGAGTCGAGAACGGAAAGTACCGGCTGACCGGTCTGACTCAGATCGTCGACGACATCGACGGGGTCATCTCGTTTCACGGATCGCGGGTACAGGTGGACGGGCTTCGCGCACGGGTCGGGGGAGGCGATCTCCTCGCCGCCGGCAGCGTCAATCTGCAGGGGCTCAAGCTCGTGAACTTCCGGCTCACGATCCAGGCCCGTCACGTCGCCATGCGGTATCCCGAAGACATGCGCCTCGTCGTGGATGCGGACCTCGTCGCGACGGGAGTTCCGGGGAGCAACATCGTGCGCGGCGAGGTCACGCTCCTGCGTGGGACTTACTCGCGCGACTTCGAGGTTACCCTCGCGGATCTCCTCGAGAGGAGCCGGCCGAGCGGCGCGATCGCCGCGAGGGAGCCATGGAAGGAGGAGACCGCGCTCGAAGTGCGGATCGTCTCCGCGGCGGCGCTCGAGGTCCGCAACAACGTCGCGCGGCTCACCGCGGAGGTCGACCTGGTTGCGCGCGGCACCGTCGCGCAGCCGATCGTGCTCGGGCAGATCCTCCTCGACGAGGGCGGGCGAATCACGTTCCGCGACGTCCAATACGAGATCGAGGCCGGCACGGTCACGTTCGCGAACACCGCGCGGATCGCGCCGATCATCGACCTCCGCGCCCGCGCCGAGGTCAAGGGCTACGACCTCATCGTCAGCCTCGTCGGCACGTGGCCCCGGATCCAGTCCACGTTCACTTCCGACCCGCCCCTCTCCGACGACGCGGTCATCGGCCTGCTCCTGACCGGCGCCGAGCCCGGGCAGCGGACGGCGGGAGGGGACGCCGGCCAGGGAATCGTCTCGGCGGGCGCCGGCATGGTGGCCGGGGCTGTCGCCGGCACGTTGACACGCGGGACGCAGCGTCTCTTTCGCCTCGATCGCTTCCAGATCGACCCCGTTTTCACCGGGAGCCAGCTCACCGACATCCGCTCGACTGTCGGAAAGCAGATCACCCCCGAGCTCTCGGCCACTTACTCGCAGTCGCTCAACTCCGACAAGGAACCAGTCGTGCAGCTCGAGTGGCGGGTCACTCAGTTCATCACGCTGCAGGCGTTGCGCGACGAGAACGGGGTCTACTCGATCAACGTCCGGCGGCGGCAGCGGTTTTGACCGCGCGAAGACCCGCACCGCTCGCTCTCGCGGCCGCGCTTCTCCTCCTCGCGGCGGGGCGCGTCCTCGCCCAGGCTCCCGCCGCGGAGCTGCCCCCGCTTTTCGGCCGGATCGTCCAGTCGGTGGGGTACACGTCCGACGGCCCGGTCGACAAAGACGAGGTGACCCGGCTCGTCTCGATCAAGCCGGGACAGGCCCTCACGGAGGAGGGCACGGGTGCCACGATCCGCCACCTCTTTGCGACCCGTCGATTCTCCGACGTGCGCATCGAGGCCACGCCGGCGGCGGCGGGGGTCGACGTGACGATCCACCTCTTTCGGGCCTATCGCGTCAACCCCCTCCGATTCGACGACGGCGTCTCGGTGCCGAAGGAGGACATGCGTCGGGTCGTGACGCTGGCGGAGGGCGCGGTCTTTCAGGCGGAGGAGCTCGAGGAGGGCGCCGAGGCTCTGAAGCGCCGCCTCGACGCGGAGGGCTACGTGACCTCAACGGTGCAGCCCGAAGTCTTCTTCGACCGGACGACCTTCGACGCCGAAGTCATCTACCACATCGAGGCGGGAAAGCCGGCCAAGACGGCCCCGCCGCTGTTCGACGGGGAGACAAAACCCTTCACCCGCGACCAGCTCCTGAAGAAGGCGCGCCTCGACCCGGGAGATCGCTACCGCGAGACGCGGGCCCGCGCGGACGCGGAGCGCATGACGAAGTTCCTCCGGAAGGAGCGGTACCTCCGCGGAAACGTGGAGCTGATAGCCGCCCAGCCGGACGACGACGGCCGCGTGATCCCCGTGTACCGGATCTCGGTCGGGCCCAGGGTCGTCTTTCAGACGAAGGGGATCAAGGAGCGACGGGTGCGGCGCGAGGTGTTCGATCTCCTCCAGGGCCAGATCTTCGACGAGGACCTCATCCTCCAGTACGTCGAGAACAAGAAACGCGGACTGCAGCGCAAGGGGCGATACCGCGCCACCGTCGAGTACGCGATGTCGGAGGCGCCGGAGGTCCTCACCGTCTCCATCACCGTGGACGAGGGGCGCAAGTACGCGGTGGAGCAGATCGAGATCGCAGGGAACGAGCAGGTCCCCGACGACAAGCTCCGCGAGCTCATGGTGACGCAGAAGAAGGGGCTTCCCCTCATCCGGCCGGGCCGGCTCGTGGACAAGGACCTCGAGGACGACCTGGACGCCATCCTCGGCTACTACCAGACGCGGGGCTGGGTCAGCGCGGAGGTCGAGGACCCGAAAGTCACGGAGGGCTCGCGGCCGGACCGCTTGATCGTGAACATCGCCGTCACCGAGGGACCGCGGGCGATCGTCGCCACGCGGAAGGTCGAGGGAGCGGAGCACCTCTCGGCGGACGAGATCGAGAAGATCCTCGTCGTGGAGACCGGGGAACCGTTCAACCCGAACGAAGTGCGCCAGGACTCCTTTTCGCTGCAGAATGAGTACCGCAACCGCGGCTGGCGCGAGGCGGCCGTCAAGGACGACTGGACGATCTCGCCCGACGGCACGGCGGCGAACGTCGTCTACACCGTCGAGGAGGGGATGCGGTCCTTCTTCGGGAAGACGATCGTCCGCGGTAACACCCGGACGAGCACCGATCGGATCACGCGGCTCGTCAGCTGGGACGAGGGGGACCCCTTCTCCGAGCAGGAGGTCCTGTCGACGCAGAGGAACCTCACGCGGACGGGGGTTTTCCGCCGCGTCGAGCTCTCGCCCCAGCCGGCCGATCCGGCGACCCAGGTGCGCACCGTCGACATCGAGGTTCGCGAGGGCCGCCCGCTGTCGCTGCTCTACGGTCTCGGTTACCAGTACGCGCCGGACGCCCTCGAGAACCGGCACGACCCCTTCGGAATCGTCGGCGTCTCCTACAACAACCTGTTCGGCACGATGCGGTCCGCTTCTCTCGAGCTCCAGTACGCGCCGCTCTCATCGCGCGGGCGGGTGATCGCGACGTTTCGCGAGCCGTTCCTCTTCAACCGAGACATTCCGTTGACCCTGCTCGTCTTCTTCACGCGCGAGCCGATCCAGAAGATCGACATCGAGCGTCTCGGAACCGTGCTCGAGTCTTCGCGCCTCTTCGGCAACTACCTGCGCGTCGGGCTGCGTTACGAGTACCAGCGGATCGAGCCCGTCAACGCGGAGAGAGACCTCTCCACGATCGAGCGGGAGTTCAGCAAGTTCGACCGGCCCATCCTTCAGTCCGCGATCGGTCCGAACCTCTTCTACGACCGGCGCGACGATGTCATCGACCCGCACCGCGGCTATTACCTGACGGGCGCGACCAAGTACGCGTTCCCGCTCGCGCAGTGCCCCGTCACGGAGGACCCGGAGAACCGGGAGCTCTGCTACGCCGACTATCTGAAGCTCTCGGGGCAGGCCGCCTACTTCCGCCCGTTTGGCGGAGGCGTGTTCGCGGTGTCGGCGAGGGCCGGAGCCATCAGCTCGTACGGCGAGGAGCAGGGCGTGCCGGTTCCGATCGCCGAGCGGTTCTTCGCGGGCGGTCGATCCACCAATCGCGCGTTCGAGACCGACCTGCTCGGGACCTACGGCCTCACTGTCGACCCGGACACGCGCGCGCTCCCGCGGACCGAAGACGGCGTCGGATCCTGCGCGGAGAGCTACCCGGACCTTCTTGCCGAGCACCCGGAGCTGGCGCTCTACGACTGCGATGCCGGGCCGCGGATCGTGGGGGGCAACGGCTTTCTCGGCGTGAATGCCGAGTTCCGCTTCCCGATCTTCGGGAACGTCGGCGGGACCGTCTTCTACGACGCCGCGCAGGTCTGGAAAAACCCGGCCGACATCCGCGTCTCGCTCGAGGGCGACGACGGGCTCCGGCAGGGAATCGGCGTCGGGCTCCGCTACATGACCCCGATCGGCCCGGTGCGCGTCGAGTACGGCTGGCCGCTCGACCCCCGTACCGTTCCTTTCAGCGTGAAGGTCCTCGACGAGGTGGGCAACGTGGTCGAAACGATCCCGGCGGGCACGCGGAAGGAGACGGGCCAGTTCTTCTTCTCGATCGGCTACCCCTTCTAGGAAGCGAGCGGCTAACCGAGTAGCTTCGCGAGCTCTCCCCGCGCGCGCTCCCGGTCGCGCGCCTTCCGAACGAGGACGAGGATCGTGTCGTCGCCCGCGATCGTGCCCGCGAGCTCCGGCCGCCGGGCTTCGTCGATCGCGATCCCGACGGCGTTCGCGCGCCCCGGCAGGGTCTTGACGAGGAAGAACGACTCGCCCGCGTCCACCGCCGTGACGAACTCCCGGAACGCGTTGCGCAGGTTCTCCTCGGACGACGGCGTGCCGGGGGACGTGCCGTTGGAGATCGCGTAGCGGTAGGCGCCTTCGCGGTCCGCGACCTTCACGAGGCCGAGACGCTTCACGTCGCGTGACACCGTTGCCTGCGTCACAGCCGCACCCCGGCGCCCGAGCTCGCGGGCGAGCTCGCCCTGCGTGGCGACGGGGTGGGTCGCCACGATCTCGAGAATTGCCCGCTCCCGCGCCATGCGGTTCATCGGATCTCGCTCGCATCGAGCCGCGCCTCGCGGTGAGCTCGATAGATGGGGGACTCTTTCCGGGCCGCGAGCCACTCGCGCCCGGCTGCGACCTCCCGCTCCGCGAGCGCGATCTGGGCGTCGACGGCTTCGGGGGCCGGCCCGCCCGGGGAGCGGCGCGAGCGCACCGAGCTTTCGGCGGTCAGGAAGCGGGCGACATCGTCTCCCGCATCGGGGCAACAGGACCGGAGGACCTCCCGGTCGAGGTCCGCGATCCCGACGCCGCGGCGGTCCGCTTCCCGGACGGCGCGCCCCGCCTGCTCGTGCGCCGTGCGGAACGGGACGCCCTTTCCGACGAGGTGATCCGCGAGATCGGTCGCCGTCGAGTGCCCGGCGACGAGCGCCGCCGAGAGCCGCTCGCGATCGAACGTCAACCCGCCCGAGATTCGACGCGTGGCGTCGAGGCAGCCGCGCACCGTCTCGAGCGCGTCGAAAATCGCTTCCTTGTCCTCCTGGAGGTCGCTGTCGTAGGAGAGCGGCGTCCCCTTGAGCACGACGAGGAGCGCCGTCAGGTCTCCGATGACGCGGCCCGCTTTCCCGCGCACCAGCTCCGCCGGCTCCGGGTTCTTCTTCTGCGGCATGAGGCTCGACCCCTTGGACACGGAGTCCGCGAGCGAAACGAAGCCGAACTCCGAAGAGCTCCACAGGACGACCTCCTCGGCCCACCGGGAGAGGTGAACGGCCGTCAGGGCGCACGCGAATGCGGCCTCGAGGGCGTAGTCCCGGTCGGCCACCGCGTGGATGCTGTTCACGAAGACGTCTTCGAAGCCGAGGAGCGCGGCCGACCGGCGGGGATCGATCGGGTGCGGCGAGCCGGCGAGCGCGCCGGCGCCGAGCGGCGACACCCCGGCGGATCGGTGAGCGGTCTCGAAGCGCCGGCGGTCCGCCGCCAGCGACCAGAAGTGCGCGAGGAGATGGTGCGCGAGCGAGACCGGCTGTCCGCGCTGGAGGTGCGTGTAACCGGGCATCCACGTCTCGCGGTGATCCCTCGCGGCCGCGAGCCAGGCCTCCTCGAGGAGGACGAGCGCCTCGACCTCCCGTTCGATCTCCTCCCGGACGAAGAGCCGCAGCGCCGTGGAAGTCTGGTCGTTCCGGCTCCGCGCGGTTGCGAGCCGTCCGGCGTTCGGTCCGATGCGCTCGTCCAGGTTCCGCTCGATCCAGGAGTGAACGTCCTCGTCGTTCCCGTCGACGGCCAGCCGTCCGGATTCGACGTCGGCGAGAAGCGCGGAGAGGCCGGCGAGGATCTGCGCGCCGTCCCCCTCCGAGAGGATGCCCGTCTCGCGCAGCATCCGCGCGTGCGCGAGGCTTCCGAGAAGGTCGTGCCGCGCGAGGCGCCGGTCGAACGCGAACGAAGACGTGAAGGCGTGGATCTCCGGATCGAGCGAGCCCTCGAAGCGGCCGCCCCAGAGCTTGGGCGGTGGTGTCGGCGTTGTCATGCCCGGGTGATCCCTCACTCGCTCGCGACGGGAAGAGTGGACGCCTCGGTCTCGCGCCGCACCGCGGCGACGACGCGAGTCGGCAGCCCCCAGAGGTTGTTGAAGCCCGCCGCGTCCTTCTGGTCGTAGACGCCGTCCTCTCCGAACGTCGCGAGGTCATGCCGGTAGAGCGAGTAAGGTGACGTGCGCGCCACCGCCATGCAGTACCCCTTGAAAAGCTTCAGGCGCACGGTCCCGGTCACCCACCGGTGCGACTCCTCGAGAAACGCGTCGAACGCGGCGCGCAGAGGCGAGTGCCACAAGCCGTAATAGACGAGCTCGGCGTAGCGCGTCGAGATCGTTTCGCGGAAGTGGTGCGTCTCGCGGTCGAGGGTCAGCGACTCGAGGTCGCGCAGCGCCGCCATCAGCACCGTGCCGGCCGGCGTCTCGTAGACCCCGCGGCTCTTCATCCCGACGAGCCGGTTCTCGACGAGGTCCATCCTGCCGACGCCGTGGGCACCCGCGAGGCCGTTCAACGCCCCGACGAGATCGGCGGGCCGGCGGCGTTCCCCGTTGAGAGCGACGGGAATCCCGCGTTCGAAACCGATTTCGACGAACGCCGGTGAATCCGGCGCCTTCGCGGGATCGGTCGTGAGCTGGTACATGTCCTCGAGCGGCGCGACCGCGGGATCTTCGAGGATTCCTCCCTCGTAGGACGTGTGCCACAGGTTCTGGTCGATCGAGTAGGGCTTCGCGGCGGTCACCGGGACCGGGATGCCGTGCTTCGCTGCGTACGCGATCTCGTCCTCGCGCGACTTGAGCGTCCACTCACGCCACGGCGCGATGATCGGGAGCTCCGGCGCGAGCGCGCCGTACGTGAGCTCGAAGCGCACCTGGTCGTTGCCCTTGCCCGTGCAGCCATGGGCGAGTGCGTCGCAGCCGGTCTCGCGGGCGACCTCGACCTGCACGCGGGCGATCAGCGGCCGGGCGAGGGCCGTCCCGAGAAGGTAGCGCCCCTCGTAAACAGCAGCGGCGCGCAACGCGGGGAAGACGTAGTCGGAGATGAAGGCGTCCTTCACGTCGACGGTGCGGCACTCGATCGCGCCGGATGCGATTGCCTTCTTCTCGACAGCGGCAAAGTCTTCGACCTGGCCGACGTCGGCGACGACTGCGACGACCTGGCAGCCGTACGTCTCCCGAAGCCACGGGATGATGACGGAGGTATCGAGCCCTCCGGAGTATGCGAGCGCGACTTTGCGGACTTTCACGGGAGCTCCTTCGAAGAGTCGGTTGCGGCAACCGTCTCGGGAACGGACGCCGAGGTGAGAACTTCGTCGAGGATCCGGAGGGCGCCGTCCACATCCTCGGGCGACACGATCAGGGGGGGCGCGAACCGCAGCGTGTTCGGCCGCACCGCGTTGACGAGAAGTCCGTGGGCAAGGCACGCCTCCACGATCGGCGCCGCCTCGCCGTCGAGCTCCGCCGCCACGAGGAGTCCGGCCGCGCGAATCGAGCCGAGCACCGGATGGGCTGCGCGAAGCCGCTCGAGCCCGGAGGCGAGCCGCGCGCCCATCGCGCGCGCGTTCTCGACCAGGTGCTCGGATTCGATCGCGTCGAGGACCGCGCAGATGGCGGCGGAAGCAAGAGCGTTGCCTCCGAAGGTCGAGCCGTGGTCGCCGGGAACGAGGTGCGCCGCCGCGTCTTCGGTCGCGAGCACGACGCCCGCGGGCATGCCTCCGGCGACACCCTTGGCGAGGGTGAGGACGTCCGGTCGGACGCCCGTGTGCTCCCAGGCGAACATCCGACCGGTGCGCCCGATGCCCGTCTGCACCTCGTCCAGGACCAGGAGGAGGCCGTGGGCGTCGCAGATCGCGCGCAGGCCGGCCAGGTAGCCGGGGGAGGGCACGACCACGCCGGCCTCGCCCTGAACGGGCTCGACGAGAATCGCGGCGGTCGCGTCGGTCACGGCGGCCTTCATCGCGTCGAGGTCGTCGAAGGGGACGAAGCGGAACCCGGCCGGGAGCGGCTCGAACCCGATTCGATAACGGGGGTTGCCAGTCGCGGCCAGGGTCCCGAGCGTGCGGCCGTGGAACGAGTTGTCGGTGACGAGGATCTCGTGGCACTCCGGACCCTTGACGGCCTTCGCCCGCTTCCGGACGAGCTTGATGGCCGCTTCGTTCGCCTCCGCTCCGCTGTTGCAGAAGAACGCGCGGTCGAGGCCGGAGAGGTCGACGAGCCGCCGCGCGGCCTCGACCTGCTCCGGGATCTGGTACAGGTTCGAGACGTGGATGTAGCGCGCGGCCTGCTTGGAGAGGGCGGCGACGAGCGCGGGGTGGGCATGGCCGAGAGACGAAACGGCGATGCCCCCGATGAAGTCGAGGTACTCCCGCCCTTCGAGGTCGTAGAGCCGGACGCCGCGGCCGTGAGAGAACGCGACCGGCGCCCGCTTGTAGTTGCGGAAGAGCACGCGGTCCGCTTCTGAGACGACCGCGTCCGTTGCGCCGGGCTTCGCTTGCGTGCTCATTCGGGCGAGGCGAGCGCGAGCGGCTCGGGGGCGACCGGGTGGATCATGGTTCCGATCCCCGACCGCGTGAAGAGCTCGAGGAGAACGGAGTGAGGCGTGGCGGCGTCGACGATGTGCGCGGAGGGCACACCCCCTTCCACGGCAGCGAGGGCCGCGGTGACTTTCGGGATCATTCCGCGGGAAACGACGCCGCTGCGGACGAGGAGGCGCGCTTCGTCCGGGGAGATTTCGGAGAGGAGCTCCCGGCCGCCGTCGATCTCGCGATAGATGCCGGCGACGTCGGTCAGGAGGACGAGCTTGTCCGCGCGCACCGCCACCGCGAGCGCCGCCGCCGCGGTGTCGGCGTTGACGTTGTAGGCATGGCCGTCCGGTCCGATGGCGAGTGAAGCAAGCACGGGAACGAACCCCTCCTCGAGGAGCACCTCCACGATTCGCGGCTCGACCCGGTCGACTTCGCCGACGAAACCCAGTTCGGATGCGCGCTCGTGCGGCCGCGCATGAAGCACCCGGGCGTCCTTGCCCGAGACTCCGACGGCGCGCCCCCCCGCCCGCGAGATCAGGTTGACGAGCCGCTTGTTCACCGTTCCGCCGAGCACGCGCTCGACGACCTCCATCGTTTTGGCATCCGTGACGCGGAGGCCGTCGACGAAGCGCGACGCGTTTCCCGAGAGCTCGATCTCGCGCGTGATCTCCGGGCCCCCCCCGTGGACGAGGATCGGGCGGACCCCCGCCTGCTGGAGAAGGACGAGGTCCTCCGGGACGGTTCCGGTGTCGGCGGAGTCGATCGCGCTCCCCCCGAACTTGACGACGACGGTCTTGCCCCGCCAGGCCGCGACGTATCGCAGCGCCTGCGCGAGGGAGGCCCCGATCGCGTCGGGGTTCGCCGACATCCCATGCGACGTTCCGCTCACGTCGTGTAGCTCCCGTTGATCCGCACGTACTCCTCCGAGAGGTCGCACGTCCAGACGCGGGCGGCGCCGCTGCCGATCCCGAGGCGGATCTTCACCGTGATCTCTTTCTCCTCGAGGGCGGCGGCGGCGGCGTTCCAGACTCCCTGGACTCCGAGGCCGCCGTGGACGACCTCGAGGTCGCCGAACAGGACGTCGGTTTTCTCCTCCGCCATCTCGACGCCGGACCGGCCGAGCGCTGCGAGGATCCTTCCCCAGTTGGGCTCGCCGCCGTGGAGAGCCGTCTTGACGAGGAGGGAGTTGGCAACCGTCATGGCCGCCTGGTGCGCCTCGACGTCGGACACGGCCCCCGAGACCTCGATCGCGACGAGCCGCGTCGCGCCCTCTCCGTCGCGAACCACCATCTTCGCGAGCTCCGAGGCCACGGCCGTCAGTCCCGCCGTGAAGAGCTTGAGCTCCGAGCCGTTCGTGATCGTCGGACCCCCCGCCCGCCCGTTTGCGAGGAGGAGGACGGTGTCGTTCGTGCTCGTGTCGCCGTCGACGGTGATCGAGTTGAAGGAGTCCGCGACCGCGCGCGCGAGGGCGAGGCGCAGCACGGCGGGAGGCAGCGCAGCGTCGGTCGTCAGGAAGCAGAGGGTCGTGGCCATGTTCGGGTGGATCATTCCGGCCCCCTTCGCCATGCCGCCGATCGTGACCGTGACGCCCCCGATCTCGAGCCGGACGGCGGCCGTCTTGGGGTATCGGTCGGTCGTGCGGATCGCTTCCGCAGCGGCGTCGCCGTCGGGGCCGAGCGCCCGCGCCGCGAGCGGAATCCCGGCGCGGATCGCCTCCATGGGAAGAGGCACGCCGATCACCCCCGTTGACGCAACGAGAACGAGCTCCGGGTCCAGGTCGAGCGCCGCGGCGGAAAGGCTCGCCATCTCGGTCGCGTCCGCGAGGCCCGGCTCCCCGGTGCAGGCGTTCGCGTTACCGCTGTTGACGACGATCGCCTGCGCCCGTCCGCGGGCGACGGCGGCCTGGGTGTACCGGACCGGCGCCGCCTTCACCTTGTTCGTCGTGAAGACGCCGGCCACTGAGGCGGGAACGTCCGACACGAGCAGCGCGAGGTCCGGCTTTTCGCGCTTGATTCCGCAGTGGACTCCGGCCGCGCGGAATCCCTTCGGGCTCGTCGCGTTGCCCGGCTCGATTTCGATCTTCTCGGTTTCGACGAGGGTCATCGTGGTCATCGTCTTCGTCTCCTCGGTCATGGATAGACGCCCGCCGTCCAGAGCCCTTCGGTCTCCGGAAAACCGAACATCAGGTTCATGTTCTGAATCGCCTGGCCCGCCGCGCCTTTGACCAGGTTGTCGATCGCCGCCACGGCGACGGCGAGTCGGCGCTCCGGGTCGACGCGGACGGCGATGTCGCAGAAGTTCGAGCCGAGCGTTGCCTTTGTCTGGGGGAGCTCGGTCTCGAGCACCCGGACGAACGGCTCGTCGCGGTACGCCTCGCGGTAGAGCGAGAGGAGGTCTTCCACGGCGAGGTCGCCCGTCAGCGGCGCGTAGCAGGTCGCGAGGATTCCGCGGGTCATCGGAGCGAGGTGAGGGGCGAAGTAGATCGACACGGGAGTCCCCGCGAGAGCGAGCGTCTGCTCCATCTCCGGCCCGTGCCGGTGCTCGCCGAGCTTGTAGGGGCGGAAGTTCTCGTTCACCTCGGAGAAGTGGGTCCCCGCGGAGGGGTTGCGTCCCGCTCCCGAGACGCCCGACTTCGCGTCGACGATGACCGGCCCCCGCACGAGGCCGGTCGCGACGAGCGGGAGGAGAGCGAGCGCCGCCGCGGTGGGGTAGCACCCGGGATTCGCGACGAGCCGCGCGGACCGCACGGCTTCGCGGTTCGCCTCCGGGAGGCCGTAGACCGCTTCCCCGAGAAGGTCCGTCGCGCCGTGCTCGGCGCCGTACCAGCGAAGGTAGGAAGCCGGTTCCTTCAGCCGGAAGTCCGCGCCGAGGTCGACGACCCGCGCGCCCGCGTCGAGGAGCTCCGGAGCCGCCGTGATCGCCGCGCCGTGGGGGAGCGCGAGGAAGACGACGTCGGAGTCGGAAGCCATCTCCCTCCAGCCCGTGCCGTTCAGTGTCTGCGTCGCGAAGCCCCGCAGGTTGGGGAAGACGTCGGCGAGGGGCCGACCCTGCTCCCGGAAGGCCGTCAGGTGCGCGAGCTCGACGCGGGGATGCCGCGAGAGCCAGCGCACGAGCTCTCCTCCGGCGTATCCCGACGCCCCTGCAACACTTGCCCTCAGCTTCGCCACGTGCATATTTATACATACAGAGGAATTAAATTGCAAGCGAGCCCGGGTGAGTCGGCCAGGCCGCCCGGGAGCGGCGGACCGAACGTGGCCCGCCCCGGAATCAGGCGGCTTCGGGCTCGATGGCGGGAACGCCCGCGGGCGCGGCGGATAGGAGGCGTTCCTGCGCGGCGAGGTTCGCGCCGAGCGTGGCAGGGTCTTCCTCGGTCTCGTCCCGCAACCCGGTGAAGGGAGCCTCGGCCAGAGCCTGGAGCCAGGGGAGAGCCGGGAGCCCCGAGTCGCGCAGGGAGTCGAGCAGTTGCCGCGTTCGGAACCCGTCGAACCACCGGTGCAGGCGCTGGAGCCGCGCGCGCTCGTCGCCGGGCTCTCGGACCGCGTCCCGGACGGCGTCGAAAGCGTCGACCTCGCGCAGAGCGTCCTCGAGGAGGTCGGCGCGAAAGAAGGGATTCCCGAGGGGAAGGACGTCGAGGGCACCGGTGACGTCCTGTCCGCGCCGGGCGACGGCGCCGAGCACGCGCAGCCACGCGGCGAGGTGCGCGAAGGCGAGCGGGTGGTGAAGGCGGAAGGAGTCCGCGGCGCCGCGCTTCCGGACGATTCCCGCGAGCGCCTGCCCGGTGGAGATCGGCACGCGGTTCGAGATCCGCCCGTCGAGACCGACGGGCGCTCCGCCGAGGCGCTCGATCCGCCCCGTTTTCGCGAGCGCGTTCAGGATCGTGACGTCCTCGATCGCATTCGTCATCGGGAATCCACCGACGGCTGCGTACGCCGGGGCGGGGATGGCGAGACACGACCCCATGTTCTGGTAGGCGTAGGGCGACCCCGCCCACGCCAGCCCGAGCGTGTCGTATCGGAGCGAGATCTCGTAGAGGCGCCCGGCCCGCGCGAGCGCCTCGTCGTCCGGGAAGAGGTGCTGGAAGAAGTAGATCGCCGCGCCGGTCTCCGCCGGGTCGACGGCGGCGACCTGCCCGAAGTAGTCGGGGGGCAACCGCACGTCGGCGTCCGTCGCGTGGATCCAGGGGGACGCGACGCGGCCGGCCGCGTGCAGGGCGAGAACGAGATCACAGCCGATCTTGCGCGCCAGGCCAACCCCCTGGCCGGCGGGAAGGTACGCGCCGGACGCCGCCCGGTCGATGACGAGGAGTTTTCCGCGGGGATGGTCGGAAACGTGAACGTCGGGATCCGACGCGACCTTCCTCGCCGACCCGAAGGAAGCGAGCCTCGCCCGCGCCGCCGCGTTCGTGCGATGCACGGAGGCGGGGGAGTCGCCGCGCGCGTTCAGTACGACGACGATGAGCACGTCTCCTTCGGGTCCCGCCGGAACCGACGCGAGCGTGTCGAACAGCGTCTCGTCCTCCCCGTAGGCGGGGATCTCGAGCGCGTGCCCGAACTTTCCCTGGAATTGTCGGGCGAGCGCCGCTTCCGGTTCGGCGCGGTGCGCGAGGTAATCGGCGATCGTTTCGTTCATGGATTGCGGGGAACCGGGAGCGGACGGAAGGTCTTCCGGAGCTCAGCCGCCGCTGACGGCGGGGAGGATCGCGATTTCGCACCCCTCGGGAAGCCGGGTCGCCAGTCCGTCTCCGAAACGGACGCAGTCCTCGCCGACGAAGAGGTTGACGTGAGGCCGCACTTCTCCCCGCTCGTCGAGGACCCGCCGCACGACGCCGGGAAAGGCGGCTTCGAGCGCCCGGAGCGCGTCCGCGAGCGTGCGCGGCGAGCCTTCGACCTCGACGTGCGTTCGTCCGCCGGCAAATTCGCGGAGCGGTCCGGGCACGAAGAACCGGACGGGCATCAGGCGGCCTTGCGCCTCCGGACGGTCCGGCGAGCCGCGGGGGCGGCTTTCGGGCGGCGGGCGCGCGCCCTTCCGGAGACGGTCACGGCGCGAACGCACGAGATCTGCGGGAGGTTCTCCGCCAGGACCTCCCAGGTTTCGCCCTCGTCGCGCGACCCGTAAAGCCACCCGTTCCGGGTTCCGAAGTAGACGCCGGCCGGGTCCTCGCCGTCCGTCGCGAGGCTGTCCCGCAGGACCGTGTCGAAAGAGTCCTTCTGTGGAAGTCCGCGCGAGAGCGGCTTCCAGGAGCGGGCGCCGTCGCGGGTGCGGTACACGCGCAGCTTTCCCTCGGGAGGACAACGGAACTCGTCGGACTGGAGCGGCACGATGTACACGGTGCCGGCGTCTCGCGGGTGCATCGCCATCGCGAACCCGAAGTCCGACGGGACGCCCCGCGCGGCCGCCCGCCACGAGTCTCCGGCGTCATCGGAGCGGTAGAGCCCGAAGTGGTGCTGGAGGAAGAGGCGGTCGGGGTTCGTCGGGTGATGGACGAACTTGTGCACGCACTGCCCGAACTCCGGTTCCTTTTCCTTCAGGAAGTAGGCCTTGATCCCGCGGTTGCGTGCCTTCCAGCTCGCGCCGCCGTCGTCGCTGCGGTAGACGCCGCCCGTCGAGGTCGCGATCATCAACCTCTCCGGGCGCGCCGGATCGGTCACGATCGTGTGGAGGCAGAGGCCGCCGCCTCCCGGTGCCCATCGCGCGCGGTGAGGATGATTCCAGAGCCCCTCGTTCAAGGACCACGTCTTGCCTGCGTCCCGCGACTCGAAGAGCGCGGACGGCTCGACCCCGCAGAACAGCCGGTCGGGCTCGGCCTCGCCGCCCGGCGTGATCTGCCAGACGTGCGCGAGCGAAGCCCCTGCCTTTTCCGGGAAGGAGATCCTCGGCGTCTCCGGGTGGCTCCACGTCTTGCCGAAGTCGTCGCTCGAGACGAGCTCCGCGCCCCAGTGAAAGCTCTTGGGAGCGGCCCAGATCCGGTTCCGTCCCTCGCGGCCGTCGTACGCCATCGCGTAAACGGAGCGGCCGGGGAAGTGCGGGCCGCTCTTCTCCCAGCGACGGCGGGAACGATCCGAGCGGAAGAGGAAAGCGCCCTTGGCCGTGCCGACCAGGAGCAGTACGTCGCCGTCGCGGAGCGGAAAGCATGTCTCCGATCCTACTTCGCCCAGCGTCCAAAGACTTCTTCGACCCGGGATCTCAGGTCTTCGAGCGAGCCGTCGTTCACGATCACGTCCGTGACGCGCGGCCGCGCGTCTTCCGCGGAAATCTGCCCGGCCATGCGCCGCCGCGCGTCGGCGGAGTCCCGGCCCTTTTCGGACCAGCGCCGGATCCGCTCGGCCTCGGGCGCGACGACGAGGAGGACCCGGTCGTAGCGGTCCTCCGATCCCGCTTCGAGGAGCTGCGACGCTTCCGCGACGGCGACGCCGAAGCCGAGGGCCTCGGCCTCCCGGAAACGCTTTTCGATCTCTTCCCGCACGAGAGGATGGATGCGGCCTTCGAGAGCCCGGCGCGCCGCCGGATCGCCGAAGACGATGCGGGCGATCTTCGCGCGGTCGAGCGCGCCGCGCTCGTCCTCCACAGCGCTTCCAAAGAGCTCCCGCGCGACGGACTCTCCGGGACCGCCCGGCTCGTAGAGATCCGACACGATCTGATCCGCGTCGATGACCGCCGCGCCGAGCTCGCCCAGGATCGAGGCAACTGTCGACTTGCCGGACGCGAGCCCGCCGGTCAACCCGATGCGCAGCACGGCCGCTTCAGGAGACGGGGGGAATCGGGCGAACGACTTCGCCCGCCTTCATCACGAAGTCGATCCGGGAAAGGACGCCGACATCCTTGAGCGGGTCTCCGGGCACGGCGACGAGGTCGGCGAACGCCCCGGCTTCGATCACGCCCGCCTTCCCGGCGAGGCCGAGAAGCTCCGCGGCGACTGTCGTCGCGCTCCGGATCGCTTCGAGGGGCGACATGCCGAGGCGGACCTCGTGCTCGAACTCCCGGGCCTGCGGGATCTCGGTCCAGGGAAATCCGCCGGCGTCGGTGCCGAACGCGACCTTGACGCCGGCCTTGCGGCAGTTTTCGAGCGACCGCGCGCGGATCTTCGGAAGCTCCGCCCAGATCGCGCGGCCTTCGCGGGCGCGCGGCTCCGCTACGTACTCCATGACGGTCAGGGTCGGCGAGAGGAAGATCCCCCTGGCCGCCATCTCGCGCGCCCGCTCGGGGCGGATGGACGTTCCGTGCTCGATCGAGTCCACGCCGGCCTCGATCGCGATGCGCGTCCCGGTGTCGGAGGTCGCGTGCGCCGCGACCTTCACGCCGCGGCCGTGAGCTTCGGACACGACGGCCGCGAGCTCCTCGCGCGTCCAGTTGGGCGGCGAGTCGACGTATCCGTCGGGGGTGACCCGCAGGCCTCCGGTGTTCGCGTACACCTTCACCCAGTCGGTGCCGTACGAGAGCTGCTCGCGCACGGCACGGCGGCAGCCGTCGGCGCCGTCGCAGATCTGGACGCCGGTCGGAAACCTCCAGTCGGGACGGAAACGGAGGATCGGATAGCTTCCGGTCGTCGAGAGAGCGGGTCCCGCGACGAAGAGGCGCGGCCCCGGGATCACGCCCTCGTTGACGGCCTCCTTCAGGGCCACGTCGTCGTACGAGGCGCCCTCGGTCTCGAGGTCGCGCATCGTGGTGAAGCCGTGCTCGAGCGCGATCTTGAGCGCGCGAACGGCGCGGGCCACCCGGTGCGCCGGATACTCCTTGAGGATCTGGTGCTCGTACTCCGCCTGGGTGGCGTCGCCCTGGAGGAGGACGTGCGTGTGCGCGTCGATCAGGCCGGGCAGTAGCGTCCGATCACCGAGGTCGATGACGCGCGCGCCCGCCGGCACCTGCGTTCCCACGCTCTCGATCGAGCCGCCCCGAATGACGACGATGGGTCTCTCCACGTAGCGTCCCGAACGGACGTCGAGAAGGCGGGCGGCGCGGACGGCGATGGGAGCGGGAGCCGGGTCGGGAGCGGCCCCGGCGGCGGAGGCGAAGAGCGTCGAAAACGCGGCGAGAGCGAACGCCGTTTTCACTTTTGCGCCGGGATCTTATCCGAGCGCTAAAGGGGGTCTTCTAGGATTCCCTTCCGTAGGCTCGGCCGCGGTCGTAACCGCGCCGGAAGTCGGCGTGGCCGAAGACCTGCGGGTACAGGTCCCGGAGGTCGCCCGCGGCCTTGTCGTAGTCCCGGTCGCGGAACCGCGCCCGCATCGAAGCCTCGAAGCCCTGGCGGTAAGCCGGCTCCGCCGCGGAGAAGTCGGCGCCTTCCCGCTCGTACTCCTCCTTCTCCACGTCCCGGATCCCCACCCACCAGCTCTCGCGCGCCGCGTCGAGGCTGGTCGCGCCCTCGGTTTCGAAGACCGCGCGGACGTGCTCGGCCTCTTCCGGCTCGACGAGCGCAAAAACGAGGGACCGGCCGTCCCGGAGGGCGTGCTCGTAGACGTAGAGCTCGTCCTTCGGGAGGCCGCGCGAGAGCTTTCCCTCGAGAGCCTTTCCGGCCGCCGCCCCGCCGGCGATGCCTCCGGCTCCGAGGATCGCGGCGCCGAGGAGCTCGGCCGCCGCGATTGCTCCGAAGCCGGGAACGAGGAGGCTCGCCGCGAGGGCGCCGAGTCCCATCCCGGTCGTTGCGCCGAATACGCCCCCGACGACGCCGCCGACCGCCTTGCCCATCCCGGGCTGCTCGGTCTCGCTCGTCGCGACCTTCGAGTGGATGTCCCGTTCCGGGGTGCCCGGCGTGAGCACGCTCAGGCGCTCCGTCGGGATGCCCGCCTTCGAAATCGCTTCGGCCGCGCGCCGGGCGCGCTCCGCCGATTCGAACACCCCGACGACGGAGTCCATCTAGATCTCGGCCTCCGCGGGATCCCACCGGTCGAGTCCACGCTCCGCCTTGCTGCGCGGCCCCTTGGACCCCTGAAGGGAAGGAACGTCGTCGGCGGTCGCGTACATCTCGAGCCGGTTGTCGACGTCTTTCACGCCCGACACGCCGCGCGCGCCGCTGATGAGGTCGTCCACCTCGCTCGCGAGCACGGCTCCCGAGAGGGTGACGACCCCGTCCATCGCAACCACATCGATCGCTCCGGGCGTCGACACGACGCGGCCCATCTCGGCGCGGACGCGCTCCTCGAGGACCGCGTCGGAAACCTCTTCCTTGCGAGTGAGGCTCTTCACCTCCGCGGCCACGCCTTTCGCGCGGTTCTTCCAGTCGCGCGAGTGCGAGCCCAGGGAGTCGCCCGTCTTCCGGCTCACGCGGACCGCCTTGTCGCGCACGACGGCGCGCCGGCGCTTTCCGCGCTCCGGATCGAGGACGTACATGAGCGCGGCGCCGAGGCCGAGGCCGCCGAGCAGCATCGCGGCCGCGCGAATCGTCGAGTCGTCTCTTGGAAAGAATTTCATGGGGTTACCTCCACCAGAAAGAGCTCGAGTTTCGTCCGTTCGGAATTTTGCCGAATCGGTGTGAGATGGAGAATCGAGCAAGAAGCAGGCCAGAGTGGAGGCAGAGATTCTCCGTTCTCGTCGGCCGATTTCGGTCGCGCCGCCGGGAAAGGAGAGGATCGTCGGAATCGGTGCCGGAAGCTATCCGCGCCGGTGGATTCGCATGCTGACGAGCTCGTCCACCGTTACGTTCGGGTCCCGCGCGCGCACTTTGCGGGCGAAGTCCGTGGTGACGTTGTGAATCCGCATGGAAACGAGGTCGTCCACCGAGACGTCCCGAAACCCGAGCTCCTTCAAGTCGCGGACGAATTCCGTCGTGACGTTGTGGATCCGCATCGATACGAGATTGTCTGTCGACACGTCCGAATACCCGAGGGCCTTCAGCTCGCGGACGAACTCGGGCGTTACGTTGTGGATGCGCATCGAAACGAGGTCGTCGCCGGGCAACTTCTCGTAGCCGAGGCCGCTGAACGCGCGGACGAATTCCGGAGTGGCCCCGTGGATGCGCATCGAGACGAGGTCGTCGGAGGAGAGCCGCTCGTACCCGAGCGAGCGCATCTCCCGGATGTAGGAAGGCGTCGCCCCGTGGATGCGCATGGAGACGAGGTCGTCGGCGGGAAGCTTTTCGTAGCCGAGCGTCGCGAGCTCGCGAATGAAGGCCGGAGTGGCGCCGTGAATCCGCATCGAAACGAGATCGTCGAAGGAAAGCTTCGAGTATCCGAGCTCGCGCAGTCCGCCGATGAACGCGCGCCCGATGTCGTGCATCGCCATCGTGAAGAGGTTCTCTTCGGTGAGACCGGAGTAGCCCATCCCTTGCATCTCGCGCCCGAATTCGGCGTTGGGTGCGAAGTCGAACCGTCCGGCTCCGCCGGAGGCGTCGAGCTGCCCCTCGAACGTCACGGTTCCCGCGTCGCGCACGAGCTCGAACCGGGCCGGGAGGGCGCTCGTCCCCCGCGGGCGGACGAGACCGCGAAAGGCCTCGGGAGGATAAGAGGAGGAGTTCGTCCAGTTTCCGCGCCCCGACTTCGACCGCTTCGTCGTCAGCTGGACGCTTTCCTTTCCGTCCTCGAACTCGACGATCCAGCGGCCGTCGATCGCCGCGGCGGCCGGCAGTGCGGCCGCAAGGGGGATCGCAATAGCGAGCGCGAGCGCGAGCCGGGAGGCACGGGTGCGAATTCCGACGAACCCTTTACTCTTCATCTTCGTCGTCCTTTCCGTAAATCCGTTCTTCGATGATCTCTTCGAGGGGAAGGCGCTGTCCGGCGCGGGCGTTCGCTTCCCGGATGCGCTCCACGGACACTCCATGAATCCGGAGTGAGACGAGATCGTCCGTGTCCGGGTTCGAGTAACCGAGCCCCTCGACCGCCCGAACGAAGTCGGACGTCACCCCGTGGATCCGGAACGTCGTCGCGTCGTCTCCGGAGAGGGCGATGCCGAGCGACTTCATCTCGCGCAGGAATTCCCCGGAGACTCCGTGGATACGGAAGCCCACCAGGTCCTCGAGCGAGGCGTTCGGCAAGCCCGCCGATCGGATCTCGCCGGCGAACTCGGGAGTCACTCCGTGGATCCGGGCGCCGACGAGCTCTTCGAGCGAGGGACGCGGGTAGCCGAGCTTCTTCCACTCGTCGAGGTCGGTCGGGCGAACTCCATGGATCCGGGCGGCGACGACCTCGTCGGCCGAGAGCCGCTCGTAGCCGGCCGAACGCAGCGCTTCGACGAATTCGGAGTCGACGCCGTGGATCGCGAACGCGAGCGCCTCGTCCGAGCTGATCTTGCCGAGCCCGAGGGCCGTCACGCGCTGGACAAACTCGGGAGTGACGCCGTGAATCTGGAAGGCGACGTGGTCGTCGAGCGAGCGCCGTCCGAATACGCGGTTCATTTCGGCCACGTCGGCCGGCGTCACGCCGTGAATCCGGAGGGAGAGGAGCGTGTCGGGGTCCACGCGGTCGTACCCGAGCGAAGCGATGGCGTTCACGAACTCCGGCGTGACGCCGTGGATGCGGAAGGCCGTTCGCTGGTCGTCCGTGAGGTCCCGCTCGGACGATCCGCGGGCGGGGGCGTTCGCGCTCTCGTCCGAATCTTCGTCGTTGTCGATCCCTTCCTCGGGCGCCTCGCCTTCGTCCTCGTCGTTCGCGTCGGAGTCTTCCGCCGCCTCCGCGCTCGCGAGAACGATCACGTCGGGAGCGTCCGGCACGTCTGACGGAGCGGAGGCGCTCTCCGCGGGCGTGCGGTCGGCGTTGGGGGAGGCCGGTCCGAGGCGGGCGGCCGCTCCGAGCGTGCCGAGCAAAGCGAGGGCGAGCACGCCGGCGAGCCAGGACGAGGTCCGATCCGGCGAGACCGGACGGTCCCGAAGGAGTCGGACGACGCGCTTCCAGAGGTTGCCGCCGGCGGCGGCGACAGCGAGCGCGGGAGCCGCCCCGCGCATTTCTTCCAGCCGGACGAGCGCCCGCGCATAGGAACGGGCGTCGCCGGTCGCGGCGATCGCGAGATCGTCGCAGCACTCTTCCCGCTCGATGCGCACGCGGGAGGAGACCCACCAGACGGCCGGGTGGTAGAAGAGGAGAGTCTCGACGAGAGTCTGCAGCAGGTTGACGAGGTAGTCGTGGCGCCGCACGTGCGCGAGCTCGTGCGCGAGAAGCGCCTCGATCCCGCGCGCGGGCAGGCCCGTGAAGACGGAAGCCGGGATGAGGATCGCGGGACGAAGCGCCCCGATCGCCGTCGGCACCTTCACGATCGCGGATTCGAGCAGGCGGACCGGCCGGGTGACCGATAGCCGGTCGCAAAGGGAGGCGAGCTTCGCCTGCCACTCCTCCGGAGCCGGTGTCGTGCCGAGGCGAGTCAGCCGGTTTGCCGTTCGAAAGCCCCCGAGGAACCGGAGGGAGAAGAGGAGGACGCCGGCGAACCACAGAAGCAGCGCCCAGGGGCGGAACGCCTCCAGCCGGGTCTGCACCGAGTCGGGGAAGAGGGGTTCCGAGCGGCGCGGGGCGATCTCGGCGCCGGCGGAGAGGCCGGCGGAGGCGGCGGATCCGGGTGCCGCGGCGGCTTCGACGGGATGCGGCGCTCCGCGCCGCGCGATCGACCATGCGGTGGCGACGGGCAGCGCGAGCATCAACGCGAGCGCGGCGCAGGCGACGGCGTAGCGCGTCGCCGGGGGCCGGTTCGCAAGTACGAGTCGGAGCGCCGCCAGCGCGACGGCAACGAGCGCACCCTGCCAGAGGAAGTGAAAGAGCGCCCACCCGAGCGCGCCGAAGAACTGGCCGGTGAACAGAGGCGCTGCGGTCATTCTTTCTCTCCTTCGATCTCGTCGATGAGTCGGCGGATTCGCTCGAGCTCTTCCGCGGTCGCGGGCCGCGAGGAGAGCGCCTGCATCACGAGTCGGGAAGCGGAGCCTCCGAAGGCGCGATCCACGAGATCGCCGACCATCTGCTGCTCGGTCTGCTCGCGCGGGACGCGCGGAGAGTAGAGGTGCGCCCTCCGGCGTTCATCGCGCTCGACGATTCCCTTGTCGGTCATGATCTGGAGGAGCTTCAGAACGGTCGTATAACCGGTGGGGCGGCGGGCCTCCAGTGTCTGCTGCACGTCGCGTACGGAAGAGGGACCGAGGTCCCAGAGGACGCCCAGGATTTCGAGCTCGGACGGGGTGGGTCGGGGCGGCTCGTTTTCCATCTTCGAAACCGGATACGCAGGACTATTACGAAGGTTTTCGTATGAGTCAAGAAACCCGTCAGAAGAATTTCCTGCTGAGGTATCCGGGGTCAACCAAGGCTTCCGAATAAAAGAAGGAAATTGCCCTTAAAACCCTAAATATTTATGCACCAGGACTGATTCCCCATAAGAAAATCGAGCCGGTCTCCCGGTCTCGCTTCGAAAGGAGCTTCGCCTTTCAGAAAGATCCGGGCCCCGGAGGCGCCGCGCAGGTGCACTTCGGTCTCCTCGATCCGAAGCAGCGCCGCCTCCCGGAGCCCGACGACCGGCAGATCGTTTTCCTCGTGGAACTGGAGGAGCCGCTCCTCACGGGTCTCTCCCTGGTGAGTCGAGGTCGGATCGGGATCGAGGTAGTGCGGGTTCAGGTTGAAGGGCACGAGCCCGAGCGCGGCCAGGCTCGGGGGCTCGACGATCGGCATGTCGTTGGTCGTGCGGATCGTGGGGCCGGCCACGTTGGAGCCGGCGCTCGATCCGACGTACGGCATTCCCTCCGCGACGCGTCCCCGCAGGAGATTGAGGAGGTCGTGCTCGTACAGGGTCTTCAGGAGGCGGAACGTGTTGCCGCCCCCCGCGAAGACGGCTTCCGCTCCGTGGACGGCCCGGCCGGGGTCCGACGAGTCGTGCGCGGAGTCGACTTCGTACCCCATTCGCGCGAACCGCTCTCGGACCCTCGCGGCGTAAGCGTCCCGATCCCGGAGGGCCCACGGCAGAAAGAGGACGCGCCGCGCGCCGCCGAGGAAGTGGCGGAGCTCGCTCTCGGCGTGGTCCAGAAAACCCGTGGGATGGCAGGTCGAGCTGCTCACGAGCAGGACGCGGCGGGCCACGTTCTAGCGCCGTTCTCCGCGGCGGAGCCCGGCCGCGAGAACGGTATTCGCGAGGAGCGCGGCGACCGTGAGCGGGCCCACTCCGCCGGGCACCGGCGTGAGAGCGCCGGCCCGGCGCGAGACGTCGTCGAAGTCGACGTCTCCCACGATCGCGCGGCCTTTTCCCTCGAGCGCGCGCCGAACCCGCTCCGACCGGCGCAGGTTTTCCGGCGCCTGCTCGAGGGAGTCGAGTCTCGTGATCCCGACGTCGACGACGGTCGCCCCTTCGCGGACGTGCTCGGCGGTCACGAAGCCCGGCCTTCCAATCGCGGCGACGAGGAGGTCGGCTTCGCGGCAGACCGCGACGAGGTCGCGGGTCCTCGAGTGGCAGACGGTGACCGTTGCGTCGCGGGCGGTCAGGAGGGCCGCGACGGGGCGCCCGACGAGACCGCTCCTCCCGAGGACCACGGCGCGGACGCCGGCGAGGGGCACCTCGTAGTGCTCGAGCATCGCGATGATTCCCGCGGGCGTGCACGGCACGAACCGGGGCCGGCCCTGGTGGAGGAGGCCCGCGTTCTCCGGGTGGAGTCCGTCGACGTCCTTCCGCGGGTCAATGGCGTCGAGGACACGGGAGGTGTCGTGGCCCGGTCCGAGGGGCAGCTGGACGAGGATCCCATCGACGGCATCATCTTCGTTGGCCCGGCGGACGGCGGCGAGCACGGCCTCGGGGGACGCGCCGGCGGGAAGCCGGACCGTTTCGGCGCGGATTCCGGACTCGCGCGCGGCCGTCGTCTTCGAGGCGACGTATGTCTCCGACGCCGGATCGTTTCCGACGAGGAGCACCTCGAGGGAGGGAGGGGGGGAAAGCCGGGAAGCGCCGGCTCGCGCCTCGTCCCGGATCCTCCGGGCGACGGGAGCCCCCTCGAGCAGGATCACGCCGGAGAAGGTATCAGGCCGGAAGGGCCGCCTCCCGGCCGGCCCCGGCCCACGGCGGTTTGACAGGCCGGGCCTGCTTGCGTATTCTTACGCGCCCCTTGAGAGGGTAATTCCGTCCCCGACGCGCGGTCTCCTGGCCTCGCGCGTCCCGATTGATAGTTATTCGCGGGGTTTTGATGGGCTCGACTACGCCTATGGTTTCGGCAAAGGACGTCCGGCACGAGTGGTACGTCGTGGATGCGGCGGACCAGGTGCTCGGCCGCCTCGCCACGCGCATCGCGCGCGTGCTCTCCGGCAAGCATCGCGCGGGGTACGTTCCCTATCTCGACACGGGCGATTTCGTGATCGTCACGAACGCGGAGAAGGTCAAGCTGACCGGCCGCAAGCTCGACGTCAAGATGTACCGCCGGCACACCGGGTATCCCGGTGGCCTCAAGGAAGCGACAGCCCGCGTCGTCCAGGCGAAACACCCCGAGAGGCTGATCGAGGAAGCCGTCAAGGGGATGCTCGGCAAGTCGAAGATGGGACGCAAGCAGATCAAGAAGCTCAAGGTCTACAAGGGCGCCTCGCACCCGCACGACGCGCAGAGACCCAAGGCGCTCGCGGTGCCCGGTCGCACGGCGGCCCCCCGGCGCACGGAGGCAAATTGACGGTCGAAATCCAGCACAAGGCGACCGGCCGCCGGAAGACGTCGATGGCGCGAGTCCGGCTGGTCCCGGGCACCGGAGCCATCACGATCAACGCACGGCCCCTCGACGACTACTTTCCCAACAACGTCCTCAAGATGATCATCAAGCAGCCTCTCCTTTCGGTGGAGGCGGCCGAGAAGTTCGACATCCACGTCCGGGTTCGGGGCGGCGGAACGTCGGGACAGGCCGGGGCGATCCGCCACGGCATCTCCCGTGCGCTGACCGACTACAACGCGGAGCTCCGCAAGAAGCTCAAGAAAGAAGGCTTCCTGACGCGCGACCCGCGGATGAAGGAACGCAAGAAGTACGGCCAGCGCGGCGCGCGGGCTCGGTTCCAGTTCAGCAAGCGGTAGAGTTTCAGGTCCTCGCCGGTTGGAAGCCGGCGGAAAGGGGAGGTGTTTCCTGGTCTCGATTTCGATGAAGGAGCTGCTCGAAGCCGGCGTGCACTTCGGGCACCAGACGAAGCGGTGGAACCCCAAGATGAAGAAGTTCATCTTCGGGAAGCGCAACGGCATTTACATCATCGACCTGCAGAAGACGCTCAAGCAGTTCAAGGACGCGGCAAAATTCGTGACGGAGCTCGCGGCCTCCGGAAAGAACCTCCTGTTCGTCGGAACGAAACGGCAGGCGCAGGATGCGATCTACGAGGAGGCGAACCGCTGCGGAATGTTCTTCGTGAACACGCGGTGGCTCGGGGGGACCCTCACGAATTTCTCCACGATCCGTAAGTCGATCCACCGGCTGAAGGAGATCGAGGGAGTCCTCGCGCAGGAGGACAACGAGAACCTGACGAAGAAGGAGCGCCTCCGCCTCGAGCGCGAGAAGGAAAAGCTCCAGAAGAACCTGACCGGGATCAAGGAGATGGACGAGCTGCCCGACGCGCTCTTCGTCATCGACCCGAAGCAGGAGTACATCGCGGTCAAGGAAGCGAACATCCTGGGAATCCCCGTCGTGGCGGTCGTGGACACGAACTGTGATCCGGACGTCATCGACCACGTGATCCCGGGCAACGACGATGCGATCCGCGCGATCCGACTCTTTACGTCCCGGATCGCGGACTCGGTCCTCGAGGGGCTGCACGCTCACGAGGAGCGCATGGCGGAAGAGACGCCGTCGGCCGAAGACAGGCCGCGGACGCCGGAGCTCTCGCAGACCGCCGTCGTCGCGGACGCGTCGTAATCCGAACCACCCCGTCGAGCGGTCCGCTTCCGCTGACGGCTGATAGCTGACAGCGGATCGCTGTCGTTCGAGGAATCATGGAAATCAACTCGAAAGTCGTGGCTCAACTGCGCGCCGAAACCGGCGTGGGAATGATGGACTGCAAGAAGGCACTCGTGGAGTCCGGCGGGGACTTCGAAGAGGCCAAGAAGATCCTCCGTAAGAAGGGGCTCGCCGCGGCCGCGCGGAAGGCCGACCGCGTCGCCTCCGAAGGCCTCGTCGTCGCGCGCGTGACTCCGAAAGCGGCCGTTCTCGTCGAGGTCAACTGCGAGACCGACTTCGTCGCGCGGACGACCGACTTCCGGGGCTTCGCCGAATCACTCGGCGACCAGATCGCGGCGCACGATGCGTTCGGGGAGACCCGTGCGGGCGATCCCGCCGAGCTGACCGGGCTCCCGGCCACCGACCGGACGACGGAGAGCGTCGGGGACGCCGTCTCGCAGCTCATCGCGAAGCTCGGGGAGAACATCGCCATCCGCCGCTTCGCGCGACTCGTTCCGCGCGATGGCGAGCGCTTCGCGAGCTACGTTCACGGCAACGGCCGGATCGGCGTCCTCGTCGGGATCCCCGGCGGCGACCCCGACCTCGGGAAAGACCTCGCGATGCACGTCGCGGCGTCCGACCCGCGGTTCGCGGTGCGTTCGGAAGTGAGCGCCGAGACGCTCGAAACCGAGCGCGAGATCGCGCGGGCTCAGGCGGCCCAGGCCGGCAAACCGGCCAACGTCATCGAGCGGATCGCCGAAGGGAAAGTGGAGAAGTTCTACCAGGAGGCCGTTCTCACCGAACAGGCCTTCGTCAAGGATCCGGACAAGACGGTCGGCCAGGTCGTCGTCGAGCGGGGCGGCAAGGAAGCCCTCGACCTGCGCTTCCTGCGGTTCAAGCTCGGGGAAGCGTCGGTTCGTTCCGAGGCGTCCCCGGACGCCTGAGCGGCCGGCCTCTCGCTACGCAATCCGAAGGCGGCTCCGAGGCCGCTCCGGCTAGGTAATAATCCCCGCGCGATGTCGTCGAAGCCGGTGTACGCCCGGATCCTGCTCAAGCTCTCCGGCGAGGCGCTCATGGGCGAGCGGCCGTTCGGCATCGACCCGGACGTCGTCGCCCGCATCGCGGACGAGATCGGCGAGGTCCACGGCCTGGGGGTGGCGACCGCGGTCGTCGTCGGCGGGGGCAACATCATTCGCGGCATGGCCGCCGCGGCGCAGGGGATCGACCGCGTCGCCGGCGATCACATGGGCCTGCTCGCGACGGTGATCAACGGCCTCGCACTGCAGGACGCGCTCGAGAAGAGGCACATCCCCAACCGGCTGATGTCGGCGGTCGAGGTGCGGCAGATCGCCGAGCCGTTCATCCGCCGCCGCGCGATGCGTCACCTCGAGAAGGGACGCGTCGTGATTTTCGCGGGGGGGACAGGCAACCCCTTCTTCACTACCGACTCCGCCGCGGCGCTCCGCGCGAACGAGATCCGCGCGGACGTGCTCCTGAAAGCGACCCGGGTGGACGGCGTCTACGACGCCAACCCGGAAAGCGACGCGAACGCGAAATTCCTCAAGAAGCTGACGTACCGGCAGGCGCTCGAGAAGGGCCTCCAGGTGATGGACGCGGCGGCGATCGCGCTCTGCATGGACAACGGCGTTCCGATCAAGGTGTTCAACCTCCGCGTCCGGGGGAACATCCTGCGGGTCGTCACGGGCGAGGACATCGGCTCGCTCGTGTCGGCAGAGAGCGAGGGGGCGTGAAACAGGAACTCAAGGACATCGACAAGCGGATGGGCGACGCGGTGACGGCGCTCAAGGAAAAGTTCAAGACCCTCCGGACGGGACGGGCGAACCTCGGCCTGCTCGACGGAGTCCTCGTGTCCGCCTACGGGGCGGACGTCCCGATCAACCAGGTCGCCAACCTCTCGGTGCCCGAGCCGACGTTGATCGTGGCGGCGCCGTGGGACCCCAAGATGGCGGGGGAGATCGAGCGCGCGATCCGCAAGTCCGACCTGGGCTTGAATCCCCAGTCCGATGGCAAGGTCGTGCGGATCCCCATCCCTTCGCTCACCGAGGACCGCCGCAAGGAGCTCGCGAAGAAGGCCCACCACATGGCCGAGGAAGCGCGGATCGAGATCCGTCGGTTTCGGCATGAGGGAAACGACCGTCTGAAAAAGATGTTCCGGGACAAGGAAATCTCGGAGGACGACGAACGCCGCGGCCTCGACGAATCGCAGAAGCTGACGGACAAGAGAATCGGGGAGGTCGACGACGTCCTGAAGTCGAAGGAGAAGGAGATCCTCGCGGTTTGACGTCGTGAGCGGGATTCCGTGTCATTCCGAGGAGCGAAGCGACGAGGAATCTGGTCCCTTTCCCCCAGGGACACAGATCCCTCGCTCCGCTCGGGATGACCGTGTCCCAAGAGCGTAGGTTTTGAGTAACCTCCTCATCGTTCCGGCCGCGGGAATGGGACGACGACTCGGGCGCAGCGAACCGAAAGCGCTCGCCCCCCTGGCCGGACGGCCGATGATCGACTGGACGCTCGACGCGCTCCGTTCCGTCCCCTTCGCCCGCGCCGTCGTCGCGGTCCCTCCCGGGCGCGAGTCCGGTTTCGAGCCGGTCGTGAACGGCCGGGCGGCCGTCGTCGCAGGGGGCGAAACGCGGGCGGCCTCCGTCCGGCTCGCCTTCCGATTCCTCGACCCGGACGGGCGCGACCTGGTCTGCATCCACGACGCGGCCCGCCCTCTCGTGACCGCGGCGGAAACGCGGACCGTGATCGAGGCCGCCGGCCGCGAGGGGGCGGCCATCGCGGCGACGCCGATCCCCGATACCGTCAAGCGCGTCTCAGCCGGCTACATCGTCGACAGCGCCGACCGGAGCGCGCTCGTCGCCGCCGGAACGCCGCAGGTGTTTCGCGCCGACCTCCTCCGAAAGGCCCTCGCGGCGGACGAGGAGGCGACCGACGAGGCCTCCCTTCTCGAGCGGCTCGGCATCCCCGTGGCGATCGTCGAGGTCTCGCGGCTCGGCTTCAAGGTCACGACGCCGGAGGACCTCGAGATGGCCGAGGCCCTCCTTCGCAGCCGGGAGGCGCGGAGGTCGTGAGGGTCGGCTTGGGGTTCGACGCCCATCCCTTCGCCGCCGGGCGTCCCCTTCGGCTCGGCGGAGTCGAGATTCCCGACGCCGCCGGGCTCGCCGGCCACTCGGACGGGGACGTCCTCCTTCACGCGGTCGCCGACGCCATCCTCGGCGCGGCGGGACTGGGCTCGCTCGGCGAGCACTTCCCCGACGACTCGGAAGCCTGGCGCGGCGCGGACAGCGCGATCCTGCTCGACCGCGCGGCGGCGCTCGCGCGCGACGCGGGGTTCCGGATCGGGAACGTCGACGCGGTCGTCGTCGCGGAGTCGCCGCGTCTCTCGCCCCACGCCGCGCGGATCCGGGACCGGATCGCCGGGATCCTCGGAACCACGGCGGCTCGCGTGAGCGTCCGCGGGACGAGCTCGAACGGGCTCGGTTTCCCCGGGCGTGGAGAAGGAATGGCGGCCGTCGTCGTGGTGCTGCTCGAGGGGGACGGGGAACCGCCGGCGGAAAGACCGTGATCCTCTCGCGCCTCCATCCCATCGAGGAGGCCGTGCGCTCGCGGCCGCGGGAGATCGAGTGGGTGCTCATCGACGCGGGGCGGCGGGACCGCCGGATCGGGGAGCTCGCCCGGCTCTGCCGTCAGAGCGGCGTTCCGCTGAGGATCGAGGACCGCGCCGGGCTCGACCGGGTCGCGCGGGGACACCAGGGAGCCGTGGCGCGCATCGCCGTGCGGGGGTACGTCCCGGAAGAAGAGGCGTCGGCCGGAGTACGCGGGCACCGCCTCCTCCTGGTTCTCGACGGGGTCGAGGATCCCCAGAATCTCGGAGCGGTGATCCGGGTGGCGGAAGGGGTCGGAGCCTCGGTGGTCCTCCCCGAGCGCGGCGCCGCGCCCCTGTCCGATGCCGTGGCGCGCAGCTCGGCGGGTGCGGTGGAGAGGGTTCCCATCGCCCGGACGAAGAACCTCCGGCGGTTTCTCGACCAAATCAAGGAGGACGGGTTCCGGGTGGTCGGCCTCGACGCCTCCGGCGGCGACCTCTACCGGCTGGACCTGACGGGCGATCTGGCGATCGTCCTCGGGGGGGAGGGGCGCGGGATGCGGCGGCTCGTCCGGGAGGGGTGTGACCTCGTGGCGCGGCTCCCGATGAAGGGATCGGTGGCTTCCTTGAACGTCGCCGCCGCGGCCGCCGCCGCGGCCTACGAAGCGGTCCGACAGCGGGATTTTTCCCTTCCGGGAGCGGATTGATAGGTCTGACCCCGCAGGGGTCAGATCCACATTCGCCCGGTGGATGGGGTCGACCGCGCTTTTTGAGCGGGTTACCCGCCACTTTTGGCCTTGCTTTGAGTTTTAGGCGGATGCTAGGATTCGCGGTTCGCGCTGTCGGGATGGGTCTGCTCTTTGAAGGCCGGCCAGGGGACCGGAGGATCTCGTCGGTCTTTCGGAGGACGTCGTCGCCGGCGTAGCTCAACGGTAGAGCATCCGATTTGTAATCGGAAGGTTGCGGGTTCAAATCCCATCGCCGGCTCCAGTTGCGGTTCGAGGAAGTCGAGGAGGGCGGGGGGCGGTCGGTTTTCTATTCCTTTTTGAGCTCGGGCAGGTGGCCGAGTGGTTAATGGCAGCAGACTGTAAATCTGCCGCGCTTCGCGCTACGGAGGTTCGAATCCTTCCCTGCCCACCAATAACGGGACGCGGAAAACGGAAACAGGGGACACGAGAGGCGGGAGTAACTCAGGGGTAGAGTCACAGCCTTCCAAGCTGTTGGTCGCGGGTTCGAATCCCGTCTCCCGCTCCATTAACGCGGGAGAGATTGGCGCCGCGCCCACGTAGCTCAGTCGGTAGAGCACGTCCTTGGTAAGGACGAGGTCACCAGTTCAACCCTGGTCGTGGGCTCCATAAGCGTAAGACGTAAGAGGTAAGACGGGAGAACGACGCGAGAAACAGAGAGCGGTGCGACCTGAGGTTCCTCTCACGTCTCACATCTCACGTCTCACGAGGAAAAGATGGGTAAAGAGAAGTTCGATCGATCGAAGCCTCACGTGAACATCGGGACGATTGGCCACGTGGACCACGGAAAGACGACGTTGACGGCGGCGATCACGCTGGTGTTGTCGAAGCGGGGTCTGGCGACGGCTCGTGCGTACGACCAGATCGACAACGCGCCGGAGGAGAAGGCGCGGGGTATCACGATCAACACGGCGCACGTGGAGTACTCGACGGACAAGCGTCACTACGCGCACGTGGACTGTCCGGGGCACGCGGACTACGTCAAGAACATGATCACGGGCGCGGCGCAGATGGACGGAGCGATTCTCGTGGTTTCGGCGGCGGACGGACCGATGCCTCAGACGCGGGAGCACATCCTGCTGGCGCGTCAGGTGGGAGTTCCGTACATCGTGGTGTTTCTGAACAAGACGGACATGGTGGACGACCCGGAGCTTCTGGAGTTGGTCGAGCTGGAGGTCCGTGAGCTTCTGACGTCGTACGGTTTTCCGGGGGACGCGATCCCGGTGGTGAAGGGATCGGCGTTGAAGGCGCTGGAGTCGGGGACTCCGGACGCGCCGGAGACCAAGTGCATCGGGGAGCTGATGGACGCGGTGGACGCGTACATCCCGGTGCCGGAGCGTGCGGTGGACAAGGATTTCCTGATGCCCATCGAGGACGTGTTCTCGATTTCGGGACGCGGGACGGTGGTAACGGGCCGCGTGGAGCGGGGGATCGTGAAGGTGGGCGAGGAAGTGGAGATCGTCGGGATCCGGCCGACGCAGAAGAAGGTGGTTACGGGAGTGGAGATGTTCCGCAAGCTTCTGGACCAGGGGCAGGCGGGAGACAACCTGGGCCTTCTTCTGCGGGGCACGGAGCGCAAGGACGTGGAGCGCGGTCAGGTGTGCGCCAAGCCGGGATCGATCAAGCCGCACATGAAGTTCCAGGCTCAGGCTTACATCCTGACGAAGGAGGAGGGTGGACGACACACGCCTTTCTTCAGCGGGTACCGGCCACAGTTCTTCTTCCGGACGACGGACGTGACGGGCACGGCGGCGCTGCCGGCGGGGGTCGAGATGGTGGTGCCGGGAGACACGGTGTCCCTGGAGATCAACCTGATTACGCCGATCGCGATGGAAAAAGGGCTGCGCTTCGCCATCCGCGAGGGCGGACGGACCGTCGGGGCGGGAACGATTACCGAGATTCTGGAGTAACCACCCATGCAGGAAAACATCAGCCTCGCGTGTCCGGTGTGCAAGCGGCGCAACTACACGACGACGAAGAACAAGAAGACGAACACGGAGAAGCTCGAGCGGTCGAAGTACTGCCGCTTCTGCCGGAAGCACACGGCGCACAAGGAAGGAAAGGTCTAGGACAAATAACTTAGGGGTGTAGCTCTAATTGGTAGAGCGGCGGTCTCCAAAACCGTAGGTTGGGGGTTCGAATCCCTCCACCCCTGCCAAAGACGGAAAACGGGAAACGAGAAACGACAGAGCATGAAGCCGATCAAAGAGTGGTGGCCCTCGACGCGGAACTTCTTCCAAGAGGTCTGGGTCGAGATGAAGAAGGTGAGCTGGCCCGGGAAGAACGAGGTCATCGGCACGACCGTCGTCGTGATCGTGGCCTGCTTCATCTTCGGGTTCTACCTCTTCATCGTCGACAGCGGCCTGTCGTGGCTGATCGACCGCATCTTCATTTCGGCGGGAGTGACGCCCGCATGACGACCGAAACCAAGGCGAAGAACTGGTACATCGTGCACACCTACTCCGGTTTCGAGGAGCGGGTGAAGCAGAACCTGAAGCAGCGGCTGGATGCGATGGGCATGACCGACGCTTTCGGGGACATCCGCATCCCCACCGAGACGCTCGTGGAGATGAAGGGTGGGAAGCGGCGCGAGATCCAGCGAAAGTTCTTCCCCGGCTACATCATCGTCGAGATGGAGATGTCCGACGAAGCGTGGCATCTCGTGAAGAACACCCCGAAGGTGACCGGCTTCGTCGGATCCGGCAAGGAGCCGACGCCGCTGACGGCGGAAGAGGTCGAACAGATCCTTCACCGCGTCACGTCGACGAAAGAGAAGCCCAAGCCCAAGCACACGTTCGAGAAGGGCGAGCACGTCCGGATCACCGACGGGCCCTTCACGAACTTCACGGGCGTCGTCGAAGACATCAACTTCGACCGCTCGACTCTGAAGGTGATGGTCACGATCTTCGGCCGGTCGACGCCGGTCGAGCTCGAGTTCCTTCAGGTCCAGAAGCTCTAGGGAGAGTGGCAACAGATGGCTAAGAAGATCACCGGCTACGTGAAACTGCAGATCCCCGCGGGAGAGGCGACGCCGGCTCCTCCGGTCGGGCCCGCGCTCGGCCAGCAGGGGGTCAACATCATGGACTTCTGCAAGAACTTCAACGCGAGGACGATGCCGCAGAAGGGCCTCATCATCCCGGTGGTCATCACCGTGTACGCCGACCGGTCGTACACGTTCATCACGAAGACTCCTCCCGCCGCGATCCTTCTCCTGAAGGCCGCGGGCGTTCCGAAGGGATCCGGCACTCCGAACAAGGAGAAGGTCGGGTCCGTCACGAAGCAGCAGGTCGAAGACATCGCGAAGACGAAGATGCCCGACTTGAACTCCGCGGATCTGCCGGCGGCGATCCGGGTGGTCGAGGGCACCGCGAGGAGTATGGGCATAGAAGTAATTTAGGAAAGCCGCGGGGACAGGTCCCGCAGGGGTCTGCACCCGCTTCCTTATTGAACTGTTGAGTCGGAAGTCGGGAAATGAGTCGGAGATCAGCCCAAAGCTGATCGTCAGAACGACGAGGTGACAGGGATGGCAAAAGTGGGCAAAAAGTTTCTGGCGGCGAAGGCGAAGGTCGAGCCTCGCCCGTACGGCCTGCCGGAAGCGGTCAAGCTGATCCGGGACGTCAAGTTCGCGAAGTTCGACGAGTCCGTCGACATGGCGATGCTCCTCGGGGTCAATCCGAAGCACGCCGACCAGATGGTTCGGGGCACCGTCGTCCTGCCGCACGGCACGGGCAAGAGCAAGCGCGTCGCGGTCATCGCGTCCGGCGACAAGCTGAAGGAGGCGCAGGACGCGGGCGCGGACCACGTCGGCGCCGAGGACCTCGTGGCGAAGATCCAGGAGGGCTTTCTCGAGTTCGAGGCGCTCGTCGCGACGCCGGACATGATGCGGCACGTCGGCCGCCTCGGGAAGACGCTCGGCCCGCGCGGCCTGATGCCCAACCCGAAGGCCGGCACCGTGACGACCGACGTCGGGAAAGCGGTTCGCGAGATCAAGGGCGGAAAGATCGAGTTCCGCGTGGACAAGACGGCCATCATTCACGCCCCGATCGGCAAGGTGTCTTTCGACGAGAAGAAGCTCGAGGAGAACGCGGCCGCTTTCATCCGCGCCGTCTTCAAGGCGAAGCCGCCGGCCGCGAAAGGCAAGTACTTCCGAACGGTTTCGGTGTCTTCGACGATGGGGCCGGGCATCGAGATCGACACCGCGTCGATCGAGGGGTTGTAAGCCATGGAACGAGCGGAAAAAACGGCCCAGGTCGCGGAGCTCCAGGCGGAGCTCACGAAGTCGAAAAACGCGTTCCTGTTCGGGTTCGCGGGCCTGAAGGTGCCCGAGGTGACGGAGCTGCGGCGGCAGGTGCGGGGCACGCGCTCCCGTTACGTCGTCGTGAAGAACACGCTCGCGCTGCGGGCGTCGCGGGGCACGGCGTTCGAGGACGTCTCGAAGCACTTCGTCGGCCCGACGGCGGTCGCGTTCAACCAGGACGATCCGGTCGCGCTCGCGAAGGTCCTTACCGCCTTCGCCAAGACGAACCCCAACCTGGTCTTCAAGGGCGCGCTCGTCGAGGGGCGCGCGGTCGCGGCGTCTGAGATCAAGACGATCGCGGAGCTCCCGTCGCGCGAGCAGCTGCTCGGGAGGCTCGTGTTCCTCCTGCAGTCGCCCCTGACGAGACTCGCGACCGTCCTCGCCGGGCCCGTATCGAACCTGGCGAAGGTGCTTCGCGCAATCGCAGACAAGGCGCCTTCCGGGCCGGCAGTCGGCCGAGCCCGCGGAGAAATCAGATTCCGGGCCGGCCGTCGCCGAGCCCGCGGAGAAATCAGATTCCGGGCCGGCCGATGCCGAGCCCGCAGAGAAATCGAGTTCCGGGCCGGCCGACGCCGAGCCCGCAAGTTAACCGGCAACGGAGAGGAGAGACACGGAAATGGCTATGACGGCTGAAAACTTCGTTCAGGAGATCGAGGGGATGACGGTCCTCGAGCTCAATTCCCTCGTCAAGGCGCTGGAGGAGAAGTTCGGCGTCTCGGCGGCGGCGATGGCGATGCCCGCCGCGGCGGCCGGCCCGGCGGCGGCTGCCCCGGTCGAGGAAGAGAAGACCGAGTTCACGGTGCACCTGCTCGCGGCGGGAGACAAGATCAAGACGATCAAGGTCGTTCGCGAAGTCACGAGCCTGGGCCTCAAGGAGGCCAAGGACGTCGTCGACGGCGCCCCCGGCGTGCTGAAGGAAGGCGTTTCCAAGGACGAGGCGGCGAACATCAAGAAGAAGTTCGAGGAAGTTGGCGCAAAAGTCGAGATCAAGTAGGACTCGCGCTGACCAGGGAATACGCATTTGTTTCGATGGGTGCGGGGCAACCCGCGCCGAAGGCCATGTCTCGTGTCGCCTCGTGCTTAATCGCGCCGGCCTGTCCGGCGCGCTACAGGGAGAACCCTCCAAATGACTGAGGTCGAATCCCCGGAACGGCGGAACTTCTCGAAGATCCGCTCGTTCATGGATCTTCCGAATCTGATCGACGTCCAGCGCCGGTCCTACGAGCGCTTTCTGCAGATGAACCTTCTGCCGGAAGAGCGCGAGGACTCCGGCCTCCAGGCCGTCTTCACGAACGTCTTCCCGTTCTCCGACTTCCGCGGCGCCTGCGAGCTGCAGTTCGTGCGGTACTCGATCGGGAACTGGGAGTGCAAGTGCGGGCGCCTGAAGGGGCTGGAGCACCTCCGGATGGACTGCCGCTCGTGCGGCGCGCGGATCGTCACCGCGCACCCCCACGAGGAGACCGTCACCTGCCCTCGGTGCGGCACGCAGAACCCCAACCGCGTGACGCTCTGCGACGTCTGCGGCAACCCGGTGGACCTTCAGATGAAGTACTCCGTCGCGGAGTGCCAGGAACGGGGCATGACCTACTCGGTCCCGCTCAAGGTCACCTTCCGGCTCTTCGTCTACGACAAGGACCCGGAGACCGGCGTCAAGACGATGCGCGACGCGAAGGAAGAGGAAGTCTTCTTCGGCGACATTCCGCTGATGACCGAGCACGGCACGTTCGTCATCAACGGCACCGAGCGGGTCATCGTCTCCCAGCTGCACCGCTCCCCGGGCGTGTTCTTCACCCGCGAGTCGAAGCAGGGCTTCCTCGCGAAGATCATCCCGTACCGCGGATCCTGGGTGGAGTTCGAGTTCGACCAGAAGGGCGTTCTGTTCGTCCGGATCGACCGGAAGCGGAAGTTCCCCGCGACGATCTTCCTGCGCGCCCTCGGCCTCGAGACCGATGAGTCGATCCTGCGGCAGTTCTACGCCGTCGTTCCAGCGCGCTTCGAGCGGGGCCGGGCCTACCTGACGATCGGGAAGGACGTCCTGAAGCAGGAGGAGCTGAAGGAGAAGTACGCGCGCGTGAAAAGGGAGACCAAGACCGTTTTCGCGGGCATCCGTCTCTCGTCGGACGACCAGAAGGAAATCGCGAAGAAGGGCTCCATCGAGCGCTCCGTCGACGACGGCGCGGTCGAGAAGGCGTGCTTCCTCGCGGACGTCGTCGACCTCTCGACGGGTGAAGTCCTGTTCGAGGCGGGCCAGGAGCTCGGCGCGGACGCGGTCGAGTCGCTGAAGGAGCGCGGCATCAAGGAAGTCGAGCTCTTCTTCCCCGACTGGGACCTTTCCGGCGACGTCCTCGTCAACACGATCCGCAAGGACACGCACAAGACCAAGAACGAAGCGATTCTGGAGATCTACCGCCGCCTCCGTCCCGGCGACCCGCCGACCTACGAGTCGGCCAAGAACCTGTTCGAGGGGATGTTCTTCGACCCGAAGAAGTACGACTTCTCGCGCGTCGGCCGGTTCAAGTTCAACATCAAGCTGGAAGCGGACTCCGCCGAAGACACGCGCACACTGACCGCGCAGGACATCTACCGGGTCGTGGCGTACCTCATGCGGTTGAAGCGCGACGTCGGCCGGACGGACGACATCGACAACCTCGGCAACCGTCGCGTCCGCTCGGTGGGCGAGCTGCTCGAGAACCAGTTCCGGATCGGTCTCGTCCGGATGGAGCGCGCCATCAAGGAGAAGATGTCGGTCCACCAGGACATCGACTCGGCGATGCCCCACGACCTCATCAACTCGAAGCCGGTCATCGCTTCGATCAAGGAGTTCTACGGGTCGTCGCAGCTTTCGCAGTTCATGGACCAGACGAACCCGCTTTCCGAGGTCACGCACAAGCGAAGGCTCTCCGCCCTCGGGCCGGGCGGTCTCTCCCGCGAGCGCGCCGGGTTCGAGGTCCGCGACGTCCACCCGACGCACTACGGGCGCGTGTGCCCGATCGAGACGCCGGAAGGGCCGAACATCGGGCTCATCTCGTCGCTCTCGTGCTACGCCCGGATCAACGACTTCGGCTTCATCGAGACGCCCTACAAGCGCGTCGAGAAGGGGAAGGTCCTCGACCACTTCCAGATCACCCAGGCGGGGGATACCTCCTTCAAGCTCGGACAGATCGTCGAGAGGAAGGACCTGGACGAGGAGAACGACGGCTCCCGGAAAGCGAAGAAGGCGATCGCCGAGTCGGAGCCGCACGCGTTCTACCTCTCCGCCTGGGAGGAAGAGAACTACGTCATCGCCCAGGCCAACGCCGAGACGGACGCTTCCGGTCGGATCAAGGAAGAGCGCGTCATCGCGCGCTTCAACGGCGAGTTCATCACGACGGAGCGCGAGAAGGTCGACTACAAGGACATCTCGCCCAAGCAGCTCGTGTCGGTCGCGACAGCGCTCATTCCGTTCCTCGAGCACGACGACGCGAACCGGGCACTCATGGGATCGAACATGCAGCGCCAGGCGGTGCCGCTCCTGAAGGTCGAGGCCCCGCTCGTCGGGACCGGCCTCGAAGGCACCGTCGCACGCGACTCGGGCGCCGTCATCCTCGCCAAGCGCGGCGGGGTCGTGGACCAGGTGGACTCCGAGCGGATCATCGTGCGCGTCGAAGGGGGAGACGAGGGGGGCGCGGCCAAGGAGTTCGGGGCGGACATCTATCCGCTGACGAAGTTCCGCCGCTCCAACCAGAACACCTGCATCAACCAGCGGCCGATCGTCTCGGAGGGCATGCGGGTCGCCCGGGGCGAGGTGCTCGCCGACGGTCCCTGTACGTCGCAGGGCGAGCTCGCCCTCGGAAGGAACGTGCTCGTCGCTTTCATGCCCTGGCGCGGATACAACTACGAGGACGCCATCCTCGTGTCGGAAAAGCTCGTGAAGGACGACTACTTCACGTCGATCCACATCCAGGAGTTCGACATCGAGGCGCGCGACACGAAGCTCGGGCCGGAGGAAATCACCCGGGACATCCCGAACGTCTCGGAGAACGCGCTTCGCGACCTCGACGAGTCGGGAATCATCCGGATCGGCGCGTCCGTCAAGCCCGGCGACATTCTCGTCGGCAAGGTCACGCCGAAGGGGGAGACCCAGCTCACGCCGGAGGAGAAACTCCTCCGGGCGATCTTCGGTGAAAAGGCCGGCGACGTCCGGGACGCTTCACTCAAGTGCCCGCCCGGAATCGAAGGCACCGTCGTCGACGTGAAGATCTTCTCGCGGAAGGGGATCGAAAAGGATCTCCGAGCGCTCTCGATCGAGCAGGACCAGATCGCGAAGATCGAGAAGAACTCCCGCGACGAGATCCGGATCATCCGCGAGGAAGCGAACAAGAAGATCCGCGACCTGCTGATCAACAAGGTCGTCGCCGACGAGGTCAACGACCGCGAAGGCAACGAGATCGTAAAGAAGGGCGGCCGGCTGACGCCGGAGTCCGTCGCCCGCCTGACCCCGCAGCAGCTGAAGCGGTTGAAGCTGAAGGACGAAGAGGTAGCCGAAGCGGTCCAGATGGTGCTCCGGCGGCAGGACTCGCAGATCGAGGTCCTGAACCGCGTCAACGCGGAGCGGATCGACCTGCTTCAGAAGGGGGACGAGCTGCCCCCCGGCGTCATCAAGATGGTGAAGGTCTACGTCGCCATGAAGCGCAAGCTGTCGGTCGGCGACAAGATGGCCGGGCGCCACGGGAACAAGGGCGTCATCTCCCGGATCCTGGCCGAGGCGGACATGCCGTACCTTCCGGACGGCACGCCGATCGAGATCGTGCTGAACCCGCTCGGGGTTCCGTCGCGCATGAACGTGGGTCAGATCCTCGAGACCCACCTGGGCTGGGCCGTCCGCGCCCTCGGGCTGTCGGTCGCGACGCCCGTCTTCGACGGCGCAACCGAGTCGGAGATCAAGAAGCTGTTGAGGGAGGCCAACCTGCCGACGTCCGGAAAGACCGTGCTCTACGACGGGATGACGGGCGAGCCGTTCGAGCAGCAGGTCACCGTGGGTTACATCTACATGTTGAAGCTCTCGCACCTCGTGGACGACAAGATCCACGCGCGCTCGATCGGACCGTACTCGCTGATCACGCAGCAGCCGCTCGGGGGCAAGGCCCAGTTCGGCGGCCAGCGGTTCGGCGAGATGGAAGTGTGGGCGCTCGAAGCGTACGGCGCTTCCTACACGCTGCAGGAGCTTCTGACGGTGAAGTCCGACGACGTCGAAGGCCGGTCGCAGGTTTACGAGGCGATCGTCAAGGGCGAAGTGCCCGCCGATCCGGGTCTGCCGGAGTCGTTCAACGTCCTGGTGAGAGAGCTCCAGTCGCTCTGTCTCGACGTGGAGCTGTTGAAGAAGTGACGGGATTCCTTTTTACGAATGCAACGAAGAGCGTAAGGGGCACATAAGTGGACACACTCGCTTTCGCGGCGAAACCGACCACGCTGAAGGATTTCAACGCGATCAAGATCTCGCTCGCCTCGCCGGAGAAGATCCGGTCGTGGTCGTACGGCGAGGTCACGAAGCCCGAGACGATCAATTACCGCACGTTCAAGCCGGAGCGGGACGGGCTCTTCTGCGCGAAGATTTTCGGCCCGATCACCGACTGGGAGTGCCTCTGCGGCAAGTACAAGCGCATGAAGCACCGCGGCGTCGTCTGCGACAAGTGCGGCGTCGAAGTGACCAAGAGCAAGGTGCGCCGGGAGCGGATGGGCCACATCGAGCTCGCCTCACCCGTATCGCACGTCTGGTTCTTCAAGGGCCTGCCGTCGCGGATCGGGCACCTTCTCGACATCTCGCTCCGCGACCTCGAGCGGATCCTCTACTTCGAGTCGTACGTCGTCGTCGACCCCGGCGAGACCGACCTGAAGGAAAAGGAGCTCCTGACCGAGGAGAAGTACCGCGCGATCCGCGCCGAGCACGGAGACGTGTTCGTCGCGCGCATGGGCGCGGGCGCCATCAAGGAGCTGCTGCAGAGGGTGGACGTGGACGAGCTCGCCGAAGAGCTCCGCATGATCATGAAGACCGAGACGTCTCAGATCAAGCGGCAGAAGGCGGCGAAGCGCCTCAAGGTCTGCGACGCGTTCCGCCGTTCGGGTCATCGGCCCGAGTGGATGATCTTGGACGTCATCCCGGTCATTCCGCCGGAGCTCCGGCCTCTCGTTCCGCTGGACGGCGGCCGGTTCGCGACGTCGGACCTGAACGACCTCTACCGCCGCGTGATCAACCGGAACAACCGGCTGAAGAAGCTCCTCGAGCTGCGCGCGCCGGAAGTCATCGTGCGAAACGAGAAGCGGATGCTGCAGGAGGCGGTGGACGCGCTCTTCGACAACGGCCGTCGCGGCCGCGTGCTGAAGGGCTCGAACAACCGGCCCCTGAAGTCGCTCTCCGACACGCTGAAGGGCAAGCAGGGCCGGTTCCGCCAGAACCTGCTCGGCAAGCGCGTCGACTACTCGGGCCGCTCTGTCGTCGTCGTCGGCCCGGAGCTGAAGCTCCACCAGTGCGGCCTCCCCAAGAAGATGGCGGTCGAGCTCTTCAAGCCGTTCATCTACAACCGGCTCGAGAAGAAGGGGCTGGCGCAGACGATCAAGGCCGCGAAGGAGCTCGTCGAGTCCGGCGTCACCGAAGTGTGGGACGCGCTCGAAGAGGTCATCCGGGACCATCCGGTGCTGCTGAACCGCGCGCCGACCCTCCACCGCCTCGGCATCCAGGCCTTCCAGCCGGTGCTCGTCGAGGGCAAGGCGATCAAGATCCATCCGCTCGTCTGCCCGGCGTTCAACGCCGACTTCGACGGAGACCAGATGGCGGTCCACGTGCCGCTGTCGCCGAAGGCCCAGGTCGAGGCGGAGCTCCTCATGCTCTCCTCGAACAACATCCTGTCTCCCGCGTCCGGGCGGCCGCTGGCCGTGCCGTCGCAGGACCTGGTCCTCGGGATCTACTACCTGACCAAGTCGCGCGCGAACACGAAGGGGGAGGGGCGCATCTTCTCCGACTTCGACGAGGTGATCCTCGCGTACGAGCAGGGCGACGTGACGACCCACACCCCGATCCGCGTCCGCTACTCGGGCCGGTATATCGACTTGACGACGCAGTACAACGACCAGGACATCGTGCACGCCGAAGTGCAGGACATCGAACGCACGCTGGTCGACACGACAGTCGGCCGCGTGCTCTTCAACCGCGCCCTGCCGGAGGTGGTTCCGTTCATCAACGGCAACCTGAAGAAGCGCGGCCTCTCCGACTTCGTCAACTACGTCTACCTGACGTTCGGCGAAGAGCTCTGCGTGCTCATGCTGGACGACCTGAAAGAGCTCGGCTTCAACGCCGCGACCCGCGCGGGCATCTCGATCGGCGTCGACGACATGCTCGTTCCCGTGAAGAAGGAGGAGTACATCGCCGGAGCCCGGCGGGAAGTGCTCGAGGTCGAGGGACAGCGCAACTCCGGCGTCATCACCGCGGGCGAGCGGCACAACAAGATCATCGACATCTGGCACCGCACGACCGAGAACATCTCCGACGAGATGTTCCGTGAGATGAAGAAGTCCGACCAGGTCGGCCAGGAGTTCAACCCGATCTACATCATGGCGGACTCGGGCGCCCGCGGATCGAAGGAGCAGGTCCGGCAGCTCGCGGGCATGCGCGGTCTCATGTCCAAGCCCTCGGGCGAGGTCATCGAAACCCCGATCACCGCGAACTTCCGCGAGGGGCTCTCCGTTCTCCAGTACTTCATCTCGACGCACGGCGCTCGCAAGGGACTCGCGGACACCGCCTTGAAGACGGCCGACTCCGGTTACCTCACGCGGCGCCTCGTAGACGTCGCCCAGGACGTCATCGTCATCGAGGAGGACTGCGGCACGAACGACGGGATCACCGTCACCGCGATCATGGAAGGGGGCGACACGCTCGAGCCGCTGCGCGACCGCATCGTCGGCCGCGTCGCCCAGGAAGACATCTACGACCCGCTTTCCGAGGAGAAGATCCTCGCGATCGGTGACGAGATCACGGAGGACTTCGCCTCCCGCGTCCAGGAAGCCGGCATCGAGCGGGTCAAGATCCGCTCCGTTCTCACGTGCGAGACGAAGCGCGGCATCTGCCGCCTCTGCTACGGCCGCATGCTCGCGTCCGGGAAGATGGTCGAGATCGGCGAGGCCTGCGGCGTCATCGCCGCCCAGTCGATCGGCGAGCCGGGGACTCAGCTCACGATGCGGACGTTCCACTACGGTGGAACCGCGTCGCGCGTGACCGAGCAGTCGAAGCACGCCGCGAAGAACCCGGGCACGGTCCGGTTCCTCTCGGTCGCGACGGTTCAGCGTAAGGACGGCAACCTCGTCGTCATCAACCGCAACGGCAAGATCACGATCATGGACAACAAGGGTCGCGAGAAGGAACGGTACTCCGTCGTTTACGGCTCGACGATCAAGGTGTCCGACGGCCAGGAGGTCGTACCGGGACAGGAGCTCGTCGAGTGGGACCCGTTCACTTCGGCGATCCTGACGGAGGTCGGCGGGACCGTCGCGTTCCGCGACATCGTGGAAGGCGAGAACCTCCGCGAGGAGACGGACCGGGTCACCGGCCTCGCGCAGAACATCATCGTCGAGACGGTGGGCGCGGAGAAGCGCTCGCCGCAGGTCCTCGTCCAGGGGAAGGGCCTCGACAAGAAGTACCTGCTCCCGATCGGCTCGCACCTGATGGTGACGGACGGGCAGACCGTCTCTCCCGGAGACGTGCTCGCCAAGATTCCGCGCGAGACGACAAAGACGAAGGACATCACTGGCGGTCTTCCCCGGATCGTCGAGCTCTTCGAAGCCCGGCGCCCGAAGGACGCCGCGGTCATCACCGAGATCGACGGAACCGTTTCCCACGGGCCGATCGCCAAGGGCATGCGCAAGGTCGTGATCACGGGCGACGACGGCGAGATCCGCGAGTACCTGATCCCCCGATACACGCACGTCAACGTGCAGGAGGGGGAGCGGGTTCGCGCGGGCGATCCGCTGATCGACGGCGCCATCAACCCCCACGACATTCTCGCGATCCTGGGAGAGAAGGAGCTGCAGCGCTACCTGGTGGACAAGATCCAGGAGGTCTACCGCTCCCAGAACGTCGCGATCAACGACAAGCACATCGAGGTCATCGTTCGCCAGATGATGCGCAGCGTGAAGATCGAGGAGGTCGGCGACACCGACTTCCTGATCGACGAGCAGGTCGATCGCTTCCGGTTCGAGGAGGAGAACGACCGGGTCATCTCCGCCGGCGGTCAGCCGGCGATCGGGCGCCCGATGCTCCTCGGAATCACGAAGGCGTCGCTCTCGACGGACTCGTTCGTTTCGGCGGCCTCCTTCCAGGAGACGACCCGCGTGCTGACCGAAGCCTCCATCTCCGGCAAGGTGGACAACCTGCGGGGCCTGAAGGAAAACGTCATCGTCGGGCGCCTCATCCCGGCGGGAACCGGAATGGAGTACTACCGCAACGTCGTCCTCGAGCGGGAAGAGATCCCGCAGGTCGAGGAGCCGGCGCTCGAGGACTTCTTGACCGATCCGGCCGAGGAGCTCGCGCTCGCCGAGGCGGATGCCGAAGTCGACGCGTCGGACGAGGATTAGGCTTCCGCGTTCCGATCGGTTCTTCAATGTCTTCTCACCGTCCGGGCCCGAAATCGGGCCCGGACTTCATTTGGTAACCTGACCCTTCGCCACGGAATGAAACACTCCTCGACCCTTCTCGCCCGCGGTTTCGGCGTCGTGACGGCGCTCCTCCCGGTGTGTCCGATGGCGGCCGCGGAGCGCCCGGCCGCCGCGAAGATCGAGCAGTCCTCCCCGAGGCCAACCGAGGGTGAGCGGCGCGACTTCGTCGCGTGGGCGCTTTCCCGGCCGCAGGTGCGGCTCGCCGCTGCCGGCCACCGGACGCGCGTTCTCCGGGTCTGGTCCGACGCGGCCAAGGGCGAAAAGGGAACGTCGCGGCGAAACCACGTTCTCGTGCGCGACTACGACGCGGGTGTTGCCCGGGAGATCAGCGCACTCGAGGGGGGCACGGACGTCGAGATCCGCGAGCTCCGCGGGGTACCGCCGAGCGCGGAGGAGATCGAGGAGGGGATGGCGATCGTCCGGCGCGATCCGGCCCTGGCGCGGCTCGTCGCGAACCGGACGCTCCGTCTCATCGGCGGCTTTCACAACCGGAGCACCGTTCCGAACGACCCATGCGCGGCGGAGATCTGCCTGGACTTCGCCTTCCAGAAGCCCGACTACGCGGGGCCGGAACGATACGTGATCGTCAACCTGACGCGCGGGGTGGTCGCCCACCACGACTTCCGCGGCGCTCGTCCGGGCGAGCGGCCGCCGCGCATGACCGAGGTCGCGCCATGACCGGACGCGGCGGGTTCCGGCTCGCGCTCGCCGGCGCCGTCTTCTTTCTCGCGGCCGGGAGCGTCCGGGCGCAGTGCACCTTCTCGGGCGCGACCCGGGTGACCTGGCCTTCGGTAAATCCTGTCTGGGACTTCTGCTTCCGCCCCCCGAGCCTCTCTTCCGGCGCGAACGGCTCGGGTCTCGACCTCTCCGACGTCCGCTACAACGGCACGCTCGTGATCCGACAGGCGCACATTCCGATTCTGAACGTGAAGTACGCCGCGAACCCGTCGGGATGCGGAGGACAGAACCTCTGCTACCGCGACTGGCTCTACTCCCAGCAGGAGTTCGAGTGCGCGCCGGTCATCGCGCCCGGCATCTGCACGGGAACGACGACTCCGGCGAAGACCGTGTGCGAGGCGTGCACCGATTCGAGTAACCAGGGATGCCGCGACGTCGGCAACTTCAACGGGGTGTCCGTCGAGAGCCTCGCGGACCGGGTGAAGCTCACGGCGCAGGCGGAAGCGGGCTGGTATCGCTACATCCCCACCTGGGAGTTCTTCGCGGACGGCACGATCCAGGCACGGTTCGCCGCGACGTCGATCGACCATACGTGCGTCGCGATCACGCACCACCACCACGCGTACTTCCGCCTCGACCTGGACGTCAACGGCACCGCCGCCAACTCCGTCGACGAGATTCTGCCGGGCGGGGGGGCCGTGCGCGTGACGACGGAGCGCAATTTCGTGGACACGAGCCCCGACCGGAGCCGTTGGCGCGTCGAGAGCGCGGGCTCGCCCTACGCCGTCGAGATCACGCGGAACCCCGGGGATGGCGCGGCCGGGGACGCCTTTCCACTCCCGGGCGATTTTCCAAAGGCCGACGGCTGGGTCCTCGCCTACCACCCGAGCGAGATTTCGGACTACGCGAACACCCTCTCGGGGTGCGCCGCGAACATCGACTCCTGGGACACCAATCAGAACGTCGATGGGGCCGACGTCGTGATGTGGGTGCGGGCCTCCGGGCTGCACGAGGGGGAGCCCGGCGGGCAGGCCGCCCATTGCGAGATGTTCGGGCCGACGATCAAGGTCGTCCCCGTCCCGGTGGCCACCCGGTTCCACACCGTCGCCCCCTGTCGGGTCGCCGACACCCGGCGGGCACCCGGCCCTTACGGGGGACCGGCAATCGCGCCGGCGACTCCGCGATCCTTCGCTCTGGCCGGCCAGTGCGGCATCCCGCCGACGGCGAAGAGCGTGTCGGTCAACCTGACGGTGGTCGCTCCCGCCGGGGAGGGATACCTTGTGGCCTTCCCGGCCGGAACCCCGGAGCCGGGCTCGAGCACACTCAACTTCCGGGCCGGCCGGACGCGGGCAAACAACGCGATCCTGACCCTCGGCACGGCGGGGGCCGTGACCCTCCGGACGACCGCCCCCGCGGACGTCGTCGTCGACGTCAACGGCTGGTTCGAATAAACCCTTCGCCGGGTCCGCATCGACAGGCGCCCCGAAGCCGCGTCCGGGGCCTCCGGAGGGGCCCGCGATCGCTTGACAACCCCCTTTGGCTCCCGTAGGATTCGCGGGTTTTTCCCTCTGACTTCGGCGGTGGTCCCTCGGACCGACGCCCGGCGCGGGTAAAAGCAGTTTACGGTCGATCTCGGGCCCTTCCACGGCTCCGGGGGCTCGGGGTGACAGGAGAGTCGATGCCGACGATTTCGCAATTGGTCCGACAGGGACGCGATCGGGTGCGCGTAAAAACCGCGAGCCCCGCGCTCGAGTCATCGCCACAGAAGCGAGGCGTGTGCACGCGCGTGTACACGACGACGCCGAAGAAGCCGAACTCCGCGCTGCGAAAAGTCGCACGCGTTCGTTTGACGAACGGGATCGAAGTCACGACCTACATCCCGGGCGTGGGACACAACCTCCAGGAGCACTCGATCGTGATGATCCGCGGCGGACGCGTGAAGGATCTCCCGGGAGTGCGCTACCACATCATCCGCGGCACGCTCGACGCGGTCGGTGTCGCGAATCGGAAACAGGGAAGGTCCAAGTACGGCGCCAAGCGCCCGAAGGCCTGACCCGAACCTAGGACGTAGGACTTAGAAATGCCGAGACGCCGAATCGTCGCCAAGCGCGAGATCCTTCCGGATCCGCTGTACAACTCGCAGCTCGTCACGAAGTTCGTGAACTCCGTGATGGAGCGGGGGAAGAAGTCGCTCGCCGAAGGGATCCTCTACGGGGCGCTCAACAAGGTCGCGGAGAAGACCCAGGACGACCCGATGAAGACCTTCAAGAAGGCGATCGAGAACGTCAAGCCCGCGCTCGAGGTCAAGTCCCGGCGCGTTGGCGGATCGACTTACCAGGTCCCCGTCGAAGTCCGGCCGAATCGGCGGACGTCGCTCGCGATCCGGTGGCTCATCGACTACGCCACGGCCCGCGGCGAGAAGACGATGCGAGAGAAGCTCGCGGGCGAGCTCCTCGACGCGGCGAACCTTCGCGGCGGCGCCGTGAAGAAGAAGGACGACACCCACAAGATGGCCGAGGCGAACAAGGCGTTCGCCCACTACCGCTGGTAACGGTCCCACTCAAAGGACCGAGGACTTAGGACTTTTCCGCAATGCCGCGCACGTCACCACTCAAGGACACCCGGAACATCGGGATCATGGCCCACATCGACGCGGGCAAGACCACGACGACCGAGCGGATCCTTTACTACACCGGCGTCAACTACAAGATCGGCGAGGTGCACGACGGCACCGCGACGATGGACTGGATGGTCCAGGAGCAGGAGCGCGGGATCACGATCACGTCCGCGGCGACGACGTGCTTCTGGACCGTGAGTCCTTCGCCGGCGGATCCTTCGGCTCCTCCGGGCCCCTTGAACCGCATCAACATCATCGACACGCCCGGCCACGTCGACTTCACGGCGGAGGTCGAGCGCTCCCTCCGCGTGCTCGACGGCGCGGTCGCCGTTTTCGACGCGGTCGCCGGGGTGGAGCCTCAGTCGGAGACCGTGTGGCGGCAGGCGAACCGGTACGGGGTGCCCCGAATCGCCTTCGTCAACAAGATGGATCGCGTGGGCGCGAACTTCGCCCGCTGCGTCGAGATGATGCGGACGAAGCTGAACGCGAAGCCGGCCCCGATCCAGATCCCGTGGGGAATCGAGGGCGAGCACCGCGGGGTGATCGACCTGGTCGCGATGAAGGGGATCGATTTCAAGGACGAGGCGCTCGGAGCGAAGTTTGAAGTGGTCGAGATTCCCGACGACATGCGCGTTGAGGCGGAGGCCTATCGCGAGAAGCTCATCGAAGCGGTCGCCGAGACCGACGATTCGCTCCTCGAGAAATACCTCCACGGCGGCAAGGTCGAAGCGGACGAGATCAAGCAGGCCCTGCGCCGCGCCACGATCGCGGGCCACGTCCAACCGGTTGTCTGCGGCTCGGCGTTCAAGAACAAGGGGGTCCAGCAGCTGCTGGACGCGGTCGTCGACTACCTCCCTTCGCCCCTCGACGTTCCGCCGATGATCGGGCACGACGAGCTTGGCGCGGAGCTCATCCGGGAGCCCAAGGACGACGCGCCCTTCTCGGCGCTCGTCTTCAAGATCATGACGGACCCGTTCGTCGGGCAGCTCGCGTTCTTTCGTGTCTACTCCGGGCACCTGGACGCCGGCTCGGCGGTCTACAACTCGACCCGCGAGAAGACCGAGCGGATCGGTCGGATCCTGAAGATGCACGCGAACAAACGCGAGGAGATCAAGGAAGTCTGGGCCGGCGACATCGCCGCGGCCGTCGGGCTCCGCCACGTCTCGACCGGCGACACGATCTGCGACGCGGACGCGCCGGTCATCCTCGAGGCCATGAACTTTCCGGAGCCGGTCATCGCCGTCGCCATCGAGCCGAAGACGAAAGCGGACCAGGAAAAGATGGGCATGGCGCTCGGAAAGCTCATGCAGGAGGACCCGACCTTCAAGGTCCACACGGACCGGGAGACGGGGCAGACCATCATCCGCGGCATGGGCGAGCTGCACCTGGAGATCATCACGGACCGCCTGGTGCGCGAGTTCAACGTCGGCGCGAACATTGGAAAACCTCAGGTGGCCTACCGCGAGGCGATCACGCGTGAGGCACAGGGCGAGGGACGGTTCATCCGGCAGACCGGCGGGCACGGTCAGTACGGCCACTGCAAGATCCGGCTGAAGCCGGCCGAGCCGGGGCACGACTTCGTTTTCGACAATCAGATCCGCGCCGGGTCGATCCCGAAGGAGTTCATCAAGCCGATCGAGCAGGGGATCAAGGAAGCGCTCGAGACCGGAGTGCTCGCCGGGTATCCGACGACGGGAGTCCTGGTCGAGCTGTACGACGGCTCGTACCACGACGTGGATTCCTCCGAAGTCGCGTTCAAGATCGCGGGCTCGATGGCGTACCAGGACGCCGCGAAGAAAGCCCGGCCGATCCTGAAAGAGCCGATCATGGAGGTCGAAGTCGTCGTTCCCGAGGACTACATGGGCGACGTCATCGGGGACTTGAACTCGCGGCGCGGACACATCAAGCACATGGAGCCGCACGCGGGCGTTCAGGCGATCACTGCACGGGTGCCGCTCTCCGAAATGTTCGGCTACTCGACCAACCTGCGTTCGATGACCCAGGGCCGCGGTAACTACTCGATGCAGTTCGCGGCCTACGACGAAGTCCCGAAGAGCGTGAGTGAAGAGATCATCGCCAAGGTCGGAAGCAAGACGAAGTGAGCTCGGGGTCTGATCCCGAAGGGGTCAGATCCCGCGCAGTGCGAGGAGATACATGGGCAAAGAAAAGTTCGACCGTAGCAAGCCTCACGTGAACATCGGGACGATTGGCCACGTGGACCACGGAAAGACGACGTTGACGGCGGCGATCACGCTGGTGTTGTCGAAGCGGGGTCTGGCGACGGCTCGTGCGTACGACCAGATCGACAACGCGCCGGAGGAGAAGGCGCGGGGTATCACGATCAACACGGCGCACGTGGAGTACTCGACGGACAAGCGTCACTACGCGCACGTGGACTGTCCGGGGCACGCGGACTACGTCAAGAACATGATCACGGGCGCGGCGCAGATGGACGGAGCGATTCTCGTGGTTTCGGCGGCGGACGGACCGATGCCTCAGACGCGGGAGCACATCCTGCTGGCGCGTCAGGTGGGGGTTCCGTACATCGTGGTGTTTCTGAACAAGACGGACATGGTGGACGATCCGGAGCTGCTGGAGTTGGTCGAGCTGGAGGTCCGTGAGCTTCTGACGTCGTACGGTTTTCCGGGGGACGCGATCCCGGTGGTGAAGGGATCGGCGTTGAAGGCGCTGGAGTCGGGGACTCCGGACGCGCCGGAGACCAAGTGCATCGGGGAGCTGATGGACGCGGTGGACGCGTACATCCCGGTGCCGGAGCGTGCGGTGGACAAGGATTTCCTGATGCCCATCGAGGACGTGTTCTCGATTTCGGGACGCGGGACGGTGGTAACGGGCCGCGTGGAGCGGGGGATCGTGAAGGTGGGCGAGGAAGTGGAGATCGTCGGGATCCGGCCGACGCAGAAGAAGGTGGTTACGGGAGTGGAGATGTTCCGCAAGCTTCTGGACCAGGGGCAGGCGGGCGACAACCTGGGCCTTCTTCTGCGGGGCACGGAGCGCAAGGACGTGGAGCGCGGTCAGGTGTGCGCCAAGCCGGGATCGATCAAGCCGCACATGAAGTTCCAGGCTCAGGCTTACATCCTGACGAAGGAGGAGGGTGGACGACACACGCCTTTCTTCAGCGGGTACCGGCCACAGTTCTTCTTCCGGACGACGGACGTGACGGGCACGGCGGCGCTGCCGGCGGGGGTCGAGATGGTGGTGCCGGGAGACACGGTGTCCCTGGAGATCAACCTGATTACGCCGATCGCGATGGAAAAAGGGCTGCGCTTCGCCATCCGCGAGGGCGGACGGACCGTCGGGGCGGGAACGATTACAGAGATCTTGGAGTAGTGATGCGCAACCGCCACGCGACGCTGTTTACAGCCACCTCATGAAAAACGACAAGATCCGGATCCGCCTCAAAGCGTTCGACTATCGAATTCTCGATCAGTCGGCGTCGGAGATCGTGGACACGGCGCGGAGGACGGGCGCGAAGATCGCGGGCCCGATCCCCCTGCCGACGGCGGTGTCGCGGTACACGGTCAACCGCTCGCCGCACATCGACAAGAAGTCGCGCGAGCAGTTCGAGATGAGAACGCACAAGCGTCTCCTCGACATCCTCGAGCCGACGTCGCAGACGGTGGATGCCCTGATGAAGCTCGAGCTGCCGGTCGGCGTGGACGTCGAGATCAAGGCGTTCGGGAAGTAGCGGGATCGGAAATGGCAGTCAACGGAATCCTCGGCAGAAAAGTGGGCATGACCCAGATTTTCACGAGCGACGGCACGGTCGTGCCGGTCACGGTCGTGGCGGCGGGGCCGTGCCTCGTCGTTCAGAGAAAGACGTCCGACAAGGACGGTTACGACGCGGTGCAGATCGGGCTCGTCGAGTCCCGTCCGGACCGGCGCGCGAACCGCGCCCGCAAGGGACACGCGGATCGGGCGGGCGTGGCCCCCATGCGGAACGTCGCGGAGGTCGAGTCCGACGGCGGCGAAGAGGTGAAGCCGGGCGACAAGGTGCTCTGCGACACCTTCAAGGAGCAGGAGTTCGTCGACGTCATCGGCGTGTCGAAGGGGAAGGGGTTCGCGGGCGTCATCCGCCGCCACCACTTTGCCGGAGGCGCCGCGACGCACGGCTCGATGTTCCACCGGGCGCCGGGATCGATCGGCGCGTCGGCGTTTCCCTCGCGCGTGATGAAGGGGAACCGCTCGTCCGGGCGCCTCGGCGGCCGGCAGGCGACGGCGAAGAACCTCCTCGTCGTGCGCGTCGACGTCGAGAAGAACCTGATCTATCTGCGCGGCCCCGTGCCGGGCGCGCGGCGCTCGCTCGTCAAGATCGTGCGCGCAACGACAGCAAAGTCCGAGTAACGATAATGGCAAAGCTTTCCGTCATGAACTGGAAGAAGGAAGAGGTCGGCGAGGTCGACCTGCCGGCCGGCGTGTTCGAATACCCCTTCCGCCGCCACCTCGTGTGGGAAGTCGTGAAGGCCTATCTCGCCGGGCAGCGTCGCGGAACCCACAAGACGAAGACGCGTTCCGAGGTCTCCGGCTCGGGGCGCAAGCCTTTCAAGCAGAAGGGGACCGGTCGGGCCCGCCAGGGGGGCAGCCGGCCGCCGATCCATCGCCACGGAGGCACCTCGCACGGGCCCGTGCCGCGCTCGTACGCCCAGAAGGTCTCCGTCGGCGAGAAGAAGAACGCACTGAAGGCGGCGCTCTCCCGGCGCGTGAAGGAGGAGCGGCTGCTCGTCCTCGAGGGTCTCGACCTCGAGACCCATCGCACGAAGGATCTGAGAACCGCCGTGCAGGGCCTCGGGATCTCGGGCAAGGCCCTCTTCGTCGACTCGCGGGAGAACGAGAACTTCGCGCGGGCGTCCCGCAACGTCAAGGAGTGGACGCTCGTCGACCCGCTCGCGGTGAACGTGTACGACGTGATGAGCCACGCGACGGTCATCGTTTCGAAGGACGCGCTTTCGCGCGTCGTCGAGACGCTCGGAGGCGAGTGATGGATCCGCAGCGAGTGATTCGCCGGCCGCTCATCACCGAGAAGGCCACCCGGTTGAAAGACGCCTCCAACACGGTGTGCTTCGAGGTCGATCGGGATGCCAACAAGATCGAGATCGCACGCGCCGTGCAGACGCTCTTCGGCGTCAAGGTCGCCGACGTCCGGGTCGCCAATCGCGAAGGAAAGTGGAAGCGCATGGGCAAGTTCGTCGGCCAGCGCAAGGCCTGGAAGAAGGCGTACGTCCGCCTCGCAGCGGGCGAGAAGCCGATCGAGTTCTTCGAAGGGGTATAGGCCAGATGGCGCTCAAAAAGTACAACCCGACCTCGGCGGGGAGACGTTTTCAGACGTCGCTGACGTTCGAGGAGATCACGGACAAGCGACCCGAAAAGTCGCTGACGGTCGGCATGCGTTCGACCGGCGGGCGAAATTCGCAGGGCCGCGTGACGTCCCGCTACATGGGGGGCGGACACAAGCGTCTCTACCGGATCATCGACTTCCGCCGGGACAAGGTGGGGGTGCCCGCCAAGGTCGCCGCGATCGAGTACGACCCGAACCGGACGGCGCGGATCGCGCTTCTCCACTACGTGGACGGCGAGAAGCGGTACATCCTCGCGCCGAACGGGTTGAACGTCGGGGCCGAGGTCGTCGCCGGACCGGCCGCGGACATCCTGCCGGGTAACGCGCTGCCCTTGCGGGGGATCCCGCTCGGCACGACGATTCACAACCTCGAGTTGAAGCGCGGGCGCGGCGGCCAGCTGGTCCGTTCGGCCGGCGCTGCGGCGCAGCTCATGGCGAAAGAGGGGAGCTACGCGCAGGTCCGGCTTCCCTCCGGCGAGGTCCGGGAAGTCCACATCGAGTGCTACGCGACGATCGGGCAGGTCGGCAACCTCGAGCACGAGAACGTCTCGGTCGGGAAGGCGGGCCGCAACCGCTGGATCGGCCGCCGCCCGCACGTCCGCGGCGTGGCGATGAACCCCGTCGACCATCCGATGGGCGGCGGCGAAGGCAAGACGTCCGGCGGACGTCACCCCACCTCGCCCTGGGGCTGGAAGACGAAGGGCGCGAAGACCCGCAACAACAAGCGGACGGACGACTTCATCGTCCGCCGGCGCAAGTCGAAGTCTTAGGAACGGGAAAGAGACATGGCACGTTCGATCAAAAAAGGCGCGTTCGTGGACGACCACCTCACGAAGAAGGTGGCGGCCCTGAACACCACGCGCGAGCGGAAGGTCATCAAGACCTGGTCACGGCGCTCGACCATCGTCCCCGACATGGTCGGTCACACGATCGCGGTGCACAACGGCCGCAAGTTCATCCCCGTGTACGTCGCGGAGAACATGGTCGGCCACAAGCTCGGGGAGTTCGCTCCGACGCGCATCTTCAAGGGTCATGGCGGCAAGAAAGCCGAAGTCGGCGCGAAGCTGGGCGGCGCTCCGGCCGGACCGGGCGCGGGCGCTCCGGGCGCGGCCCCGGCGGCCCCGGCGAAGGGAGCCCCGGCATGAAGGCGAAGGCAACGCTCCGCTACCGCAAGGGCTCGGCCCAGAAGGCCCGGCTCGTGGCGGACCTCGTGCGCGGGAAGTCGGTCAACGACGCTCTCGCGATCCTCCGGCATACGCCGAAGGTCGCTTCGCGGGACATCGAGAAGACGCTGCGCTCAGCCGTCGCCAACGCGGAGCAGAAGGAAGCGCAGCTCGACGTCGATCTGCTCGTCGTCAAGCGAATCTTCGTGGACAAGGGTCCCCAGGAGAAGCGGGTGCGTCCCGCTCCGATGGGAAGAGCGTTTCGCGTCCTTCATCGCAAGAGTCACCTGACCATCGAAGTGTCCGACGAGGCATAGAGGGGATAGAGAAGTTCATGGGACAGAAAGTTCATCCGTACGGCTTCCGGCTCGGATTCAACCGGACCTGGCACTCGCGCTGGTTCTCGGTCAAGGAGTACCAGAACTACCTGCACGAGGACCTGAACCTCCGGAAGGAGCTGAAGGGCCGCCTCTCGCACGCCGGCGTCTCCGAGATCGACATCGAGCGGTTCGCGAACAAGCTGAAGATCAACATCCAGACCTCGCGGCCCGGAATCATCATCGGCAAGCGCGGCGCGGAGGTCGACAAGCTGCGCGACGAGCTCCAGCGCCGCACGAAGGCCGAAGTCCACATCAACATAATCGAGATCCAGCGTCCGGAGACGGACGCCCAGCTCGTTTCGGAGTCGATCGCCCTGCAGCTCGAGCGGCGGGTCGCGTTCCGGCGCGCGATGAAGAAGGGGATCGAGTCCGCCTTCCGCTTCGGCGCGCAGGGAATCAAGATCCGATGCGCCGGGCGGCTGAACGGCGCCGAGATCGCGAGGGCCGAGTGGTATCAAGAGGGGCGTCTTCCCCTGCACACGTTGAAGGCGGACATCGACTACGGCTTTGCCGAGTCGAACACCACCTACGGAAAGATCGGGGTCAAGTGCTGGATCTATCGAGGAGAGCAGCACAAGGCGAAGAACCGCCGGAAGACCGCCTGAAGCCGATTGCTGATCGCTGAAAGCTGAGAGCTCTTTATGTTGATGCCGTCCAAGGTCAAGTTCCGGAAGCAGCAGCGCGGCCGCATGCGCGGCAAGGCGTATCGCGGAAGCTCGCTCGCGTTCGGGGATACGGGACTCCAGGTCCTCGAGCCGGGTTGGGTCACCGCGCGCCAGATCGAGGCCGCCCGGATCGCGATGACTCGCGCCATCAAGCGCGGCGGGAAGATCTGGGTCCGCATCTTCCCCGACAAGCCCTACACGAAGAAGCCCGCGGAGACCCGCATGGGCAAGGGGAAGGGTCCCCCCGAGGGCTGGGTCGCCGTCGTCAAGCCGGGCCGCATCCTCTACGAGATGGAAGGCGTGGACCTTCCGACGGCGAAGGAAGCGCTCGGCCTCGCCGCCGACAAGATCGGGTTGAAGACGAAGTTCGTCACCCGAGACTCGGAAACGGAGTTCCGATGAAGAAAAAGGAGCGGGAGACGCTCGCGCAGCAGGGAGTCCCCGAGCTCGCCGAGAAGGAAAAGCAAGTGAAGGAAGCCTCGTGGAAGCTCCGGCTCCAGAAGGCGACCGGACAGCTCGAGAACCCGATGCGGCTGAAGACGCTCCGGCGCGACATCGCGCGGATCAAGACCTATCGGCGGGCCCTCGAGATCTCGACGGAGAAGCGGTAATGGAAGACGAGGCGAAAAAAGCGGTGCACAAGCGCGCGACGAAGGTCGGGCGCGTCGTTTCGGACGGCATGAACAAGTCGATCGTCGTTCAGGTCGAGCGGCGGGTCGAGCACGGCCGCTATACCCGGACGATCAAGCGGACGAGCAAGTTCATGGCGCACGACGAGGCCAACTCGGCGCACGTCGGCGACCGCGTCCGCATCGAGGAGACCCGGCCGATGTCGAAGCGGAAGCGGTGGATTCTCAAAGAGGTCCTGACGAGGGCAGAGGCGTAGATGATCCAGATGGGCACGATCCTCGAGGTCGCGGACAACTCGGGCGCCCGCAAGATCGCCTGCATCCGCATGCGGGGCGGCTCCGCGGGCCGGTACGCCGGCCTGGGGGACATCATCACGGCGTCCGTGAAGGAGGCCGCGCCGGATTCCCCCTTCGTCGAGAAGCACGGGAAGCGCGTGGTGCGCGCCGTCATCGTCCGCACCCGGCGGAACCACCGGCGCCGCGACGGCTCCTACATCCGCTTCGACGACAACGCCGCCGTGCTGATCTCTCCGGAGGGAGAGCCGGTGGGCACGCGCGTCTTCGGCCCGGTTGCCCGGGAGCTCCGCGAGAAGAAGTTCATGAAGATCATTTCGCTCGCCCCGGAGGTCCTGTGAAGAAGCCGAAGTTGAAGAAGAACGACGTCGTCATCGTCATCGCGGGCCGCGACCGGGGGCGGCAGGGGAAGGTCCTCAAGGTTCTGCCGACGGCGGAGCGCGTCATCGTGGAGCGGGTCAACATGATCAAGCGGCACACCCGCCCGAACCCGTCGAAGAACATCGCCGGCGGGATCTCGGAGAAAGAAGCCCCGATCCACATCTCCAACGTGATGCTCGTCGACCCGGACCAGAACACCCGAACGCGGATCGGGCGGCGGCGGGACGCCGACGGCTCGCCGGAGCGATTCGCGAAGAAGAGCGGCGCGGCGCTCGCGTAAGCGGCGCAACGGAAAGACGGAAAACAGATGCACCAGTCCAGACTGAAAGAGCGGTTCGAAAAGGAGATCGTCCCCGAGCTCTCGAAGGAGCTCGCGGAGGACAACCTCATGGCGTTGCCTCGCCTGGAGAAGATCGTCCTCAACATGGGGCTGGGCGAGGCCGTGGCGAACCCGAAGATTCTCGAAGGGGCCGCCGAGGAGTTGAGCGCGATCGCGGGGCAGAGGGCCGTCGTGACGAAGGCCAAGAAATCGATCGCGACTTACAAGCTTCGCGAGGGGATGCCGATCGGCGCCCGCGTGACGCTGCGCGGCCAGCGGATGTACGAATTCCTGGACCGGCTCATCAACATCGCCCTGCCGCGGGTCCGCGACTTCCGCGGGGTCTCCACGAAGGCGTTCGACGGCCGGGGCAACTACACGCTCGGGATCCGCGACCACTTCATCTTCCCGGAGATCGACTACGCGAAGACGGACAAGTCGAAGGGGCTGAACGTGACGATCGTGACGACCGCGGGCCGCGACGACCGCGCGCTCGCTCTCTTAAAACAGCTCGGGATGCCGTTCGCAACGCGAAAAGAGGCCTGAGTCGCGGGACTCAGGAAAACAGGACTCAGGATTTAGGACTCAGACCGGAGACGTTATGGCCAGAAGGGCAATGAGAATCAAGGCGGCGAGAAAGCCGAAGTTCATGACGCGAACCATTCGGCGGTGTCAGGTCTGCGGGCGCGCGCGCAGCGTGCTGCGCAAGTTCAAGCTCTGCCGCATCTGTTTCCGCTCCAACGCGAACGCCGGGTACGTCCCGGGAATCGTGAAGGCGTCGTGGTGAGCCGATGAAGACGAGCGATCCCCTGAGCGACCTTTTGAACCGGCTCCGCAACGGAATGCGGGCGGGACACGACCGCGTGGACGTGCCCGCGTCGCGGATCAAGGAGGACGTCCTCCGCGTTCTGGCCGACGAGGGATACATCGGCTCGTGGCGCCGGGTCGACGAGAAGGGGAGGCCCTTTCTGCGCGTCGGCCTGAAGTACGACCCGGAAGGCATTCCGATCGTCGCAGGCCTCGAGAGAGTCTCGCGCCCCGGACGCCGCATCTACGCACCCGCCAAGGAAATCCCGGAAGTGCTGGGCGGGCTCGGAATATCGATCATTTCCACGTCCCGGGGGATCGTCACCGGCCGGAAAGCGCGCGAGTCGCGCGTCGGCGGCGAGATCCTCTGCAACGTCTGGTAGGAGAAGCCGTGTTGTTCTGCCCTGTCATCCTGAGCGAAGCGAAGGATCCCTCCCTTGTACGGGAGAGATTCCTCGGGCCTTCGGCCCTCGGAATGACAGGGGTGGATTGCTGGTAGGAGAGAAGCCGTGTCACGAATCGGAAGAATGCCCATCACGATCCCGCAGGGGGTCGAGGTCCGCAAGGACGGCGACTTCGTTCGCGTCAAGGGCCCGAAAGGCGAGCTCTCGAGCCACATCCCGCCGGGGATCACGCTCGAGGTCGACAAGGGCGAGGTGCGCTTTGCGCGCCAGAACGACGAGCCGCAGCAGCGCGCCTGGCACGGTCTCCTCCGCAGCCTGGTCGCCAACTCGGTCGAGGGGGTGACGAAGGGCTTCACCCGCGAGCTCGAGATCGTGGGCGTCGGCTACAAGGCGGAGGTTCGCGCCAAGTCCATCCTCTTCACCCTCGGATACTCGCATCCGATCGACTTCCCGATCCCCGAGGGAATCAACGTCGGACTCGACGCAAAGGCCGGTAAGCTGACGGTCTCCGGCGCCGACAGGCAGAAGGTGGGCCAGACGGCCGCCGAGATCCGCCAGCTGCGGGTGCCCGACCCGTACAAGGCGAAGGGGATCAAGTACGCGAACGAAGTGATCCGGCGCAAGGTCGGCAAGGCCGGCGGAAAGTAAGCGATGAACAAGTCGCAGGACAGAACGGCGGCGCGCCGCAAGGTGCGGACCCGCGTCCGCCACCGCGTGAAGGGGTCGGGGGAACGCCCGCGGCTCGCGATCTTCAAGAGCGGCCGGCACATCTATGCTCAGGTGATCGACGACGCGACCGGCGCGACGCTCGCGCACGCCTCCTCGCTCGACCCCGCGTTGAAGGGGGAGAAGAAGCCCGCCGCCAACCGGGAGACCGCGACCCGCGTCGGCTCGCTCGTCGCCGAGCGCGCAAAGGGTGCGGGAGTCGTCCGCGTCGTGTTCGACCGCGGCGGTTACATCTACCACGGCAAAGTGAAGGCTCTCGCGGATGCGGCCCGTCAGGGCGGCCTCGAGTTTTGAGCCAGGCAAGGAGAGTCAGTCCATGAGCAGCAACCGGGGGTCCCGGGCGCCGCGCGAGCGGGAAAAAGAGCGCGACGCCCAGGGCCGCGAGCTGATCGACCGCGTCGTGCACATCAATCGGGTCACGAAGGTCGTCAAGGGAGGAAAGAACTTCTCCTTCTCGGCTCTCGTCGTCGTCGGCGACGGGCAGGGTCGCGTCGGCTACGGGTCGGGCAAGGCCAAGGAAGTCCCCATGGCGATCAAGAAGGGGATCGAGATGGCGAAGAAGAGCATGCAGCTCATCTCGCTCAAGGGCACGACGATCCCTCACGCGATCCTCGGGCGCTACGGCGCGGGCCGCGTTCTCCTGAAGCCGGCCGCGCCGGGCACCGGCGTCATCGCGGGGGGACCCGTCCGGGCCGTCCTCGAGTCGGTCGGCATCCAGGACATCCTGACGAAGTCGCTGCGGACGACGAATCCCCACAACGTGATCAAGGCGACGTTCGACGGGCTCACGCGCCTGAAGAACGGCGAGGAGATGCGCAAGAGGCGCGGCGCCGCCGGAACCCATCCGGAGTCGGTCGAGCCGGTCGAGGCGGGATCGTGAGCGAGATCGAGAAGAAGACCACGGCGCGGGCGAAGAAGCCGCGCGCCCCGAAGTCCTCGCAGCCCGGCTTGCTGCGGCTGCGGTTGGCGCGGAGCAAGAACTCGACGCCCGTCGACCAGAAGGCGACCGTGCGCGCCCTCGGATTCCGGCGCGTCGGGCAGGTCGTCGAGTTGGCGGACGGACCGGCTACCCGGGGACGAATCCGCAAGGTGCGGCACTTGGTCGAGATCCTCGAAGGCGGTCACGGCCGGGCGGAGAACCAGTAATGGTCGACAAGAAGAAAGACACCACCAAGAAGAAGGCGCCGGCCCGCAAGGCGCCGGCGAAACCGGCAGCGAAAGCGGCGGCCAAACCTACGGCCAAGGTCGCGCGCCAGCGGCGGACACCCGCGGAGAAGGCGCCGGCCCCGGCTCGCGCAAAGGCGCGCGCCGAGCTCCCCGAGCTGCCCCGTGCGACCGGAGTGCAGGACCTGCGTCCGTCGTCCGGAGCGACCCGGCCGCGCAAGCGGATCGGGCGCGGACCGGGTAGCGGTCAGGGCAAGACGGCCGGACGCGGACACAAGGGTCAGAAATCCCGCAGCGGATACCACCACCAGCGTGGGTTCGAGGGCGGACAGATGCCCCTCCACCGCCGGGTCCCGAAGCGCGGGTTCACGAACATCTTCCGCCGCGAGTACGACGTCGTGAACCTGTCGGACCTCGACCGCTTCGAAGCGGGTGACAGCGTGACGCCGCAGGAGCTCGCCCGGAAGCGGCTCGCGCACGGCCGTCGGCCCGTGAAGATCCTGGGCGGCGGAGAGTTGAAAAAGGCCCTAACCGTCTCGGCGCACAAGTTCTCGGAGTCCGCGAGGACCCGGATCGAGGCGGCCGGCGGCAAATGCGAGGTTCTCACCACGTCGTCATGAGCGCTTTCCAGAGCTTCCTGAACATCTTCAGCGTCCCCGACCTGCGCAAGCGGGTCGTGTTCACTTTCCTCGTGCTCGCCGTCTACCGGCTCGGGTCTCACGTCCCGACGCCGGGCGTGGACCCTTCCGCGATCGACGCGTTCTTCCGCTCGTCGGGGGGATCGCTCTTCGGGTTCCTCGACATCTTCTCGGGCGGCGCGCTCCGAAGGCTTTCCGTCTTCGCGCTCGGCATCATGCCGTACATCTCGGCTTCAATCATCCTGCAGCTCCTGACCGTCGTCTGGCCCTACCTCGAGAAGCTCTCCAAGGAAGGGGAGATGGGCCGGAAGAAGATCACGCAGTACACGCGCTACGGCACCGTGCTCCTTTCCTTCATCCAGGCGGCTGGGATCGCGCTCTGGCTCGAAAAGCAGATTGCGCCGGGCGGTGATCGCCTCGTGCCCAACCCGGGCTGGGGATTCCGGCTCATGACCGTTCTCACGCTCACGACAGGCACGATTTTCATCATGTGGCTCGGCGAGCAGATCACCGAGCGCGGGATCGGAAACGGGATCTCGCTCATCATTTTCGCGGGGATCGTCGTCGGCCTCCCGGGAGCGATCTTCGGGCTTTTCACTCAGATCCAGAACGACACCATCAACCTCATCACCCTGATCGCGGTGCTCGTCTTCATGGTCGCGATCATCGCGCTCATTGTTTTCGTCGAACGGGCCCAGAGGCGAATACCCGTCCAGTACGCGAAGCGCGTCGTCGGGCGTCGGGTCTACGGCGGCCAGAACACCTATCTGCCCCTGCGGGTGAATACCGGTGGCGTCATCCCGATCATTTTCGCGATCTCGATCATCCAGCTTCCGAGCTACCTGGCGACCTTGATCGGCGCCGACTGGACGCTCCGGGTGGCCGAATCCCTCGGTCAGGGGCAGCCGCTCTACGTCCTTCTCTATGCGCTCGGGATCCTCTTCTTCTGCTACTTCTATACGTCCATCGTCTTCAACCCGACCGATACGGCGGACAACATGCGCAAGTACGGCGGCTTCATCCCGGGTATCCGACCGGGAAAGAAGACGGCCGACTACATCGACACCGTGCTCTCCCGGCTCACGATCATCGGAGCGGTGTACTTGACGTTCGTCGCGCTCCTGCCGGACTTCCTCGCCCAGGGCTTCCGGTTCGCGAGCCTCCCGTGGATCGGGCCGGGGCTCGAAGCGGCGCTCCCGCGCTTCTTCTCCGAGGGCTTCGGGTTCGCCTTCTATTTCGGAGGCACATCGCTCCTGATCATCGTCGGCGTTGCCATGGACACGGTGCAGCAGGTCGAGTCGAAGCTCGTCGAGCACCATTACGCCGGGTTCCTCAAGAAGAGCCGCGTGCGGGGGCGCCGCAGCTGATGCGAATCGTTTTTCTCGGTCCCCCCGGCAGCGGAAAGGGGACCCAGGCGAAGCTTCTCGGCAAGCGCCTCGGCGTGCCCGCCGTTTCGACGGGGGACATGCTCCGCGATGCGGTTCGCCGGGAGACCGCTCTGGGGCTCCGCGCCCGGGCGATCATGGAGGCGGGCGAGCTCGTGCCCGACGAGGTCGTGATCGGCCTCATCCGCGAGCGCATAGCGACCCCCGACTGCGCCCGCGGGTTCATCCTCGACGGCTTTCCCGCGCACGGTCGCCCAGGCTCAGGCGCTCGATCGGCTGCTGGAAGACAGCGGCTCGCCGCTCGACGCGGTCGTGAATCTGTCGGTCCCGGAGGCGACGCTCCTCGAGCGCCTCATCGGTCGGGCCTCACAGGAGGGGCGCTCCGACGACCGTCCGGAGACGATCCGCGAGCGCCTGCGCGTCTACGGCGAAAAGAACGACCCCCTCGTCGCCTTCTACGAGCGGGCGGGGCTCCTCACCCGCGTGGACGGGTTGGGAGCTGTCGACGACGTCACCGCGCGCATCGACGGCGTACTGCGCGGGGCGGAGCGCGCCGCGGGGCGGGCATGATCACGATCCGCAGCTCCGACGAGCTCGCCCGGCTCGAGCAGGCCTCCCGCGTGGTTCTGGAGACGCTCGACGTCCTCGAGAGGGCGGTGAAGCCGGGCGTGACGACCGAGGAGCTCGACGAGATCGCCGCCCGGGAGATCCGGAGCCGCGGCGCCAAGCCGGCGTTCCTCGGGTACCGCGGCTTTCCCAAGACGATCTGCACCTCCGTCAACGACGAGGTCGTACACGGCATCCCCGCGAAGCGGTCCCTGAAAGAGGGGGACATCGTCGGGATCGACTGCGGCGCGGTCGTCGAGGGCTACTACGGCGACGCCGCCCGGACGCTGCCGGTCGGCCGGATCGATTCGGCCCGGAAAAGGCTCCTCGAGGCGACCCGCGCGGCGCTCGAGGCGGGAATCGCGGCCGCGCGGCCGGGAGCCCGGGTCTCGGACATCGGGGCCGCCGTGGAAGCAATTGGCGTGGCATACGGTTATGGCGTGGTCCGGGAGTTCGTCGGTCACGGGGTGGGCACGGCCCTCCATGAAGAACCCCAGGTGCCCAACTACGGCCCGGCGGGACGGGGGAGCACGCTTCAGGCGGGGATGGTCCTCGCGATCGAGCCGATGTTCAACCTGGGCGGCGGCGAGGTCACGGTGGACCGGGACGGCTGGACCGTGCGGACCCGGGACCGGAGCGCCTCGGCACATTTCGAGTACACGGTCGCGATCGGGACCGCGGGGGCGGTCGTCCTCGGCACCGGCCGGATGGGGGCGAGCGCCGGATCGCGGGAGACCGCGGCGGTTCCGGCGTGACGAAGGAAGACGCAATCGAGGTCATGGCAACGGTCGTCGAACCGCTGCCGAACGCGATGTTCAAAGTGGAGTTGGAGAACAAACATCAGGTGCTGGCGCACATATCCGGAAAGATGCGGAAGAACTTCATCCGGATACTTCCGGGCGACAAGGTCCTCGTGGAGCTCTCTCCCTACGACCTGACGCGCGGACGCATCATCTATCGGTACAAGTAGGAGTCGTCGTGAAAGTTCGGGCATCCGTCAAGAGAATCTGTGTGAAGTGCAAGGTCGTACGGAGAAACGGCGTCGTCCGGGTCATCTGTTCGATCCCGAAGCACAAGCAGAGACAGGGGTAGCAAATGGCGCGAATCGCAGGCGTCGATCTCCCGCTCCAGAAGAGGGTGGAAATCGGTCTGACGTACATCTTCGGGATCGGCCGCTCGAAGGCAAACACGATCCTCGAGAAGGCGGACGTGCGGCCCGACACGCGAGTGAAGGATCTCTCCGAGGACGAGGTCGTTCGGATCCGCAAGGTTGTCACCGACGACGTCAAGGTCGAAGGCGACCTCCGGAGGGACACGTCGGTGGACATCAAGCGATTGATGGACATCGGTTGCTATCGGGGGATGCGCCATCGCCGCAACCTGCCGGTGCGCGGCCAGCGCACGCACACGAACGCGAGGACCCGCAAGGGCCCGCGCCGCCAGACCATCGCCGGCAAGAAGAAGGCGACGAAGAAGTAAAGAAGCTGTCAGCCATCAGCTAACAGCTGATAGCTGATCGCTGATAGCTAGGGAGAGACCATGGCAGAAGCACCCGCCGTATCGGCACAGCCGGAAAAGACCACCCCCAAGAAGGGCGGCCGGAAGCCGCGGAGCGGCAAGAGAGAGAAGAAGAGCATCCCGCACGCGACCGCGACCGTGCAGGCTTCCTTCAACAACACGATCATTGCGATCGCCGACCAGGAAGGAAACATCCTTGCCTGGTCGTCGGCCGGCCGGATCGGGTTCAAGGGCTCCCGCAAGGGAACGCCCTTCGCGGCGCAGCTCGCCGCGGCCAACTGCGCCGAGCACGCGAAAGAACACGGCGTTCGGTCGGTGGACGTGCGGGTGACGGGCCCCGGTGCGGGACGCGAGTCGGCGATCCGGGCCCTGCAGGCCAACGGGATCGACATCAAGTCCATCAAGGACTCGACGCCGATCCCGCACAACGGCTGCCGTCCCAGGAAACGGCGTCGCGTATAGAGGCATATATGGGGTCTGACCCCGCAGGGGTCAGATCCCTCTTAGCTGATCGACAGCGGTCAGCTCGTCTGTAAACCGGCTCCTCGATTCCAGCCGGGAGGAAGGACGTAAAGCAAAAAGAGGGATCGAGGAGGTTTCGTTTTTGGCCCGTTACACCGAATCGGTTTGCCGGCTCTGCCGGCGCGAAGGGATGAAGCTGTTCCTGAAGGGGGACCGCTGCTTCAAGGACAAGTGCGCCATCGAGCGGCGCAACTACCCGCCCGGCCAGCACGGCCGGCGTCGAAGCAAGCTCCTCGGATACGGAATCCAGCTTCGCGAGAAGCAGAAGGTCAAGCGCATCTACGGCCTGCTCGAGCAGCCGTTCCGGCTCACGTTCCAGCGAGCGGAGCGACGCAAGGGCATCACCGGCGCGAACCTTCTTCAGGAGCTCGAGCGACGCATCGACAACGTCGTGTACTCGCTCGGGTTCGCGGCCTCCCGGGCCCAGGCGCGGCAGCTCGTCCGCCACGGGCACGTGACCGTCAACGGCCGGAAGGTCACGATCCCGTCCTTCCGGGTCTCGAAGGGATACGTGATCGCAATCAAGGACAAGAGTCGCTCGAACGAGCAGATCAAGGCTTCGGTCGAAACCGCGCGCGCGCGCGGAGTACCGGCCTGGCTCGACCTCTCGCCGGAGACGTTCAGTGGAACGGTCCTCGAGTTGCCGAACCGGGAAGACATCAAGCTGCCCATTCAGGAGCAGCTGATCGTCGAGCTCTACTCCAAGTAGCGAATAACTGGGGACAGGCTAAAGCCTGTCCCCCGGCGAGGTAAAAGATGACGCTCTGGAAGGGTTTTCAAAAGCCGAAGCGGCTGGATTTCGAGCCCGAGACGCTCACTGCCACATACGGGAAGTTCTACGCCCAGCCGTTCGAACGCGGCTTCGGCACCACGATCGGTAACGCCCTGAGGCGGGTTCTGCTCTCCTCGATCGAGGGGGCCGCGATCACGGCCGTCAAGATCGAAGGGGTACTGCACGAGTTCTCGTCCCTGCCGGGCGTGGTCGAGGACGTGACGGACATCATCCTCAACCTGAAGCAGATCCCCATCAAGATGCACACGACGGAAGAGAAGCTCCTCACCCTGGACGTCACCCGGAAGGGCAAGGTGACCGCGGCGGACATGCAGGGAGACTCCACGATCGACATCCTCGAGTCCGACGCTCCGATCGCGACGCTTTCGGAAAACGGCAAGCTCCAGATGGAAATGCGCGTGTCGATGGGCCGCGGGTACGTCTCGGCGGACAAGAACTTCGACGAGGACATGGGAATCGGGTACATCCCGATCGACTCCGTGCATTCTCCGGTGCGCCGCGTCAACTACCACGTCGAGGCCGCCCGCATCGGGCAGGCGACCGACTACGACCGGCTCGTGCTGGAGGTGTGGACGAACGGGACCGTTTCGCCGGCCGACGCCGTCGGGCTCGCGGCGACGCTCCTGCGCGACCACCTCACGATCTTCGTGAACGCCGAGGTCGAGACCGCCCTCGAAGGAGAGGGCGTCGGGGAGCTCCCGGAGAACCTGGCGGAGTACCTGAACAAGTCGGTCGACGAGCTCGAGCTGTCCGTCCGCAGCGCGAACTGTCTGAAGAACGCGGGCATCCGGACGATCCGCGACCTCGTTCAGAAGAGTGAAAAGGACATGCTCGAAACGAAGAACTTCGGCCGGAAGTCGCTGAATGAAATCCGCGACATCCTCCGCCCGATGGGTCTCTCGCTCGGGATGGAGCTCGAAACGGCCGAGGCCAGGAGCGAGTAGTCATGATGCACAACCGGGCCGGGCGAAAGCTCCGGCGAACGACCTCCCATCGGCTGGCGATGTTCTCGAACCAGCTGGCGTCCCTGATGACGCACGAGAGGATCGAGACCACGATCTCGAAGGCGAAGGAGCTGCGCCCGCTCGCCGAGCGGCTCATCACCACCGCCAAGAACGACGACCTGGCGTCGCGGCGGCGCGTCTACCAGTGGATCCCGGACCACCTCACGGTCAAGAAGATCTTCGAGACCCTCGCGCCCCGGTTCGTGGACCGGCCGGGAGGGTATACCCGGATCCTGAAGCTCGGCGCGCGCCGGGGGGACGCGGCGGAGGCCGCGATCCTCGAGTTCGTCGACTTCAAGTTCCAGCCGAAGGAGAAGGGACCGCGCAAGGAATCCATGTCCGACCGCGCCCGCCGCATGTCGGGCGGACGCGTCGAGACGGTGAGAAAGCAGAAGGCCGACTCCGAGGGGGAGGGCTCCGGGGAGGAAGCCCCGAAGAAGCCGGCCCGCAAGGGCCGTGAGGGCCGCGGCGGCGCCAAGGCGGCGCGGCCGGCCGCGAGGAAGGGGCCGAGCCGGACCGGTCCGTCGAAGCGGGGAGCCTGAGAACGACGGATCGTCCACTGCATCGCTCTCGGATTGCCGCCCTGCTCTGGGGCGGCTTTCTTTTTGTCTCGACGTCGTGGCCGAACCCGCCCTCCCCGGAGGCCGGCGGCTTACCGCTCGACAAGCTGACCCACTTCACGCTCTACGCCGTCGAGGCGTTCCTTCTCTATCGCGCGGTCCGGTGGGAGGGCCGGCGCGGGTTCGCTTGGACGCGCGTGCTCACGATCGTGGGGATACTCGCCCTGTGGGGCGCCCTCGACGAGGCGCACCAGGAGTGGATTCCCGGAAGGCGAATGGATGCGGACGACCTCGCCGCGGATATGGCCGGAGCGGTCAGCGGCGCGATGCTGGCCGGGGCGAGCGCCGGTCGGATTTCCGGACGCCGGTCGCGGGCGGAGGGCGCCGGCTGAGCCCCGCCTATCTCTTCAGGAACCCCTGGCTCGCCGCGGCCTTGGGTCCGCCCTCGGCGATCATGATCCGCTGGTTCAGTTCCTTGATGCGCTCGTTCAGCTGCGCGATCTTCTGTTGCGAGTCCTTCGAGACCCGGTCGTTCTCCGCCTGGAGCTTCGCGATCTCGCCCTCGAGCTCCGACGTCGCCCGGTGGCGCTCGTCTGCGGTGCGGCGAAGCTCGACACTCTCGGCGCGCTGGCGGCTGATCTCCTCGTCCTTCTCCGTCAACCGCATGCGCCAGTTGTGCTCCTGCTGCTCGTAGAGCTGCTTCGTCTCGATCAGCCTCGCGATGTATGAAAAGTCGTTGTCCGAAGCCATGGGGCCTCCTTCGCCGCGCTGTTCGATCTCCGGGAAGAGCTTCCGGAGCTTCAGGGAAAGATCCTCCGGGTCCGTGGAGAGCTCCATCGCGCGCTCGTAAGTGATCCGCTCGTTGACGAGGAGCGCGATGAGAGACTGGTTCATCGTCTGCATCCGGTAATAGGCGACCGAGCTCTCCATCTCCTCGCCGATTTCCTTCGTCTCGCCGGTCTCGATGTGCTTGGCGATTTTGGGCGAGTTCACGAGGATTTCGACGACGGGGAGCAGTCCCGACCCGTCCGATTTCTCGATGAGCTTCATCGAGACGATCGCGCGGAGGACGAGAGCGACCTGCGAGCGGACCTGCCGCTGCTGGTTGACGGGGCAGGAGTCGATGATGCGGTCGATCGACTGGCTCGCGCTGTTCGTGTGGAGAGTCGAGAAGACGAGGTGCCCCGTCTCTGCGGCCGTCAGGACGGTCTGGATCGTCGGCCAGTCGCGCATCTCGCCGACCATGATCACGTCCGGATCCTGGCGAAACATGTTCTTGAGCGCGTCGGCGAAGGAGGGCGTGTCGGTCTCGAGCTCGCGCTGCGAGACGGCGGCCTTCCCGTCGGCAAACAGGTATTCGATGGGGTCCTCGATCGTGACGATGTGAACCTGTCGCTGCTCGATGACCGAACGGAGGATCCCGGCGAGCGTCGTGGACTTCCCCGAGCCGGTGGGTCCGGTGATCAGAACGAGACCCGCGGGCAGGTTCACGAATGTCTCGAGCACCTCGGGCAGGTTCAGGTCCGCAATCGACGGGAGCTTGAAGGGAATCCGGCGGAAGACGGCCGCGAGCGAACCGCGCTGGACGTAGACGTTTGCCCGGAACCGGGCGACCCCCGGGAGGCCGTAGCCCAGGTCCACCGACTGATGCACTTCGAGCTTTTCGCGCTGGGCCGGGGTCAGGATCTCGAGGAGCATTTCCTCGAGCTCTTTGGGCTGGAGCGCCTCCGATTTCAAGGGGACGAGCTTCCCCTTGATCCGCAGCAAGGGCGGCCTCATGGGCTTCAAATGGAGGTCGGAGGCCTCCTTCGTAGCCATGAATCGAAGGAATTCCGCGAGTTTCAGAGAAACGATTATAGCCGACGGGCTTCGCGACCCCTCGAAGCGCGCCCTGTCGCGCGTTTTGCACCGTTCCGGCGCAGCCAGGCCCGCGCTTCCGGGATCGTGCCGACTCTCCCGGCCAGCGCCTCGACGCGAACCGCTTCGAGCAGCCGGCCCACTTCCGGCCCGGGAGGAATTCCGAGCCACTCGAGGACGTCGGCCCCCCGCACGTCCGGAATCGGGCGTCGGCGACGGTCGAGCGCGGCGAGCCGTCGGGCGATCGGCCGGGACGCCGGGTCGCTCGTCCGCAGGAGAAGGAGCGCATCGGAGGCGTCGTCACCGGCCTCGAGCAGCCAGCGCCAGGCGTCGTCCCCCGCCGGACCTTTTCTCGCCCGGTCCGCCAGCAAAAGGAGTCGCCCGACGGCATTTGCTTCCTCGTTTCTGGAGCGCAGCGCGCGGAGCCAGGCGCCCGCCTCCGCGGCGCGGATGCCGAGCCTTCTCGCGAGGAGGGCGAGTCGGAGCCGGCGACGCCGTCCCGCCGGGAGGCGAGCCGCGGTCGACCTGTCGAAGGGGGCGAGGGCCTTCGCGACGGCACGGGCGCGACGGGGGGAGACCCGCCGGAGGAGAGTGGGCTCGAAAAGACCGGCACCCGCGGCCCACGCCAGGGCCGGGACGACTTTGGGGGCCGACAGGAGCTTTTCGAGCTCCGCCTGCACGCGCTCGCGCGCCACGCGGGCGACAGCGGGCGCCGCGCGCCGGCAGGACGCGGAGGTCTCTCGATCCGGAGTCAGGCCGTGAGTGGCCACGAGGCGGGCGGCGCGGAGCGCGCGGAGCGGATCGTCCGTGAGGTTCTTTTCGGCGACGAGACGGAGCCGCTTCGCGTGGACGTCGCCCAGCCCGCCAAAGGGGTCGAGGAGCTCTCCGGAGGCGAGGTCGAGCGCGAGGGCGTTGGCGGTGAAATCGCGACGGGAGAGGTCGGCGCCGATCGAGCCGCCTTCGATCTCGGCGAGGTCGAGAACGCGGCTCCGCCCCGCGACGCGGAACACCCGGGGGCTCCGCTCGCCCGAGAGCAGGACGGCGCGCCCGCGGCCGAGTGCCTCCATGCGCCGCGCGATCCTCCCGGCATCGCCGTCCACGGCGAGGTCCACCTCCGTGACGTCCCGTCGCAGGACCACGTCGCGCAACGCGCCGCCGACGATCCAGGCGCGCGCCTTCTCTTCCGCCAGGACTCCGCGGAGCGCGGCGAGCGTCGGGTCGGATGTCAGCTTCGCAAGCCGTTCGCGGGTTCCTCGCGGCACGGGAAGGGCCTCAAATCTGCTCTTACCGCTTACAATCTTTCGGATGTCCTCCCGCCCTTCCACGGTCACTCCGGACGTCGTGCGCCGGATTGCCGCGCTCGCCCGGCTCCGGCTTCCCGAAACCGAGGTTCCCCTCTGGGCCGGGCAGCTCGACCGGATTGTCTCCTACATCGATCAGCTGAAGGAGCTGCCCGACGACGCCGTAGCCGCGCCCGACGCGCTCCCGGCGACTCCGTTCCGTCCGGACGTGCCGCGGGACGGGATGGGCGAGCGGGCGCTCGAAGAGAACGCGGGGGCGACCGCCCACGGGTTCGGGGTCGTGCCGAGAGTCGTCGGAGGGGAAGAATGAGTCCGCCGCGGCGCGCGAGACGGCCGGGGAGTCGCCGCTGAGCTCCCGACCCCCCGGGGTCGTCGAGACGGCGACGGACGTGCGAGGCCGACGCCGGTCCGCCGAGGAGGTCCTCTCCGAGACCCTCGCCCGGATCGAGCGCCAGGACGGCCCGATCGGGGCCTTCCTCGAGGTGACACCCGAGCTCGCCCGCGACGAGGCCCGCTCCGCCGACGCGCGGGTCGCGGCGGGCGAGGACCTGCCGCTCGCCGGCGTCCCCATGGCGATCAAGGACAACATGTGGGTCGCGGGCCGCACGGCAACGTGCGCGTCGCGGATCCTCCAGGGCTTCCGCGCCCCGGCCGACTCGACAGCGGTGGCGCGGCTCCGGCGAGCGGGCGCGGTCTTCGTCGGGCGGACGAACATGGACGAGTTCGCGATGGGCTCCTCCACCGAGAACAGCGCGGTTCAGCTCACGCGGAACCCGTGGGACCTCGAGAGGATCCCGGGAGGCTCGTCGGGAGGCAGCGCCGCCGCCGTCGCCGCCGGAATGGTGCCGGGCGCGCTCGGATCGGACACGGGAGGCTCGATCCGGCAGCCGGCCGCCTGCTGCGGCGCCGTCGGGTTCAAGCCGACCTACGGGCGCGTCTCGCGGTACGGGCTCGTGGCATTCGCGTCCTCGCTCGACCAGATCGGTCCCTTGACGAGAAACGTCCCGGACGCCGCGCGCCTGTACGGGGTGCTCGCGGGCTCCGATCCGCTCGACTCGACGAGCTCCTCCGCGGAGCCGGGCGACCCGGAAGCCGCCGCGGCGAAGGGGGGCGGGGCTCTTCGCGTGGGGATCCTCGCCGAAGCGGAGGCCGAGGGGCTCGACCCCGAGGTCGCGAAGAACCTGGACGAAGCGCGGCGGGTCTTCCTCGCGGCCGGAGCGAGCGTCTCTTCCGTCTCGGTCCCCCGCGCGCCCGCGGCGATCGCGATCTATTACGTCGTCGCGAGCGCGGAGGCCTCCTCCAACCTCGCCCGCTACGACGGAATCCGGTACGGCCCCCGGCTCGCCGCGTCGGATCTCGCGTCCCTCTACGTGGAGAGCCGGACCCGCGGGTTCGGTCCGGAGGTGAAGCGGCGGATCCTTCTCGGGACTTTCGCGCTCGCCGCCGGCTACTACGACGCCTACTACGGCCGCGCGATGCGGGCTCGCGCGCTCCTCTCGGAGGACTTCGAGCGGGCGTTCCGCGAAGTGGACGTGATCGTGTGCCCGTCGATTCCGGCGCCCGCCTTCCGGATCGGGGAGAAGACCGAAGACCCGCTCACGATGTACCTCTCCGACATCTTCACGGTTCCGGCATCGCTCGCCGGACTTCCGGCGATCTCGCTGCCTTCCGGCTTCTCGCGGGAGGGCCTCCCGCTCGGGATCCAGGTACTCGGGCCCCGCTTCGGCGAGGAGAGCGTCTTCGCGGCCGCAGCCGCGTTCGAGCGCGAGCTCGCCCTGCCGGACGATCTGCCCGCCGGGGTGAGATAGAGGTGTCGTTCCATCGCGTCCTCGCCGCCGCGTTCCTCGCCCTTCCGGCGGGCTTCGTCTCGGCGCAGTTCGAAAGCGACAAAACGATCGTTATCTCTCCCGAGCTCAAAGTCTCGATCGGGGAGGGGGACGAGATCACCCTCTCCGCGCGCCCGCTGCCGGGCGAGGGCCTCGACGCGTTCGTCCGCCGATTCACGGTGGACCCGCGGACGAAGAAGGAGATCCTCTCTCAGAACGAGGGAGTCAAGCTCCTCCGCAAGGACGTCTTCGTGCGGGTGCCGTATCGGCTGCTTTCCGAGAACTACCGGCGGATCGCGATCGAGGCGCTGTTTCCCGACGACTCGACCGACGCGGAGGGCTGGAACCACCAGGTGAAGGCGCTGACGGGAAAGCCCGAGAGCCTCTGGCGGATCTCCGAGTGGTTCACCGGCGACGGCGCGAAGTACCGGGACGTCCGTGCGGCCAACGCGCTCGCGTCGCTGCAGACGCAGCGTGGGCAGGTCGTCCGGATTCCCTTGAAGCTTCTCTCGACGACATTCCGCGACGAGGTGGGAGCCGCCGCCGCCGAGCCCCAGGCGCCGCTCGAGTTCGGGCGGGACGAGAGGGGTCGGTACGCCACTTACCGCCTCCGGCGGGGGGAGGCGCTCTACTCCGCCGTCGTCGTCCGGCTCACCGGACGCGTCCATGCCGAGGACGTCAACGCGAAGGCGGCGGAGATCGCGGAGCGCAGCGGGATCGCGGACGTGCGAGCGATTCCGGTCGGATACGCCGTCAAGATCCCGGTCGAAGACCTCACCCCCGAGTTCCGCCCGAAGGACGACCCGGAGCGGATCGAGGAGGAGAAGGCAAGGCTGCAGGCGACGCAGTTCGTCAACCGGGTCCGGGCGGCCGACCTCGCGGGCGTGACCTTCGTTCTCGACGCCGGTCACGGCGGTCGGGACAGCGGCGCCTTCGTCGCCGGCGTCGAAGAGGCGCGGCACGTTTACGACCTCGCGTGCCGTGTCGAACGCCTTCTCGAAAAGCACACGCGGGCCTCCGTCGTCATGACGGTTCGCCGGCGGACGCCCTGCGGGGACGGACGCGCCGATACCGTGCAGGACTCGCGTTCCGCGCGCGTGATGACGACGCCCCCCTATGACCTCGTCGATCCGGTGGCCGGCGTCAACTTCCGGTGGTACCTCGCCAACTCCGTTCTCCGGCGCGCCGAGCGCGACGGAGGGTCCGAGGACCGGACCGTGTTCGTTTCACTGCACGCCGACTCGCTCCACCCGGCGGTGCGGGGATTGATGGTCTACATCCCGGGCGAGAAGTTCCTGAAGAGCTCCTTCGGAAAGTCGAGCGGGATTTACGCGGCCCGCCGGGAGGTCCGCGAGGCGCCGCGGGTCACCTTTTCGCGCCGCGATCGGATCAAGGCCGAGGGTGTGTCCCGCCACCTCGCGGAGAAGATCGTCGCGGCGTTCCGCGGGCTCGGGCTGCCCCTTCATGCCTTTCAACCGATCCGGCGCAACGTCATTCGCGGCGGGCGCGAGTGGGTGCCCGCGATCCTTCGCTACAACCGGATCCCCGCGCGCGTGCTCGTGGAGGTCTGCAACCTGAACAACCCGGACGACCGGAAGCTGCTCGTTTCTCGGGCGTACCGCGACAAGGTCGCGCAGGCGATCGTGTCGGCTCTCGTCGAGTTCTACGGAGGCGAGAAGGGGCAGCGCGTGGCCCGGGGAAGCTCTCAGCCCTCAGCTGTCAGCTCGGAGCCCGTGACCGAACCCTGACGCTCCCGGAACCCGGAACCCGGGTACCGGATCCCTATTCCTTCCCGCTTCTCTCCCCGAGAAACGCCACCCACAGCGGGTCCGTCGCGATCGGCAGGTAGAGCGGATCCGAGCGGAGGGCCTCTCGATCGAGCGGACCTTCTCGCTCGAGCTCGCGAAGCGTCTCGATCGCCTTCGCTGCGTCGCCGGCGCGCGCGTAAACCTGCGCCTGGAGGCCGAGCGCCCTCCAGCGCTCCGGGAGGAGCGCCCGAGCGCCCTCGACGGACTCGACCGCCTTGCCGCCTTCGCCGAGGTTCGCCTCGGCCACCGCGAGGGCCGACAGGGCTTCCGGGTCCGGGCCCGCGCGCTCGACGTACTCGCGGAGGCGATCGCGTGCCTCGGCCGATCTCCCCTGGGCGAGTGCGGAAAGACCGAGCTCCTTTGCGGCCCCGGGAGCGGGAGGGGTACGGGAGAGCGCGCGAAGAAACGCGGCGTTCGCTTCCTCCGTGCGCCCCGCCGCCTTGAGGGCGAGGCCGATGCGATACTCCGCCGGCGCCGGCTGTGCGCCCGCCGCGATCGCGGAAGTCCACGCGCGGTGGGCATCGTTCAGGCTTCCTTCCCGCTCCGCCCGCATCGCCTCCCGCTCCGCGGTCTGCCAGGGCGGGGGAGCGAGGACCTCCGGGATCTCGTAGGCCTCCGATAACGCGCGTCGGACGGCGAGGAAGCCATCCACGGCGAAGAGGACTGCCGGCGCCGCGGCGGTAAGGTAGAGAACGGTCCGCGCGGACCCGGCGAGCCGGGGACGGATGAACGCCACGATCGCGGCGATGGCCGCCAGGCCGAGCAGTCGGGGGAGCGCCGCCGCCCGCGCTTCCCGAACGCGATCGCGCTCGCGCACCGGGTTCCGGCCGAGCGAGCGCCCCGCTTCCCGGGCGATCGACACGGCGGGATCGGAGAGGATCACGTCCCGCACGACCCAGCCCTTCGGCGAGGGAGCGAGGAGCCACTGCGTCTTCAGCATCCCCGCGGAATAGCGGAGGCCGAGAAACAGCGATGCTCCCTCCCCTTCGGGACGGGCGTGGGACCATGCCACGTCGGCGGAGGAACCCGGCGGGGGCTCGAGGGTTTCCGCGAACTGCCGTCGGATGACGGCCCGGATCCGCTCCCGCTGCCGGTCGGAGAGGGCTTTCCAGACGTTCGGGCCGAGAAATCCCGCGGCAATCGAGTCCGAGTCGAGCAACTGTTCGAAGGGGACGGGCTGGCCCGCGAGGAGCGCGGTGGCCGCCCGGCGCCCCGTCTCCGCGGCCTCCTCGACGGCGGCCGCCGAGGGCTGCGCGAGGATTCGGGCCGCGGCTACGAAGAGCGCGGCGGCAAGCGCCGGGGTTCGCGCGGTCGGGGCCGTCAGGCGGCGATCGGCTCGAGCCGCTCGACGCGCGGTGAGAGCGACTCGGCTCCCCGCTCCGTGCAGAGGATGTCGTCCTCGATCCTCACGCCGAATCGGCCCGGGAGGTAAATGCCCGGCTCGGACGTGAAGGTCATGCCCGGCTCGAGCAGTGTCTTGTCGTGGGCGACCATGTAGGGCGCTTCATGGACGTCGATCCCCAAACCGTGGCCCAGCCGGTGGGTGAAGTACTCCCCGTAGCCCGCCTTCTCGATGACCTTCCGCGCGGCCGCGTCCACTTCGGAGCACGGCACGCCGGGGGCGGCCCGGTCGATCGCGGCGCCCTGCGCCTCGAGAACGACGTCCCAGATCCGGCGGTACTCGTCGGAGGGTTCTCCGAACCAGGTGGATCGGGTGATGTCGTAGTAGTAGCCCTCCGGCTTGTCCCAGGCGTCGATGAGCACGGCCTCGTTCTTAGCGAGGGCCCGCTCGGTCGAAGCTCCGTGCGGGAGGGCGGAGGAGGGGCCGAACTGGACGACGTTTTCCCCGCCCACGAGGGCGGAGATTTCGGCCTCCGTGGACCCCGGCTTCAAGGCGGCGAAAGCCCGGCGGAAGCGGGGAAGCGCGACGGCGATCGCCCGGCGGATCGCTTCGATCTCTTCGGGGGTCTTGATCATCCGGGTCGCGCCGAAGAGCGCGCCCGCGGAGATCGGCTTCCAGGCCGGCCGGTGGGCGAGGAGCCGTTCGACGTCGTCGTAGGCGGTCGAGGGCTCGATCGCCAGGGTGCCGGCTGCGGTGGGAAAGAGGGCCGCCGCCCTGGCGAACGGATCCTCCGTTTCCTCCCAGGTCACGACCTCGTTGACGGCCGACATTCCGCGAAGGCGGCTCTCCTCGAAAGCAGGGCAGAGCACGACGGGGTCACGGTCGGCGAAGAGGAGGAGGGCCGTCAACCGCTCGCTCCGATGGAAGTCGATGCCGGTCAGATAGAAGAGGTTCGACGAGGGGGTCGCGTAAACGCCGTCCGCGGGAATGGCGTTCAGTCGATCTCGCATGGTGGCGAGCCGGCGCCGGTAAATCTCGAGTTCGAGTGCCATGGGCCGGATGCTAGCAGAGGGGTCCCGACGCGTTTTCCGACCGAGTCCCGGAGCCCGCGGCGGCGCCCTCCGTGTCGCAATCGGAATCGGATTCTTGAACGAGAATCCAAAAAAACGATTCGGCCTTGGCGCCCGAGTCGGATTCGTCCTTCGAAAAGAGGCGCTAATCCCTTTTCCTTCGTGGGTTTGAAGGTGTCCGACGGAAGTCGTAGCGCCGTGTCTCTCTCGGCCTCCGTTTTGCTATCGTTGCGTCACGTACGCGCCAACACTGCACAGTCGATGATTCGCGGACCCGAGGAGTGACCTCCCCGGGCGCTCTTCATTTTCATTTGGAGGCCGTCCGCTCGCGGACGGGAAGGAGGGTCAATGAGGCGTAACCATCTCCGGTTGACGGCCATCGTCGGCATCTGCCTTCTGGCGGTGGCGGGACTCGCTTTCGGGCAGGCCAAGAGCGGAAACATCTACGGGCGGGTCGTCGCCGAGGACGGCAGCTCCCTGCCGGGGGTCAGCGTGACCCTGACGGGAGGGGGCGCGCCGCAGGTCTTCGTCACCGACTCGCGCGGAGACTTCCGCTTCCTGAATCTGGCTCCGTCCTCCAACTACAACCTGAAGTTCGAGCTCGACAACTTCTCGAGCGTCGAACGGAAGGACGTTGAGGTGAACACGGGCCAGAACACGGACATCCGCGTCGCGATGAAGCTCGCCCAGGTGGAGGCCTCCGTCACTGTTTCCGGCGAAGCGCCGCTCCTCGACACGCGCAAGGTCGGCACGGGCGCGACCATCACGCGCGAAGAGATGGACGCGATTCCGTCGGCGCGCGACCCCTGGGTCGTCGTGCAGACCGTGCCGGGCGTCCAGGTGGACCGCGTCAACACGGGCGGCAACCAGAGCGGCCAGCAGTCGCTGTTCATCGCGAAGGGCTCCCAGATCTCGCAGGGATCCTGGAACCTGGACGGCGTCAACGTCTCCGACCTCGGATCGGGGAACAGTTCACCGACGTACTGGGACTTCGACTCCTTCCAGGAGATCCAGGCCGTCACCGGCGGGAACGACCCGTCCGTCTCGTCGATGGGCGTCACGCTGAACATGGTCACCAAGCGCGGCACGAACGACCTCCACGGTTCGGCGCGCGTTTTCGTCACGAGCGAAAAGTTCCAGGCGGACCCGGACCTGACCGGTGAGATGCAGCGCCAGCAGGCGGCTTCCGGCGGTGTAGCGGCATTCACGGGGAACCGCATTCAGGCCATTCAGGACTACGGCGCCGAAGTCGGCGGACCGATCATCCGCGACCGCGCCTGGCTGTGGGGCGCCTACGCCCGCAACCAGATCGACTGGATCACGGCGACGGGCCTCTCCGACAAGACGACCCTGGAGGACATCAACGGCAAGCTGAACGTGCAGGTCCTCGACTCGAATGCTTTGACCGCCTATTTCCTGCGTGGAGACAAGATCAAGTTCGGGCGCGAGGCGAGCACGCAGCGACCCCAGCCCACGTCACGCGACCAGAGCGGACCTTCCTCGCTCTACAAGATCGAGGACAGCCACGTCTTCTCGCCGAACCTCTTCGCGACCCTGCAGTACTCGTACTTCGACGAGGCCTTCCAGCTCGTTGCGCAGGGTGGCTCGGAACCCCAGTCATTTCGCGGGTCGGACGATGTGTGGCAGCGGAGCTTCGCCTCCGCCTACTTCCGGCGCCCCCAGCACCAGCTTCAGGGCAGTACTTCGCTCTTCTTCAACACCGGCACGCTCGGCCACGAGCTGAAGCTCGGCGCCAGCTACCGGATTGGTTCGGTCGGCAGCGAGACGATCTGGCCGGGCGGCGGCGTGATCGGCTTTGCCACGGGCGCGACGGGCGGCTGCAACGTCGCCTGCGCGGCGCTCACGCGGCAGTCCAACGCCAAGGTCGCAATGGAGCAGACCGGCATCTACCTCTCCGATGTCATGAAGATGGATCGTCTGACTGTCTCGCTCGGCGCCCGCTACGACCACCAGGCGGGTCACGTGCGCGAGAGCACGGCTCCGGCGAGCGCGCTCTTCCCCGACATCCTTCCGGCGGCGACGGCGCCGGCTCAGGACGACGTCATCACGTACGAGAACATCTCGCCCCGACTCGGGCTCACGTACGCGATCGGCAAGAACCGCTCCACCCTTGCCCGCGCCAGCTACGCGCGCTATGCGAACAGCCTGTGGGCCTATCCGGTCAACCAGCTCTCCGCCATCCCGGGCGTCGCGTACCTCTACTACGGCTGGACGGACGACGGTGACCGGATCGTCGAAGCCAACGAGGTCGACCTTTCCACTCAGGTCAAGCCCGCCTTCAACTTCAACCCGGCGCGCGCGACGGACCCGGTTTCGCCGCACGCGGTCGACGACGACCTCGAGGCGCAGACGACCGACGAGTTCGTCGTCGGGCTCGACCACGAGCTCATGCCGAACTTCGCCGTCGGCGTGGCCTACACGTACCGGAAGTACGACAACTTCTACTTCTGGACCCGCTACAACTCCTCCACCGGACAGGCCATCTACCCGGAGGACTACGTGTTCCACCACAACGTGACCGGCACGCTTCCGGACGGAACGGCCTTCACGGCTCCCGTCTACAACACGAATGTCCGCCCGGTGCCCCCCGGCCGCTTCTTCCTGAACCGCCCGGACTACACGCAGACCTTCAACGGCGTCGAGCTCACGCTCACCAAGCGCCTCTCCAACGGCTGGATGGCGCGCGCGAGCGGCGCCTGGAACGACTCGCGTCAGCAGGTCGGCAGCCGGGGCTGCTTCGACCCGACGAACGTCCTGTACAACCACGGCGAGGACTCGGTCAACGGGATGTGCGAGGACGACGGCATCGTCGCTCCGAACGCCGGGGGCGGCAGCGGTGCGTTCGGCAACGTCAACCTCAACTCGCGGTGGCAGTTCAACGTCAACGGTATGTACCAGCTGCCGCTCGGGTTCGGTGTTGCGGCGAACTACTTCATCCGCGAGGGCTACCCGATCGGCTGGTACGTGATCGACACTTCTCCGAGTGTCGCGAACGGCGGCGACGGGATCCAGCGTCGCATCAACGTCACTCCCGTGGAGGATCACCGTTACAACTCGGTCGACCAGCTCGACCTGCGGATCGACAAGACCCTGAACATCACGTCGTCGGTGTCCATGGTCCTCTCGGCGGATCTCTTCAACGCGCTGAACGACAACACGGTCCTCCAGCGGAACTCGCGCATCGGTCTGCCTTCTCCTTCGACGGGGACCAACACCGTCTTCGAGATCCAGAGCCCGCGCGTCTTCCGCTTCGGAGCCAAGCTGGCCTTCTAGTTCGAATCCGTTCGATAGAATCCGGCCGGCGGGCAAGTCCCGCCGGCCTTTCTTTTTGGATGCCGAGAGGAGGACCGGTGAAACACGAGCGAGCCCGAACGGTCGGGGCGATCTTCGCCCTTTCCCTGCTTTTCGCGGTCGATCTCTCCGCGCAGGACTGGAAAGGGAAGGCCCGCATCGAGGGGAGCGTGTCGAGCGATAAGGGGGAGCCGATCGTCGGCGCGACCGTGCAGCTCCGCCGTTACGGCGCCGGACCGGACGTGAAGACCGACAAGAAGGGGCGATGGGCCTACCTCGGTCTCGCGGGCGGCCCCTGGGACGTCGACGTCGTGGCTCCCGGCTATCAGCCCCGAAAGGTGTCCGTGCGGCTCTCCGAGATCGACCGTCTTCCGCCGATGAAGATGACCCTGGAGGCCGTTCCGCAAGCCGCGGCCGCTCCGGCGCCGGTCCCGAAGGACACGTCGGCCGACATTCTCGCGGCGATCCAGCGCGGCAACGATCTCCTCGGCCAGAAGGACTATGCCGGCGCCCGCGCGGAGTACGAGAAGGCGCTCGCGGCGCTTCCCGACAACGCCGTCATCCTCCGCGGAATCGCCCAGACCTGGTACGGGGAGAAAAAGATCGACGAGGCGATCGCGACGCTGAAGCGCGTCGTCGAGCTCGACCCGAGCGACGCGGCCGCACCGCTCCTCCTCGCGAACCTGCTTCTCGAGAAGGGCAGCCTCGACGAGGCGAAGGCGCTCCTGGCGAAGCTGCCGCCCGACTCGATCAAGGACCCCGGCGTTTACGTGAACTTCGGCGTTCTGCTCCTGAACCAGAAGAAACCGGCGGAAGCGTGGAGCTACTTCGACCAGGCGGTCAAGGTCGGGCCGGCCGACGCCGACAGCTACTTCTACCGCGGCCTGACGGCCGTGCAGCTGAAGAAGAAGGCCGAGGCGAAGGCCGACCTCGAGAAATACCTGGAGCTCGCTCCCGAGGGAAGCCAGGCGGCCGACGCGAAGGAGCTGTTGAAGTCTCTCAAGTGAGGGACGGAAACCCGATCCGGGCGGACCGGCGGGACAGGGACCACTTCATCCGGTAGTCCGAACGGATCGTCGGTTGCGCCGGGAGTCCTCCGGGGGGAAGATGAGCGGCGCGAAAGGAGTGTTCATGCGCTCCGACAAGCTTCTTCGGTCCCGGTTGTTCCTCCTCGCCTCCCTCGCCGTGGGTCTTCTTCTCCCGATCATCAGCGACGCGCAGTCGCGTCCCGAAGCGAAGAAGGGCGACATCCAGGAAGAAACACGGGTCGTGCTCGTCGAGGTTCCCGTCAACGTCACGGACAAGGACGGCCGCCCCGTCCAGAACCTGACCGCCGCGGATTTCGAAGTGCTCGACGACGGCAAGAAGCAGCCGATTACGGGGTTCGAAGTCCTCGACCAGCGGGGCACGGTCCGCTTTCCGGCCCCGGGCGAGCCGCCGACGAACCCGGCCGCGCGCCGGCACTTCCTCCTCCTCTTCGACCTCTCGTTCGGTTCGCCGCAGGGCATCGTCGCCGCTCGCAAATCGGCGCGCGACTTCGTCGTCACGCGGATGAAGGAGCTCGATCTCGCCGCGGTCGCCACCTACTCCGTCGAGAAGGGCATGCGGATGCTCGTGTCGTTCACGACGGACCGGTCCCAGCTCGCCTACGCCATCGACACGCTCGGGCTGCCGAGCCTCGCCGACCACATGGGCGACCCGTTGAACCTGCTCATCGCGCCACCGGGCGTGGCGGTGCCGAGCGGCTTCGGGTTCCTCGGAAACATTCGCGGCACGAATCCCGACACGGGCCTGGACGCCGCTGTCGCGGAGATGGTCGAGAATCAAATCCTCCGACAGAAGAACCTCCGCTCGATCTATCGCGACCGGGTGACGCGGCTCGTGGATGCGCTCGGACAGATGGCGACAGCTCTCGACAGCGTGCAGGGGAGGAAGCACATCCTCTACCTGTCGGAGGGGTTCGACAGCCGCGAGCTCTCGGGAACGACGTCGAAGGGCGCGGGCGCTCAGGAGGCGGAGTGGACGATCCGCGGTCAGTCGTGGCGGGTCGACTCCGATTCGCGCTGGGGAAACACGGAGCTCAAGAATTCGCTGCAGAAGTCGCTCGCTCTCTTCAACCGCTCCGACTGCGTGATCCACGCGATCGACATCGGAGGACTGCGGGCGGGCCCCGACCCCACGTCGGGTGACGGCGGAACCGGTGGAGCCGACTCCCTCTTCTACATCGCCAACGAGACGGGGGGCGAGCTCCTGAAGAACGCGAACGACCTGGGGCCCGCGTTCGACAGCCTGCTCGAGCGCACCGGCTTGATCTACATCCTCGCCTTTCAGCCCGTGCGGGTGCCGGAGACCGGAAAGTTCCACACGCTCAAGGTGCGCGCCCGCGACAAGTCGTGGCACGTCTCCCATCGAACCGGCTACTACGAGGCGAAGAAATACACGCAGCTGACCCCGATGGAGAAGAAGCTCGCGACGTCGAACGCGATCGCGGCGGCGGTGCCCAAGACGGACATCCCGGCGTGGATCCTCGCCACTCCGTTCCCGACCGGGGCCGCGAACGAGCGCGTTCCCGTCATCGTCGAGATCCCGGGCGACCGGCTGCTCGTGAACCACACGGCGCCGAACATGAACCTGAACCTCTTCATCTACGCGATCGACTCGAAGGGCGTGTCGCAGGACTACCTGTTCCAGACGATCGGAATGAGCCTGGAGAAGGCCCGCGAGCCGCTTCGGCAGGGAGGCGTGAAGTTCTACGGCGAGATGGCGCTCCCGAAAGGGGAGTACACCCTTCGCGCTCTCATCCGCAACGAGGAGACGGGGCGCTACGGCGTCAGCGTCGCCCCGCTCACGGTGCCCGACGAGGCGGCCGCGGCGCCTGTCGTTCTGCCGCCGCTCTTCGTCCAGGAGGGGGAGTCCTGGATCATGGTGAAAGCGAAGCCGCGCGACGCGAAGGAACCCGCCGCGGAGTATCCCTTCGCGATCGCGGGCGACTCGTTCGTTCCCGCGGCCCTCGCGGACATCCGCAGCGGCCAGGAGACACAAGTCTGTCTCATCACCTACAACTTCGGAGGGCCGGAAGACACCCTCCAGTACACCGGCCGGATCCTCGGCGTGGACGGAAAGGCGCAGGGAAAGCTCGAGCTCGCACTGCTCAAGAGCTCGGACCGCGAGAAACAGGGAGCGCGCAAGGTGATGCTACGGTTTCGCCCGTCGGGTCTCGAGCCGGGCCGCTACGCCCTCGCGATCAACGTGAAGGACCCGAAGACCGGGAAGAGCTCGGAGTCGAGCTTCCCGTTCGACATCCAGTAGCGCCTTCACGAAAAAGGGGACAGATTTATTTTCGGCCCGACGAAGAGGACACAGATCCCTCGCGTCGCTCGGGAGACGGGGACTTTACCGCTGTCATTCCGAGGAGCGAAGCGACGAGGAATCCCCTGCGTTTCGGGGGATCCTTCGCTGCGCTCAGGATGACTCGCCGCTAGCGGCGAGTCAGGTCCCGCCCGGTCATCTCCTTCGGGACCGGCAGTCCCTGCAACCCCAGCAGGGTCGGCGCAACGTCGCACAGCGCCCCGCCCGGAGCGAGGCGGGCGATCGCACCGCTCGCGATCAGGAAGGGCACGCGGTTCGTCGTGTGGGCGGTGTGGGGCTCGCCGGTCGAGGGGTCGATCATCTGCTCGGCGTTTCCGTGGTCGGCGGTCAGGACGATGTCCCAGCGCTCCTCGCGAGCCGCCTCGTCGAGACGCGCAAAGCAGCGGTCGAGGGTCTCGATCGCAACGACAGTCTCGGCAAGGCGCCCGGTGTGCCCGACCATGTCCGCGTTGGCGAAGTTCACGACGATGGCGCCGAACCGGTCGGAGGCCATCGCGCGCACGGCTTCGTTCGCGATCTCGGGAGCGCTCATCTGCGGGTGGAGGTCGTACGTCGCGCCCCGCCAGGACGGGACGAGCAGGCGGTCCTCGCCCGGGAAAGGGGCTTCGAGGCCGCCGTTGAAGAAGTACGTGACGTGCGCGTACTTCTCGGTCTCGGCGAGGCGAAGGTTCCGCACGCCCGCGTCGGACCAGACAGCGGCGAGGATCCGGTCGAGCGTGGGTGTCGGGAAGGCGACGGGCAGTTGGAACTCCTTCCTGTATTCCGTGAAGCAGACGACGTGCAAATCCGGAACTCCGCCGCGGTCGAACTCCCGGAAATCGGTTTCCGTGAGCACGCGCGTGAGCTGCCTCGCGCGGTCCGCGCGGAAGTTGAAGAAGACGACCGAGTCTCCGTCTTCGATCAAACCGACTGGAGTCCCGCCGCGCTCCATCACCGTCGGGTTGATGAACTCGTCCGTCTCCCCGCGGGCGTAAGCCTCCTCCACGGCGGCGTGCGCCGTCGGAGCGCGGAGCCCGCGTCCGAACCGGAGCGCTTGCCATGCGCGCTCGACCCGGTCCCACCTCGTGTCGCGGTCCATGGCGAAAAAGCGGCCCGTCACGCTCGCCACCGCGCCGCCCGAGCCGGCGACCTCCGCCTCGAGCGGATCGAGGTAACGGAGGGCGGAGCGCGGCGGCGTGTCCCGCCCGTCGGTGAAGGCGTGCACCCGGACCCGCGGCGCGCCGCGGCGGCGGGCGAGCGCCAGCAGCGCCGAGAGGTGGCGCTCGTGCGAGTGGACTCCGCCGTCGGACACGAGCCCGAGAAAATGAACCGTGCGGTCGGATCGCTTCGCGCGGTCGATCGCCTCGACGAGAACGGGGTTGTCGAAAAAGGAACCGTCGCGAACGGAGAGGTCGATGCGGAGGAGATCCTGCGGCACCATTCGCCCCGCTCCGAGGTTCAGGTGGCCGACCTCGGAATTCCCCATGAGGCCCGCCGGCAGCCCCACCGCTTCGCCCGACGCGTCGAGAGTCGTCCCGGGGTAGTCGCGCCGCCACCGGTCGAACGTCGGCTTGCGCGCGAGCGTGATCGCGTTCCCCTCGGAAGGCGGGGCTTCTCCCCAGCCGTCACAGATGACGAGGAGGACGCGTCGGGAGGTCACGCGGGCGCGTTATCCCGCAAAGTGTGCGTGCACGATCCGGGCGAGCTCCGCCACGCCGACCGCGTGCGCGAAGGAGCCGCGCGGCGCGTGCGGCGGGTCGCCGTCGAACGACTCGGAGATCGAGCCCGCGCCCGCTTCCCGAATGTGGGCCCGCAGCGGCGCGAGCCACCCGCGGACGGACCGCATCGACTCCTGCGAATGTCCGACGACGCGGAAGTGGGCGTCGACGAAGGGCCCGAGGAGTCCTGCCCACACCGTTCCCTGGTGGAGCGCCCGGTCCCGTTCCGCCGGTGAGCCCTCGCAGCGCGGTCGGTATCGAGGGTCGTGCGGGTCGAGAGTGCGGAGACCGAAAGGCGTCAGGAGGTGACGACGAACGGACCAGTACACCGCCCGCGCGCGGTGGGGCGGGAGGAGGTCGGGCTCGAGGGCAACCGCCCAGATCTGGTTGGGCCGCAGGCTGGAGTCCGGCACCTCGTCCCCGACGACGTCGTAGAGCCGTCCGTGCTCCTCGTCCCAGAAGACCTCGTTGAACCGTCGGGCGCTGCGCCACGCGTCTCCTTCGAGGTCCCGGGCGCGCCCGTGCTCGCCCGACAGCCGCTCGAGCCGCGCGGCGGCTTTCAGCGCCGCGTGCCACAGCGCGTTGACCTCGACAGGCCGGCCGTGACGCGGCGTCACGGGCTCACCGTCGACGACCGCGTCCATCCACGTGAGCGCGCGGCCCGGCTCTCCGCCCGCGAGCAGCAGGTCCTCTCCGGCGCGGATGCCGAAGCGCGTGCCCGCCCGGTATGCGTCGACGATCTCGCGAACGGCGGGTAGGAGCGGAGAGGGCTTCGAGGGATCGCGCCGCGCGAGCCCGAACGCCTCGACGGCGAGGATGAACCAGAGGGGAGCGTCGATCGAGCCGTAGTCGGGCTCGCCGCCGTCCTCGGGGAAGTCGTTCGGGAGGAGGCCGTCCTGAAGCCTCGCCGCGAACGCGTTCAGGACCCGCGCGAACGGACGGTGGCGTCCCACGGCCACCGCGAGCCCGGGTGCGGCGATCATCGCGTCGCGCCCGCGCTCGGACGACCACGGGAAGTCCGCGAGGACCGTCCCGCCGCCATCGGGGGTCTCGACGAGGAACGACTCGGCGCGTTGCGCGAGCTCGTCGACGGGCGGATCCCCCGTACGCGGAAACGCGTCCCGGCGCCTGGTTTCCCGCTGCCAGAGAAGCGCCGGTTCGGCGGGCGACTCGTCGAGAGCGAAAGCCGCCCACGCTTCCCTTCCGGGGGCAATGTCCCACTTCCAGAGAAGCGGACTCCAGAGGTCCTCCTCGGCTGCGTAGCCCCTCTCTTCCTCGACCGGGTAGTGGAATCGCCGGTACCAGTCGGGCTCGTTCACGATCCGCGCTCCGAAGGCGCGGATGACGAGGTCCGGCATTTCGGCGCGAGGCCGCACGACGGCCCGATCGCCGTGCACTTCGGTGGCGGCGGCGAACCCGGACTCGCGCTGGAGGTCGTGGAGGCGCCGATAGGCGAGGAGCGGCCGCACCGTGAGCTCGACAGTCCGGGATCCCCGGTTGGTCCAGCGGGCGAGGGCGACCGAGCGGCCCCGCGGCAGGCAGAGCGATCGCTCGATCGAGAAGCGGTCGGTGCGATGGAGCCACGTGGGGAAGGGCTCGAGCCCGAAGCTCGCCAGGCTCTCGCGCCCGTCCGGGAAGACGGCCCCCCGGTAGAGCTGCGTCGAGATCCCGGTCCGCTCGCCCCCGGCGACGACGAACTCCTCGCAACCGGCGACGACGAGCAACCGGCCCCGCGGAGGAGAGACGGCGGGGGCGTACCAGCCGTGGTACTTGCGCGTCCGGGCCCCCGACGCCGTGCCGCAAGCGAATCCTCCGAGCCCGTCGGTCTCTAACCACTCGACCGAAAGAGCGCGTGCGGCGAGGTCCGCGCCCGAGTACGAGAGCGGGTTCCGGACCTCTTTCTCCGACGTCGTGGTCTGCTCTTCCATTGCTGCGCCGGCCGCCAGCGCCGCGCGCGGGTCCGATTATTCCTCAGTTAAGATCGGCGGGCGGCACGCGGTGCGCTCGCCAATCGGGGCGTGCCTGCCCGGGAGGACCATTGAGCACCGTTCGCGAGACGATCGATGAGCTCTGCGTGGACACGATTCGCACGCTCGCGATCGACGCCGTGCAGAAGGCGAACTCCGGACATCCGGGCCTTCCACTCGGCGCGGCGCCGATGGGGTACGTCCTCTGGTCGCGGCACCTGAAGCACAATCCGCGAGACCCGTCGTGGCCCGACCGCGACCGATTCGTGCTCTCCGCCGGGCACGGCTGCATGCTCTGGTATTGCCTCCTCCACCTGACCGGCTACGACCTGACGATGGAGGACCTGAAAGCGTTTCGCCAGTGGGGGAGCCGGACTCCGGGGCACCCCGAGTACCGGGTCACTCCCGGCGTCGAGGCGACGACCGGACCTCTCGGTCAGGGGACCGCGAACTCCGTCGGGATGGCGATTGCCGAACGCTTTCTCGCGAATCGTTTCAACCGCCCCGGTCACGTGATCGTCGACCATCGAACGTACGCGATCGTGTCGGACGGCGACCTCATGGAGGGGATCTCCAACGAGGCGTCGTCTCTCGCGGGACACCTCGGCCTCGGCAAGCTCACGTTCCTCTACGACTCGAACCTCGTGTCGCTGGACGGGCCGACCTCGATGGCGTTCACGGAGGACGTCGGGAAGCGCTACGAGGCATACGGGTGGCAGGTGCTCAAGGTGGACGACGGGAACACCGACCTCGACGGAATCGACAATGCCCTGAAAGAGGCCGATCGCGAGACCCGCCGCCCGACTCTCATCATCGTCCGCACCACCATCGGCTACGGCTCTCCGAACAAGGCGGGGACGTCGGAGGCGCACGGCAGCCCGCTCGGGCCCGAGGAAGTCATCGCGACGAAGAAAGCGCTCGGCTGGGAGCACGAAGAGCCGTTCTTCGTGCCGCCGGACGCGCTCGCCCACTTCCGCGAGGCCGTCGACCGCGGTGCGCGCTTGCAGTCCGACTGGGCGAAGCGCTTCGACGCGTGGGCGGCGGCCTTTCCGGAGCTGGCCGACGAGTGGCGCCTCGCCTCGGAGGGAAAGCTTCCCGACGGGTGGGACGCGGACCTGCCGACCTGGAAGGCGGGGGAGAAGGAAGCGACGCGGGTGGCCGCGGGCAAGGCGCTGAACGCGATTGCGGCGAAAGTACCCTGGCTCGTGGGAGGCGACGCGGACCTCTCGGTGTCGACGAACACGAAGCTGAAGAAAGAGGAGGACTTCGACGGCCGGTCCGGTGACGGTCGGAACATCCACTTCGGCGTCCGCGAGCTCGCGATGGCCGGGATCGCCAACGGAATGGCGTATCACGGCGGCACGCGCCCGTACGTGGCGACGTTCTTCTGCTTTTCCGACTACATGCGCCCCTCGGTGCGTCTCGCCGCGGTTTCGGAGCTGCCCGTCGTGTTCGTCTGGACGCACGACTCGGTCGGTCTCGGCGAGGACGGGCCCACGCATCAGCCGGTCGAGCACCTGATGTCGCTGCGCGCGATGCCCGGCTTCACGATCATCCGGCCCGGGGATCCGAACGAGGCGAGCGAGGCGTGGCGGGTCGCGATGGAGCGGCGGGAAGGGCCGGTCGGGCTCGTGCTCTCGCGGCAGAAGCTGCCCGTGATCGATCCCGCAAAGTACGCGGGGCCGTCCGGTCTCGCGCGCGGCGCCTACGTGCTCGCGGAAGCGTCGGACGGAAAGCCGCGCCTGCTCCTGCTTGCGACGGGAAGCGAGGTCGCCCTCGCGCTCGAAGCGCGCGGGAAGCTCGAGGCGGACGGCGTCCCCACGCGCGTCGTCTCGATGCCCTCGTGGGAGATCTTCGAGGAGCAGGGGCCCGCGTATCGCGACGAGGTCCTTCCCCCGGCCGTCGGCGGCCGGCTCTCGATCGAGGCGGGCGCTACCCTCGGCTGGAAGCGGTACGTCGGCGACCGCGGGGACTCCGTCGGTCTCGACCGCTTCGGCGCGTCCGCGCCGGGCGAGGTCGTTCTGTCGAAGCTCGGCTTCAACGTGGAGAACGTCGTCGCGAAGGCGAAGGCGCTCCTGGGCGGCAAATGAAGGTCGCGGTCGGGTGCGATCACGCCGGATTCCCCCTCAAGGGAACCGTCGTGGCGACGCTTCGGGAGCTCGGTCACTCCGTCGATGACCTCGGCACGAACTCGACCGAGGCGGTCGACTATCCGGACTACGCCCGGGCGGTCGGCGCGGCCGTGCGGTCGGGGGGGTGCGAGCGGGGCATCGTGATCTGCGGAAGCGGGGTGGGGGCGTCGGTGGCGGCGAGCAAGATCCCCGGAATCCGGGCGGCCATGTGCCACGACACCTTTTCCGCCCGGCAGGGAGTAGAAGACGACGACATGAACGTTCTCTCCATCGGGGCGAGAGTCATCGGCTCCGCGCTGGCTGTAGAGGTCGTCGGAGCATTCGTCCGAGCGAAATTTTCAGGGGCGGAGCGACACGCGCGCCGCCTCGCCAAGGTCAACGCCATCGAGGAAGACGCGCGAAGCGGAGTCTTCGACGTGGCGAGGAGGGTTCCATGAAAGAGAAGAATGCACTGCTCCGGCTACGGGATCTCGGGCAGAGCGTCTGGTACGACTACATCCGCCGGGACCTCTACTCCGGCGACGAGCTTCGCCGGCTCATCCGGGAAGACGGCCTCGCGGGGATGACGTCGAACCCGACGATCTTCCAGAAGGCGATCGCGGACACCGAGCTCTACGACGAGGCCGTGCGCCGCGCGGGCGCCGAAGAGAAAGACGCGTCCGCCGTCTTCGAGTCGCTCGCTGTCGAGGACGTCCGCGCGGCGGCCGACGTATTCCGTTCCGTCTTCGACGAGACCGGCGGCAACGACGGCTTCGTCTCGATCGAGGTCGGCCCGCAACTCGCCAACGACACGGAAGGCTCGATCCGGGAGGCGGAGCGCCTCTGGGAGAAGTGCTCGCGCGACAACGTGATGGTCAAGATCCCCGGCACGGCCGCCGGGATTCCCGCCATCCGGCGCTGCATTGCCAGCGGAATCAACATCAACATCACGCTCCTCTTTTCGGTCTCCCGGTACCGCGAGGTGATGGAGGCTTACCTTTCCGCGCTCGATAGTCGGGTGGCCGCGGGCAAGCCGATCGATCGCCTCCGCTCCGTCGCGAGCTTCTTCGTCAGCCGCGTCGACACGAACGTGGACAAGAAGCTCGACCGGATCGGGACCGAAGAGGCCCGCGCCCTTCGCGGGAAGGCGGCGATCGCCAACGCGCGGCTCGCGTACGTGGCTTTCCGGGAGGTCTTCGGGTCGGATCGCTTCGCTCGCCTCGCGAAGAGCGGCGCTTCGATCCAGCGGCCGCTGTGGGCCTCGACGTCGACGAAGGATCCGAGCTATCCGGAGCTCTACTACGTGGAGGCGCTCGTCGCGCCCGACTCCGTCGACACGATGCCGCCCGAGACCTTCGCCGCCTACCGCGACCACGGCGACCCGAAGGTTCGGATCTCCGACGACCTCGAGGGCGCGAGCGAGACATTCCGCCGGCTCGCGGCGCTCGGCATCGACGAGGCGACGGTGTCCCGGGAGCTCGAGGAGGAAGGCGTCAAGAAGTTCTCCGACTCCTTCGACTCGCTGCTCAAGGCGATCGCGGAAAAAGAGAAGGCGATGAGGGTCGCCTGAAGCTCGCCTTCGGACCCTACCGCGAGGCGTGGCAGGCCGCCCTCCAACGCCTCGACGCCGATCGCGCCGTCGAGCGGTTGTGGGCGGGCGACGCGAGCCTCTGGAAGAAGGACGAGGCCCATCGGAAGACGATCGCGGGGGCGCTCGGGTGGCTCACGATTGCGGAGCGGATGACCACCCAGGTGCCGGGTCTCGTGGAGCTCGCGGAGCGGTTTCGCGAAAGCACGGACCGCGTCCTCGTTCTCGGGATGGGAGGGTCGTCTCTCGCGCCGCTCGTCTTCAGCTCGTCCTTCGGTCGACGGGCCGGCTTCCCGCGCCTCGAGGTCCTCGATTCGACCGAGCCGTCGAGCGTGCTCGCCGCCGCGGAAGGTGGAACTCCCGGCCGCACGATCTATGTCGTCTCGTCGAAGTCCGGAACGACGCTCGAGCCGAACCTGTTCTTCGACTACTTCTTCGCGCTGGCCAGTCAGGAGCTCGGGGGGAAGGCGGGCGAGCGCTTCGTCGTCGTGACCGACCCGGGAACCCCGCTGGAGGAAGTCGCCCGCTCGCGCAACGCCGAGGTGATCGTCCTGGCCGATCCCGCGATCGGGGGGCGCTACTCGGCGCTCTCCCCGTTCGGCATCGTGCCGGCGGCTCTCGCCGGCGTGGACGTCTCGACGCTTCTCTCGCGCGCCCGGGAAATGGCCGACGCCTGCAGGGTCCCGACCGCGGAGGAGAACCCCGGCGCCGTGCTCGGAGCGGCGATGGCGGCGTTCGCCCTCGAGGGGCGCGACAAGCTCACCTTCTCGGTGGGAACGCCCGTCGACCGGTTCGGCATGTGGGCGGAGCAGCTCGTGGCGGAGTCTACGGGCAAGGAAGGCAAGGGCATCCTTCCCATCGAAGGGGAATCGCTCGGTCCGGCGGAGGTCTACGGCGAGGACCGCTTCTTCGTCCGGATCGGAGGCGCCGGCGACTCCCGGATTCCCGCCCGACTCGCCGAGCTCGAAGGGGCGGGGCATCCGGTCGCCACGTTCGCGATTCGCGACGCCTACGACCTCGGCGGCGAGATGTTCCGGTGGGAGTTCGCGACCGCGCTCGCCGGAGCGCTCCTCGAGATCAACCCGTTCGACCAGCCGAACGTCCAGGAGGCGAAGGATCGGACGAACGAGATCCTCTCCGATACATCCGGTCCGCAGGGCGGAGACGAGCCCACGTCGGCCGCGGCTCTCAAGGGACTGCTCGAAACGCTCCGCCCCGGGGACTACTTCGCGATCACGGCCTACGTGGCGTCGACGCCGGACAACGGGGAGCGCCTCGCGCGAATCCGCCTCCCGATCCGCGACGCGAAGCGTGTCGCGACGACAGTCGGGTTCGGCCCACGGTTCCTCCACTCGACCGGCCAGCTCCACAAGGGCGGGCCGGACACGGGCGTGTTCCTGCAGGTGACCGCGGAGCCCGCGGCTCCCGTCCCCATCCCCGGGCGGCCGTACGGCTTCGAGCGCGTCGTCGCCGCGCAGGCCGCCGGTGATCTCGCCGCTCTCCGTTCGCGCGGAAGACGCGCCGTCCACGTTCATCTCGGCAACGGCGCGGACGCGGGCCTCGACTTCCTCGCGAACGACGTCGGGGCCGCCGTCGGCGCGCCGCCCGAGCTCGCGAGAAAGGAGCGACGATGAGGCTCGGTTTCGTGGGGCTCGGAAAGATGGGCGGCAACATGGTGAGGCGGCTCCTCGCGGGCGAGCACGAGGTCGTCGCCTGGGCGCCGTCGCCCGAGGCCGTGAACGCGGCGGTCTCGGACGGGGCCGTCGGCGCCGCCTCGCTCGAGGACGTCGTGGCCCGCCTCGACCCGCCTCGCGTCGTCTGGCTGATGATTCCTGCGGGCGATCCGGTCGAGTCGTCGGTCACGACACTTCGGCCTCTCCTCTCTTCGGGAGACGTCATCGTGGACGGCGGCAACTCGCGGTTCTCCGACTCGGCCCGGAGAGCGGCCGATCTCGAAAGGGACGGAATCGGGTTCCTGGACGCCGGGACGTCCGGCGGGATCTGGGGACCGAAGTACGGCTACTGCCTGATGGTCGGCGGCCGACCCGACCCTTTCCGGACAGTCGAGTCGGCGATTCGGACCCTCGCGCCGCCGGACGGCTACGCGCACGTCGGACCTCCGGGGGCGGGCCACTTCGTGAAGATGGTTCACAACGCCATCGAGTACTCGATGCTGCAGGCGTACGGCGAGGGGTTCGAGCTGCTCGCCGCGTCGGGCTACGATCTCGATCTGCCGCGCGTGGCCCGCCTGTGGACCACCGGTTCCGTCGTGAGGTCGTGGCTGCTCGATCTGCTCGTGCTGGCGCTCGAGGCCGACCCGAAGCTCGACTCGATCACGGGCTACGTCCAGGACTCCGGCGAAGGCCGGTGGACCCTTCACGAGGCGATCGAGCGCGCCGTCCCGATGCCGGCTCTCGCCGACGCCCTCTTCGCACGGTTCGCCTCGCGGCAGGAGGAGTCCTTCTCGGCGAAGGTCATCGCGGCGCTGCGCAACCAGTTCGGAGGTCACGCCACGCGGCCTTTGACCCCCGCGCCCCCGCCGGCTCCGGTCCCGCCCGCGGAAGAAAAGAAGGACGGATAACGGCCCCCGATGAAGTCCGAAGAAGAAATCCGACCTCCCGCCACGCTCGTCATCTTCGGCGCCTCCGGCGATCTCACGCGCCGGCTGCTCGCCCCCGCAATTGCGCACCTGTACCGCGACGGCGCGATCTCTCCCGACTTCGCCGTCGTCGGTCTCGCGCGAACTCCCTACGACGACGGCGAGTTCCGCAGCCGCCTCGAGGAGGGAGCCCGGGAATTTACGCCGACGACTCAGGGGCGCCCGGGGGAGCTGCCCGAAATCGTCCGCTACCTCGCGGGCGACTTCGGCGACCCGGGTCTCTACTCGCGCCTGAAGCAGGTTATGGACGAGATCGAGGGGGCACGCGAGGGCCACCGCAACCGCATCTTCTATCTCGCGACGCCCCCGGAGGCGGATCCCGAGATCGTCAGGCTCCTGGGCGAGCAGGGTCTCTCGGAGGCCGAGAACGGGTGGACCCGCATCGTCGTCGAGAAGCCCTTCGGCCACGACCTCGAATCGGCGCAGAAGCTGAACGAAGCGCTGCGAGCCGTCTTCGAGGAGCGCCAGATCTACCGGATCGACCACTACCTCGCGAAGGAGACGGTCCAGAACGTCTTCGTGCTCCGGTTCGCAAACGGCATCTTCGAGCCGCTGTGGAACCAGCGTTACGTCGACAACGTCCAGATCGCCGTTGCCGAAACGGTTGGTGTCGGCCACCGCGCCGGCTACTACGAGCAGGCGGGAGTTCTGCGCGACATGTTCCAGAACCACCTGCTGCAGCTCCTCTGCCTGACCGCGATGGAGCCTCCCGTGAAGTTCGAAGCGGACGCCGTGCGCGAGGAGAAGCTGAAGGTCCTGCAGTCGATCCGGCCTTTCCCGGAAGACCGCGCGGACGAGTGGGCCGTCCGCGGGCAGTACGGGCCGGGCGTCGTCGACGGCAAGATCGTCGCCGGCTACTGCCAGGAGCAGAACGTCGCTGCGGACTCCCGCACGGCGACCTATGGGGCGGTCAAGTTCGTCGTGGACAACTGGCGCTGGGCGGGCGTGCCCTTCTACGTCCGGTCCGGCAAGCGGATGGCCAAGCGGATCTCGGAGATCGCGATCGAGTTCAAGAGCGTCCCGCACCACTTCTTCCGGCACGAGAGCGGCGAGCTGCCGCCGAACGTCCTGCGGTTGCGCATCCAACCGGAGGAGGCCGTCTCGCTCAAGTTCGAGGCGAAGATCCCGGGCACGGTTGCAGACGTCGAGTCGGTGTACATGGACTTCCCCTACTCGGACCTGGGCGCGGCGTCGCGCGGCGGTTACGAGCGGCTCCTCGTGGACGTGACGCACGGCGACCAGACCCTCTTCATCCGAGGGGACGAAGCGGAGGAGGCGTGGCGCGTCCTCGAACCGCTTCTCAAAGCGTGGGAGAAGCAGCCCCCGCCGGAGCTCCCGAACTACGCGGCCGGGACGATGGGACCCGAAGCCGCCGACCGGTTCCTCGAAAAGGACGGCCGGCGCTGGCGCACGCTCGGGAAGTGAACGAGCTCCCGGCCGAGGCTTCTTCCTCCTTCGAGATCCGGGTCCTCCCCGATCCGAAAGAAGCGGCGGTCGCCGCCGCTCACGAGGCGGCTCACGTCGCCCGCGATTCGATCACCAACCGCGGAGTCTTCCGGATCGCGCTCTCCGGCGGCTCGACTCCGCGGCTGCTGTTCGACGCACTGACGCACCCGCCGTTCCGGGAAGGCATCGCCTGGAGCCACGTCCGCTTCTTCTTTGTGGACGAGCGCTGCGTTCCGCCCGACCATGAACGGTCCAACTACCGCATGGCGAGGGAGCGCCTCCTCGAACCGCTCGGCATTCCACCGGATCGCGTCGCGCGGATGCGCGGCGAGGACGATCCCGAAACCGCGGCGCGCGCCTACGAGCGGGCGCTGGAGGCCGAGTTCGGAAGTCCCGGCCCGGACTTCCGCTTCGACTTCGTCCTGCTCGGGCTCGGAGCCGACGGCCACACGGCGTCGCTGTTCGCCGACACGGCCGCGCTCCTCGAACTCTCCCGCGCTGTCGTCCCGAACCGCATTCCGAAGCTGGGCGAATGGCGCCTCACGCTCACACTGCCGGTTTTGAACGCGTCGCGGCACGCCGTCTTTCTCGTGACCGGCGCCGAAAAGAGCGACGCGGTCGCCGCCGTGACGAAGCGGCGAGCGCCGGAGCTCCCGGCTTCCCGCGTCCATGTCGACGGCGGCTCCCTGATCTGGATCGTGGACGAGGCCGCGGCCGACGGCCTCTGACCCTGGCGTCTAGTCGGCGGCTTTCTCGATCGCGTCGAGCCTCTCTTTCAAGGTCTGAATCTCCCGATCCTTCTCGCGAACCATTTCGTACAGCGCCTGGATGGCCGCCAGTGCGACGCCGTCGGTATCCACGGAGTTGATGTGGCGGTCGTCTTCGCCCAGCCCGAACGCCGCTCGGAAGTCCTGGGCCATGGGACCCACGTGCCGGATCGAGGCGTCCTGGCTCTTGTAGTTCCAGCTCGCGATCGGAACCCTCGAGAGGCGTTCCAGCGCCTCTCGTCCGTCCCAGGGCTGCACGTTCTCCTTGACGTGGCGATCGCTCAGGCTCGACCAGGCGCCGCCTCCCGGCGCGAGCAGAACGCCGGCGGTGAGGGTGGAGTTCGAAAAGAACCGGGCGCCCCCGGACGCGCGGACGAAGAACTGGTTCTCCGCGCTCGAAGCGAGGTCGGCGGACGTGCTGTCCCCCCAGACAAAGGCGCCGTCGTGGTTGGCCTTGGCGCGGCGGCCGCCCGCGAAGCTGTAATCCCCGGCGGCAACGTTGTTCGAGCCGCCCGGCGCCGTTGCGGCGCGTCCGTTCGCCATGTTGAACTCGCCGCCGCCGATACTCGACTGAAACCCGTCGGCCACGTTGCCGGTGCCTCCCGCGACCGATGCCGATTGCCCGCCGGCCGTATTGCTGCTGCCTCCGGCGACCGTGGCGGCTTGCTGGCTCGAGGTATTGTTGAAACCTCCTCCCACGGTGGCATGTGATCCGCCCGCCACGTTTCGGACCCCACCCAGAACGGTGCCATGGTTCGCGGTCACGCGATTGGGATCGTTCGCGAGCCCGCCCCCCCCGATCACGGCTCCGAACACTCCCGCGCTGACCGAGTTCCCGATGCTGCCGCCGATGACGTTGGGGCTGCTCGCGGAGAACTCGAGCCGGAGGGCGCGCTGGTTGTTTGCCCGGAAGTCGAGCGGCTGTGCGTTCGTCGACCCGAGGAACTGTCCCGCGGTGATCGCGTTCCCCGTCGTCTTCCAGAGGTTCGTCAGACCCGAGCCGTCGCCGACGAAGACGCCGTTTCCGGTGATGGCGCACCTCTGGGCGTTGACGGTGGGAGAGAACGTCACGCACTCCAGGAAGTTGTTCAGGTCGTCGTTCGGGGCGCTGACCAGTTTGAGCACCGGGAACGGGTTCAGGTCGCTCGAGGTGTACAGCAGCGCGGCCTCGCCCGTGGCTCCGTGCTGGACGGATAGGGCCGCGAGGTTGCCTGGCGGAAAGCTCGCGGCCCTGAGGAGCGAGGTGCCGCCATTCGCACGTACCAGGAACTGGTTCGCAACGGTGGAAGTAACTTCGGCGTCGGTGCCGTCTCCCCAGACGAACGCTCCGTCGTGACCCGCGTTCGCTCTGCGACCCGCCGCGAAACTGGTTCTGCCGAGTGCGATGTTTCGCTCGCCTCCCGCAACTGTCGAGAAAGGGCCCTGCGCCGAATTGGCATTTCCGCCCGTGATGCTGCTGTACCCCCCGGTGGCAGTATTGAAGTTGCCCCCGGCGATGGTTGCCGTATCGCCGGTGGCGCGGTTCTGGGAGCCGCCTCCCACCGTGGAGGATTCACCGCCCGCCTGGTTGCGGATGCCTCCTCCGACAGTCGCGTAAAAACTGTTCGTGGTGCTGCCGGCGTCGTCGCCCGCCAGATTCTGACTCCCTCCCCCGATCGTCCCGTGACGGTCGGTAACGCGGTTTCCCCCGGATTCGAGCCCTCCGCCGCCGATCGTCGCTCCGACTACGCCTGCCGTCACGCTGTTCGAGGAATCGCCACCGATCACGTTCGGGCTGCCGGTGGTGGGCTCGAGACGAAAAGCGCGGTCGTTGTTGACCCGGAAATCGAGGGGCAGGTTGTTGAGGGTTCCGAGAAAGTAGCCTGCGATGATGCTGTTGCCCGTCAGTGCCCAGCCGGTCGTCGTGCCTCCGGTCCCTCCCGCCGCCGAGATCGTCAGAGCGTTTCCCGACGGCGTGATCGTGACGTTGTTCCCGGGCACGAGGGTCACGTTTCCCGTCAGGCCGTTCAGGCTCAGAACTCCGGCTGCGTTCCCGTTGCCGTTGCCTTCGATCAGCGAGCCCTTGAAGCTCATCTCGAAGCCGGTCGGATCCTGGCTGACGTTGGTCACCTGCGCGCCGGCGAAGAGGACCTTTCCCGCGCCCGAGACGACCGAGCCCTCCAGCCGTGCGTTGGTCGTCGCGATCGCCGGCAGGATGTCGGTCACGTTCAATTGTCGGTGCTCGTAGGGCTGAAGCGTGTAGTTCTTGTTCGCCAGGATCGCTCCGGAGGCGTCCTTCAGGTCCACTCGCAACGTCGCCGGCTGGCCGCCGATCTCGAGCAGGATGAAGTTGTACCGGAGGTTCTGCGCGCCGCCCTGGTTGACCCCCTGGAGACTTGCCCGTTCGCCAACGCCGAGCCCGAAGCTTCCCGGGACGCCGGAAAAGAAAAGACCCTTCGAGCTTCCGAGGTCGGTGCCGGGAGGCTGCTCGAAGATGCGCGAGGACACGTAGACCTCGCCCCGGTCCGCCGTCACGATCCGCGCCGCGCCATTGGCCGCCGTCAGGCCGAAGCGGCTCTCCACCACGTTCTCGTAGATTTTCGTCTGGCCTGCCGCCAGCGTGTCCGAGAACGCCAGGGGAGTGGTATTGGCCTGGCCGGTCCGCAGGAACTGAAACTGGAAGTTGACGGGCGTCGTCGTCGAGAGGTTCGTGATCCAGACCGTGGTGTAGAACTCGCTGCCTCCAAACCCCGTGACGCGCCCGACGGAGGGCAGGAAGACCTCGGTGCCGGCGAAACCTGCGCGAAGCGCGCCGGGCACGACGAGCGCGACCCAACCGGCCAGGATGATCGCGAGACGCAGACGGGGGCTACGCATGCGGACTCTCCTTTTTTCTGGCTGGACGTCTATGGTCGTGTATGACCGGGAGATTCTTCAGGCGCCTTCGGCGGCCGCCTTGTTCGCCTTAGACTGCGCGATGATCTTTTCCTGGATCGACTGCGGCGCCTCGGCGTAGTGCGAGAACTCGAGGTGGAACGAGCCGCGGCCCTGGGTGATCGAGCGAAGTTGCGCGCCGTAGGTCAGGAGCTCGCCCATCGGGACCTGCGCCTTGATGATCGTGTCGTCGGTCTCCGTTTCCATCCCCTGGACGTGCCCGCGGCGCGATGAGAGGTCTCCCATCAGGTCGCCGACGTACTCGTTCGGAGCGTTCACCTCGACGGTCATCACCGGCTCGAGGATGACGGGTCTTGCCTTCTCCATGGCGTCCTTGTAGGCGAGCCCGCCCGCGATCTTGAACGCGAGCTCGGAGGAGTCGACGTCGTGGTACCCGCCGTCGTAGAGGATGACGCGGAAGTCCACCATCGGGTAACCCGCGAGATAGCCCTTCCTCCGGATGTCCTGGATCCCCTTTTCGACAGCGGGGATGAAGTTGCGCGGGATCGAGCCGCCGTAGATCTCGTCCACGAACTCGAAGTCGCTACCCCGGGGAAGCGGCTCGACCTTGATCCGGCAGTCCGCGAACTGGCCGTGGCCGCCCGACTGCTTCTTGTGGCGGCCGTGCGCCTCCGCCTTCCTGGTGATGGTCTCGCGGTAGGGAACCTTGGGGGGATGGAGGATGACTTCGACCCCGTAGCGCTTCTTCAGCCGTGCGACGGCGATCTCGACGTGCAGCTGCGACGCGCCGGCGAGGTGAAACTCCTTGGTCTCCTCGTCGCGCTGGAAGTGGAGGGACGGGTCCTCTTCGATCAGCTTGTGGAGGGCGGTCGAAATCTTGTCCTCGTCCCCCTTCGCCTTGGGCTCGATGGCGTACGCGATGGACGCCTCCGGGATCGCGAGCTTCGGCAGCACGACGGGGTGGTCCTTCGCCGTCAGGGTGTCGAACGTCGCCGTCTCCTTCAGCTTGGCGACGGCGACGATGTCTCCCGCCTGCGCCGAGGGCACGTTGACGTGCTCCTTTCCCTGCGGGAGGAAGAGCCCCGAGAACCTCTCGGGGACGCCCTTCGACGCGTTCCAGTAGGTCCCGTCGGACTGAAAGTGTCCGGAGCGCACGCGCATGTAGGAGATCCGGCCGGCGAACGGATCGGACACGGTCTTGAAAACCTGCGCGACCGCGTGCCCCTTCTCGTCGGTGACGACCTCGACCGGCTTGCCGTCCTTTCCGACGCCGGTGACTTTTGTCCCTTCCGGAGAGGGAAGGAGGGTCGCGCAGGCGTCGAGCACGCGCCGCACGCCGATCTCCTGGGACGACGACGTGCAGAAGACGGGGAAGAGCTTGCGCGCGGCGATTTCCTTCTGGAGCCCGGGCAGGAGGTCGGCCGGATCGAGCGTGCCCTGCGCGAAGAACCTCTCCATGAGCGTGTCGTCGCCCTCGGCGACCATCTCGACGAGCTTCTCGTGCTCCTCGGCTGCCCGCGCGGAGAGGTCCTCGGGGATCGGGCCATCGACGCGCTGTCCCCCCTCGTGGAAGTGGGACTCCATCCGAGCGAGGTCGACGGTGCCCTTGAAGGCCTTCTCCTCGCCGACCGGGATCTGCAGCGGAACGACTCCCCGGCCGAACTTCCGGCGGAGGCCCTCCATCACCCGCTCGAACGACGCGCGCTCGCGGTCCATCCTGTTGATGACGAACATCACGGGGCGTGCGAACTCCGCCGCGAACTTCCAGGCCTTGTCCGTCTGGACCTCCACGCCGGAAACCGCGTCGAGGACGATCAGCACCGAGTCGGCGGCGGAGATTGCCGCGTACGCCTCGGGCGAGAAGATTCCGTACCCCGGCGCGTCGATGAAGTTCACCCGCACGTCCCGGTGGATCGCGTGCGCCACGGCCAGGTTGATCGAGATCTGCCGCTCGAGCTCCTCGCCGTCGAAGTCGGTGGGACAGGTTCCGTCCTCGATCCGGCCGGGCCGGGTCGTGGCCCCGGAGGCGTGCAGCATGGCGGCGACGAGAGTCGTTTTTCCGACGGTGTTGTGGCCCACGACGGCGACGTTTCGCAGCGCGGGCGCCGAGAAAATCTTCATGGCGGGGATTATATAAAGCTGTCAGCTATCAGCTTTCAGCGGTCAGCTCGATGCCGGCGAAGTGAGCAGGTACGCGAAAATGGATGAAGAGAATCAGAGACTTTCGAGCAGGAAGGCGGTGGTGGCGACGCTCCTGATGGCTGCGCTTATTCTCGGCGGGGTGTTGATCTTTTTCTTCGTCCTGGGGCAGCGGGCCTGCTCCTGATAGCTGATAGCTGATAGCTGATAGCTGATCGCTCCGCCCCATGACCGTCCTCTCCTGCCTGGCCATCGGGCTCGCCTTCCTCATCGCTGTCGGGCTTCTCATCTTTGCCGGCGTCCTGCTCGGTTGGATCCTTCCCGGCCTCATCGAGCGCCGGCGCGCGGCTCGAGGCGATCGCCCCTCGAATAGACGTTGAAGCCTCCCGGGCGCAGAAACGCGACGAGCGTGATGCCGGAGTCGCGCGCGAGGTCGATCGCGAGAGACGACGGGGCCGAGACCGCGGCGACGAACGGCACTCCCGCGGCGAGGGCCTTCTGGACGATTTCGAACGACGCCCGACCCGACACGAGGAGAATCGATTCCTCGAGCGGCAGACGACCGTCGAGAAAAAGCGTCCCGATCGCCTTGTCGACCGCGTTGTGACGACCGACGTCCTCGCGCACGACCTGCGGCTCTCCGGCGAGCGTGAAGATCCCGGCGCCGTGAAGGCCTCCGCTTTCCTCGAAGGCGGCCTGTGCTCCGCGGAGGCGGTCAGGGAGCCGCGCGAGCACTTCCTCGTCGACCTTCGAGTCGGAGGAGATCGGAGGGAAGGAGCCATGCAGCGCTTCGATCGAGCCCTTGCCGCAGAGCCCGCAGGAGGACGTCGTGACGAGGAGCCGCCGCGCCCGGTCCATCGCTCCGGTGGCGGGGGCCGTCGTTCGAACGACGACGACGTTGCCCTCTTCTTCGGGGGAGCGCACTTCACGGCAGTGCTCGATCCGGACGATCTCCTCTCTCCGCGACACGATCCCCTCCGCAACGAGGAACCCGGCGGCGAGCTCGAAGTCGTTGCCCGGAGTGCGCATGGTGACCGCGAGGGTGTCCGCTCCGACTCGGATCTCGAGCGGCTCCTCGACGGTGACCCGATCGACGTCGCTCTTCCGACCGTCGCGACCGATGCGCTCGATCGGATAGCCGCGGACGAGAGCCGACTCGCCGCTCATCGCGCCTCCACCGCCCGGAGAATACGCTCTCCGCCCCGGCGGGCCGGGTTGACCCCCCCTCGGACGCCGTCTAGAATGCGAACTTCTTCCATGTCTCTTTTTCCGCGGCGCGGAGGTGTCGGCGCCGGGGGAAAGGGGTAAAGTTCAAGCGCACATGGCAGATCGGGGTATCGCTGGCCCAAGGATCGCAAAGCTCGGCCGCTACGAGGTCGTCAGTGAGCTGGGCAAGGGTGCGATGGGCATCGTTTACCTCGCGAAGGACCCCGTCATCGGCCGCATGGTGGCGATCAAGACCATTCGCGCGAGCCAGGGATCCGACGACGACGAAGACACCCTGGAGTTCCGCGAGCGCTTCGTCCGCGAGGCGCAGACCGCGGGGATCCTCTCGCACCCGAACATCGTCACGATCCACGACATCGGTGAAGACCCCGAGACCCATGTCTCCTTCATCGCGATGGAGTACATCGAGGGCAAGAACCTCAAGCAGCTCCTCGGCGAGAAGACGAAGTTCCCCTACGACCAGGTCTCGGAGATCGTCGCGGAAGTTGCCGAGGCGCTCGACTACGCCCACCGCAAGGGAATCATCCACCGCGACGTCAAGCCCGCCAACATCATCATCACGACCGACGGCAAGGTAAAGATCACCGACTTCGGAATCGCGAAGATCGCATCGTCCAATCTGACGACCACCGGCCAGTTCCTCGGCACGCCGAACTACATGTCACCCGAGCAGGTCTCCGGATCTCCGGTGGACGGCCGCACGGACCTCTTCTCGCTCGGCGTCGTTCTGTACGAGCTGCTGACGAGCCGGAAGCCATTCCAGGGAGATAACCTCACCGCGATCTCGTACAAGATCGTTCACGAGGACTTTACGCCGCCGGCCGATCTCTCTCCCGACATTCCGGTCGATTTCAACGACGTCGTCGCCCGCGCGATGGCGAAGGACCCGTGGAACCGCTTCCAGCGCGGCAAGGACATGGCCCTCGAGCTCTACCAGTTGAAGGCGCGCATCGATGAAGCCCGGGTCGAGGAAGACCTGGGAACCATGGTTTCCGCCGCGGCCGAGCACCTGACGACGCTCAAGCTCGGCAACCTGAAGGAGCTTGCCGACGAGGGGGCGCTGAACGCGCGGGAGACGCAGGAGCAACGCTCGAGCGACGGCGCGACGGTCGCCCGCGAGGGTTCGGGCTCCTTCTCCAAGAGTGGCTCCCGCCGGCCAGCGGTCTCCGGACCGCCCCCGCCGGTCGTTCCGCCGCCGGCGCCGCCGCCGGTCGTCCCGCCGCCACCGCCGATCACTCCGGCCGCCGGGCCCCCTCTGCCGCCAAGACCCGAATCGGGGACGGTCCCCGTGCGTCCCATTTCTGCCAAGGGCGTTCCCAAGACCGCTCCCACGGCTCCCAAGCCCGCTCGCAAGTCGAGCACCGGGATCCTGATGTGGGTTGCGGGGCTCCTCATCCTCATCGCCGGCGCGTACTTCGTGATGCGGCCCCGGGCCTCGACGGCGCCACCCGTGGTCGTCGATCCGGGAGCCCAGGGCGAGGCGGTCGCAAAGGCCCGAACGCTCGAAGAAGCAAAGAGTCTTTACGCGGCGGGGCGATACGAGGAGAGCCTCGTGATCTCCCGCACCCTCCTCAACCAGGATCCCGCCAACGCGGAGGCGAAAGAGCTCGTCGCGCAGGCCGAGAGCGCGATCAAGGCGCGGACCGAACAGGCCGGGCAGAGCGCGCAGGTCACGGCGGCACTCGAGCTCGCCCGTCAGGCGTTCGCGGCGAAGAAGTGGGAAGCGGCGCGCGACCGCGCCGGCGAAGTTCTGCTCCTCGATGCCCAGAACGGCGAAGCGACCAAGCTCCGCGACGACGCGACCGCCGAGATCGACAAGGCGATCGCCGAGAAGAAGAGGGTCGAAGAGCGGCTCGCCAGGATCCGGGCAATGCCGAAGACGCCCCTTCCTCAGGTCGTTCAGAAGCAGGAACCGCAGGGTCCGAGCCCGGCACCGGCGCCCGCCGGTGTGACGACCGCGACGCTCCGTCTCCTCTTCGACTCGCCGATCACGGAGGGACACGTCATGGTCGCGGTCAACGACCAGATCCTCCTGAGGCGCCCCTACAACTTCAAGAAGAAGTCGGGGCTGTTCTCGAGCTCGGCGGGCACCGGAACCGTGTCCGCGAACATTTCGGTGCCGACCGGCCCCGTCACCGTGAAAGTGTGGCTCTCCGGCCCGGGAGTCTCCCCGGCGTTCGCGACCGCGACGGCGAGCATGCTTCCCGCCGAGACGCGCGTCCTGAGGGTCGATTACGGCGGCGGCCGCCTCGGTGCGCGCGTCCAGTAGCGCCCGCCGCGCTTTGCACTAATCGTCCGAATCAGGTAGAACTCTCGGCTCCCTCTCGGGGCGTAGCGCAGCCTGGTAGCGCACTCGGTTCGGGACCGAGTGGTCGGAGGTTCAAATCCTCTCGCCCCGACCAATCCTTTCCGTCCCGGGCTGACGCCGCCTTGACGTGAGCTTCCTTCTGGCTTGGAATATCGGGATGCAGCGACGCCTCGCTGGACCGCGGGCCGACACGGAACTCTCCTGACGAACGGGGGAGGCGCGCCGGAGAAGGGCGGGGGCGACGATCTCGTCCGGCTCCTGCTCGACTCGACGGCGGAGGGGATCTATGGAATCGACCTCGACGGGAACTTCACGTTCTGTAACGCGGCGGGTCTGGCGATGCTCCGCTACGCCAGCGCGGCCGAGATCCTCGGGCGGAATGCACATAGCCTGATCCGTCACACCCGTCCGGACGGAGAGCCTTACCGGACGGACGAGTCCGGAGTGTTCCGCGCGATCCAGGAGAATCGGGGCAGCCACTCGGAAATCGAGATCTTCTGGCGCGCCGACGGGACGAGCTTTTCGGCGGAGTCCTGGAGTCATCCGATGCGGAAGGACGGCGTTCCGATCGGCGCCGTCGTGACGTTCCTGGACATCACCGAGCGACTGGCGGGCGAAGCGGCGTTGCGGGAGAGCGAAGCCCGGCAACACGCCGTTTTCGACACGGCGCTCGATGGGCTGATCCTGATGGACCACGAGGGGCACGTGGCGGAGTTCAACCCGGCGGCCGAAAGGATCTTTCAGTACTCGCGTGACGAAGTTCTGGGCAAGTTGATGGCCGACCTCATCATCCCGCCGTCTCTCCGCGAGAGCCACCGGAAGGGCCTCGCGCGGTTCAACGCGACCGGCGACGCCGTGATTCTGGGGCGGCGAATCGAGGTGCCCGCGATGCGTCGGGACGGTTCCGAGTTTCCCGCGGAGCTTTCGATCACGCGCATCAACCGGGAAGGCCCCGCCGTCTTCGCCGGCGAGATCCGGGACCTCACGGAGCAGAAGCGCGTCCAGCTCGAGATGCGCAGGAGCGAGGAGCGTTTTCGGAAGCTCTTCGACTCGAACACGATCGGGATCGTAATTGCCGACCTGAACGGAAACACGCTCGAGGCCAACGACGCGTACCTCGGGATGCTGGGCCGGTCGAGGGAAGAGCTGCTTTCGGGAGAGATTCGGTGGAAAGAGCTCACGCCCCCGGAGTACAGCGGACGGGATCAGGCCGCGGTCGAGGAGCTCCGGCGAACCGGGGTCTCCGCGCCCTGGGAGAAGGAGCTCTTCCGGAAAGACGGCACGCGCGTTCCCGTCCTGATCGGCCTCGCGATGCTCGAGGCCGAGGAAGCGAGCTGCATCGCGTACATCGTCGACCTGACGGCGCGCCGCCGTCTCGAAGAGCAGTTCCGTCAGGCGCAGAAGATGGAAGTCGTCGGGCAGCTCGCCGGCGGCATCGCGCACGACTTCAACAACCTGCTGACGGTCATCCTGGGCTACAGCGACCTGCTGGCAGGGAAGTTCGAGCCGGGATCGATGGAGGCGGACGAGCTGGCCGAGATCCGGACGGCGGGGCAGCGCGCGGCGTCGTTGACGCGGCAGCTCCTCGCTTTCAGCCGACAGCAGATCGTCGAGCGAAAGGCGCTCGACGTCAACGTCCTGGTCGTCGAGACCGAGAAGATGCTGCGCCGGCTGCTCGGCATGGACATCGAGCTCGTGACCGTCCTCGACCCGTCGGTCGGGCGGGTCCTCGCCGATGCCGGGCAGATCGAGCAGTTGATCCTGAATCTTTCCCTGAATGCACGCGACGCCATGCCCCGCGGCGGGAGACTGACGATCGAGACCGCGAGCGTCGAGCTCGACGAAACCTACGCCCGGCTGCACGGGACGGTCGAGCCCGGCAGCTACGTGATGATCACGATCAGCGACACGGGCGTCGGGATGAACAGCAACACCCTCGCGCACATGTTCGAGCCCTTCTTCACGACCAAGGAGCGGGGAAAGGGAACCGGCCTCGGGTTGGCAACGGTGTACGGGATCGTTCAAGAGAGTGGTGGCCACGTCTGGGTTTACAGCGAAGTCGGACAGGGGACCACGTTCAAGATTCACCTGCCGCTCCTGCGGGAAGCGGCCGAGCGGGAATCCGGACCGGAAGAGGAGCCCGCGTCGCTGTCCGGGACGGAGACGATCCTCCTCGTCGATGACGAGGAGTCGGTGCGGTCGCTCTCCCGCTCGATCCTGGTGAGTCACGGCTACTCCGTTCTCGAGGCGGCGAACGGCCGGGAAGCGCTGGACGTCGCGGCCCGCGACCCGCAGACGATTCACCTGCTGCTGACCGACCTCGTGATGCCGGAGATGGGAGGTTCGGAGCTGGCGTCGCGGCTCGTAGTACTCCGACCGGGGATGCGCGTCCTCTACATGTCGGGATACACCGACGACGCCGTCGTCCGTCAGGGGCTCGTCGAAACCGGACGGCTCTTCCTTCAGAAACCCTTCAACGCAACGGCCCTCGCCCTCAAGGTGCGCGAAGCACTCGGGGGCTGAGACGCACTTCCCGCGGCGGGGCCCTCCGAGACGACCCGGAGGCGCCCCCGCGACCCGTCGTGGATCCCCCCTTCGCTGCGAGACGAGAGTCTCGTTCGCCACGGGACCAGCAGGGTAGACGCTGGGGGTCACGCGAGCCTTGAGACGTCTCTGAGACTCCGGAGACCCCCGCTGAGACCCGGAGTCCGGGACTCTCGGGCGTCGGGGATCGTCCGCAAATAGCAGAAGGCAGAGGCCTTCCGTCCGAAGCGCCGAGGAGTGGTCCGTGGTGCGGCTATTGCGATTAGGTACCTCGACGGCACGCGCCGTCGCAGGGGACGGGCGCGGGATTGCTGAGAAAAATAGGAGGCACCGGACGGATCAGTAAGGGAACCACCGAAATGGCTAACCCGCGCGAAAGCCGGGCTCGCAAAGTTCCTGGCCTACGTCGTTTTCGACACGGCCGAGGGATCGCCGAAGTGGAAGGGCTCCGCCCTTCTGAATGAAAACCCAGTCAAAGACTCAGGAGTCCACCTTGAAAAAGATTCTCACCACGCTCTCGATCCTCATCGCGCTCCTTTCCACCGGCACGGCCTTCGCCGCCACGGCTTCGGCCAACGCCACGGCGAGCATCGTCGCCGCCATTTCGATCGCGAAGGTCACCGACCTCCAGTTCGGGAACATCGTCGCCGGCGTCGGCGCCACGACCGTCAGCCTTTCGACCCTAGGCGTTCGCTCGGGCGACGGCACCCCGGTCCTCGGTGGCGTCGTTACCCCCGCCTCTTTCCTGGTCTCCGGCAACCTCGTCGCGACGTATTCGATCACGCTCCCGACGACAACGACCCTCACCCGGACAGCCGGCGCCGAGACCATGACGGTTACCGGCTTCATCAGCAATCCGTCGGGCACGGGGATTCTGACCGCGGGCGCGCAGAGCCTCCTCGTCGGTGCCACGTTGAACGTGGGCGCGGGCCAGGTGGCGGGCGTCTACTCCGGCACTTTCGACGTTTCCGTCGCCTACAACTAGGCATTGCTCCACGGGCCGGCGGCGCACGGGCCGCCGGCCCTTTTTTTTCGAACCGACGAGGACCGCCATGCTCGTCTCACGCGCCCCCCTGGTCATTGCCTCCGTCGTCCTGCTGTTCCATGCGGGCCCGCCGGCGGTTGCCGAGAACGCGACTGTCGCGCCCGCTGTCGTGAGCCTCTCCTTCGGCCAGGTTTTCGCCGGCGCCCTTCCCGGCTCCGTCCGGGTGAGCGCGACGGGGTTTCGAACGACGTCCGGCGCCACCTATGCCGGCAACGGGCTCCGAGGTTCCGCCGCGCGCTTCTTCGTGAAGACGCCGGGCGCGAAGTCGTGGAGCGTGATGCTGCCGATGTCCGCGACGCTCTCCTCCGGAGGATCCGAGATGACGATCGACGGGTTCGAGTACAACTGGGGCCCCGCGGCCGGTCCCGACTCGGAATCCCGGGCGTTGACTGTCGGGGCGACTCTGCACGTGGGCGCGAGGCAGCCCTCGTCCGAATACGCCGGCACCTTCGCTCTCACCCTCGTGTACGACTGATGCCCGGACCGCAACGGCAGGAAGGAATCGTGATGACGAACCAGAATCTCTCGACTGTCCGGCAGGGGATCTTGACCGCCTCGATCCTCTTCGGGCTCGCGACGACGTTGGCGGCCCAGAACGGGATCGGAAGTCTCCTGGTCGCGCCGACGCGCGTCGTCTTCGGCGGGGCGCGGCGCACGGCCGAGGTGAGCCTCGTTAATACCGGCAGTCGCGCGGCGACCTACCGGATCTCCCTCATCCGCCTCCGCATGAACGAGCGGGGCGACGTCCAGGAGATCGTGGACGCGCAGCCGGGGGAGCGATTCGCCGATCCCCACGTTCGCTTTTCGCCCCAGCAGGTCACGCTCGAGCCGCGCGTGGCGCAGACCGTCCGGATCGCGCTTCGGAAACCCGCGGCACTGGAAACGGGCGAGTACCGGTCCCACCTCCTTTTCCGGGAGCTGCCCTCCCCGGACACCGCCGTCGGCGGCGAGACGACAGGCGGTGTCGCGGTCCGTCTGGTGCCGATCTTCGGAGTTTCGATTCCCGTCATCGTGCGTCACGGCCCGCTCACGTCTCTGCTCCTCCTCGAACAGACGCGGCTGCTGGATGCCGCCCCCGGCGAGCCGATGCTCCAGGTGACGCTCAACCGGCAGGGCGACAGCTCGGTCTACGGAGACCTCGACGTCGCGTACCTTCCCGACCGAGGCGGCCGCGTCGAGATCGGGCGCGTTCAGGGAGTGGCCGTGTATACGCCGAACCCCTCCCGCACGGTCCGCATCCCGTTGCGCGGCCTCGAGACTGGCGCGCTCGCGCGTGGACGAGTCATCGTGACGTTTACCGCCACCGACTCCGTCAGCCCGCTGGTCGCGGTGGCGGAGATCGCGCGCCCCTGAGAACGGCTGCCGCGGAGCAACGTGATTTCCAGATCGTTCGCGAGCGCACTCGTCCTCTCTCTCGGGCTCGCCGCCGCCGCTGACCTCTACGCCGGCGTCGGGCCCGTGGAGGGCGCGGGTTCGGAGGTCCTCCTCCTCGCCGTCCACGTGCAGGGCCGGATGCTGGCCGAGGCGATCCCCGCGTATGCCGCGACCGGGGGCGGCGTTCTCCTGCCTCTCGGCGAATTGTGCCGGCTCCTCGGCATCGGCGTGACCGTGGATCTCGAAAGGAGTCGGGCGGCAGGAACGATCCTGACAGCGAAGCGTTCCTTCCTCCTCGACTTCGCGGCAGGGACCGTCGAGGTCTCGGGTACGAAGCAGGCGCTCCTCCCGGATGACGCGCGGATGCACGAGGACGATCTCTACGTGAACGGCCGTCGGATCACGGAGTGGTTCCCGATCGACCTCGACGTCGACCGGGGGGCCGCGACCCTGACCGTCCGGCCCCGGGAGCCCCTGCCGAGCCTCGTGCGGGAGGACCGCGAACGCGCCGCGGATCTGGCTCTGGCGGGCTCCGGCGGAGTCGGCGCTGCCGCGCTGCCGTCCGTCCCGAATCGGTATGGCTTCTTCGGCAGTCCCTTTCTCGACCAGACCGTTCGCGTGACGAGTCAGGCGGGCGATCCGGGGCGCCAGACACGGCTCGACTTCTCGACGTATCTGACGGGCGACCTCCTCTATCTCGAGTCGAGCGCGTATCTCGCCGGAAGCGATGGCGGTATCTCCGATGCGCGCATCACGCTCGGCCGGAGCGACGCCGATGGCCGCCTGCTCGGTCCCCTTCACGCGAGCCAGTTCGCTCTGGGAGACGTCTTCCATCCGGGCCTCGACCTTCTTTCCGTCGGCCGGTCCGGAACCGGAGCCTTCGTGAGCAACTTCCCCCTCGAGCAACCGACTCAGTTCGACCGGAACACGTTTCGCGGCGAGCTTCCGCCGGGCTGGCAGCTCGAGCTCTACCGCGACCAGACGCTGCTCGGCTTTCGCGCTTCGGCGCCCGACGGGCGCTACGAGATCGAAGACGTCCCCCTTCTCGTCGGACTGAACGTGTTCCGCCTCGTCTTCTATGGCCCGCAAGGCCAGCGGCGAGTGGAAGTGCGCTCCTTCAACGTGGGCGCCTCGCTCGCCCCCCCCGGCCGACTCCTCTACCGACTCACCTGGCTCGACCCCAGCCGGAAGATCGCCGGGTCGAGCGTGGACGATTCCGGTGCACGCGCCGTCGGAGAGTTGAAGCTCGGGCTCTCCAGAAGCTGGACCCTCGAGGGGGCCGCAGCGCGAGTCTCTTTTCCGGGCGCCGTCCACGACTACGTCCGGGTCGGCCTGCGCGGCTTCCTCGGGGCGTTGTTCCTCGGAGCGGATGGCGCGCTCAGCCCCGGCGGAGGCACCGCCGTCCAGGCGAGCGCACAGACCAGAGTCGCCGGCGTCGGGATCTTCCTGCAGCACGCCCGGATGAGCCGGTTCGTGAGCGAGCGCTTCCTCGAGACCGGTCCTCTGAGCAGCCAGACGATCGCGCGCTTCGACGTGACGGTTCCCCGGTCCTTCCTGCCCGCGGTGCCAATGACGGTTGACCTGCGGCACGACGCTCTTGCCGCGGGCGGCAGCCTTTCGCAGCTCCGGCATCGCCTTTCCGCGACGAAGGGCAGCTTCGCGCTGACCAACCAGTTGAGCTGGGTCGTCACCAGACCGACCGCCGGCGCGCGCACGAGCGAAGCGACGGGCGAGCTGCTCGTCAGCCGCTTTGCGGGCGACGTCGCGATCCGCGGCGGGTGGGCCTACCGATTGGCTCCCGGCATTCGCAGCACGAATCTTTCGCTCACCGCCGAGACGCGCGCGCTTTCGCGCTATCTGGTCTCCGCCGGCGTTCTGCAGTCGTATGCGCCCTCCGACACGACGTGGATGTTGGGCGCCAGCCGCCAGGAGGGACCGTTCGCCGTGGGTGCCCAGGCGAGCTATGGGAGGCGCGGGGGTTTGTCGATCAGCGCGGTCTTCAGCATCGGGATCGCATTCGACAAGCCCTCCGGAAAGTGGCACACGCAGGCCGCATCCATCGCCTCGGGGGGCGCCCTGTCCGCGCGGGCCTTTCTGGACGAGAACGGTAACGGCCGTTTCGACTCGGGCGAGCCCCCCATCGAGGGCGCGCTCTTCGACGTCAACACGACTCCCGCGCCCGTTCGCGCCGGCTCGAGCGGTCGCGCCTTCATCGCGAACCTCCCGGGTCACCGGTGGACGGACGTGTCCCTCGCGCCTTCCTCGCTCGAAGACCCGTCCTGGAGGCCGTCCTCTCCGGGGGTGCGCATCGCCAGCCGCCCCGGCAAAACGGCGTACGTCGACCTGCCCGTCCAGGCAATGGGTGAAATCACGGGGACGGTGTGGCGTGGGGAAGAGGGTCCTCGCCGCCCGGCGCCCGGCGCCCGCGTCGAGCTCCGGCGACCCGACGGCTCGGTCGCCTCATCGGCCCTCTCTGCCTTCGACGGCTTCTTCGACATCGTCGACGTCGCTCCCGGCATCTACACGTTGCAGGCATCGGCCGACGGGTGGATGCCGAGCGCTCGCGACGTCGAGGTCGCGCCCGATGGGGCGTTTCAGGAGGGACTCGACCTCGTCCTCCGACGGAATCCCTGAGACGAGTCTCGCATGCGGCTCCGTCGCCGTCGGGGTGTTCCTGTAGTCTAGTTTCGGCATGAAGCGCCCGTTCGTCCGGGTCGCCCTGATCGAGGACGACGACCTGGTGAGGCATTTTCTCTCGACCGTGCTCGCGTCCGCTGGCCACGAGCCCGACGTCTTCGACAGCGGGGACGCCTTTCTTGCCGCCGACGGCCCCGCTTCCTTTGACATCGTCGTCACCGATTTCCAGATGGCCGGGGCGTCCGGGATCGACGTGCTCAAAGCCTGTCTCGCCGCGGTCGATCCTCCGGAAGTGATCCTGGTGACAGGTGCCGGATCCATACGCATGGCTGTCGAGGCGATGGGCCTCGGCGCCTTCGACTATCTGGCCAAGCCGGTCGATTCGGCAGAGCTGCTCCACCGCGTCGCCCAGGCGATCGAAGCCAAGCGGCTGCGGTGGCAGGTCGAGACTCTCTCCCGCGAGTCCCTGCGCCGCGACGGTCCGGTCTCTCCGGTCGCGGCGAGCGCCGCGATGCGGGACTTCCTGGTCCTCGCCCGCCGGGCGGCCGCATCCTCCTCGACCGTCCTCCTCGTCGGCGAGACCGGGACGGGAAAAGACGTCGCTGCGCGGTACATCGTGGCCAACAGTCCGCGCGCGGGGAAGCCATTCTTGACCTTGAACTGCGCAGCCCTGCCGGAGAACCTGCTGGAAAGCGAGCTCTTCGGGCACGCGCGCGGAGCGTTCTCCGGCGCCCACGCCTTGAAGCGCGGGCTCTTCGAAGAGGCGAGCGGCGGGACGCTGTTCCTGGACGAAGTCGGGTCGATGTCCCTGTCCGCTCAGGCCAAGCTCCTGCGCGTCCTGGAGGAGGACACGGTGCGGCGCGTCGGGGAGAACAAGCCGATCGGCGTGGACGTGCGGATCGTGGCCGCCTCGAACCGGGACTTGAACGGCGCGATCGCGTCCGGCGAGTTCCGCGCGGACCTCTTTTATCGCCTTTCCGTCGTGACACTGGTCGTGCCTACCCTGCGCGCCCGCCGCGAGGACATCGAGCCGCTCGCGCGGCAGTTCCTCGCCGAAGCGGTTCGCCGCACGGGTCGGGAGCGCACCTTCACCCCGGAGACGCTGGAGTTCCTGCGCGAATACGACTTTCCGGGAAACGTCCGCGAGCTTCGTTACGGCATTGAACAGGCCGTCGTCCTGTCGGAAGGCCCCGTCCTCACGCCCGGCGATTTTCGGTTTTCGGCCGTCCTCTCGGGACCGCGTGAGCCGCCGGCTCGAGCCCGCCGGTCTCGGCCGGTCACCGAAGAAGTGACGCCCGAGATGCTTGCCGAGGCTCTATCCACGCACGGCGGCAATCGCAATCAGGCGGCTCGCGCGCTCGGCATCAGTCGGGCAACTCTGTACCGTCTGCTCCGCCGGGACGATCCCCGTCCGACCATTTCCGGCGATTCCTGAGCGATACGCAGCGAAAGCAGGGAAGAATCCTGCTTGACTTACGCCTTAGTTGCGCCCACAATCCACCTGAAGAGGCCGAAGGGTCGGCTCCGGATGGCCACGGAGCGGCCGCGGTGGTCCCTCGGCCTTAATTTATTCGGAGAAACAGGGTAGATACCTTACTTCGGATGGAGAAGAGATGAACCTGACGAAGAGGCAGAAGGAAATCCTCGACTACATCCGTACGTACCGCGAGGAGCGCGGCATTTCTCCGACGCAGCGCGAGATTCGCGAGCATTTCGAACTTTCGTCCTTCGGAACCGTCCAGAAGCACCTGAAGCGTCTCGAAGAAAAGGGTGCTCTTTCACGCGAGTGGAACCGGAGCCGCGGCATTTCGCCGGCGGAGCCGAAGTCCACGGCGAGGGAGATCCCCCTTCTCGGCGCGGTCGCGGCCGGCCGTCCGATCGAGCCATTCCCCCTCGAGGAAACGATGGAGGTTCCGGCGTCCCTTCTCGGCAGGGGGGAGCACTTCGTCCTGCGGGTCCGCGGCGACTCGATGATGGACGACGGGATCCGCGACGGCGACTACGTGATCGTGGCGAAGCGTTCGGGCGCCCAGAACGGTCAGACGGTCGTGGCGCTCGTGCGCGGCGAAGCCACGCTCAAGCGCTATTACGCGGAGGGCTCCCGCGTGCGGCTCCAGCCGGCCAACTCCGCGATGAAACCGCTCCTGGTGGACGCCCGGGACGTCCTCGTGCAGGGCGTCGTGACCGGGCTGATGCGGAACTACTAGCCTTGCCAGGCTGTCGCGTTTCCGCCATGGGATGTTGCGCGGCGGCCGCTTGCTCCCTTTGGCGCCGTCGAGGCGCCGCTTATTTGCTAAAATAGTCGGCTCACAAAAAGGCGACGTACCCAAGTGGTTAAGGGAGAGGTCTGCAAAACCTTTATTCGGCGGTTCGAATCCGCCCGTCGCCTCCAGTTAGGAAACCCCCGAAGTTAGACCGCGTTCCGTGTCCCCAACCGGGCCGGAGTGGCGAAATTGGTAGACGCACGGGACTTAAAATCCCGAGGGCTGCGAGGCCCGTGCCGGTTCGAATCCGGCCTCCGGCACCATAACCAGATGAGGGCAGTATGAGCGGGGTCGTCACGGACACACTCCCGGACTTTCAGAAGCGGATCGGCTACGAGTTCCGCGACCGGACGCTTCTCGAGCGCGCGCTCACGCACAAGTCCTTCAGCAACGAGCACCGCGAGGTCCGTTCGCCCAACAACGAGCGGCTCGAGTTCCTGGGCGACGCGGTTCTGGGCTTTGTCGTCGGAGAGCTCATTTTCCGCTTCTTTCCGGACCTGCAGGAGGGGGCGCTCTCGAAGATCAAGGCGCACCTCGTTTCCTCGGCGACTCTTGCCGGGAAGGGGAGAGACCTCGGCATCGGACGGTTCCTGCGGATGGGCGCCGGCGAGGCGCGGTCGGGAGGCGCGGAGAAGCTCTCCCTGATCGCCGACGGCTTCGAGGCGCTCGTCGCGGCGATCTACCTCGACGGGGGATTGCCGGCCGCGGCCGAGTTCATCCGAGTCGTGTTCGGACCGGAGATCTCGGGCATCGACGTCGGGGACCTTTCCTTCCACGACTACAAGACGGCTCTGCAGGAAACGGCTCAGGGCCTCGGGTTGCCGCTGCCGGAGTACCGCGTCATCGAGGAGCACGGCCCCGACCACGAGAAGGCCTTCGTCGTCGAGCTCTCGTGGGATGGGGCGGCGTTTTCGCAGGGCCTCGGCTCTTCCAAGCGCGAAGCGCAGCGCAAGGCGGCCAAGGAAGCGTTGAAGAAACTGGGGCGGTTGCCGGCGTAAGTCCTTACGGAGCTTTCGCCAGCCTTTCGAGAAACTTCTCCGGTCCCTCGAATCCCACGAGCCGAAGGTCCGTCCGCTCCGTGCCGGAGGCGTCGAGGAAGATGATCGTCGGCACGCCGAGGATCCCGTACTTCTCGGAGAGCGCGATCGACTCGGGCGACGAGATCTTCGTCAGGTCCGCCTTGAGGAGCGTCCGATCCCCGAACCTGGCGCGCACCCGGGGGTCCGCGAACGTCTTCTTCTCGAGCTCGAGGCAGGGCAGGCACCAGTCCGCCGAAAAGTCGATGACCGTGGAGCGGCCGGCGCCGACCGACGCCGGCGCGTAGGGCTGCCAGCCCTGGAGCTCGCGCGGCACGAAGAAGATCGCGATCCCGACGAGCAGCGCGGCGGCGACCGCCCGCACCGGCCACTTGAGGCTCAGGCGTGCGATGAGTATCCAGAGCGCGCCCACCCCGAGCACGACGGGTAGCAGCCACTTTCCGAAGGGCGCGGGAAGGACGCTGCGCAGGAAGTACGCCGCCATCGCCAGCAGGATCCACCCGAAGATCTTCTTGACGCCCTCCATCCACTCTCCCGCTCGCGGAAGGCGCGAGATGCGTCCCGAATAGGCCGCGAGGAAGAGGTAGGGGAGCCCGAGCCCGAGCGAGAGCGTGAAGAAAAACAGGAACCCGAGGAACGCGTCCTGGCGCGCGGCGACGAAGGCGAGCAGCCCGACGATGAAACCTCCGATGCATGGCGCCGCGACGACGCCGACGAAGAGCCCCATGCCGAAGGCGCCGGCGGGACCCACGCGCGCTCCGGCGCGGTTCATGAGGCGGGTGGGCAGGCGGATGTCCCACATCCCGAACATGGAGAGCGCCATCGCGATGAGGGCGGCGGCGATCGCGCTCAGGACCCACGGGTTCTGCAGCATGGAGCCGAACAGGCGTCCGGACAGCGCCGCGCCCACTCCGAGCACCGAGTACATCGTCGCCATCCCGAGGACGTAGAGCCCGGCGAGGCCGAACATCCGCCCCTTCGAGCCGCCGGACTGGCCGCCGAAGAATCCGATCGTGAGCGGGATGACCGGGTAGACGCACGGCGTCAGGTTCAACGCGAGCCCGCCGGCGAAGATCGACAGCAGGACGAGGAACATCCCGTTGCGGTCGAGCATGTCGCCGAAATCGCGCGACGATCCGGCCGCCGACGTGGCGCCGCCCGCGCGGGCCGCGGAGAGCGGAACGGCGGCGAGGGGATCGGCTGCGGCGGGAGCGGCGGCCTCGCCCGCGGCGGACGCGAGCCGGAACTTCACCGACGCGGGGGCGAGGCAGCGGGAGTCGTCGCACGCCTGGTAGTCGACTGATCCGGAGAGCGCGGGCGCGGGTTTCGCCTTTTCCCACGTCACGGGGACGGCGATCGCGAACGTGCCGTCGTAGACGGAGAGCGGCGACTCCGAAAAGGAGAACTTCATCATCTTCCCGTCGGGGTACTTCGCGTCTCCGAAACGGACGCCGCCGGCGGGGTCGAGGATCGCCTCGGTCGCGATCAGGTAATCCTCGGAGGGCTTGTGGCTGTTCACGTGCCAGCCGGAAGCGATCGTCACCTGCAGGGCGAGCTCGCCCTCGCCCGGCGAGCGAACGTCGAGCGTCGGAACGACGACGACGAGGGTCGACGGGGGGGGCGCGCTCTTTGGTGCGGGAGACTGCGCCGCGATCTGCGAGGCGGCTCCCGCGGCGAAGACCGCCGCCGCGAGCCACTTCATGGCCGGGGGACGCGCTCCTCCAGCTTCTGGACGACCTCGTTGACCTGCGCAATGTGAGCCGATTGCGGATGGTCTTTCTGGAACTTGCGGAAGAGTGCGAGCGCTTCAGCGGGGCGGTTCTCGGCGAGGGGGATCTGGGCGCGGAAGAGCTCCGCGCGCTCCTTGCGCGCCGTGTCCTTCGTCATCGCGATCAGCTTCTCGATCGTCCGGCGGGAGGCGTCGGCCTGGCCGAGGTCGAACTCCGTCGCCGCGAGGAGCTCGAGCGCATCCTGGCGCTCCATCCCCTTCGCGCCCGGCGCGACAGCCGCGCGGCGAAGGCGGGGGAGGGCCGCCTCCGGGTCCGAACGCCGATAGAGCTCCGTGCCGGTCTCGAGCGCTTCCTTCATCGGGAGATTCACGATGTCCTGCGACTCGACCCGCTTGGCGAACGTGCGATAGCTCTCGACGCCCGCGTAGGCGTTCTTGAAGAACTCCGCCTGGTTGTGGAAGCCCTCCATGAGGAACACGAGCCGGCCCTCCGGCGTCGTGACGAGGATCACGGGGGCCTCCTTGAAACCGTAGCGTTCGGAATACTCCCTTCCCGTGAGCGACTCGAGGTCGACCTTCACGGGCACCATCGAGCCGAGCATCGCTTCGAGATCGGGCGCCGGGTAGAGCAGGTTGTCCATGCGCTTGCAGTTGCCGCACTCCGCCTGGGTGAATTCGAGGAAGACGAGCTTGTCTTCACGGCTCGCTCGCGTGCGCGCCTCGTCCACGCTCGTTGCCCAGGTCGCTTTTCCCGGGCCGAGGGGAACCGAGGCGGGGCTTTCCGTCGAGGCAGCCGCGGGCGTCGTCGAACCGGGTGCGGTCGCGGCCGGGGTCTTTACGGGCTCCTGTGGAACCGCAAGTGCCGCGACGAGAACGATCGGAAGGGCAAAGTGCAAACGTAACCTCCAAAGTTGTGGCTGTCCGGAAAACCGGCCGGGCGGCGCGTGAATTCCCCCTCCGGGATCGCAATCAGTGGTGCCCAGGGACGGAATTGAACCGCCGACACAGGGATTTTCAGTCCCTTGCTCTACCAACTGAGCTACCTGGGCGTGGCGTCGACCGGGCCGCGCAGTCTAGCGAAAAGAAACACCCGCCGCAAACGGGCCGGCCGCCGTCCTCCGCGCGGGCGTTCGCCGCATCAGTAAGATTGCGCGGTGATTCTGAAGGTCGCCAAGCTCGGCGTGAAGGGCCTCCGGATGCGTTCGCGGGAAGTCGACCCGAAGGCAATCTCCCGGGGAGACTACGAGGCGTTCCTTTCGGACCTCGAGGACACGATGCGGGAGTACGACGGGACCGGCATCGCAGCGCCACAGGTTTTCACGCCGCTCCGGATCTTTCTCTACGAGGTCAACCCGGAGACCCGGAAGCGCCGCGAGAAAGAGGTCGAGCTCACGGCGCTCTTCAACGCGTCGTACGTTCCGGTGGGAAAAGAAGTCGAGGAGGACTCCGAGGGTTGCCTCTCGGTGCCGTTCCTCTGGGGCGGTGTCGTTCCGCGATTCGAGACGATCCGCGTGACCGCCCTCGACCGCGGCGGCCGGCCTGTCGACTTCGAGGCATCCGGATGGCACGCACGGGTCCTGCAGCACGAGATCGATCACTTGGACGGGCTCGTGTACCTCGATCGCATGCCCGACATGAAGTCGTTGAGCTATACCGTGAAGTTCGGATGACGCGGCAGAACAGCAGCCGGAACGGGGAAGGAAAGAGTGCCGGCTCCGTCTTGTGAAAGTTTTCACAAGGCGGGTCTTCCGTTGCTAGAATCGCCGCGCCATGGCGTCCGCAGGATCGGGTAAGGCCCTTCCCGTCCGCGATGCGGGGTCGGGAGCCGCCGGCGCGGACTTCTTCACCACGCGGCTCGAGACGATGGTTGCCTGGGCCCGGTCGAGCTCGCTCTGGCCCCTGCCCTTCGCGACCGCGTGCTGCGGGATCGAGTTCATGTCGGTCGTCTCCTCGCACTACGACCTCTCTCGCTTCGGCGCGGAGGTCGTGCGCTTCTCCCCCCGCCAGGCGGACCTCCTGATCGTCGCCGGGACCGTGGTCGACAAGCTCGCGCCGACCCTGCGGAAGATCTACGACCAGATGCCCGAGCCCAAATGGGTGATCTCGATGGGCGTGTGCGCGTCGTCGGGCGGTTTCTACCGCGCCTACCACGTGACGCAGGGGATCGACGAGATCGTGCCGGTGGACGTCTACGTTCCGGGTTGCCCGCCGACTCCCGAAGAGCTCATGTACGGGATCCTCGAGCTGCAGAGGAAGATCAAGTCGGGCGAGAAGTCGCGAGACCGGCGATCGGCCGCGGCGGCGGCTTCTTGAGCACCGTCGAGGCGCCCGCCCTCTCCCCGCTCGCCGAGAGGCTGCGCGAACGGCTCGAACAGGCCCCCTTCGGCGGACGGACGCAGGTCCGCGACCTCGACCTTCCCACGATCGAAGTGGCGCCGGCCGACTGGCTCGAGGTCGCCCGTTACCTCCGCGACGACCCGGAGTGCCGGTTCGATCTGTTCCTCGACCTCGCGGGAGTCGACAACCTGAAGCGCCGCGGCCGTCCGACGCGGTTCGAGGCGGTGTTTCACCTCCTGTCGGTTTCCCGCAACGAGCACGTGCGGGTAAAGGTGCTGCTGCCGGACGGCGCGGCGCCGACCCTCCCCACCGTTCACGCGATCTGGCCGGCCGCGAACTGGTTCGAGCGCGAGGCGTTCGACCTCTTCGGGTTCGACTTCCCCGGACATCCGAACCTGCGCCGTCTCCTCTGCCACGACGCGTTCGTCGGGCACCCGTTGCGCAAGGACTACGCCGCGGGACAGCGGTGGTTCTTCGCGGAGGAAGACCTTCGGATGCCCGACTGGGCGGCGAACACGGACGAGCGCGCGGGGCACTTCGAAACGTCGACGATCTCGATCGGGCCGTCGCACCCCGCGACGCACGGGATCATCCACCTGATCGCGCGCCTGGACGGCGAGAAGATCGCGCGGGCCGAGACGCAGATCGGCTACATGCACCGCTGTTTCGAGAAGATGGCGGAGAACCACACGTGGAACCAGGTCATCCCGTTCTGCGACCGGTTGAACTACGTCTCCGCGATGATCAACGGGGTCGGGTACGTGCGGACCGTCGAGCGCATGCTCGGGATCGAGGTCCCGGACCGCGGGCGCCTCGTACGGACGATCCTGTCCGAGTTCTCGCGGATCATGGACCACTGCGTCAACATCGGGACGAACCTCGTCGACATCGGCGGTCTGACGAACTTCTGGTACCTGTATCAGCCGCGCGAGAGCATCTACGGGCTGCTCGAGGCGTGCTGCGGGGCGCGCCTCACGGTCTCGTACGTCCGCGTCGGCGGGCTCGCGATCGACGTGCCCGAAGACTTCGTGCCGCGCTGCCGCGCGCTCCTCGAGTCGATCCCCGCGTTCCTGAACGACGTGGACCGGCTCGTGACCCGGAACAAGATCGTGCGGAACCGACTCGCCGGGACCGGCGTGATCACGCGGGACCAGGCCGTCGGCTTCGGCTTCACGGGCCCGGTCCTCCGGTCCGCCGGCGTGCCGTACGACGTGCGGCGCGCGCGCCCCTACGACTTCTACGACCGCTTCGACTGGGACGTCGCGGTCGCCTCGGAGGGGGACAACTACGCGCGCTACCTCGTGCGGATGGAGGAGATGCGGCAGTCCCTGAAGATCATCCGGCAGGCGCTCGACGTCTTCCCGGCGTCCGGCCCGGTCGACTCCGACGACTGGCACGTCGTTCTTCCGCCGAAGGATGCCGTGTACCACGACATGGAGTCCCTCATCTACCACTTCAAGCTGATCATGGAGGGGATCCGGGTGCCGGTCGGGGAGCGCTACGAGTGGATCGAAGGCGCGAACGGCGAGCTCGGCTTCTACGCCATCTCGGAGGGGGCCGCCGGGCCGTACCGGTTGAAGCCGCGGCCGCCGTGCTTCCCGATGATGGCCGCGTTCGAGGAGCTCATCGTCGGATCGACGATCTCCGACGCCGTCGCGACCCTCGGGACCCTGAATATCATCGCGGGAGAGCTCGAGCGGTGAGCGGGATCATCGACGTCGGCGCCGCGCGGGGCCGCAAGCTCTCGCTCGCGGAGCGGCTGTACTTCCCGGGGATCCTGAAAGGTCTTGCGGTCACGATGCGCCACCTCGTCCGCAACCTCGTGCGGATCCGCAACCTCCCGACCATTCTCTACCCCGAGAAGAAGCGCGACTATTCGGGTCGGTTCCGCGGCAAGCACATCCTGACGACGCGGGACGACGGCACGTTGAAGTGCGTCGCCTGCTACATGTGCGCCGAGGCGTGCCCGGCCGAGTGCATCACGATCGTCGCAGGGGAGCACCCGAAGCTCGCGTACGAGAAGTACCCGGTACTTTTCGAGATCGACATGCTGCGCTGCGTGTTCTGCGGCTTCTGCGTGGACGCGTGCCCGAAAGACGCGATCTGGATGACGCGTAACTACGAGATGGCGTTCTTCAACCGGCAGGAGGCGATCTTCGGGATCGACAAGCTCGTCGCGAAGCCGGGGCTGCCGGTGAAGGACGGGCTCGGCTATCGGCCGTACTACCCGGGCGACGGGACCCGGCCTCCGTCGGACGCGTCGAGCTCGCCCGTCATTCCGGGAGACGGCGAGCGCGCGAGCTTCCGCGAGAAGGGGATCGACTTGCACCACACCGAGGGTCCCGGGCCTTTGAATCGCTCCCTCGACGGGAGCGGAAGGGGGCAATCGGCCGCGAGGCACGATCCCATGGTGAAAAGCTAAAGCTTCGCGGCTCGATTGCCCTCGGCGAGCTCGCCCTTCTACGCGCAGCACCCCACGGCGTCGGCTGCTTTCTCGCCGGGCGCGCAGCACGTCGACGCCTGGTCCTTCGCGAACCTCGACGTCCTCGAGGACGGTGTAGACCTCCCACTTGTTGCCGTCGGGGTCGCTCACCCAGAACTTGTCCTGGCGGGCGTAGCAGCAGGTGGTGTCCTTTTCGTCGAAACCCGAGACGCCGCGCTCGGTCAGTTTCTGTTTCCACGACTCCACCTCGCCGGTCGTGCCCACCCGCAGGCCGAGGTGGGAGAGTGAGCCCTTCGGATCGGGCCTTCGGCCGGTTTCGTTCAGCGCGAGGTGGATCGTCGGACCACTCGTGACGAACTTGACGTAGCCTGGCTTCTCTTTCGCGGGCGGGATGCCGAAGAAAGCGGAGTAGAAGTCGCGGGAGCGGGAGACGTCCGAGACGTTCAGGGACAGGTGCAGGGCGGGTTCCATTTCTTCCTCCTTGGACCGACTTGGTCCTTTTGAACAACGGGGAGGGATCTGACCCCTGCGGGATCAGACCCCATCAGATCTCCCTGGCCACGGTGTGGGCGAGGCGGGCGAGTGCGTCCTCGTTGCGGCGGTAGTACACCCAGCGCCCCCTCTTTTCGCGCAGGACGAGACCCGCGCGGCAGAGGGCTTCCATGTGGTGGGAAATGACCGACTGCGAGATGCCGAGAGGCTCCTCGAGGTCGCAGGCGCAGAGGCCCGGCTCCTGGCTCCCGACGAGCGAGCAGCACGACTCCCCGCGCGCCTTCAGGAGCTCGAGGATCTGGAGGCGCTTGCCGTCGGACAGCGCCTTGAACGCGAGCAGCCGTTGCTCGTCACTTCCATACTTCTCCATATCCACATTTATAGATATATACGGGTGGGTTGTCAAGGGCTTTCTTTTCGACCCGAAAAGACCCTTAGCCGGGGTGCTGGTGCGTCGGCTTGTGGCCGTCGGTGCGGAAGGCCGACTCGACCGTGTTCTCGATCTGGTCGTCGGGGAGCCCCTTGTCCTTGAGCTCGCCGGCGAGGATGGCCTCCCGGATGCAGATGCCGCAGCCCGCGGCGTGGTCGGTCGTGAAGCAGGTCAGGAGCGTCTTGTGCCGGTGCGTCATGCTCTCCTGGCACTCGCAGAAGCAGTGGAGGCGGTCGAGCGTCTGGGGGTACTTCCGGGCGACCTCGTAGGCCGGCTTGACCTCGGGCTCGTACTTGCTCGTGTCGGCGAACAGCTTCGGATCGAGGATGGGCGCCCGCTCGGCGCAGCCGGTGCACGCGTTTTTCGCGGCGGCCGCGGTGGGAGCGGCTTTCTTCGCCGGGGCCTTCTGTCGGGAGGTCGCCGCGCTGGCGGCCGCGCCGAGCGCGAACAGGGCGCAGAGGGCGAATGTGATCGAACGGATCGAAGTGAAGCGCATGAGTCCTCCCGCGGGGACAAACCGCGGGGGAGGCCGGATTCTTCCCGGTCCTGGAGCTACTCGAGCTCGGTCATGATCTTCGCGAGCGACTCCCGGGGAGGACGGACCTTCTCGTCCGCGATGGTGGCGAGGGGCTGCTCGGGCAGCTGCAGGAGCGAGAGGAAGTCCTTCTTCTCCGGTTCGACGTAGATCAGGCCGGTCAGGAACTCTCCCTTCGTCTGGCCATCGTGGAGCAGGCCGAGCGCCGCCATCTTCTCCGTCGGGTCGTAGTCGGCCCGGAGCTTCCGCAGCCGGATGTGCGATCCGTCGTGGAGCGCGACGTCCTGCGTCGTGCCGGGGTCGTACTCGACCTGGATCTCCTCGAAGAAGGGGACGAAGCCGATCTCGTGGATCGCGATCTCATGGTCCTTCGCCCACTTGTAGGACTTCGTCGAGTCCTCGTGGTTGTTGAAGGTCACGCACGGCGAGATCACGTCGAGCATCGACGTGCCGCGGTGGGCGATCGCTCCCTTGATGAGGGCGAGAAGCTGCTTCATGTCGCCCGAGAACGAACGCGCGACGTAGCCGCAGCCGAGCTCGATCGCGAGCGCACAGAGGTCCATGGCCGGCAGGTCGTTGACGATGCCGGTCTTCAACTTCGAGCCCAGGTCCGCCGTCGCGGAGAACTGCCCCTTCGTCAGGCCGTACACGCCGTTGTTCTCGACGATGTAGATCATCGGGACGTTGCGGCGAAGGAGGTGCACGAACTGTCCGGCCCCGATCGAGGCCGTGTCGCCGTCGCCGGAGACGCCGATGTACATCAGGTTCGGGTTCGCGAGCGCGGAACCGGTGGCGACCGACGGCATGCGGCCGTGCACGGCGTTGAAGCCGTGTCCTCGATCGACGAAATACGCCGTCGTCTTCGACGAGCACCCGATGCCGGACATCTTCGCCACCCGGTGGGGCTCGACGCCCATGTCGTAGAACGCCTGCGTGATCTGGCGCGTGATGACGTCGTGGCCGCATCCCACGCAGAGCGTGGACTTCAGCCCTCCGTACTCCTTGACGGTCAGGCCGCGACGGTTGGTTGGGGGGGCCTTCGGCTCGGCGGCGGTGGACATCAGCTCTTCTCCCCGGCGGCCACTCCTTCGACGACCGATTCGGCGTCGAGAGGGAAGCCGTCGTAGTGACGAATGGAACGAAGCTTCGGGCTGTCGCCCAGGACCTCGATGCAGAGGAGCTCGTACATCTGGCCGTCGCGGTTCTGGTCCACGACGTAGACGCGGTCGTGGCTCGCCACGAAGGCCGCTGCGTCGGGGGTGAAGGGGAGAGCGCGCAACCGCAGGTAGTCCGTCTCGACCCCCTGCTTGCCGAGGATCACGCGGGCTTCCTCGACGGCGAAGTCGGACGAGCCGTAGGCGATGATCCCGACGCGCGCCCCGGACCCGTTCGACACGACGGGCGCCGGAACGTGCCGCTTCGCTGTCTCGAACTTCCTGGCGAGCCGGTCCATGTTGTTCTTGTAGTCGTCGGGACGCTCGGAGTAGGTCGCCCGCTCGGTGTGTCCCGAGCCGCGAGTGAAGTACGCCGCGAGCGGGTGATCGATCATTCCGGGCAGGGTGCGCCACGGGATGCCGTCGCCGTCCACGTCCTTGTACCGCCCGTATCCGTCGAAGCTCTTCGCGTGCGCCTCGAGCTCTTCGACCGTGCGGATCACCTTGCCCCGGTCGAACGGTTTCTCGGGGTACGGGAAGGGGTCGCTCATCCAGTTGTTCATCCCGAGGTCGAGGTCCATCATCACGAAGACCGGCGTCTGGAAGCGCTCCGAGAGGTCGAACGCCTCCTGCGCCATCTCATAGCACTCCTTCACGCTCGCCGGGATGAGGAGGATGTGCCGCGCGTCGCCGTGGGAGAGGTAGTACGTTGGGATGATGTCTCCCTGCATCGTCCGCGTCGGAAGACCGGTCGACGGCCCGACCCGCTGGACGTCGAAGATGACGGCGGGGATCTCGGCGTAGTAGCCGAGGCCCGTGAACTCCGACATGAGAGAGATGCCGGGGCCGGACGTCGTCGTCATCGCGCGCGCGCCCGCCCAGCTGGCGCCCAGGACCATGCCGATCGCGGCGAGCTCGTCTTCGGCCTGGACGATCGCGAAGGTCGGGTGTCCGGTCTCCGGGTCCATCCGGAAGCGGCGGCAGTAGTCGGTAAACGTCTCCGCGAGCGAAGAGGAGGGCGTGATCGGGTACCAGGTCACCACGGTCACCCCGGCCATCACGCAGCCGATCGCCGCCGCGGCGTTGCCGTCGAGGATGATCTTGCCCGCGGTCTCGTTCATCCGCTCGAGGCGGAACGGGTCCTTCTTCGCCAGGTTCTTCGCCGCCCAGTCGAAGCCGCCGCGGATCGCGTTCAGGTTGATCTCCACCGCCTTGGCTTTGCCCTGGAACTGCTTCGCGACCGCCTTGTCCACTTCGGCCATGTCGATGCCGAGAAGCCATGCGGCGACGCCGACGTAAATCATGTTCACGACGAGGCGGCGCAGCTTTCCGTCCTGCACGAGCTCGAGGACGAGCTTCTGGAAGGGGACGGGGTAGAAGTGGAGGTCGTTCCGGAGCGAGTCGAGCTTCAGGCTCTCCTCGTAGATCACGGCGGCGCCCGGGTGGGCCGTGCGGACGTCCTCGTGCGCCGTCTCCGGGTTCATGCAGATCAAGACGGCGATGTCACGGCGGCGGGCGATGAAGCCCTCCCGCGAGGCGCGGATCGTGAACCACGTGGGAAGCCCCTGGATGTTCGACGGGAAGAGGTTCTTGCCGGAAACGGGGATCCCCATCTGGAAGATCGACCGCATGAGGATGTTGTTCGACGACATGCTGCCGGAGCCGTTCGCGGTCGCGACGTGGATCGAAAAATCGTTGACGACCGGAGGGACCGCCGGGCCGGAAGGTGCGGTCTTTTCTTCGAGAATCGCCGTGGACATGTGACTCCTTCGATTGAGTTTGTCTGCCGCCGGGACAGGGGATCATAACAAGTCGAGCGCCCGCTTAGAATCCCGCGCCGGAGGTTCCCCTCAATGATGCGAAACCATCACGCCGTCGCCCTCGCCTTTGCCGGCGCAATCGGTCTCGCGGGCGCGGCGGAGGGCGCCGGTCGCCCTTTTCGTTTCGACGAGCTCGCAAAAGTGAAGCGTGTCGGGGCGTTCGACGTCTCGCCCGACGGCCGGTGGGTGGTCTACGCCCTCGGCACCCCGGTGGTCGCGGAGAACCGCACGGCGTCGGAGCTGTGGCTCGCGCCGACGGCGGGAGGCGCGCCGCGTCCGCTCACAACGGGCGCAAAGCGCGACTCGGACCCGGCCTTCTCGCCCGACGGGCGGCGGATCGCCTTCCTGTCCAACCGGGACGGCAGCTCCCAGATCTGGACCCTCGGCCTGGACGGCGGCGAGCCGGCGAAGGCGACGGCGTTTCCCACGGGCGTCAACGGCTTCCGGTGGTCCCCGGACGGAGCGTCGTTCCTGATCACGTCGGACGTGTTTCCCGACTGCACGGACGTCGCCTGCCTCGAGAGTTCCGTCAAAGCGCGCGAGAAGTCCCCCACGAAGGCGCGGATGTCCGAGCGGCTCCTGTTCCGCCACTGGGATTCGTGGAAGGAGGGTCTCCGCACGCACGTGTGGAAGGTTCCCGTTTCGGGAGGCACCCCTACCGACCTCACTCCGGGCGATCGGGACGTGCCCCCGTTCTCCGTGGGAGGCGACCTCGACTTCGACGTGTCGCCGGACGGCAAGGACTTCGTGTTCGCGATGAACCCGGACTTAGTCGAGGCGGTTTCGACGAACTCCGACGTCTGGGTCGTCCCGTTCGCCGGCGGAACGCCGCGAAACCTGACGGCCGCGAACCGCGCGTTCGACGGCTCGCCGAAGTTCTCGCCCGACGGGAAGTGGATCGCGTACCGCGCGCAGAGCCGGCCCGGGCACGAGGCGGATCGGTTCCGGCTTCTCGTCCTCGACCGGACGACGGGGACGAGCCGGGAGCTCACCGCGCGTTTCGACGACTGGGTCGAGAGCTTCGAGTGGGCTCCGGACTCGCGGTCCATCTTCTTTTTGACGCACGTCAAGGGGCGCGGCGCGATCCTGCGCGTCGCGCTCGCGGGCGGGGAGCCGGTCGAGATCTGGCGCGGCGGCACGCCGGCGAAGATCGAGGTCTCCCGCGACGGCACGCAGATCTTCTTCACGGCGAGCTCTCTCTCGCGCCCCGCGGAGATCTTCTCGATCTCGACGCGCGGTTCGGCAGGGAAGCCCGCCGTCGCGCGGAGCCTGGTTCGCGCGAACGATCCGCTCCTTGCCGAGACCGAGCTGGGAGCGGTCTCCGAGCGAATCACGAAGTCCGCCGACGGGCGTGACCTCCACGCATGGCTCGTGACCCCGCCCGGTTTCGATCCCTCGAAGAAGTACCCGGCCGTGGTCCTCATCCACGGCGGACCGCAGAGCGCGTGGAACGACGCGTGGTCCTACCGGTGGAACCCGCAGGTGTTCGCGGCGCACGGGTACGTCGTCTACGCGCCGAACCCGCGCGGCTCGGTCGGCTTCGGCCAGGAGTTCGTCGACCAGATCAGCCGCGACTGGGGGGGCCGCGTCTACGAGGACCTCATGAAGCAGACCGACGACCTCGAGTCGCTGCCGTACGTCGATCGGACCCGGATCGGCGCGGCGGGGGCGTCGTACGGCGGGTACATGGTCGCGTGGATCCTCGGGCACACCGATCGGTTCAAAACGCTCGTCTGCCACGACGGCATAATCGACACGCGCTCGATGGCGCTCGAGACCGAGGAGCTCTGGTTCCCGACGTGGGACTTCGGCGGCTGGCCCTGGGATTCGGAGCTCTACGAGAAGTGGAACCCGCTCCGTTTCGTCGAAAAGTTCAAGACCCCGACGCTCGTGATCACGAGCGAGAAGGACTACCGCGTTCCGTTCGGGCAGGGACTCCAGCTCTTCACGGCGCTCCAGGTGCGCAAGGTGCCGTCGAAGATCCTCACTTTTCCGGACGAAGGCCACTGGGTTCTCAAACCCGGCAACTCGCGCGTCTGGCACGCCGTCGTCATGGACTGGCTGGCGACGTATCTGTCGGGCGCTCGCCCGGACCCCGAGTCGCTGAAAGCGGTTTACAGCCTGACGAAGTAGAAATGGGGACGTAGAAATGGGACAGATTTATTTTCGGACTCGCAGATCGACAATTAAATAAATCTGTCCCCTTTTTTCACGACCCACGAAGTAGCCGCTCCTCAACCGGCGGGGACGCACCGCTCCGACGCCCACTCGCGGAGCTCGGCAATCTCTTCGCCGCGCACCACCGACAGGGGCCGCGTCGATCGCAGCGCGACGAGAATCCCTCCCGCGTCGAGGGGAACCCCGGCGGCCCGCGTCTCGTAGATCGCGGACACGACCGCGGCCTCGATCTCGGCGCCCGAGAAGCCATCGGAGGCCTCCGCGAGCTGGTCGAGGTCGAACCGGGCCGGGTCCTCGCTCCTCCGGGCGAGGTGCAGCCGGAATATCGCCGCGCGGGCGGCGGCGTCGGGAAGGTCCACGAAGAAAACCTCGTCCATTCGCCCCTTGCGCATGAGCTCGGGCGGCAGCTCGCCGACGGAGTTGCACGTGGCGACGAGGAAGACCCGCCGCTTCCGTTCCTGCATCCACGTGAGCAGGCCTCCCAGCAGGCGTTTGGAAACGCCGCCGTCCGACTCGGACGACTTCGCCGAGGCGAACGCCTTCTCGATCTCGTCGATCCAGAGGACGCAGGGGGCCATGCGCTCGACCCGCTTCAACGCCTCGCGAAGGTTGCGCTCCGACTCGCCGACGTACGGCGCGAGGAGCCGTCCCGCTTCGAGCGAGAAGAGCGGAACGCCCCACGCCGCCGCAACCGCTTTCGCGGCGAGGCTCTTTCCGCAGCCCTGCACGCCGAGCAGGAGGAGGCCGCGCGGGGGATCGAGCGCCCCCGGATCCCCGCTCCCGAGGAAACCGGCTTTGCGCGTCTCGATCCACTTCTTCAGCCTCGCGAGCCCGCCGACGCGCTCGAAGCCTTCGGGCGCCGCGACGAGCTCGAGAAGCCCTCCGCCTCCGACGAGGGTCTCCTTCGTCTTGCGGATCCTCGCGAGGTCGGCTCCGTCGAGCGTGCCGTCCTCCGCGATCGCGCGCGCGAGCGACCGCTCGGCCTCGAACATCGTCAAGCCCTCGAGGTCGGCGATCAGCGCCGCCGCTTCTTTCGGCGACAGCGCTGCGCTAACGGGCGGGATCTGCCGCGACGTCCGGTGCAGGACGTCGGTCACGAGGCGCGTGAGCTCGGTCTTTCCGGGAAGGGCGAACTCGAAGCGGACCTCGAGGTCTTCGAGCTCGGGCTTTCGGGGGAGGAGGGGTCCGACGAGAACGAGCGTGCGGCCGGTGCCCGAAAAGTCCTGCGCCGTCTCGCGCAGGGCACGCAGCGCGGTCGGGTTCTCCAGGTGCGCCTGGGGGTCGCGCAGGAGCCAGACGCCGTCCCCACGGCTCGCGCGGATCGCCTTGAGCGCGAACGCGAGGTCCGCGGTCTTCGGGGCGTCGGCCGGATGGGACGGGGAAAGCCCGCTCGCCGCGCTCCAGGTCGAGAGGGGGAGCGCGAGCTTCGCCGCGACGGCGCGCACGAGGGCCTCGAAACGGGTCTCCTCGACGGTCTCGCACGCCACGAGCGGGTGGCGCGAGCGCAGGAGGAGCGCGAGATCTTCCGCGGGAACGTCCATCGGGTTGGGGCGCAGTTTAAGGTCTTTCCTCTCTTGACTTGCGACGGATGGCGGAATCAGACTTCGAAAAAGAGAAGCGCCAACCTCAATTCGATGGAGGGATCAATGCGCGGTTCCAAGAACTCCCGACGGCCCGACTGGAAATCCTTCTCCGCCTGGCGGGTGCTTCTCTTTCTGATCCTCCTTGCCGTTCCCGTGTCCGTTCTTGCCCTCCAACAGCCGGCAACCGCCAGCCCGCCCGACGCGGAGAACGCTGCCGAGCCGCAGGAAGCGAACGCGGACGCGCAGGAAACGAAAAAGACCGAGGAGGAGCCTCCTCCCGTCAAGGAAGAAGTCACGGTGACCGCGAAGGCCCCGCCGAAGAAGACGGAGATCAGCTCCGACGTGCGGAGTCTCCCCGCCGCCGCGAGCGTCCTCGATCGGATGACGATCGAGACGCGCCCGTATCGCGAAACGACGGAGCTGCTGCGCGCGGCGCCGGGGATGGATTTCTCCTACTACGGTCAGGGCGGTGCTCCCTCGGGACCGGCATTCCGTGGTTATACCGATCGGAACTTCGGGCAGGACCTGGCCGGGTTCCTGGACGGGATCCCGATGAACGTTTTCGGCGCGGTCGCATCGCACGGCATGATCGACGTGACTTCTCTACTGCCCGAGTCGATCGACCGCATCGAGCTCATTCGCGGGCCGTTCGACATCCGATACGGCGACTTTCACAGGGGGGGCAGCGTCAACTTCGTCACCCGGGACGGCGTCGCTCACCCGTCGATTTCGCTTGCCGCGGGGAGCTGGGGCGAGCTCCGCGCCCTGGCGACTTACGGAAACTACGACCCGAGCGTGCGGAAGGTGTCCCTCTTCGCGAACCTCGACGTCCGGACCTCGGACGGGTACAACGACAACCAGAACGTCGACTACCTCCGCACCTACAACAAGCTCTGGATTCCCCTCGGTGACAACGCCGATCTCTCTTTCGCGGGGCTGTACTACGACAGCGAGTGGGAGGCCCCGAGTTACCTCGATCGGAACCTCGTGCGGAGCGGCGCGATCGACGACCAGGCTGCGGTCAATGACACGGACGGCGGCGACCTCCAGCACGGGCTCCTCTACGCCCGGCTGAAGGTCGGGAACGAGAACCCGCTGACGGCAACGCTCTACGGCTCGAGCCGTGACTGGACTCGCTTCCGCTCGGATCCGCCGGCGGCGATCCAGGCACGCCAGATCGACGACCGCATCACGTGGGGTTACCGCGTCGAGAAGAGCTTCGGCTTCCGCCTCGGTGAGGGCGACGGCGTCCTCCTTTTCGGCACCACTCTCCAGCACGACGATGCCGAGACTTCGATCACCCGGACGCTTCGGAGGGATTTCGTCAGCGCCACCGACAGCGTCGACGAAGTCATGCTGCAGCTCGGCGGCTACGCGCAGGGCCAGTGGGCTGCCCGGGAATGGCTGAAGCTCGTCGCGGGCGTCCGGTACGACCACGTCGATTACGAACTTCACGACGACATTCGCGCGCCGGGGACCTACGTAGACTCGTACTCGGACGGCAAATTCAGCCCGAAGTTCGGCGTCGCAGTCTCGCCCTTCACGGGCTTCGAGGTCTACGTGAACTACGCGACCGGGATGCGCTCGCCGACGCCGCGCACCGAAGTCCGGAACAGCCTCACGAGCGTCGGGCGGGTCGAGATTGCCAAGACCGAGAGCTACGAGGCGGGCATCACGACCCGGATCCTCGAACGGCTCCACTTCGTCGCCGGTGTGTGGCGAACCGACAACTCGAACGAGATCCGCGGCATCCCGCCGGGCGGCATCGAGTTCGAGAGCCTCGGCGAATCGCGGCGGGAGGGCGTGGACTTCGAGCTGAACTGGTACCCCGGCACCGCCACGCGGATCTTCGGCTCCCTCTCCTTCGTGGACGTGGAGCTCACGACGCCGACGACTCCGGGAGCGACCCACCTGCCCGACATCCCCGAGTACGTCCACCAGGTCGGGGCGGAGACGCATATCGACCCGGGTGGCTCTTTTCCGGGTAGCTTCACGGTCGCCGCCGATGTCGGCTTCTACGGCCCGAAGGACCTGAATACGATCGGAACGATTCGGGCGGACAGCTACGAGCGAGCGACGGGGCGGGTCATCTACAACATGCCCCGGGCCTACCGAGTGTGGCTGGGCGCGACCTACTACCCGGGGTCGCGGATCGAGGAGGCGGCGTTTCTTTTCGGGTCCACGGTCGGGGTAAGGGCGAACCCGCGTCTCTCGATCCAGGGAGGGGTCGGCTACACCTTCGACTAAGAGGGCGGCTTCCAGCCCCGGGGCAGCTCGAAGAGCGCCGGGGCGAAGGGGACGTCGAAGCGGATGTCCTCGTAGAGGATCTCGTTCGTCTTCCGGCCGGTCTTGCCCTTTGCGTTGCCGGCGAACCCGAACCTTTTCATCGGCAGGAGGAGTCCGGCGACGGGTCGCTCGTCCGCGTACTCCGTGTAATCGTACTTGTCCGCCTCGTACCTGAGGTTGTTCGCTACGAGCCGGCCGGTCTTCTTGTCGAAGTAGTACCACCACGTATGGAGGCCACCCGAGTCTCCGGCCCCCTTGTCATAGGTGACGCGGACCTTATCGACGACCACCCCTCCCGCCAGCTTCTCGGTCCCGACGTGAGCGAGATGCACGCCCGCGTCCGTGAGCTTGAAAGGCATGCCGAAGACGTAGTGCGAGCCGTACGTCGCGCCGCGTGCCTCGTTGTTGTCCTTTACCGTGGTCGCCAGCTGCCCATCCACGAGCTTGGCCGCGTGGTAGCCGGAGTTCACGAGGACGTACTTCTTTCCCTCCTCCTCCCACTCGACGCGTCCCTTCATTCCCGGGGAAAGCTCGTAGCGGTGGAGCTGGACGCGCTTGCGTTTGATGGAGCCGTCGTCGTTGAAGACGGTGACGGTCTTCCTGAATTGGACGGTCTTCTTCGCCGCCCAGGCGCTCCAGCCGCCCGTGTGGTCGATCGAGCGCCGCACGATGGCCCCGGCGGCATCGGCCGGAAGGCGGTCGAGCGGTGACTTCGCGATGGGCGCGAGACCGAGGGCGAGTAGAGCTCCGAGAGCAACCGCCTTTTTCATGGCCCGAAGTCTAGCCGAGGGGACGACGAGACGAGAGTGGGAACCCCTTTCAACAGATTCGCGGCAGGACCTCTCCGAACGGGAGGTCGAGGATCCGCCGGCCGCCGATCGGCGTCTTCGCGACGACGACCCCCGGATGCTCGCGGGTCACCCGGCCGATCCGTCCCGCGTCCCGGCCGAGCGGATGACCTCGCATCGCCGCGAGCGCGGCCGGCGCTTCCTCTTCCGGGACGAACGCAATCAGCTTCCCCTCGTTCGCGACGAGGAGCGGATCCAATCCGAGAATCTCGCACGCGCCGCGAACGACGTCGCGGACGGGCACCGCGTTCTCGTCGAGCTCGATGCCGACTTTCTGGCGGGACGAGATCTCGACGAGCGTGGCCGCGACGCCTCCCCGGGTGGGGTCGCGCATCGCGTGCGTTGCCGGAGCGGCGGCGAGAATTGCCGCGACGAGGCCATAGAGGGGAGCGGTGTCGCTGCGAACCTCGCCGTCGAACTCGATTCCTTCCCGCTTCGAGAGGATCGCGACGCCGTGATCTCCGATCGAGCCGGAGAGGAGGATCTCGTCTCCCGGGGTCACGCGGCATGAGGAAAGGTCGACGCCCGGCGGCACGAGCCCGATCCCGGACGTGTTCACGAAGACCTTGTCCCCGCTGCCGCGGTTGACGACCTTCGTGTCGCCCGTCACGACCGAAACTTCGGCTCGCGTCGCCGCGTCCCGCGCCGACTCGACGACGCGGCGAAAGTCGGCGAGAGGAAACCCCTCCTCGAGGATGAAGGCGAGAGATAGAAAGAGAGGGCGCGCGCCCCCCATCGCGAGGTCGTTCACGGTGCCGTTCACCGCGAGCTCGCCGATGTCGCCGCCCGGGAAGAAGATCGGGGTGACGACGTAGGAGTCCGTCGTGAATGCGATCCGGGAGCCGCCGATCGCGACGATCGCCTGGTCGTCCAGGGCTTCGAGCGCCGGGTTGCGGAAGGCGGGAAGGAGGATCTCCTCGACGAGCCGCGCGGTGAGTTTCCCTCCGCTGCCGTGTCCGAGGAGAATCTCCTCGGTGTCCGCGATCGGTATCGGGCAATCTCCGAACGGAACCCCGCCGTCGCTCATCTAGAGAACGTCTTCTTCCCCGAGCGCGACGTGAACCTGGTCCCAGAGCAGGTGCAGGAGCACAGTGTGCGTTTCCTGGACGCGATGGATGGACCAGGACTTCACGGTGAAGCAGTAGTCGCAAACCTCGGTCATCCGGCCGCCGTCCCGTCCGGTGAACCCGATCGTCAGGAGGCCCTTCTCCTTCGCGCGCTTCAGGGCGCGGTTCACGTTCGCCGACGCTCCCGAGGTCGAGATCCCGAGAATCGCGTCCTGGGGACGTGCCAGCAGATCGAGCTGGTCCTCGAAGATCCTCGAGAAGTCGGTGTCGTTGCCGATCGCCGTCAGCGTGGCGGTGTCGACCGTCAGCGCGAGCGCCGGAAGTGGGCGTCTCTTCTCGACGATCGGGTGCTGGAACTCGACCGCTACGTGCTCGGCGTCGCAGGCGGAGCCGCCGTTTCCCATCGCGAGAAGCCGGCCGCCCGCCCGGAACCGATCGGCGAGCGCGTGCACGCACTGTTCGAAGCGCTCGGCGTTCTCCTCGAAGAAGCGGATCTTCGTCTCCGCGCTTTCCCGCGCCTTGCGGAGGATCGCTTCCTTCACCCGGTTCCCGAACCGACCGAGTCGAGATACCGGCCGTACTGGTAGTAGGCCGCGCACGCCCCCTCGGCCGAGACCATCGTGGCGCCAAGGGGCGACTGCGGGGTGCACTGTCGGCCGAACGCGGGACAGTCCTTCGGCTTTTTCAGGCCTCGCAGGATCAGCCCGCTGATGCAGAGCTCGGATTCCGCGGTCTGGATCTCCTCGACCTCGAACAGTTTGCCGGCGTCGTGGTCCCGGTACTCCCAGCGGATCTTGTATCCGGACTTCGGGATCGTGCCGACGCCGCGCCACTTCCGGTCTCCGACCTCGAACACCTCGAAGACGATGTCGCGCGCAGGCCGGTTTCCGTCGCGCGTCACGGCGCGGGCGTACTGGTTCTCCACTTCGGCCCGCCCCTCCTCGAGCTGCTGGACGGCCATTCGGATCCCCTCGAGCAGGTCCACCGGCTCGAAGCCGGTGATGACGATCGGAACGCGATAGTGCTCGGAGAGCGCTTCGTACTCGCGGTAGCCCATCACCGCGCAGACGTGACCGGGCCCGAGGAAAGCCTGGACCCGATTGCCCGGAGCCTGAAGAATCGCCGCGATCGCCGGCGGGACGAGGACGTGCGAGACGAGCATCGAGAAGTTGGACACTCCCTCGCGTTTCGCCCGGTAGACCGCCATCGCGTTCGCGGGAGCGGTGGTCTCGAACCCGATTCCGAAAAAGACGACCTTCTTGTCCGGGTTCTGTTTCGCGATGCGGACCGCGTCCAGCGGTGAATAGACCACGCGGACGTCGGCACCCCGGCTCTTCAGCGTGAGGAGGTCGCCGCGCGACCCGGGAACGCGGAGCATGTCGCCGAAGGAAGTGAAGATCACGTCCGGCCGGCTCGCGATCGCGTGGGCGCGATCGATCATCTCGAGAGACGTCACGCAGACCGGGCAACCCGGGCCGTGCACCAGCTCGACCATCTCCGGGATCATGCGGTCGATCCCGTATCGCACGATCGAGTGCGTCTGGCCCCCGCAGACTTCCATCAGCACCCATGGTCGGGTCGCGATTTCCGCGATCCGACCGGCAAGGCGCGCCGCGATTCCGCCGTCGCGATACTCGTCGAGGTACTTCAAGAGGGCTTCTCCGGAGGTGGCCCGTTCTCGTCGGTGTCGGCCGTCAGTTCCCCGATCTGTCCGATCTCCTCGAGGATCTTGTACGAGCGGGCCGCCTCCTCCGGATCGATCTTCGTGATCGCGAAGCCCACGTGCACCGCGACGAACTCTCCCGGGACCGCGTCCGGCACGTACTCGAGGCACACGTCGCGCGTGATTCCGCCGAAGCGCACGCGCCCGAACTTCAAGCCTTTCTCTTCGCGAATCTCGAGGATCTCGCCGGGGATCGCGAGGCACATCAGCGCGCTCCTTCGTGCGTCAGCCGCCACGCGGCCACGGCGGCCTGTCCGAGCGCGAGTCCGCCGTCGTTCGGCGGCACCCGGGTGTGAAGGAGCACCTCGAATCCCTCCTCCTCGAGGCCGTCCCGGGTCTTCTCGGTGAAGAGCCGATTCTGAAAGCAGCCTCCCGAGAGCGCGGCGGTCGAGACGCCCGTCTCCTCGCGCGCCGCGACGCACGACCGCGTGACGGCGCGGGCGAGCATGGAGTGGAATCCCGCAGAGATCTCCGGGAGCGGGACACCGTCGTCGCCTGCGGCGACGATTCCCCGGATTGCCGGCCGGAGGTCGATTTCCAGCGCGCCCTCTCCATCCCGTCCCAGCCCGAAGTCGAGGTGGCACCCTTGACCGTCAGAAGCCAGCGCCTCGAGCTCGACCGCCGCCTGGCCCTCGTAGGTGATCTCGGACCGGATCCCGAGGAGGGCGGAAACGGCGTCGAACCATCGTCCGGCTCCGGTCGCGGGCGGCGAGGCAAAACCGCTCTCGAGAAGCTTCCGAACCGCCTGCCTCCGAGCGCGTTCGACGTTCTGCAGGCGATCGATCGGAACGCCCGCGTCCACGAGCGCGGCTGCGGCCAGGCGCCACGGCTCCCGGATGGCCGCCGCGCCCCCGGCGAGCCGGATCGGGCGAAGGTGGCCGAGGCGGCGATGCCCGCCGAGGTCCGCGAGCAGCAGCTCGCCTCCCCACAGCTCTCCCGACGGACCACAGCCGGTCCCGTCGAAGGCGACTCCAATGACGGGCGCGGTGCGGCGATGCTCGGCGAGGCACGACGCGACGTGCGCGTGGTGGTGCTGGACGCCGTGGCGGGGGAGCGTCGAGCCGAGCGCGTACCGCGTCGAGAAGTAGTCCGGATGCAGGTCGTGCGCGACGACCGCGGGCGAGACCCCGAGAAGCTGCTCGAGCTTGGCGATCACCTCCTCGAAGAAAGCGTGGGTCTCCGGGTTCTCGAGGTCGCCCACGTGGGGCGAGAGATAGGCCTCATCCTCCCGGGTCAGGCACACCGTGTTCTTCAACTCGGCTCCGACCGCGAGGACGGGAGGAGCGGAGAAGCCGAGAGAGATCGGCTCGGGCACTGAGCCGCGCGCCCGTCGGACGGGCTGCTGTGAACCCGCGACGATCCGAACGACCGAGTCGTCGGCGCGCGCGTGGATTTCCCGGTTGTGAACGAGGAAGGAGTCGGCGATCCGCGAGAGCTTCTCGAGAGCCGAACGGTCTTCTCGGGCGATGGGCTCCTCCGACACGTTGCCGCTCGTCATCACCAGGAGGGGCGGACCGTCGGCGAGGAGGAGGTGGTGGAGAGGCGTGTAGGGCAGCATCACGCCGATCTCGCGGAGGCCGGGTGCGACGCCCGACGCGAGGGGCGTACCGACGCGGGCGCGGAGGAGGACGATCGGCGCGGCTGGCGACTCGAGCGCTCGGATTTCGGCCTCCTCCGCGAGAGCGATCGAGAGCGCGGTCGGGAGGTCCCGGGCCATCAGGGCGAAGGGCTTGTGCGGGCGCCGCTTCCTCTCACGAAGGAGCGCGACGGATTCCTCGCTCGCGGCGTCGCACGCGAAGAAAAACCCGCCGAGACCTTTTACCGCCACGATCCGGCCCGCGACGAGATCATCGATCGCCGCGCGAAGGCCCTCGCCGAGCCGGGTGCGCGTTCCCGGGCGCACGTACTCGACGGACGGTCCGCACTCCGCGCAGGCGTTCGGTTCGGCGTGGAAGCGCCGATCGAACGGGTCGTCGTACTCGGCGCGGCAGGGCGCGCAGAGCGGAAACGCGCTCATCGTCGTCCGGGCGCGGTCGTAGGGGACGTCGCGGACGATGGTGTACCGGGGACCGCAGTCGGTGCAGTTGACGAAGGGGTAGCGGAACCGGCGGTTCTCCGGGTCGAAGAGCTCACGGAGACACGCGCTGCAGGTTGCCGCGTCCGATGGAATCGCGGCCGTGGCTGCCGCGGCCCGCTCGCTCGGAGCGACGCGGAACTGGACGTCGCCTCGGGCGGGGAGCGGGGTGACTTCGATCGCTTCGATCCGCGAAAGGGGGGGCGCGTGCCGTCGAAGCCGTTCGGAAAAGCGAGAGACCGTCTGGGCGTCCCCCTCGAGCTCGATCCACACCCCGTCCGAGTCGTTGCGAACGAAACCGCCGAGTCCCTCGACGGCGGCGAGACGGAAAACGCTCGGGCGAAAGCCGACGCCCTGCACGGTCCCCCGGACCCGCAACCCGACCCGGACGCGCGCGGCCTCCGCGGACCCGGAGCGGGATGCCACTACGCCAGCTCCAGCGAGTCGGCGAGGCCGGAAATCGCCGCGACCGCCGGGGATGGTCCGGGAGCGTCGAGCAGGGCAAGTCCGGCTCGCTCCGCGGCGAGGACGGTTTCGTCGAAGGGCACCCACGCGGCGACCTCGATTCCGCGCGAACCGCAGAAGTCTCGAATGGCAGCCTCGTCTTCGGGGGTGCGGACCTTGTTCGCGATCGCCGCGATCCGCGGGATGCCGAGCTCCCGGCCGAGCTCGACGGCGCGGCTCGCGGTCTCGAGCGATCGGAAGTACGGCTCCATCACGACGAAGAGCGCATCGACGTGGCGCGGCGTCCCGCGGCTGAAGTTCTCGAGCCCGGCCTCCATGTCCGCGATCGTCGGTCCCTGCGACGATCCGACGAGCTCCGCGAGAAGGCTACGCACGGTAGCGTGGTTGCGGCACATTCAGCCGGTCCCGGCGTGCCCGACTTTTCCGAGGATCAGGAGCCGAACGCCGTCGGGCGCGTCGATCCCATAGCGATTCGCGATCTCCTCGGGAGTCAGGGCGAGCGCGAGACGCTCTTCGCCGTCGGCGTCCCGGCGCCGAGCCATGACGTCGCGGGGGACCGTCGGGAGGTCCATCGCCGTCGCCTGCGGCAGGCCGAGCGCGACCCCGAGGTTCGGGTTCGAGTCGCCGTCCACGGCGAGCGCTCCTCCCGCACGGCGGGAAAGAAGCCGCGCGAGCGTGCCCGAGATCGTCGTCTTCCCGACGCCCCCCTTGCCGGCCACGGCGATTCTCACGGGCGCCTAACGGTCATGTTCATGGTCCGCCTCGCAGGAGAAGTTGCACTCGCCGTGGCCGTCCGCGAGCATCTCGCGGAAGTCGTCCACGAAGCGGCGCCGGGCTTCGGGAAGACCCTCGGCCGAGAGCCGGTAGCGTTCCCCATCGCGCTCAAGGGCCCCGAGGGCCGCGAGCTTTTCGAGCGAAGCCGCGACTTCCTCTTCCGCGTGTGTCAGGAACCGCGCGACTTCCTCGACGGAAAGCGAGTCTGCGAAACCCTGCCCGCGCATCCAGAAGAGGAGCTCGAGGATGTCGTCGCGCCGCGCGAGCTCTTCGAGAGCCGGCGTGCGGCGGGGCGACCCCTCGGGGCGGGGCGCCCTAGTGGACATCGCTCTTCCGGAGGGCTTCGACCCGAACGATGCCCTCCTCGATCCTCGTTCTCCGCGGGACGAGCGCGAGCGCCGGGCGCTGGCGGCAGCGGCCCGTTCGAAGGTCGAACTCCAGGGCGTGGCCCGGACAGGTCAGCAGGAAGCCATCGAGCGACCCCGCCTCGAGAGACTCCTGCCCCTCCGGACACCGGTTCTCGAAGGCATAGGCGCGCCCCTCCACTCCGCAGACGAGCAGATCCTCGTCGAAAAGCTCCACCTTCTGCTGCGGTTGCTGTTCGAGCGTCCACCAGTGGATGAGGGGGAGCCACGCGGGCGCGGGGACCGGCGCGGCGGAAAACACGGGCAGACTCATCGGCGCCGCCCGGACCGGTTCCTGTTGCGGATCCCGGCGCGCGACGGCGACGCCCACGAGCTCCGGCGCCGCGGCGCGGACCGCGCGATCGACCTCGTCCTTGAGCACGGTCCACGTTTCCTTGTCCGCTTCGGCTTCGAGCCGCGCCACGCCGCTCTGCACGCCGACGAGCCGGACCCGATCGCCGTGGCCGAGGGCTTCGACCGCCTCGGCGACTTTCTCCTCGAGCTCGGGCTCGACGAGCCGGTACCCGCGCAGGATGCTCGCGAGGAGCGGGTCCTCCAGGAACCGTTCGACGACCCCGGCGTGCCCCTCCGCCCGGAGAACCTCGATCACGCGCGCGAACGCGGAGCGCTGGACTTCCAGGAACGTCTCGAGCGCGCGATAGACGCGGCGGCTCGCTTCGTCGTCCGGTGAAGCCTCGAGCTCCTCGATGAGCTCTTCCAAGCGCGCGATCCCGCTCAAGGGCGCTCCCCCTCGCGGGCGATCATCTCGCGGATCGCTTCCGCGGCGCTCTCGACGGAGGCGGCAACCTCCGGGGACAGCTCCATTCCGAGCTCGCAGCTCTTCGGTTCACACCCCACGACCGTCACCCGATCGGGCAGCATCCCGAGCGCTGCGGCGAGGCCCATCGCCCGCGTCGGCTCCGCGAAGTGAGGGTCGACGCCGGTCTCGCCGGACGCCTTCCCCGGCGCCGCCGGGTGAAAGGTGCACAGGGTCCCGGGCGCCCGGCCGTGCCGCACCGCGTCGACGACGACGAGGTCGGAGAAGCCGGCCATCAGCGTAAGCACCAGGTTCAGACCGCCCGTGCCGACCTCGAGAAGCTCTACGCCCGAAGGAAGGGGCTTCGTTCCCAGGCGCTCGAGGACCCGCACACCGAAGCCGTCGTCTCCCAGGAGCAGGTTTCCGAATCCCGCGACGAGCATGCGCCGCGCGGCGGTGTCTGCCCGATCTTCCCCGGGCCGGGCTTCGTCGCTGCCCGTCAGGTCGCGGATCATCGCGACGACCTGCGGCGCGGCGCGCTCGACCTCGGGGGTGAACCCTTCTCCCCAGTCCTCGTCCGCGCCCTCGACCTCGATCACGACGACCTCTCGCGGCATGCGCCGGAAGTAAGTGAGGAAGACGAGCAGGTTGTCGAGGCTGATGACTCCCGAGCCGGCTTCCTCGACCCGGGCCTGGATTTCTTCCTCGTCCGGGAGGTGGCCATCCCAGCGGTACTGCGTCACGCTGCCGGCAGGGCGTCCCCTCTTCACGCCCGCGACGAGCACGAGTCGGTCGTAGGGCGGTCGGGCGTCGAAGTTGTGAAGGATCGCGACCGGTCCGTAGGACAGGTCTTCGATTTCCACCCCTGGAGGCCACTCCTCCTTCTGCAATTCGTCGGTCAGAAGCGGCCCGAAGGAGAGGTCCCGCAGGAAGCGATAGCCGACGCCCCCGACGAGGACCCGGCCGGCCCTTCCGGCGCGGTCGGACTTCCGCTCCGCGGGGGAGACGCCGGAAGCGCTCGATCGGAGGTTCGGGGATCCCGTTGCTACCCGTCGTCCCCGCACGCGCACGTGTTGACCTCCGTGGAAATGACCCGATCTCCCGCGTAGATGTGCGTCGTGCACGGCATGCACGGGTCGAAGCTGCGGATCGCGCGCAGGACGTCGATCCCCTTGTAATCCTCGGGCTTGTCGAACTCCTCGAGGATCGGGGTCTCGAGCACCGCCTCCTCGTAGGGCCCCGGATTCCCCCAGGGGTCTTTCGGCGAGGCCATGAGAGTGGAGGGCGTGACGATCTGGTAGTTGACGATCGCGCCCTTGTCGAGCTCGAGGTGGTGGGTGAGCCAACCTCTTCCGGCGCCCCAGAACCCGACTCCCATCCGGTGATCCTGGGGAACGGTGTACGGCGTCGAAGTCCGGTAGTCGCCCGTCTTCAGGATGTCCATCCCGATGAGCCAGTTGTCGTAGGCGACCATCGCCTGGTAGGCGATCGCGTACGCGCGGCCCCGATTGCGTTCGAAAGCGTTCCAGGTTTCCGGGATCTTCCACTCGAACTCGCGCGCTTCCACGACGTATTTCGGCACCTGGATCTTCATGCTGTTCTCGGTCAGATCCAGGAAACGCCGGTGGGGGAGCTTGCCCGCGAGGATCGTGTTCCACATCCTCACGAACACACCCGTCTCGATCGCAACGCGGTCCCAGCGGGGCGCCGTCGACCAGCTGTACTTCTCGCGCCAGTTCAACCCTTCCGGCTTGGGCTTCGTCTCCTTGTTCCAGGGGTGGTGGGGGGAGAGCGGAGCGCCGAGCGGATCGGTCTTGTGCGGGTGTCCGCTCCACGGCTCGTAGTAGGAGTGCTCGATGAACTCCTCGAGCCCGAGGTTGATCTGCTGGAGCTTCGTCGTGACGAGCTTGCCGTCGAGGATCACGCCGGGCGTGGCCCACCGCCGTTCTCCCCACTCGTCGCAGTTCGCGTACGTCGCGTCGTAGGCGGTCGGATCGTCCCAGATCCCGGTGTCGGCGAAGTTCAGGGGGCGCGTTCCGCACTTCTTGTACAGGGGGTCCGCGTCGTAGAAGAAGTCCGCGATGTCGTCCCAGATGCCGATCGTCTTCTTCGCGAAGTCGAACATCTTCATGAGGCGGTTCAGGTACACGTTGAAGCTCTGAATCGTCACGGTGTGGCTGATCCCGCCCGGGACGATCGTCTCCGGGTGCGGGTACTTGCTCATCAGCGTGACGTACCCCTCGCGCGCCACGCGCGTGACCTCGAGACCGTCCAGGTAGAGCTTTCCGATGAGCGGGTTCAGGTCGTGGAAGATCTCCGACATCTTGCGATAGCCGTGGAGGTCGCCGTGGCGGGTCTCGGTCTTCGTCGCGCGGTCCCAGAGCGAGGGGTTCGTCCGCTTGATCATCTGCTCGGAGTAGTCCGGGCCCCCGAGCATCGAGAGGATCATGATGTTGTCCCAGACGAACTCCATCGAGAGGGCCATGTTTCGGATGACGATGGCGAGCGGCGGCGGACAGACTCCGAACGCCATTTCGATCGTCAGTGCCGAGCACGTCGCGTGGACGCCGCCGCAGACCCCGCACGCGCGGCTGCTGATGAAGATCGCGTCCCGCGGGTCCCGCCCCTTGAGGATGACCTCGTAGCCGCGGAAGAGGGTCGCCATCGACGCCGCCTCGAGCACCTTGCGGTTCTTCAGATCGACCGTCGTGTGGAAGGCGAGGGCGCCCGCGACACGGGTGATCGGGTCGTAGTCGACGCTCTTGACGTAGCCGTTCCGCGCGACGAGCTCCTTGATCCGGTCGCGGGAGATCTCCTTGGTCTCGTACGCGAAGGCGTCCGGCCCGGTGTTCGAGAGGAACGCCTGACCGCGGGAGTCGAACTCGATCGGAAGGTTACGGAAGCACATGGGCGCGGATGCTGAGGAGGCCTACGCCTCGAAACCCTTCCCCTCGCGCTCGAGCTTCGCGCGGCGGCGCGCCTGCCCCCACTTCATGTCGGTGTCCTTGAACTGCGATATGTCACGCTTCTCGGTGCCCGTCGTGAAGCCGTCGCGGTACTTCGTTTCCTCGCGCCAGCGGCCCGGGCGGATGGCCTTCTGGAATTGCATCTTCCGGTAGAAGAAGTCGGAGAACTTTCCGAAGGCCGGGTCGTCCTTCTTGTCGAGCGCCCAACCGCTCGGCGTGTCGCCGACCTTGTCCCAGAGCGTCTCCCGGTTCTGATGGACCTGAGTCATGCGGCGCAGGAAACGCATCAACTTGCCGACATTCATCGCGGTGTGAGTGGACACGGTCGCCCCCGGCGGCTTCTGGTAGAAAGGGGAGAACTTGTCGGGGAATCCCGGCATCGTGCAACCGATGCAGATGCCGCCCTGGTTCATGCATCCGCCGTGGTGCCGGATCGCCCCGCGCTCGACGATGTTGCATTGGACGACCGGCCCCCAGCAGCCGAGCGGCACGAGGCACTCCGGGTCGCCGTATTTCTGCGCGAATACGCCTTCCTCGTAGTAGCCGCCGCGGACGCAGCGGTCGTGCACCGTGTGGTGGAACTGCCAGGAGGGGCGGCCGAGCTCGTCGAACTCCGGAAGCGGTCCCGTCCCCTGCAGGAAGTGAAGGACCATCGCGACGACCTCGGTAAAGTTGTCGCCCACCGGTGCGCAGCCCGGGATGTTGATTACGGGGAGGCCGAAGGCGCTGCGGTAGTCTTTGCCGAGATAGTCCATCAGGCCCATCGCGCCGGTGGGGTTCCCGATCGCGGCGGGGATTCCCCCCACGTCGCGCAGGTGCCGATCGCGATCATGGCGGCCGCACCCGGCGCCATGCGATCGACCCACTCCATCACCGAAATGACCTCGGTCCCGTCCTCGTTCGCTCCGCGGCGCGCTCCGAGCCCCACCCAGTATCCCGGTCCGTCGATGAGCGAGTCGTCCACCGCGGAGCCTTCCATGATGACGACGTACGGAGCGTCGAGCTTTCCCTGCGCGGCGAGCTCGAAATTGTGGATGAACTCTTCGCCCGCCTCGGAGTTCAGGACGGGGTGATAGAGGATGACGCGCGGCACTCCGGGAATGTTGCCGACGAGGAGGTCCTCGACCGACGGATCGCTCGCGCCCGTGACCGAAATCGAGCAACCGTCGCAGCTCATCCCGGCGAGCCAGAACGCGTAGACCTTTTCGATCGGCGCCGTCAGCGAGCGGGGGAGGGGGTCGAGCTCGATCGACGGGCCGCCCGCGTGGAGTCCGATGATCTCTTCCGCCATGGTTGCTCCCGTCTACGGAATCAGGCCGAGCGTCCGTGCGGCGCCCGGCAGGTTGGAGGCAGTCCGACCGAGGTGATCGCGCACGGCGGTGAGTCCGCCGGCGATGTCGGTCAAGGCTCCCGCGACGCCCGAGATGCCCGGCGGGAGCGGGCTCGTTTCGACTTCGATGGCGCGGACGCCCCACGCGATCTTCTGAAGGCTCTTACCGATGCCCTGGAGCGCCTCGTCGATCCTCTGTAGCGCCCAGGCGAGGAACCCGAGAAGGACGAGAAAGAGAATCGCGGTCAGAATCGTCCAAAGAACCATCAGCCAGCCCCTCCGGGCAGGGCGGCGGTCGGCGCGGGCGGAGCGACCGACTCGAGCGTCTGCCCGATCGTCTTCGCCGCGGCATCGATCTCTCCGGCCACCGAAAGGAGGGTGGGCGCGAGCGTGATGACGGCGCCCAGGTTGGCGATCGAGGACGTGTTGCGGGCGATCCCCTCGGCGGCCGGAGCGGTGCGGCGCGCAAGCTCCAGGATGTCGGAGCAGTGGTGAAGCACGCGGAGCAGCCGGACGACGGCGATGAGCGTCGCGACGAGCGCGAGCCCGATCGTAATCCACCAGATGGTCAGAACGGCTGCCGGCATCTCACTCTCTCCCTATGCCGCCGACGAGCGGAGCTTCTCCGCGATGCGGCCGAGGGCCGCGTCCGCCATGACGAGCCAGCCGAGCACCGAGCCGAGGCCGGCGCCGACCTGCGTGAGCGCACCGTTGATCGCCCCGAGCACTTCGCCGAGTGGGCGCGTGTGCCCCTCCACCTGAGCGAGCGCGTCGCGGATCCTCCGGATTTCCTTTGCCACCGCCCAGAGCCGCCAGGCGATCAGGATCAGTCCCACGGCGAGGACGCCGACGAGGATCGCCAGGTAGGCGAGCGTGACGACGAGGACCGCGGGCAAGACTTACTTCTCTCCGGCCAGGCTGGCGAGCTTCGCGTCGATCGCGCCCGCGCCCCCGGCGATCTTCTTCGCGGTATCGAGGATCTGCCCGGCGACGACGTTGGTCTGCTGGAGCATCCAGATCGAAACGGTGTTCGCCGCGATCTGCTTGCCGACCGTCCAGATCTCCGCCGCGCGTTTGTCGATCGACCGCGCCGCCGCGATGATCACAAGAAGGAGGACGGCAACGATCAGAACGACGACAGCGCCGATTGCCCAGGAGATCTTCCACAGAGTCATCGGATCCATCGCAACCTCCCCGATTCGAAGCGGCTGCAAACGCCGGGCCTCCGGCAGTGTCTCGCGAGGCGGCGGGAGCCGTCAACGGGACTTCGGCTTTTCGAAGTGGCGGCCGCGGACGCGCTAGACGGCGTATGGCTCTTTCAGGTACTTCGTCGGATTCCGGAGAAACTCGTCCCGGCTTCTGGCCGACTCGAAGAAGAACCGGCGCGGCCAGACCTCGAACCGCTTCTCCTTGACCTTGTGGACACGGACGCGGCGGTCAGCGGTAAACGCGGTGTGGATCTTGTTCACGCGCTTTCCCGTGACCACGTCCGTGGCCCACACGTACTTTTCCGGGCTCTTCTTGATGAGAGCGAGCTCGTTGCTGCTGCAGAGGTGGATGCGCTTCCCCTCGTAGACCGCCGGAGTCGCGAGGCGGCGCTCGAACGTGTAGTCACCGCAGACGACGCACATCACCTGATCGGCGGGCGACTCCTTCGGGCGCGGCTTCGTCTCCGCGACGAGGAGGCCGGCGACGAGACAGAGAGCTCCCGCGGCCGCGAGGCCGGCGCGTTTCACGGCTCGGTGGTTTCGGGGGGCCGGGGGGCCGGGGCGGCGCTCTCCTTCGCCGAGGTCCGCCGGCGGCGCGAGACCGCGGACGCGAGCAGGAAGATCGCGAACCCCGCGCCCCCTTCCAGGACGGCCGCGCCGTAGAGCGGCGAGGAGAACAGGGGGAGCATCGTCGGTGCGCTCCGCACCTGGGCATACTTGGAGGGAGCGCACGAGGCACCCTTGCACGCCCACGCGTCGCACGCCATCGGTTTCGGTTTCCCGGCGAGAGCCACCGAGACGCAGCCGAGAACGAGGGCCCCTGCGAGAAGGACGGGTTTCCTCATCGATCGCCTCCCGACCAACCTATTCTATACGCGCAAGCCCTTGACTACCCAAGACCCCAGACGCCGGCGCCCGATCTGGCTCGCCCTGCTCGTCCTCGCCGGCGCGGCGATTCTGCTTTCGATCGCGGTGGCCCCGTCCCGGCTGCCCCGTTTCGTTCTCGGCTTCGCCTACCGCGGGCCGCTCGTGGACGTCGGAAGGTGGCGCGACTTTGCCGAGCGGAACCCGGACCTCTTCGGCCCCCTGGGCGAGACGGCGCGGTTCGCTGTCGCGGAGAGCCCGAATGACTCAACCGCGGTGCTGTTCACGCGGGGTCCGAAGGGGATGGAGATCGAGAAGACCCACTTCCTTCTCTTCCGGAGAGTCCCGGTCGTGCTCGCCATGTCGCCGGCGACCGCCGAGGAGCTCTTCCTGCTCGACCAGCGCCACGGCAACCGGTTCTGGGACGCGATGAAGTTCGTCATCCAGTCGAGGAAGGTCGTCGTCTACGTGTTCGTACCCCGACGCGAGATCGACCGCGTCGGGCTGACCGGATTCCTCCAGGTCATCGACGCGATCCCGCCGGAGAAGTGAGCGCCTCCGTTACTCTTTCGGAAAGAACCGCCGTAGCGAGTCCCGAAGGGTCGCGCCCTTCTTCGTGAGGCGGTAGTCCGTGCGGCCTTCGTCCGGATCTCCTCGCCGCGAGACGAGGCCGACGGCCTCGAGCTCCTGCAGGCGCACTGCGAGCGTCGACGAGGAGAGGCCGCCGAGCTGCTCCTGGATCTCGTTGAAGTGCGCGGTCTCTCGCGCGGCAATCACATTCAACACCGCGAGCGCGTGCCGGCGGCCCACCGCCTGGACGAGCGGCTCGAGGACGCAGTAGCACGACCCGATGTCTTCGTCCGCCAGGACGCAGCCGCAGTCGCCGGTGTCGGTCATCCTTCAATTCTAGGTTCGCTAGAGTACGGCCGTGCCTCCACGGCGGGTCGTTTCCCTCTGCCCCTCGATCACCGAGACGATCGTCGCGATCGGTGGGCTACGCCGGCTCGTCGCCGCAACGCGTTTCTGCGTGCGGCCGGAAGGGCTCCTGTGGGGCCTTCCGCGGATCGGCGGAACGAAGAACCCGGACGTCGCGCGCATCCTCGACCTCGCGCCCGATCTCGTGTTCGCGAACGAGGAGGAGAACCGCATCGAGGACGTCGAAGCTCTCCGCGGGGCCGGAATCGAAGTGGACGTCTCGTTTCCGCGAAGGGTCGACGAGGTGCCCGTCGCGATCCGCAACTGGGGGCGGAGGCTCGGAGAAGAGGGCGAGGGGGACGCCCTCGCCGGGCGGATCGAAGAGGCGCTGGCGGCCCTGCGCGCGGAGCCGCCCGCGGGCTCCTTTCGCTACGCCTACTGGATCTGGCGCAACCCGTGGATGACCGTGTCGGGCGACACCTACGTCGCCGACCTCCTCGCGCTCGCGGGAGGAGTCAACGTCTACGGCGTTGAGGCGCAGCGCTACCCGTCGACGACCCCCGAGGAATCGCTCGCGCGGGGCGCGAAGGTGCACTTCTTTCCGACGGAGCCCTTCCCCTTCAAGGAGGAGAAGCACGGCGCGGAGGTCGAGTCGCTCTTCGGGACGGCAGCGCGGCGGCTCTTCGTCGCGGGCGACGACCTCTGCTGGCATGGCGTCCGTACGCTGGACGGCCTCCGGGCCGTGCGGCGGCTCCGCGCCTACGCGGAGTGACGCTCAGGCGCGCCGGTTCAGCAGGTCGAGAAACTCCTCCCGCACCGGTCGGTCGAAGAAGATCCCGCGGATTGCCGACGTGACCGTGGACGCTCCGGGCTTCTTGACCCCGCGCATCTCGACGCAGAGGTGGCGCGCCTCGATGACGACCATCACTCCCTGCGGCGCGAGCTTCTCGAAGAGGAATCCGGCGATCTGCTCGGTCAGCCTCTCCTGGAGCTGCGGGCGCCGCGCGTAGAACTCCACGATCCGGGGGATCTTCGAGAGCCCCACGATCTTCTCGTTCGGGATGTAGGCGGCGTGCGCGTGGCCGTAGAAGGGGACGAAGTGGTGCGCGCACATCGAGTAGAAGGGGATGTCCTTCTCCATCACCATCGCCGTGTAGCGCTCCTCGTTCGGGAAGACGGTCACCTTCGGCTCGGCCCCCTCGGAGAGCCCGTGGAACATCTCGATGTACATCTTCGCGACGCGCTCGTGAGTGTCCGTAAGGTTGGGGTCGGCCGCGTCGAGGCCGAGCGCGTCGATGATCGAGCGCATGTGTGAGGCAATCGTCCGGACCTTCTCCTCGTCGTCGAGCGACGAAACGAGGAGCTCCGTCTCGTCCATCGGGGGGTGCGCCATCGGAGTGCCTCCGCGACCGATTCTAGCTAACGGATAGTCTTCCGGAACGCCCGCGTGCTGCCGGCGGTCAGGAGCACCGAGAGCGCGAGCATCGCGGCGACGCTCGGCCAGAGCTCCCAGAATCCGGCACCGCGGATGATGATCCCGCGGGCGATCCGGATGAAGTGCGTCGCGGGAAGGACCATCGCGACAGCCCGGAGCGGCGCGGGCAGCGACGAGAGCGGGAAGATGTATCCCGAAAGCATGATCGACGGAAGCAGGAACATCTGCGCGATCTGGGTCGCCTCCATCTGTGACTTCGACCAGGAGGAGACGAGAAGCCCCATCGAGAGGAGCGCGAAAAGGTAGAACACGGAGAGGACGAGGAGCAGCGTCACGCTTCCGTGCACCGGGACGCGGAAGATCGTCGTCATGAGCACCAGAACAAAAAGGAGCTGACCGAAGGAGAGGACGAGGTAGGGAAGGAGCTTCCCCAGCACCACGGCGACGGGGGACGCCGGGGTGACCATCAGCTGCTCGAGCGTGCCGCGCTCCTTCTCGCGCACGATCGCGAAAGCGGCGAGGAGCGTCGCGGAAAACGTGAGCAGGATCGGGATGAGCCCGGGGATGAGCAGGTTCGCGCTACGCGAGTCGGGGTTGAAGAGCAGGACCGGGTGCACGCGGATCGACAACCTCTCGAACGCGGCTCCCGCTCCGAGCTCCTGCAGTGAACGCGCGAGCGCGACCCCGTTTGCGGCGGCGAGCGCCTGCGCGGAGATCGAGGAGTCGGAACCGTCGATCAGGACGAGGACGTCGGCGGGGCGCCCCGCGAGGCGGCGCCGCGCGAACTCCGGCGGGATCTCGATGCCGACCGACCCCCGCCCAGCGACGATGCCTTCCCGCAGCGCCGCGCGCGACGGGGCGTAGGACACGACGTCGAAGAGCGACGTATTCACGAACTCGCGGACGAGCTCGCGGCTCTCGGCCGTCCGGCTCTGGTCGAAGACGATCGTCGGAACGTGGCGGACGTTCGTGTCGATGAGACCGAAGAGCACGAGCTGGAACGCCGGGACCATCAGGGCGAAGCGCAGCGTGCCCTTGTCGCGCACCATCTGCATCGCCTCCTTGCGGAGGACGGCGCGAAACCCCCTCATCGCGCCGCCGCCGGCGCCTCCGCCGGGACCTCGCCGCGCTTGGCCTTTTCGAGGTGCGTGAGTCGCACGAAGACGTCCTCGAGCGAGGCTTCGATCGGCCGGATCGCGACGGGAGCGCCGGCGGCCGCCTCGAGGTCCGCGGCGATGCGCTCGTCCGTCACGTCGGCCCGCATGAGGACGTGGAGCGAGTTCCCGAAGATCGTCACGTCCTCGACGTAGGGAAGCCCGCGCGCGTGTCCCATGACGGCGGCGACCCCCGCCTCACACTCCGCTTCCACCCGCCGCGTGCCGGGCGGCGTCACCTCCGGCAGGTGGGTGAGCTCCTTCGGGTCGCCTTCGACGAGCAACCGGGCGAGGTACAGGTACCCGACCCGGCCGCACCGCTCGGCCTCGTCCATGTAGTGCGTCGTGACGAGAAGGGTCACGCCGCGGGCGGCGAGCGTGAAGAGCAGGTTCCAGAGCTCGCGGCGCGCGACGGGGTCGATCCCCGCCGTCGGCTCGTCGAGAAAGAGGACCCTCGGCTCGTGCATGAGCGCGGCGGCGAGGGCAAGGCGCTGCTTCCATCCCCCCGACAACTGGCCGGCGAGGCGATCGGCATAGGGCCCGATCGACGTGAGATCGATTGCCCAGTTGCGCTGCTTCTTCAAGTGCTCGCCCTCGAGCCCGTAGACCTCGGCGAAGAACGACAGGTTCTCGAGCACCGTCAGATCCTCGTAGAGCGAGAACTTCTGCGGGACGTAGCCGATCCGGCGGCGGACGTCCTCCCCCTGCTCCGCGACGTCGAGGCCGTCGACGCGCGCCGTTCCCTCGGTGGGAGCGAGAAGTCCGCAGAGGATGCGGATCATCGTGGACTTGCCCGACCCGTTCGGGCCGAGGAGCCCGTAGATCTCCCCGCGCGGAACGGCGAGCGAGACCTTGTCGAGCGCGCGGACAGGCCCGAAGTCGCGCGAGACCCCGTGAACCTCGATTCCGAAACTGGAGCGGTCGGCCATCAGCCCGGGAGCAGCCGGACGAGGGCCGCCATGCCCGGCTTCAACTCGGGCGTGGGATCGACGGCAACCTTCACGCCGAAGACCTGATCCATCCGCTGCTTCAACGTCTGGACGTTCCGCGGCGTGTACTCCCCCTGCTGGCGGATCTCGACGACCTTTCCGGGAAACTCGCGGCCGGGAAAGCTGTCCACGGTGATGGCGACCGGCTGCCCGACGCGGACGTGGCCGAGGGACGGCTCCGGGACCCAGACGCGGACCCAGAGCTGTCCCGGTTCCAGGACTCTCGCCACGGGCTGGTTGGGAGCGACGAGGTCGCCGGGGCGCAGGTCGAGCGACTCCACGACGCCGTCCGCCGGAGCCCGGACGACCGCCTCCTCGCTCTGGCGCAGGAGGAAGGCGAGCCGCTGCTCCTCCCGGTCGAGCGCGGCGCGGGCGGCGGCGAGGTCCTCGGTCCGGCTGCCGCGCTGCAACTGCCGGAAGGACTCCTGCGCGACCCGCGCGCGGGTCGCCGCGTCGTCGTACTGCTGTCGGCCGATGACGCCTTCGTCGGAGAGCGCCTTGAGCCGCCGCCGCTCGCGCTCGGCGTTCTCCGCCTCGGCGCGGGCGCGCGCGGTCTCTTCGCTCCGGGGGCCCGCGGTCACGCGCGCGAGCTGCGCACGCATCTCCTCGACGCGCGCGCGCTGCTCCTTGATCTGCAGCGCACCGAGGTCCGTCTCGAACGTGACGAGCGGATCCTCTTTCCGCACGCGTGCGCCCTCCTCGACGTGAATCGCGGCGACGCGGCCTCCGACGAGCGAACCGACCTCGACGTCCCGCGCCTCGATCGAGCCGGAGAGGACGAGCGGCTCTTCTTTCTCGCGGAGGCCGAAGTACCACCAGGCGGCGAGGCCGGCCGCGGCGACGACGAGCAGGATCACGATGCGGCGGCCTTTCACGACGTCTCTTCCTTCCCTGCTTTGCCGCCGACGGTCCGAACGAGCGGCTTCGAGATGGCCCTACGCTATCGCGGGAGCGGCGTGCCCCGCCGCCGCTCCAGCCAGGCGGCAAGGTCCTCCGCGCTCTTCGCGTTCAGGGTCGACGCCGGCGTGACCCAGCCCTTCCGGGCGATGCCCACCGCGTAGGCCGTGTTCTCGAGCTCCTTCACGGAGTGGGCGTCCGGGCCGATCGAAAAGAGAAGCCCCTTCTCCGCGGCCGCCCGGCAGAAGCGCCAGTCGAGGTCGAGCCGGTGAGGCGACCCGTTGATCTCCACAGCGCAGCCGGATCGCGCGGCCGCGTCGAGCACCGCCTCGACGTCGACGTCGATTCCCTTGCGCGTCAGGAGAAGCCGTCCGGTCAAATGGCCGAGGACCGAGACGCGCGGGTTCTCCACCGCGCGGATCAACCGTTTCGTCTGCTCGTCCCGCGGCAGCGCGAAGCGCGAGTGGACGGAGGCCACGACGAGGTCGAAGTTCTCGAGAAAGTCGTCGCCGTAGTCGATCGAGCCGTCCGGAAGGATGTCGGCCTCCGTCCCGTGGAAGATCCGGAAGTCCGGGAAATCCGCGCGCGCGGCCCGAATGGCTTCCCTCTGCCGCAGGACGCGTTCCGGAGTGAGCCCGCCCGCGTAACCGGCGCCCTGGCTGTGGTCCGTCACGGCGGCGTACCGATAACCCGCCGAGCGCGCGGCTTCCATCATCTCTCCGAGCGACGCCCTTCCGTCGGATTCGGTCGTGTGGACGTGGATCAACCCGAGCACGTCGGCGTCCTCGAGCAGTTGCGGAAGAGATCCCTGCTCCGCCGCCTCGATCTCCCCGAGGCCCTCGCGCAGCTCCGGCGCGATGAAAGGGAGACCGAGCGCGCGGTAGATCTCCTCCTCCGTGCCCGCGGCGACCCTCTTCCGGCGGGGCCCGGTCGAGAAAAGCCCCTGCTCGTCGAGCGCGAGGCCGCGCGCCGAAGCCCGTGCGGAGAGCGCGGCGACGTGCTCCTCGGAGCCGGTCGCGACGAGGAGCGCCGCCGCGAACCCGGCCTCGGCCGCGATGCGGAGCTCGGCGGTCAGGCCTTCGGCGAGCCTCACGGCGACGCGCCGCGGCGAGGCGGAGACGGTTTCCGAAATGCCGGCGAGCTCCGGGAATGCCCGCGCGAGCTCTTCCGGCCGGCGGGTCGCGGCGACGAGATCGATTCCGTTCACGACCTCCCGTCGCCGCCGGACGCCTCCCGCGACCGCGGCGCGAGAGACGAGAGGCGTCGCCGCCAGCGCCGCCGCGAGCTCCTGGGCCCGCAATCGGACCGCCGAGTAGCGGTGGACCCCGGCGTTCGAACGGACCATCTCGATTCCCCGGAGGATCCGCTCCTCGGTCTTCGGACCGAACCCTTTCACCTTCGCGACGAGGCCCTCGCGGCACGCGTTCTCGAGCGCCGCGAGGGAGTCGATCCCGAGGCTCTCGTGAAGGAGCTTCGCCTTTCGGGCGCCGAACCCGGGAACGCGGAGACACTCGCGGAGCCCCGGAGGGAACGAGGCCTTGAGCTCCTCGTAGTAGGGCAGCGAGCCCGTCGTGACGAGGGTTTCGATATTCGAGAAGAGACCGCTCCCGATCCCCCGGACGTTCAGCAGATCCCGGGTGCGCACGGCTTCCGCGAGGTCGCCCGAGAACCCGCGGAGAGCCCGCGCGCCCGCGTCGTAGGCGCGCACCTTGAAGACGTTCTCGCCCTTGAGCTCGAGCATCCCCGCGATCTCCTCGAGCGTCCGGGCGACTTCGTTGCGGTCCACCACCCGATTCTATGGACGGCTTCCGCCTTCCGGAATGGTTGTTGCAGAAGCCGGGATCAAAGAAGGGAGAAACGATGTCAGTTGCGAAGATCATCGAGCTCGTGGCCTCTTCGGACAAGAGCTGGGACGACGCCGTGAGAAACGCGGTCGCCGAGGCCGCGAAGACCGTGCGCGGAATCCGCGGAGTCGACGTCCAGGACTGGACCGCGCGGGTCAAAGAGGGCCGCATCGTCGAGTACAAGGCGAACGTCAAGATTGCGTTCGGGATCGAGGACGAATAGGGGGCGTAAAATCCCGCCGCTTTGCGGGTTGACTTTCACAGCCACTCCAGCGTCTCCGATGGGCTCGACTCGCCGGCGGAGCTCGTGCGTCGCATGGCGGCCGCCGGCATCGGCGCCTTCGCGCTGACCGACCACGACACCCTCCAGGGGCTTCCGGAGGCGCGCGAAGAGGCCGCGCGGCAGGGAGTCGTGCTCATACCCGGCGCGGAGGTCTCCGCGAACTTCGCCGGCCAGGACGACGTCCACATGCTCGCGCTGTTCGTCGACGAGCGGGACGAGTTTCTTCACGCGAGTCTCTCCCGACGGCAGGACGAGCGCCGCACCCGCGGAGAGCGGATCGCGAAGAAGCTGATCGAGGCCGGATTTGCGATCGACCTGGACGCCGTCCGCGAGGACGTCGGCGACGGAGTGTGGGGGCGACCTCACATCGCGCGCGCTCTCATCCGCGCGGGCTACGCCGCGACGAACGACGAGGCCTTCGACAAATTCCTGGGTGAGGAGCACCCCTGGTACGTCCCCTACGAGAAGTGGAACGCCACGGAAGTGATCGCGGCGGTCCACGCGGCGGGCGGGGTCTGCTCGCTCGCCCACTCCGTCTGGTATCGCGACCCGGAGACGCTCGTCGCGGGCCTGGCGGCCCACGGTCTGGACGCGGTCGAGGTCTTCCATCCCGACCATGGTCCCGAGGAAGAGAAGCGTTTCGGCCGGCTGGCTCAGGAGTTTTCCCTCGCGGTGACCGCGGGGAGCGACTTCCACGGAACCGTCGAAGGGCGCAAGGCCCCGGGCGGCGTTTTCGGGGACGCCGAAATGCTCGAGACACTGCGCGGGCGGGCCCGGAAGGCATGACGGAGGCGGCGGGGGAGAGCTGGATCCTCCTCCTCCACCGCGCGGAGGCGAGCACGCTCCACGAATCGGCGGCGATGGCGGCCTCCGCGACGTCGCTCGGGATCGCGGTCACGCTCGTGTGGTTCGACGCCGCGCTCGAGGCGCTCGTCACCGGGGCGCTCGGCGAAACCGAAGACGAATCCACACCCGCCGCGCTCTTCGCGTCGGCTCGCGCCACCGGACTGCTGCGGTCGCTCGCGTGCTCCGCGTCCGCGGTGAACCGGTCCGGCGGAGTCGCGGCGGCGCGAGAGGCCGTGGACGACGTCGTCGGCTGGCCTACGGTGATCTCTCTCATCCGCGGCGCGACCCGATCCTTCGTCTGGTAGGAGACCCGCCTCCGTCGGACATCATCTGTCCCTCCCGCGGGCGCACTCTCTGTGGAAAAGAGCGGGCTCTGCGGAAAAGAAATTTTTTCGCTCTGCCCGCCTTTGGAAGGCGGGCGCATCGTGGATGCGGAAATTGTTCGGGCGTTGACAGCCGCGGAAGCGGCGAGAAGAATGCGATCCAACTCCCCGATGCTCGAAGAAATCACGACGGAGAGAGGTCTCCCCCAGAACCTCGAAGCGGAGCGATCCGTTCTCGGCGCGATCCTCCTCGAGCCCGCGTCGCTCGCATCGGTCTTCCCGATCCTGCGCGAGGACGACTTCTTCCCCGACACGCATCGGCGGATCTATCGCTCGATGATGGATCTCGCGCAGCGGTCGGCGGAGATCGACGTCCTCACGCTGAAGGAAGATCTCGACCGCTCGGGGGCCGTCGAAAAGGCGGGCGGCGCGGCGTACCTCTCCTCGCTCCTCGACGCGGTCCCCGACGTCGCGAACGTCGAGCACTACGCCCGCATCGTCAAGGAGAAATCGACGCTGCGGCGGCTCATTCGCGCCGGCCAGCGAATGGTGCGCGAGGGCCTTTCGGGGGAGAAGGACGCCCAGAAACTGCTGGGCGACGTCACGGGCGAGGTCTTCGACATCGCCGAGGACGCCGTCGCCGGCGGTTTCGAGCGGATCGGCGAGATCACCCGCCACAACCTCGACGTCATCGACGAGGCCAAGGACCGCAGCGGAACGGTTTCCGGCCTCGCCACGGGCTTCCTCGAGCTCGACCGCATGACCTCGGGGCTGCAGAACACCGACCTCATCATCCTCGCGGCCCGGCCCGCCGTGGGAAAGACGTCGCTCGCGCTGAACATCGCGCAGCACGTCTCGATCCGCGAGGGGCGGGCGGTCGGCGTCTTTTCGCTCGAGATGTCGAAGGAGCAGATCGGGTTCCGCGTGCTCTGCTCCGAGGCCGACGTGGACGCGAAGAAGGTCCGCGACGGCTACGCCTCGAGCGAGGCCATCACCCGCCTCGTACTCGCCCAGTCCAAAGTCGCCGGCGCGCGATTCTTCGTGGACGACGGCTCCGCCCTCTCGGTCCCCGAGATGCGCGCAAAGGCGCAGCGACTGAAGCGCGAGCACGGACTCGACCTTCTCATCGTCGACTACCTTCAGCTCATGATGGGACACGGACGCTTCGACAATCGAACCCAGGAGGTCTCGCAGATCTCCCGCGGCCTGAAGCTCCTCGCGAAGGAGCTCAAGGTCCCGATCCTCGCGCTCTCGCAGCTTTCCCGGCAGCCGGAGCGCCGCACGGGCGAGCTCCGACGTCCCCAGCTCGCCGACCTGCGCGAGTCCGGGTCGCTCGAGCAGGACGCCGACGTCGTCGTCTTCCTCTACCGCGAAGAGCTGTACGACAAGGATACGGAGAGAAAGGGCATCGCCGACGTCATCGTCGCCAAGCAGCGCAACGGGCCGACGGGCGACTTCCCGCTCGTGTTCCTCGCCGACCACATGACGTTCGCGAACTACGCCGGTCCCGCTCTCGAGCCGTTCTGATCCCGCCCCGCTTTCCGGCATCTCGCTCTCTCAGGCAGTTTTCCCTGGTTTCGATTGAAAACATCGCGGCACCTTTTGTCTGACATCCTTCGCGGTTCATGAGACCCACCCGTGCCGTGGTCGACCTCGGCGCGATCGCGCGGAACTACCGGCGCATCGCGGACCGTCTCGGCGGAGACCGGGCGGTCTTCTGCGTCGTAAAAGGGGACGCCTACGGGCACGGCGGGGCGGCCGTCGCGAGACGCCTGGCAGAGGAGGGGGCCCGCCGGTTCGCTGTCGCGTTCGCTGAAGAGGGGATCGCGCTGCGCCGGGCGGGGGTCTCCGGCGAAATCCTGATCCTCAGTTTTTCGGACCCCGCCGAGGCGGGCGCGCTCCGGGGCTATGCGCTCGTTCCCACTCTCCACGACCTTCCCCAGGCGCGCGGCTTCGCCGAGGCGACCCGGAGCTTCGATCCGCCGCTCGCGGTCCACGTCAAGCTCGACACGGGAATGGGTCGCATCGGATTCCGGCCGGAGGAAGTGCCGGCCCTCGCGGACCTGCTGCGCCGATCCGCCGGCCTCGCTGTCGCCGGGGCGTTCACGAACCTCGCTTCGGCCGACGATCCGTCGTCAAGCGCGACCGCGCGGCAGGTGGAAGCGATGAGGTCCCGAGTTGCCGAGTTGTCGGGCGCGGGAGTGTCTCCCGGGCTCGTTCACGTGGCGAACTCCGCCGGAGTTCTCTTCCACGACGGCGCCGGTTTCGACGGCGCGCGGCCCGGCCTCGCGCTCTACGGTGTCTCGCCTTCGGAGCGCGGCGATGGCGGAATCGGTCTCGAGCCGGCGATGACGCTCGAGACCCGCGTGATGTCCGTGAAGGAGGTCCCTCCGGGCACCCCGCTCGGATACGGTGGACGCTTCGTGACCGCGCGCCCGTCGGCGATCGCCGCGCTTCCCATCGGCTATCATGACGGTTTCCGGCGCTCCTTCTCGGGGCGCGTTCGCGTCTTGATGCGGGGGAGTGAGCTGCCGGTGGTCGGCGCCGTGAGCATGGACCTGACTCTCGTGGATGCGACCGGCTCCGGCGCGCGGCCCGGAGACCGAGTGGTCTGTCTCGGCTCCGACGGCGCCGCGCGCGTGAGCGCATGGGACCTGGCCCGAGCCGCCGACACGGTTCCTTACGAGATCCTCTGCGGCATCGGATCCCGCGTGCCCCGGGTGTACTCGGAGTGAGCTTCCTCGAGTCGATCGGCCGCGCCGTCCTGCGGCTTTTCGAGGAGCTCGGACGTTTCTTCCAGATGCTCGGGCAGACCGCCGCCTGGGCGGTCCGGCCGCCCTACGACGTACCGGAGCACTTCCGGCAGATGGTTCGAGTCGGCTTCGACTCGATCCCTGTCGTCTTCCTGACGACGCTCTTCACCGGCATGGTCATGGCGCTGCAGACCTTCAACGGCTTCGCGCGGTTCCACGCGGAGAGCCTCGTCGGGAGCGTCGTCGCGCTCTCGCTCACCCGCGAGCTCGCCCCCGTCCTGACGGCCCTCATGGTCACCGGGCGTGTGGGCAGCGCGATGGCGGCGGAGCTCGGAACGATGCGAGTCACCGAGCAGATCGACGCTCTGACGGCGCTCGGAACGGAGCCCGTCCAGTACCTCGTCGTGCCCCGCGTGACCGCGTCGGTCCTGATGATGCCGCTCCTCGTGATCATGGGAGACGCGGTGGGGATGTACGGCGGTTACCTCGTGGCCGTGCAGCTCCTCGGCGCGAACCCCGTCACTTACGTCGAGAACTCGTTCCAGTTTCTCGAGGTCTCCGACGTCACTTCCGGGATCATCAAGGCGGCGGTCTTCGGGCTCATCTTTTCCGTCGTCGCGTGCGTTCGGGGCTATTACACCGAGGGGGGCGCCGAGGGCGTCGGCCGCTCGACCACCCGCGCCGTCGTCGCCGGATCCCTCGCGGTCCTTTTCGCCGACTTCTTTCTGACGAAGCTCCTCTTTTGAGCGCGAAACGACCGCCCGCCGAGCCGAAGATCCGGGTCGAGGACCTGAAAAAGTCCTTTCACGGGAAGGTCGTCCTCGACGGCGTGAACTTCACGGTGGAGGAGGGGGAGTCGCTCGTCATCCTCGGGCCTTCCGGCACCGGAAAAAGCGTGCTCCTGAAGCACCTGATCGGGCTCGTTCGTCCGGACTCGGGCCGCCTCCTCGTTGACGGACGCGACTTCTGGGCTCTCACGGATCGCGAGCGCACGGGCGTTCGCAAGAAGTTCGGGATGTCCTTCCAGGAGGGCGCGCTCTTCGACTCGATGAGCGTCTTCGACAACGTCGCCTTTCCCCTCCGCCGCTCGGGTCGGCCGCCGGCGGAGGTGCGCGACCGCGTGCGGGAGTGCCTGTCCCTCGTCCACCTCCCCAACGTCGAGGCGAAGCGGCCTTCCGAGCTCTCTGGAGGCATGCGGCGCCGCGTCGGGTTCGCCCGGGCGATCGCCCACCAGCCCGAGATCCTCCTTTTCGACGAGCCCAACACGGGCCTCGACCCGATCATGACGGACGTCATCGACGAGGTGATCCTGGAGCTGAAGGAGCGCCTCGACGTGACGATCGTGACGATTACCCACCACATCCCGAGCGCGCGGAAGATCGGCGACCGCGTCGCGCTCCTCTACGGTGGCAAGCTCGCCTACCAGGCGACGCCGGAGGAGTTCCTGAAGTCGCAGGACCCCGCCGTTCGCCAGTTCGTCGAGGGGCGCGCGGACGGGCCGCTCACGGTAGAGTTCGAAAGGGAAGCGAAGACCGCGGTTCCGGAGGTCCCATGAGCACGGCGGCGAAGGTCGGGGCGTTTTTTCTGGTCGTTCTCGCGATCGCGGGCTTTCTCATCTGGAAGATCGAGGATCTCCGGCTCGGACGGGGAAAGCCGACGAGGGTCACCGTCGAGTTCAAGGACGTCGCCGGCCTGGACGAGAAGACGGCCGTGCGCGTCGCGGGCGTGCGCGTCGGAAAGGTTTCGAAGATCCGCCTCGTGGACGGCAAGGCGCTCGTCGACGTTGAGCTCGACCGGGACGTCGCGCTCCGGCAGGGCGCCTCCGCCTCGATCGAGAGCCAGGGTCTTCTGGGCGAGAAGTACGTCGAGCTCGTGCCCGGCCCGCTCGGGGCTCCGCCGCTCCCGGACGAATCCGTCCTCGTGGGGGGTGTTCCCGTGACCTTCGACGAGATCACGAAGCTGGCGCGCGACATCGAAGTCGACATCAAGGAGATCACGCAGAGCCTGAAGGAATCGATCGGGGGCGCGGAGGGGGAAGAGCGGCTCGCCAACATCGTCGAGAACATGCGGATGATCAGTGAGCAGGTCCGCCTCATGGTCGAGTCCAACCGCGCGGGCGTGGACGCGACGGTCGCCAACTTCAGCGAGTTCTCCGCCGCGATGACCGAGCTCGTCGCGCGCGTCGACAATCTTGTGGCGGCCAACGAGGCCAACGTTTCCGACGGCCTCTCGAACGTCCGCGAGATCTCGGGCAAGCTCCAGACGACGACGGACAACCTGAACCAGATCACGAGCCAGATCCGCGGGGGCGAGGGGACTGTCGGGAAGCTCGTGCAGAGCGACGAAACCCACAAGAACCTGAACGACGCGCTCGTCGCGGTGAAGGAGGGCGTCGCGGGGCTGAACAAGGCACTCGGCGCCGTGGGGAAGATGAAGATCGACCTCGGGCTGCGCTCCGAGTACCTCGCGTCGCACTCGAAGGGTAAGGCGTATTTCACGCTCGACGTCAATCCGGCCGAGTCTCCGCGTTTCTACCGCGTCGAGCTCTCGAGCCAGCCCTTCGGGCGGCGCAAGAACACGACGACCATCGAGCGGACCGTGTTCCCCGACGGGCATACCGAGGAAACGATCACGGATACGGAAGAGCGCAAGGACGACTTCGCTGTATCCGCGATGTTCGGATACCGCTGGAACGACTTCGCGATCCGCGCGGGTCTGCTCGAATCGAAGGGCGGCGCCGGGGTCGACTACAGCACGCTGAAGGACCGACTGAGGTTCTCCGCCGACCTGTGGGACTTCAACCGCCCGGGTTACTCGGCGCACGCGAAGGTGACTTCGCGCTTCTATTTCTCCCCGTCGGTCTTTGTCACCGGCGGTTGGGACGACTTCCTGAACGTCGACCGGAAGGCCGACTCCGTCTTCTTCGGCGGGGGATTGCGCTGGAGCGACGAGGACATCAAGTACCTGCTGGGGTCGATACCAATCCGCTGAGCGGAAAACGGAAAACGGAAAGCGGAAAGGGAACCGATCGGCGTCGTGACAAGTCTCAATTGAAGGCCTTTCGTTTCCCGTTTCCCGTTTCCCCTTTTCCGGCCCGCGAAGCTCATGCCCCCTAGAGCGCCTTTATTCGTCTGCCAGTCCTGCGGCGCGTCGGCGCCGAAGTGGCTCGGCCGCTGCCCGGAATGCGGGGAGTGGAACTCCTACGTCGAGCAGGTCACCCGCGCCGACGCGCCGGCGGCCGCGGCGGGCGCTCCGCGCGCGGCCCGCCTCTCGGAACTGTCTCCGCGGGCGGAGGGGAGGCTCGAAACGGGGCTCCCGGGTCTCGACCGCGTGCTCGGCGGCGGCCTTGTCGCCGGATCGGTCGTGCTCGTGGGAGGGGAGCCGGGTATCGGGAAGTCGACGCTCCTTCTTCAGGCCGCCCGGGGAATCGCGGCACACGCCGGGGACGTGCTCTACGCGGCGGGGGAAGAGTCCGCCGACCAGGTCCGGCTCCGCGCCGACCGGTTGGGCGTATCCGAAGAGGGATTGTTCGTTCTCTCGGAGACCGATGCGGAACGCGTCGTCGCGGAGGCCGCGGCGCGGCCCCTCGGGGCGGTATTCGTGGACTCGATCCAGGCGCTTCGACACGCGGCGCTGACGTCCGCGCCCGGAACGGTGTCGCAGGTCCGGGAGTGCGCGGGACTTCTCGTCCACTACGCGAAGGAGCGCGGCGTCCCGGTCGTTCTCGTCGGGCACGTCACGAAAGACGGCAGTCTGGCCGGGCCCAAGTCGCTCGAGCACCTCGTCGACGCCGTCGTTGCCGTGGACGGAGAACGGGGCTCGTCGCGAAGAATCCTGCGCGCCACGAAGAACCGCTTCGGGGCGGTGGACGAGGTCGCTCTCTACGAAATGACGGCCGCGGGGCTCGTCGAGATCGCCAACGCGTCGGCTGCCCTGCTCTCCGAGCGGCGGTCGGGCCTGCCAGGAAGTGCGGTCACCGCCACGCGTGAGGGAACGCGATCCCTGCTCCTGGAGGTCCAGGCCCTCGTGGGTCCGGTCACCGCGGGGTCGCCTCGGCGGGTCGCCATCGGCGTGGACGGCGGAAGGCTCGCCCTTCTTCTGGCGGTCCTCGAGCGGGCCGGGGTATCGATCTCGTCCCGGGAAGTCTTCGTTTCGTGCGCGGGAGGGTTCGAGGTCACGGAGCCGGCGGCCGACCTCGCTGTCGTCGCGGCGCTTCTGTCGTCGGTCAGCGGTCGCCCGCTACCGGCGTCGGCCGTTTTTTTCGGGGAGATCGGGTTGCTCGGGGAAGTCCGGAGGGTGCCTGCCGCGCCGGCGCGTCTGCGCGAAGCGGCCGCGCTCGGGTTCGAGAGGGTCTATATGCCGTCGCGCAACGCCCAGGAGGCGACGAGCCCGGCGAGAATCCGGCTCTGCCCGGTCGAGCGCGTGAGCGAGCTCGTCAAGGAGCTGGGCGCTTCGTCGGTCAGCTCCGCGCGGACGACGAGTCGAAGCGGCGCCGGACCGATCGAATCGGACGGGTAGGGCGCGACGAGGGAGAGCGTCGGTTCGTTCGTGGGTTCGATGGACAGCTCTCCGGCCGGCACCGTGCTCCGTCGGACCACCCGGTAGAGACGCGGGCCGAAAGGAGTCCGAACCTCGACGCGGTCCCCGATCACGAGCTTGTCGACGAACGGCTCGGAAGAATCGCGCGAAGTCGCGATCACCGCGTGCATCCGGCCTGTCACTTCGCCGGGAAGGGCGGTCCCCGGAACGTGTCCCGGACCGTGGGCGAGGGTCACTTCGTCCACGCCTTCTCGAACCGGAGTCTCGACGCCGAGTCTCTCGATGGAGAGGCGGGCGATGGTGTCTCCGACGCAGATCTTGCCGAGAGGAGGATTGGACGGGTTGGCTCCGCGGGCAAGGACTTCCGAACGTCGCGCTTCGACAGCCCCCGCCGCCGCGAACAGGGCGCCAGCCACGAGAACGCAAGCGAGAGCACGAATGGTTCTCCGCATTGCCGAGAACATCAAGTATGCGCGCATCTGGACGTTGAACAAAAAAGTAGCCCGGCCCCGCCCTTCGGCGGGACCGGGCGTAACGGACTTCTTACCGGGCCTTCCGGGCGAGCGCCAGCCCGACGAGCGCGAGCGCCAATCCGGCGACTCCCATCCGGGGATAGGCCGTACCGGTCTTCGGGAGCTCGGGTTCCACTACCGGAGCGGGCGGCGGCGCGGGCGCCTCGATCACCGGCTCGGGAGCCGGCGGCGGCGCGGGAGCCGGAGGGGCGGGCTCGGCCCGCTCGGCGAAGGTCGTCGTGGTCGTCTCGGCCATCGCGGCGGCAGCCGGGACGGTCGTGATCGAGACTTCCTTCCGGTCGATCACTTCACCGCTGACGTTCTTGGCCATCACGACGACTTTGTGGGAGCCGGGGGGAACGTTCTCGATGAACGCGACGTTCGCCTCGGTTCCCTTCAGGGTCGCCTTGAGGTCGTTGTCGAGGAAGATATCGAAGGTCGGCTGCGGGAAATTCGCCTCGCCGAACTTCGTCCCCTGTCCCTGTCCGAACCCCTGCATGTTGTAAGCGACACCGACGCGGACCTGCGTGCCGGTGATCGTGGCGCCCTCGGCGGGCTCGGTCAACCGGAGCTGAAGAGTGTTCGCTGTCGGGCCACCGGTGTTCTTGTCGGCGCTCTGGGCCAGAGCGACGCCGGCGAACGCCACGACGGCGAGGGCCAGAATCGAGAATCTGAGAAGTTTTGCCATGTTTCCCCTCCTTGTTGAAGCCCAGAGATAGGGCATCACCCTGTCCCCATCAAAGGCCGTGCCAAGAAGGCGCGGGTCCCGGGGAGGCTGTCTGCCCGTAAGGGCCTATTCCGAGAGGTGAGAAGGGAGCTCGTCGGTCAGGGACCGGTACGCCTGCAGGTATTTTTCCCGAGTCGTGCGAACGACGCCCCCCGGGAGGCGCGGCGCCGGCGGCCGGTGATCCCAGCCCGTCGAATCGAGCCAGTCCCTCACGAACTGCTTGTCGAACGACACGGGAGTCCGGCCCGGCGTCCACGCCGTCGCGTCCCAGTACCGTGAGGAGTCCGGCGTGAAGGCTTCGTCGATCCACACGATCTCGCCGTTCTTCCGGCCGAACTCGAGCTTCGTGTCGGCGAGGATGAGCCCCCGCGTCTCGGCGTACTCGCGTGCGCGCTCGTAGAGCGACAGGGTCAGATCCCGCAGAAGCGATGCTTCCGCTTCTCCGATGTCGTTCGCCATCCGGGAGAGGGGGACGTTCTCGTCGTGGCCGCGGGGATTTTTCGTGGCGGGAGTGAAGATCGCTTCGGGCAACCGCTGTGCCTCCACGAGGCCCGGCGGCAGGCGCACGCCGCAAACGGCTCCCGTCTTGCGGTACTCCGACCAGCCCGACCCGGCCAGGTACCCGCGCGCGACACACTCGAAAGGCACGACTTCGGCCTTCTCGACGAGAACGGCGCGCCCCTCGAGGAGGGAGGCGTCGGCCTGGAGGGCCTCGGGAAACCGCGAGACCTCCGTCTCGATCAGATGATTCGGGACGTCGTCGAACTTCCGGAACCAGAAGGTCGAGAGCTGGGTGAGGATCTTTCCCTTGTCGGGAACGCCCGGCGTGAGGACGCAGTCGTAAGCCGAGATTCGATCGCTCGCGACGAGCAGGAGGCTGTCGCCGAGGTCGTAGAGCTCACGAACTTTCCCTCGACGTGAGAGCTGCGCGCTCGACAGGTGCGTTTCGGTAACCGCGGCCGGCGGCATGCGGGCCGACACTAGCACAGCGGTATCGGGCTCGCGACGGGGGCGAGGAGTCGTTCTGCTATGGTTTTTCCATGCGCATCGAAATCACGAGATCGGTCCCGCGGTCCGCGTCCTTCTGGCGCGTCGCCTTTCTTTCGGAGGGGAGCGATCCGGGCCTCGGGGTGCCGGCTCGCCTCGCCGACTCCATCCGCGACGCGGCGAAGTCCGCGGGGTTCCGCGGCCGCGACCGCGAAACCGCCGGTGCCGCCGGACGCGACGGCTCCTGGCTTCTGGTCGGCCTCGGCCGGGCTCCCGCTCCGCTCGCGCGCCTGCGTCGCGCGCTCCGACGCGCGGTGGGCGAGAGCGCCTCGCGATCCCGGTCCCGGCTCCTTCTCGTCTTCGGGGCGGGCGTGGACGCGGCGACGATGACGGCGCTCCTTCCGCACCTCGCGCTCGCGGACTACGCGTTCGAACGCTACAAGTCGCCGCGCAAGAAGGTCCGGCCGGGGGGCGCGACGTCGGCCGTCGTGGTCCCTCCCGCGGACGTCGCCGCCGCGCCGCTCGCCGCGGCGGCCCGCGAGGCGCAGATCGTCGCCGAGACCGTGTCGTGGGCTCGTGACCTCGGTAACACGCCGGCGAACGACCTGGGCCCGGCGGAGCTCGCGCGGGCGGCCGCCGACGCCGGAAGAGCGGACGGCCTCGTGGTCCGCGTGCTCGGCAAGGCCGCGATCAAGCGGGAGAAGCTGACGGGTCTACTCGCCGTCAACGCGGGGAGCGTGCGGCCGCCCGCCTTCGTCGTCGCCGAGTACAGCCCGCGCTCTCCGCGGGGGACCGCGGTGCTCGTCGGGAAGGGCATCACGTTCGATTCCGGCGGCATTTCCATCAAGCCCGCGCCGTCCATGGGAGAAATGAAGTACGACATGATGGGCGCCGCGACGGCGCTCGCCTGCGTCCGGGCGGCGAAAGCCTTGCGGCTTCCCGTCCGGGTGATCGCGCTCACGCCTTTGACCGAAAACCTGCCGAGCGGTTCCGCGACGCGGCCCGGCGACATCCTCCGGATGCGCAACGGCAAGACCGTCGAGGTCGACAACACCGACGCGGAAGGCCGTCTCGTCCTGGCGGACGCGCTCTCCTACGCCGAAAGGTTCAAACCCGACGTGCTGCTCGACTACGCCACGTTGACGGGAGCAGTCCTGATCGCGCTCGGCCACGAGTGCGCGGCGGTTTTCTCGGGCGACGACGTCCTCGCGGCGGAGCTTCTCGCCGCGGGCGAAACGACAGGCGAACGTCTCTGGCGACTGCCGCTCTGGGACGACTATCGCGAGAACCTCCGATCGGAGTGGGCGGACATGAAGAACTCCGCGGGGCGGGCGGCCGGCACGATCAACGCGGCCCTCTTCCTGAAGGAGTTCGTCCCGGCGGGCGTGCCGTGGGCGCATCTCGACATCGCGGGCGTCGCGCACTTCGAGAAGGAGCACGCGGGCTTCGCCGCCGGCGCCACCGGCTTCGGCGTCGCGATGACGATGGAGTTTCTGAAGCGGCGGTTCGACAAGCCGCGACCGCGTGCGGGAAAAGGCGGGAGAGCTCCGCGGCGACGCCGAGTTTGACTGCCTGAAATCGCTCTGCTAGCGTCCTCGCCGCCGAATGCCCCTTCGCAAGTTCTCGATTGGTCCGGTCGGAGAAGACCTCTATCCACGCTTCGTGGACGAGCTCGCGGAGAAGCTCGACGACCCGACCCAGGACCGGAACGTCGTCGTGCGGGAGGCGCTTTCCGGCCTCTACCTGGGGCGGTCGGTCGCGTGGGAAGAGGCGGTTTCCGACGCCTCCGCGCCCCTGGCGGCAAGGACGCTCGTCGCGTCCTTCGACCCTCGTAACGGCACCCTCGAGGCGGAGTACTACCGCGAGATTGACCTCGAGAAGTGGGCGCGGGTCAAACCGCTCCTCTGGTTCTGGCAGTTGTTCGACCACTCCCCCGTCGGGCGCAACGTCCGGCTCGGAACCCGAATGCGCGCGATGCTCGCGCCGCGCGTCTTCCGCAAGTGCGGGCGCGGCATCCGCATTTTCCACGACGTCGAGTTCTCGTTCGGATACAACCTTTCCGTCGGGGACGACGTCACCATTCATCGGAACGTGCTCATCGATGACCGCGGTGAGGTCGTGATCGGAAACGAGGCGTCGATCTCCGACTACGCGAACATCTACTCGCACTCTCACGCGACCGAGGACATTCATGACATCTCGCTCGGCCGGACGGTGATCGGAGACCGCGTCCGCATCACCTACCACGCGGTCGTTCTTTCGGGCGTCGTCGTCGGGGACGATGCGATGGTCGGCTCCATGGGAGTGGCCTCCAAGCCGGTCCCGCCCGGCGTCATCGCCGCCGGAATTCCGGCCAAGCCGATCGGGGAGAAGAAGGTCCTCACTCCGAAGTCCGGGGTCTGATCCCGCAGGGGTCAGATCCCTCCTCTCCGAAGAGGGTCAGATCCCTCCCGGGACTATCCTTCTCCGGTGCTTCGCCGCCTGACGGTCCGCAATCTCGCGATCGTCGAGGACATCGACCTCGAGCTCGGCGCCGGCCTGACCGTCATCACGGGCGAGACCGGCGCGGGCAAGTCGATCCTCGTCGACGCGCTGGCTCTGCTTGCGGGCGGCCGCGGCTCCGTGGACCTCGTCCGGCGCGGAACGGACCGGCTCGTCGTCTCCGGCGAGTTCGGCTCGGACCGGGCGCTTCGTGACCTCCTCGCCGACGCGGGACTGCCGGACGGGGACCCGCTCCTCGTGCGCCGAGAGCTCACGGCCGACGGCCGGGGCCGCGCGTTCGTCGAGGACGAGCCCGCGGCGATCCGAACGCTGGCGCGGATCGGGGCGCGGCTCGTCGCGATCCAGGGGCAGAACTCCGAGCGCGAGCTGACGGAACCGGAAGCCCCGCTCGAGCTGCTCGACGGCTTCGCGCAGGCCGGCGACGAGCGCGAGGCCGTCGCGCGCGCCTCGGCGGAGTGGGCCGCGGCCCGCGAGGCGCTGGAAGCCCTCGAGTCCTCGCGCCGGGACCGCTCGGCACGCCTGGAAACCCTCGCCTTCCAGATCGGCGAGATCGAGGCCGCGTCGCCGGACGAGAGGGAGGAGGAAGACCTCGCGCTCGAGCGGGAGCGGCTGCTGCACGCCGACCGGATCCGTCGCGCCGGGGAGTCCGCCCTGACGGCGCTCTCGGAAGGGGAGGATTCGGCCGCGGATCGGGTGGGGGAGGCGGCGCGCGCTTTCGCCGAGCTCGCCTCGATCGATCCTCGCGAGCGCGCGCGGCTGGAGGAGGCCGAGGAGGTGAAGAGGCGGATCACCGACCTCGCGGCGGCGGCTCGCGATGCGGCCGCGGGTATCGAGTCGGATCCGGACCGTCTTTCGGCGATCGAGTCGCGTCTCGAGAAGCTCTCGCGCGTGAAGCGCAAGTACGGTCCGACGCTCGCCGACGCGCGCTCGCTACTCGATCGGCTCCGCTCCGAGCGAGACGAGCTCTCGAACGTCGAGGACGCGCTCGATCGGCGTCGTCGCGAGGAAGAAAAGCTCGGGAGCGCCTACCGGTCGGCAGCGGCGGATCTCACCGCGAAGCGAACCGAGGCAGCGCCGCGCTTTTCCGCCGCCGTCGAGCGGGAGCTCGGCTCTCTCGCGCTCGAGAAGGCGCGCTTCCGGGTAGCGCTCGAAGTCGTGACCGAGGACGGCCCGCGCCGGGCCGGACGCGAACGCGCGGCGCTGCTCTTCCAGCCGAATCCGGGGGAACCGGAGATGCCGATCGAACGGATCGCCTCGGGAGGCGAGCTCTCCCGGCTCCAGCTTGCCGTTCAGTCGATCGCGGCGGCGAAAGGATCCCGTGAACGAACCCTCGTCTTCGACGAGGTGGACGCGGGCATCGGCGGGCGCATCGCCGAGTCGGTCGGAAGGAAGCTGAAGGCCCTCGCTGCGCAGGGGCAGGTTTTCTGCGTCACCCACGTTCCCCAGATCGCGGCCCTGGCCGACCGGCACTTCGTGGCCGAGAAGAGCGAGGCGGGAGGTCGCACCGTTGCGACCGTGCGGCTCCTCCAGGGGAAGGAGCGCGTGGACGAGATCGCCCGCATGCTCGCCGGGGAGAGAGTTCCGGAGACAGCCGTGCGCCACGCGCAGGAGCTCCTCGCCCAGGCGGGACCCGCTCCGCGGCCCTCTCCCCGAGGGAGAGGGAGTCGGACGTCGTGACGGACGAGCGGCACTCCCGTTCCGTGATCTTCCCGGGCATCGGCCCGGAAGGCCAGGCTCGGATCGAGCAGTTCGCGATCGCGATCGTGGGCGTCGGCGCCGTGGGCGCCGCGGCCGCCGAGCTCGCCGCCCGCGCGGGAGTGGGCCGGTTGACGTTGATCGACCGGGACGTCGTCGAGGAATCGAATCTCTCGCGCCAGCTGTTGTTCGACGCGTCCGACGCGGAGCGCGTGGCGCCGAAGGCGACCGCCGCCGCGGAAAGGATCTCCCGCATCGCGCCCGGCGTGGCGGTGGAGGGGATCGTGACCGACCTCGCGCCCGGAAACGTCCGCGAGATCCTGTCCGGCCACGACCTCGTGATCGACGGCTCCGACAACTTCGAAACGAGGCTCCTCGTCTCCGATGCGGCGCGCGCCCTCCGGCTTCCGTCGATCTACGCGGCCTGCGTGGGAGAAGACGGACTCCTCGCCGTTTCCGTGCCGGCCCGCACGCCCTGCCTGCGCTGCTACCTCGAGCTCCTCCCTCCGGCCGGCTCCGGGCCGACGTGCGATACCGCGGGGATCGTTCCCACGCTCCCGCCGCTCGTGGCCTCCCTCGCGGTGACGGAAGCGTTGCGGGTCGCGACAGGAAGGACGCCTTCCCCCGGCGTGCTCGCAGTGCGCGTCTGGGAGGACGGATTCCGCTCGACCCGCTCCTTCGTCGAGGCCCGGCCCTCGGTTTCGTGTCCGGTGTGCTCCGGCGCGGGCTATCCCGCGCTCGACGGTGAGGGGACCGCCGAGGTCGTGAAGCTCTGCGGGCGGCGCTCCGTCCAGGTGGCGCCCTCCGGGCGCGCCCGCCCCGACTTCGATTCGCTCGAAGAGCGGCTCTCGCGCGTCGGTCGGGTCCGCCGCTCCCCGCAGCTTCTGAACGCCGACGTCGGCGACGTGAGCCTCACGATCTTCGCGGACGGGCGCTGCGTCGTGCGGGGGACCGAGGACCCCGGCCGGGCGCGGAGCCTCTACGACCGATACGTCGGCGGTTAGGGTGCGGCGCGTCCGGCTCGAGGAACTGCTCGATTCACCGGAGGAGGAGAACGGGCTGCGCGAGTTTCTCGCGAGGGGCGGCGTCGCCGCGATTCCGACCGACACGTTCTACGCCCTCGCGTGCGACCCCTCGAGCGAGCGCGGCGTCGACCGAATCTTCCAGATCAAGGGGCGCGACGACGGCAAGCCGCTACCGGTTCTCTTCTCCTCGCGCGCCGACCTCGATCGCCTCGGCGTCGAGGCCGCGCCGCGGCTGCTGGAGCGTCTCTTCCGCCTCTGGCCGGCGCCCCTCACCGTGGTCCTCCCGCTGCGGGCCGAGATCGCGGCCTCGCGCGGATCGCGAACTCTCGCCGTGAGGATCCCCGCTGTTTCCGAGGTGCGTCAGCTTCTCGACTCCGTCGGTCCCCTGACCGGGACGAGCGCCAACCGGTCCGGCCAACCGCCGATTTCCGAGCCGGGCGAACTCGCCCTCCGACTGGGCGGCGACGTCGATCTGCTGATCGATGGGGGAACGACTCCCGGAGGCGCGCCGTCGACGATCATCGACGGGACCGTGGAACCTCCCCGTGTGCTGCGCGCGGGAGCATTCGCGTGGAAGGACGGCCCTGACTAGAATCTCCAAAAGAGTTGACGCACGGTCTTGATGATCGGTCGGACCCTCGATCACTACCGGATTGAGTCGAAGCTCGGAGAAGGCGGCATGGGTGTCGTCTACCGGGCCCATGACATCCATCTGAACCGCACCGTCGCCGCAAAGGTTCTGCCGGCCGAGAAGGTTGCGGACCCCGCCCGGAAAGAACGCTTCGTCCGCGAGGCGCGGGCGGCGAGCGCCCTGAATCACCCCAACATCGTCACGATCCACGACATCCGGTCGGCCGACGGGATCGACTTCATCGTGATGGAGTACGTCGAGGGCCGGACCCTCGACGAAGCGATCCCTCCGGACGGGATGCCCGTCGCACAGGCGCTCCCGTGCGCCGTCCAGATCGCGGACGCGCTCGCCCGGGCGCACGGCGCGGGCATCCTGCATCGCGACATCAAGCCGTCCAACGTGATGCTCACCCGGGAAGGGCGCGTCAAGGTGCTCGACTTCGGGCTGGCCAAGCTGGCGGATCCGGTGGAGTCGTCGCCGGATGCGGCGACGATGGCGCGCCCCCTGACCGAAGCGGGAGTTGTGGTCGGCACGGCGGCTTACATGTCGCCGGAGCAGGCGGAGGGACGCGAAGTCGACGCCCGCAGCGACATCTTCAGCTTCGGCGCGGTCTTTTACGAGATGCTCACGGGCCGGAAGCCCTTCACCGGCGATTCGTGGCTCGCCATCCTGAGCGGGATCCTGAGAGAGGACCCGACGCCGCCCCGACAGCTCGCCCCGGACCTCCCGCCGGAAGTGGAGAAGGCGGTTCTCCGCTGCCTGCGGAAGGACCCGGCCCGCCGTTACCAGACGATGGCCGACCTGCGAGTGGCCCTCCAGGACCTCGAAACCGATTCGGTCGCCGGATCCGCACCGGTGGTCGCCCGCAGGGCGCCCCCCTCGTGGCGGCGGTGGGCGTGGATCGCGCTCGTCCCGGTGGTTGCCGCCGCCGCGTTCTTCGCGTGGAGATCCCGGCGCGCTCCCGCGAGCACCGAGCCTCTCCGGGCGGTCGCGCTCACGACGTTCTCCGGCGTGGAGCGCTATCCGTCGCTCTCGCCCGACGGCGACGAAGTGGCGTTCACGTGGAACGGGCCGAAGCAGGACAACGAGGACGTTTACGTGCAGAGAATCGGGTCGGGCTCGCCGCTTCGGCTGACCACGGATCCGTCGAGCGACGTCAACCCGGTCTGGTCTCCCGACGACCGGTGGATCGCCTTCCTGCGCGGCAATGCAACCGGGCCGATGTCCCGGGGCCGCTACGAGCTCACGCTCGTTCCGCCTCTTGGCGGACCGGAACGTCGGGTGGCGGAGGTGCACGTGCGGGATATGACGTGGCCGGCGCAGGCGTCTCTCGCCTGGTGTCCGGACGCGAGCTGTCTCGTCGTGACGGACTCGCCGGGCGAGGAGATGCCGGACGCCCTCTTCGTCGTGTCGGTCGAAACAGGCGAGAAGAGACAGCTGACGAATCCGAGGCTGCCCGTGGTCGGAGACACGAGTCCCGCCGTCTCTCCCGATGGCCGCTCGCTCGTCTTCCGGCGGACGGTGTCCTATTCGATCGGGGAGCTGTACCGCTTGCCCCTCGCGGAAGGCATGACTGCCGCCGGCGAGCCCGAGCGACGCACGACGGCTGCTTTCAACGCGGATTACCCGGCCTGGCTGCCCGGCGGGAAGGAAATCCTGCTGTCCGCGCGGGGGGGCCTCTGGAGGGCCCCGATTCTCGGAGACGACCCGCCGGCCCGGCTTCCATTCGTCGGCGAGGATGGGTTCTCGCCATCGGTGTCGCCCGAGCGGCCGGGCAAGCCATCGCGGCTCGCGTATGCGCGCAACTTCATCGACGACACCATCTGGCGGCTCGATACGCCCGCTCCCGGCGAACCCGCGTCGTCTCCGCCGGTGCCGGCTATCTCCTCGACCCGCTCCGAGGTCCACCCAGCTTCTCGCCCGACGGCCGTCGCGTCGCGTTCACGACCACGCGGTCGGGATCGTGGGAGATCTGGACGGCCGACCCCGACGGAGGCAACGCCGTGAAGCTCACGTCGATGGACGCGACCAACACCGGCGGGCCGAGCTGGTCTCCGGACGGGAAGTCGATCGTCTTCGGCTCCGATCAGCCCGGCCAGTTCGACCTTTACGTGATCGCCGCGGCGGGAGGCAAACCCCGCCGGCTCACCTCTCATCCCGCGTTCGACCAGTCAGCGATCTTCTCGCGCGACGGGAAGTGGTTGTACTTCACGTCGAACCGCACGGGCGCGTTCCAGATCTGGAGGATGCCGGCAAGCGGGGGAGACGCCGCCATCCAGGTCACGCACAACGGCGGTTGGATCGCGAGCGAAGCCCGAGACGGGGCCAGCCTCTACTACATCGACATTCCGATGGCGGCGAAGCCCGTCTGGCGAATGCCCGCGGCCGGCGGCCAGCCGGTCAAGGTCGTGGACGGAGTCGTCGGGTGGTTCTTCCAGGCGGGGGAGAAGGGGATTTACTACGCCGACCGACCGGCGGAGCAGACACGGCTCCGATTCCACGATTTCGCGACCGGCCGCTCCACGACAGTGCGCGAAAACCTCGGCAACGTCGGTTTCACGCCCGGGGTCAGCCCCGACGGCCGCACGATCCTCTACTCGCTGATCGATTCGACCGTCGAAGACCTGATGCTCGTGGAGAACTTCCGCTGACCGGGGGCGGTATTCTGGCAGCTTGTCGCTCGCTCCCGGAACCCGGCTCGGCGCCTACGAGATCGTCTCGCGCATCGGCGCGGGCGGCATGGGAGAGGTCTACCGCGCGCGCGACTCGCGCCTCGACCGCGACGTCGCCGTCAAGGTGCTCTCGGACGCGGTCGTCCAGGACGCCGGCGCGCTCGCCCGCTTCGAGAGGGAAGCGAAGTCGGTGGCCGCGCTCTCTCACCCGAACATCCTCGCGATCCACGACGTCGGTAGCGACGGCGGCGTTTCGTTCGCCGTCATGGAGCTGCTCGAGGGTGAATCGCTCGCGGACACGGTCGCCCACTCGAAGCTCCCCTGGCGGAAGGCGGCCTCCATCGGCATCGAGATCGCCGAAGGACTCTTCGCCGCGCACTCGAAGGGGATCGTTCATCGGGACCTGAAGCCGGCGAACATTTTTCTCACGTCGGACGGTCGGGTCAAGATTCTCGACTTCGGGATCGCGCGTGTCGGATCGCCGCCGTCGGCCGGCGAGAGCTCCGTCGCGACGGTCGCCGAAACCAGTCCGGGAACCGTACTCGGGACCGTCGGATACATGTCGCCGGAGCAGGTCCGCGGGACTCCTGCGGACGCGCGGAGCGACGTCTTCTCGCTCGGCTGCGTGCTCTACGAGATGGTCACCGGACGGCGCGCCTTCGCGCGCGACACCGCTGCGGAAACTCTCACAGCGATTCTCCGGGAAGATCCCGAGCCGGTGAGCGCCACGGAAGGGGCAGTTCCTCTCGAGCTCGACCGCATCGTGGCCCACTGTCTCGAGAAGAACCCGGCCGAGCGCTTCCAGTCGGCGCGCGACGTCGCGTTCAACCTCCGCGCGGCCCTCTCGGGCTCCGGCGCGACACAGGCGTCGGGGACGGTGCCGCGTCCCGTTCGGCGTACAGGCGTCTGGGTGGGAGCGAGCGTCGCGCTCCTCGTCCTGATCGTGGGTGCGCTCGTTCTCCAGCGCCGCGGCGCCCGGCCGGGGGCGCCGGGCGATACCGCGAAGGCCGCTCCGCCGCGCATCGCCTCTGTCGCGGTTTTGCCGCTTCAGAATCTCTCGGGCGATCCGGAGCAGGAGTATTTCGCCGACGGCATGACGGAGGCGCTCATCACGGACCTCGCGAAGATCGAGGCGCTTCGCGTGATTTCGCGGACGTCGGTCATGCAATACAAGGGGGTGAAGAAGCCTCTCCCCGAGATCGCGAAGGAGCTCGGCGTGGACGGGATCGTGGAGGGCTCCGTCCAGCGCGCGGGCGACCGCGTCCGGATCACGGCGCAGCTGATCGAGGCCGCGACCGACAGGCACCTCTGGGCGCAGAGCTACGAGCGAGACTCGCGGGACGTCTTCGCGCTGCAGCGCGACGTCGCGCAGGCGATCGCCCGCGAGATCCGGGTGACGGTCTCGCCGGAGGAGAAGACACGCCTCGCGAGCTCCCGACCCGTGAATCCCGCCGCTCACGAGGCGTACCTGAAAGGGCGCTACTGGCAGCTCAAGTTCAACGAGGAAGGCTTCCGGAAGGCGTCCGAGCTGTATGACCGGGCGGTCGCGCTCGACCCCGGGTACGCGCTCGCCTGGGCCGGCATCGCGGAGAACCTGAGCGGCAATGCAGATCTCTACCTTCCGAGCAGTGAGGCCTACTCGAAGGCGCGCCCCGCCGCGGAGAAGGCCTTGCAGCTCGACGAATCCCTCTCAGAGGCCCACACTTCGCTCGGCCTCATCAAGGCCTACTTCGACTGGGACTGGCGTGGGGCGGAAGCCCACCTCGTGCGCGCCATCGAGCTCAATCCCGGCTCGGCGTGGGCGCGGGACTGGTACGGCTGGTTCCTCGCAACGCTCGGCCGTTTCGACGAGAGCATCTCGCAGCTCGAACGAGCCCGCGCTCTCGACCCGCTGTCTCCCGGAATGAGCGCCGACCTGGGGTTGGCTCACGTCCTGAAGGGCGATTACACCCGCGCTGTCGTTCACATCGACCGCGCGCTTGCCCTCGATTCCAGATACTGGGTACCCCGCCTTCTCCGGACCTGGATGTACCAGAGGAAGGGAGACTTCGCGGCCGCCGTCCGGGAAGCCGAGGCCCTCGACCCGCGGGATGCCGGACCGCTCGCCCTGGCCGGGTTGGCCCGCGCCTACGCCCTCGCGGGTCGAACGTCAGACGCCCGAAAGCTTCTTCGCGAGCTCGAGAAGCTCTCTCGAACGGGATTCGTCTCCCCTTTCTTCTTCGCGGAGGTTCATGCCGCACTCGGCGAGAAGGACGTCGCCTTCGGGTGGATCCGCAAGTGTCAACGAGAACGGTCCAACGGACTCGCGCTCTGGGCGAAGGTCGGTCCGCCGCTCGATCCCCTCCGGTCGGATCCGCGCTTCGCGGAGGTCCTCCGCGAGATGAACCTCGCGCCATGATCTCGACCCCTCGCGGCGTGCTAGATTGCCCGCCTTCATGGGCCTCGTTCGAGAATTCGCGGGGAAAACGCCGCGCCTCGGCGCGAGGGTTTACCTCGCCGAAACGGCCGCGGTGATCGGGGACGTCGTCCTCGGGGACGACGTGTCCGTCTGGTACAACTCGGTCGTCCGCGGCGACTGCCATTACATCCGCATCGGCGCGCGGTCGAACATCCAGGACAACTGCGCGATCCACGTGACGGAGGGGACTTACCCCACGGTCCTCGAGGAGGAGGTCACGCTCGGGCACGGCGCGATCGTCCACGGGGCCACCGTCCGGAAGGGTGCGCTCATCGGGATCCGCGCGACGGTCCTGGACGGCGCGGAGGTGGGGGAGTCGGCGTTCGTCGGCGCCGGGTCGCTCGTCACGCCGCGCACGATCGTCCCGCCGCGGACCCTGTGGCTCGGCGCGCCGGCCCGCAAGGTCCGCGAGCTGTCGGACTCCGAGGTCGAGGACCTGAGGAACTTTCACCTCCACTACCTCGAGTACAAGAAGGAGTACGCCCGCCTCGACGGGAAGTGGGCGGGCCCCGAGTGACGCGCCTTCGCGCGGTGAAGGGCACGCGCGACCTCTTCCCGCCCGAGAGCGACCGGTGGGTCGAAGCGGAGCGGCTTGCGCGCGAGACCTTCCGGTCCCGAGGATACGGAGAAATCCGGACCCCGATCCTGGAGGACACTGCGCTCTTTGCACGTTCGGTCGGCGAGACGACGGACATCGTCCACAAGGAGATGTACACCTTCGCCGACCGGAAGGGTCGCTCGCTGACGATGCGTCCCGAGAATACGGCCGGGGTCGTGCGCGCAGTGATCGAGAACGGCCTCGCGGCGGGAGCAATGCCGCTGCGTCTTTATTACATCGGACCGCAGTTCCGGTACGAGCGGCCGCAGGCCGGCCGATATCGCGAATTCTCACAGATCGGAGTGGAGCTCTTTGGCGTCGCCGGCCCGGCCGGAGAGGCAGAAGTCCTCGAGATGTTGTTTGCCTTTCTGAGGGGGCTCGGCTTTCGCGACCTTTCCGTGTCGCTCAACTCCGTAGGCACGGCGGAGAGCCGCGCGGCATTCGGGGAAGCGGTCCGCTCCCACGTCGCTCCGCAGGCGGGCTCTTTCGGGGAAGACGATCGTCGGAAGTTCTCCGACAATCCGCTGCGGCTCTTCGACTCGAAGGATCCCGACGTCCGGTCGGCCCTGCAGGGAGCGCCGCGGACGCTCGACTATCTCGACGAAGCGTCACGCCAGCACCACGATGCAGTGCGCGAGCTGTTGGCGAAAGCGGGAATTCCGTTCCGTGACGAGCCGGCTCTGGTGCGCGGACTCGACTACTACACGCGCACCGTTTTCGAGGTCGTCTCGAAAGATCTGGGCGCGCAAGATGCAATCCTGGGCGGCGGTCGATACGACGGGCTCGTTGAGTCGCTGGGAGGACCTGCGATGCCCGCAATCGGATTCGCGATCGGAGAAGACCGGCTGCTCGAGGTAGCACCTCTCACGGCGCCGCCGCGGCCATTTGTCGTTGTGTTGCCTCAGAGCCCGGAGGACGTGACGGAGGCCTCCCGGATTGCGAGCGAGGTACGCTCCGCGCTCCCGGGGGGCTGCGTTGAGGTCGACCTCGGTGCCCATGGGATAAAGAGGGGAATGGCGCGGGCTAGCAGTCTCTTCGATCAAGCCGCTTCGCGGGGAATCGATCGCGATTCGATGCTTGTCGTGTTCGTGGGAGAGCGCGAGCGGAGCGCTGACTCGGTAACCGTCAAGCGGCTCTCGACCGGGGAGCAGGAGACGGTCCCGGTTCCGGAACTCGTGCGCCGTCTCGCCGCTGGGAGGAACACTTGACCCTCGAACGCGAGCCGGCCGGAAAGCTGACCGGACAGGACGCCGGGCGTCGGGTCCTCCTTCGCGGGTGGGTCGGGCGCCGCCGCGATCTCGGGGAGCTCATCTTCCTCACGCTGCGCGACCGCAGCGGCGTCGTGCAGGTCCTCTTCGACAAAGCGCGCTCGGGCGCGGACGCGGTGCAGGCGGCGGGGGAGGCGCGGACCGAGGACGTCGTCGAGATCGAGGGGGAAGTCGCGCCGCGCGGCGCGGCACAGGTGAACCGGGAGATCCCGACCGGCGAGATCGAGGTCGTTGCGTCGCGGCTCGAGTTCCTGGCGCGGGCGGAAACTCCGCCTTTCCTCCCGGAAGACCGCACGAACGCGACCGAGGAGCTGCGCCTCCAGTATCGGTACATCGACCTCCGTCGGCCCGCGATGCTGCGGAACTTCGAGCTGCGCGACGAGATCGCGTTCCGCGTCCGCCGGACGCTCCACGAACGAACGTTCCTCGAGGTCGAGACCCCGATGCTCACGAAGTCCACGCCGGAGGGGGCGCGCGACTACCTCGTGCCGTCGCGCGTTCACCCGGGGAGCTTCTACGCGCTGCCGCAGTCGCCGCAGCTCTTCAAGCAGATCCTCATGGTCTCGGGTTTCGAGCGCTATTTCCAGATCGCCCGGTGCTTCCGGGACGAAGACCTCCGCGCCGACCGGCAGCCGGAGTTCACCCAGATCGACATCGAGATGTCGTTCGTCTCGGAAAGCGACGTGTTCGCCGTCGTCGAAGCGGTCCTTATCGCGGCCTTCGGGGTCGCGGGAATCGAGGCGTCGTCGCCCTTCCCTCGTATCACCTACGCCGAGGCGATGGACCGGTACGGCACCGACCGGCCGGACCTGCGCTACGACCTGCCGCTCGTGGATCTCTCGGCAAACGCCGGGGGCTCGGGCTTCGTCCCCTTCGAAAAGGCTGTCGAGGGCGGCGGAGTGGTGCGCGGGCTGCGCGTCCCCGGCGGCGCGTCCCTCTCCCGCAAGAAGCTCGACGAGTGGACGGAGCTCGCGCGGACGCACGGGGCCTCGGGCCTCGTCTGGGCGAAGCGGTCCGCCGGCGAGACGTCCTCACCGGCGAAGAAGGCGCTCGGCGACGCCGGGCTCGAGCGGTTTCTCTCCGCGGCCGCGGTCGCCGAGGGCGATCTGCTTCTCGCGGTCGCGGACCGCGCCCCGGCGGCCTCCGCCGCGCTGGCGGCTCTCCGGGCGGCGGCCGCGCGCGAGACCGGAGCCATCGACGCGTCGAAACACGCGTTCTGCTGGGTGACGGACTTCCCGCTCTTCGGCCACGACGAGAAGACCGGGACGTGGTTCCCGATGAACCACCCGTTCACGTCGCCGCGCGACGAGGACCTGCCGCTTCTCGAGTCGGACCCCGGCCGGGTCCGCGCCCGCGCCTACGACGTCGTGCTCGACGGGGAGGAGCTCGGAAGCGGATCGATCCGCATTCACCGCGCCGACGTCCAGGAGCGCGTCTTCCGCGCGCTCGGCATCTCGGAGGCGGAAGGGCGCGAACGCTTCGGGTTCCTTCTCGACGCGCTCCGTTACGGCGCGCCGCCGCACGGCGGAATCGCGCTGGGTCTCGACCGGATCTGCATGCTCGCTGCAGGAGCGACCTCGCTTCGCGACGTGATCGCCTTTCCCAAGACGACGTCCGGCACGTGCCTCATGACGGGCTCGCCCTCGACAGTCGACGACTCCCAGCTCCGAGACCTCGCGATCGCCACAGTTCGTCCCCCGGAGCCGTGACGCCCGAGCGGATCCCGATCCGCGTCGGAGCGGCCGAAAGCGTCGTCTGGGTCGGGTCGGGGTTGCTCGACGAAGCGGCCTCGCGCCTGGAGTCGCCCTCCGGGAGATACGTGCTCGTTTCCTCCGCGGGGCCCGGCGCCACCGCCGACCGCATCCGGAGCGCCCTCTCGGGAAGACTTCTCGCCGACGTCGCGATCGACGACGACGAGCGCGCGAAGACAGTCGAGGCCGCCGCGGCGATTACCGGCCGCATGCTCGAGGCAGGAGTACGGCGGGACGACGCCGTCGTCGCGGTCGGAGGCGGGGTCGTCACCGACGTCGCGGGATTCGCGGCGGCGATCGTCCTTCGCGGCGTCGCGTGGAACGCCGTTCCGACGACAGTCGCGGGAATGGCGGACGCCGCGATCGGGGGGAAGACCGGGGTGGACCACGCTCTCGGAAAAAACCTGATCGGTGCGTTCCACCTCCCGCGGTGCGTCCTCGTCGATCCGTCCGCGGCCGCGACGCTCCCGGACCGCGACTACCGGAGCGGGCTCGTCGAGGCGTTCAAGGCGGCATGGATCGGGGATCCTTTGCTTTCCCGGCGTTCCGCGGAGCGCGTCGATTCGATCGTGGGGCGGGACCCGGACGCGCTCCTCGACCTCGTCGCGGGCGCGATCCGCGTCAAGGCCGGCATCGTCACTTCCGATCCGACGGAGCTCGGGCCGCGGCGGCTGCTCAACTTCGGCCACACGCTCGGACACGCGTTCGAGGCCGCGGAGGGCTATCGGGGCTTGAAGCACGGCGAAGCGGTGGCCTGGGGCATCGCCGCCGCCGTGGACATCTCGCGGCGCCGGGCCGGACTACCCGAAGCCGATGCCGCGGAAGTCCTGTCGATACTCGGCCGCCTCGGGCCCTTCCCGCGCCCGAACATCTCTCGCGATGCGCTGCGGCCTTTCCTTGCCCGCGACAAGAAGGCGACCGCGCGCGGCGTGGCCGGCGTGCTGCTCGAAGCGCTCGGCCGGGGCCGCGTCGAGGAGTCGATTCCGGAGGAGGAGTGGCTCCGGGCAGCGGAGGCGGCCGAGTTGCCGGTGCGTACCAGCGGGCGCTGATCCCCCTCTCCCACCGGTCACTTACCCCCTGGTCCGGGGGTCGGTGACTCCCGGGCGGCTATAATGTCTGCCTAACTTTGGGCAAACAAACCGGGCGGCGACGGGTTCGACTCTTTGTGCTCCTTTCCGGAGCGATGGTCCTTGCCTCGCTCGTTCCGCTCCTCGTTTCCGATCTTGCTCTCATCCGGCGCAATCGGCGTGCGCTCGAAGTGCTCGAAGAAAAGTACCTGACGCGGTCATCTTCCGCTCTCGCCGATCGGATCGCGGCCTATCACGCCTCCGCCCGCGAGGAGGTCGCCAACGCCGCCAACTCCGCGCGCCTCGCGCGGGAGCTCACCGGCGAGAATCCGTTCACGTCGGGCAACGGCCCGGAGATCCTCCGCGCCGCCCTCAAGGGGGAAACGCCCCTGCTCGCGCTGCGCGGGGTCAATCGCAAGGGCATCGGCAGCTTCGCCGGCCCGCCGGTTCTCCCCTCCACGGTCGAGTTCGAGCTGCGGCGCGCCTTCGAATCCGCTCGGGACGGCGCCTTCTACTCCGGCGACCCGTTCGAGGCCGGTCCGCTCGGGCCGGTTTCCGTGCTCGCGGCTCCGGTGAGCGACGAGGACGGTCTGATTGGGGTCGTCGAAGCGGTCGTGTCGTGGGAAGCAATCCGCCGCGAGTTTGCGGACGAGTCGCGGCGCGACGTCCGGGCCACGCTCGTGGACCGATCGGGCCGCATCCTGTTTCCGTTCGCCGCCCGGGGATCCTCCCGGCACCCCTCTTCGCTCGTCTCGGACTTCGCGCGTTTCCCCGCGCGGGTCACGCGATCCGAGGAGCAGCCGGGCGGGGGAGTGCTCGCGTCGATCGCGCCGGTCGGACAGCCGGACTGGGGCGTCCTCCTCGAACGTAACCTCGACGCAGCGTTCGCGTCCGTCGACCGGATGGTTCGCGACACGCTGCTGTGGAGCGCCGCGGCGCTCGCCGGAGCGCTTCTCCTCGGTCTCTTCTCCGCCCGGCGCATCTCGCGGCCGATCGCGCAGCTCGCGAGCTCCAGCCGCCTCATGAGCGAGGGGCAGTACGGCACCAACGTCGAAGTGACCGGCACCGCGGAGATCGCGGACCTGTCGGAGAACTTCAACCGGATGAGCGAATCGATCCGCGACGCGTTCGAGAACCTGAAGCGCGCCGCGCGGGAGAACCACGAGCTCTTCATCAACTCGATCCGCGCGCTCGCGGCTGCGATCGACGCGAAAGATCCCTACACGCGCGGCCACTCCGAGAGGGTCGCCCGCTACGCTTCCCAGGTCGCGCGGGAGATGGAGCTGCCCGCCCAGGAGATCCGGCGCGTCCGGCTCTCAGCGCTCCTCCACGACGTCGGCAAGATCGGCATCGACGACCGCATCCTGCGCAAACCGAGCGCGCTGACGGAAGAAGAGTTCGAGATCATGAAGAGCCATCCGACGAAGGGCGCGGCGATCATGGAGGCGATTCCGGAGCTTCGCGACGTCATCCCGGGCATGAAGCATCACCACGAGCGCTGGGAGGGGGGTGGATATCCGGACGGCCTCAAGGGCGAGGACATTCCCCTCCAGGCCCGCATCGTTTCGGTCGCCGACACTTTCGACGCGATGACCACGACACGGCCTTACCAGCGCGCGATGGACATCCGATTCGTCTTCCAGCGGCTGAGGGACCTCGCCGGCAATCGCTTCGACCCGACCGTCGTCGACGCGCTGATCCGCTCCTACGAGAAGGGCGAGCTCGTCCCGATCGCGCGCGACGAGGTGCCGGTCGAGCCACCGGCGGAGGCTCCGGTGCCCCTGCGGCTCGTGGAGCCGGGTTGAGAAGGTCCGCCGGCGCTCCGGCGCTCGCCGCGACGATTCTCCTCGCGATCCTTCTCCCCGCGTGTGCGAGCTCGAAGAAAACGAGCTCGGCCGAAGTCCTCCTGAACGCGCGCATGGCGGCGGTTCTTCTGCGCGAAGGCCGCGCCGCGGAAGCCGAGCGCGCCTACCGCGACGTGCTCCCTCACGACTCGAAGAACCCCGAGAACCACGACGGTCTCGGCGTCGCGCTGCTGATGCAGGGGCGGTCGAAGGAAGCCTTCGGCTCGTTCAACCGCGCCGTGGAGCTCGACGGAGAGAAGCCGCTCTACCGCATTCACCGGGGGATGGCGGCGATGGAGCTCGGCAAGCTGGCCGAGGCCGAGGCCGACTTCGCGCTGGCGGAAGCGTCTCCCGAAGCCGAGGACCGGCTCGACGCCGCAATCAATCGCGGGAGGCTGAGGCAGCGGCAGAAAGATTTCCGCGCGGCGGAGGAGGCGTTCTCGACGGCGCTCTCCCGCAACCCGAAGTCCTCGGCGGCCTTCATCGGGAGGGGCATCGCGCGCGAGTCGAGCGGCTCGCTCGAAGGAGCCGCGGAAGACTACCTGCAGGCCGTGCGCCTCGAGCCGCAGAACGCGGAAGCGCACCTCCGGCTCGGCCTCACCCTCGTCACGATGAAAAAAACGGCGCTCGGGCGCCGCTACCTCGAGCGGACGATCCAGCTCGATCCGGGCGGCGAAGCCGGCGCGAGGGCGCGGCTCCTGCTCGAAGCAGAAGCGAGCTCGGTACCTAGATCATAGTCGCGGCGACGCGCGAGGACCTCAGCCGCGACTGACGCGCACGGCTGCGCGCCGCCGAAGAGAGAGTCTCAGTTACCGCGGCTCCGCACCGGGTGATAATCCGGCCCGATGAGCGGGAAGTTCTTCTCCAAAGTCCGGCGTGGGCTTTTCATGACCCACACCGAGATAATCGAGAAGCTCGGGACTGCGGTCAAGAAGGGGCTCGGGTTCGACGAGACCGTGCTCGAGTCGCTCGAGGAGGCGCTTCTCGAGGCCGACGTCGGCGCGGAGACCGCGGCGGCCCTCGCGGACGCGGTGCGGCAGCGCGCGGGCTCGGTCTCGCGGGCGGACCTCCCGGAGCTCCGGGCGATCCTCGTCGAGGAGATCGAGCGGATGCTCGCGGGCGGGCCGCGACCGGTGCCGCCGCCGGACGTTCCGCTCGAGGTGATCTTCCTCGTCGGGGTGAACGGAGCCGGGAAGACCACGACGACGGCGAAGCTCGCCGCCCGCGACGTCGCGGGTGGCCGGCCGGTGCTTCTGACGGCGGCGGACACCTTCCGGGCCGGCGCGATCGAGCAGCTGGAGATCTGGGGGAAGCGGCTCGGCGTCCCGGTCGTTCGTCACCGCGAGGGCGCCGACCCTTCCGCCGTGCTGTTCGACGCGATCTCCGCGGCGAAGGCGCGAGGCGTCCGGAAGCTTTTCGTGGATACCGCCGGCCGTCTCCACACGAAGAAGAACCTGATGGACGAGCTCTCGAAGATGCGGAGAATCGCCGGGAGGGAGATCCCGGGAGCCCCGCACCAGGTGCTCCTCGTTCTCGACGCCACCACGGGGATGAACGGGCTCGCGCAGGCCCGACGGTTCGTCGAAGCCGCGGGCGCCACGGGCGTCGTGCTCACGAAGCTCGACGGCAGCGCGCGGGGAGGGATCGTGCTGGCGATCTATCGCGAGCTCGGACTTCCCGTCCTCTTCGTCGGCGTCGGCGAGGGGGTGGACGACCTCGTGCCCTTCGATCCCGCGCAGTACGCGCGCGCCCTTTTCGGGGACGCCTCGGAGGAGGCGGCCGTGAGCGGCGCCGCGAGTTGACCCGATCGGACGGGGCGGCCTTCTTCGCGCGGGCGCTCGAGCTCGCGGAGCGCGGCCGGTACACGGTATCGCCCAACCCCATGGTCGGCGCCGTCGTCGTCCGCGCGGGCCGGGTCGTCGCGGAGGCCTGGCATCGCCGGGCCGGGGGACCGCACGCCGAGGCCGCGGCTCTGGATCGCGCCGGCCGCCTCGCGCGCGGCGCCGACCTCTACGTCACGCTGGAGCCGTGCGCGCACCAGGGTCGGACCCCGCCGTGCGCCCCGCGGATCGCCTCCGCGGGAATCCGGCGCGTCTTCGTCGCCTCGCGCGACCCGAACCCGATCGCCTCGGCGCGTCGGGGAATCCGGGAGCTGCGGCGGGAGGGGATCGAGGTCGTCTTCGCCGGGCCGGACGTGCGCCGGCGGGCGGAACGGCAGAACGAAAAATTCCGGACGTGGATACGGGAGGGACGCCCCTTCGTTCTCGCGAAGTGGGCGGCGACGCTGGATGGGAAGACTGCCTCGGGTACGGGTTTGAGCCGCTGGATCACCTCCCCGAAGACCCGCCGCCGCGCGCTCCTCTTTCGCGAGGAGTACGACGCGGTCCTCGTCGGCGCGGGAACGGTCCGGCAGGACGACCCCCGACTCGACCGCCGGCTCGGGAAGGCGGCCGGCCGCCCGCATCGCCGGATCGTGCTGGACGGGCGGCTGAAGGTTTCCCCCGGTGCCCGTGTTTTCCGGAAGACCGGGACCACCGTCGTCGTGACGGCGGTTTCCGAGTCGCACCCGGCCGCGCGACGGCTCGCGAGGCGGGGAGTGCAGGTTTGGAGCATCCCCGGCCCTTCGGGGCGCGTGAGCATCCCGCGCGTCCTCGCGCGGCTGGCTGCGGAAGGCGTGACGAGCGTCATGGTGGAGGGGGGCTCCGAGACACTCTGGGGGTTCTTTCGCGCCGGACTCGTGGACCGCGTCGCGGTTTTCGGCGCGCCAATCGTGCTCGGCGGCCGGACAGCGCCGGGGGGGGTCGGGGGAGAGGGTTTCGCCCTCGGTCGTGCGGTCCGCATCGGGGAGGTCGAGCACGAGCGGGTCGGAGAGGACTGGCTCGTGACCGGCGTCGTGGCGGGGTCCGGGCGGAAAAGGGGGCGTGCCTCCGGTCGGTAGACTGTGGCCGATGTTCACGGGGATCGTCACCGGGATCGGGCGCGTCGCCTCCATCGCGCGGAAACGCGGGGGAGGCACGCGCCTGACCGTCCAGCCGCCCCCCCGCTATGGCGCGTTTCGCCGCGGCGAGAGCGTCGCGGTGTCCGGGGTGTGCGTGACGGCGACCGAGCCCGGTCGGACGCTCGTGGCGGACCTGTCGGCCGAGACGCTCGCCGTGACGAACCTCGGGGGCCTCTCGCGCGGCGGAGTCGTGAACCTGGAGCGCGCGCTCGAATGGCGGGGTCGCGTGTCCGGACACTTCGTTCTGGGGCACGTTGACGCCGTCTCCGAGATCGTCGCCGTCGACGACCTCGGAGGCTCGTGGCGGTATCGCTTTTCGATCCCGCGCGGAGTATCCCGGTACGTCGTCCGGAAGGGCTCGGTCGCGCTCGACGGCGTGAGCCTGACGGTTGCCTCGCGTCGCGCGCGCGACTTCGACGTGGCCGTGATTCCCGAAACGCACCGCCGCACGACGCTCTCGCGAAGGAGTCCGGGAGACCGCGTGAACCTGGAAGTCGACCTCGTCGCGCGGTATCGAAAGGCGCCGTCGGCGCGCCGGCAGTGATCGAATACGAGTCCTCCGGGACGCCGCTCGTGCGGTGCGTCGAGACCGAGGTGGCGGGGCGCCGCGTCGCGGCGCACGCGCTTCCGTACTCGGGAGAGGCCGGCGGACCCGCCGTGCGCTTCGACCCCATCGCCCGCGCCATCGCCTTTCGGCGGGCTTCCGGCCGCGTCGCCGTCGGTCCGGCGCGGGCCGAGGCGTGGACGCGCGCGTTCGAGCGATGCCCTCCCGGTCCCGTTCTCGTCGGCCCCGGTTCATCCGTCGAGGGAATCCGGGGCGCCTATCGGGCGGCCGTGGAGGGCGCAGCCGCCGCGGGGAGACCCCTCTATCTCCTCGACCCGGACGCGCCGGGGCTGCCGGAGCGGTCCGGACGCTCGTGCGTGGCGCTCTTCGCCTGGAGTCCCGAAACGGGTGCCGCGCCTCCGGCAGCCCTCCGGTCCGCCCGGGAGCGCGGTTTCGCGGCCGGCGGGCTCCTCCCGATCGTCCCGGGGTGGACGGAGGAACCCGCGTTTCTCGATCGGTACCTCGACCTTCTCGCGAAGGCGGGCGCCGGGTTCGCCGCGCCGCTGGCCGCCTCGGGGGATGCGGAAGCGCGGCGCCGGCTCGTCGAAGCGCGGACCCGGATCGAGCCGGAGTCCGCCGATCGGTTCTTCGAGAAGATTCACCACTGCGACTGGCCGACGGCGGTCCGGGACGGCGTGGCCCGGTTTCGGGAAGAAGCCGAGCGACGCGGTCTCGCGACGATCCCGCCGCGGCCGGTCGGCAAGGCGGAACCGCCCGGGAACTCGGCGGCGGCCGCGCGCCTCGAGGAGCGGGCCCGGGAGGTGGAGGAGAACGAGCATCGGTCCGCCCTTTTCTACGCCGCCGCGCGGTGGATCGACGAGTCGGGACGGGACCTCACCCCGGTCGTCGCGGAAGGCAACTTCGGAAAGGTGTTCCCCTTCGGCGCCCTCGCGGCCGAGGCGGAAGAAGCGTTTCGCACGCCGAGGGAAACGACGTGAAAAGCGCGGCCGGCGTCTACGTTCACCTCCCGTACTGCCGTTCCCGGTGCGGCTACTGCGCTTTCGTCGTCTCGACCGATGATTCCAGCCGGGACGACTACCTGGCGGCTCTCGTCCGCGAGGCGGAGATCCTGGAGCCGGAGGCCAAGGGCTTCCGCTTCGACTCGCTGTACCTGGGCGGCGGCACGCCCTCCCTCGTCCCCGCGGCCGACCTCGCGCGACTCGTGAGCGAGCTGCGAAGGCGGTTTCCCTTCGAGGACGGATCGGAGGTCACGCTCGAAGCGAACCCCGAGGACGTGACGCGCGATCGCCGCGACGCGTGGGTCGCGGCCGGCGTCAACCGGATTTCGGTCGGGGTGCAGTCATTCGACGACGGAGAGCTCGCCGCCGTCGGCCGGCGGCACGATGCGGCGGGCGCGCGGCGCGCTCTCGACACTCTGGGCGAGGCCGGCCTTTCCCTGTCGGCCGACCTCATTCTCGGGCTGCCCGGGCAGACCCGGGAGAGCTTCCGCGCAAACGTCGAGCAGCTTGCGCGAGCGGGCGTCGAGCACGTCTCCATCTACCTGCTCGAGACCGACAAGTCGCGCGCCATGGAGGAGGACCGGCGGGCCCGCCCGGATCGGTACCTGTCCGACGAAGACCAGGCGGACGCCTGGCTGGAGGCGGGGGAGTCGCTCGCCGACCGCGGGTTCGAGCACTACGAGATCTCGAACTGGGCCCGCCCCGGTCGCGAGGCGCGGCACAACGTCAAGTACTGGACGCGGACGCCGACGCTCGGGCTCGGCGTCTCGGCGCACGAGTTCTGGTCGGACCGGAGGCGCGCGAACGTCTCCGCTCTCGCTCAATACGTGAGCCGGCTCTTCGCCGGGGACCGCCCGGTCGCGCTGGACGACCCGGTGAGCGTCGAGACGGCCGCCCGGGAGCGCATCGTCCTCGGACTCCGCCTGAGCGCGGGAGTCCCCGCCCCGGAAGTGGAGACCTGGATCGAGGAGGCGGGCGAGCCGCTTCTCGCCGCGGACTACGGTGACTGGCTCGGGGCCGGTCTCCTCCGGCGCGAGAACGGCCGCGTCCGGTTCACCGAACGCGGCTTCCTTCTCTCGAACGAGGTTCTCTGCCGCTTCGTCTAGGGTCTGATCCCGAAGGGGTCAGATCCACATTCCGTCTGGAGGAAGAGCGGTGCGCCGCCTCTAAATAAACAGCGGGGCGAGCACCAGCGTGATCGTCGCCAGCAGCTTGATGAGCACGTGGAGCGACGGCCCCGCGGTGTCCTTGAACGGATCGCCGACCGTGTCGCCGACGACGGCCGCCTTGTGGGTCGCGGAGCCCTTGCCGCCGAGCGCGCCGGTCTCGATGTATTTCTTGGCGTTGTCCCAGGCGCCCCCCGAATTGTTCAGGAAGGTCGCGACGACGATTCCCGCGATCGTCCCCACCATCAGGAGCGCGGCGACCGCCTCGGCTCCCACCCCGAAGAGCTTGAAGAAGAGCCCGACAGCGATCGGCATTCCGACAGCGACGAGGCCCGGAGCGATCATCGCCTTCAACGCTCCGCGCGTCACGATGTCGACAGTCCGACCGTAGTCCGGCTTTTCCGTCCCGGCCATGATGCCCGGGTGCTCGCGGAACTGCGCGCGCACGTCCTCGATGACGACTCCCGCCGCCCGGCCGACGGCCTTGATCGCGAGACCGGAGAAGAAGAAGACGAGCATCGCGCCGAGCAGGCCTCCGATGAAGACCTCCGGTTTCGCGATGTTCACCGCCTCCAGCGGCGAGCCGTAGTTCCGCAGCTCGTCCAGGTAGGCCGAGAAGAGCAGGAACGCCGCGAGGGCGGCCGAGCCGATCGCGTAGCCCTTCGTCAGCGCCTTCGTCGTGTTTCCCACCGAGTCGAGTCGGTCGGTCTTGCGGCGGATCTCCTCGGGTTGCCGGGACATCTCCACGATGCCGCCGGCGTTGTCGGTGATCGGGCCGAACGTGTCCATCGCGAGGATGTAGGCGGCGGTGCCGAGCATCCCCATCGTCGCGACGGCGGTGCCGAAGAGGCCGCCGCCCGGAAGCGCCCAGGCCCCGATCTTGTACGACGCGAGGATCGCGGCCGAGATGGCGATGACCGGCAGGAGCGTGCACTCGAGCCCCACCGCGATGCCCGCGATGACGTTCGTCGCGGGGCCCGTCGTCGACGCCTGCGCGATCTCGAGGACCGGCCGGTAGCGGTACTCCGTGTAGTACTGAGTGATGTAAACGAAGGCGACGGAGGTCAGGACCCCGATGATCCCGCACAGGAAGAACTTCCACCACGCATCGGGCGCGGAGGGGTTGTAGAGGAGCCACCGGGTCGCGAGGCCGAACCCGACGATGGCGAGCGCGGCCGCGACGTAGTAGCCGCGGTTCAGCGCCTGCATCGGGTCCTGGTCCTCCCGGGTGCGGACGAGGAAGATCCCGACGATCGAGGCGAGGAGCCCGAACGCGCGCGCGACGAGCGGGAAGAGCATGACGCCGACGATCCCCGCGGCGAAGCCCATCCCCGCGCGCTCGGCCGCCGCGGCGAGCGTCGCCCCGAGAATCATGGCGCCGATGTTCTCGGCCGCCGTCGACTCGAACAGGTCCGCGCCGCGGCCGGCGCAGTCGCCGACGTTGTCTCCCACGAGGTCCGCGATCACGGCGGGGTTCCGCGGGTCGTCCTCCGGGATACCGGCTTCGACCTTGCCGACGAGATCCGCTCCGACGTCGGCGGCCTTGGTGTAGATGCCGCCTCCGAGCTGCGCGAAGAGCGCGACGAAGGAGGCGCCGAAGCCGTAGCCCACGATCAGCAGCGGGAATCTGGCCCTCTGGCACCTCCGTGAAGCGGCTCACGAGCCAGTAGAGGCCGCCGACACCGAAGAGCGACATCGCGACGACGAAGAGGCCCGAGACGGCGCCTCCGCGGAGCGCGATCCGGAGGGCGTCGTTCAGGGAGGTCCGCGCGGCGGACGCCGTGCGGATGTTGGCGCGGATCGAGATCCACATGCCGACGTATCCCGCGACGACCGAGCAGGCCGCGCCGAGCAGGAACGAGAGCGTCGTCCAGAAGGCGAGGAGGAGGGCGGTCGGCACGGGGTCGAAGTCATGGTGCGACCGCACGAACCCGTAGAGGACGAAGATGACGGCGGCCAGGAGGACCGCGAGGAGGACGATCGTGGTGTTCTGCCGCTTCAGGAAGGCTTCGGCGCCCTCCTTGATGGCGTTCGAGATCTCCCGCATCGCGGGGGTCCCGGTGTCTTTCTTCAGGACCCAGCAGATCAGGTAACCGGCGACGAAGAGCGAGCCGACCGAGAAGATCATGATGAGGGGCAGGGCGAGGTCGTGTGACATTCGTCTGGCTCCTACGGGTTTTTGTTCGGCTGGCCCGCCGGAAGGCGGCACCGAGGCCGGCGAAGAATATCAGACCGGGACCGCTGGCCCGGCCGCCGGAAACGGGCGAAGTTAGCGCGCTACGGAAGGGGCGGCGCGGGAGCGGGGGCGGCCGGAGCGGCCAGAGGATCGATGGCGGTCGGCGCGACGGAGACCGTGTCGAGCACGATCCCGATCGTCTTGGCGCCGGCCGTCCGCATCAGGTCCATGATCTGGACGACCTTCCCGTAAGTGGCCCCGTCCTCGGCGGAGAAGAAAACAGTCTTGTCGCGCCGGTTCTTCAGGATCTCATCCAGACGCAGCGAGAGCGTCTGGGGGTTGATCTCTTCCTTGTTGAGGTAGAGCCGGTTGTTTGTCGTCAGGGACACGATGAGCTGGTCGGCGGGGGGCTGAGGGGTGTCCACCTGGGCCTTGGGGGGGACTTTGACGTCATAGCCCATCTGGAGGAGCGGCGTCACGACCATGAAGATGATCAGGAGGACGAGCACCACGTCCACCAGGGGCGTGATGTTGATCTCGCTCTTGGGGTTACCAGTCGGGGCCATAGCCATCGTCGAAAGTCTCCTCGGTGCTCGCTCTACGATTCCGTTTTCTGCTTCTTCTCGGCGATGAGCCCGACGTCCTCGAAGCCCGCATCCTTGGTCATCCGCATGACCTTCTTCACCTCACCGTACTTGAGCCGCTGGTCCGCCTTGATCACGAGCTCGGTGGTCGGCGCGCGCTGGTAGAGCTCGTCGAGCGCTCTCTGGAACTCCTCCGGAGGGAGCCACTTCGAGTCGATGAAGTAGTTCGGAGGGTTCTCCCAGTTGACCGAGATGAGGCGCTGTTTCGAGCCCTCAGGCTTCTTGTCGGGGTTGTCCGTCGTGGGGAGCTGAACGTCCATCCCCTTCTGGAGCATCGGCGTGACGACCATGAAAATGATGAGGAGAACGAGGCAGACGTCCACCAGAGGGGTGACGTTGATGTCGCTTTGAAGATTGCCGCGGTCTCCGCCGCCTCCCATCGCCATTGATAAAACCTCCGGGACTTATGTCCTTAGGACGCCCGCACGCCGAGCTTCACGCCCGCGCCGCGGCGCTTGATGAAGTAGTCGATCAGCTCCGAAGCGGAGTTGGACATCTCGACCTGGAACCGCTCCACCTTGTTCAGGAAGAAGTTGTACATGAACACCGCCGGGATGGCGACGCCGAATCCGAGCGCGGTCGCGACGAGCGCTTCCGCGATTCCGGCGGAGACCGCGCCGATACCGCCCGATCCGGTCAAGGCCATGCCGCGGAAGGCGTTGATGATGCCGATGACCGTTCCGAAAAGGCCGATGAACGGCGCCGTCGTTGCGATCGTCGCGAGCCCCGAGAGACCCTTCTTCATGTCGGCCGTCGTAATGAGCGCTTCCCGCTCGATCGCCCGTTCGGCCGCCTCGATATGGATCGTGGCCCTGAATGTCGGCCGTGCCGCTCGCCACGTCGTGCTGGAATTCGTAGAGGCCCGCCGAGACGACGCGGGCGAGGTGGCTGTGCCGGAACTTCTTGGAGGACTCGATCGCCTCGGTCAGCTTGTCCTGCTTGAGGTACCCGTCACGAGCCGCGCAAACGCGAGCGACTGCTTCTTCGCCTTGCTGAAGTAGATCAACCGCTCGAAGAAGACCGTCAGCGAGTAGATGGACATGATGATGAGAATGACGATGACCCCTTTGTTGAGGATCGTCATCTTGCTCCCACAGCTCGGCGATATCGAAAGTCATGTACGCTCCTTCTCAATCGGCCGGCCGTCTCGCCTCCGATCCGGCCTGAATCCTAGTGCAAGTTGAACGTCACCGTCACCGTCAGATAAACGCGGACCGCGCGCCCGTTCAGTGTCGCGGGCCGGTATTTCCACTGCTGGACCGCGCTCGTCGCCGCCGCATCCAGCAGGGGGTTGACGGACTTGAGGACCCGAACGTCCTCGACGTTGCCGCTGGCCGTGATGATCGCTTCCAGGATGACGACCCCCTCCATCCGCGCCTTTCGGGCCGCTTCGGGGTAGCTCGGCTCGACCCTGTTGGTCAGCTGGGGGGCTTTGACGTCTCCGCCGACCCGCAGAGGCTCGTCGGAGAGACCGGGCCCGGTACCGCCGGGGACCCCGCCCATGACGCCGCCGGGGACTCCTCCCGGCACGCCGCCCTCGACGCCGCCTTCGACCCCTTCACCCGCCGGAAGTTCCGGTTCGGGCGCCGAAAGCGCCTCGGGGACCTTCTCCGGGATGATCGTCGGGGCGGTCATTTCCGTGGGGCGGACGGGAATCGGTTTCGGGGTCTCCGGTTTGGGCGCGGCCGGCTTGGGGGCGGCCGCCGGTGGCGGCGGGGGCGGCGGGGGAGCGGCGGCGTAGAAAGTGACGGGGATGGGCGGCTCGGGAACGTCCTCGACGAACCAGATGGATGCGCCGACGATTCCGCCGATGACGAGCATGTGAAGGGCGATCGAGACGGGAAGCGAGATGACCTTTTTCGGGCCCTTCTTCGCGTGCTCGCTCGAGGATTCGATCAGGGCATCCTCAAACATGGCGTGTCCTCCCGACCCTAAGACCCCGGTACTAGAGCGCCGGTTCCGGCGTCGGCGTCAGCGCAGGCAGATCCTTCTTTCGCAAATCCAATGCCTGTTGCAGGTAGCGGTTGGCCGGGTCGACGTACTCCTGCTGCTTGACGGGGTCGGTTTCGATCTTGGCCTTCTCGCGGTAGAGCAGGTTGACGTAGGAGAGGGCCTCGAAATAGTCGGGTTTGAGCTCGAGGGCCTTGTTCAGGGCGTCCAGGCCTTCGTCGATGACGCGGGCCCGCATGCGGGGGTCGAGGTCCGGGAAGTTGTAGGAGCGGTCCCACGCCTGGGCCCCGATGAGGTGGTAGACCTCGGGCTTGGCCTCCGGCGACGTTTCCGCCTCGAGCCGTCGCTTCAGCCACGCGACCGCCTTGTCGAAGTCCCCCTTCTTGAAGTACATCTGGGCGATCGACTCCATCGCCTTGGCGTCCTTCGGGTCCTCCTTGAGCATGTGCTGGTAGAACCCGATGGCGTCGTCGAAGCGCTCGGTGGCAAGGTACATGGAGACGAGGAACTCGCGCGTTTTCCGGTCTTCGGGGTATGCCTCGACGTACTTCTTGAGGTGCTCGATCGCCTTCGCGGCGAACTCGAGGTCCTTGGCATGCTTCGAGCCCGGCTGGTACATGCCCATGTAGGCGAGGCCGATGTTCTTGTGGAGCTTCGTTTCGTTCGGGTCGAGCCGAAGGGCTTCCTGGTAGCTCGCGAGCGCCGTCTGGTACTGCTCCGCTCGGGAGAACTCGTTGCCCTTCTTGATTTCCTGCTTGGACTTGATCTTGTTGCAGCCCCCCGCAAGGAGGGCGCAGCCGAGGAGGAAGCCGAAGACCCCGGTTTTCCTCGCGAGACCGAACGCCCCGGGTGAAACTCCATGCTGACCCGCTCCTTGTTCTTTCGCTTGCCGGCAGCGAAAACCCCGGCCCGGAGCCGGGATTCTGTTGAATTCGGATTCGCAAAGCAACAGCGATTTTTTCGGGCCGGCGCGATGCAAGGTCTGACGGAATCGGGGTTTCCGGCGCCGGGCCGCAAACAGCCCTTCCGTCCCCCGCGCGAGCGCGTGGGCCGCGGCCGGGGAATATTCGGTCGGATCGGCGGCTTGGCCTCTCGAGGAGGAATCTCTTGAAAGAGCCCCTTCGCCTCGCGGCCGTCGCTCTGTCGGCCCTCTTCTTCGTCGGCGCCCCGAGGGCGCCCGCGCAGAACGCTCCGGCGCCGCAGAACCCGCCGCCCGCTCCCGCGAAGCCGGCGCAATCCCGGTCGGTGGGACCGATCACGGAACGCGTGGACGTCTCGGTGACGAACATCGACGTCATCGTGACCGACTCCAAGGGCAACCGGATTTCCGGTCTGACCGCGCAGGACTTCGAGGTCTTCCAGGATGCGGTCCCCCAGCCGATCACGAACTTCTACGCCGTCTCCGGCGGGAAGGTGCTCCTCGAGGACGGCAAGACCGTTCCGATCGACGCGCCCGAAGCGGCGGAAGCGCTCCCGCAGCAGTTGAAGACCCGGTACGTCATCTACATCGACAACCTGAGCATCCAACCGCAGAACCGGAACCGGATGTTCAAACGCCTGAAGGAGTTCGTTTCGACGGCCGTCGGGCCGCACGCCGAGGCGATGGTCGTGACGTACAACCGTTCACTCAAGGTCAAGCGGCGTTTTACCTCGGAGGTGGGCGAGGTCCTCGCCGCCATCGAGAACACGGAGATGGATACGGGCGGCGGCACCCCGCAGGCGAGTGAGCGCCGCGACGCGCTCGCCCGGATCAACGAAGCGCAGTCCGAGGCCGATGCCCTCCGCACGGCGCGCTCCTACGCCCAGTCGCTGCGCAACGACCTCCAGTTCGCTGTGGACGCGATCAAGACGACGTTGAACGGCCTGGCGGGCGTCGAGGGGAGAAAGATCTTCGTCTACGTGTCGGAGGGGCTTCCGTCCTCGGCAGGGGCAGAGCTCTTCGACGCGATCAGCCAGAAGTTTTCCGGCGGGCACGCGGCGCTGGAGACCGTCGAGTTCAACATGAACACCAGGTACGCGTCGCTCGTACAGTCGGCCAACGCCAACGGGGTCACGATCTGGGCGCTCGACGCATCGGGTCTCGCGGCCGATGACCTCATGTCGGCGGAGAACCGCTACATCGAGAACCGGCCGTCCACTTTCATGATGCGGCAGAACACGCAGGCGCCGCTCCTGATGCTCGCCGAGCAGACCGGGGGAATGGCGGCCGTCAATACCAACGACTGGAAGAACAGCCTCGACGAGCTGTCGAAGGACTTTTCCAACTTCTACTCGCTCGGATACCGCACGGCCCGGGCCGCAGCGGATCGGCCGCACTCGGTCGAGGTCAAGGTCAAGCGCAAGGGTCTCCGGGTGCGCGCGCGCAAGAGGCTCCTCGAGAAGTCGACCGAGACGCGGACCGCAGAGGCCGTCGTCGCGAGCCTGCACTACCCCCGGACGGAAAACCCTCTCGGAGTCAGCGTGACGGTCGGGGAGGCTCGCCCCTACGACCGCGAGAACTACGTATTGCCGGTTCGGATCGCGATTCCCGTCGGGAAGCTCGGCCTCGTCCCCTCGGGCGACGTGTACCAGGGTCAGTTCTTCGTCTACTTCGTCGTTCTCGACGCGGTCGGGAAGCAGTCGGATCTGCAGGTCCAGCAGCAGACGGTGAACGTTCCCGCCAAGGATTTCGCGACCGCGCAGGGAAAGGACTGGTACTACGACGTCCAGCTCCTCGTCGTGCCCGGCGGGCAGAAGCTCGCCGTTGCGCTCCGCGACGGAGTCTCGAACCTGACTTCCTACCTCCAGAAGAGCGTCTTCGTGTCGGTTCTGCCCAAGGAGGCCGGGAAGAGCTGATCGGAGTCGGCCGCTCCCGGCGCCCCGCTGGCGCGGGAGCCTGCGGTGCGGCGGATAATCGTTCCGTGCAGGAGCTCCGGCAGACCCTCGTGCTTTTCGCACGGGAGCCCGTGCCGGGCCGCGTCAAGACGAGGCTCGCGCACCTTCTGTCCGCCGAAGGGGCTTCTCGCCTCTATCGGGCGTTTCTCGAGGACGCGTGTCGCGTCTACGCGGACGCCGCGTGGAACTCCGTTGTCGACGCGGAGCCGGACCCCGACGCCGCGGATCTCGCGGCGATCTTCCCCCCGCCGTGGCGTCACGAGCGACAGGCAACCGGAGATCTGGGCGCCCGCCTGACCGCCGCCTTCGATCGGGAGCGCGCGCTCGGCGCCACGGCGACGCTCGCGGTCGGCTCGGACCACCCCGCGGTGACCCGCGGGTCCCTCCGCTTCCTTTTCGCGAGCGTCGCGCGCGGCAGCGACGCGGCGCTCATTCCCGCCGGCGACGGCGGATATTGCGCGATCGCGCTGTCCTCGGCCGTGGAGCCGGCGACGGTATTTCGAGACATTCCGTGGTCGACGCCGGCGACGCTCGAAGCCACTCTCGATCGCCTGAGAGAGGAGGGCCTCTCTTTCGCGCTCGCGGCTCCGAACTACGACGTCGACCGGCCGGAGGACCTCGATCGCCTGCGGAGCGACCTCGCGCGCCGCGACCCGGCGGAGGAGGACTATCCGCGCGCCACCTCCGCCGCGCTCGCTCTCCTTCCGACCGGAACCCCCGCTTGATCCCCATCCTCGACTCGCGGGAGATGCGCGCGGCCGATCGCGCCGCGATCCGCGGCGGAACCCCGGCGATCAAGCTCATGGAGAACGCGGCGCGCGGGATCGCGGAGGCGATCGCGGAACGATTCCCGGCGTGGCGCCGCGTTGTCGTGGTGTGCGGCCCCGGAAACAACGGGGGAGATGGGCTCGCGGCGGCGCGCCTTCTCGCCCGGCGGGGCTTCTCGGTCCGGGTGTTCACGCTCCGCGATCCGGGCGCGTACAGGGGGGCGGCGCAGGTCAATGCGAAGCGGGCGCGGGACGCCGGGCTCGTTCTCGAGTCGCTCGCGAAGGAAGGGGGCGTCGGATCGCTCGCGAAGGCGGCGGCGGAAGGCGACGGCGTCGTGGACGCCCTCTTCGGGATCGGACTCGATCGGCCCCTCGGGGGCTTCGCGGCCCGCGTCGTCTCGGCGATCAATGCCGCCGGCCGTCCCGTGGTAGCGGCGGACGTGCCCTCGGGGCTCCGCTCCGACACCGGCGCCCTGCACGGGCCGTCGATCGACGCCGCCGTCACGGTGGCCTTCGGGGCTCCGAAGGTCTGCCACGCGTTTCCGCCCGCGCGCCGCCGATGCGGACAGCTCGTCGTGCACGACATCGGGATCCCTAAGGGAAAGCTCGCTCGCAAGTCCCATCGCCTGTTCCTCGCGACAGCGGATGCGGTGCGCGCCCTTCTGCCGGCGCGCGATCCCGCGGGGCACAAAGGGGATTTCGGCCGCGTCGCCGTCGTTGCCGGGTCGCGTGGAAAGCCGGGGGCCGCAATCCTCGCGGCCCGCGGGGCGCTTCGTGGCGGTGCGGGAACGGTGACGGTCTTCTGTCCCGACTCGGTCGGGGAAGTCGTCGTCTCGAACCTGCCGGAGGCGATGACGGAGGGGTTCACCGAGAGCCCCGGCGAGATCGCCGGAGCCGGATCGGAGCTCGGCGTCCGACTCGAAGCCTTCGACGTCACCGTCGTCGGACCGGGCCTGGGAACGTCGGAAGGGACGGTTGCGGCGCTCCGAGGCGTCATTGGCCGGATGCATCGCCCGGTCGTCCTCGACGCGGATGGTCTCAATGCGTTCGCCGGCGACCTTCCGCGACTCGCGCGCCGGCGGGCGCCGACCCTTCTGACCCCTCACCCGGGGGAGGCCGCGCGCCTCCTCGGCACGTCTCCCCGCGCTGTACAGGCCGACCGGCTGACGGCGGCGCGGACGCTCGCCCGCCGCGCGCGCTGCGCCGTCCTCCTCAAGGGAGAGGCGACTCTCCTGGCGACGCCGGACGGCCGCGTTGTCGTCAACCCGACGGGGACTCCGCTCCTCGCGACGGCGGGCGCGGGGGACGTCCTCGCGGGACTGGTCGGAGCGCTCGTCGGAGGCGGCCTCGAAGTCTCGGACGCCGGGACGGCCGCGGCCTGGCTCCACGGCGCGGCCGGGGAAGCCCTCGCCGAACGGCTCGGTGACGCGGGGCTCCTGGCGCACGAGGTCGCCGACGCGGTGCCGGAGGTCCGCCGCGCCCTGCGGAGAGGCGGGCATGTGAGCGGGAGACGCGAGACGTGAGAGGGAAAGAGAAGGGCGGAGCAGCCACCCGCGATTTCCGCTCGACCGGGGAAGAGGCCACGGAGGCCTTCGGAAGGGAGCTCGCGGCGGAGCTCTCCTCCGACGACGTGGTCTATCTGATCGGGGAGCTCGGCGCGGGAAAGACGGCGCTTTCGCGGGGAATCGCGGCGGGGCTCGGAGCGGCGCCCCGACAGGTCGCGTCACCCACCTTCGCGATCCTGCACGAGTATGCGGAGCCGGGCGGGGCGATCGTCATGCGGCACCTGGATCTCTACCGCCTCGCGGACCTTCCCCGGGAGCTGGAAGTGCTCGGGTTGCCGGGCGCCGTGGCCGGGGCGGCCACGGCCGTCGAGTGGCCGGGTCAAGCGGTGCGGGAGGCCTTGCCCCCCTCCGTCGAGGTCCGTTTCTCGACGGAGGGTGACGGCGCTCGCCGGATCCGCGTGGAGCGGCTGAAGACTCCGGGGGCCTGACGTCAGAAAGCGAAGACGAGTCCCGCCGAGATCTCCCCGTTCGTGAGCCAGTCCTTCGAGTCGCTGTCGCAGTCGTCGAAGAAGTCGTCGTCGCAGAAGAAGTCGTCGTCGTCATCGTCCCGATCGCCGAGCGACGTCGCGTAGCCGCGCCCGTCGAATCGGAACCCGAAGTGGGGGTTCACGAACGCCTTCACCCCGATTCCGATGCTCGCCGTGAAGCGGGTGTCTTTCCGCGCACGGATGCCGGGCACGTCCGGATCGAGTCTCGCGACTCCCGCGCCGACGGTGATGTAGGGCACGGCCCGCCGCCGGCCGAAGTTGAACGTCCCGTAGCCCATGAAGTAGTCGATCGTCAGGTCGCCGAAGTCCTGCTCGTCGTCCGGGTCGAAGAGCTCGTCGTCTTCGGTGACGAACTCCGTCTCGGTGCGGGAAGCCTGGAACTCCATCTCGAAGTTGTCGGTCAGGTTGTAGCCGACGCGCAGACCGAAAGTCGCATCGTCGTCGGCCTCGACCTCGAAGTCGAACAGCGAGGTCGAACTGCGTTCGAACTCGCCACCGAAGAGATAGCCGGCGAAGGGCGAGATCTCGAACGTTCCTTCACGAACCTGGGCGGATGCGGCGGCGCTTGCGCCGGCCACGAGGAGAGCGAGAGCGAGTACCCGGAACTTCATGACTGACCTCCGCGGCCCCGAGGGGCAATTCCGGTGCCAGACACGCATCCGAGGGAGGGATTCGGCCGGACCCGGCCGGTTGAACCGGTGGTTACTTGCGCGCTTTGAGGTGTTTCTCGATCACCTTTTTCCAGCGCTCCTCGACCTCGGGCGAGAAGCCGACCGCCATGTCGATCAGCGTCCGGTCGGGACCGAGAATGAAAGTCGACGGGATCCCCATCGCCGTCATCTGCGCGACGTCCTCGGGAGCGGACGAGTAGACCGGAAGCGAGATGTTGTATTTCTTCAGGAACGGGGGCACGCGCTTGCGGTCCGCGTCGACGTTGATCGCGATCACGACGAAGTTGCGGTCGCTGTAGCGATCGTAAAGGCGCTGCACGATCGGCAGCTCGAGCTTGCAGGGCCCGCACCAGGTCGCCCAGACGTTCAGAAGGACGACGTTGCCCTTCAGCTGCGAGAGCCGGACGGTCCCGCCCTCCTCGCCCGCGAACTCGAGATCGGGAAAAGGCTCGGCGCCCTGCGCGAGCGTTGCGGACGCAGCGGACAGGGTGAGGGCGCAGGCAGCGAGAAAGAGACGCATGGCTGTCCGGTCGAACGGGCGCCCAAAACCGAATATTCCGAGGGAGTTGCGGGCTCGCTCGCCGTCGATTCTCGATTTCCCGCGCCGGAGCCGGCCGGGAGATGCCTGGGTGGATTGACGAAGCAACAAGATCCCTCGCTTGAGTAGTTAGAGGGGAGGCCGCCGGTTCGCGCCGGCGACCCCCTCTCGGAACGGGCGTTACTGCTTGACGGGCGCGGCTGCGGGTGCGGGAGCGAGCAACTCGTCCAGGCTCGCTTTGAACACCGCGAAGTTCTGAGCGCCGCGGATGACCTTGACGACCTTCACGTTGGGGTCGTTCGGCTGCGAGACCGCGATGAGCGTCGTCGGCGTCGCGCTGACGCCGAGGCGCTCCGCTTCCGCGATGTCCTTGCGGATCTCCGCCGCGTACTTACCGCTTTCGAGACACGCCTGAAGCTTCTTCGCGTCGAGGCCGATCGCGGTCGCGTGCTCGGGGAGCTTCGCCAGCTCCAGCGTCTGCTGGTTGGCGAAGAGGCGATCGTGCATGGGCCAGAACTTCCCGTTCCCCTGTTCCTCGGCGCAGTGGGCGGCCTCTCCCGCCTTGAACGCGTTCTTGTGGATCGACTCGAGCGGAAGGTCCCGGAAGACGTACTTCACCTTCCCGGTCTGCACATATTCCTTGTCGAGCTGGGGAAACGTGGTCTGGACGTGACGGCTGCAGAAGGGGCACTGATATTCCGAGAACTCGATCAGGGTCAAACGCGCGTCCTTGTTCCCCTTGACCGGCTCGCCGGCGATGTTCACGACCGCGTTGACGGCCTTGTCGGGGGCCGCCGCGGGGTTGACCGCCGCCTGAAGGATCTTCTTGATCTCGTCGACGTCTTTCTGAAGCTGCTGCTGGCTGGCCTTGATGCTCTGGATCTCACCCTTCAGCCATTCCGACTCCGAGGGGGATTGCGCGGCGAGGGGCGAACCGGCGAGAACGAGAAACGCCAGGGCGAGAAACGGGCTGTTGGCTCTGTTCTTCATGACCTCATCCTGTTAAGGCGAACGGGCACAATGCCTGACGCGGAATCCGTCCACGGCCGTTCGTCGAGGCGAAGAACACCATCCGAAGGCAGAAGCTTCCGGGGAAGTCGGGCCTGAGGCTCCCGGCGGGCCGGCGCGCGTTTTCCTCCTGCGTCCCGCCCGCCTCTGATACAACCCGCCGGTGGCCGACCCGCCCCCCCTCTTCGCGCGCGTCCTGCGCGGGGATTTCGTCGAGTCCGGCCATCGCGGGGACGCCGCGGTCGTGGAGGAAGGGGGGCGGCTCCTTGCCTCGAGCGGGGACCCGGGCCGCCTGATCTTCCCGCGCTCCGCGGCGAAGCCGTTCCAGGCCCTGCCCCTGATCGCGTCCGGCGGCGCGGAACGATTCCGGCTCGGCGCCGCGGAGATCGCCCTTCTCTGCGCGTCCCATGGGGGCGAACCCCGGCACGTCCGCGTGGCCGCCCGCCTTCTCTCGCACGGCGGGTTCTCGGCGAGAGATCTCGTCTGTGGCCCGCAGGAGCCGATGGACCCGAAATCCGCGCGGCTTCTCGTCCAGCGCGGGGAGAAGCCGACGAAGCTCCACAACAACTGCTCGGGAAAGCACGCCGGGCTCCTTCTCGCGTGCCGTGCCCTCGGGCTTTCGCCGAAGGGCTACTGGAAGGTGAAGCATCCGCTCCAGGTCGAGATCCGGCGCCGGATCGCCCGTCTCGGGTCCGTGCCGGCGGAAGGGATGGAGGTCGCCGTCGACGGTTGCGGGCTACCCGTCCTTTCGATGCCGCTCTCTGCCCTCGCGCTCGCGTACGCGCGGCTCGTGTCGGACGGCGCGGCCGGCGAGATGCCCGCGGAGCGGGAAGGCCGCCGGTCGATCTGCGCCGCGATGTGGGAAAGACCGGAGATGGTCGCGGGCCGAGAGCGGTTCACGACGGACTTTCTGAGCGCCGAGCGCGGCCGGTCGATCGGGAAGGAAGGGGCCGAGGCCGTATACGCGATCGGAATCCGCGCGCGGTCGCGCAACGAGCCGTCCATCGGGATCGCTTTCAAGATCGAGGACGGCGGCACGCGGGCGCGCGACGCGGTGGCGCTGTCCCTCCTCGATCGGCTGGGTCTCCTCTCCTCCCGCGCCCGGCGCGAGCTCGCCCGCTACGCGGCGCCGGCGATCATCAACGCCGCGGGGCACTCGGTGGGATCGATCCGGGCGGAAGTTCCTATAATTCGACGCGATGCGCCGGATTGATCCGGATTTCTTCTCCGGAGGGCGACTGCCGGCGTTAGTCGGGGCCGTTCTCGTGTTCAGCGCGTCGTGCGCCGCCAGTCGGAGCGTCGTCGCGTCGCTCACCGCGAACTGCCGGGAGGTCCAGGCTGGAGTCGCCCACGAAATGATGAGAGACAACCCGGGCGTCCTCCTGCTCGACGTCCGGCGCGACGAGGAGTTTGAGGCGGCGCTCCCCAGGCTCCCGAGAGCGCGCGAGATCCCCCTCGTGGACCTGCCTCGCCGCTACCGGGAGCTCACGGCCTGGAAAAAGGAGCCCATCCTCATCTTCAGCCGCGACGGAAGCGACGCCGCCTCCGCCTGCGAGTTCCTCGCCCGTCAGGGCTTTCCCTACGTCTCCCACGTTTCCGGCGGAGTCGAGTCGTGGGTGCGGGGCGGTTTCGGGCGCCCGAGCCCGGCCCGCTAGCATCCGCGTGGCTTTCCGCAACCTCTCCGATTTTCTCCGCGCGCTCGAAGCCGACGGCGACCTCGTGCGGATCCGGCGGGAGGTGTCCCCTCACCTCGAGATCGCGGAGATCGCGGACCGGTCGGTGAAAGGGGACGGTCCGGCGCTCCTCTTCGAGAACGTGTCCGGGTCGGCGTTTCCGGTCGCGATCAACCTGTTCGCTTCCCGGCGGCGGATGCTCCGGGCGCTCGAGCTCTCGGGCTGGGACGAGTGGGAGTCGCGACTCGCGCCCCTTCTCGATCCGACGCCCCCCTCCGGCCTGCTGGAGAAGCTGAAGGCGCTTCCGAAGATCACCGAGCTCGCGCAGGTCTTCCCGAAGATGGTTCGGACCGCGCCGTGCCAGGAAGTCGTCGAGACGGGGGACGGCGTGGACCTCTCGCGGCTGCCCGTACTCACCTGCTGGCCCCAGGACGCCGGCCCGTTCATCACTCTCCCGCTCGTGATCACCCGCGACCCGGCGACGGCGAAGGTGAACGTCGGCGTCTACCGGATGCAGGTCTACGACCGCAACACGACCGGCATGCACTGGCAGAAGCACAAGGACGGGGCGGGCCAGGCGCGCGGGTACGAGCGGGAGGGGAGACGGATGGAGGTGGCCGTCGCGATCGGCGCGGACCCGGCGACCGTCTTTTCCGGGGTCGCCCCGCTGCCTCCGGGGATCTCGGAGTTTCTCTTCGCCGGCTTCGTACGTTCGGAGGGGGTGCCTCTCGTCCAAGGGAAGACGGTTTCCGTTCCGGTGCCGGCGGAGGCCGAGATCGTCCTCGAAGGCTACGTCGATCCGGGAGAGCGCCGCCGGGAAGGACCGTTCGGGGACCACACCGGCTTCTACTCGCTCGACGACGACTTTCCCGTATTTCACGTGACCGCCGTGACCCGTCGCCGCAATCCGGTCTACCTGACGACGATCGTCGGCAAACCCCCGATGGAAGACGGCTTCCTCGGCGAAGCCGTGGAGCGGCTCTTCTTCCCGCTCGTGAAGAAGATGATCCCCGAGCTCGTCGACATGCACCTTCCCGTCGAGGGGATCTTCCACAACCTCATGCTGGTCTCGATCGACAAGCGTTACCCCGGCCACGCGCGCAAGACGATGCACGCGATCTGGGGAACGGGGCAGATGATGTTCACGAAGACGATCGTCGTCTTCGATCGCGACGCCAACCTGCGAAACGCCCCGGAGGCGCTGTGGCGCGCTCTCACGGCCATCGACCCGGAGCGCGACATCGAGTTCGTCCACGGCCCGGTCGACGAGCTCGACTTCGCGTCGCGGCTCCCGTGTTACGGAAGCAAGATGGGGATCGACGCCACGCGCAAGTGGAAGGAGGAGGGTTTCCTCCGCCGCTGGCCCGACGAAATCGCCATGAGCGAGGACGTCGTGCGCCGGATCGACGCAATGTGGCCGGAGCTCGGGATTCGGCTGCGGCGGGGCCCCGGGTCCTCCGGGGCGGGTCCGTAGCCGGGCTGTTAGAATCTGTCGTTCGGTTGAACGTGAAAGTCCTCGTCGTCGATCCGGCGCCCGATTCCCGAGACGCGCTCCGCCAGGCGATCTCGGCAGAGGGCGAACAGTTCCGCGGCCTCGCATCCCTCGCCGAGGCCCGGAAGCACCTCGCGGAGTACGCGCCCGACGTCGTCGTCGCGGCACTCGACCTTCCCGACGGGGACGCGTCCGCCTTTCTCGCGGAGATCTCTCGCGACACCCCCCGCCGCGCGGCCTGGGCGATCGCTCCCTCCGGAGACCTCGAGCCGGCGGTCCGCGCGATGGGCCGCGGCGCGGACGACTTTCTCTGGAGGCCGATCTCCGCGCAGCGCGTGGCCATCCTGCTCGAAAATCTGCGCGACCGGCGCGAACGGGAAGCGAAAAGCGAGGAGACCCGGCTGAGGCTGGCGCTCGTGGAAGCCGCCGCCGCGCTGCCCGGTCGATCCGCGCGATGGGTCCACGCCATGTCCGCGATCGAGCGGCTCGCGCGGGAGCGCGCGGTGCTCATCACCGGCGAGGAGGGAACCGAGAAGGAAGCCGCCGCGCGCTTTCTCCATCGTCTCTCGCCCCGCGGCGCCGAGCCGTTCGTGCGCGTGACGGGGACGGACCTCCGCGAAGGTCTCGCGCGCGCCGCCGGCGGCACGGTATTTCTGCCCGGCATCGACCTCGCGCCCCGCGCTGTCCAGGAGCTCGCCCTGGCGACGCTCGACCGCGGAGATCGTCAAGGTCTCATTCTCGCCGCGGACAACGACCCTCTGGATGCGGTCCGACGCGGGGAGCTTCTCGCGGCGATCCCGGCGCGGCTCGAGACCTCGGTCGTCCACCTTCCTCCCCTGAGAGAGCGGGGCGAAGACGTCGGCCGCCTCGCGCGCCACTTTCTCGAGGAGACCGCCGGAACCCTCGCGTTCGACGCGGAGGCGATGGAAGCCCTCGCCGCGCACGACTGGCCCGGCAACGTGCAGGAGCTCCGCGAGGCGGTTCGCCGCGCGGCCGAGCTCGCGGAGGGGCCGACGATCGGCCCGATCGTCGTTCGTTCGGTCCTCGGACGCCCCCTCGCGGGACGCAGTTCCCGTCGCCGCCGGGTGCCGACCGTTCGGATCGCCGTCGGGGACTCGCTCGCCGACGTCGAGCGGATGCTCATCCAGAAAACGCTCGAGTTCGCGCGCGGAAACAAGAAGAAGACGGCGGAGCTCCTGAAGCTCTCCCTGAAGACGATCTACAACAAGATCAAGGAGTACGGGCTGGAGCACTGAGAGGCTCCGATTCCCTCCGAGCCGCGTACAATCGCATCGTGCCCCCGGATCGCCCCCGCCTCTGGGATTCCTTCAGACGAGCCTTGGGCGGCTCTTCTCCGTCGGACGAGGCCGAGCCCGAGAAGGCCCGGCCGTCCGACTACGCGCTCCCGTTTCTCGCTCCGGACGAGCCTCCCGAAGACGTTCCCACAGCGGAAGCGTCATCCGTCCCGTCGCAATCCGAGCCGGTCTCTCCTGTCGCGCCACCCGAGCCGGCTGAGGGGAAGCAGGGACGCCGCCGCGCTTCCCGGCGATCGACGACCGCCGCCGGAGCCACCCGCCCCTTCCGCTCCCGAATCGGAAGATCCGCGGCCGCCGCGCCTCGCGCGCGGCCTGGCCTCGTTCTCGCGCCACAACGCCGACCGGGAGAAGAAGTACCGACACATCCTCTCCGACGAGAGCGCCAGCAAGTCGAAAAAGCCCTAGTCGGTT